>NZ_SHLD01000001.1:3633571-4844761 GCF_004217615.1 Micromonospora kangleipakensis | reverse complement strand
TGACCGACGCGGTGCTGCCCGAGGAGGCGCTGCTGAAATTCCTCGAACAGAACGTGACCCAGGCGCCGCCCGGTACGGCCGATCCGGCCAAGCTCATCGACGTCGGCAAGCCGCGGTTCGGTTCGATCCAGGAGCTGATCAGCAAGCTGCAGGGCACCGTCAAGGTGGGCGCCAACGAGGTACCGGTCACGGTCAGCGTCACCGATGGCAACTACCAGCCCGACAAGCGCAAGCTGCGCCTCACCATCGGGCTCACCCGCACCGATGGCACGGCACAGGCGCTCGACGTCGTCGGGCCCTCGCTCACCGGGTCCGGACCCGGCGTCACCTACTCCGACACCGAGCTGCGCGACACCAGCAAGAACTTCACCGACCAGTTGGTCGCCGGGCACCAGGTGACGGCGGGCGCGTCGGTGGCGCTCATCGACAAGGTCAAGCCGGGCGATCCGCACACGCTGGTGCTGTCCGCCGCACCGTTCGGCGCCAACCCGCCGGCATCGCTGTGGAAGGGCGGCACGCCGTCCAACGACGCCGCGTCGGCGGCGAACCCGAAGCCGCCGTACAGCATCAGCGGTGCCGACGCGCGTACCGGCCAGGTGGAACTCGGCGACGCGCTGGCCGGCGCCACCGGTGTCAAGGCCGCGAACGCCAACGCTCCGCTGGCTCAGGTCACACCCAACTATCAGGTACGGCTGCCGCTCGTGCTCGACCTGCAGCGCGCCCGTACCGGCAACGAGTGCACGCCGGCCTGCCCGTACACGGCGACCAACACCAGCGGGATGGCCACCATCGTGACGTCGCAGCCGCTGCCGGCCCAGCGCATCATGCTGCACACCGGCACCGCGCTGGTCACCGCGGACGCTCCGATCTCCACCGCGGTCGATGTCACCGCGAACACGGGCTTCCTGCAGGTACGGGTCACCGGCGGGTTGCGCATGTGCACCAAGGGCGCCCCGGCGGCCTGTCCCGACGGCGGAGCACCGCCCCCGGACACCCACCTGCTGTCGGTCGGGCTCAAATCCGGCATCGGCGACCCGGACGGCGACATCGCCATCCCGGCGCTCTTCGACCGGCTACGGACGCAGCCCGGCGCCACCGTCAACGCCACCGTCAACGGCCAGGCGTACGCCAACCTCGCGCTGTCCGTACCGGGGAACGCCTCGTTCTTCGGCGGGTCGCCCACCGCCAACCTGACCCTGACCATGGCGGACGTGCGGCAGCCGCAGAACGTCCAGCCCTCCGTCCAACTCTCCGCGCTGCAGGCGTTCGCCAACTTCGACCCGAACAATCCGCAGGCGCTGTTCGGCGCGCTGCTCGCCGCACTGCGCGAGGTCTCCGGCCGGATGCACGGGCTCTCCGGCGGCCCGCTCGACACGAAGGTCCCGCTGGTCGGTCGCAGCGTCGGCGACCTGCTCGGCTCCACCGAGACCGGTGGCGGTACCGGCGTGCAGTACGGCAGCAACTCGCTCACCGACCCGTCCAAGCCATTCACGCCGGAGAAGTACGTGGGCCGGCGGATCGTCATCGGCTCTCAGCTGATGGTGGTGTCTGCCGTGGACGCCGCGGCCAGGAAGCTCACGTTCGTCGAGGCCTTCCCGAGCGGGAGCCAGCCGGCCTCCGGTACCCCGTACGTGATCGGTGACGAACTGACGATGGCCGTGGACCGGCTCACCGCCGACCCGAGCAGCACCCTGCAGGACATGGTGGGCCAACTCAACACGGCGCTCGGCGGCACCGGCGTCGGCTTCGCCGTGGACACCACGACCAGCCCGCCGAGGTTGAAGCTGATCGTGGACTGGCAGCGGTCCTACCACACCGACGTCCCGCTCAACCTGTCGCTGGGTGACAAGAGCATGGTCGGCACGACCGCGCAGGGCATGCTCAGCACCACGCTGACCGGGCAGGTCAAGCTGGTCCTGCTGGTGCCCATGACGCCCGCGACCGCCGCCGACCCGCTGGCCAACCTAAAGGTGGACAAGGGCGCGTCGAAGCTCACCGTGCGGGCCGAGATCGAGAGCTCGCCCAACTCGGCATTCACCGCGAACCTGGGTCCGCTGGCGGTGGCGCTCGGCAACCCCGGCGCCAACCCGTCGGGCGCGCAACTGCAGGCCGATGTCGAGTTCGGCGCCACCGGCAGTGCCGGCGAAGACACCCTCGGCAACTTCCTTGGTGGGCTCTCGATCGGGTTCACCGGCCGCCCCAAGAACTGCACCGACATGGACACCTCGGTGCCGCTCGCGGTCTGCGCCAGGCTGCCCGTCTACTACAAGCTCGGCACCACCTGGCAATCAGCGTCGTCCCAGCCGCTGCTCGTCCGGCTCCCGGTGGACGGCTTCACCTCGACCGACGGCAACCTGTCCGACGGCAAGCCGAAGCTGTTCGCCCCCGACCTCTCGGCGCTGTTCAGCTCGGTCGCCCTCGACCTCGGCACGATGGGCGACGGCCTGGACAGCTACCTGCGCTACCTGGACCTCGCGATCAAGGTCGCCGACGCGGGCGGCACGCTGCCGGTCGTCGGCGAGGATCTCCAACAGGGCAAGGCGTTCCTGGACAAGATGCGCAACGCGTTGACCACCGTGCTCGGGCCGACCGCCAACGGCGGCAACCTGAAGTTCAGCGACTTTAACAGCGCCGAGAGCTGGCTGGAAAACCAGGTGGAGGACGTGCTCCCGGACGGCGCTCAGGTGAACGCGCAGGCCGATTGCAAGGCCACGCTGGCTCCGGTCACCAATGTGCACGTCTCGGTGCTGGCCGACCCGGACCCGAAGGGCACGACGGATTACGAGTACCGGGTGGTGGCGTTCCGCGGCGACGGTACCGGCTACACGCTGGCCGTCACCGCGCCGGAGAAGCCGAAGAACGAGGCATCGCTGAGCTCGACCCACAAGAACCGGGTGACCTGGACGCCCAGCCCGTCCGCGACGGGCTACACGATCCTGCGGAAGGTCGGCACGGCCGAGTGGCGCAGCATCGTCAGCCTGCCCGGGCAAACGACGTCCTCGTTCGACGACGCGCTGCCCGCAGGCGCCGGGTCGGCGAACCTGCCGGACCTTCCGTCGGAGCCGCCGAAGCTGGTGAACTGCCCGGCCGACCAAATTCAGGGCATTACCGTCAGCCTCGACATCGGCCAGGGCAATGTTCCGAACCCGAGCTCCTGCACCACCCCGGAGTGCTCGGTGGAGGTGCCACTGGACCTGGGCATTCCCGGCCTGTCGGTGAAGGCGGCCCCGGGCGCCGGCAAGGTGAAGGGCGCCATCGGGTGGCGGATGCACGTGAAGGTCGGTCTCGACCGCGACCGGGGGTTCGTGGTGTACACCAAGGATCCGGACGAGGCCACGCCCGAGTTCCAGCTCGCCGCGAGCCTGTCGCTGCCGTCCGACATCGAGGCGCAGCTCGCGTTCATCCGGGTGACCGCCAAGAGCCTCAACCCGACCAGCACGCCGCTGTTCTCCGGCTCGTTCAGCTTCAACCTGCAGGCGCCGGGCGGCGGCGACCGGATCGACCTGTCCACGTTGAAGACGGTCGAGAACGTCAGCTCGCTGTTCCAGATCAAGCTGACCGCGACCTCGGACATCAAACTGCGGCTGACCGCCAAGGCCGACTCGGCGCTGCCGGGCGTGGGGGCCACCTTCCGGCTCAAGTGGGTCTGGGACCCGCTGACCCCGGGCTCCGACGCCGGTGGCAACCTCTCTGAGCTGGCCTTCCAGGACGTGGAGATCGACTCCGGGGCGTTCCTCAACAAGGTCCTCGGGCCGATCTTCGATGAGATCAACAGGGTGTACCAGCCGATCAAACCGATCGTGGACACCATCAAGGCGCCGGTCCCGGTGCTCAGCGACCTGAGCCGGGCGGCCGGCGGCGGCGACGTCAGCCTGCTCACCATCGCGCAGACGTTCTCGACGCTCGCCGGCGGTCCGAAGTTCGACGAGTTCGTGAAGGTGTTCACGCAGGTCGGTGACGTCCTGGGCAAGATCGGCACCGCCAACGCGTCGTGTTCGAGCTGCGTGTTTGTCGGTGACGTGACGATCAAGAAGAGCGAAGCGCTGACGACGGCGAACACGCCGGATGTCGCATCGCGCTTCCTCGGTACCCAGACGGAGAAAGGCACCGGTTCGCCGCTGGAACAGATTGACAAGAAGACCGACGCCGACCTGCAAAACACCTCCGGCGGCGACACCGACCACCCGGGCTTCACGTTCCCCGCGCTGGAGAACCGGTCGCTCATCTTCGGCCTGCTGCTCGGTCAGGACGTGCCGCTGGCGGAGTTCGACTCCGGACCGCTGACGCTGGGCTTCTCGTTCAGTCAGTCGTTCGGCCCGGTGTACGCGCCGCCACCGGTCATGGTCACGATCTCCGGCAGCGCGTCGGTGACCCTGCGCGTCCGCGCCGGATTCGACACCTTCGGCCTGCGTACCGCCGTGGAGCAGGGCAAGGTCGACGCCAAGATCCTGAACAGCCTGTACTTCAAGACCACCGACGCGTCCGGCAAGCCGGCACCGGTGGTGCAGTTCTCCGGTGAGCTGGCCGCGGGTGCCGCCGTGACGGCGGTGGTCATCGAGGTCGGCATCAAGGGCGGCATCGCCCTGACCGTCTCGTTCACCTGGAACGACCCGAACAACGACGGCAAGTTCCGGTTCTTCGAGTTCCTCACGACCGCGATGGACAACGCGCTCTGTCTGTTTAATGTGGACGGCAGGCTGAGCGTCTTCATCCGCGTCTATCTCACGCTCGGCGTCTGCCCGTTCTGCGCCTCGTTCAGCTTCACGCTGGTCGATGCCACGCTGCTCGACTTCTCCGTCCGGCCGGACTGCACCCCGCCGCCGCCCAAGCTGGGCGAGGTGGAGGGCGAGACGCTCTACCTGTTCGCCGGGCGGCTCGGAAAACAGGAGTTCCGCGGCGACAAGGCCTGGGACAACGGTGGCACGAAGGCGGAGAAGTTCGTGGTCCGGCAGACAACCGCGTCGTCCAGCGGTCTCGCCACGGTCAGCGTGACCGCGCTGGGCATCAGCGAGCAGTTCGACAACGTGCGAACCGTCGTGCTCGACGCGCGCGGCTACGACGGACGGATCGACGCGCTGTTCACTCCCGGCGAGCAGGATGTGCCATTCGACCGCAAGACCGTCGTGTTCGGTGGCGACAACGATGACACTGTCCGCACCGGCAGCGGTGAGTCCTGGGTGGACGGCAACGGCGGCGCGGACACCATCACGGCCGGCGACCGGCCGGCGCTGTCGGTGGACCGCTCCAGCGCCGCCAAGGCACACGTCGCCGGTGGCTCCAACACACCGGCGCCGGGCGCGGACCCGCCGACCGCGGGAACCGACACGCTGACCGTTGGCAACGCCGACGACTGGGTGGCCGGCGACGCGAGCATCGGGTTCGACCCGATCGAGGTGGCATTCGACCGCGACGGCAGCGAAAACAGGATATTGATGCCGAACGCCGGCACGGTCCGGCATGGTGACACCACAGCGATCGCCTCGGACGGCAACGACATCATCTCGGTCGGGTTGGGCCACACCGACGTCTACGCCGGCGGCGGCGCCGACAACGTCGGCGTGCTCTCCGACAGCGCGCAGGTGGATGTCGTGCCGGCGGCCGACAAGCCCAAGTACCGCTCGGCCGGCGTGACGGTGGTCGGTGGCCCGGGTAGCGATCGGATCGGCGGTGGCTCGAACCAGGACCACATCTACACCGGCGGACAGGGCGACCTGGGCCCCAATGAGCCGGGCAGTGGCGACGTCGGCACCACCAACACCGTGGACAGCGGTACCGGCGACGACATCGTGCACGGCAGTGACGGTGTCGACCTCGTCACCGGCCAGTCCACGGTCGACCAGCGGGCGCACTTCTACGGGCACGGCGGGGCGGACATCCTGATGGGCGCGTACGGCCGGGACATGCTGTACGGCGGCCCGCAGGACGACCTGCTGGTGGCCGAACCGGCAACGGTGACCGGGGAAGGTCCCGCGACTACCCGTACCGTGACCCGCAAGCCCAACCCACACACCCCCAGGCACAAGACCCTCGTCGGCGGTGCCGGCGGCGACCATATCTACGGCGGCGACGGCGGCGCGACCGTCTTCGGCGACCGCAGCGTGGGGCTTGACACCGACCTGGAGGAGAAGCTGGGCTGCGGTCCGGGCACCGCGGTCGCGTCCGACCCGGACGACCCGCCGCCTCCGTCCATTGACGACGGGCCGGACCGCGTCTTCGGCGGTACCGGAGTGGAGGCAGTCAACGCCGGTGGCGCCAACGACGAGGTGTACGCGGGCGGTGGCGACGATCGGGTCTGCGGCCAGTCCGGCGACGACACGGTCGACGCCGGTGCCGGTGCCGACCAGGCCTGGGGCGGCGCCGGGGTGGACCACGTCTTCGGCCGCGACGGCGAGGACAAGCTGTACGGCAACGACGGTGGCGACTTCCTCTTCGGCGGCAACCAGACCGACACGGTCGAGGGCAACAACGGCGCCGACGCGATCTACGGCGGCGACGCCCGCGACATCCTGGTCGGCGGCACGCAACTCGCCGGCCGGCCGGACACCGGTGACCGGATCTACGGCGACCTCGGCGACGACCTGATCATCGGGGACAACGGCATTCCCGACCAGTTCGGCCGCGGGACCCCGTACGACCTCGCGATCACCTCGGCCGCGCCGGCCGAGGGTGGCAAGGATCTCATCTTCGGAGGACCCGGCCCGGACACCGGATACGGCGGTCTTGACGGCGACACCGTGTACGGCAATGCCGAAGCCGACTACCTGGAGGGCAACAACGGCGAGGACACGGTGTACGGCGGCGACGGTGACGACGACATGCTCGGCGGCAGCTCGCAGATCGCGCTCGACGGTCCGAGCGGGCCGACGGTCGGCCGGCCGGATACCGGTGACCACCTCTTCGGCGAGTCCGGCCTCGACGTCATCGCCGGCGACAACGCGGTAATCTCGCCGGCCGCGTCGGCCGCCGCACACCCCATCACGCGCGGGCGCGGCCTGCCGGACACCCGGCTCCGCCAGGTGCTGCTGTACGACCTCGGTCACGCACCCGTGGCCGGAACGTCCGGCGGCGATGAGATCGCCGGTGCCGACGGCGTCGACCTCATCTTCGGTCAGGGCGGCACCGACGTCATCGACGCCGGGGCGCAGGACGACTATGCCGAGGGCGGACAGGACCGCGACATCATCGGCGGCGGTGACGGCCAGGACGACCTCGTCGGTGGCGGCTGGTTCCCGGTCTCCGGCAGCGGGCAGACCACGGTCGGCCAGCTGGACGCGGGCGACGTGATCACCGGCGGGCGGGGCGCCGACGTCGCCATCGGCGACAACGGTGCTGTGCTCCGCGAGGGCACGCCGAGCCAGCTTGTCCTCGGGCGGGTGGCGACGCCGCGCTCCATCACGCCGTACGACCTCGCTGCGGTGACCCTGCCCAGCACACACGGTGCGGACATCATCGCCGCCGGCGAGGGCGACGACGTGGCGCTCGGCCAGGCCGGCAACGACCGGGTCAAGGGCGAGGACGGCGGCGACTACGTCGAGGGCGGCGCGGACGCCGACTGGGTCGAGGGCGGCTCGGGCGACGACGAGCTGACCGGTGGCGGCTCCACCGTCGACGGTGCCGACACCGGTGACACCACCAGGGGACAGCCGGACGGTGGGGACGTCGTGTATGGCGGGGACGGCGACGACGCCGTACTCGGCGACAACGGCCTGATCGCCCGGGTTGCGCCGTACGACCACCGGACCCTGCGGGTCAACCCGCTCAACGTGGTCACCCAGCGGCGCACGCTGCGCCCGTACGACCTGCAACAGTCCGCGAACGACCTGCTCACGCCGGCGACCGGCCGCTCAGGTGACGACCAGATCTCTGGTGGGTCGGGCGTGGATGTCGTACTCGGGCAGGACGGCCCGGATGCGATCTCCGGCGGCGGCCACGACGACTACGTCGAGGGCAACGGCGGCGCCGACCGGATGTGGGGTGACCGCAGGCTCGCCGAGGGTGGCGTCGCGCTGCCGCCGCTGGTCTGGCCTGGGACACCGAGCCCGGTAGCGGTGCTGGAGGGCGACCTCGGCGCACCCGACGGGCAGGACGACCTGCTCGGCGGGAGCACGATCGCCGGATTCCGCGATGGTGGTGACAAGGTCGAGGGCGACGGCGCTGCCGACTACGCGATCGGTGACAACGGTACGGCGGCCCGCGACGTGCGTGACTTCGCCGGTCAACCCGTCCCGGCGGGTACCGAGACCGGCGCGGGCCTGGTCCGGGACCGGGTCTACACCATGCGGTATCCGACGCCCGCTCCGGACGGCGCCGCGTACGTCCGGGTGGCCGGTCCGGGGCAGCAGGCCACCCGGTTCTGCGCGACCCGGCCGCAGGGCACCTGCGAGCAACCGGACGCGTACGGCGACGACACCGTGCGCGGTGGTCCCGGCGACGACACCCTGTACGGGCAGGACGGGAACGATCTGCTCTACGGCGGCGACCAGGACGACGACATGTACGGTGAGCTCGGGCACGATCAAATGTGGGGCGACGCCGGTGAGGACGCCATGGTGGGCGACCGCGGGGGCGTGGTGGACCTGCGGGAGGACGGCTCCCGGACCTTCACGGTCTCCTACAACCAGGTCCCGCAGATCACCTACACCGGCTTCACCACCGGGTCGGTGAGCAGGCAGACGGACCTGCGCCACGACGTCAACGGCGACGTGTTCGTCGGCACGGCGACCTCGGCACCGATGCCGTACGACGGTGAGGCGTTCGGCGGCAACGACCGGATGCGCGGCGGTGCCGGGCACGACTCGATGCACGCGGCCGTCGGCGACGACCTCGCCAACGGCGACAGCGGCGGCGACAGCGTGTTCGGCGACGACGGCGCGGACGTGCTGTGGGGCGGCAAGGGCAGCGATGACCCGGCCAACCCCAACGACCGCGGCGCGGGAGACTCCCTGGTCGACTACGTCTTCGGCGGCAAGGGCGCAACCTCTGGCCCGTCCGTCGATCCGCAGACCGGCAGCCTCGGGGCGGACGTGCTCGACTTCCGGCCGCGCGGGTCGTACCCGAACGGCTGCGTTGCGACGCCGTGGCCGGGCGAGGACCTCACCGGCACCGTCGTCGATCCGTGCGCTTGGTTCGAGATGACCGGCCTCGACGACGCCGACCCGGCCAACAACCAGCACCACACCGGGATCGACTGGATCTATGGCGGCTGGGACCGGGACGTGCTGCAGGGTGATGTCACGGATAACGGGCCGAACCCGGGTGACCGGCTGCTCGACTGGGGCGGCGCCTACAACATCTACACGCATTGCAACGCGGCCTACGGGGGATATAACGACGTGCGCCAGCACAGCCCGGACATGCAGGCGTTCCTGCTGAAGTGGGCGGGTGCGCTCGGCGCGGGACAGGCTCCGGTGGACGTCACGGTGCCGGGCACGGCCGCCTTCGGCGAGCTCGCGCTCGTCTACCAGTCGGACCTCCGGGACCACGGTTCCGGCCCGGCGTTCCCGAAGACCCCCGGCCACTTCGATCAGGAGTCCTGCGCTCCGTAGTAACCGACATGACCGGTGGTGCCCGTGAACCGTACACGGTCACGGGCACCACCGCGTGGTGTCAGGGTGTCCTCGGTGCGGGTGCGGCCGAGAATGACTGGTCGGCCGGCAACACCATGACGTTCTTCGCGACCGCCGCCTCCGGACGTGCTCAGGCGGTGACGCGCGAGCCCAGCCGTCGGATGGATGTCAATCGAGGTACATCGATGAGTCGGTCGTTGTGCACGGAGCGGGCCAGGACGATCTTCTTCTTGCCGGACTCGCGGTTGATGTAGGCGACCTGGGCGGCGAAGGCCAGCAGAGCGAAAACGGTGCCGACGCCGATCGCGAACGCGGACGACAGCCCCGCGAGCCTGGCCAGCAGCGTGACCGCGAGCCCCACCAGCAGCGCGTTCACCGCGCCCACCATCGCCGCCGTAGTCAGCAACAGCTGCGCCCGCCGGGGCGCGTTACCGACCGCCGCCCAGGTCGCCCGCATGTTGCCCTCGCCCTGCACCGCGTCGGCGAAGAAGTCGTGCTCGCCGGCCAGCCGGCGGTGGTAGTACGCCCGGATGCGCTGGATCCGCGCGAGATCCAGCTCGTTCTCCACCATGTTCTGCACCAGGCGCAGGGCTTCGTACACGGGCCTCGTAGCCGGGCCGAACCCGGCTTTCGGCGCTCAGAAACCCGGCTTTCGGCCGATGGGTGATCGGCAGCGGAAGGTTCGGTGAATTGGGCCGTCTTGAGTTGCCGGGTGTGGAGCGAGCACTGCAGGGTTTGGGGAACCACCGCCGTTCCCCCCCCCACACACACGACGGAAGTGATTGCCTGTGCGTCTGCTGGCGTTCCTCGCCGCCCTTGTTGCCATGTTCCTCGTCGCCGCTCCGGCGCAGGCGCACGTCCGCGCGACCTCGGTCGCGGTCGACCTGAGCAGCCAGGGCGACGGCGTCGCGGCTGTCGTCGACGTGGAGTACGACGTCCTCGCCCGGCTGCTGAGTCTCGACGGTGCCCTGAGCCCGGACGCGGTCGGCGTGGACGGCGCGGCCGCCGAGGTGCCGACCGAGGTGCGGCGCAGTTCGCTGGACGCGCACGCGAGCGACGTGGCGGCGTACGTCGGCGGGCGGCTGCGGCTGAGCCGCGGCTCGATCGGGTGCACCGCTGAGGACGACGCCCGCGTCGAACTCGCCGACTCCGGCGCGGTGCGGGTCGCGCTCGCCTACGACTGCCCGGCGTCCGGCGCGCTCACCGTCCGCAGCGACATCTTCCGCGCGTCCGACGGCGTCATCGACGACACCACCACGATGGTGGCCTACGACATCGACGGCCGCCGCGGTTCGACGTTGCTCGACACCGCCCGCACCAGCGTCACGGTGGGGCGCACCAACCTGCTCAGCGAGATCCCGCGGTTCGTCCGGCTCGGGGCGGAGCACCTGCTCTTCGGGCTCGACCACGTGCTGTTCCTGCTGGCGCTGCTGCTGGGCGCGAAGCGGCTGCGCGACGTCGTCGAGGTCGCCACGGCCTTCACGGTCGCACACTCGGTGACCCTGGTGCTGGCCGCGATCGGCTGGGTCAGCGTGCCCGGGTGGATCGTCGAGCCGCTCATCGCGCTGTCGATCGCGTTCGTCGCGCTCGGCAACCTGCTCTCGCCGAGGACGAGCCACCGGCTGCCCGTGGTCTTCGGCTTCGGGCTGCTGCACGGGCTCGGCTTCGCGGGCGCGCTCAGCGTCGACGGGCCGCTGTCGGCCTCGACGCTGGCCGACCTGGTCTCCTTCAACGTCGGCATCGAACTCGCCCAGTTGACGATCATCGCGCTCACCTTCCCGGCGCTGCTGTTCCTGCGCAGGGCCGCGACCACGCCGGTCGCCGCTCGCGCCCTCACGCTCGGCACCGTCGCGGCGACCGTCGCCGTCGCCGGTGCCGGTCTGGTCTGGTTCGTCGAACGCTCCCCGCTCCTGACCTGACACCCACCTCCCGCCCCCCACCCCGAAGGATCCCGATGTCCGCGTTCACCTGGACACGCGCGCGCCTGCGCGTCGTCCTGTACGCCACCACGCTGGGGCTCGCCGCCAGCGTCGTGGCGGGCCCGCTCACGTCGTACGCGGCGGCCGCCATCGACCCGCCGGAGGCCACCGTCAGCGGCGTCGTGTACGTCGACGCCAACGGCGACGGCCAGCGCAACCCCGACGAGGTCGGCCTGGCCGGCGTGCGCGTCTCCGACGGCAAGGTCGCCACCACGACCGCCGCCGACGGCTCCTACTCGCTGACGATCTCCATCGACCGTCGCAAGTCGGACATCGTGTGGGCCGGCCAGCCGCGGGGCTACCGGTTCGGCCTGGACCAGTACAAGGAGCCGAGGTTCTGGGCCAACCTCGGCCAGCTCGCTGACGACGCCACGCCGACCGCGGACTTCGCGCTCGTCCGTGACGGCCTCTCCGACGGCGACACCTTCTCCTGGGCCAACATCGCTGACCCGCACGTCAACGCGCAGCTGCCCGACCAGATCCGCGAGATCAACTCCACGGGCACCGACCTGCGCTTCATCGCGGTCAGCGGCGACCTCACCAACGACGCCAGCCAGGGACAGTTCGACACGTATCGTCGCGGCACCCAGCAGTCGGCCGTCGGCGCGTGGCCGGCCGTCGGCAACCACGAGTACGCGAGCGGGTCGGCGTACGCGGACAAGATCGACAACTATCGCAAGAACGTCGGCCCGGAGTGGTACTCGTTCAACTACGGCAACCGGCACTTCGTGGTGCTCGAGAACAACGGCTCGGCGCCGTTCGACGAGGAGCTGAACTGGCTCAAGGACGACCTCGCCGCGAGCGTTCCGCTCGACGACGATCCGACCAACGACATCGAGGTCGTCGTCCTTACCCACCAGCCGATGAACGTCCCGTTCGGCTCGCCGTCGACATACGACGCCTTCGGTGACGTGCTCGAGCACTACAAGGCGCAGCTGATCCTGGTCGGCCACGAGCATTCCAACCACGTCGAGAACCACTCGGCGTTCGCCTCGACCGCCAAGCACATCCAGACCGTGTCGAGCTCCTACACGATCGACAACGCGCCCCGCGGCTTCCGCTACATCCACATGGCGGGTCCGGGCTTCGACAACCCGTTCCGGATGTACGGCGAGAACGAGCACCTCACCATCGTCAGCCCCGCGCCGGGCTCGAAGGTGCCGGCCGCGAAGTTCCCGGGCATCCAGATCAACGCCTACGACACCGGCGACGAGGTCGTCTCGGCGCGCTACCGGATCGCCGGCGACAAGAACTGGATGCCGCTGCACCACAGCGGCGAGTTCACCTGGCAGAGCAACCTGCCCGACAGCCTGCAGACGGTCGGTGAGCACAGCATCGACGTGAAGGTGGTCGACGCGGCGGGCAAGACCTGGACCAAGTCGGCGGACTTCACCCTCACCGACGAGTCGGCGCTCGAGCCGGTCGCCGGCGGCGACTGGGACCAGCACCACGGCAACGAGGCCCACTCCGGTGTCGCGCCGGCGCAGGAGGCTGGCCGCCGCCTGGCCTGGAGCTTCCGCACCAACGGCACCTTTCTCACCGGGTCGCCGGTCATCCACGACGGCGTCGTCTACGCGGGCACCCGCGACGAGAACGGCGACGGCAACAGCCGGATCCACGCCGTCCAGCTCAAGAACGGCAAGGAGCTGTGGAACTTCGAGGTGCCGCAGTCGATCCACGGCAGCCTCGCCTACGGCGACGGCCTGATCTTCGCACCGACCCTCGGCTCGGAGCTCTACGCCGTGGACGCTGTGACCGGCGAGCTGCGCTGGAAGGCCGTGCCCGAGCAGGCGGCGGCCCCGAACAACTAGCGCACCTACGGCTACTACTCGCCGGCCGTCTCCGGCCACACCGTGCTCTGGCCCTACCAGGCCCGCTTTGGCATTGGCAGCCAGGGCGTCCTCAAGGCGCTCGACACCCGCACCGGCGCGCAGATCTGGGCCTCCCCGATGTCCGGCGCGACCATGAGTGACGGCACGCCCGCCGTCATGGACGGCACCGTGTACGTCGGCAACGAGACCGCCGACCGCGTGCTCGCCTACGACCTGGCCACCGGCGCCCGCAAGTGGACCGGAGCCGAGTCGCTCGGCAGCTGGCAGGACGGCGTACCGACCGCGGCCGAGGGCAAGGTCTTCATCGGCGCCAACAACGGCATCGCCGCCCGTGACGCCAAGACCGGCGCGACGCTGTGGACCTACCGGAGCTCGCGCTCCTCGCTCGTCTCGAGCGGCTCGACCCCGAGCGCCGCGGCCGTCAAGGACGGCGTCGTCTACATGGGCTTCCCGAGCGGCGCCGTCGTCGCCCTCGACGCTCAGACCGGCAACGTCTTCTGGGAGCGGGCGCTGCCCGGCGACATCTACCACGGTGGCGTCATGTCCAGCCCGGTCGCGGCCGGCGACACGCTCTTCGTCGGCGCCAACAACGGCAAGTTCTACGCCCTGGCCACCGACACCGGCCAGATCCTGTGGAGCCACGAGACCGGCACCTGGGTGGGCGCCGGCCCGGCCGTCAGCGGCAACACCGTCGTGACGGGCGCCTGGGACGGCAACCTCTACGCCTACGTGCCGGGCGGCGAGTCCGCGCAGCGCTGGGAGACCGTGACCGGCACGGTCAGCGACCCGGAGACGGGCGCTCCGATCGCCGGCGCGAAGGTCACCGCCGTCGCCGCCGGTCAGGACACCGCGGTGACCAGCACCGACGCCAAGGGCCACTACCGGATCGGCCTGCCGGCGTCGACCTGGACCGTCACGGCGGCCAAGCGCGGCCTGATCGCCGACGACCGCTCGGCGTCCAGCGTCACGGTCGGCACCACCGGCAACGCGACGGCCGACCTGGAGCTGATCAAGGTGACCCACCCGGTCGCCGGCAAGTCGACGTACGCGCCGGACTACGGCAACGGCAGCACGCGCACGGACGTCGTCACGGGCAAGGAGTACTACTACCTGGCCAACGACAAGATCCGGGCGTCCGTGACGCCGTACGCCGCCGGCAACAACGGCGTCGGCGGCAACAACGGCGTCGGCGGTCTGGGCCAGGGCGCGCTGTCGGACCTCATGCTCAACGACGCCAACGGCGCCGAGACCCTCGACTGGGGCGAGATGCTGCTGCGTCCGAGCCTCACGCCGCCCGACTCGTGGGACCGGCCGAACGAACAGCTCGACCTGCCCGACCTCGCGGTCGACGGCGCTGCCGTGGTCGGCAACGGTCAGTACCGGGCGAACCCGGCCATCAAGGCGCAGGTCCGCTACGAGACCCTGCCCGACGCTCCGATCGTGAAGATGACGGTCGAGCTGACCAACACCGGCACGACGGGCTACCAGGGCTACTTCAACTACATGATCGACCCCGACAGCTCGGTCGACAACGGCCGGATCCCCGGGTTCAGCGGCATCAACGCGGGTCTGAAGACCTCGGGCTGGACCGGGAACTACGTCTACGTCGGTGCTGACGCGGCCACCACGAACGGCCAGGCCGCCCACGGTCTCGCGTGGGCACTGGACACGCCGACCGCGGTCGGTGCGTACGGCTACGTCGAGGGTCTCTACTACGACGCCACGATGGCGCCCGGTGCCACCAAGCAGTTCAGCTTCTACCACCTGACCGACTACGCGACCGCCGGTGGCGACCCCACCCGCAACATCGCGAAGTGGGCCGATGAGGTCGACCTGCACGACGCGGCCGTCCCGGACGCCGCTCGCGCGGCCGGCACGATCACCGCGGGCGGCGCCGCCGTCTCCGGTGCCCGAGTTGCCCTCGAGCAGGCCGGCACGGTGGTCGCGACCACGAGCACCGACGCCCAGGGCAAGTACCTCGTCAAGGCCCCGACCGGTCAGTACGACGTCCGGGTGTCCAAGCTGGGCTACCAGACGGCCACCGGCACGGTCACCGTGCCGGCGGCGGGCAGCGACGTCGCCGACGTCGCGCTGAGCCCAGTCACGGTCGAGGCGAGCTACGGCAAGCAGATCGGCTCGGGTCTGGTCGAGGCGGGCTACGGCGACGTCATGCTCGAGAACGACAAGCTCTCGATGGCGATCGCCGACGCCTACAACGACTCGCAGCTCTCCGGTGGCACCCGCGGCAAGCCGGTCGACATCGCCGTCCGCGGCATGGCCGACCAGTTCGACTGGATCAACCTGCCCTACGTCTCGGCGACCCAGCCGACCGGCGGTAGCGCGTGGGACATCCGGTCGGTGGCGGCGACCGACGTCCAGATCGTCCAGGCGACCGGCGACAAGGCCGTCGTCCGGGTGTCCGGGCCGGTCAAGGGCTTCACGGGTCTGACGGCGACGACGACGTACACGCTGAAGCCGGGCGACAACTTCGCCACGGTCTCGACGGAGCTGAGCAACTCCGGCTGGGCTCCACTCAGCGTGTGGACCGGTGACGCGATGGACCACGACGCGGCCGGCCAGGCCAGTGTCATCCCGGGCGCCGGCATCGTGATGCCGGGTGCGACGGCGGCGTACGCCCCGACCAAGCCGTACATCGGCATGACCGGGACCGACCCGCAGGTCTTCGGTCTCGTCTACGGCACGCCGGCCAGCGCCTTCGACGTCTATGCCACGGGCAATTGGGTGATGAGTCGGTTCAACGTCGACGTGCCGGCGGGTGGCTCCTACACCCTCACCCGCAAGCTCGTCGTCACCCCGGGCACCGACGCGGTGGGCATCCTCGACGGCGTCCCCGCGCCGTAACGCACACCCACCCCACCACCCGGGGCCGGCCCGGACTCCAACCGGGCCGGCCCCGTGCGCCGAGCCGCCAGAACAATGCGGCGGGTCGCGTCAGGTGGACCACGTACCGCAGCCCCTCGTTGGTGCAGTTAGCGCTTCCGGGCGGGCGGCCCACTGGTTCCGGCGGCCACGCCCCGCGCCGCTGCCCGGACGAGCCCGGCGAGGAGCAGGATGCCCATGCCGACGCCGGCCCGGTTCGCGAACAGATTGGGCTCGGTGAGCGCGACCACGTCGAGCAGCGCGAGCACCACCCCCGAATCCCTTCATCAGGCGTCCGGACCGGGGACGCGGCAGGGTGAGGCGGATGAGGGAGCCACCCTCCTTCATCACCGATGGCCGACGTTGCCACAGTGAACTGCTTCCGTAGGAGATCGAGGCACGTAATCGAGGCCTGCCTGCGCAGCGCGGTGGCTCGTAGCGCAGTTCCCTACGCGTAGGGGTACCACCAGGGCTTGCGCTCGGCGCGGGTGTCCCAATGCACGTGCTTGGTCTCCCGGAACGCCTCCAGACCCTCCGGGCCCAGCTCACGGGAGTTGCCCGACGCCTTCATGCCGCCGAAGGGCCCGGCATCGTTGTCGGTGAGCGGATCGTTGATCCAGACCGTGCCTGCTCTCAGCTCGTCCAGGCAGCGATACGCGTAGTCGGTGCGATTGGTGTAGACGTTGGCGCCCAGACCGTAGGGCAGCGCGTTGGCGCGGGCGATTGCCTCGTCCAGCGAGGAGACCCGCACGATCGGCGCGACCGGCCCGAATGTCTCCTCCCGCATAAGCGGCAGGTCGTCGGTGGCGTCCACGACGACGGACGGGGAGAGGAACCAGCCGCGCTCGAACCCGCCCCGATCGCCGCCGACCAGGATGCGGGCGCCACCGTCACGGGCCGAGGCGAGCTGGCCCTCCACCTTCGCCCGCTGCACTTCGGCGATCATCGGGCCCATGTCGGTCCCAGCCGCCAACGGATCGCCGAGCCGGACCGCGGCCGCCTCGGCGACCATCCGCTCGACGAACTCGTCGTAGACGGAGTCCATGACATAGAACCGCTCGGCCGAGGTGCAGACCTGCCCGGCGTTGAGGTACGCGGCCCACGCGGCACCTGGTGCCGCGACCGAGAGATCGGCGTCCTCGCAGACGATGAAGGCGTCCTTGCCACCCAACTCCAGGTGCGTGCGTTTGACCTGACGCGCGCACAGCTCGCCGATGCGCAGCCCGGCGGCCGTGGAACCGGTGAAGGCGACCAGATCCGTACCGGGGTGCACCACCAGGGCCTCCCCGACCTCGGCACCACCCGTCACCAGATTCACAACACCCGGCGGCAGCTCGGCAAAGGCCCCGGCAAGCATCAGCGTCGACAATGGCGTGTAGGGCGAGGGCTTCGCCACGACCGTGTTCCCCGCAGCAAGCGCCGGAGCGAGCTTCCACGCGAGCAGCAGCAGCGGATAGTTCCACGGCACGATCGCGGCGACCACGCCGAGTGGCTCCTTGATGACCAGCGCCAGCTGTCCGTCCTCCACCGGCGGCAGCACCCGGCCCCGCTCGTGCCGGCCCAGCTCCGCGTAGTAGTCGAAGCAGGCCGCCGACCAGCCGACCTCGTCGGAGTTCTCGATCAGTGGCTTGCCGCCCTCGATCGACATCTGCCGTGCAAGGGCGTCGGAGTGTTCACGCAGCCAGGTGGCGATCCCGTGCAGAAGGTCGGCCCGCTCGGCCGCCGGGGTACGCCGCCAGCCGTCGGCGGCGTCGCGGGCAGCACGGACCGCGCTATCGACCTGCTCAAGAACCGCGGATCCGACGGCGGCGACGACCTCCTCGGTCGCCGGGTTGATCACCGTAACCGAGGTTCCGGTCCCCGCCACGTGCTGGCCCGCGATCCACAACTGCGTCACTGCCGACTCCTGTCTCGAAGCTGTGCGGCGGCGATCATAGGCGCCGGAACGCGGCCGCAGCTAGTGCCCCGTCTTTGAACGTTGATCGTGTAATCCGTCGGTTCTGAGGACCCGAGTTGCTGGGCATCGACATGCGCCCACAGGCCGGTGAGATCGTTTGCGGAAGGTGGGCATGCCGCTCTCGGCTGAGATCCCGGCGCCCGTGAAGATCACAACACGGCGGGCCCCGCCGAGGAGTTGGGCAGGTCGCCGGGGCCGGCCGCCGATTGCCGGCGCCTGGGAGGGCGCTGTTGCGTTCTCGGATCGGACGGCGCGCTGAGCCGGGGTCGGTTTCGACGTCAGATCGCCAGGGTGAGTTCGGTGAACGCCGCGGCGACCCTCGCCCCGGGTGGGACGTCGAGTCCGAGTTCGTAGTGTCCGCGGCGAAGGTTCTGGGCGAAGGCATGTCCGGTGATGATCACCTGGGCTGTTCGATCGGTCCGCAGCCCGCGCATCGGTTTCAGGCGGTGTTTGAGCTGACTGTGATCGGCCTCGATCGGGTTGTTGGCGTATCGCTCGACGTGGTGCCACGCCGAGGGGGCCAGTTCGTCGAGCACCGCGGGGTAGATCGCGGCGGCGTCGGTGACCACCTCGCTGGGTGTCACCTTCAACGCCGATAGCGCCCGAGAGAAGAATCGCCGGGCCGCGCCGGCGTCTCTGCGAGCCGAGACGAGCACGTCAATGACCTGTCCGTACTGGTCGACCGCCCGATACACGTAGCGCCACACGCCGTTGACCTTGACGTAGGTCTCGTCGACGAACCACCGATCGCCTGGCGAGTGGCGGGCAAACCGGGCGGCGTCGGCCAGCAGCGGCGTGAACCGCTGCACCCACCGGTAGACGGTGACGTGGTCGACCTCGACCCCGCGCTCGACCAGCAGTTCTTCCACGTCGCGGTAGGAGGTTGTAGCGCAGGTACCACCGGACCGCGACGACGATCAGCTCGGCCGGGAACCGGAACCCGGCGAAGGCTGACTTCGGCGGCAACGAGGTACGGGGACGGATTGACGACTTCACCGCTCACGCCTGTCTCGATCTTGCATGCGACCCACGCATCTGTGAGTCTCGCGGAAGAACCTTGTCGATCAGCGGCACGACTCGGGCGACCTAGGCCGGCCTCGCGTCAGCACGCCGCGGTGGCGTCCGCCAGCCGTTCCTGCACCTCGGCGAGATCCTCCTCGGTCGGGGCGTCGTCCTGAGTCATGCGAAGTCGCCAGCACCCGGTGAACTCGATCGAGCGCTTGTCCACGCTGCGCTCCTCGACGAGGTGTCGCCGCAGCGCGCGCACCGCGCCCGACTCTTCGCGAGCCACGCGGCGACCGAGCCCGACGGGAACCGCGCACCTCGCACGGCCTCGACCAACATGTCGCCGCGTCCGGCCGGGACCTCGCTCCGGTCCAGCCAATGGACGATCACCTCGCCGCGTCGCAGTCGTGCTCCTACGCGGCTTTCGCCTCGGGCCCTCATCGCCCGGGGACGTGCTCCGGTGCGTAGGCGGCGCGGAAGAAGCCACGGACCCGGCTCTCACCGATGCCCAGGTTGTGCTCGAACGTCGTCGGCTTCGTCGGGGTGCCTGTGTCGAAGCCGATTAAGATGTCGTCGCGGCGGCCCCGGTTCGGGTCGTACACCTGCACCGTGACCCGGGTCCCAGCCACGCTGTAGCCGAAGGCCAACACCTGGTGGTTGAGGGCCAGATCCCGGGGGTCCCTCGCAGCCACCGTGACGACACCGAGCGGAACCGGCACGCCCCGGTCGAGGTCAGACGAAATCTGCGGCCACTGGACTTTGATCGTGCGCCAGCAGACGCCGCGTTCGATGAGGACGCGGCGGCCGAACATGGTGAAGCTGGAGTCCCCGTCCGGCAGGTTCATCCACTGGTAGTACTGGACGACTCCGGCGGGCACATGCCAGGAATCGACCAGGCGGTGAACGAGGAAACCGTAGAGCGGGTCGTCCGCCGTGGGTCGCTCGGCCGGCGCCGCCAAACCGGCGCGCCAGTAGTCAAGCGCCGCGAAGACCATTCCGCCGCACAGGCCGGCGGCGGCGTCGCCCAAACGGATGGTGCCCAACGGGGTGGGCAGGACGACCGCCGGCTGGGTCGGCCACGCGTTGACGAATGCGAAACCATTCTGTGATGGCAGAAAGCTCCCCAGCATCAGACTCTCCCTGGCCGCCAGCGCCCGCCCGGGCCACAAGCCGACATTTCGGTGCTCCCAACGCTAGGCCGGGTACTCGGCGGGAACGGTCGCCATCGCGACGGGGTCGGCTTTCCGACCGCCGACGCCGCAGCCGGGCAGGGTCCTGAATCAGCAGCATGACCGCCTCTTCGGGAGTCGCGGCGCACCGGATGCTCCTCCGGACGGGTGGCGGTGCTCTTCTCGACGGCGCCGAATCCGCCGAAGCATAATTCCGGACGACCGCTGGCAAGGTCGTCCGGACTCACTTTGCGTCGCTTCTGGTCAACGCGTCGGGCGCCCCGCAAGCCTAGGCCGGACAGGACAGTTGTTGTGTTCCTGCCTGGCTAGACCGCCGCGTCCCAGCCTTGCGCGAACATCAGGACCATTGACCGCGGCGCAGGGATACACGAATCTCGACCACCGAATCCGCAAGGTGTCTGAACAATCCCCCCTCCGGTTACTCAGACCCATTTCACGTGCCGCTGGTCAGCGCGGTCGATGCCCGCAAACTTCGTCTGGACAGGACAGATGTTGTCCTTCTGCGCCGAAGTGGCGGCGTCCAGGTGATCATGGCGGATGATTCGGCGGCGTCCAGATTTGGTTGGCGAGTCATGTGCGTCGATAGGGGTTGGCCCTTGACGAGTGATCTTGCAGAATGGCGCTAAGGGACGTCTCGTAACTGGGTGGAGGCGCTGCCCGGGGCCGGGTCGGCGGTCAGCCGGCCAGGATGATGTTGTGGAGGTTGGCGATGCCGGAAGCGGCGTCGGTCAATGTGTGGGCGGCGCGGCGGTAGTCGCGCAGGATCTTGAAGCACTTCATCCTGGCCAGGGCGTGTTCGACCCCGGCGCGGACCCTCCGGTGCTCGACGTTGAGGTCTTCCTTCCAGTCCGGCAGGTCGCTGCCGTCGGCGGGCTTGCGGTACGGGATGATCACCTCTGGGTTGCCGCGGTAGCCGCCGTCGGCCATGACTGGCCGCCCGTCCAGCTTCTGGTCGATGCCGCTGGTGCGGTAGACGATCGTGTCGTTGCGGTTGCCGGGCTGCGGGTCGCCGACGGCGATGACCAGGCGGGTGCTGGCGTCGATGGCGACCTGCAGGTTCGTCGAGTACCGGTAGTTCTTGCTCCGGGCGGCCAGGCGGTGATCGCGGGTGGGGATCAGGGTGCCGTCGACGATGGCGATCTGGTCGACCGGCCGCCGGCGCACCGGCGCGAGGGCCAGCAGCGGGCCGAGGGTGTCGATGACCCGGTGCGCTGCGGAGTGGGACACCCCGAACAGCGGGCCGATCTGGCGCATGGTCAGGTTCGTGCGCCAGTACGTGGCCACCAGCAGCACCCGGTCGGCGAGGTCCAGGGCCCACTGCCGGCCCGGCCGGCCGTCGGCGATGGCGTCACCGCCACGCTCGGCGACCAGGCGGACCAGCTTGCGGAACTGGGCGGGCTGCAGCCCCGTGAACGGAAAGATCCACTCAGTGTGGGCTGCGGTGATCACCTGCACCCAGGCATCTTGACCGGTCGTCCTCAGCAGACAGACACCGGGGTTACGAGACATCCCTTAGGGTGTGGGGCTCGCAAACCAGATTCGGCTACGCTGCCTGCGAGTATTCGTTGATCAGTCCGCCCAGTATCGGGCGTCGTTGAGGTCAACGACCTGCGGCGGTGGGTTCGGTGGTCGCTGTCCGAGTGATCGGTGTGGCCGGTGGCCGTTGTAATGCTCCGTGTACTCGGTCAGGACGCTCGCCAGGTGCCGTTCGCCGCCGATGAGAATCCGATCGGTGCACTCGCGCCGTACCGTGCCGATCCAGCGCTCCGCGAAGGCGTTCGCTCTCGGGGCCTGTGGCGGCGTGCGGAGCACGTCGATACCGGCGGCGGTGAAGACCGTGTCGAAGGCCGTAGTGAACTTCGTGTCGCGATCGCGGAGCAGGAACCGGAGCCCGTCGGCCCGCTGATCGAGGCTCATGAGCGGATTCCTGGCCTGTTGCGCCACCCAGGCACCGGTCGGGTGCGCGGTGACTCCGACGATGTGGACCTGGCGGCTGGCCAGCTCGATGAAGAACAGCACGTAGATCCGCTTCAACAGCACGGTGTCGACCGTGAAGAAGTCGCACGCCAGGATCGTGTGCGCCTGGGCGGTGAGGAACCGTCGAGTCGGTCCAGTCCGGCGGGGCGCCGGATCGACGCAGGCGTGGTGCAGGATCTTGCAGACCGTGCTGGCCGCTACCTGGTAGCCCAGACGAGCCAACTCGCCCTGCACCCGTCGATGGCTGTACCGCTCGGAAACCCGGTTCTGGCCTCTGAGGTGAGGTTTTGTGCGGCCCAGCCAGCCGACTGCGGGGCATGGTGGCGGGCATGTTCCTGTCCTTCGGGTACCTGATCTTGTGTCAGATCCTGCGGTTGGTGGCACAGGGAATGCGCGGCGTGCGATCGAAAGATGTCGAGATTTCTGTGTTACGTCATCAGGTCGCGGTTCTGCGCCGCCAGGTCGCACGTCCGGACCTGGAGCCCGTCGACCGAGCCGTCCTGTCAGCCCTGTCTCAGCTGCTGCCTCGTTCCCGCTGGTCGACGTTCGTCGTCACCCCCGCCACCCTTCTGCGGTGGCACGTGAGCTGGTCGCCAGGAAGTGGACCTACCCGAAACGACGACCCGGGCGCCCTCCGATAGGGGCGAAGATCCGCGCCCTGGTGCTGCGCCTGGCTCGGGAGAACCCGACCTGGGGCCACCGCCGGGTGCAGGGAGAACTGTTCAGATTGGGTTATCGGGTGGCACCGAGCACGGTGTGGACGATCCTGACCGATGCCGGTGTTGACCCGGCTCCGCAGCGCGGCAGGCCGACCTGGACCCAGTTCCTGACCGCTCAGGCCAGGGGCGTCCTGCCTGCGATTTCCTGCACGTGGACACGATCGGGCTGACCCGCAACTACGTACTGTTCCTGATGGAGGTAGCACCCGGCGGGTGCACATTCTCGGCGCCACCGAGCATCCGACGGGGGAGTGGGTCACTCAGCAGGCCCGGAACCTGTTGATGGACCTCGGCGACAGAGTCGCCCAGTTCAGGTTCTCGATCCGGGACCGTGACAGCAAGTACATCGCGCCGTTCGACGAGGTCTGCAGCACGGCGGGCATCGAGATCCTGCGCACCCCGCCTCCGGCGCCGCGGGCGAACGCATACGCGGAGCGGTGGGTTCGCACGGTCCGCCGTGAATGCCTCGACCGGATGCTGATCTACAACAGGCGACACCTGCTGGCCACCCTCGGGGAGTACGTGGCCCACTACAACGACCACCGGCCGCACCAAGCCCGGCACCAACAACCGCCCACCGCGCCACCGCCATACCGCCACGACCGGTCGTCGACCTGATCGCCGCACGAGTGCGCCGTAGGAAGATCCTCAACGGGCTGATCAACGAATACACCCAGGTGGCGTAGCTCTGACCGACTTTTCGAGCGGTACAGGGTCTGCGCGGATGTCGGAATACCCGCCTTCCAAAATTCGCCAGGTCTGTCTAAATTCCGACAGCGTTTTCTCGACGCGACCACGAAAATTGTGAACACGCATCACCGACTTGCCGATCCTCGTGGGCGGATTCTCCGTCTTCCGAGCACCGCGGCAACTCACCGATTAGGTCCCGCAGCGAAGGGGGAATTGGTGAGATGACGAACCCTAGCGATGACTGGCGGATTCCTGAGGAACGGCGGCGTCTGTGGCCCGAGCAGTGGGCGATCCAGGCCGCAGTTGAGGCTGACAGGCTCGATCAACGAATGCGCGTGGCACTAGCGGGGATGTCGCCCGGCAGTCAGCAGAAGTCTAGCGAGGAAGCAATCAAGTACCACCTGGGTGTCGCCCGCGTGGCCTGCCTACGGCCGCCGAAGCGCCGGTGGCGGGGAGTACGAGATCGGTGGCGCGGAACGTCGGTTGAGCAGGCGTATCGAAGTATGCACACCGCGAAGGTATTCCTCGTAGATCTGCTGCCAACGGTCGAGGTCAATGCTTTGACCGCGGACGTCTCGGCTCGCATGGCGACCGTTCTACATCGCAACGATCCACGGCGCGTTGAGGCCGAGAAGTCGCTGCAAAGCCCAAATGTGCGGGTCAGGCGGGCTGCGCTGAAGCAGGCCATGGAGACGTCCTACGACGCCTCCGACGAGGAGTACAGCCGCCTCCGCGACTTCCGGAATATCATTCTGCTGACCGCCGCTCTCATCGCGCTGTTCCTGATATTCCTCGGGATCGCGGTCCGGCAGGCGCCTCAGGCGATGCCCCTATGCTTCCAGCCGAGCGTTTCGACCGCTGCCGGAGAACAAGAGCAAGCTACCCACGTCTGCCCAAGCGGCAATCGACAGAATCCGTCCCGCGGCGACCTGCCGATTGTGGCCGGACTCGGGGCCATCGGCGGAGGCTTGGCGGCCCTCGTGGCCATCCGCAACCTCCGCGGCACCTCGACGCCGTATAGCATTCCGGTCGCCCTCGCGGTGCTCAAGGTGCCTACGGGCGCGCTCACCGCGGTCGCTGGGATCCTTCTTCTCGGCGGAGGCTTCGCCCCGGGGTTCTCCAACCTGGACTCCCAGCGTCAGATCCTCGCGTACGCGCTCGTGTTCGGATACGCCCAGCAAATCATCACGCGACTCGTTGATGAACGCGCGCAGTCGATCCTACACAAGATTCCGAGCAAGGACCGTGAAGCAAAGCAACCCGAAGCGCCCGTGGCCTTGCCCGACCGCCTTGAGCAGGCGAGTGGCGAGATTGGTGCAGTGGCCAATCCGCAGACCGCACAGCCCGCTCCGAGATCAACGCTGCCGCGTCCAAAGAGGCCGACGGAAGCGGCGGCCCCGACCCAGCGAACGTCCGTCGCAGTAGAGGCCAGCGAAAAACGGAGGGGATCCTCTAGCTCTACAGCTACGGGCGACGAGAGCCCTGAAGGACCGGCACCGATCTCTGATCCGTAGCTGTAGCCGGCAGGGGTCCGAACGCTGTCTCGCAGGGCCCTCATGCCACTTGCTGCAGGAATGGGCGATCGGCAGGGGCCTTCCCCCCTTCTCAGCTGGCCGAACGGGCAGGAGGCGATCGCTCCCTACGCCGGCAGTTGACACGGGAAGCACGACCCCGCCGGGTGTGGATATTCGCCTGCCGACCTTGCCGAGAGAACCGGACGCCCTGCGTGTCCCGAGGACGACCCGATTATGTCTGGTCGCGGACAGACAACCCTGCGTGACGGTTCGATGATGGATTGGTCGGGAGGAGGCGGGCATGGGATTTCCAGTACGCCCCGTCAAGCGGCCGAACAGGTTGGCCGGGCAAAGCAACGGCAAGCTTGCAGCCGAGATCCTCGTCGACGTCCCCGGGCAACGAGGCGGGCCGAGGGTCCGGCTGGTGAAACCAGCCGCCCGCGCTTGGACGGCAATGTGCGCCGCCGCGCTGGCCGCGGGCCACACTCTCAAGGCCACTGATCTGCACGGCTCGTACCGCCCGTACGAGGTGCAAGAGCGGATCTTCCGGGAGCGGTACACGCGCACTGTCCTGCCTGGACAGCCCTCCCGGATGTGGAACCGGCAACGCTGGTACCAGAAGCCTGGCACCGCGAAGGCCGCCGTACCGGGTACCTCCAACCACGGCCTAGGACTTGCGGTCGACACCGGCGAGGAACGCGACCACAACATCGACACCGATACACTCGACGGCGGCACCCTGCGCTGGCTGATCCACAACGAGCAACGGTTCGGTTTCTCCCACGAGATCCAATCCGAGCCTTGGCACATCCGCTACTTTGCCGGGGACACCATCCCCGCCGCGGTCACCGCCTACGAATCCGAGATTGAGAACAGCCACACGATCCCGACGGATCCTGCCACAGGGGATGACGACGACATGACACCGCAACAATTCCTGACAATCCTGCGCGACCCGGCAGTAGCCGCCACCATGAGAGCGCTGCCCTGGCAGTACACCGATCCCGGGCATCCCTCCGCTCACGGCATCGTGCTCGCCGAGATGCGCATGTCGCTCCGCCAACTCGCCGCCACCGCGGACCTGATCAGCGCGAAAGTCAACATCGACGACACCGAACTGGCCCGCATCCGCGGCCAAGTCGAGGCCGAACTGGCCGAGTTTGCCGTCGGAGAAGTGGCCGACAAACAGCAGCTGGCGACCCGAACCCTCGCCGGCCTAACCCCGGCCGTAATCGTCGACACGATCATTACTGCGCTGCCCGCGGATCAGGCCAAACAGGTCGCCACCCAACTCACCGCGAAGCTCGCCGTCCTGCAGCCGCAGGGCTGATTCGACCCCACGCCTTCGGATGCCCCACCCGTACACCACGCTCCGCCGCCGACGCATTGCGGTCCGCCCTAACCGAGGAACATGCTGGTCACAGGGGATGATGACGTGCGCGCACAACGTACTTCTCGTTTGATCTTCCGTATGCTCGGTGGCGTGATCATGGCCGTCTTGCTCAATGGGTGCGGTGCGGTGGGCAATCGAACGATAGCGGTACGGCGGACGCGGTGAATACCACGACGCCGTCGGTGACTACCACGACGCAGTCGGTCAGTGGGACTACGAGCACCCTCGAACCTGTAGGGCTCGCAAAGTCGGTTCGGCTATGCTGCCTGCGAGTACTCGTTGATCAACCCGCCGAGGGTCGGGTGCCGTCGGATCCTGGCGGCGGTCAGGTCAGTGACTCCCGGCGGCGGGTTGGGCGGCTGCTGGGCGAGCGATCGATGTGGGTGGTGGCTGTTGTAGTGGGCCGTGTACTCGGCGAGGACGGCCGCGAGGTGGCGCTCGCCGACGATAAGCATCCGGTCGGTGCACTCCCGGCGTACGGTGCCCACCCACCGCTCGGCGAACGCGTTCACCCGGGGTGCCTGCGGCGGGGTCTTGATCACGTCGATGCCTCCGGCGGTGAACACGGCGTCGAAGGTGTTCGTGAACTTCTTGTCGCGGTCGCGGAGCAGGAACCGCAGTTCAGCCGCGCGTTGGTCGAGGTCCATCAGTAGGTTCCGTGCTTGCTGCGTGACACAGGCACCAGTTGGATGGGCGGTCACCCCAACCACGTGGACGTGGCGGGTGGCGATCTCGACGAAGAACAGCACGTAGATCCGCTTGAGCAACACCGTGTCGACGGTGAAGAAATCACAGGCCAGGATCGTGTGGGCCTGGGCGGTCAGGAACTGTTTCCAGGTCGGTCCGGACCGCCGGGGTGCCGGGTCGACCCCGGTCTGGGGGAGGTTCTCTCGCTGGGTGTCACTTTCAACGTCGACAGCGCGCGTCGGAAGAGCCGCCGGGCGGCTTTGGCGTCCCGGCGGGCCGAGACGAGCACGTCGATGACCTGCCCGTCCTGGTCGATCGCCCGGTACACGTACCGCCACACGCCGTTGACCTTGACGTAGGTCTCGTCGACATGCCACCTGCCGCCTGGCGAGTGGCGGGAGAATCGGGCGGCGTCGGCCAGCAGTGGCGTGAACCGCTGCACCCACCGGTAGACGGTGACGTGATCGACCTCGATCCCCCGTTCGACCAGCAGTTCCTCAACGTCGCGGTACGAGAGGTTGAAGCGCAGATACCAGCGGACCGCGACCACGATCACCTCGGTCGGGAACCGGAACCCGGCGAACGCCGACGTCGGAGGCAACCACGGGCGAGAGCGGGTCGATGACTTCACTGCTCAAGCCTGCCTCGATCTTGCCAATGCAACGGTGCCCCTACCCGTGCCCGGCCGCCGCGACCACGGCACCGCCGCAGGCCTCGATCGGCCCAACCGCGCCGCAGGCAAGCCGGTGGCGGCGGTGGCGGCCCGGTGCGCGTACCCGGTAGCGGTCCGGCAGATTTGGCGCTCGTTGATCAGCGCCAGGTGGCGACGCGGGCGCGGCCGCGTCGGGCGATGCGGCTGTGGGTGGGCCGTCTGTCAGGGTGTGAAATATCGACATTGGTTTTTCCTCCTGGCCGGGGACCCAGCAGGTAGATCTATCGCTTACAGAAAAGTTCGCTTACAGTGAGGTCGGTCACTGATCTTCCCCTCCGGAGGGTTGGCATGCGCCATTGGTTCGGTCTTCGAGTCTGCGTCGCCGTTGTCTCGGTTGGGGCGCTTCTGTCGTCCACGGCGGTGCCGTCGGTCGCTGCGGGGGAGGTCGCGACCGGCGCGGCAGACCGTGTTTGGCCCGGGCATTCCGACGACGCGACGCTCCGCGGCAAGATCATCAGCATGCTCCAGCACATGACACTGCAGGAGAAGGTCGGGCAGCTGTTCGTCGTCGAGGTGTACGGCCAGGACGCCAACGCCGTGTCCCCGGCCATGGCGGCCAAAAACCAGGCGCTGTACGGTGTGGACACCCCGGTCCAGGTCATCGACAAGTACAAGCCGGGCGGGGTCATCTACTTCGACTCCAGGCGCGGGCCCGACAACGTGCAGAACCCGCGGCAGATCGGCACGCTGTCCAATGGGCTACAGACGGCCGCCGTCAGCCAGCGGCAACCGATTCCGCTGCTCATCTCCACCGACCAGGAAGGCGGCGCGGTCGTCTTCCGGCTCGTCGCACCGGCCACCGCGATGCCCGGCAACATGGCCCTCGGCGCGGGACGATCGACGGCGGACGCACACCGCTCGGCCGAGGTGATCGGCACCGAACTGGCGGCCGTCGGGATCAACCAGAACTACGCACCCGTCGCCGACGTCAACGTCAACCCTGCCAACCCCGTCATCGGCGTGCGGTCGGTCGGTGAGGACCCCGCCCTGGTGTCCGGCATGGTGGCCGCCCAGGTGGACGGCTACCACGACGGCGGTGTGGCCACCGTTGCCAAGCACTTCCCGGGGCACGGCGACACCGCCGTGGACAGCCACTTCGGCCTGCCAGAGGTCACCCACACCCGCGAGCAGCTCGAGGCGATTGACCTGCCGCCGTTCCGGGCGGCCATCGCCGAAGGCGTCGATACGATCATGACCGCGCACGTCGTGCTCCGGTCGGTTGATCCCAGCGGCGCACCGGCGACGATGTCCGGGTCCATCCTCACCGGGCTGCTGCGCGAGGAGCTCGACTACGACGGGCTCATCGTCACCGACGCCCTCGACATGGGCGGGGCGACGAGCACGTACCCGCCGAACGTCGCGCCGGTCGAGGCGTTCAAGGCCGGAGCCGACCAGCTCGTGCTGGCGCCGCAGATGGATGTCGCCTACAACGCGGTGCTCGACGCGATCCGCAGCGGCGAGATCTCCACGCGGCGCCTCGACGAGTCGGTCTACCGGATCCTGCGCCTGAAGATGAAGAGGGGTCTGTTCGACGATCCGTTCGTCGACGTCGAGCTGGCGGAGAAGGTCGTTGGCGCGCCGGACCACCTCGCCGACGCGCAAGTCATCACGGATCACACCACGACGCTCGTGAAGAACGACGCCGGCGTGCTGCCGCTAACTGATGACCCGCGGGACGTTCTGGTGACCGGCTGGGGCGTGACCACGACGAGCACGCTCGGCAACGCGATTGGCCAACGCGGACAGACCGTCACGGTCAGGGAGACGGGCACGACGCCCAGCCAGGCCACGATCAACCAGGTGGTCGCCGAAGCCGCGAACAGCGACCTCGTGGTGGTGTCCACGATGAACGCGGCCAGCGTCAGCGTCACCACCGGGCTGCCCACCGCGTCGGCCGCCGCTCAGCAGGCCCTGGTCAAGGCGCTGCTCGCGACCGGCAAGCCGGTCGTCGTTTCGGGGATGCGCAACCCCTATGACATCTCGTACCTCACCGAGGCGCCGACCTATCTCGCCACTTACGGCTACACGGCCGCCCAGATGGAGTCGCTGACCCGCGTGCTGTTCGGGGAGGTCAACCCCGTCGGCAAGCTGCCCGTCACGATCCCGCGCGCGGACGGGTCGGGTGCCCTCTACCCCTTCGGGCACGGACTCAGCTACGGCGGCTGACCGGCGGATGCAGGCGGTGGCACCCGGCGAGCGAGCTCCGTAACCGTTCCTAAAGACTGAGCGGGAGTGAGTTCTGTTGCCAGAACCCGTGCTCGGCCGAACGCCCCGAACGGTGTTGGGCGTTCTGGTCCCCCGCGTTCTCACCGCATCCGGCGCCGACGGATCGTGTCCGTGGTCCGGGAATGCGGGGGCGGGTTTCCTCGCGCCGTGTGGTGCCCGGTCCGGCCTGGGCGGTCCGATGCCCGGCACGATCACTCTGGTCGTGCGGGGGCGGTGCCGTCCGTCGCCGGATCGGGTGCCCCAGGGCACGCCGTCCGATCGCCACCGCTGCCGCGTGATGGCGAGTGGTCTTGCGATTCTTGCTGGTGAAGGGCTTCTGCCAGTGCTGCGCGCCCCACTTGCTCGTGTAGGCCGGGTCCACGACGACGATGGTGATGCCGAGTTCGGTCGCCATACTGACGAGCCGGGCGCGTAGGTTGCTCACGGGCATGCCGGAGATCAGGTTGCGGAACCGCTTGCGGCGGCCGTGCTTCTCGCGGGTCTTCTCCGCTGCGAAGTCGAGGTCTTCGACCGCGATCGACAGGTTGTGCCGCTTGGCGAAGTGCAGCAGCCGGATGAGCGCATGCCGGACCTGGGCATCACGGTGCTGCGCGGTGCCGGACAGGTCGTAGCCGTAGGTGAGCGGGGCGCCGAGCGGGTTGCCGTGCTCATCCAGACGCCAGGCGGCCAGGTGGTCGGCGTTGGTGTCCACGCCGATCAGGCCGCCGACACGGGCGGCGTTCAGGGGGCGCGGTCTTGACCGGCGGGTCTCCGGCGATGAGGGCGGCTTTCAATGCGTCCCACGCCGCGTTATCGGTGAAATCGGTACGCAGGACCAGCGACGTGAGGTCTTCGGGTTGGGGCAGAGGGGTCATTGACTGCGATCCTTTCAGCCCGTCGCCGTCACTGAGATTCTGGCGCTTCATGCCCTCGGTCTTCCGATCACCCTTGCCGTCCACTCACCAGCTCCTTCCGCAACCTCCTCTGAAGCCCGAGACCATGCGGCATACGAACACGTCTACGGATGGTCAGAGTGACAACCAGGCCGGTTCAGGTAGAGACAGCCGCTGTCGACTTGCCGCAGAGTGCGGATACGGTGTGGTCGTTCATGTGGGATCCGGCATCCTGTCTCAAGCTCTTCGACACGGCGGAAGTAGCCACTCACCGCGCTGAGGCACGCCCGGCGGGGGTCATCGGCGTCGGGGGAGCCATGCTGGGCGGGCCGCCGCTACCGCGGGATTCTTGAACACCACGCTCCAAGTGGGCTGGATAGGTGCGTCCTGCGTGGGTCTGCCGACCTACGGGTGGGGGCCCGGCACCGGTGCCGGCCTTCGACAGTGCCGCTCAGCGGGCCTTCTTCGTCGCCCGCTTGCGGGGCGGCGTCAACAGGTCCGCGATCGCCGCGATCGCGGACGGCACCAGGCGGTAGTACGCCCAGACGCCGCGCTTCTCGCGCTCGAGCAGGCCGGCCTCGGTGAGGATCCGAAGGTGATGACTCACGGTCGGCTGGGAGAGACCAAGCGGCGCGGTGAGGTCACTCACGGACGCCTCGCCCTCCGGAGCGGACTGGATGAGACTGAGCAGTCGCAGCCGGGCCGGGTCGGCGAATGCCTTCAGCACTCCCGCGAGCCGCTCGGCATCGGCACGCTTGATCGGCTCGCCAGCAAGCGGCGAGATAGCAGGCATAGCAGTTTTCGCAGTTCCCACGTCTGCCATCGTTCCACCAACACCATCGATAGGCCGGTAAAACCAGGACCAGTACCCCGATGGCCAGCAGTCCGGGCGGTGTCGGTACACCCGCCGGTCGCGTCCACGCCGGTGTTCAACCGTGGGCGTGATCTCGTACAGGCAGGCCTGCCACAGGACGGTTTCCCCGCCGCCGGGGACGATGTGCCCGTCACCTGGCCCGCCGCGCAGCCGCACGTATTCGACGGCTCCGGGCAGGGGGCGTGCGCTACGAGCACCCTATATGCCCAGGCCGGCAAGGTTGCGGATGCAGGCCGGGGTCCGCTCGTTAGCTGCTACGCGTGCAGCCGGTCCCCGCGCCGCTGCTTGACGCGGGGACCGGTGGTCGGTGGCCTGCGGCTGGGGCTGCTCCACCTGCGTGTGGCCGTGGCCAGCAGCCGGGCGGCGGCCTCGCCGACCAGCTCAGCTTCGCCGTCGAGACCTTGGCGCACCACGGCCGGTCCCCAGGCTGTGGACAACTCGCGTGCCTGTGGAAAACGCCCTGATCATGGCCGAACCTGCTAGTGCTTCAGCCGGCTCCACCGCAGCGACAGCCCGGTGGCGACGCGTTCGGTCCGGATCTCCATGACCGTGCCGAGGATCGTGGCCCGGTCGAAGACGACGGGGGAGTCGTCGAGGACGTACGTCGTGCGGTCGGAGACGAACACCGGCGTGCCGGCCGGTTGCCGGAGCAGCTCGGCGGCCGGATCGTCGAGCAGGCCGGGCCGGAGTGTCTCGGTCGCGCGGTGCACCACGAGCCCGGTGCTGGCGATCGCGGCGTACAGCGAGACCGCGCTGAAGTCGGTCTCGGCGATCCGGGCGCCGGTCGGGTCGGGCACCCACGACACCTGGTGCACGGCGCGCCGCCCGGCCAGCAGTCGTACGCGTTCCAGGCGCAGCGCCACCCCGGCCCCGATCCGTTCGACCACCCAGTCCGGGGCGGCGCCGAGGCTCTGGTCGATGATCTCGGTGCTGACCGTCTGCCCCTGCGCCACCAGATCGTCGGCCAGGCTGCGCAGCGAGTCCAGCCGGTACGCCGCCCGCGGCTCGGCCACGAACGTGCCCCGCCCCGGCTGCTGGCTGAGCAGCCCCTCGTCCTCAAGCACCCGCAACGCCTGCCGCAGCGTGGCCAGCGTGACGCCGTACGACGTGCTCAGGTCGCGCTGCGACGGCAGGGCGGACCCGGCGGCGTACTCGCCGGCCCGGATCCGCTGCCCCAGATCGGCGGCGATCGCCATGTACTTAGGCGCGCGCCGCTCCCGCATATCCATGCTGCTCCACTCGCCCGGCGGTGGAACCGGTCGACGTCCCGGTCGCCACGGTGTCGAGCCCGGCCCGGATCGCGGCGAGGTCGACGGCGACCTCCTCCGGAGTGGCTCCGTCCAGCACCCTACGCATCAGCGCCGAGGCGACCACCACCCCGTCCGCCGTCGCCGCCGCCGCGACCGCGTGCGCCGCGGTCGAGACGCCGAAGCCGATCAGCACCGGCCGGTCGGTGCGCGCGGTGACCGACGCGGCCAGCGCGGTCGCGGTCGCGGCCAGGTCGGCGCGCTCGCCGGTGGTGCCCATGACGCTGACCGCGTAGATGAAGCCGCGGCTGCGGGCGCAGATGTCGTCCAGCCGCTCCGGCGTCGTCGACGGCGCCACCAGCAGGACCAGGTCGACGCCGGCCGCCGCGGCCGCGTCGTCCAGGCCGCCGAGTTCGTCCAGCGGCACGTCCGGCACGATCAGCCCGGACACCCCGGCATCGGCGAGCCGCCGGCAGAACTCGGTGTAACCCAGGCGTACGACCAGGTTGGCGTACGTCATCGCGACGAGCGGCACGCGTACGCGGTCCCGGACGGCGGCCAGGTCGGAAAGGATCCGGTCCGGCGTCACGCGCTGCTCGAGGGCCCGGTCGGACGCCTGCTGGATGGTCACGCCGTCGAGCATCGGGTCGGAGAACGGCAGCCCGACCTCGATCGCGTCCGCCCCCGCCTCCTGGTACGCCAGCAGATGGTCGGTCCAGTCGGCCGTGATGCCGCCGGTGACGTACGGGACGAGCAGCTTGCCCCCGGCGTCCCGGGCGGCCCGAAGGGTCGTTTCCAGGCGGCTCACTGCGCACGCTCCCTCAGGGTCGCCATGTCCTTGTCGCCCCGGCCGGACAGCGTCAGCATGACGGTCGCGCCGGGCGGCAGTTCGTCGCTCCCGGCCGCGCGCATCACCCACGCCACCGCGTGCGCCGATTCGAGCGCGCAGAGGATGCCCTCGGCCCGGGCCAGCCGTCGGACGGCGTCGAGCACCTCGTCGTCGGTGACGGTGACGTAGCGGGCGCGCCCGATGTCGCCCAGGTGGGCGTGCTCCGGGCCGATGCCCGGGTAGTCGAGGCCGGCCGAGATCGAGTGCGCCTCGGCGATCTGGCCGTTCGCGTCCTGCAGCACCTTCGAGCGGTAGCCGTGCACGATCCCCGGCGCCCCGTCGGTCATCGCGGCCCCGCCGGCCGCCTCGACGCCGATCAGCCGGGCACCGGTGTCGGCGAAGCCGGCGAACGTGCCGGCCGCGTTGGAGCCGCCGCCGACGCAGGCCACCACGTAATCGGGTACGCCAGCGGTCAGCTCGGTCGCCGCCTGCGTCCGCGCCTCGTCGCCGATGACGCGCTGGAATTCCCGCACCATCCACGGGTACGGGTGCGGGCCCATCACCGACCCCACGCAGTAGTAGGTGTCGTCGACCCGGGCCACCCACTGGCGCATGGCCTCGTTGCAGGCGTCCTTGAGCGTACGGCTGCCGCTGTGCACCGCGACGACCTCGGCGCCGAGCATCTTCATCCGGAACACGTTGAGTTCCTGCCGCTCGGTGTCCTTCGCGCCCATGTAGACGGTGCACTCCATGCCGAGCAGGGCGGCGGCGGTCGCGGTGGCGACGCCGTGCTGGCCGGCGCCGGTCTCGGCGATCAGCCGGGTCTTGCCCATCCGACGCGCGAGCAGGGCCTGTCCGAGTACATTGTTGATCTTGTGGGAGCCGGTGTGCGCCAGATCCTCGCGCTTGAGCAGCAGCGTGATCCCGAGTTCGGCGGAGAGGTTCCACGCTGGCGTCATCGGGGTCGGTCGGCCGGCGTAGACGGTCAGGAGCCGGTCGAGCTGCCCGCGGAACCGGGGATCGGCCCACGCCTCGCGGAACACCGCCTCGACCGCCTCGCACCCGGGATCAGCGACTCCGGGACGAACCGGCCGCCGTACTCGCCGAAGCGCCCGAGGTCGGTCGGCTCGCGCATGGCCGAGCTGCTCACCTCCGGACGGCCGGCGGCCACGAGAACTTCCCGCATGCGTACCTCCACAGTTCTATAACAGTTCTAGAACTGTGGCAGGCCAGCCGGGCGTCGTCAAGCCGCCGCCGGCCTTCACGCCGAGTTCGCGGCCACACAGACCACCCACGTCGACTTCACCGCCGGATACGTCACCGCCGACGACAACTACACCTGGATCTGCCAGCCCTGCTTCGAGGACTTCAAGGCGTCGTTCCAATGGAACGTCGTGTCGGCCCGGACCGACTCGTAACCGCCCTCACCAACTTCTGAAATACGGCCTAGCACCCCTGGGACCTGCGCTTTGTCGTCATGCTTGCGGACCGTGTCCCACGAGCGAGTAGCGCAAGAACCGCCAGAGGGTCCGTTCGCGGCCTGCCGCTGAAGTCATGGTGGGGGAGTAGCCGGCCGTCGCCAGTCCGCGTAGGTCGGCGATCCCCTGGTGGGGCTGGCTGAGCGTGGGGCGTAGGTGGCCCGACGCGACGCGGGCGGCGACGTGATCAGCGTCCTCCCTCGCTGGCTGGTCCGAGCGCCACCGGTGGCACGAGCCGCGGGCGGATTCGTTGTCGCGGATCTCCGCCCGAGACGGCCTCCTTCGGACCCACGATGACGTGGGGGACGAATGATGAGACGCGTTCACGGCCGGCGCGGGCGGAGCTGGAGGTGAGTTCCGCCCGTCCGCGGGCAAGCGCGGCGGCGGCACCGGTGCTGCGTCGGCCGGTCGCGCCGATGCTCGCGGCGCCGGTCGACGCGGTGCCCGAGGGTCCCGGCCTGGTGCACGAGCCGAAGTGGGACGGGTGGCGGGCGATCGCCTTCCGCGAGACCGACGGGGTGTACCTCCAATCGCGGGCCGGCCGGAACTTGACCACCTACTTCCCGGACATCACCCGCGCGATCCGGACGGCCATCCCGCCAGGCGTGGTCCTCGACGGTGAGCTGATCGTCTGGGAGCGTGGGCGAACCAACTTCGCGCAGCTGCAGCGGCGCGTCACCGCCGGCCGCACCCTGCTGCGCCTGGCACGCGAGTGCCCCGCGCACTACGTGCTGTTCGATCTGCTCGCGGACGCCGGCGGACAGGTAATCCTGGACCTGCCGCTGTCGCAACGTCGGGTCCGGTTGGAGCAGCTGCTCGCCGACGCGCCGGCGCAGCTCACCCTGACCCCGCAGACGGCCGACATGCGGCAGGTGTCGGACTGGTTGCTGCACTGGACCGTCGCGGCGGGCATCGAGGGTGTGGTGAGCAAGCGCCTGGGCGGCCGGTACGAGCCCGGCCGGCGAGGCTGGTCGAAGTTCCGGACCCGGATCGTCACGGACGCCATCGTCGGTGGGGTGACCGGCAGTATCCGCAGCCCGGAGACCGTGCTGCTGGGCCGGTTCGACCGGCGGGGACGGCTGCGATACACCGGCCGCACCCACCCCCTGACCACCATCCAGGCCGTGGAGCTGGCCGCGCTGCTCGCGCCGCCGCGGCTGCCACGCCGCGGCGTCGTGGCCCACCCGTGGCCGCAGCCGCTGCCCGCGTCCTGGTCCGGCCAACTGGACCAGCCCGAGCCGCTGCGGTACGTACAGGTGGAGCCGACCGTGGTGGCGGAAATCGACGCCGACGTGGCGTTCGAGCACCAGCGGTGGCGCCACCGGGTGCGGTACGCCAGGGCCCGGACCGACATGTCGGTCTACGACGTGCCGCTGCTCCTCGGCGAGGGCGAAGACCCGTTCGGGACGCCGAGCGGCTGACGGGCGGAACCGGCGACAATCCCTGGCTGGCTGGCTTCACAACCTCAGTCACCCAGGTTCTGGCTTCACAACCTCAGTCACCCAGGTTGAGGACGGCCGTCTACCCCCCGGGGGCGGCCGCCGGCCGTCGCTCTACGGCCCGCTGAAGCGAGCGACGACCGGGGCGTGGTCCGGCACGATGGCAGCCTCGCGGCTTCGGGTGGACACGCCGATGGAGGTGATGTCGTCGACGAGGGAGTCGATGCCGACCAGGCGCAGCTGCAGGTCGCGGGTGGCGAGGATGTGGTCGATGAACTCGCCATGTCCCTGGTAGATGCGGGAGTAGGCGCGGGCTGGGGGCAGGCGGCGCCCAAGGTTGGGACCGCGTCGCCTTTGTCAGGGCGGTGAACGTCCCCGTCGGCGGGTCCTTCAAGCAGCACGGTGGTGACGGCGTCGGGTCCGTCGTTGAGGTCCCCGCACAGGATCGTCGGCATGCCGGGCTGTCCGTTCACCGAGGATTCGGCGAGGACGTCATTGAGGTGTACGCGCAGGGCGACGGCTTCGGCGGTACGGCGCAGCAGGGCGTAGCCGGCGCCGCGGGCGCGCTCGTCCTCGTTGCGCGGATAGCGTCGTCCGCCCGGGTAGGTGAGCAGTTTGCTCTTGAGGTGAGCGGTCAGCAGCCGCAGGCCAGGGCCACCGCAGTCGACGTGCACCTGAACCGCTCCGCGGCCCAGGTGCGTGAGCGTCCCGCCGTCGACATCAGGAGACCGCCGGCAGGCCGGCCTGCGGCAGCGCGATGATCTGCGCCTCCTCGGTGAGGGCGTGCCGGGCGAGGACAGCAACACGGATCCCACGACCGTCCGAGTGGGCGGACACGACCGCCTGCCAGGGATCGCCGAGGCCGCCCGGAGATCGTCAGCGGCCGCCCCTGAGCCGATCTCTTGCAGGGCGACGACGTTGGCGCCGGTGCCGGAGATGAGCCCGGCCAGATAGGTGAGCTTCGCGGCGTAGGTTTCCGCGGCTGAGGGATCGGTGTCGTCGGGCCGGAACAGGCTTTCCACGTTCCAGGTCATGACGATCAGGTCGTTGCCACCGTCGCTCCCTGCACTCAGGTCCGCTACCAGCCTCAACGTCGCACTGCAGGCCGCCGGGAGATCCTCGACTGCCGCTACGTCGCCATGTCGACAGCCACGAGCAGGCCAGCTACAGGAGGGCCGCGAATGCTGACGGCGCCGTGCGGGGGACCGGGTGTGGAAATCAGTCTTCGCGGAAGTGCCTTCACCCCTTCACAAGGAAGACCTTCGATGGACATGATCGTTGGAGATGGTCGCTGTCCACCACGGGTTGCCCAGGAGGCCTACATGCGAGACACCCAGATGTCCACCCGATCCTCACTGCGGCGACGTGTCGCCGCGACGGCCGTCGCCGCGCTCGCCGGCGCGTGCCTGGTGGCCGTGAACGCGCAACCAGCGATGGCCACGCCTCCGGGAATCCCCTCCAAGGCGACGGCACAGTCACAGCTCAACGCCCTGACGGTGGCGGCGCAGGGCTCGACCAGCGGCTACTCCCGCGACCTGTTCCCGCACTGGATCACCATCAGCGGCACCTGCAACACCCGCGAGCAGGTCCTCAAGCGCGATGGCACCTCCGTCGTGGTCGACAGCTCCTGCGCTGCCACCTCCGGCCGCTGGTACAGCCCCTACGACGGCGCCACCTGGTACGCGGCCTCGGACGTCGACATCGACCACGTCGTGCCCCTGGCCGAGGCGTGGCGCTCCGGCGCCAACTCCTGGACCACCAGCCGGCGGCAGAGCTTCGCCAACGACCTCACCCGGCCCCAGCTGATCGCCGTCACCGACAACGTCAACCAGTCCAAGGGCGACCAGGACCCGTCCACCTGGCAGCCGTCGCTGTCGTCGTACCGGTGCACCTACAGCAAGATGTGGATCACCGTGAAGTACAGCTGGGGCCTGACCCTGCAGTCGTCGGAGAAGTCCGCGCTGCAGACGATGCTCAACACCTGCAGCTCCTGACCGCGCGGTTCCGGCCGGCGGCGCCGCCCTATCGGGCGCAACCGCCGGCCGGGCCTTGAGCCGTCACTGGGGCGGGGACGAGGTGGCGTCGCCGGCTTGCTTGCGCCAACTGCCGCCGGCGTCGGCGGCGAGGAGACGCTGGACGATCGCGAGGGCTTCGGGCTCGGTGTCGAACTCCCACCGCAGCACCCGGCCCGTCTCGGCGTCCCCGGCGCGGGCGACGACCTTCCATCGGACCTGGCGGGTCAGCCACACGTCGCGGCGGCCCAGGCGCCCCCAGATCCCGTTCCACCATCTTGCCGCCACGTCTTCCACCACGGCGTCGTACAAGTGTTCGACTGGCGTGTGTCAGCTAAGTCGGTGGTCAAGGGCGGTGTGGCGGCGGCCAGCGCCGACGGTGCGCACGGCGGCGGAGAGGGCGCGACGGGAGCCGACGAGGACGACGAGCTGTTTGGCGCGGGTGACGGCGGTGTAGAGCAGGTTGCGTTGCAGCATCATCCACGCGCTGGTGGTCAGGGGGATGACGACGGCGGGGTATTCGGAGCCCTGTGAGCGGTGGATGGTCATGGCGTAGGCGTGGACGAGTTCGTCGAGTTCGTCGAAGTCGTAGTCGATGCTTTCGTCCTCGTCGGTGCGCACGGTCAGGGTTTGTTCGTCTGGTGAGAGGGCGGTGACGATGCCGAGAGTGCCGTTGAAGACACCAGCTTGGCCCTTGTCGTAGTTGTTGCGGATCTGGGTGATCTTGTCGCCGATGCGGAACACCCGCCCGCCCATTCGCCGCTCCGGCTGGCCCTCGCGGTGCGGGGTGAGGCGCTGCTGGAGCAGGGTGTTGAGTGCGCCGGCGCCGGCGGGGCCGCGGTGCATGGGGGTGAGGACCTGAACGTCCCGACGCGGGTCGAGGCCGAACTTCGCGGGGATGCGGGTGCAGGCGACGTCGACGGTCAGGGTGGCGGTGGCGTCGGTGTCATCACAGGCGAACAGGAAGAAGTCCGGCAGGCCTTCCAGGAGGGGTGAACGGCCGGCGTTGATGCGGTGGGCGTTGGTGACGACGCCGGACTGGGCGGCTTGGCGGAAGATCTGCGTCAACCGCACCCGGGGGATGGCGGGGGCGGCGAGCAGGTCGCGGAGGACCTCTCCGGCGCCGACGGAGGGGAGTTGGTCGACGTCGCCGACCAGCAGCAGGTGCGCGCCGGGTGGGACGGCTTTGACGAGCTTGTTGGCCAGGATCAGGTCGAGCATGGAGGCCTCGTCAACGACGAGCAGGTCCACGTCGAGGGGGTTGTCCCGGTCGTAGGAGGCGTCCCCGCCGGGGCGTAGTTGCAGCAGCCGGTGCACGGTGGCCGCGGGGTGGCCGGTGAGCTCGGACAGGCGTTTGGCGGCGCGGCCGGTCGGGGCGACGAGGGTGACCTTGGCTCTCTTGGCGGCGGCGAGTTCGACGATCGAGCGGACGGTGAAGCTCTTGCCGCAGCCCGGCCCGCCCGTCAGCACCGCCACCTTCGATGTCAGAGCCAGGCGGACGGCCTGTTCCTGCTCGGGGGCCAGGTCGGCGCCGGTGCGCGCCTTCAACCACGCGAGGGCCTTGCCCCAGTCGACGCCGGCGAAGTGGGGTAGCCGGTCGGCCCGGTCGTTGAGCAGGCGCAGCAGGGAGCCGGCGAGGGACTGCTCGGCGCGGTGGAACGGCACCAGGTACACCGCCTGCACCGGCTCACCGTCCGGGCCGGGCAGCGTCTCGCGGACGACGCCCTCGTCGGCGGCGAGGTCGTCGAGGCAGCGGGTGACGAGGTCGCCGGGCACGTCGAGGATCTTCGTGGCGTCGGCGACGAGCTGCGCGCCAGGCAGGTAGCAGTGGCCGCTGTCGGTGGCCTCGGACAGGGTGTACTGCAGGCCGGCCATGACCCGCTGGGGGCTGTCGTGGGGGATCCCGACGGCCTGGGCGATGGTGTCGGCGGTCTTGAACCCGATGCCCCACACGTCCGCCGCCAACCGGTACGGCTCCTTCGTGACCACGCCGATGGACGCGTCGCCGTACTGCTTGAAGATCCGCACTGCTAGGGACGTCGACACCCCGACACCTTGCAGGAAGACCATCACCTCTTTGATGGCCTTCTGCTCCTCCCACGCCGCGGTGATCTTCGCCGTGCGCTTCGGCCCCAGCCCGGGCACCTCCACCAGCCGGGCGGGCTCCTCCTCGATGACCCGCAGGGTGTCCAGGCCGAAATGCGCCACGATCCGCTCGGCGAAGACCGGCCCGATGCCCTTCACGAGGCCGGAGCCGAGGTAGCGCTGGATGCCCTGGATCGTGGCCGGCAGGACTGTGGTGTAGGAGTCGACCTCGAACTGCCGGCCGTATTTCGGATGCGACGACCACCGCCCCGACAACCGCAGGCTCTCCCCAGGCTGCGCCCCCAACAACGACCCCACCACGGTCAACAGGTCCGCGCTGCGGTCGGTAGCCACCCGGGCGACGGTGTAGCCCGTCTCCTCGTTGACATACGTCAGCCGCTCCAGCACCGCGTCCAGCGTGGCAAGCGGCACACGGGCGGCGGCGGTCACGGCAACCATCGTGCCGGCTGCCCGATCCGCCCCGCCACCCGCCCCGACCGGCGGCACCGCCTGCGGCGGTCAGTCCGCTCGCCATACGCGGCGGGCGAGGTACCGCAACAGGTCCAGGATGTGGCGCTTATCCTCCGCAGGCACGGAATCGTTCGCCAGCCGCCGGGTCGCCCTGCTGTCGGCCTCGACCTCACCCGCGCCGCGACCGGGCGCCTGGCTTCCGGAAGGTCCCCGGGCAAGCGACCCTGCGGCAGTGTGGCTCACGGTAGACGCGACCACCTGGTGATCAACTCTCACTTCAGCGATGCCTGCGATCACCGCTGGCACTGGCCTTGACCGCACGCGACCAGGCCGCGGCGGTCGCCGGACGTTGGTAATGCCATCCGGACGCCGCGCCGGCCGGACTACCTCGCAAGCGCATGGGCTCCGGCCTGCTCCGACGGCGGCGACCGTCAGGAGGTGACCGGCGTCGTCGTACCTGTGGGGCTTGCCGGTGGTGACGACGGGTCGGTGGATGCGGAGCCGCTGGGCGCCGGGCTGCTCGGCCCCGGGGTGCCGCCCGACGGGGTCGGACCAGGTGTGGACGGGGCCGGGGTGGGGCTGCCGGACGGGCTGGGAGTGGCGGTGGTCGGCGGCAACGAGGGGGCGCCGGTCGATCCGGGCGTCGGACGCACCGTCGGCTTCGTAATCGGTGGCCTGGTGGCCGGGCTCGTGGCCGTCGGCTTCGGGGCGCCGGTCGCCGAGCGCGGAGTCGCCGGGTCGGCGGTCGGCTGGCGCAGCGATTCGGTCTGGGCCACCGGAACGGTCGGTGGGGCGACGTCGGTGGGAGACGGACCGGAGGCGACGTCCACACTGGGCGTCGCCGGGAGATCCGGCGTGGGGGTGGCCGGTGCCGGCCGGAGGTCCGGCGCGCCGGCGGCCCGCGCCTGCACGGCGCCGCCGGAATCAGCCTCGGCGTCTCCGATCAGCGCGAAGCCGAGACCCGCTCCGCCGACCAGCAGGGCGGCGAGGGCTCCGGTCGCGACGGGCAGCGCAGCCGAACGGGGTGGGCGGGGACGCCGGTGGGCGGGCAACGAACGCTCCTGACCTGCTGGGACGACTGAGCTGGCGCGACGACGCCGACCCCCGACCCTGCCGCCCGGCATGCGCGACCGCCAATGGCCGGACGGCGGAGGTGACCGGGATCACCACCAATGAGGCATGCGGCGGCCGAAGCAGCCACCAGACCGACATGTCGGACGAGCGCGCCGATGCGGCGGAGATCAACGCCCTGTTGCCCGGCTCGCCGAGCCGGAAATGCTGACCGGCATGGAGAAGCGCGGGCGGTCGGCGGCGTGGACCTGGCCACCGACCCGCCGGCCTGGCTGACCGGCCCGGCCAGGGACCGGCGCATCGCGCTGGACGCCGGGCAGCCTGGTCGGCCTGGTCGCAACGACCGGGCAGGCCTGCTACCCGCTCACCGTCAAGAAGGTGCTCACCGCCGGGGCGGCGAACCGGCTGTGGCTGACCGAGATCACCGAATACACCACCGCCGATGGGCCTACGCCACCGAGCTACCAGCGTCGGCGCGTTGCCGCATCCCAACCCAGGCGGGCAGCCGCTGTGATCGGCTGTGAACGGCGCCTGTAGGTCGTGGGCGTTGTGCCGCGCCAGCCACTGTCGGCGGTACGGTCGGGCGACCGTTGACTGCAGAGGAGGCGTCGTGGCGGGCCCGACACAGGAGCGAATTGAGCACTACGTGCGAATGTTCGAGCAGCTCAGGGAAGCTTCGGCGGATTTCGAGGAGTCCATGTGTTGGACGGTGGTCCGCCCTCACCGGGCGCGGTTGACAGTGGAGGAAGTGCTACGCCGGTTGCGCGGTGACCTGGACACAATGACGACGTGCCGGCCGGTTGATGTCAGATACGACGACGACGCGGTCTTCCTCGAACAGCGCGGCGACGCGGTCATCATCGTGGGGTACAGCGTCGACAGCGATGAGGAGGACGCGCTGCGGCGGCTCAGCCAGGACGCCACCGTTCATGAGGTGTTCTGGCTGATTAACAACTTCAACAGGCTTTACTACGCCGTCGACGGTGTGTTGGTCCCCGAGCTGGACGTGCTGTGCCCGCAGGACCGATGGGGTGCCGATCCGGACGCCTTGACCGACCACCTTGACGCGTTGCGTGACCTCCGCGATCGTGAGCGGGGTCCGTTCCCCGACTGGGAGACCGCCATGGCGACCGTGGAGTCGTTGACCGGCCTGGGACTCGATGCTGGCTGGTTTGACCGTCCCCAGTTGTTTGCGAAGATCAACCGCCGTTAGCTGGGCCCACGCCGGTTCGGGATCATCCGAGGTCGGCGGCGCCCGCACTCATTAGCCGCTGGTCGGGCGTTCGTTCATGGCCAGCAATGTCCGACTCCGAATAGAGGACGTCCGGGTCGGCGTGAGTACGGCCGCTCAGCACTCAGCGATCCCACTCCCAGTCCTGGACGGTTTGATGTACAGGGACCATGTTGATCCACATCTCTCCGTAGAACCGAGATCCACCCAACTGGTCCAGCAGCTTCTGTGCCTCCGTCTCGGTCGTGAAGGCCCCCGCCTGGAAGCGCGATCCGGGCTCACGCTCGTCCGTGTACTCGACCAACCAAGCAATGGCCGGCTGCCGGTAACCGGGCGGAGGTGATGCGCTGGCGTCCGTCACGGTCCCGATGGTGCCAGAACGGCCACTCGGCCCGTACTCTCATGGCCGCGAGGTGCGCGCTGTCAGGCGATGCGCGGGCATCGATCAAGGTGGTGTCGCTGCCTCGGCCGCCGGCGCGGCCCCTTGGGTCGGCACCGTTGCATTGAGCGTTGGCAAGATCGAGGCAGGCTTGAGCGGTGAAGTCACGACCCGTCCCGGCCCGTGGCTGCCTCCGAAGTCGGCGTTCGTCGGGTTCCGTTTCCCTGCGGAGGTGATCGTGGGCGCGGTCCGCTGGTACTTCAACCTCTCGTATCGCGACGTTGAGGAACTGCTGGTCGAACGTGGCGTCGAGGCCGATCACGTTACCGTCTACCGGTGGGTGCAGCGGTTCACGCCGCTCCTGGCCGACGCCGCCCGGTTCTGCCGCCACTCGCCAGCTGACCGCTGGTTCGTCGACGAGACCTACGTCAAGGTCAACGGGGTATGGCGCTACGTGTACCGGGCGGTCGACCAGTACGGACAGGTCATCGAGGTGCTGGTCTCGGCACGTCGCGACGCCGACGCGGCCCGGCGGTTCTTCCGCCGGCGCTGTCGACGTTGAAGGTGACACCCGGGGAGGTGGTCACCGACGCCGCGCCGGTCTACCCCGGTGTGACTGGGCGAGCTGATCCCGCAGGCGTGGCACCACGTCGAGCGGTACGCCAACAATCCGATCGAGGCTGATCACAGCCAGCGGAAACACCGCTTGAGACCGATGCGCGGACTACGAACGGACGAGACAGCGCAGGTGATCATCGCCGGGCACGCATTCATGCAGAACCTCCGACACGGCCACTACGAGCTCGCCATCGACGCCCCGCTGGCTACATGGCTCGCCGCGGCGTTTACCGAACTCGCCCAGACGATCTGACACTGCCCGACGAGGAGATCCGCTTCAGCGCCAGCCGCCCCGCCTCATCGCCGCTGCTCGCATAGATGATCGGGCGCACCGTCCCAGACGGTTCCTACTATGGCGACAGGGTAAGTAACCTCTCTGATGACCTGTTTGCCCTCGGTCTCGACCGAAAACTGCATCGACAACGGCTCATCCCCGATCTCGACCGAGCACTCAATTCGAGCTTTGACGTCGATCCAGGCGGTACCGCCGGGGCGTATTGGCGCGGACTGACCGGTATCACGGATCAGGACACCATGCCTCTGTGCCGTGGCCGCACGAACCGTGATCGGCGCCGGGCCAGCGTTGATCACCACCAATTGCCCGTTTACTTGGAGGACGCCCTTACCGTCCGAGCCTCCACTGCCGACTGATGCAGGGAAGGCCACGAGTGAGATCGAAGACCTCCGCTCCCGCTGCTGGCGCGAGTCGCGCAGCTCGCTGACAACGACGCCGCCAAGCACAACACCGACTACGAACGCAGCGACGAGCCGCAGGACCATCTTCTGTCTGGCCATCAGGCGGTCGGGGCTGGCGCCGCCTGCCTCGGCTGGCTGATCGTTGTACTCGTCCAGATCGATCACGTCACGCTCCGCCGACATGGCGTCAGCCTAGGGTCTGACTGACGGTGCGTGGGCCCCGCCGACGGCGGCATGAACCGCTGATCCTCACGGCCGGGTGCGATGGCTGACAGCGACCATCTCATTAGCAACAGCCTCAGGCGTAGGCCACCGTGCCATCCACGTGCCAGTAGCCAGTACCCCGGACGGTCACCAGGGGGCACGAACGGTCGCGGACTTCCAGCCCTCGACCTGGCCACCATGTTCTTGTCGGTCGTGATCTTTGTCCTTCCAAACTGACGGTGCGGGTTGATTGCCCTCGCCCGCTCCACCGGCTCCGGTCCAAGTCAGAGGCGGTCTTCCAACTTGGATCGAAGCATCCTTTCGGTCTGGACGGTCGGTTCGTGCACGAAGGGGTTCTGGAGCACTCGCAGTCGTATGGAGGCCACCTACGAACGGCTCAGCTGGACGCTTCGGGCGACGGCGATTACCTGGTCGATGGTGAACGAGCGCGGCGCCATCAACGTGAACCCGGATCCGTCAGCGAGCGTGGCGGTCAGCCGCCAGAACTGCGTGGCCTGGACGAGCCGGGCCGGCCGCTGGTTGACCGTGACGTTATTCGCCTTTTCGAATCCCTCGACGTCGGAATCCCGGCCCGTGTCCGGCTTCGGCGTCCATTGCACGTGCAGGTCAAGGTTCGGCTCGGCCGGGTCACGGTACGAGATGATCGAGCCGCCGTCCTTGAACCCACCGAGTCTCCAACCGTCGGGGACCAGGCCGACAGTGACCTTGAAGCCGACGCGTTGGGGCTGGTCCACCACCTGCCGGGCGAGTTGCAGAACGGCCTCCGCGCTGGCATGCCGGCCATTGCCGACGATGATCACCCACACGCCAGGTCGGCGCTCCCAGGTCAGCTGGACGGAGGCCACGCCCGAGCCGTCCGGGACCGAAACGATGCGGCCCGGCCGGCCGTCCACGCTGATGTCACGCTGCCCCCGGATTGGCTGGCCCTCGCGCGCTGTGCCGATCGTGAGCACCACGTCGCTACCGTCCGGCGCCAGATAGACGGCGATGATCGGGCCACCCGGATCAGCGGTGAACGACGGCTTACCAAGCATCGGCAACGCGTACGGGAACTCTGGTGCAGTCACGGCGACCAGCTTGATCCGGTCTGGCGAGGTCGAGTGCGTGCCGGTTGACCCGTCTGCCGTGACAGGCGGGCGGGTGGTGTTCTGTCGCGCCTCCGGCATGACCGCGATAGCCGTCGCCGCCATCGCGGCCAACCCCACCCCCGTGAGGGCCAGACGAGCGAGGAGCGGCCCGCGGCGAAACCTGGCCGCGCCAAGCCGGGTGAGTAGGGGGGACGGCCAGCCGGAGTACGACGCGGCGGTCGAGGCGTCCGAGATCTCGGCGAGCAGTCTGGTACGGGCGGCGCGCCGCGCCTCGTCTGACAGGTCAGGCCCGTCTGGCCCGTGCGTCTCCAACAACATGATCTCGTTCACCGGTCCTCCTGTAGCGAACTCAGCGCGGCGCGGGTCAGACGGCGGGCCCGGTTGATCCGCGAGCGCACGGTTCCGATCGGGATGTCGAGCGCGGCGGCGATCTCGGCGTACGAGAGTTGGGCCCAGGCCAGCAGCAGCACGTCCCGGTCCGCGGGCTTCAGCGCCGCCGGTGCCGCGGCGAGCTCGGCCCGCAGTGCCTGGGCATCCAAACGGTCATCGGGCAGGTCGTCCGCATGCGAGCCGGTCTCGAGGAGCCTGGCCCGGGCGAGCGCCCGATACCGGCGGTCCTCCTGGCGCACGTGCCGGTGCAACACGTTGGTGGCGATGCCGAACAGCCACGGCCGCACGTCGAGCTGCATTGGCCGGTAAGAAGCCCGCCGCCGGAACGCGACCAGGAACGTCTCGGCTAGCAAATCGTCGGCCGGCTCTCCGATCCTGTGGGCCATCGAGAAGTCGGCGTGCCGTAGAATCTGCATGGCGACCCGGGGATGCACGTCCAGGTCGACGAGCAAGCTCGCACAAGTCCGGCGGGCATCGTGCACGGTGATCCGCCGCACCCCGGCTCGCCGACATCGCTCCCACGCCCGGTTGAAGTTGCGCGGTTCGATCGGCGTGCCGTGGCGGGTGGTGAAGACCAGCGGGGAGTCCTGCCACTCAGGGCCGACGGCAGCCCGGTCCGCGGCCTGATCCGCCCCGGCGCATCCGAAGAGCTGTGAGGCAGATATCCGGCAGCGGAAGGACTGCATCGGATTCTCGGGTCTTGGTTTCCCGGCGCAGCAGTCTGTTACTGATTCGCTGGAGTTGCCACCGCACGGTCAATTCCCCCGCGCGCTCGTCGATCTCGTCCCACCCAAGACCCAGCAACTCCCCTCTGCGTAGTCCGAGAACCAGGATCAGCACCCAGGCCGCGTAGAGGGGATCATCGCCTGCCCTGGCAGCTTCCAGGAATTGGCGGGCCTCGTCGCTGTGCCACGCCCTCCCGGGCTTCTTTCGGCGGACCTGAAGTTTGACCAGGGACGCCACGTTCTTGGTGACCAGCTCCTCCGTGACTGCCTGGGCGAGGGCCGCACGAAGAGTGGCCCGGAGGCCCTTGATCGTGCTACCGGACGGGACAGCCCGGCAGCATGTGCCGGTCGCACAGCACAGTTGCTTTCCGCGTGGACGAGCAATGTCCTTCTCTTGCGCACAGCGCTGGCAGGTACGCGCCACCTGGTTGATCCACGTCTGGACATCCCGGACCTGCAGCCGATCCAGCCGCTTCGTCCCCAGACCAGGGGTGATGTAGAGCCGAACGAAGCCCTCGAAGGAGATGTAGGTCGCGGGTGCCAAGTTCGGTTGAACGATCTCGCGAAGCCAGTAGGAGAGGTGGTCGCCCACGGTCGGCACGCGCCGACCAACAGGGTGACGACGATGCGAGGTGCCGGCAGCCCGGGTCACCGACACGTTGAGAGTCGACGGGCGCGGCAACCGAGCACGAGCGGCATGGGCATGAACCCGGAGAAGGCGCCCGCGTCAGCTCGACGGCCAGGCGACCGTCGCTGACGGCTGCGTTCCTCTCGGTGAGTAAGAGCGACCGGCAATAGGTGTCACTTGAGGCGTCGGGTGGTGGGGCGGCTGTCCCACCGGTAGAGCGTTCGGGCACGGCGGATGAGTTGACGTACGGTGACGAGGGCGGCAGCCAGGTAAAGATAGAAGTCGATGATCTTCGCGTCGCGTTCGGTACAGCGGCGGATCTTGCCGTAGCCGTTCATCCACGAGTTCGTGCGCTCCACCACCCAACGTTTGCCGACCTGGATCGGGGCGGGCACGCCCTTGCGGGCGATCTCGCCGTGCAGGCCCAGTTCGTCGAGCAGGTCGCGGGTTGGGGTGTTGTCGTAGGCGCGCGGTCCAGGTGCATGGTCGCGCCTTCGGGCATCGGCCCGACCTGTGTCGCCGCCGCTTCGCAGGTCGGACGGAGCAGCGGCGAGTCATGCCGGTTGGCCGGCGCGGACACCACGGCCAGAGGGATGCCGTCGCCTTCGACCTCGGTGGAGCGCTCCAAGCCGCCGTTGCCCCGGTCCACCGGCGAGCGCCCGGCCCGCTCGCCGCCGCAGGGCGCCTTGGTAATCGCGCCGTCCACGCTGAGGTCCTGCAACGACAGGCCGATCATCTGGTCGTAGGCGGCCAGGGCCAACGCGTGGACCTTCTCGCCGATCCCGACCGCGGCCCAGTCCTTGCTCCGGCGCCTGGTGCGGTCCGAGCACCGGGTGGTGGCGATGCGTTCGTAGCCCGAGCCGTGCACAAGCGCGTCGATGACGTGCTCGCCTGCACGAACTGCCCGCCGGGGCGCAGGCCACCGCAGGGACGACGTCGCCCGGTTCCGGGTGGAGATCACCGTTCCGCAGGGCGCGCTGTCCGATCGCCGCAAGGCCGGCCTGGTCGCCGAAACGACGACCGTCGTGCTGGACGCGGCCGGGCTGTCCGACGCCGACGCGCAGCGCGTCTGGGTGCTCATCCACGAACGGCCCGACGGCACGTGGGGCGCGGGCGGGAAGATCGTGCGCTACGCGGATCTCGTGGCCCTCGCCGCAAAGTAGAGCAAGCCCGTCCGCCGATGCGGCGAGGCCAGCGCACGGAGGCGACGGTTTCGGGGTCAGCCAGGACCAGGGCCGACGAAGCCGTTGGGTTTCTGCGGTGGTGGCCGATGACCGGGGACGATGGTGGCGCGCCGCCGTCCGGCACCTGGACGGCATGGGCCGGCACCAAACCGGATCGTCGCATTTTGCAGGGATGGACCGGGAGCCGCGCGCGCAGGGTTGCCGGCGAGCTCGGCTGTTGCCAGAAGAGCCCACCGTCAGGTTCTTCAGTTCAGATACCGGTGCGGGCGTCAGACGGGTGAGACGACAACGTGCTTGACCTCTGCCATGTAGCGCCCGGCGGCCGCGGAGGCATCGTCCGGGGGGCTCCCGCTTTCACGCGCACGCATGTACGCCGCGTACCAGTCCCACCAGTCGTGCGGTGGGGCGATCGCCTCAAACGAGCCGTGGTGTTCGGCCGTCTCATGCAGGAGCTGCGCAAGATCTTCAACGTCCATCAGTCAAAACCTCCTCGGTCGTGCGGACTCGTCACCGTCCGGGTTGCCGCTCCTTGACCTCCTGCAGCAGCCATCCGTTGCCGTCCGGGTCGGTGAACGAGGCGAATGAGGCGTAGCTGCGACGGTCTGGGGCGGGGCCGTCCACCCGTTCTTGGTCGCCGGTGTCGTAGACGTTGTGGTAGACCTCGCTCACCTCCACGCCCCTGCTGATCAGGTCGGCGCGGGCTTGATCGATGTTGGAGACCACGAGGTAGGTGCCCTGGGCAGTGCCAGGCGCCGCGGGGGTGAGCCCGCGGCCGAGGTGGATCGAGCATGCCGACCCCGGCGGCGTCAGTTGCACGATCCTGAACTTCGGGCCGGCCTCGTAGTCCGCATCGAGCCGCCACCCCAAGCCCTGGTAGAAGCGCAGGGCGCGGTCGACGTCAGCCACAGGGATGACGACGACCTCGAGTTTCAAGAGCGTGGTCGGCTCCTTGACGACCTCCGTTGCGCCGCCCTGATCTTCCTGCGGGGTGCTCATGTCGACCTCCCGTGACGGATGCCCGGTTCGGTTCATGGCCCTGGATGAGCCCCCACCGGCCGGGGACCCGAGCGCCGGCTCCGGGTCATCCGTGGACCGGCTGATACGACAATTGTGGCTTGCCGGACACCGCCGATGAGGGCTGTTGGCGCAACACGCTCCCACCTCGGCAACCGCCCGTAGCTGCGTGGTCTTTGCCTTCGGCGGGTTTCCGTCCGGCGGCCGCCTCACGACCCTGACCGCGTACGAGCACCAATCCCTTGAAGTTGATCGATTAATTCGCGGGTGACGTGACGGTGATCCTCATGTTTGCCTGCGGTCTATGCGAGCGGGGGAGGCGGGGCTGGCGATCGACTGAGGTAGCGCCAGCACCACCGCGGTGGTGGCATGGCCCGACGGCAGCTGATCACCGCTGATGTTCGACGGCGTGCGCGCGCCGCCCAGCGCGGTGTTCCTGTCCCCGGACGGGAACCTGCTGACCGGGCAGCGATCGTGGCAGGGGGCCGTATCCCAGCCAGACCGGCTCATCCCCGCGCCAGGGCCCTCCGCCGAGCAGCGGCTCACCGTCGCCGGCGCGGAGGTCGACGCGCTGGACCTGGTCGTCGCGACCCTGCGCCGTGTCGCCGACGAGGCATAGCGGGCGGCGGGCTTCCCGGTGGAGGATGTGCGGCTGGTGGTGCCTGCCGGGTGGGGTCCGCGGCGGCGGACGTGGATGCGGCAGGCCGCCCACCGGGCCGGTCTGCCTCAGCCCCGCCTGTCGGGGCCCCCGTAGCGGTAGCGGGTCACCTGAGACGACCTGGTGGCAGCGGCCCGACCGCCGCGCCAGCGCCGGCAACCCCGATCAGGTCGGGTTCGCCATGATCCGCCCTGACCGTGGCACCCTGGAAGTATTCGGCCGCTCTCGGCAGCGCTACGGCGTGAACCCGGCCGGGACGTCCCCAACCCCGCCTTCGAGTTCGACGATGCCTTCGACCCCGACAACTGACCGGTCGAAGGGGCCACCCGTACCGGACAGCAGGCATCGCGAGCTGGGATCCGACCCGGCGGCGGGCTGGACGTGGCACGGCGGGCGAACGTCTTCGTTCGCCCGCGGGCTTGCGGTCCGGCTGCCAACTCACTGCACAGAGGCGCGCGGGCAACGTTTGGCCGACCGACCTACGCTGTTCACTTCTCTGCGGTGGGCGACGTTGTTCGCCCCCTTAGCCTCGGTCATGATCAACCCAGAGCAGCCGATCGAGGAGCTGAGCATGAGCCATCCCCAAGGGCACCTCCAGTCGGGAGAAATCGCCATCATTGGCCGGCGGAGTCTCCTTGCGTCCGCCGCCGCATTGGGCGGCGCGGCGGCGCTCGGTTCCGCCTCCGGCGCCAGCGCCGCCCCGGACAGCGCCGAGGCAGCCGGTACGGGCGTTGCGGACGGCGGGGCTGGTACGCCGCTCAGCTTCGCGGTGGTCACCGACACCCACGCGACTTCACCGGACACCACCCGTACGGAGCTGTTGCGTCGGATCTTCGCCGCGATCGAGAAGGCGACGCCGGACTTCGTGCTGAACTGCGGTGACATCACCGAATACGGCGGTGACGACGAATTCCAGACCTACCTGTCGGTCATCCCGCCCGCATTGCGCCCTCGCCTGCGGCACGTGCCCGGCAACCACGAGGCGCGCTGGGACGTACACGCCAAGGAGCTGTACCACCGGCTCTTCGGCCCGACGCCGTACTCGTTCGATGTTGCCGGGCTGCACGTGGTCGGGCTGGATCCGACCCAGGTGCTGCAGGAGCCCGGCGTCTTCGGCCGCGACCACCTGCGCTGGCTCGCGAACGACCTGCGCCAGGCCGGGCAGCAGCCGAGCCTGCTGTTCCTGCACTACCCGATCGGCGGCGCCAACTACTACGTGAACGATCAGGACGAGCTGCTGGACCTGCTGGCCGACTTCCCAGTACGGGCGATCTTCGCTGGCCACGTCCACACCGAGCGAGTCGACCGGATCAACCAGCTGACCCAGGTGGCGGCCTACGCGACCAAGGACGCCTACTACTACTGGGTCCGGCGGGAGGTCGTCGACCGGCTGCCGGTCCTGCGGGTGTGGCAGGTGACCGTCGCGCCCGACGGCTCGGAACAGCGCCGGGAGGTGACCACGATCCCGGTGGCCGACGCGGGTGTCGGCGTGGCTGCGGCGGCGACCGTGGTCGGACAGCCGAAGGGGGCGGCGATCGCGGTACGGGTAAGGCCCGGCCAGCCGGACGCGGTCGCCGCGGTCCAGACCCGGATCTACCCGCAGCACGTGTACGGCGGGCGGGACACCAGCGCGTGGACGGATCTGCCGCGCGTCGGTGACCAGTGGTGGGACGGCAACGTCGACATCTCCGCGGTGCCGCCGGGTGCGCACCGGCTGCAGGTACGGGTGACCGGCTCCGACGGCTCGTGGCACGAAGTGACCCGGGCGTTCGAGATCGCCCCCGGCGACCAGGATCCGCGGGAGCGGTGGGGGTTGCGGCTGACAGGCAGTGTGCAGGGAGCCCTCGCCGCGTACGGCGACCTGATCGTGGCGGGCTCGACCGGTGGCGACGTCGAGGCGTTCCGGGTGGGCCGTCCGGCCGACGCCGACGAGCAGGCGTTCCGGAATCATCCAGCGCCGCGAACGGCGTGGCGTACCCGGCTCGGCGGGACCTACCGGGGCTCCGCGTTCACCGGCGACGGTCGTACCGTCCTGATCGGATCCACCGACCACCACCTGTATGCGCTGGACACCCGCGACGGTGCGCCGAGGTGGCGGCACCGCACCGAGGAGCCGGTGCTGAGCAACCCGCTGGTGGCGATCATCGGCGGAGTCGAGACCGTTCTGTTCACCGCCGGGTTCACGCTGTACGCACTCGAGGCGGCCACGGGGCGGGTCCGGTGGACGGCTGACCTGCACGGCTTCTTCGCCGGCCGGGTGGCCTGCGACGGGGAGCGGGTGTACGCCGGCAGTGGCGACGGCAAGGCGTACGCGTTCGACGCCGCCACCGGTCACGAGCTGTGGTCGTACGCCACCAATACCCGGACCACGCCGTACCAGCGGCTCATCTACGGTCCGTGGGACAACGTCGTCACTTTGCTTCCCGGCGGGCTGGTGCTGGTCTCCACCGTCAGCAACGCGCACGCCCTGGATCGGGCGACCGGCGCGCAGCGCTGGCGGGTGTCCGGCGGGTTCGCATACGCGCCGCCGGTTGTCACGGCGTCCGGGCTGGTCCTCATCGACGAGTTCGGCCGAGCCCGGCGCGTCGACCCGCTCACCGGAGCGCAGGCGTGGCTGACCCAGCTCGGGCTGCGGGTTTTCAACGCCGGTCCCGTGGTCAGGGGGAACACCATCTGGGTGCCAACTGCCACCGGCCAGCTCGTCGGTCTGGCGCTGGCCAGCGGCGAGGTCACCCATCGCGTCGCGCTCACTACGGCCAACACCTTCAGCACGCCGGTCGTCGTCGATGACCTGCTGGTCAGCGGCGACCAGTCCGGCGTCGTACGCGGCATTGCCCTGCCCTGAGCCGACGCGGCCACCTCTGCGGGCACGGGTAGGCACACGACATGTGATCGTCGGGTGTGGCCCCGGTTGCTCATGGGGACAGCCCTTGGTTGATCATTCCTCTTGTCTGGGGGAAGAAGATCAATAGCGAGATCAGGTCCCAACTCGGACACCACCACTGACCGTGTCATCCCGAGGGGTGGTGGCCAGCGGGCGCAGCCGGCCACCACCCGCTTGTACGAGTTCGACGTTGACGGGCGCGTCCGATGCGGCCAGCCTGGGGGAAGCGGAGCGCGCGGTGTCCGGCGGGAGCACAACGTCGGCCGACGTTCCTCAGGACACTCGACGCCGCGGGCTGTAGGTGACCGGCCTCCCGATCCCGTCCGCGGGCAGAAGGGCCACACCACGGCGTCGGTCCCGTGCCAACGAAGGAACGGGCCGGTAGCTTCACGGCCGGGTGGGCGCGGGACTACCGTGGTCGCCGAGGACTACTGCATCCGGGAGCGGACAGATGCTCGATGTACGCGACCTCGATCTCGAGGAGATCGCCACCGCGCTGCAGGACCAGAGCGCGTACGAGTACCGCTGGCTCATCGACCCGGCCAGCGGAGAAATCATGATGTGGACGGCCGACGGCGGGATCGACGGGAAGACACCCGTGGACCTTGATGAACTCGATCTGGTCCCCATCGAGGGGTTACCGTCCTCCGTGTGGCACCGCGACATGGCCGACTTCGCCGAGCGGGTCAGCGACGAGCGAGCGGGACGCAGGCTCCTGCGGGCGATCCAGGGCAGGGGCGCCTTCCGCCGGTTCAAGGACGAGCTGTACGAGGAGTACCCGCACCTGCTGCCGGCCTGGCACGCCTTCCACCAGGCCCGGGCAACCCGCCGGGCCATCGACTGGCTCCTCGACAACTCCCTCATCGATGACGCCGCAGCGAGCAGCTGTCGGACAAAGCACCCCGACCCGGACGTGCCGTGAGACGACCAAGCCAACCAGCCAGCAGTGGCACACCCTGACGCCAGTTGCTCGGCCGTCGTCCGCTCGGCTCGGTGGTGCGGTCCAATGTGGCGGGTGCACCTGTCCGACCGAACCGGCTCCGAGCGGCATGTACCCGGCCGTCGAGCCGCTCGAACTGTGCGGTGGCTGCCTCGAACGCCGCAATCGCGTCGTCGTACCGGCCGGCGCTGTCGCGATCTCGCAGATCACACTGCTTCCACAGCGAGCGCTATCAAATGAACCGCCGAATGGCGACGATGTCACGACGCCATCCCTCCAATTGACTGATCTTGATGACGTCTCCGGCTGCTGGAGCCTGCACGATCATCCCAGCGCCGATGTACATGCCAACGTGGCGAGGGTTCCGCGGGCTTCCCATCGATCCAGGTATGAAGACCAGGTCACCCGGCTCCAGCAGCTGCGGAGAAGGCACGCCCCTGCCGGTGCGTACCTGATCGGTCGTCACGCGGGGGATGCTGATACCGGCCGCTCGGTAGGCCTGCTGGACCAGGGAGGAGCAGTCGCATTGGGTGTTCGGGTTGCCGGCGTGCGGATCTGTGCAGCTTCCCCCGAATGCGTAGGGAGTGCCAAGCTGCCGCAGCGCCCAGGAGATGGCCGCGACGACCGGCGCCGGGGTCGCCGGAGGCAGTGTGAACCCGTGCGGCAGTGACGCCGATGCGGCCGGCTCGCAGGATCCTGGTCCGCTGGTCACCGCGTCGACGAGTCTGTGGGAGTCGCCGGCCCATCGACCGTATGCGTCGGGGTAGGCCGACCGCTGCACAGCCTGCGCTGCCTCCGTCAGCGACATCTGCTGCCAGCCCGGCACACGAAGAAGCCGCTCGTAGAAGCCGCGCGCTTGGTATGCCGGATCCGTCAGCTGCCTCGTCGTACCCCACCCTTGGCTGGGGCGCTGCTGGAACACCCCCACCGAGTCGTGGTCGTTGGCCTCACCGAGGTGAGGCAGGTTGCGCAGCCCCGACTCCTGCAATGCGGTGGCCACGGCCACGATCCAGCCCCACCGCGGCACGCCTTGCGCCACGCCGACGTCGACGATGGTGCCGGCGATGTCCAACTGCTCGGCGTCATATGCCCCAAGGCCGCGGGCATCGGCACCAGGGCACGCTGCGCCGCCTCCCAGCGAACCGGACAGGAGAACCGGCAGCCCGAGGCAACTGACGAGAACCATCCCGACAACGGTGATGACGATTTTCTTCACTGTGGCTCCCCGGTAGGTCGATGCATCGGTGCAGCACTCCACCGGACGGCAGGCGTCGGTGCTGGAGACAGAAATGGCGGGTCGGGTGCCGCCGGGAAGGCGGCACCCGACCGGTGCGTCACGAGCGCTCCGCCGGCCAACCGCTGATGGCGCTGGGCGGGATGCTGGCCTGCAGCGCCTCCCCGATGAGGTGGGCGAGGGTGTAGGTGGGGTCGGCATCAAGGGCCCGGTCGACGGCGAGCAGGGCGAGCGCGCCGTTGCCGTGTTGCCAGGCGGTGTAGGCGAGCAGGCTGGCGGGCGCAGCGACCAGCCCGGGTTCGGCGCGCCGGGTGATGTCGGTCCATAAGGTGAGCCGGCTGGGGTGGTCGCTGCTGTGGGCGCCGGCGTAGTCCCGGACTTCGCGGTGCTGCAGCAGGATGGTGAGCCAGGCCGCCTCGTCGTCACTGAGCGCTCGCCCGTCTTCGTAACACTGGTGGGCGTTGCGGACGGCGGCGTATCCGCGTTCGGCCAGGTCCGCGTCGCGCTCGAGCGCCGCCATCTCATACAGGGCCCTGGTGGTGGCGTCGCTCATGCGCTGGCGGACGTCGCCGTCAACGGCGGCTATCTGGGCGGCGAGGTCGGTCCGGCTGGGCAGGGCGACCATCCCGGCGAGGGTCGCTTCGGCGGCGAGGACGCTGCTGTCGGGGTGGCATGGTGTGCCGTCGGCGGGGCAGCAGGCGGGGTCGGGGCAGGTGTAGGACCAGAAGCGTCCGTCGGTGACCCGCAGCGCGTCACGTACGGCGACGCCGGCGGCGGTGAGCGCGTCGCGGGTGGCGTCGACGGTGGGGGTGACGCGTGCGGCAGGCCCGTAGCCGACGACGATCACGCCGGTGATGCCGTTCTGCCGGGTGATGGCGGTGACGACCTGGTCGGCGTGCGCGGCGACGACGTCAACGGGCGCGCCGGCGGCGGGTAGGTCGGCGCGCATGGCGAAGGTGACGCGGGCGTTGCGCAGGGCGGTGACGGTGAGGCTGTCGGTGGGGTGGAAGCCGAGGAGGTAGGGAACGGCGGCGATGAGGTCAGCGGCACCGCGGATGCGCATGGTCGGCTGTGTCATAACAATTCCTTCCGGCAGGGGTGGGGGAGCGACAGCGCAGGGCGGCCCTTCCCGCGGTGGGGACGGGCCGCTCTGGCGGTCAGTTGTCGGTGCTGTCGGCCTGCTCGGCATCGGCCGAGGCGAGTTGGTAGCGGGCGGGTTGTTCGCCGATGAGCTGTGCGGTGCCGGCGCGGGCGAGGGTGTCGAGGGCCTGGCCGATGGCGCCGGTGCTGCGGCCGGGGAGGTAGACCGCGATGCGGCTGGCGGTCCAGCCGGCGATGCCACGGTGCTCAGGCAGCCGGTTGTCCCGCATGACCTGAGCGACGAGCTGCGGCAGCTCGCCGGGGCGCAGCCGGGGCAGCCCATTGGCGAGGATCCGCGGTTGACCCTGGCGGCTGTGGGGCTGGTCGCGGCGACACGCTCCGCAGTAGGCGGAGGTGGTCTGCCCGCAGCCGGGGCAGACGCCGGCCAGCTGCGCCTGGCAGCCCCGACACCGCTTCGGCGGCTCCTGCTCTTCGCCGGTGGGGCCGGCCGTGGACGCGTCGATCGGTTCCTCGACGGCGGTCGGCTGCCCGGCGCTGTCGACAGGCGGCACATCGGAGAGTTGCCGCCGGGTGGGCGCCCCGTCGGCCGGTTCCCCGCCGTCGACGCTGGTGATGTGCCGGGCGGTGGACAGGGGAGCTGGATCGGTGGCGGGGCGGCCACCTGTGCGCTCACCCACCTGATGCCCGTTGTCCGGGCCGTCACCTGGGGCTGGGAGGGTGAGCTGCGCGGTTGGTGTCGGTGTGCTCAAGGCGTGTCCTTTCCACGAAAGAGCCCGACACCGGGGGCGGCGTCGGGCTGGGGAGGCGGAGTGTCAAGCGGGCAGGACCGGGTGTTCGCCGGTGGCCCCCGCCCCGTCGTGCCAGAGGGTGCGGTCGCGGGCCGCCCACCAGCGCAGCAGGGACGAGCAGGCAGTCGCCTCGTCCGCGGCGGCGGGCAGCTGGTGCACCAGGTGCGGTTGCTGGGCGCGGTGGGCGGGATCGGCGTAGGCGGTGGGCTGCCACCCGTCCGGGTGGGGGCGGATGTCGCCGATGACGGTGCCGGAGGTGGCCAGGCCCCACGCTTCGGCGGCGACCCGGTCGGGAACGACGATCCAGCTGTCGCCGTCTGCGCCGAGGGTGACCATCCCGTGGCGAGGGTTGTACGGCGCAGGGAGCAGGTGGCGGATGAGCGGGTCGGCGGAGATCGGTCGGTGTTTGCGCCAGGCGCCGTAGGCGGTGACGACGGCGTCGCGGCCGGCCTCGTGCCGTTCAAGCAGTTGGAGCAGACGCAGGGTGTCGGCGTCGAGGCTGTGCGGTCGGGCGAGGGTGGCGTAGCAGGTGAGGGTGTCCAGATGGTGGGTGCAGTGCTGGCGCAGCCGGTGCAGGGTTTCGGTGAGTTGGCGGGCCGTGAGGGTGAAGTCGTAGGCGGCGCGGTGCAGTGCCACCGCGATGTCGGCGACGGGATCGCCGGCGGCGGCGTCGTGCCGCCACAGGTGGTCGGTGAGCACGTCGTTGGTGGCGACGGCGATCGCGGTGAGAACAGGGTCGTAGGACACGGGGACCTCCTTGGTGGGCTGCCCGGCGGGGCAATGTCGGGGATGCGGTGCTCGTCGCTTGCGTCATGGCCGGCAGGTGACCTCGACGGCGCAGTGCCTCGGTGTCAGGGGCGTGGGGCGGCGTGGACGGCGACGATGTGCCGGTCCCGCGGCAGGGCGCGCAGATACGCGGCGGCGTGGGCGAGGTAGCGCAGCCGGTCGGCGAGGCTGTCGCTGGCGGGCTCGAGGAGCCGGCCGTCGTCGGTCACCATGGCGTCGCCGGCGATCGCCCGCTGCCAGTGCAGGACGCCGTAGGTGACCTCACCCGCCTGGTAGGCCTCGAGCTCCTGCAAGTGCAGGGGTACGCGGGCGTGGGGGTGGCAGTTATGGGCGAGCATGGCCAGCACTCGAGGTTGGGCTTCGAACCGCCGCAGCGCCTGCTCAGCCGTGAGCCGCTGGTCGGCGCGGAAGTCGCGTAGCGGGCGGGCGGCGGGGATGCGGGCGACGACGTGGGACCACACCCGCCACCGGTAGACAGCGTCAGCGTGGGCGAGGGTGGCGGCGGCGGTCAGGTCCAGCCGACGCAGCCGACCACCGGCGGCGATGGCGACCGCGGCGCGGCGGCGCACGGGATGGACGAGGTGACGGGCCGACCAGCGGCTGATCACGCCGCTGATCGCCCGGCGGCGGACGGGAAACATTTGCACCGGGATGCTGGTGGCGAGGCGCTGCCGGTCGAGGATCTCTGAGGCGGAGAACCAGTCGGCGCAGGTGCCGGCGGGCATGCAGACGATGACGAGTCGGACGTCGGACACGACAGGGTGCTCCCTTCTGCAGGGGGAGGGGATCCGCAGGGGTTGCGTCACAGGGCGCGGGAGGCGATCGCGGGCCGACCGTTCGGTGGGCGAGGGGAATCGCGGTGGCGCGGGTGACAGGGGTACGGAGACAAGGTGTGCGGTGGACCGTAGCCGGCGCATCTGTCAACGCGGCGGTATCGACAAGCGGCTGACCTGCAGCGCCAGGTGTTGGACGTGATCTGTCAGGTGCTGTCAGGTCGATGTCCGTGTGATCGAGTTGCGCGTGTGCAGGGCGAACACCCCTCTCAGCCGATGAGCGGGTGTTCGCCAACGAGCGATCGTGCCTCAGTAGCGACGTGGCCGGAGACGTCCCAGCAGGGCAGCACGAGGAGATCAGGGAGAGACTCAGACGGGGGCTGTCTTTGCGCCTGCGGGCCGGTTTGGTCCCGCCACGGTGGGCGATCCAGTGGCGTTACGAGCGCGAAGGAGACGGCGAGGGCGTTGATGAGTCCATTACCTGCAGAACGCGTTGCCGGAGGTCGTCCCGGGCGGAGGGCCAGGGATGGGAGAAGGCGGCAGCTTCCAGCGATTTGGGAAAGATCCGCCGGACGCTGTCCGGGTTCTCTTCACCGTCCTCTGGGGCCTGGTACGTGACGGGTGGACCCAGATGCAAGGCGATCGGCATCGCCACCCCGGAGAGCTGGTCGATGTCGACACCAGCCGGGCCCTTGGCGACATCCGCCGGACTCAACCACGAGCAGTTCACCCATGTATAGATGGTGCGCACGTCGCTCGCGGTGTCAGCCCAACCCGGTGCCACCCCGAACACCGACGCCACGCAGACCGGCCGCGGGCCCGGTTCCCGGGTGACTTCGGTACGAAAGGTCGGGTCGTGTTCGAGCGCCTCCACGACCCGCGCGGCGAGTTGGTCGCGCAGCGGCTCAGGCAGCTTCCGCCCACTGGGCGCGGACATCCACCACACGACGAAGACACCGGACGCCGCGGCGAACAGCAGCACCAACGCCAGCACCCGCCATCGACGCATGTGCGAGCCTCCCCGTTCGGATCACGCGAGCCCAGAGCGACGAACCCCGACGGCGCCCGCCGACCGCGCGCGTTCGGCGCCGCCCTGTCGTGCCGAGTACAGGATGTGTGAGGGGATCCGGGTCAGGGCGCACGACGCCCGACGGCCCGCTCTGGTGATCGAACGACGCTACGGTTGACGTTGCGGTCCGTCCCCTAGAAGGAGCGCCCAACCATGATCCTCCCGAAGGTTCGGGACCCTCGCTTCATCACGGTTCGTCGCGGTGGGACCCTCACTGATTCGGATCATCATCTCCTCGCTCTTTGGGCGGCGTCGTGCGCGGAGCACGTCCTTCACCTGTTCGAGTCGGTTCAGCCTGAGGACCCACGACCACGTGAAGCGATCGAGCACGCCCGCGCCTGGGTGCGTGGTGAGGTCAAGATGATGCAGGCTCGCGCGGCGGGCGGCCATGCAATGGGCGCGGCCAGAGACCTGCGTGGGGCAGCACGGCATGCCGCGTACGCTGCTGGCCAGGCGGGGGCCGTCGCACACGTCGCCGCGCACGAACTCGGTGCGGCCGCCTATGCGATCAAGGCCGCACGTGCTGCCGCCCGGAAAGGCGAGAGCGATGCCGCAGGGCGAGTTGAGTGCCGATGGCAGCGTGACCAACTCCCGGAGGCGATTCGCGAGTTCGTGCTCGACGACCAGCGGTTGCGGAACGACATCTGCTGGTCGGTGTTTGACTGCTGAGCGGGCGTGTGGCTGCGAGCCCACCCCAGCGCTCATCCGAATCTGCCGCCGACCGGGCGTCACGTTGCGGCCACGAATTCCCTGTGGCGCTCGAAGCGCGGTCGTGCCGAGTCGAGAATTCGAGATCCAACTCAATGAAAGTCCCTACGAACGTACGGGACTTGGCTTCGAGCCCTACCCGGCGACGTTGGTCACCGCCGGCTTGTCGCTGGTCACTATCGTTACGCCGGGCGCGGACAGCCCCTTCAGTCGAGGGTTGCTCGACGCGCTCAGAAAGGCGCTGATCAGTCAGGCACACGGCTGATCTTTCCGCTGCGACCTACCGCTGGGCATCCTCATCTGCCGCGAGTCGCGCTGTCGTGCCGATGTGAGTGCGTACGCATCCGCCTGGTATACCTGACGGCCACGTCGTCCCACGCGTTTCTACCTATCGCAATTGCGTTTTGAGCACCCTTAAATCCTCGGACCGTTCTCCAGGCTGAATCAAGAAATCTGAGAGCTTGGAGCTGTTGGACCGCATACACCTTTCGATGGATTCTTGATATGGCTCTAGCCAATCCAGAGTCATGCGGCCTTCCTCGTAGGCGGCACCCCAATAGAAGGGTTCACCCTTTTCGTCCGGCACAAAGGGCAGCGAGACGATCATATGGCCGACTTCCGTCAAGGCTGGACTGCCGTTTGTCTCTACCGCAACCTTGATCTTGTAGAGGGAGACTCCATGAATAGCGGAGGTCTCGGGATTCTGAAGGCGCACGAGAAAGCGGTCCGCCTCGTCCGGTGCTATCTGCTGGTTGATGCGGTGTTCAATTGAGTCGCCAGGCTTGGTATTTGCCGGAATCACTAGGTCGTACTTCCCGGAAACCGGAATCTCTCCCTGTGTGGCGCACAGGTCGACGCTCAACTGATCTTGGACGGAGAGGATGATCTTCCTCGTGACCACCCTTGCGTCTCCCTTGTTGTGGACTTTGATATCGATACTGGCTGGCTCGATCGTACCGTTGCCCGTCGTGTTTTCTACGGCCATGTCGATAGCTTCCAACGTGCCTTCGGCAGGAAATATGCGACCGACGAGCTTCTCCCCGACTGGAGTAACGGCAGCGCCAATAACGAGTAGTGCAACAGCTCCAACGGTTGCGATAACGCGGCCATTCAGCAATTCGTCGAGACCGCGTCCTCGCTTCTCAATCGAACGCCGACCACCGGCATCCCGACTCTGTCTTTTGGGTCGGGCGCGGTTAGCCATCGTATCGCGACCAAGTCATCTGAGACTCTCCCCCTGAATCAAGAGGTATAAATTCTTACTGCTGTCACTGTCTACCGTGGCAGTGTCGCGCAAAAGGGAGGTAATCAGCAATTGCGGACGAGAACAACGTGTGTCGGTTTCACGACAACACGGGCGCGTGCCCCGACACCGAGTTCGACTGACGGACGCAGAGTCCGCCCCACCGGATTGCCCCTGCGTCGAATCGCGGCTCTTCGAGGTTAGTGGGGGGTCGCGGAGGTCGGCAGTATCCTGAGTGGACCCCGGGTGAGGATGCCCGTAGCTCTGGGCGATCATGCCTGTTGTCGAAGCAAGATGATCACAAAGAAGAGCTACGGGCGTGGTTAACGATACGACGCGACTGCTGGGCCTTGACGGCCTGGCCGTGGTGGGTAGGCGCCCGGCTGCCGCAGAGCCACACCAACGCCGAGGTGGTACGCGCGGCGAGCGGCGCCGGGTTGGCGCGGCGCGATCTCAGCGAGCTGGCCCGGTTCCTAACCGCGCGAGATTCAGCGTGAGCGAGGGGCTCAGCCGCGGGCGTGCCGCCGCAGGATGTCCGCCAGTTCCTTCGGCCGACTGAGCGCGACGCAGTGACCCGCGGCGATCTCGTCGGGGGTGATGCCCAGGCGCTCGGCCACCTGCCGGCGCATGAAGTCCGGCGGGAAGAAGCGGTCCTGCGTGCACAGTACGAACCCGGTCGGCACGTCCGGCAACGCCTTGAGCGGCCACGGCGCCCGCATGGCGGCGGCTGAGGGGTGGTTCCGCTCCTTGCTCATCGCCTCCTCGGCCAGCGCCCGCGGCATGCCGTGATAGAAGGACACGTACGGGTCGTCGTTGCCGGTCAGGCCGCCGTCGCGGGCAGCCTGTTCCCGCACCGCGGCGCGGTAGCCGGTGTTGGCCCACCAGTCGTCGGGTGTCTCGCCCGGTGCTGGGATCATCCCGGCTACGAAGACCAGCGCGTCCACCGAAAGCCGGTCGGCGACCAGCGGTGCGGTGAACCCGCCGAACGACTGCCCCGCGACGACCAGGTCCGTCCGGTCGCCGACGGCCGCTACCACCGCGTCGGCGTAGTCGGTCAGCTGCGCCGTATCGTCGTCGGCTGGCAGGTCGGGGGCCACCACGTCGTGCCCGTGCGCCCGCAGCTCGGCCGCCACCAGGTGCCAGTACCAGCCGACGTCACCCGCTCCATGGATCAGCACGAAGGTACTCATTAGCCGGAGTCTAGGCACCGGCCGGCCGAAGACAGTGGCACCCCTACCGTGAATGTCGCGCCCTCACCCGGGGCGCTGCGCACGCCGACCGCGTCGGAGACGACCGGATCTGCCGATGTGCGGATGCTTGGTGCCGAGAAGAAGCGTCACCCGTGAGCCGATGCTTCGCGTGCGTCGAGGAGTTCCTCCCAGTGTTCCTGAGCCCAGGCGCACGCGGCGGCCATCGGCTGGAGCAGGCTGCGGCCCAGCGGGGTCAGTCCGTACTCGACGCGACGCACCGGCTCGGGGTGGCTGGTGCGCTTGATCAGGCCGTCGCGTTCCAGTGTCCGTAGTGACTTGGTGAGCGCTTTTGCGGTGATGCCACGCAGCGGGACTCGAAGCTCGGAGAACCGCCGCGGCCCGCGCTCCAGGCACCGGACGATCATGCCGGCCCACTTGTCGCCGATACGGATCGGCGACAGATCGGAGGGGCAGACCGGGTCGAACATTTCGGGGTCCAGGGGCGTCGTCACGGCCCCACGGTAGCCGGTATCCGATCGGTAACCGCGTGCCCGGATACGGTCTGCGGCGGCGTCGGCGATCGGGCCGGTCCAGGGAGGCGAGGTATCGGATGGGCAAGATTGTGGTTTTCGGTGCGGGCGGCCGGGCCGGACGGGCGGCCGTCGCCGAGGCGCGCCGACGTGGTCACCAGGTCACCGCAGTGGTCCGCGATCCAGGCAGGCACGGCGGCCCATCGGCCGACGGCGTGCACCTGGTGGCCGGTGACGTGACCGACGGGGACAGCGTCGCCCGGGTCGCCGCTGGACACGATGCCGCGATCAGCGCCGTCTATGACGCCGCGGCGCAGCCCGACACCTTCTACACCGGCGCCGCCCGCGCCCTGCTCGACGGACTGGCCCGCGCCGAGGTGGCGCGGCTACTGGTGGTCGGCCTGGCGTCGGTGCTGAAGACCAAGCACGGGGTGGCGCTGATGGACACGCCCGGCTATCCGCAGGAGTACCGCTTGTTCTACCTCGCCCACGCCGCCGGTACGCAGGTGCTGCGTACCGCGACCACCGGGGTGGACTGGCTGGTCGTCAGCCCTGCCGGCGACTTCGACCACGGCGGCGCACGCACCGGGCGGTACCGTACGGCGGTGGCCGACGCGGCCAGTCGCGTCTCGTACGCCGACCTCGCCGTCGCGCTGATCGACGAGATGGAGACCCCTACGCACCACCGGACTCACCTGGGCGTCGAGGCCGCCTGATGGCCGAGGAAATCTCTGACAGCCCGAGGCCCTGGGTGGCCGAACACATCCGCCGTTTCGTGGAGACCAACGGCAACGCCCGAACCGGCATGAACGACCTGTTGCTGACCACGCGTGGCCGCAGGTCAGGAAAGCTGCGCCGGACCGCGCTGGTCTACGCACGAGACGCTGATCGCTACGTTGTCGCCGCGTCCAACGCGGGAGCCGACCGGCACCCCGCCTGGTACCTCAATCTCCTCGCCGATCCCGACGTCACCGTGCAGGTCGAGGCCCAGACCTTTCCAGCGCGGGCGCGGACCGCCACGGCCGAGGAAAGGCCGAGACTGTGGCAGCTGATGATTACGATGATGCCGTCCTACCGGGAGTACGAGAAGGCGACCGCGAGAGACATCCCCCGTGGTGATCATCGAACCTTCTCCTTGATCTGGCGCGCTCACCACCAGCACCGCAATCAACGGGGGTTCGCGGCACTACACAGCGTCCGTCCACCGAGGTACTGTGCGACCTCATGTAGATCGCCACCAGGTCCGTTCGACAAATCCCCCCGGAGCTACCGGGCGAGGTCATGCCCGCTCAGCTACTCCTTCAGGTATCCGGTGGCGGGGTCGATCTCCGCGAGGAAGTTGCGGACGGCCTCCTCCATCTCGGGCAGGGTCATTGCGGAGCCGTCAGCTCTGGTGATCCCGAAGCCATAGTCGTGCGGCCCGCTGAGCCAGTCGAAGTCGTACTCGCCGGTCTTCTCAGCACGCTCACGAATGCGAAAGTCCTGCCCGTCGACCGTCATCATGATCGGATCATTCTTGGCATGGCGCGGTCTCGTGTGCTCGGGCGCGAGGCCCGGCTCCGGTTCGGTTGACATGCCTGCTCCTTTCCGCGGCCGCCCGCCGGGCTTGCCACGGTCGGTATTCACGGGGCCGGTTTGTAGGCCACCACCTCGACTACGCGCACATCTTCCGTCACGTCGGTCACCGTAGCGGCCCGGTACAGCCAGCCGTACAGACAAGACCGCCGGCCAACGCCAACACGACCCGACAGTGACGGACGGCCTGACCAGAGGCGGCCTGTCCTGATCAGCCGACCGTGATCTTCTTCTAACCACCAGGCCACCGCGGGCCGTCCACGCCAACCCTTGACAGCCGCTATTGAGACTCGTCCGGTAGCGCGCTCCATCCCGCTGCATGCCGACATGCGGGCCGCAGCTCGGCGCCACCAGGACCCCCTGTGTTTGGTCGCGCTAACCCGACGGCTCACCCACTGCCCCCGGGTTTGTCTCGCCGCGGCCGTGCAGGTCAAGCTCACCGTCACGCCAGTTGGGGTTGCGGGGATGGTCGCGGCCGTGGTCGCTGGGAAGCTCCGTGAGGTTCACCCGGCGCCATGCGTCGGCCGGCAGCCACCCCGCGGCGGCCGGGTCAGTGTCGTGGGTGGCGGTCGCCACGGGGACGGGGAGGTCCATGCGGCGCAGGGCGTGCTGCAGGTGGGCCTCGCGCCCTCCTGGGGGCAGCCAGAATAGCACCGGGTAGCGGGGGCCGCCCCGCCGGACGAGGTCTGCGTACCGGCCGAGCTTCGCCACCAACCGCGGCAGGGATTCGGTGCCCCGGTCGCACTCGAGGAAGAACCCCACCGTGCGGGCTGCGGTCGTCCAGAGCCCGTGGCCGTCGGGGTGGACGGTGAGGAACTGCCGGGCGGCCATGGCCTCGGACCACCAGCGGTCGAGGCTGGTGTCAGCGCTGGTGCGGGCGGCGTGGTGCAGGCGCACGAAGAACTCGTTGACCGCCACGAGGTGGGTGAGGGTGGGGCTGGCGGACAGGCGTAGCAGCCGTTCCCGGTGGCTGCGTTCGGTGGGGGAGGGGCGGCGGGTGACGGCGGCTTGGAAGCGGGTGCCGGCGAGCCCGAGGACCCAGTGCCAGGGGTGGCTGCCGCCGTCGGCCCGGGCGAAGCGGAACCGGTCGAGCAGGTCCAGGGCGCGCAGTTCGACCAGCCGGATCTGGCAGGTGCGTTCGGCGCGGAATGCGAGCCGGTGGATCTGGTCGGTGGTGAGGACCTGATGCTCGTCGAGCAGGTGCAGCAGCCACCGGTCCCTGTCGGTCAGGTGCGGGTAGATGAGGAGCAGGTTGTAGGTGGACATGCAACATCACCCCCTTCGAGGGGAAGGGCTTCCCGGTAGGGAGTCCGGACGGGCCGACCGCAAAGGGATCAGGCGTTCTCGCAGGTGGGGTGCCTGACAGCGGCGGGACATGACCGCGGGTGGGGGCTCGTTTCGGTGACACCCCCAAACGCGCCCCCATCCGCGCGCGGAAACGCACCCCCGCGCGCGGTCACCGTCGACGGCCCATGGACCGGCGGGCGGCGCGTTGGATGGCCGGCTCTCCGCTGCGGGCGTGGGCGGCGGCGCACGCCTGCCGGATCGCGGTGGCCTCACCGACCGGCGGTGCGGGCGGGTTGGTGGTGAAGGTGAACGCGGGCAGTTCCCGGTTGCCGACGAGCAGCCGTGCGGCGGCGGTGTGTACGTCGAGGTGGGCGAGGTCGTGCTCATCGATGTCGGGGCGGGTGTGGATGGCCAGGTCCTTCGCGTCGGAGGGGTCGACGGTGAAGTAGATCTTCGTGCGGGCGTTCGCCGACACCGCAGCCTGGGTTTCCTTCGGTAGTTGGGCCAGGTTCTGATGGGCCAGGACGAGGCCGAGGCGGAAGCCGCGGGCCTCGGCGAGCATGTCGTCGACCGAGCCGGGCAGGGTCAGGAAGTTCTGGCATTCGTCGATGTAGATCGTGGCGTCGCGGCGGGCCGTTTCCGGTTGGGTGGCGCGGGCGATGGCGGCCTGCCACGTGCGGGCGACGATGAGGGAGCCGAGGATCCGGGCGGTCTCCTCGCCGAGGATGCCCTTCGGCAGCCGGCACAGCAGCAGCCCGCCATCGAGGATGTCGGCCATCTGGAACGACGAGCGGGCGGTGCCGATGACGTCCTTGACGAAGTCGCGCAGCAGGAAGGCGCGCAGCCGGGCGAGGACGGGGCCGATGACCTGCGCCCGCAGCCCGTCGTTCATGGAGTCGTACCACTGCCAGAACCCGCCGAGGCCCTCCGGGTCGGTCAGGTCGTGGGTGAACCGGGCGCGGAAGCCGTGGTCGTTGAGCAGCGGGGGCACCAGCGACAGGGTGGGGTTGGCGTGCCGCATCAACGTCAGGCAGGACACGCGCAGGGTGTCGTCGATGCGCGGGCCCCAGTGCCGTTGGAAGATCTTGGCGAAGATGCCGACGAGATTGTCGACGGCCAGGTGCGCGTCGCCGGTGTCGTCGAGGGGGTTGAAGCAGGCGGGGTTGGGCTGGTCGGGGTCGATGATGGCGATGCGATCGGCGTAGGTGGCGGGTAGCCGGTCGAGGATGTCGGTGACGAGGTCACCGCGGGGGTCGATGACGACGGTGCCGCGGCGGGCGTGTACGTCGGCGAGGATCATGTTCAACAGCAGGGTGGACTTGCCGACGCCGGTTTTGCCGACGAGGTGCACGTGTTGCCGGGAGTCGACGACGTGCAGGCCGACGGAGTGCCCACCGACCTGGGAGCGGCCGAGGACCTTGACGCTGCGTCCACCCGACGGCACGGCCACCGGCGCGGGGACGGCCTTCGCGCGGGCCCGGTCAAGGCCGGGCACCGCCACGTCGCGGGGGATGGCGGCCAGGGCGGCGAGTTCTTCGACGGTGGCGAGGAAGCCGCGGCGCAACCGCCGGCCGGCGAGGACCGCGACGGGGCGTCGGGTGGGGATGCGGCGTAGCCGGTTGGGGCGGGTGTAGGTGGCCGCGGCGGCGTAGATGGTGTGGGCCACGGCGGCGAGGCGGTGGCGCTGCTCCTGCGTCCGGTCGGGTCTCGGGTCGGCGGCCACGGCGTAGCGGACGGCGATCTCGAAGTGCGGCACATTCACCGCCTTGACCACGGCGGCGCGGTGGTGGGCGTCCGCGATCGGATCCCGGCGGATCGCCCGGGCCTCGGGCCGAGCGGGGCGTGCGGGCGGGTTGAACAGTTCCACCAGCCACAGCAGCGGCGTCACCGCGACCGTCACGGCCGCGTTCAGGGCGATGGCTGCAGCGTCCGGGCGGGCGCCGGTCGCGGCTGCCCGGCGGGCGGCGGCGACCCGCCGCGTCGGGGCCGGCCTGGCGAGGACCTGAAGGCAGGCATGCTCCCGGGAGCGGATGGCGGCGCCGGCGGCGAGCAGAGCCCGCAGCGGGTCGTTGTGGTGCTCGGTGCGCAGTGGCAGCGTGTCCGGGTGCTGAGGCCACAGCGCGCCGCCGTCCTGATCGGCGAGGTCAGGAATGGGTGGACCGGCGTCGGCGGTGGTGAGGGTGCAGCCGGGCCAGGCGGCGGTGACGGCTGCTTCCACGGCGCCGTCGGCGACGGTGCCGGGCACCCACAGGCGGATGGTCAGGCTGCGGCCCGTCCACGTGTACTCCCAGCCGACGTGCGGGTGCCCGCGTAGCCACCACCAGCGGCGTGCCGGGGCGAGGACCCCGGCCATGGTGGTCCACAGGGCGGCGGCCGACTCGGCGTCGACCTCGGGCGGGGCGGCCACGGTCACCCACCGGGCGCCTGCGCAGTGTCGGCGGTGCCGCCATCGCAGTAGCTGGTCATGGCCGGCCACGGCCGCCACCGCGGCGACGGTCAGCAGAACAAGAGCAATCATGGGTCGCCTTCCACATGTTGATGCCTTCCAAGACGTCGACACCGTGCCGTCGCCGGGTCAACGGGTTGTGCTGGCTGCGGCCGCCCAGCTAAACCGGCGACAGGACGAGCTGCTCAGTCCGAAGTCGCTGACTGCGGCTACCTATCTCTGTGGCGGGTGCCGCCGCGGCCCTGCCAGGGGCGCCCTGGCAAGTGCGGCTTGCTGCAGGGCATGCCCGCCGCCTACCTCGCGCAGGACAGTCCGCGGTGGATCACCCCGCGGTGGAGGCCGGCCCGCACCAGGTCAAACCTGTGCGACGGCAGCACTCTCTGCCGCTACGCAAGATCATGGTTATGAGCCTGCAGACCAGAGCCACCGTGCGGAGCGGATGCCATCCGGGCAGCTCCGACAATTGATTCTTGGGACGACCTTCGCATGACCCGCGGCACACGACGGCGGGTCACGCCGTGGCCGCGGGCGCCAACATCAAGGCGCTGCAGCAGATGCACGTCGTACGGGTGGCAACTTGATCTCTGAGACCGAGCTGCCCGCCATGGCGTACCTGCTCGATCCTTGCCTGGCCTGTGGAATGCCCCCTCGGCACCTGCGGAGTCAGCAGCCGGCAGTCGACTGCGTGACAACTGGATGGGACCAATGACCAACAGGTAGGGCGACGGATGCATTGGCTCGCAGCCAGATTGGAGAGCCGTCATCGGCAGCCGGTCATCTCTCAACTGTCTGCCCACGGCGGCTCTGCTGACTGCTCATGCCCGGCGGCGACCACCCGAGGTGCCGACTGCTGGCTCCTCGACCGCCCGATCTACCAGGGGTGCCGGCAATCCAGCGGGACTGGTTACCGCCAGCCCATGCTCGCGCGCCGATGCCACCGCCCGGAACGGCACCCGCGTCCCACCAGCGACGAGCAGGCCTTCCCCGCGGCCCGCGGACACCAGCAGCCGTGCCTCGCCAGCGGTGAGCCCGAACGCGTCAACGACAGCGTCAATGGCCTGGCTGGACTGGCGCAGCAGCACCTGCGTCGCCGCATTGGACACCACCGCAACGCCCAGCTCGGTGGCGAGCAGATCGGCGGCGTCCTGCGTCACCACGGTGAGGCCGGCCGCCCGTTTGCGGGCGGCTTTGGCCATGCGGGCGAGAAACCGCGCACCTTCACCATCACGCATGAGCAGCCACGCCTCGTCGACCACCACCAGCCGGCGTCGCGTCGCCGCCCGGTTGTCCACGTCGCGCCAGATCGCATCCAGCGCCAACATCGTCCCGACGGTGCGGAGTTCGTCTGGGAGATGCCGCAGCGACCAGACGGTCAGGTGGGAGCGCGGATCGACCGTGGTGGGGCCGGTGAACATCTGCGAGTGTGAGCCGTGCGTCCAGGGAGCCAGTCGGGCGGCCACGCCGCGGGCGATCTCGTCCCCGTCGGTGAGGGTGGCGGCGAGATCGGGCAGCAGCGGAGCGGGCCGTTGCCACGTCGCGGGGTCGCTGGTGATGCCGGCCCGTCGGTAGGTGTCGATGATCGCCCGGTCCAGGGCGGCCTTCTCCGCTGCATTCAGGGCTGTCCCCGTCCCCGTCCCCAGCATGACGGCGATGACGGAGTGCAGGGCCAGGCCGCGGCGGGTCAACGTGTCGGGACGATCATCCGCGGGCAGGTCGAGCGGGTTGACGCGCACCCCGTGCTCGCCGAGTCGCACCACCGCGCCGCCGACGTGACCTGCGAGCGCCACGTACTCGTCCTCGGGGTCGATGACCGCTGCGTGCACCCCCTGGTACAGCTGGCGCAGCAGGTCGCACTTGACGAAGTAGGACTTGCCGGCGCCGGACCGGGCCAGGACCACCATGTTGTGGTTGTCCTGCGCCCACCGATCCCACATGAGCACCCCCGCGGAGTCGGTGTTCACCCCGTACAGCACCCCACCGACCTCCGGCAGCCGCCCCGGCGGCGGCGCGGCCAGGTCGGCGCTGGCGAACGGGAACGCCGCGGCCAGAGCGTCGGTGTCCATGACCCGGCGCATTCCGACCGCGTCGGCACCCAACGGCAGGGTGGTGGCGTAGCCGAGGTGGTGGCGGAAGGTGGTCGGCTGCAGATCCAGCAGCACCGCCGCGGCCGCCGCCCGCACGCCGGCCGACACGTCGGCGAGCTGCTCGACGGTGCGGGCGTGGACGGTGACGTAGACGCCGACGCGGAACAGCTTCGCCGCTCCACGTGCCACCCGGTCGGCGAGGTCGGCGGCGTCCCCGGCGGCGGCGTCGACGACGGGGTCGCCGAGGCGGCCTTTATCGGCGTCGAGGCGGCGGCTGGACTCCAGCCGGGCGCGCTGCTTGCGCAGCATCGGCGCCGCGAGGACCGGCGGGACCGGGTCGACGTGCACGGCGACGGTCACCCGCGCCGGGTAGGACAGCAGCGGCTCCAGCCACGCCGGGCCGACGTCGGCGGGGTAGCCGCACACGGCGAACGTGGCGGCGTAGCCGTCGCCAACCCGCACATGCCCCGGGGTGACCTGCAGCGCGGCAGGCGCCGGCGCCAGCTCATCTGTCATCGGTTGCTCCTGATGATCGGGGTGCCGGGAACCGCGCGGGGGCCCGGCACCGGCGGGTCGTAGGGGTCGGCGGCCGCGGCGAGGGCCGCCGTGACGGCGGGACCGTCGAGGACCTGCGCCGTGACACCGACGGCCGCCAGGGCACGGACCGCCGGCTCGTGGGCGCCGGCGACGGTGACGGTCACCTGCCGGCGCAGCGGTTCCCGCTCGGCGTCCAGGTCGCGCAGGAACGCCGCGTAGTCGGTGGCGGCGTCGCGCAGCGCCGGATGCGGCAGGGCGTCGGTGTGCACGGCGTCGGCGTAGGGGGCGAGCAGGTGGCGGTGGGCGGCGACGACGATCTGCGCCGGTGCGGTGAGCGCGTTCAGCCAGCGGCCGAACCCGTCGAGCAGCCCCCGCTGCTCGTCGACGGTCCGCAGGGCGATGTTCGTGGTGCCGCAGGCGACCAGCGTGCGGGCGGTCCCGTCGACGTGCACCGTGCCGTCGGCGGCGATGGCGACTGCGGCGGCGCGTAGCGGGGCGGGCACCGGCGCAGGGGCGTCCAGCACCGGTACGCCGCCGGGCTGCCCGGGGGCCTGCAGCCGGGGTGTGCGGCGCAGGGTGAGGCCGTGGCGCAGCCACACGTCAAGGGGAAGGCCGTCGCGGCGGCCCAGGGCGACCACCGCCGTCACCGCGGCGACGGGTACCGCCAGCGCCAGCCACACCGGCAGCGGCAGTGCCGGCCCGAACTGTGAGTAGACCGCCCAGCTGGTCGCGCCGACGCCGGCAAGGATCGCCAGCTGCCGGAACGACAGGCCCCAGGCGATGCGGTCGGGGGTGTCGATGTCGGCAGGTACCCGGGTCGTGTAGGGCTGCTCCATCCGTTGCCTCCCAGGGGTTGGTGAACGATCGGTGTGGCGGGGTCAGCGTCTGATGGGCAGCCGGCGGGTCACCGACTGCACCACCAGCGTGCGCAGCACCACTCCTGCGCTGCTGCGACCCGATCCGTTGTGCAGGGCGTAGCGGCCGATCAAGGACGGGATCTTCACGGTGAACCACAGCACGCCCGCGGCGATGAACAGGTTCACCACGTCCGTGCTGCCCGCCGGGGTCAGCAGCACGGTCATGTTGGCGTCCGAGTCCAGCAGCAACCGCACGCCGGTGGTGAAACACAACGCCTGCGCGACCGGCGTGGCCAGCGTGCCCAGCAGCGCACGCCACCACAGCTGCGCCGCCGGCTGCAGCTGCGGCAGGCAGTAGCAGGCCAGAGCCAGCGGCGCGAGACCCGCCAACACGATCAACGTCATGATCCGCACCAGCCAGGTGGCCAGCAGCAGGTAGAACAACACCACGATGATCACTGCGATTACCACCGCCACGACGGCGGACGCCGGGTCGGTCATCGCGGACACCAGATGCGCCCGCACGAACTCCACCGACCGGGGACCGCTCGAGGCGTCGCCGACAAACGCGGCAGTGACAGAGTTCGCCACCTCGATCAGCACCCGGCACACCGGCACCCCGAACGCGGACATGACGAACCCGAACACCAGCCGCGGAAGCAGGTCCTTCACCTCGTAGCGGACCTGCACCGTGCCGTGGACCATCGCCGTCAGGCCGGCCACCACGACCGCCAGCGCGAACGCCGCCCCCACAATCGCCGCCGAGCGGTCTGCCAGCATCCGCACCTGCGGGAACACCGTCACGTCGGGGGAGGTGAAGAAAGTGGCGCCGAGCAGCGACACCAGGGCCGACAGCATGCCCTGCACCCGCTGCGCGAGCCAGCCGACCGCGTCGTCGAGCAGCCAGCCGGTCACCTCAGCCGCCGAGGATGCCCTGCAGCACCCGCAGGATCACCGGCGCCAGCACCGCCAGGGCGTAGCCCATCAGCGCCGACTTCAGGTTCCCCTTGGCTTGCTCCACCTGCGCCGGATCGCCGCCGGCGGTCATGTAGCGCAGGCCCCCGATGACCAGGAACAGGGTGGCCACCGCGGCGAGGATGCCCATGATCCAGTTTTGGATGCCGTCGATGACCTGGGGGATGGTCTTGACCGGTGCGGCGTAGGGCAGCAGTACGACGGAGGTGAGCAGGGACGTCACAGGCATGGTGGGCTCCTTCACGGTGAGCCGGACGCGGCGGCACCCGGTGACCGGCCGGGTAGGGGCGCTCCTCCCTCTCGCGATCAAAGGTTGGTGGTCAGTACGCCAACCGGATCCCGACCGGCCACCGGCGGCTGCCGCCGCGGCGGGCACGCCATCAGCGGCATGCACCCGCCAATACCTGTGCTGTCAGACGCAACGAACTCCACGCCGACCTGACACAACCTGACAGACAGCCTGGATGCGGCAGGCCCGCGACGCCATGCGCGGTGCCGGGCTGCGCACCGACGAGGAATCCGTCATCCGCGGCCGGGACATCGTCCGTGACTGGGTCAAGACCGGCGCCGGACCTCGGACGCGCGATGCCATCCTCCGTCACGTCGCCGATGAGGACCTGCTCGCCCGGCAGGGCACCCTCGTCTTCGCCGTGCGCGCCATCGACCAGGCCGCCCACAGCTTCCAGCCCGCACTGACGGTCGACTTCTTCCACCTCTACGATGGCGACCGGGATCGCCGCCGGCTCCGCAACCCGGACGACTGGCAGAAGGTCGTCGCTCCGTCCCTCGCGCAGGCTGTCCGCGATCTGGAAGCCTTCGGCGTCCGCCGGGTACACGTCATCGGTGCGATGCGGTTACCCCTCTGGTTCGCGATCGGGGTACGCCTGCCCGACACCCGCGGATGGGCCTGTCCCTCGACCAACGCACCGTCGAGTGGTGCACCGATACGCCCCCGGCCGACGTTGACGCACGTGTCCTCAGTCGCGTCAGCCTCGACCAAGGGCCTGACCTCGCCGTCGCTGTCGCGTTCACCCACGACGCCACCGCCGACGTAACGGCCTACCTTCGCGACACCGTCGCGCCGATCGCGAGCTGATCGTGCTCGGACCCACCGGCGGTCCCGGGCAGACCTCGGTACCCGACGCCTTGATTGCTCGGCCACCATTGGAACCTCATGCCACCCGCGGTGGTGTACGAGCACCTTGAGCCCGGCTCCGCCCCATCACGACGGTCAGTTGAACAACGGACCGCGACCCATCGCATGGCGAGCGGATCCCTGCGTGGGGCGAGGCCAGCTGCGGCGATGACCTCTTCGTCGATGTCCGCTCAGTCCTGCTCGGTCAGAACGTGGTCGGTGGCGTCTTTGCCTGCACTGAGAAATACACCAATCGATCTGCGCCGCAACCGACAGCGATCCTTTCGTCACCGCGGCGCCCCGGGTCCCGGAGACGACTTACCGACACGGTGTCGGCACGATAGCCACACTGTTTAGGTAACTACGCAGGGATGGAGGTCGCTTCGAGTCCGGCGATGATCAGCGTGGGAAGTTGGCGGGGCGAAGTGCGGCTAGGACGTCCCTAATGAGCTCCTCCGACACGTCGTGGCGTTGCCGGCGGATCGCCGCGAGAATGCGCTTCGGCCCCCAGTCCGGAAACTCGTCCATCTTCGTGATGATCAGTTTCAGCATCTCGTCACTGGGCGGCGGCAACGGGTTGCCGTGGCGGTCGCGCCGCTGGATCGGCCGGAACAGGCGCTTGCCGATGTCGTCGTCGAGGACCACGTAGACCTCCCGCTGCCGTCGGTATGAGCCGACGCTAGGGTTGGCCGTTCGTGCGGGTCCATGACCGTGTGACCGCGCGAACATGACGAAGACGTGCACGAACCTGCCGTATCGGCGGAGCTGACCGGCTCGGTCGACGGTCCCGGATGTCTAAGCTGATGCTCCATCTTCCGTCCGGTCGCATGCGCGGGAAGGGGCCTTCGTCAGCTGTGGCCGTCCACGTCGCCGTCGTCGACCCGCTACCGATGTTCCAACAGGGCGTCGCCACCGTCCTGGCAGCGGCGGGATACGCAGTGGAGGAGCCTGCTGACGTGCTGGCCTGGGTACGGCGTGATTCCCGGGTCGTGGTGTTGCTGACCCTCGGCGGCGAGCGCGAGTGGGATCTGCTCGGACAGCTGCGGGGGAAGGAGCCGGCGCCTGCTGTGATCGCACTCCTCGAGGAGGGAGCCCCGGTGGGGCTCGGGGTGCGGGCTGTCCGGGCCGGCGCGCGTTCGGTGCTGTGGCGTCAGGTGACCGCCGGAGCCTTGCGGCGCACCGTGGACGCAACGGTCGATGGGCAGGCAGTGCTGCCCTCGGTGGTGGCGGCGGCGCTCGCCGCCGGAACGCCGACGACCGCCGGACGGCAGTCGAGACTGTCGGAGGAGCAGCTGTCGTGGCTGCGCCGGCTCGCCGTTGGCGTGACCGTCGCGCAACTAGCCGACGACGTCGGCTACTCGGAGCGGGCGATGTATCGGCTGCTGCATGCGGTCTACCAGGAGATGGGCGTCAGGACACGCGTGCAGGCGATCATGCAGGCACAGGACTCTGGCTGGCTACGCCCTGAAACGGGCGGTCCTACGGCCGGCCCGCCTGGTCGTGGATGATCGCGTTGATGACCGGCTGAAGGCGGCCCGGCCGCCGGCCGCACTCATCGAGGTGCCCGACCAGTTCCGCGAGCCGGTTGGCGATGCCCGGAGCCGCCGGCGCAGTCTGGTCGCGGGCGGAACGGAACGCGGCAGTGGCGTCCTGGAGGGCCCGGTCGTCGGTCAAGCCACGCCAACTGAGCGCGTACCCCTCGAATTGCCGTGCACCGACGTCGCGCGGGTCACGGCGGCGTCGCTCCTGCGCCTCGCGTCGCAACTGCTCGAACCGGCGGTTCGCCTCTGCGGTGTGGCCGCGGAGAGCGGCCACCAAGGCGCGCAGTGCAAGCACGACGAGGGATCTGCCGGCCCGCCTGTATCGGTCAGCGCGCTCGATCGCATCGCCCGCCTCGTCCAGCTCGCCGAGTCGTAGGTGCGCGACGCAGAGGGTCGTCTGTGCCTGCAACTGGATCACCGGGCTGTGCTGCCGCCGTGCCGCGGCGAGGGCCATCGCGGCCGTGTCCAGCGCCTCACGGCAGCGGTCCGGGTGGAGCAGCAGGTCGGCTCGCCCGTCGAGGCACGCGGTGCGCAACGCTGGGTCCGCGTGCTCGGCCGCTTCCAGCTCGGCGACGCCGACGAGCCGCGCGGCGTTGCCCATCTCGCCCAACTCCGCGTGCCATCGGCCCAGTTTCAGCGCGATGTTGACCGCCCGAGATGCACTGGCGTGCTGCGCGCTGAGCAGCGCCATCCTCGCCAGCTGCATCGCCGCCGCGTACTCGCCCCACCGGCGGTGACAGTCGGCGAGCCCTTCCAGAGCGCCCATCCGGTCTTCGATGTCGGTGTGCTGCTCGGTGTCGGTGTGCTGCTCGGCCATGGACAGGGCCTCACCGTAGAGGTCGGCAGCCCGTTCGGTCTCGTTGTGCTCCCAGTGCATCGCGGCCATGTTGGTGAGGATCTTCCGCCGGCTGGGTAGGTCCTCGAGACTGGTTTCGTAATCCAGTGCCTTCGCGAAGGCGTTGTTCGCCGCGTCGAACCGCCCGCGGATTGCGTAGAGGTGGCCGAGGGCGTTGTAGTTGGACATCTTGTCAAAGGGGTCGTCCAGCAGCTCCTTGATTTCCTCGCGGCGGTCGAGCAGGAGTAGCTCGCAGTCCCAGCGCTGGAGCACTTCGTCGATGAACTCCATCAGCTCGTATGCGGCGCCGTACAGCTCAGCGCGCAGCAGGATGTCCAGCTCGGCGAAATGCGGTTGCAGGTCGTCGACGTCGTGGACGTCGGCGTTGCGCTTGCGCCGCCGGGAGAGCTCCTCGGCCGCGTCGTGCAGCAGGTCCTGCCAAGTCGTCGCGCCGTCGAGACGGCTATCGGCCGGTGCTTCCAGCATCCGGCGAAGGTTGGCGGCGGGGATGCAGTACCGCCCGTCCGGTGTCTGGTCGACCACGTGCCGATTCACCAACCTTCCCAGCGCCGCTCGAACGCGCCGCTCCGACAGTTCTGTCCGAAGGAGGGTGGCGACCGCGGCCGCGTCGACTGGCGTCCCGTATGCGGCGAGCGCCACCAGTGCCCGGCGCGACGCGTTGGGCAGATTGTCGATCAGCTCGTCGGCGAGGAACTGCGGAACCTGTCTCGCCGGTAGCGCCGATATCCGTGCGGCGAGCGTGTCGGCCTCGAACTCGCTGTCGGACCAGGCGACGACGGCGTGCAGCATGTCGGCGTGGCGAGGGTTTCCTTGCAGCTTACCGCAAAGCATCGTGAGCGTGGGAGCCTCCAGGATCGCCAGACCGAGCCGTCCGCCGGGGTCGAGGCGAGCGAGATACGTGCTGAACTCTTTGCTTTCGAGGCCTTCGATGTTGATGCGCCGTGCGGTGTCGGGCCAGGTGTTGCCGTCGGCAGACGCCGGCTCGACCCGGGTCACGAGGATGACCTTGACCGAGTCGTGCGGCGTGGTCGACAGGAACTCAAGGGCTTCGTCAAGATCGGTGTCGCGCACCTCAGGCCGGCCGTCCCGCAGCAGACGCTCGGCCTGGTCGATGATGATCGCTACCCGTTGGTCGAGGGTCTCCACCGCTGACGCGAGCCGCGCGAGTGACGACTCGCCGCGCCGGAGACGGCCGGCTGGCACGACCCCGGCCTCGATATCGTCGATGAGGGTCTTCAGGTCCAGCTGCGGCGCCGCGGCGGCGTTGTGGCGGTAGGTCTGGGGGCGGGTCTGCGGAAGCTCACGGTGGACCTTGCGGACCAGCGCCGACTTGCCGACGCCGGCCGGTCCGTGCACCACGATCACGTTGGGCCCCGGGCCGAGGATGGCCGCGCGGAGCGCTGCCTGTGGACGCTTCTGGTTCAGAAACTCGCCGGTCGAGGCCGGGCTCGCGTCGCCCGGAAGTCGTTGCTGCGGTGAGGGGATCCGGTCCGCCGGTGTGACGACCAACGGCTTGCCGTCCTCGAACACCGCCGGGGTAAGCCGCTGCGGCGCACCTTCCGGCTGCTGCGTCACCATCGTGTGCGCCAGCCGCGCCGCCAGCCGCAGGCACCACCAGCGGCCGGGCGGCCCGATGGACCGGTAGGTGGTGTGCAGCAGCGCCGAGGCCAGGAGCGAGACCGGCAGCTGTTCCGCCCACATCTCCTGATAGCCCGCGTGGATGAAGGGCGCGTCGCCGGGGTCTCGGAGGGTGTCGACGACATCGGTCAGGTCGGCGGGAAGCTGACGCCCTACGGTGGGCCTGGGCCGCAGAACGTACTCCAGCAACGCGTTCTGCTGTGCGGCCCCCATTGTCCTCGCTTCCGTCGCCAGGATGGAGACCAGCAGGGTCGCCGGGTCGCGGGTTATCGGCGCTGCGTTGTCAAAGGTGGCGAGATCGATCAACCGAAACGCGGCCGGTCGTGGGATGCCGTCGATGGTGGGCACTAGGATGTTGTCGACGTGTAGGTCCCCGTGGGTGCGCCCGGCAAGACAGGCCAAGGGCCCCTTGGTGGACGGGCCTGCGGCCGACGTCAGCGCGAGCGGGTTGGGAAGGACGCCGTCCTCGGCGGTCTCGATCCAGCCAATGGTGGGGGCAAGCAACCAGTCGGGAAGAAGGCCGCCGCGAAGCTCGCTCTGCAACATGCTTGGCAAGGCCAGTCTCGGTGTCGAGTAGTCCCGGCCGGTCCAGTCCTCCAGCAGTGCAGCGCGAACCGTCCGGCAGGCGTCTACGCGGTCGGTGCCGGTCAACTTCGCAAGTGTCTGCATGAGGCTGAGCGAGCCGCCGGCGATCTGCTGGCCGATGACGATCTCGCCGTCGGGGCACTCCACCGGACCGAACGCCAGCTGCACAAGATGTCGCTCGGCGAAGTCCGCGTTCCAGGACCGTTCCAGGGCTTCCTGATGGTGTTCGCTTTCCGGCCGGCCCACCCCCGGCGGGCAGACCTTGGCGATACATCGTCTCGGCCTCGGATGCTCGGCCCGGTCGAGGGAGATCTCGACAGCGGCAAGCCGCGCGCCCGTGTAGCCCTGGGCTTTCCATTCCGAAACGTCGATCTGGATGCGCTGGTTGACCAGTTTCAAGGCCCGCACGACTGCGGCGGCCGGTCCGTTGCCGAGCGCCTCGGCGAGCCGGTCTACCCCGCTCATGAGGGCCAGGTGCCGTGAGCCGGTGGCCGGCAACCCTGAATGAGCTCGATGCGCCGCATACCGCACCGCCTTGTCCGCGCTGGTGTGAACCTGGCTGTCTGGCAGTGATCTGCCGCGAGTGTCACACACCTGCAACCGCATTGGTGCTAGCTGTAGCGGCACAATGGCGTGACTGTCGGGGTATTGACAGATCAGTAGCGTGTCGATGGTCCGGTGCTGCCCGCCGAGGAGCGGGTCATCGGCACTGCGGCTGGGTGATCAAGGCTGGGCGGTCGTGTTGATCCGCGCCTCAATCAGGCTCATGCGGTACTCGAAGTCGCGCTTGTCTCGGTCGTGGTATCGGCGGAAGAACCACACCGGCATCCGCGGCTGCTGCCTCCGCATTTGGAACAGCACATCCTGCACCTGCCGCGCAAACACCATCCATTCCGGACCCGTCGTCAGCGGCGACGCGGCCGGGTCGCCGGATGCCTTGACCACAATCTCCCGCACTCGGCTGCGCTCCCAAGTGTTTGAGAGCTGGGTCCGATAGTTGTCGAGGCACAGCAGCAGCAACCCGAGCGACGGCACGAACCACGTGCTGACGAGGTCGGGAATGCGCAGATCGGCGACGGTCCCCACGACTACTCCGGCGGCGCACCACAGCACCGAGATCGTGAGCAGCAGCTGCGCATATCGCTTCCGCACTCGGGAGCCCCAGCCGAGGTTCTGCTCTAGGCAGAACAGCACGTCGTAGGGTGGCCGGACGTCGGCGACGAGGTAGTAGTCGCGCAGACTCTGCTCGTCGCCGCGGAACCGGTACTTGAGCTCGCTCACCTGATCGTCGGTCAGCTTCTCGCCGACCGTCACGTAGTTCCATGGTAGGTCGAACAGCTCCGTGTCCAGCATTTCCTGCAGGGTTGCGCTCGTGCGCTGGTAGCGGGCTGCCCAAGGGGCGACGACGATGGCGTAGAACCCTGTCCAAACGGCGCCGATCACAGCGACCGTCGATGCGGCGGCCGGGATGGCCCGCGCAATCACACTCAGTGCGGCGACGGCTACCGAGATCAGCAGTGCGGCGGTGTGCGCCCGTTGAGCGTGCCGGTGAGCCACTGCGATCGCGCGGTGAAGGTCGATGAATCGCCTATCGTTCTGTCGGGCTGCGAGCCCAGCCATCGGACCTCCCCTGACACTCGATCAGCGGTGCCGTCGCATTGTTGCATGCAAGGTCATCGTTGGGCGGGCTGGCGGGACGTAACTTATTGTGAGTCAGTGAGCACCCGGTGTTCTTCCGGATAGTTGCCGGAGTCGACGACTCTGCCGCGTCGCGCTCGCGCTCCGTGCCGTCGCTCGGGGTCCGGCAGTCCTCCCCGGCCGGTTCAGGACCGGAGGAACGCCGCGGTGGCTACTCGTCGACGGGGGCTGGTGTGCCTGCGGCGCGGCGGATGAGGTCGACCAGCAGGCGCCGGTTGGCGGGCAGGTCCGCCTCGGTGAGCCGGATGCGGTAGCGGCCCCACCGGGTGTTGTAGGCAAGGACGTCAAGTCCGGAAGCCCCGAGTACCTCTGACACGGTATCGTCCCGGGGTATCCGGAACTCGACGATGGCGTGCTCGCGGCGCGGGCCTACCTGTACGAAGTTGTCGGCGATCCCGTCCCAGGCCAGCCCGATGTAGTGCCGGTTGTACTTGAGTGACATCCCGGGCGTGACGTCGTTGACGAGGCCGAGGATGGTGTCGGCCAGGGCGACCGATGATTGCGATCCGCGGTTAATCCAATAGGTGCGGTCGGTGGCCTGGCCAGCCTCGCCCTCCTCGTCGGTTCCGCGGTGCACCTGGCTGAGGACCGTTGTCGCGGTGAGGGTCAGGACTCCTCCGACGTCGTGGGCCCGCATTTGGATCGCGATGAGCGGGATCGCGGCATTGAACAGGCTGATCACGTTTAGGAAGCGGCTGGTGATGTCCTCGGCGACGATGACCGCGACGTGCTCATACTGCGGGTACCGCTTCCTTCGATGACCGACGTGCCATGGTACGTCTGCTCGTCCGCCGGCGGTCCCAGTATTCGCTTGTGCGGATGATATGCGCCTCGTCCGTGGCACCCAGATGGATTTCGACCTCGTACCGGGTCAGGGTCTCCGGGTCGTGCAGGAGCAGGTCCAAGCGCCCGGCGCGCGGCTGGCGCCGTTCGACGTCTTTGACGACCAGGTCGCCGAGCCCGAGCAGGTTAGGGTCCTCGGCCAGCAGGCTCTGCAGCCAGTCGGCCCGACCTTGTCCCCCCTTCTACCGCCCGTAGGTGGGAGGCGTCGACCACCGCGTAGGCCAGGTCAAGCGCCCCGGCCGCACGCAACTCTGCCAGCAGCACCTCGTGTAGGCGCTGCCATACTCCCCGCTCCTGCCAGAGGCCAGCCGCCGCCAGCACGTCGACCCGGACACCCCGAACACGGTGATGGGCAGCTTCTGCCACGGGATGCCGGTGCGCGCGACGAACAGGATGCCGGCCAGGGCCGCCCGGTCGTCACGGGCCAGCCGGCCGGGGTAGCGGAACCGGCGGCTACGAGCAGGGATCAGCGGCGCGAGCCGCTCCCACAGCCCGTCAACGATCTCCTTCTCACGCACGAGCCACTCATGTACCGGCTACCACCACCGACTACAAGCGACACGCCGAACTCAGAGTGAAACCATCTCTAACAGCGGTAGTGGAGCGCGGTACTGCCAGTGCGATAGGCCGGACCGTTCCAAGCGAGATCGGTCAGAGGCTCATGGAACGTTGGTCGCCCAAGCGAGAGCTTCGCCGATTTGGGCAGCCAGCGGGAAAGACGACTGTGTGCCTGCACGGGTGACGCTGGACGTTGCGCAGGCACAGCCAAGTCGGGCGGCGGTCGCGGGTGAGAGGCCGGCAGCCAACCCGTAGGAGAAGGCCCCCACGAAGGCGTCGCCCGCGCCGGTGGTGTCAACCACCTCCACCGGTACTGGCGTGATGCGGACAACTGGTCGAGTGCCGTTGAATACCGCGGCGCCCGCTTCGCCGAGGGTCGCCACAATGTGGACGCCGAGGCGTTGCGCCAGGTCGGAGACCGCAGCGTCCGTCGGGCCGCTGGAGATGCCCGAGTCTTTGGAGAGGAACGCGAACTCGACCTCGTTCGGGATGAGCCAGTCAGTGACCGCCAGCAGGTCGGGGCTGATCTCGGCTGCGGGTGCGGGGTTCAGGACGGTGATGGCTCCCCGTTCCTTGGCCGCGCGGAAGCCGGCGGTGGTCACGTTTTGCGGGACCTCGAACTGCCCGATGACGACGTCGACGCCGGCGACGGACTCGACCGCGGTCCTCGCCTGATCCTCGGTCATGCAGGCGTTGGCGCCCGGAACGCAGACGATCCGGTTGTCGCCGCCCGCCTCCACCCAGATCGGGGCTACGCCGCTGCTGACGTCCGGAGTACGCGTGACGAACGTCGTATCTATCCCGGACGCGGCGAAGTTCTCCAGCGTCATGTCCCCGAAGGCGTCGACGCCGAGGCAACCGACCATCCAGACGTCCGCTCCGAGCCGCCGTGCCATGACGGCCTGGTTGGCTCCCTTGCCGCCGAACCCGAGCGCGAAGTGATCACCGACCAGGGTCTCGCCGGCGTCGGGGACGCGCGGCATGTACGAGATCATGTCCACCATCGTGCTGCCGATGACGACGATGCGTACCCCTTCGGCGGCGGTCATCCTGCCCCGTTCCATGCCTGAGAGTGCGTGCTCGGTCGCATGCCTGCCCCCTCCGCGGTCCTGATCTTCTCCAAGTGCTTGACGGGATGCTCGCACGGATTTACGGTCCACTGCAATCGATACCAGGCTTCGATTTCAGAGGGACGGCGGCCAGGATGTCTGAAGCGACGATTGCCGACGTGGCGCGCCGGGCGGGCGTGTCCGCGGCGACGGTCTCGCGGTTTCTCACCGGCCATTCGGTCCGCGCGGCCGATCTGATCAGGGCGGCGATCGAGGACCTGGACTACCGCCCGAGCCCGCTTGCGCGCAGCCTGCGCTCGGGGCGTACGCGGTCGATCGCCGTCATCGTTCCCGATGTCACCAACCCGTTCTTCGCCGCGGTCGTCAAGGGCGCCGAGACCGTGGCACGGCAGGACAACTACAACTTGTTCCTCTACAACACCGACGAGGACGTGGAACGTGAGGTGGCGGTGCTCGCGGATCTTGTCGGTCGGGTCGATGGTGCCATCCTCGCTCCTACCGTCGAGTCGGACGAGGCACCGCTTCGGGCGCATCAGGCGGGTCTGCCGGTCGTCTTCCTCGACCGGGAGATCGACGGGTCCCCGATGTTCGACGCCGTGCTGGTGGACAACGCGGGTGGAAGCCGACGTGCCGCCGAGCACCTGCTGGATCTCGGTCACCGGCGGATCGCAATCGTCAACGGCACTCCGCACTCGACCCCCGGGCGACAGCGTTGTGAAAGCTTCCTGGAGACGCTGAAGTCGCGGGGAGTGGAACCTCCGGGGCCCTACCAGGAGCGTGGCGACTTCCGCGAGGAGGGCGGCTACCAGGCGGTGATGCGCCTCCTCGCGCTGGAGTATCCGCCGACGGCCATGTATGTCACCAACAATTTGATGACGGCGGGGGCCCTGCGAGCTTTGCATGACATCGGCATCCGGGTGCCGGACCAGCTCTCCATCGTCGGCTTCGACGATCTCCAGCTCGCCGCCCTGCTGTTGCCGCCGCTCACGGTCGTCGACCGGCCGATGGAGGAACAGGGTGCGCTGGCCATGCGGCTTCTCCTGCGGCGACTGCACGACAACCAGGACTCGGTGCCGCGTCGAATCGTGCTGGAGACCAAGCTGCTGGTCCGTGGATCGACCGCACCGCCGCCCGACGCGCGCCCGCGACCGGGGCTCCGAGCGCAACCCACAGCCGTCAGTTTCTCAACAACTCGCCGACCCTCGAACTGATTGGACATCGACATGCCGACCACTCGACGCGACTTCCTAACCGCGACTGCGAGGATCCTCGGTGGCGGAGCGCTCCTGGCCGCGTCAGGCGGGGCTCTTGCGGCCTGCTCCGGAGACGATGAGCCGGGGCGCGGCGCCGAGGGCCCCAGCCCCGTCACGTTCCAGCTGGGATGGCTGGCGAACGTCGAGAACATGGGCATCTACGTCGCGGACGACGCGGGCTACTTCACGAGCGAGGGCCTGCAGGCCACCATTGTCCCGGGAGGACCATCGCTGTCCGTGGGTCCACTCGTGGCCAGCGGGAAGGCCTTCGTCGGGCTCGACTCGGTGGATACCGTCGCCCGAGCCCGAAAGGAGGGCGCTCCGCTGAAGGTCGTCGGTGCCACCCTGCAGAAGAACCCCTCGGCGGTGATGTCCCTGGCCAAGAACCCCATCCGCACGCCCCAGGATCTCGTCGGCAAACGGCTTGGCGTGCAGCAGTCGGGCACCGAAATTTACAACGCCTTCCTGACCGCCAACGGCGTGGACCCCAAGTCGGTCAAGTACGTGCCGGTCCAGTTCGACCCGGCCCCTCTCGTCAACGGCGAGGTCGACGCCTTCGCCTCCTTCCTGACGTCGCAGCCGATCCAACTTCAGGGCCGGGGGATCAAAACGGAGACCTTCCTGCTCGCGGACCACGGCTACGGCCTGTGGGCCGACGCCTTCGTCGTCAACGAGGCAACCCTCGCGGACAAACACAAGCGGGCGCGGCTGGTCAACCTCATGCGCGCCAGCGTGAAGGGCTGGCAGGACGCCGTCAAGGACCCGGAGCGAGGCGCGAAGCTGGCGGTCGAGAAGTACGGCAAGAGCCTCCAACTCAATCTCCAGGAGCAGCTGCAGACAGCGAAAGCGTTCGTCCCGCTCATTTCGACGCCGGAGACGACGACCAGCGGCCTGTTGACCATGTCCAAGGAGGGCATCGAGTCCAACATCAAGACGATGGCAGCCGTGGGAATCACCACATCCGCCGAGGACCTGTTCGACACGACGATCCTGCAGGACGTCTTCCACGGAAAGCCCACGGTGTAGTCGTGACAACGTCAGAGATGAGCTTGGGACAGTCCGATCCGTGGACCAAGGTCAGGACGCTGCACGACCTCGCAGCCGACGAGGTGATCTCCGCGCTGCAGAAGGCCATCCGTCGTGGCGAGCTCGAGGAGGCGGTACTGCTCGCCTACGAGATGTACGCGACCAGTGAGGAACTCGAGGAGTGCCTCTGGCAAAGGTTGCAGGTCATCTCCGTGGAAGACGTCGGCTCGGGGTCCTTCCTCGAGCCGGTCATTGTGGACACCGTCTACCGCATGCATGCGCGCGTCCCGCGGGGCCGTGGCGACCGCTTCCTCTTCGCCGTTCATGCCATCCGCGCGCTCGTCGCCTGCACCAAGGACCGCACCTCCGACGAACTCGCCAACTGGGCGGCGGGTGTCGTGCAGAACGGGCAGCGCCTGCCCCGGATTCCCGACCACGCCTTGGACATGCATACCCGGCGGGGTCAGGAGATGGGGCGTGACCTGCTCCATTTCCTCGAAACGGGTGCCTATGTCAACAACGAGGTCCGGGACAGGGACATGAGATACCGGGACTGGCTGCTCGCCGCGGCGAAGGCAGGACGGATATGAGCGAGGTGGCGGTCGGGGGTGGTCCGGTTGGCCCGATGCCCGAGGCCGCACCAGCCCAGGGCCTCCTGGCCAGCGGCGTGACGAAGTCCTTCCGGATGGGCCGGTCCACGGTGTTGGCGCTGGACGAGGTAGATCTGTCCACCACCGCCGGGTCCTTCACCACGCTTCTGGGACCTTCAGGATGTGGAAAGTCGACCCTGCTGCGGATCTTCGCCGGGCTCGAGACCGCTACCTCCGGACAGGTGCGTGTGCACGGTCAGGACCCGGACAGGATGCGTCGTGATCACCGCGTCGGAGTCGCCTTCCAGGATTCCGCGCTCCTGCCTTGGCGCAGTGTCGAGGCCAACATCCGGCTCCCGTACCAGATCGCTGGCCGGAAGGCGGTGCCTGCGGAAATCCGCGATCTCATCAAGCTGGTCGGGCTCACCGGCTTCGAACGTGCCCGGCCTGGTCAGCTCTCCGGCGGCATGCGACAACGTGTGGCCATCGCACGTACGCTGGCGATAAGCCCCGACGTGCTTCTGCTCGACGAGCCGTTCGGTGCGCTCGACGAGATGACCCGGCAACGTCTCAACGTCGAGCTTCAACGGATTTGGCTGGAGCGTGCGACCACGACGCTGTTGGTGACTCACTCCATCCCGGAGGCCGTCTTCCTGTCCGACCGTGTCGTGGTGATGGCACAGCGACCGGGTCGCGTCCTGTCCACGGTCGACGTGCCGCTTGCTCGCCCCCGCACTCCGGAGGTCCTGCGGAGCCCTGAGTTCCATGCCCTCTGCGACCACCTGGGTGAAGTGCTTTTCAGCCAGCAGTCCCCGGAAGAGACAGGGCTCCGATGAATCTGAACGTGCCGGTGCGGGCTTCCTCGCCGTTCGCGGCTGTGCCAGCCTGGCTGAGGCGGGCGCTGCCTGGCGCGGCGGGGCTCGGCCTGGTGCTGCTCGTCTGGACCCTGCTCTCGAGCGGTTTTGCCGAACTGGGGGTCATTCCGTCGCCCCTCGATGTCGCCGTCAAGATTTGGCAGGACCGCGCCTCCCATCAGGCGAACATCGCCGTCACGCTCCGGGAGGCGATGGTCGGCTATGCCTGGGGCAACGTGACTGCGATCCTGCTGGGCATGCTCTTCGTCCGGGTCCCGGCTGCCGAGCGGGTGCTGCTGCGCCTGGCCATCGCGAGCTACTGCGTCCCACTCGTGGCGATCGCTCCGATCCTCGTGGTCGTGCTTCCCGGTGACGCGCCGAAGGAAGCCCTCGCAGCGCTGTCCGTGTTCTTCACGACGCTCGTCGCGACGGTCGTCGGCCTCCGCTCCAGTGACGCAACATCCGTCGACCTTGTTTACGCCTGCGGCGGGTCGACCTGGCAGACGCTGCGGCTCGTGCGGATCCGTGCGGCACTCCCGAGTCTTTTCGCCGGCCTCCGTATCGCGGCCCCTGCCGCACTGCTCGGGGCGATCATCGGCGAGTACCTGGGTGCGAGCCGCGGGCTGGGTGTCGCGCTCGTCCAGGCACAGTCGTCGTTCGAGGTCGAGCGCACCTGGGGGATAGCGCTGGTGATATCGGCCCTGGCCGGCCTACTGTATGCCGCCACCGCCGTCGTCGCCCGGCTGTTGACGCCGTGGGCCGGCACGCAGCTCGATGTGGGGAACGGCGCCGGCGACGTCGCCGCAGGCAGGGACGGCAGGTTCTCCCGAGCACTGGAAGCGGCCGGATTCCTGTTGCTGTCCGTGGCGGTGACGCTGGCCGGGTGGTACGCGCTGCTGCGACTGTTTGACCTGAACGGATACTTCGCCAAGACCCCGTCCGACGTCCTGCGCTATGTCGTCTCCGACCCGGACGCCGCGACGCATCGCCACGAGCTGTGGCTCGCGCTGAAGGTCACGATGGTGGACGCGGCGGTCGGCTATCTCGTCGGCACCGTCGCGGCCGTGGTGATGGCGGTCGCCGTGGTGACCGTCCGTGCGGCCGAACAGACCCTGATGCCGGTGGCCATCGTTCTTCGATCCGTCCCGCTGGTGGCCATGGCACCGCTGATCGCCCTAGTGTTCGGCCGCGGCCTCGTCGGTGTGACCGTGGTCGTCGCATTGGTTGTCTTTTTCCCCACGCTGGTCAACCTCTCCGTCGGGCTACGCGCGGCGCCGCTGCCGGTGTGCGAGCTGATCAGCTCGCTGGGCGGTTCGCGGTTTCACATGGTGACCAAGGTGCGCCTTCAGTACGCGTTGCCCGCGCTGTTCGCGTCGGCACGGATTGCCGTACCGGCGGCGCTCGGCGGTGCGACCTTGGCCGAATGGCTGGCGACAGGCGACGGCCTGGGCAACCTACTCGTAATCTCTTACAGCAACTCGCGATTTGGCACTCTGTGGGCGGGAGCCGTTCTCATCGTCGTCGTCTCGGTTGGACTCTACGCGTTGATCAGCGCCATCGAGCGACCGGTGCTCCGGCGCTACACACCGCACTACTCGACGCGCTGAGTCCCAGTCACGCGGGTCGGGAATTCGGCGGATGTCGAACCCGAGATAGATGTCGGAGAAGCTCTCCATCTAGGACATGCTGAGTATCTGACCAATGATCTCTCACGGTGGCCAACGCGTGTCTGGTCCACTGACGTCATGGTGCCTCCCGGCGTCGCTGCCATGTTGGCCTCTGCCCGCGGACGGTAATCAGCGGCCCTCGTGCTGTCACCTAAACACCGTTCTGCCGGTGGCAGCCAGCAGGTCCTGGAACTGCTTCAGCGCCGCCTCGGCGCTGTCGTCCTCAGCCATACCGGCAGGCTACCTGGGGTTACGGAGCAGTCACAGCAACAGGCCGGCCCCCGGGGGCATCCCTGGGGGCCGGCGGGTTGCGTGGTGTTCAGGCGGCGGGCCGCTCCGCGATGCGGTCGATCATGCGGTGTAGCTCGCCGACGCGCACGGTGATGACCTTGTCCTCGTCCTGGGCTGCCCTGAGTCGGGCTTCGTCGGCCAACTCGCGCAGTAGGTCACTGGGGGTTAGGTCGCGGCGGTCGGCTTCCTCCTCTAGCCAGAGGGCCAGCGCCTCGTCCTGCTTGCGCATCCTGACCGAGTAGGTCATTCTCACGGGCCGCGCCTCCCGTTCCACGGTGGCGCCGGTGAGGTCGATGGGTTCCTGGGAGAGCCTGAGCGCGTCGTCACGGTTCATGGTTGACCCCTGTTCAGCAGTGCCTCGGCGCTGGTGATTTCTGCGCCGGTAAGGTGTCGAGCGGTGACCACCAGGTACTGGTCGTCGCCTTCTTCGATGAGGGTTACCGCGAGGAGCTGGGCGTCGCGGCCACGGCCGATGATCCGCAGGACGGCTCCGATGTGCTGGCGGATCTTGGGATGGGCGTAGCGCAGGACGTAGACCACGTCCTGCCAGGTCACCTTGTTGGCAGCGAGGGCCTTGTAGCTCTCGTCGTCCCAGCGGTATTCCTCATCCACGGACCGAGTATACATCTGTAGACACCAGGTCAGGGGGCACTCGCCGAGGGATCTGAGGCCCGCCGCGGCCACGATCATTCACCGGGCCACCGTCGCGCCCTTGGTGATCCGGCGCCGGCGTCCCGTCGATGCGGTGGCGAGATGCGGATACCGGTCGGCGAAGCCGATGCAGGCGTCGATGACCTCGTGCAGGATCGCGGCGTCGCTGCGGGGCACCTCCGCGCCGCACTGACCGGCGAGGTGCCCGCGGACGAGCCCCATCACCGCGGCCTCCATGACCAGCCGCCGCTCGAACGGCCGCAGCGTGTCCACGGCGCGCCTGACAGTGAGGATTGAGGTGATGTACGTGGATCTTGCCGGTTGACATGGGGCGCCCTGCAAGCCCTTTCAAGGGGCTCCGTGCCGGGATGCTGGGGCACCATGGAGGGCGCGGGCAAATGATTCGGCAGCTCGTCAGGCCGATGGGGGCCAGTGGCGCGAGCAGACCGGCGAGGCGGCTACCCAGTCGCCGAGGTGAGGCCCATCCTCACACTTGGACGCTGTCCTGCTCGGCCGTCACCGGGTTGTCTGGAGCCTTCACTGGGCCGTCGAACGACGAACGACAACCGACGACGACCAGCAGCACCCGAAGAAACAGTAGGTCACCCCTCCTGTTACAGCGACTGACCTTGTGGCGTCGACCGTTCAGATATGGCCCTTCGCGGTTGCGAACGCCCACGCGGCCAGCAAGTACTGGTCGGTGATCTCTCCAGCCGCGATCATTGCAGCCAGCTCGGCCGAGGTGCAGAGCCGGCGCTCGTCGATACCCTCGGTGACAGCCTCGGCCGGCAGCATCACGGGCAGCGTGTCGGCCGCCAACCGGGCAAGGTAGATCTCGTCGAACGCACCCTCGGCGGCAAGCCTGCCCAGCGGCTCGATCTTCGCGGTCGCGACGCCGATCTCCTCAGCCAGCTCCCGTGCCGCGGTAGTGGCGCCGTCTGCGCCACCTTCGGAGAAGCCACGCGGTATCTCCCACTGCCAGCCGCGCAGCCCATGTCGGAAGTGGCGGACCAGCAGGATTTGGCCGTCGTTGAGCATGGGCAGGATGGCGGCCCCGGTGCCGGAATCGGCGCCGAGCAGTCGGATGTATGGCCCTATCTTCCCGTCGCGAAAACGGACCGTGTCGCGGACCAAGATGGCGAATCGGTCCTCGTATACGACGCCCATGTCGCCGTACTCTGCGGGCCGCCCCTCCGCGCGCAGCTGCTCTGCCGCCGTCTCGGCTGCGGCAAGCTGGGAGGCTCGGTCGAAGACGATCTCGAATGCCGCGCCGGGCGGATTGGCGAACAATCCTGGCCGCTCTGCCCGCAGCTCGTCGTAGCGAGCGAGCCGCTGCTCGCGCCGCTCCTGGTCTGCCCTCATCCCCGTCCTCCCGCCTCGCGTCCCGCCGTCACGCCGCTGGCATATAGCCATGCAGCACGGCCCGAGCGTACGCGGAGATCGTGAATCCGTCCTTGATCGTCTCGTCTCGGATCAACCGAGCCAGCTCGGCGGCCGACACGAGGCGAACCTCCGTGATGCCCTCCTTGCGGTCGGCGGTCGGCGGTCGGCGGTCGGCGGTCGGCGGTCGGCGGCTCACCCTCCACCTCGGCAAAAGAGCCGCACGGATGTGGCGGTCAGACCGGTGTCCGGATAGACCGCGCCGAGGGTTGTGCAGCGCAGTCGGCGACACGCCGATCTCCGCGGTCAGTTCGCGCCGCGCGTCTTCGGCCGGGTCGGCACCGGGCATGCCGAAGCCGCGAGGCAGCTCCCAATGCCATTCTGGATGCTGTGCGGAATGGCGGAGCAGGACGACGTGCTCCTCGTGGAGGGGCAGCACCACGACGCGGCACCACGACGCCGCTCGCATTGGGGAACGGGACTGCCCGGTAGGTATGTGCCGAGCCGGCCACTCGGTTTGCGGACCGCGTCGCACAGGACCATCACGTACTGCTCGGCTAGACCACGCCAGTCTCAACCTTGAAGGGCGGGGCATTCCATACTGTGCCAGCTCAGCGGTTTGGGCGTCCTCAGCGACGGCGACCTCGGCGGGGTCGAGCCGACCTCGTCGCCGGCACCGGCGGATGGGCGAACATGTCCGGGAAGCTCTCCGGCAGGCTGGCGTACATCGATGCTCTGGCTTTTTCATCCGCGCCGTTCCGACCCGCTCCGTGATCTATGTAGAGCGTTCGGTCACCGTACCGTCCGGGAGACCTTGAACGTTCGGTCCTACTCGGACCTCGGCAGCCGCGGATACCTTGGGCGCTCCGGGACATTCCGACCGGCCGAGGTGGCGCATGTACAGCGACCGCATCATGGACTTCGCGGACGGCTTCGACATCGAGGAACTGATCCGCCGATACGACGCCGATTTCGATGTCCCGCTACGTCACGAGTATGCCCTCGGCGTGCTTCGCATGGCCGGCGCCTTCGAACGAGCCGACCGTGCCGATGTGGGCGCGGTGGCCCGTCGGATCGGCGCGCACTGGTGCGACATCATTCACTGCGACATGGTCTACGACCACTGGACCGCGCTGCGCCGAATCGAGGCTTCTCGGTCGGACGTCGAGTGGCTGCTCGGCCAGCCGCAGGGCGAGTTCGTGGCGTACGTGACGGCCCGCTGGTACGACGGCGCCGGCAAGATTCACTACCGGCTGGGAAGCTTCGCCCGGGCGCTGCGCGACTTCGAGGCGGCCCATCGGGTGGCTGCGGCGGCCGGTCTCTGGTGGTGCCTGCCCGACATCCGCAGCAACGTGCTGCGCACGCCGTATGAGCAGAGCCGGCAGGCTGGCGACCAACGCCCGGCGGAGACTATCGCCGCCTTGCGCGCCGAGATCGACGATGCGACCGCCGTGGCGGAAGGGCATGGCATCGATCCCGACTCTGCTGGTGCAGTCGAGGACTACCGCGGGCGGGAGTTCCTGCGCGGCCTATCGAGCTTGCTACACAACCTGGCGCTTGCTGAGAAGGATTCGGGCCCGGGGCAGCACGTGGCCTCGCTGCGCGACTCGATGCGGTCGATCGCCATCTCCAGGGCGCTCGGCGACGAGTTCCGGATCGTGCAGTCCGTCAACCACCAGGCTCTGCTCAGCGACGACAACACGGCACGGATCCAGTTCACCGAACTGCTTAATGAGCGATACGGGCGCGGTGCGCTGATCGCCCGCCAGCAACTCGCCCGGCTGGAGGCGAAAGAAGGGAACGCCGAGGGCGTCGAGCAGCTCGCCAGTCTGCTCGAGGAGGTGATCGGCGACCTGCACGCGGGCGGCAGCATCGGCACTGATGTCGAGCTTGCCGACCATACGATGCGGCACTACGTGACAGCGGTAAATGCGCTGGACGACGCGATCCGCCATCGCCACGAGGCTCGCGTGGCCGACCTGCGCCGGCGGGTCGCCGAGTCGGTGCGCCGGGCAGTGGCGTTGCCCGCATACAAGCGGGCGTACGCCAAGGCCGTACGCCCCAGCTTCCTGGAGCGGATCGCCCAGGAGCTCGAAGAGATGGCTGCCGCTTCCGGTCCGGAGCCGGCCGAACGCGCGTTCGGCCTTGTCGAGGAGTCATCGGCTCGCGAGCTGCTGGACATGATGGCGACCGCCGAGCTTCCCCGGCTGACGCTGCCGACGGCACCCCGGGCGGCGGCAGCCGAAGCCCTGGCGATCCCGAACGCGGCCGAACGGCCGGCCGGCAGCCGACGCGGCACCGGCGTGCGCCGGGCGGCCGTGACGGCGGCACACGACGAGCGTCAGGCCACCCGGATCGCGGAGCTTGCCCGCCGGGAGACCGAGTTCGAGAACCAGTTCCTCACTCAGCCGCTGGAGGCGGCGACGCACGATCCGGAGATCGCCCACCGGCTACGGATGTTTACGGTCAATAACGACCACACATGCGTGGTGCGCTACTTCGCATACGGTCCGGCATCCCCGGACCGCATTGGCGCCTTCGTCTTCCAGCATGGCGAGATGCGCGTGACGACCGGCATCCCTTGCGCCGATGTCGCTGCTCTGGTCCGCAAGTTGATGACGCCGAACGAGCGAGGCGAAATCGTCGCGCCGTCGGTCAATCTTTGCCGGGAGATCTGGGAACTGCTGATCAAGCCCGTCTGGCGTGAGGTCGACAGGCCCGAGAAGCTGGAGCACCTCGTCCTGATCCCGACCGACGACATCTTCGCCATTCCGCTGCACGTGGCCTGGGAGCCCGGAGCCGAGGCGCCGGTTGCCGCACGAGTACCGCTATCTCAGTCGGTCAGCGCCACCGCTTTCGTCAACCGCGGCCGAAGCCTGCTGAAGCGGCAGCCGGTCAGCGAGACGGACGACCTCGCCGCCATCGTGGCGGCCGACGACAGCGCCCGCGGCGGCGAGCGGGGCGTCTCCGGCCGGGAACTGCTACACACCGACTGGTCGGAGGAGGATCACATGATCCTTGCCGGGAACTATCCACGGGCGCTGGAGCACGTCGAACGCAAGTTCCGGGCGGACGGGACCGGGCTGAAAGCGATCGCCGATGCGAAGCCGGAGTTCTTCATCTATGCCGGCCACGGCAAGTACGACGAGACCTACGGGCAATACGGCCCCTACCTGGTGCTGCCCGACGGCGACTTCCTCACCCAGTACGACGTCGCCCTGCGCCTGCGGCTGCCGCGCAACAAGCTGGCGGTCCTCGGGGCCTGCCTCGCAGGACAGGGTACGCAGACTGACGGTGGCGACATCGGCGGTTTTCTGCGCGCGCTGATGGCCACCGGCGCCGGCGCGATCGGCGCTCCTTTGTGGAGCGTGCTGGACGACGAGATCGTCGACACGGTCCGCGCGTTGTTGCAAGCGAGCCGCGCGGCGGCTCGGGCCGGATCTGCCTTCGACGTGGTGGTCAACCTGCATGCCCACTATCGGAAGGTCGTGGCCGAGAAGCCGGAGCCGCACGTACTGATCGAGAGCCTTCCACTCACCGTCTACCTGTAAGGAGCTGGGCGATGCCCGTGTACAACGACGAGGTGGCCAACACGGTCCGCGCGGTACTCGCCCTGCGGCGCGCGCCCACCGAGTGGGCAGAGATCTCGCCGGTGCTCCTGCGATTGCGTGAGGCGGTCCGCTCCAAGGAGGAGAACCAGGTCGGCGCGACCCATCGCGCGCTGCGCCATTACGTCCCCACCCGGCGGGTTGACGGGTTCGGGCACGAGCTGGACCTCGAGAACGACGAGGGCGTGTCACCTGGACCTGGCCTGCGCGAGGTGGCGAACTCGCTGCTCGCCGAGCTCGGTTTCCCGGAGCCGCCGGCAGATGCCGAGCCGGCCGCGGGCGACGGCCCCGTGCGGAAGCTATGATCGCGCCGCTGCGCGACCCGGCCGTTCTCTTCCACGTGTTCACCCGGGCCGAGAGCGTCCTTGCCCACGAGGACACCCCGTCCCGGCTGGCGGTGACGCAGCTCTGGGAGCGGGCGCGAAGTCGCGAAATGACCAAGTCCATTCTCCACCGCTGGCCCGTCGAGCTGGAGCTGCCCCGGGACGGTGGCCAGGCCGGTGCGCTGACCGTGCTGGGCGCGGCCCAGTGCACCGCGCCACATGAGCTGCGCCAGATCCTCGTCTATCAGCAGCGCGACATCGTCGCGGTCAGCGTTCTCGAGGCGGTGCAGGGCGGCACCAAGCCGTGGAGCGAGTTCGACGTGGGGTGGCTGGACGAGTGGACGGCGCCGGCCAGGGACATGGTCGGCACCGTCTTGGTGCACGTCGGCTTGGCCCGCGACGCCGAGGAGCGGCGACTGCCGGCGCTGCTCAGGCAGCTTCCCGACCCGCCGAGCCGCTGGTCGGTCTGGCGGCCCAGTCCTGAACAGCTGATCGCTGAGTTGCCTTCGGCCAGGGCAGGGCGGCGCGGCGCCGATCGCCGCCTCTTCGCTATCGCCGGCCGCGACGGTGGCCGAGTCCAATCGGCGTGGTTCACCAACCCGCCGCACCGCGGTCTGCCTCGGTTCACCCGCTACCTCGAGCATTCCGCGCGGTTACGCCACCAGTCACGGCTGCTCGCCGCCGCCTTGCCTGGGATCCGAACGACTGTGGCAGCGGTCAATCGGGACACCGCTGCGCTGCACGGGGCACTGCAGGCGAAGGGGCCCGCCCTGGACCGTGTCCTGCGGGCCGAGCCGATGCTCGTCGAGGTCGACGCAGGCCGGCGCCGGGTGGTGGGCTACCTCGCCGACGTTCGCGCGATGGCCGCGACCGCGCAGCTGGCCGTGCACAACCTGGCTGAGCTCGTTGGTCCGGGCCGCGTCGCGGAGAGCGACCGCGAGCTCGGCCAGTGGACTTTGGAACAGCTCCGGGTCGAGGAGACCTACCTGGAATCGGTGCGCCTCAAGGCGTCGGAGGTGGGCGGACTGGCGGCGACAGAGGTGAACGGATCGCTGCAGCGCGGACGGGACAACCTCGTGCTCGCGCAGGTGAGCGTGCTGAGCGCGTTGACTCTGGCCTTGACCGCCGCGCAAGCCCTGGGGTACCAACCGCCCCTGCCGCACCGTACGTTCGGGCCGCTGGTCTCGCTGGCCGGAGCAATAGCACTTGCCCTACCAACAACCGTGCTGCGCTGGTGGCGGGGCGCCGGGCCGGACCGCGAGTGGCCGATCATCGATGTGGCCTGTGTGGCGCTCACTGGCGCCGCGCTGGGCTGGTTCATCGAGACTTGGTGTACGGCGAGGCAGCCGTGGCTGGCCATCGGGTGCGCCGTGGGCGGCGGTGTACTAGCCGGGCTCTCGGCCGGCTGGCGGATCCAACGGCTGCGCCGAGCGGTCGCCGCGGTGAAGCCGAGTTCCGGCGACGTTTCGTGAGCGTCGCCGCTACTGATGTCCGCCACATGCCGGCACGGACCTAAGTCGGTGCGGGCGACCGTCAAAGCAGCCAACCGAGCAGCCAGGCCGGCGAGCATGGGCGGACGATCACGGACGATGGCAGCCAGTCAACCAACGGAAGCGCCCGGGGGAGCAGGGACCGGCAGCCGACTCGTAATGCGCCGACCAGAGGTCGGGGGGCCAGGCAGGGGCGCCCTTGGGGCACGCGGTCGGATGCCGGTGTCGGCAGCTAAGAACGCCGAACGCGTGGGGCAGATAGGGGGCACAAGACATCGTGAAACGTCGTCAAACAGCAACCAACCACGGCAGACTTAAGAGGCGGGGTGAGCAGGTGTCGGACGCTGCTCCGCTGGTGGCGGGACAGCGGCTCTTAGTTCCGCTTCAACGTCTGACGGCGGTGCCGGGTCAAACCGACCTCGTCCATCTCGTCAGGGCATGCCTGCGTATCGGAGTGGGAGCGGAGGTCGGGGCCAACGCCACGCAACGTAGGTCACGATGGCGAACGTGATCACAAGTACCACCGCAAGGAGGATGATCCACCAACCGGATTGATCCCCAGCCTCGCGCACTCTGGAGCAAGGGTCGCTCTTGGCGTGGTGGACCCGGATGCGCTAACCGCTACTCATAGCCCGGTTTGCGTCGACCGTAACGCGCAGACGTGATTGACACACCTCGCCACGATTTGTACTGAATTGAACTGTCAGGAAGGTCCTCACTCCGAGATGCTCGACGTCAAGCACCTGAGCGACTGCCCCTGATCCCCGACCCTCGTCTGCGATCGACCATGTGGTTATCGCCGGGAGCGCAATCGCAAAGACCAGACCGAACGTCGAGAACGCCCGCAGGAAGTTTCGGCTTGGCCGTCGCGGGTTCATGGCCGGACTCTAGAACAGGTCAGCAACGAGGCTCGCGCGGTCAATAGAACCGACCACGGATCTACAGGCAGCCGAGGTCTGGGCCGTCACCGGGCCGTCTGGCCGTCACCGGGCCGTCAAACGCCGACCAAGGACGACCGACGACGACCGGCAGCACTCGAAGAAGCAGCAGGCCAGCCGCCATGTGACAGCGGCTGGCCTGGTGGGCGACGGACGAGCCGACCTGTACGCCGGAGTCTGTGAAGGCGTGCCTGGTGGCCCGTTCCGCGTGCCGGGTCGGCGCGCCTCGCGCGGCACTTCTTTCGCAACTCGGTTACGGCGGAGCGCATGGAGGCTGCCATCCGAGTACCGTCGATTGTGGCGGCCCGCCGGAGTAGCGGCCGGCGGCCCGCCGCCCAGACCGCTACCTGGGAGACGACGATGACCGACCCCACGACCTTTGGTGCGCGTCTTCGCGCCCACCGCGAACGTGCAGGGAAAACGCGTCCAGTTCTCGGTGGACTCGTCGGCCGCAGCGCCGAATGGGTCAAAGCCCTGGAGAATGGCCGTCTCCTCCCGCCCCGCCTACCTATGCTGCTCCGCCTGGCCGATGTGCTCGACATCTCCGACCTGGCGGAGCTGACCGGCGATCAGTCCCTGCCGGTGGCATCGGTAACCCGCGCTGGCCACCCCGATGTCGACAACGTCGCCGCCGCCATGCAGCGCACTGCCGTGCCGGCCGGCGATCCGACGCCCGTCGACGTGCTGCGCGGCCTGGTCGACCAGGCGTGGGCGCTGTGGCACCGGTCGACCGTCGAGCGTACGGCGGTCGCCGCGGTGCTTCCCGGGCTGCTGGCTGATGCGCAACGCAGCGCCCGCAGGCTGGACGGCCTGGCCCGCCGGCAGGCGCTGGTCGAGTTGGCGCGCGTCTACCACCTTGCGCAGTTGTACATGGCCCATCAGCCGTATTCGGAGTTGGTGTGGCTCGCCGCTGACCGGGCGATGCTCGCCGCTCAGGACGCAGACGACCCCGCTGTCATCGCCGTAGCCGCCTGGTACTACGCCCACGTCTACCGCGGAGCGAACCAGGTCGACGCCGCCGAGCAGGTGCTCGTCGACGCCGCGGGCCTGGTTGACCCGGCTGCGGGTGGTGAGCAGTTGGCGCGGTGGGGGCAGGCGCAGCTCGGCATCGCGCTCGGGCACAGCAAGGCCGGGCGGGCCGGGAAGGCATGGCGCGCGTGGGACGCCGCCGAGGAGGCGGCGAGCCGGCTCGGCAGCGGGTACGCCCACCCCTGGCTGATGTTCGGGCCAGCCGCCTGCGCGGCGTACGCGGTCACCATCGAGACGGACCTGTGTCGAGCTGGTGAGGCCGTCCGGCGGGCCGACACAGCTGACTATCGGGCGCTGCCGTCGCACACCCGTCGGGCTGGCGCCCTGATCGAGGCCGCTCGGGCGCACATGCTGCACCGAGGCGAGGTCGCGGTGGTGCATCTGCTCGGACGGGCGCTGCGAGAGAGCGTGGACACGGTGCGGCACCATCCGTACGCCCGCACGTTCGCTCTGGAGCTGTCGAACCGGCCGGGCACGGTCGGGGAGGACGCGCGGGAGCTCGCTCTCGCGATTGGGGTGATGGGGTAGCGCTCCCTCGGGTACAAACTCTCCCCGCCGCCGCCCGTGACCGCTCGTAACGTCCAGGTCACTGGCGGCGGCGGGGCTCTTTCATGCCCGACACCCGATAGGACCTGACGAGACTTCGCCGCCGCCTCCCGACGCTCGACGAGGAGGCGGAACCTGTGGCGATCTGGTCCGAGCTGTGCAAGCTGGTGCGGTGGCTGGTCCAGCGGCCGGAGCCGCCGCCACCGCCGGGCACCGGGCAGCGGTACCAGGCGAGCGAGCAGGCGGAGGCGCAGCGGCGACTGCTCGACCAGGCGGAGCGGTTGCGGGAAACGCAGTGGTACCGCGAGCCGACGCAGATAGTGCCGACTATGCCGGTGACGCTGGGCCAGCGCACCGGCTACGGGACGAGGGGCCACGGGTGAGCCGAGTGGGGGCCGGCTCTCATGGCATGTCGGCTCCAGACAGGCAGCGCGTCTCGTACGACGAATATCTGCTCGCGACCGCCCTGACCCTCGCCCGACGGCACCGGCCGGTCTGGTCCTGGCAGAGCTGGCGGCGAATCTGCCGATGCGGTGTTGAACTGCCCTGCCATACCCGGCACCGGATCCCGATCAACCGTGGTCACTGGCCGGACGGAGAAGCCGAGTGAGCGACTATCAGGAGCAGGCGATTCTCGCGGTACACGTCCGTGGGCTCGACGGGATGTGCGTCGGTTGCCGAGTGTGGTGGTCGCGGCTGGTGCCGTACCGATGCTGGCAGGTGGATTGGGCAACCAGGCGGCAGGCCTGGACGATCACCACTCGGTTCCTGGCTGGTGAGCGGTGACCACCCACAGCCCGGTCATGCCGATCTGGAGCTGCGGAGGCTGCGACCTTCCGTGGCCCTGCTCGACTCGGAGGCGCGAGCTGCGGGCGGAGTATGCGGACGCTCCAGTGTCGCTGGCCCTCTACCTCGGCTCCTACCTCGTCAAAGCCGCCGAGGACATGCCCTGGACGTCGGCTGGCGCGTTGCACCGCCGCTTCCTCGGGTGGACCAGGGAGGACGAGCGGTCGAAGCCGGCAGCACAGCAGCGAACTACAGCAATCGCGCCAGCCGACCCAGACCGAGACGACCCTCCGCAGGCCGGATGACCTCGGACGACACCGGATCCGACGGCCTCGCCGAGAGTTCACACCCAAGATGTCATCGCTCCGAATTCCGGTCCGGCCCATGTAGGCAGAGGCGGGGCGTCTCACACCCGAGAACTGGTCCAACTGCTCACTGCGTGGCGGTTGATCGCACCGGGCCGCAGAGCCGCCGAGGCGCCCTGGGGCAGGGACGTTGGCTTCGGCCGGTCATTCGGGGCCCGCGAGCGCTTCGCTTCGGCACGGGCCGCAGTTGTGCGCCGGGGATCCCCGGTGGCGGGGGCAGTGCCGGTCGACGGAGCGCCTCGGGCGCCGGCGCGCGCGTGGTTCTTTAATGGTTAAGGACGGTTTGTAGGAAGCGTGCTTCCGGCCGTTTGGTAGCACACTTCCTGTCGTTGGGAAGTCTGCTTCCGGCCGTTCCCGTTGCGGGGGGCAGCCAGCTTCCGCCTTCTCGGATGACGACCGGAAGTCTGCTTCCGGCTGTTCAGGGGAACCCCGGAAGCCTGCTTCCGACCGTTCCGCCTCAACCGCAATCTCGGGTGTTGGGGCAGTTGGCACGGTGCGGCGCCGCTCGATTGCCAGATCCCAGACGATCGGGCGCCGGTCGAGCGGGACGAAGGCGGTGTGCCGCTGGTCGCCACGGCGGATCAAGCCGCGGCGTTGCAGTTCGGCCAGGTCGTTGCGGACCGACCGCACCGACTTGCGGGCGTAATGGGCGAGGCGTTCCTGGGACGGGTGGGCACCGCGTCCGTCGCTGTGGGCGTGGTTAGCAAGGCCGAGTAGGACGGCCAGGCACGATGGCGGCACGTCGGGGGCGTCGTGGAGCGCCCACACGATCGCTTCCAAGCTCATGCGTTTCTCCTTGCGAACGGCAGGGATGAATGGGCGAGGCAGGGGCTGGCTGCCCGCAACGGTGAGGCGATCACCGAGGGCGTGCGCGGTTGGCGCGTACGGCGAGGTCGCCTCGGTGGATGGCGGCGGCGAGGGTCTGCTCGGCACGTCGGCGACGCATCCGGATCACCGGCGCGGACACGTCAAGCTCGGCGGCGAGGTGATCGACGAGGGTTCCACCGAGGCGGGTGGCGCCGATCAGTTCGGCCTGCTCGGCGGTGATGACGCCGGCGGTGACGGCGCGCGCCAGGACCAGGTCCGGGTGCCCGTACGGGAAGCGTGGGGTGCGGGAGCCGACCGGCAGATCGTGGGGGAGTTCCAGCGTGGTTTCCGTGCGGCGTGCGGCGTGGCCTGTACGCCACGCGGTCCAGCACAGGCGCAGCCATACGCGCGGTCCCTTGAGGTCGTCGCCGCGCAGGGCCTGCAGGAACCCGGCGACGACCTCGGAGCCGATGTCGTCGGCCTGCTTGGCAAAGCCGTGCGCCAGCCGGGAGGCGATGAGGGTCAGTCCGGGCACGGCCACCCCGACAGCGCCGACCACCCACGCCGGGCCGTCGGCGCGGGCGTGGGCGGACAGGATCCGCCACACCGCGTCCGACACACCGGTGTCGACCCCGCCGACCAGCAGGTCGCGGACGGTGTCGAGGGTCAGGCGACGCCGGGGCAGCCCCGGCACGTCACGGCCGTCGAGCTGCAACGGGTCCGGACCGCGGACCAGCAGGGCGAAAGCCCGGTCGGCGGCGGCGATGGCGGAGATGGGCATGTGCGCTCCTCGGCTCGATCGGTTCGAGGCCGCCCATTCCAGTGCCACCTGCTGACAGGACGGATCGCTGTCAGATGCGGTCAGGCAGCGACATGTTCCGCCGCCGGGGCTGTCAGGCCCTGTCGGGCGGCCCCCGGGTTCGGCGGGCCTGACCTGCGCCGTCTGCCTGTTGGTCAGTACGTCACCGGTCCAGGGGCACACGCCCATGACCGACCGCCGCCCGTCACCCCGTCCGACCGGTCACCTGGTGCCCGTGCAACCGCCCGTGCCGATCACCGTGTGGCACCTGCCGACCGACACCGAGCTGGTGTCGGCTCCGCTCGCCCAGCGCCTGATCGCCAACTTCACCCACCGCCGCGACCTGATCCTCGACGGCACCAACAGCGCACACCTCCAGCGAGCCGCGCACCTGGCGGGCCGCCGGATCCGGCGCCGTCTCGCGAGCCACGAGCGGGCCGCGCTGATCGTCATGCAGTGGCCGCGGCAGTCCGCGGCGGGGTGGCTGCGCACGCACACCGACCGGCTGCGTCGCGCCGGTTGTCTTGTCGTCGCCCTCGCCAGCGGCGACGCCATGATGCATCCGCGCGTCATCAGCGCCGCCCGGGCGAGGGGACTCACCTACGTGCAGCACCTCGTCGCTGTCGAAGCCCCGGCCACCGACCGGATGAGGGTGCATGCCGACGTCCTGGTCTTCCACGGAAGGGCCGACGGGTGAACCGCAGCCCGGAATGCCAGCCTGCCTGCCTGATCGCCGCGGCCGATGATGTTCGGCCGCGCCGCCGCCCCACTCCCGACGACGCTGACCCCACCTCGCCGCGCAAGCCATCATCGCCAGTGCGCGAGGCCCGCTCTGCGAGACGTCGGGGTGGGCGCAGGCCTGTCAGGTCTGACGGAGTCGCAGTGAACTGCCTTCCGGTAGGCCCTGTCAGGCACCGGCCGTAGCGTTCGCGGCACATCGCATCTTTCTCCGACGCCCGCCGGCGCCCAGCCGCTTCTCAGGCCCACCTACCCAGGTCGGCCCGTGACAGCAGACCGCCGCCCCGGCGTCCGCAACTCCCAGGCGCAGCCCGCGGCTCGGGACGTCGCCGCACGTGGACGTCCGACGAGCCGGCCGGCACTGGTGGACATCACCACCGCCCGCCGGCACCGCTGACGACATTCACACCAGCTGCCAGCACGCCGTGCGGGCGCATCCGCCTGCCCTCGGCGCTGCCCGCGCCCCACCCCAACTGCCTGCCGCAATCCAGCGACGTGCGCGAGGCAGCTGGACTGGGAGCAGCTTCAGTACATCGCCGGACAGCTGTGGCCCCTCACCGACGACGACGGCGAATCGGCCTACCTCAAGAAGATGGCCCGCGAACGGAGCCTGCGGCACCTGTTCGACGAAGCCGACACGCAAGCAGCCATCCGCGGCACCGCCTGGGCCGGCTACCAGGCCATCACCGAGTGGCTTGACCACGAGCAACCCGCCCGCAGCGCCCACCACCGCGCCCACAAGGTCCTCTCCGACGGCGCCGCCGCGGCGATCAAACGGCGCGCCTTCACGCTCCTGTCCGCCTGAACGCCCACCCACAAAGGGGTGAGCCGGTTTCCGGCTCGCCCCTTCCTGCTACCGGAAGGAACCACCGTGACCGAACACCACCCCGACCTGCCCGCGGAGATCGCCACCGCGCCACCCCCCGTGCTCACCCTCGACGGCCACACCGCCGTCATCGGCGACGTCCGCTTCATCTGGCGCGACCACTGCAGCTACTGCCGCCGCCAGTTCACCATGGCCACCAATGGCGGCCGGATCACCGCCGGCATCGCCGTCGACGGGCGGCGGGGACCGCACTGGTACCAGCGGTGGCAGCCCGCCGCAGCCCCTGAGCCGCCGCCGCACTGCCCCAACCCCCGCTGCCGCCGCCCCGCCCCCTTCGCCGCGAACCCGCGCAGCCACATCGCCCGACACGTCGACACCGAAACCATGACCTACCGGTACGGCGACCCGTCACCCGTCTACAGCAGCCACCAGCTGCTGCGCCAGGTGTGGGACGTCATCCGCGCGACCTACCCGGAACTCGCCGCCCAGGCCGACATCGCCGACCGGCGTCGCCTCGGCATCCGCTGACCGCGCCGTCGCCGCACCCCGCGACCCGCACCGGCCCGCCCTCGTGGCGGGCCGCTTCTCGTTTCCCCGGGCCCGGGACGCCAGCCCCACAGCACGCGTCCCGGGCCTTTCCAGAGGAAGGAACACAGTGTCCACCATCGCCATGGCTGGCCTTGCCGCCGCCCTCGGTTTCCTACTCGGCGCAGCGACCACGCGGCCCGCACTGCGCCGGCTGCGCCGCGAGCTCGCCGCCGCCGTCCAGCAGGCCCACCACGACCCGCTCACCGGACTGCCCAACCGCACCGGCGCCACCCGACTGTTCATCCGGTTCGCCGAGGCCGGGCGCAGCCTGACCGTGACGCTGATCGACCTCAACGACTTCAAAGCCGTCAACGACACCTACGGTCACGACGCCGGCGACGCCCTCCTCGTCGCTGCCGCCGACCGCCTGTCGCACACCGCGGCGCATCACGGCGGCGTCGCCGCCCGCCTCGCCGGCGACGAATTCCTGCTGCTCCTGCCCGCCGACGACCACGACCACCTCCATCCGCCCGCCGCCGCGCTCGTCGCCCTCACGCCCCCGATCACCGTCACCGGCGCCGACGGCACCCGCGCCACCCTCACCCCGCACGCCAGCGCCGGCGTCACCTACTTCAACGGCCTCGACGGCACCCTCGCCGGCCACCTGCGTCAAGCCGACATCGCCCTCTACCACGCCAAGCAGCGCCGCGACCACATCGCCAACTACCACCCCGGAATGCACATGCCCCCGCCGATACAACGTCGCCGACGGCTACGCGACCACCAGGCCCACCGGACGGTGACCCGACGGCAGGTGCAGTCTTGAACCCCACCGCCTGCCAGGTCTGCCGCCAACTGCTCAACCGGTACACCGACCTGGCCACGGGGGAGTGGGCATGGCGGCACCCCGCCGCCGCCGGTCGGCCCGACCACGACCCGCAGCCCGTCCCCGCCGACACCGTCGCCGCCGAGTACCGCTGCGACTTCTGCTCAGACCCGAAAGTCATCTACGTCCACCGCACCCGCAACGTCGACGCCCACTTCATCGCCGACGACCACCACCAGGTCCACCGCTACGGCACCGACTGGGCGGCGTGCATCACCTGCTCCATGCTCGTCGAGGCGCGCGACGCCGAGGGTCTCGCCACCCGCGCCCAAGCCGCCATCGGCGCCGACCTCACCGGCGACGCCCGGCATGCTCTACGCCAGCTGCAAGCCACCATCGTCGACAGCCTGCAAGCCGGTCGAACCCTCACCTCCGTGGGGGAGTGGCAGCAGATGCCCGTGGCCGCGACGCGGCTGCCGAAAGTCCGCGACCGGCTTACCGCCCTGCTCCGGGGGCCGGACCAGATCGACCTGCTCCCGGCCGAGCCGCGACAGGCCGTCGCCGACGGATTGGACGGCGCCCGCCTCTACTGGGTCGACCCCGAATTCACCGACCTGACCCGCCACGCCACAGCGGCACTGCCCGACACCCCGTTCGAGTCCACGGACCTGCCCGCACCCCACGGCTTGCTCGCCTGGGCGCTGCCACTGGAGACCATGGCCGCCCTCAGCTGGACCAGTACGACCAACGGTGTCGTCGCCGTCGGATACCGCGCTGTCGGCGCCGGCCTGCAAGGACCGGACCTGCAACGCCTCCGCGAACACGTGGGCTGGCTCATCCCCACGTGGTGCACACAAATCCCCGACGGATCGATCCTCGCACCCACCAACCCCGCCCAACCGCTCAACGCGACGCTCCTACTCATCGCCCAGCAACTGGCCCAGACCTCCCACGCTCCCGTCGACGATCGCATCCGCAAGGCCTATCGCCGGCAGAGCCGGCATGAGCCCGAGGTGCGCCTGATCCAGTTCCGGGGCAGCCGAGGGGCATCGCGCTCCGACGGAAACGGCGGGCAACCCACCGGCGAAGGCGTCAGCCGGGAGTACCGGTGGTGGGTGCGTGGACACTGGCGCCGGCAACCTTACGGGCCAGGTCGGAGCCAGCGCCGGCTGATCTACATCAACCCTCAACTGCGCGGTCCGCAGGACAAGCCGATCAAGGCCACCACCACCGTGCGGGTCATCAGGCACCACCAAGGTTGACGGCCTGGGCGGTGGCAGCTCCTCACTGCCACCGCCCAGCGGGCGAACAGGGGCACGGGACTGCCCCCGGTCGTCGTTGCGGCACGTGTCGCCCAACGTGGCGCGGATGCCGATGACCGAGATTCCGCCCCCGCACGTGGTCGGACGAACAGTGGGAATGGGTCAAGCTCGGTTGCGACGCTCGCGGCATGGACGAGAAGTGGAACGTGTTCGTGCCCGAGCTCGGCCGGGAACCAGACGTGGGGCAGGTCTGCTTGTGGCCCGTGGGGCGGTACCTGTGGAATCGGCTGGCGTCGGAGCGCGACGTGGTGATGAGGTACCGGAGTGACGTGGGAGAAGGGCCGTCGGCGGAACAGGAAGCAGACCGCCCACGGGCGGCCGACGTGGATGCTGGCGCCGGGTCCGCCGCTGGTGCGGCCTTACCGCGGCGACGTGCTGGTGTCGGCGTCGGTCGGACCGGCCGGCGACCTCGTCGCGCTGTGGGCTAATGCGGCCGACAACGCGGCGCTGCGGTCGGTCGGTCACCACCCAACCGGGCTGGGCGACATTCCCTGACCCGACCAGCGACCGTCCCGTAACGGTGCGGGCGAGCAGGCAGGCCGGCGACAGCGTCCACGTCACGCCGTTGCCGGGGCTGGCGGCGGCCCACCCATCGGTGCAGCCCCTGCCGCACGGACGGGTGCTGGTGGTCGGAGCCCGGTGCCGGTGGCGCCCGGACGACCCGGACCGCAACGCGGTGATCTACGACAGCGAGGGACACATCGAGGCCCGGGCAACCCTCGGCGACGGCATCGAGCACGTCTTCACCACCACCTCCGGTGAGGTGTGGGTGGGGTACTTCGATGAGGGCGTGTACGGCAACTACGGCTGGGGTGACCGGGACGCCCCTCCGCCGATCGGCAACATGGGCCTGATCCGCTTCTCACCCGAGCTGCAGCCAGCGTGGCGCTTTCCGTCCCATGTGGACAACACCTTCGGCGCGATTAGCGACTGTTACGCCCTCAACGTCACCGACGATGCGGTCTGGACCTGCTACTACACCGACTTCCCGATCGTGAGGGTCCAAGGTGGGGAGGTCACCGGGTGGCGCAACCCGATCGACGGAGCCAGAGCCTTGGCTGTCAGCCACACCCGGATCGGATTGCTCGGCGGGTACGGGCCGGACCAGGACCGGTTCGTCGTCGGGGAACTGGACGGCGACGCGCTGCGCGTCGCCGGCGAGTACCGGCTCGTCCTGCCCGACGGCGGCCCGCTTCCGGCCCGTGTGACGGCTGTCGGCCGCGGGCCGGTGCTGCACCTGGTCACCGACGAGCACTGGTACCAGCTGCACCTGGAGGACGTCCCCACCAGGTGAATATGGGTCAGCCGGTCGGCTCCGGCGGCGGGTCGGGGAGCACGTCGGCGATCCGGTCGCGGTCGTAAGGGACTGGCATGGCGGCTATTCGAACCCTGCGGCCTTCGTCAAGCCAGCCTTCAATGGTAGGCGCTAATTCTCGTGGAGCTATGCGAGCCACCCATGTCCCGCACATGGTGTGCAGTGAGTTCCCCCCGCTTTGATGGAACGGTGGTTACCTGCTGCCGGCTGGTGCAGGGGTAGTGATAGTTGGTTCGGCTGGTTCCTTCTGGCGGGCGTGCCAGGCGGTTTCGTGCTCGTCGGGGCTGAGGTAGCCCAGTTCCTTTTGGATGCGGCGGGTGTTGTACCAGCCGTCGATGTAGGCGAAGATCGCGTTCTCGGCCTCGTCGCGGGTGCGCCAGCTCGTGCGGTAGACGAGTTCGATCTTCAGCGTCGACCAGAAGTTCTCCATGAGCGCGTTGTCGTACGAGTCGCCGACGGAGCCCATCGAGGGCAGGATTCCGTTGTCCTGCAAGCGTTCAGCGAAGCGGAAGGACGTGTAGTTGGACCCCCTGTCGCTGTGGTGGATCAACTGGCCGTCGCGGACGTCGCGGGACCAGATGCCGTATTCGAGTGCGGCGAGGATGAGGTCGGTGTCGCAGCGGTCGGAGGTCTTCCATCCGACGATCCGGCGGGAGAAGGCGTCGCGGACCGCTGCCAGCCAGAACACGCCTTCGCCGCATGGGATGCGGGTGGCGTCGGCGACCCAGAGCCGGTGCGGCCCGGTTGCGGTGAACTGACGGTTGACCAGATCCGGCGCCGGCGTCGCCCGCGGGTCCTGCTTCGTGGAGCCGCCGCGCCAGCCTCGGCGCAGGAACGCACCCTGCCAGCCCTGCTGCGCCATCAGCCGCTCCACCCGCTTGCGGCCCACGCGGATGCCGTCGCGGCGTAGCTGCCGGTGCACCCGGTCCGTAGGTGTGCCCCGACGCGGTCCAGATCTCGTGAATGTTGGACAGCAACCCCAGGTCGACTACGTCACGGTCGCAGGGCTGTTCGACCTGCTTGACCCACGCGTAGTAGGTCGAGGCGCCGACGTTGAGGACCCGTAGCAGGAGCGCGACCGCGAACTGGTCACGGTGTTCATAAATGAACGTCATGACCGCCGCCGGGTCGGGTCGAGCTCCGCCGCGAAATACGCGCTCGCCGCTTTCAGGATCTCGTTCGCCCGCCGCAGCTCGGCGACTTCTTTGCGCAGCCGGCGGTTCTCCTCGGCCATCTCGCTGGTGGGCCGGTCGTGACGCTCGCCCGCGTCGGCCTCGGCCTGCCTGATCCAGTTCCGCAACGCCTCGTGATGCACGCCGAGCTGCTCGGCCAGGCGCCGGATCACGGGCTTCGGGTCCGACTCGCGATACAAGCGCACAGCGCGCTGGCGTAGCTCGTCGGGGTACTTCTTCGGTGCTGCCACGGACGACTTCCTCCCCATGGCCATCAGACCATGATCGAGAAGCTCCATGAAAGCGGGGGTGGCTCACTTGCGGCCGCGTTCGGAGCGCTTTGTTTCATAGCCAACCTGACGCTCAGCACTGGCCGGATGCGCCTGATCGCGCTCGTTTGGGTAGTCGTCGTGCCACTGTGGATTCAACGCTACCGCCAGCACCGCAACGCGCGACGACGTCGGTAGTTCGGCTGCCAACGTCCACACGAGGACTACAGCAACCCGCTTCGACCGACGTGCGACGCCGCGCTGATCTGCCGCGACCCGCGCGTGCTCGCCGACCGAGGCGATCACGCTCGGTAGATAGCCTCTGAGTCGAGCGGGCATCCTGAACTGCCGATGTGAGGGCGTTCGCCGCGCGGTACTGAGGGAGGCGCGATGGTCCGAGACTGCGGTCACCGCTCGTCCGCTATGCCGCCTCTGGCCAATCGGACACGATGACCAGAGGGACAGACTCCGGCGACCGGTATTCGTCATCCGAAAGGTACTCGATGTGCTGATGCCGGTGAACCCCGCGATCCTCAGCGCTTTTCGGCTTGCTCAGCCACACCGTCGAGGGCGTCCCAAAGGATGTCGAGATACCGATGACCGCCGGAAAGATGCAGCGTTGCTTCGCCTCGAAGGCTGACGGTCAGCGGTCCTGCTGTCCGCTCCTGAACGACAACTCCGCCCGAAACCTGAGCTTCCACCCGCTCCCAAGGCTCGCGGAGCAGCCGGGCAAGGGCACGAAGAGCAGCCGGCGGTCCGGCAAGCTCTAGTTCGCCGTCACACGTCGAAAGACGGCACAGCCGGTAATCGTTCACTGGCGCAGTCTTCCTCATGGCCGGGACACGCCCTCGCCTGCAACCGAGAACGAACCGAAGCATCCTCACATGCCGCGAACCGCGCGCTACGGGGTGTTACGGCAAGCGAATCGCGTCGGCGGCGGGTCGTGCCGATGTGCGGAAGACCGTCATTCTCGATGGCGACGTTCGTAGGCGCGGATCACTCGAAGCGTGGGATCCGCGCTCTCTGGTGTACACAGCCGATCGGTCAGAAGGAAATCAGGCAAGGTGAACCCGGCTGCATGCTCGTGCTCGGCCAGCACGAACGTTCCGCCCCGCCTCTCAGGCTGCCATCCATGCTTCAGCGCGTAGCTGATGACGGCTCGAACGTCGGCCGATGCCGGATAGGCGCCGTCGGTCGCGCATGCTCCCCACGGTGCCGGCCAGGCGACCGACAGCAGATCCGCCTGGAGTGCCTGGCTCGTCCTTCCAGCGCCCCAGACCCGCAAGCGAATGCACCGGTGGCAATCACCGCTGCCCTGCACGTGATGAATCTCCGCGCGCCACACGAAGGTCCGCGCGTCGATTCGCAGCTGCCGCAGTCGAGTCCGCACGTGGGTCACCTCGCGGTCGATCTTTCCGGTCAATGGATGCCAGCCAAGGTACTTGCCCGTGACACGTGCCGCCGATCGGGTCGCCGTGGTGTGCACGCTCATGCCGCGAACAGCGCGCTACGGATAGCGATGGCGGGCCAGGCTGGTCGGCGTCGGCCATGGACCCGCAGCTCCACCGATGGCCAGGCTCTGACGGTGAGTTCGGCAGACCGGCTGTTAAGTCCCGCTGTGATCGGGGCGTTGACGTACTGGCCAGGCATCGTTCACGCGGTGGCGCCGACGCCGGTGGACCTCGGGGTCCTGCCGCCGTTGTTCAACGAGCTGCTCGACGAGTGGCCCTGGTGGGACCGCGCCTGGCGGGTGACCCGGGTGGAGCCCGCCCGTCCGCGTGAGATCGCCCGGGACGAACCGCGTGCCGTTTCGAGGTTCACCGAGGTGACCGTGCCTGGCACGGTCAGCCGCGATGCCGGGGACACGTTGCCGTTGTCCGCGCGGGTCCGGTTCAGCGATGACCGGCTGATCCGATTCCAGGCGAAGGTAGGCGACGTCGTCATCGGGCCGGGATCCGCCGCGGCAGGCGTGCCCGAGCCGCACCCTTTCGGTTCAGTGCTCGCCAGGCTGATGGATCTGCGTGGGATCTCGGTCAAGGAGATGGCCGTACGGTGCGCCCGGTCGATGTCGACGATCAACATGGTGCGTAGCGGTGGCTGGAATCCGCACCAGATCCTGGTCGCGGAACTGGCCGAAGCACTGGAGATGTCCGAGAAAGATCTGCTCGCCATCACCGGGCTTGACGTTCACTCCTGACGCTCCGGATCGCAGGTCAGCGGAGACGCGCCAAGATCAGGTGCGCGGATCTGGTTCCCCTCTAGGTCAAGGGGTCATGGCAGGTTTTGTTCTAGGCTGTTGGGTGGCGGGTCCGGGTTGTGACTTGTCCGAAGAGGCGGCTGTCGGGATCAGGCCGTCCGCGCTGGATTGCAGAGTCGCTCCCGAGTGTCCTCCCGGGCCCGTTTCCCCAGCTCCGCTGGTTCTGGCGTTGTGCAGCATCCGCTTGTAGACGACGTCGGACAGGTGGCGTTTGAGGGCGCGGAGCGCCTCCATCGTTGTTTTGCCTTCGGCGAGGCGGCGCCGGTAGTAGGCGCGGCCGGGCGTGTCGTGGCGTAGTTGGACGACGGCCATGATGTGCAGGACCCGGTTGATGCGCCGGTTGCCGGCGCGGGAGAGCCGGTGGCGGCGCTGGTCGCCGGAGGACGCCTCGAGCGGGGCGGTGCCGTTCCAGGACGCGAAGTGCGCGGCGGTGTGGAACCGGCGGATGTCGCCGATGTCGCCGATCAGGCGGGCTGCCCCGGACGGGCCAATGCCGTGCAGGTCGGTCAGGGTGCTGCCGTGCGCGGTGATGAGTTGACGCAGCTGCTTGTCCGCCGCCCGGATCTTGGCGTCGATCGTGGTCAGTTCCTCGATGAGTTCGCGGGCCAGATCGTGACGGGTCTGGGCGACGATGCCGTCCGGTGGCGGCGCGGTGCGCAGCAGGTAGCTGGCCTGGCCACGGGTGAGGAACTTCTTCGCTCCGCCCGGGATGAGTTCGAGCAGCAGGTGATGGATGCGGCTGACGGTCTCGGTGCGGCCCGGCCGAGTTCGTCGCGGCGCTCAACGAGTAGCCGGATTACGACCGTGACGTCGTCGGGAGTGACGGTGCGCAGGCCGCGGCTGCGCAGGCCGGCGACTGCGACGCTGTGCGCGTCGACCGCGTCGGTCTTGCGGCCCTGGCCGGTGTCGAAGACCCGCACCCGTGCGGACAGCTTGGCCGGTACGTCGAGGACCGTCTCGCCGTCGGCGACCAGCCGCTGGGCGATGTGCCGGCCCCACACCGTTGCAGCCCTCGACCGCCCACACCCGGTCGCTGAACGCGCGGCCGGCCGCCAGCATCTGCCGGTAGCCGTCGCTGTCGGTGCCGAAACGGCCCCGGGTCAGGACTTTTTCCCGATCGTCGATGGCTTCGATCGTGGCCGACCGCTTGTGCGGATCCATCCCGATCATCACGCGACTCATGTGCCGGTTCCTCCCTCACCGTCAGACCGATTGATGTCGACAGGGAGGGCAAAGCTACTTTGAGCTGCACAAACCCCTCTTGAGCCACTCCCCGGACGGTGGCCGGCGGGCGCATGCCAGATGAGAGTCACACCCCGGATCCAGTGGACAGCCGCGAAGAGAGCGAACCCACCAGCTACCTCGACCCAGCCTGGCCGGGCACGGGTCGTAGATCCAATTTAAATAAGTAGCCGCGATCCGAGCGGTTGGCAGAGCTGGGCGGGGAAACAGATTGGGAGCGGCGCTCCGCGCGAGATGCGGGACCTGTCGGCGCATCTCGTCGACGGCTGGCCGCGTACGGGGACTCGAGCCGTTAGGACGGCGAGTTCGCCAAAATGTGCCGTGCCCGGGCTTCGTCGGCCGGCGCGACCAGCACGCGCACTCCCTCTAACTGGAGTGAGCCCAGTTCGCCACCCGCGTCGTCGGCGGTGACCCAGGCGTCGATGCCCTCGCTCTGCAGCAAGCCCGCCACAATGTCGCCCTCGGCGCGGCTCGAGACGCTGGCCACGGGCACCGTCCGGTTGGTCACGAACCGAACCATACTGCGTACGGGGATTGTGATAGTCAGGAACCGCCGTGGCGAGCATCCGCTTCCGGCAATCCGCTCGCCGCGGCGGCTGGGCCGGAGCGGGAAAGTGCCGCCTTGTAGGGCGCTTCGGGGCCCTGGCGGTTTCGTCGTAGGTTTGATCGGGTCGCCTGTCAATCTCTACTGTCGCACCGTGGGTGTGGACTGGAACGCAGAGCTGGTCGACCAACTTGAGTGGCACTGGCAGCATCAGCTTCGGCCACGGCTTGACGGGCTGACCGATGACGAGTACTTCTGGCAGCCGGTCCTGGGCGCCTGGACCCTCAGCCGGCGCGGCCAGAGTTCTGCGCCGTTGTCGGTCGGCGCAGGCGAATTCACCTTGGACTACGCCAGCCCGCCACACGACCGCGCGCCGATCACCACGATCGCCTGGCGGCTGGCGCACCTCATCGACGTGTTCGGACCACCGACCGCACCCCACTTCGATGGCTCGCTTGCCGGTCACCGGGCCGTCGCCTACCCGGGCACCGCCGAGGCAGCACTGCGGCAGCTCGACGACGGGCACGATGCGTGGATCCGCGATGTCCGCCACCTCGGCGCAGCCGGATTAGCTCAGCCGCAAGGCGCCATCTCACCGCCGGAGTACGCGGATGCACCGATGGCGAAGCTCATCCTGCACGTACACCGCGAGGTCATTCACCACGGCGCCGAGATATCCCTGCTGCGGGACCTCTATCTATGGAAAGGCAGCCGAGGTCACCTATGACCGGGTAGTCCTTCCGATCTGGTGCACGCTCATGCCGCTCCGGGCGTGCTGGCGCTCATCGCCGCTGGTGACCCACGGTGATGTATGGCTGCCTTTCCTGCTCCCGCTTCCGGCGTCGTACCTACCGATCAGCTTGTTTTGCGCGCCGCGGTGTCCGCCTTCCTGGGCCGCTACCGCGGCCAGACTCGCGTCCATACCGAGTCCGACCTGCGAATCTTCCTACGCTGGTGCACCGACCATGACCTCGACCCGCTGGCTTCGGCACGGGCAGACGTCGAGCGGTACGTACGCTGGCTGCAGGACGTACGCCGGTACCAGCCCTCGACGGTCTCGCGCCGCCTGTCCGTCGTCGTCGGGTTCTATCGGGTCTGCGTCATCGACGCCATCTTGGACCACTCGCCGGCCGACTACGTCCGCCGGCCGACGGTGCCGGCCGAATCGCCAACCCTCGGCCTGGGTCACCTGCAGTTCGAGGCACTGATCACTACCGCTCGACTGTCGACCAACCCGAACGACTTCGCCCTGGTCGCGCTTCTGGGCCTGCTCGGTCTGCGGATCTTCGAAGCCTGCGGGGCCAGCATCGCCGACCTGGGCGAGGGGAGTTGCCCCCTGGTCCTGGACACTTGAACCTTGGATCGTGATGGTCCGGGGAGATCAGGAGTCCCTGACAGATGGTGAACAAGCACTACCCCGCGGAGTTCAAGGCCGACGCGGTCGCGTTGTACCGGTCTCGGCCTGGGACGACGATCGCGCAGATCGCTGACGATCTCGGCGTCAACCGGGAGACGTTGCGTAGCTGGGTCCGCGCCGATGATCGACGCAGGGGCGCAACGGCCGGGTCGGCGGCCTCCGTGGCGGGCTCGCAGGCGTCCGGTTCGGTGGAGGACGAGAACGCGCAGTTGCGGCGGCGGATCCGGGAGTTGGAAGAGGAGCGGGACATTCTGCGGAAGGCGGCCCGGTATTTCGCCGGGGAGACGCGCTGGTGAACCGCTTCCAGTTCGTCGCCGACCATCAGCAGCGCTATGGCGTGAAGCGGTTGTGTCAGATCATCGGGTTGTCCCGGTCGAGCTACTACTACTGGCGGTCCACGGCGTCGGCCAGGGCGGCACGAGAGGCCACGGATGTCGCTCTCGCGGGCCGGATCCGGGCGGTGCACGCCGAGCACGACGGCACCTACGGGGCACCGAGGATCACTGCTGAGCTGCACGATGCCGGACTGCGGGTCAACCGGAAGCGGGTCGCACGGGTGATGCGGCGCTTCGGCGTGCAGGGTCTACGACTACGCCGCCGCGTCCGCACGACGGTGCCGGACCCGGCCGCGGCGAAGGCACCGGACCTGATCGGCCGTGACTTCACCGCCCCGGCCGTCAACCAGCGCTACGTCGGTGACATCACCTACCTGCCGGTCGGTGACCGCGGCTTCCTCTACCTGGCCACCGTCATCGACCTGCACTCCCGCCGCCTCGCGGGCTGGGCGATCGCCGACCACATGCGCACCGACCTGGTCATCGACGCCCTCCACGCCGCGAAGCGCACCCGGGGCAGCCTCGACGCAGCGATCCTGCACACCGACCACGGAGCCCAATACACATCGAGGGCCTTCGCCGCAGCATGCCGGGCCGCCGGCATTCGGCAGTCGATGAGCGCGGTCGGTAGCTCTGCCGACAACGCCGCCGCCGAATCATTCAACGCCACCTTCAAACGCGAAACCCTCCAAGGCCGCCGCGCCTTCACCGACGAACGCGAAGCACGGCTCACCGCGTTCCGCTGGCTGCACCGCTACAACACCGTCCGACGCCACTCTCGGCTCCGACAGCAATCCCCGATCACCTACGAGAGAAACGCCTGTCAATCCCCTGGAATCGTGGAGGGCTCCGTTATGCGGCCTGGGCCTCCAGGGCGCGGGTCTCTGATCGTTCGTAGTCGATGGGTGAGCGCCAGTCGCAGACGGAGTGCCGGCGGCGCTGGTTGTAGAAGTCGGTGATCCAGGTGGCGATCTTCAGGCGGGCTTCGGTGCGGGTGCGGAAGTGGCGGCGGTGGACGTACTCGACCTTGATGGTGGAGAAGGTGGCCTCGGCGACGGCGTTGTCGAAGCAGGACCCGACCCGGCCCATCGACTGGCGTACCTTCCATCGGGCGCAGGCCCGGGCAAAGTCGGCCGAGGTGTACTCGCTGCCCCTGTCGCTGTGAAAGATCACCCCTTCCACGCGGCCGCCGCGGGTGACGGCGGCCATGTTCAGCGCTGCGACGACCAGCCCGGCGTCGTGGTGGGCGCCCATCGCGTAGCCGAGGATCCGGCGCGAGTACAGGTCGATGACAGTGGCCAGATAGAGCTTGCCCTCGTCGGTGCGGATCTCGGTCATGTCGCCGCACCAGGCGACATCCGGCGCCGGCGCGGTGAACACCCGCTTGACCAGGTCCGGTGCGGCCGGACGTTTGCCCTGGCGGGTCAGGCTGCGCCGGCGGCGCTTGATACGGGCGGCCAGGCCGAACTCGGCCATGAGCTGCGCGATCGTGTTGTCGGAGACCTGCCAGCCCTGCTCGCGCAGCTCGATCCCGATGCGCGGGCTGCCGTAGGTGCCGCCCGAGTCGTCGAAGACCTTCGTGACCGCGGCTGCCAGCCGGGCACGCCGATCATCGCGGGGCGTTGGCGGCCGGTCGCGCCATTTGTAGAACCACGACTCGGACACTCCGAGGGCCCGGCAGGCGATCGCGTGCGGCACGTCATGCTCGGTCCTCTGGGAAGCGATGAACCCGGCCACGCTCACCGGCCCGTCGCTTCCTTGACCCACAGGACCACGGATCGCTTGAGGACATCACGCTCCATCGCCAGCTCCGCGTTCTCCCGCCGCAGCCGGGCCAGCTCCGCCCGCTCGTCCTCCGACAACTGCCCGGCAGCGGCCTCACCGCGAGTCTCGCGGTCCTTCTTCACCCAGTTGGCAAGGGTGCCGTCGTTGATCCCCAGGTCACGCGCGACCTGCGCGATCGACTTCCCGGTCTCCCGCACGATGCGCACCGCGCCCGCCCGGAACTCCGGATCGAACTGGCGTCTCGTCTCAGCCATGAACCTCTATCCCTCAAGCTCTGGCCTCCACGCTACGAGGGGAATGGCACGCCCGACCGGCACCGGCTACGCTGGCCCCCGCCGCATAAACCCCGTGTCCAGGATCAGGGGTCAAGCCCCGAGGAGCACGGCCACCGGGTAGTGCGCGTGCGCGGCAAGGGTGCCAAGGTTGTGCTCGTCCCGCTGCCACCCGCGGTGGCCCGAGCCATCGACCAGGCCGTCGACGACCGCACCACCGGGCCGATCCTTCGAAACACCCTCGGGGCGCGGATGGACCGACACGTGGCAACCCGCCGACTCAAGCACCTGGCGGCCAGCGCCGGGATACGGATGCCAAGGATGCACCCGCACATGCTGCGCCACACCTTCGTCACAACCATGCTCGACGCTGGCGTCAGCCTGTGCGACGTACAGATCGCCGCTCGTCACGCCGACCCTCGCACCACCATGCGCTACGACCGCGCCCGCAAGAACCTCGACCGGCACCCCAACTACATCCTCGCCGCCTACATGGCCTCTGGAACGTAGCGACCACAACGAGCGGATCTGGCACCCCTCTGTGTCATCCATGAAGGAGCGGGGCCGGTCAAGTCTCTGGTTTTGACCTGCTGACGTTGGTTTTTCCGGTTCCGGCAATGGGTTTTGGGCAGGCGTGTGTGCGGTGCCGGGGTCAATGGCTGGGCCGTAGGCCCACCCCGCAGGGGCTTGGCCTCGACGCCGGCGCCGTGCGCGCCATGCTCGTGATGCCGGAAGGCGTTGTGGGTGGTCGCGTCGCCAGGTTCCGACCGATGCCGGAAGGGCAGGCCGATGGGTTCGGCTGCCGGTCATCCATTCGCCCACGGAGAGTCGGGGCATGGTGGTTTGCGACCGTGACCGGACGGGGTCAATCAAGCGGGCGGCCTCGCCGTCGGCCGACGGGGGTCAGACACAGCACGACCACGCGTCCGGTCACGTCCGGTCACGTCCGAACCTGCTCACGCCGCCGCTCGGGCCGGTGCGAGGGCGCGGATGTGCCCGTCGCGCAGGCCGTAGTAGACGAGGGTGAGCAGCTTGCGGGCCACCGCGACGGTGGCGATGTTGCGTCCGCGTCGCTCAGCGACGCGGGCGCGGGTGGAGGTCAACCAGCCGGCGGCGTGTGGGACGCCGTGGGCGGCCTCGACGGCGGCCCACCGCACGAGGGTGGAGCCCTGCTTGGTGATCCGTCCCCGGTGCACGACGAGGTCGGACTCGCGGTGGCGTGGGGTCAGTCCGGCCCACGAGGCGAGTTGCGCCGGGCCGGGGAACCGGTCGACCTCGCCGATCTCGGCGACGAACACCGCCGCCAGGACCGGGCCGACACCAGGGATGGCCTGGATAGCGGTATAGCCGCGAGAGCAATCGTCAAGACTTGTGGATGAGAAATCTTTGATCAGGCTGCGGCAGTGATGGTGGTGGGTTCCTGATCTGTCCGTTCGACGAGGTGGCCGCGTTCGAAGCGGGCGCCGGCGCGGACGAGGGCGACAAGGTGTGGTGCGTTGACCGCCCGCCACCGGGCCTGGGCGGCCTCGATGAGTTTGAACGCCATGGCCAGACCGGCGGCCTTCGATCCAGGGCCCTTGGTGACCTTCGTGCGGTGCCGCACGGTCGCGAACGTCGACTCGATCGGGTTCGTGGTGCGCAGGTGCACCCAGTGCTCGGCGGGGTAGTCGTAGAACGCGAGGAGCTCGTCGAGGTCGTCGGTGACCTTGGCGACGGCCTTGGCGAACTTGGCGCCGTAGGCGAGCTTGAACGCGGCGACGGCGCGGCGGGCGTGGTCGCGGTCCTCGGCGTTCCAGACCTCGGCGAGGGCCTTCTTCGCGCCGGGATGCGCGGACTTCGGCAGCGCCGCGAGGACGTTGCCGATCTTGTGGAACCAGCAGCGCTGCTCACGGGTTTCGGGCAACACCTCACGTAACGCCGACCAGAAGCCGAGCGCGCCGTCGCCGACGGCCAGGACCGGGGCGCGCATCCCGCGGCGTTTGCAGTCGCGGAGCAGGTCCGCCCAGGAGCCGGACGACTCGCGGTAGCCCTCGGCCAGGGCGATGAGTTCCTTGGTGCCGTCGACGCGGACGCCGATCATGACGAGCAGGCACAGTTTCTCCTCGTCGAGGCGCACGTTGAGGTGCACCCCGTCCGCCCACAGGTAGACATAGTCCACACCCGAGAGGTCGCGGTCGGCGAACTGGCGGGCCTCGTCCTGCCACTTCACCGTCAGCCGGGTGATCACCGCCGCGGACAGTCCCGAGCCGGTGCCGAGGAAGTTCTCCAGCGCGGGGGCGAAATCCTGCGACGACAGGCCATGCAGGTAGAGCAGCGGTAACACCTCGGTGATCTTCGGCGACTTACGGCACCACGCCGGCAGGATCGCCGACGAGTACCGCTGACGCTCGCCGGCATCGTCGACGCGTTTGTCGTTGACCCGCGGCGCGGCGACCTCCACCGCCCCGGCCGCGGTCAGGACCTTCCGCGGCTGGGCGTGACCGTTACGCACGACCAACCGCCGCCCGGCATCGTCGACGTCGCCGGTGTGCGCCGCGATATACGAAGCGACCTCGGCTTCGAGGGCAGCGGCGAGCATCCTGCGGGCACCGTCCCGCACGATCTCGTCGATCAACGACCCACCCGTCCCGGCCGGGACCGATCCGGTCGCTGGCGTGGGGTCATCAGGGTTGACTACCGTGAGCACGGGCGTACCTTCCCGACCCGCGCTGGCAGGCGCGGGCCTTGCTGGAAACCTTCATCGGCTATCCCCGGGAAGGTACGCCCCTCCCAAGGTCATCCACAGGTTTCAAGCATTGCTCTAGCCGCGATGCCCGGCGAGTCTGGCCCGGATCGGTCCGCCGACCGCGTCGATCTCGAAGTCAACCGCGTCGATCAGCCGGCACAGTGAGTCCACCCGACCCCGATACGCCCCGTCCAGCGGTGCGCAGGACAGCAGTTCCCGCCCGCCGACGCCGAACAGATCCGACACGGAGATGTGCACGCCCTGCTTGGCCAACACCGCATGCACCGATGCCTTCAACCCGCTGCGCCACGCGACCAGCTTGGCCCGATACCGCACCAGCTCCCGCAACTCGCGCACCGCCGGCGGCGCCGGATACGCCTCCGGCAACCTGCCCATCCGCAGCAGATCCGCCAGGTCCGCGGCATCACGGGCATCATTCTTCACCCGCCGGTAGGCGAACCCTTTCACTCCCAACGGATGCGCCAAATCAGGACGATAGCTGCGGCCGGCAGTATTCCGGCCCCGACCGCGAGAGCGATCATGCCGACCCGGGTGGTGGTGACAACCGCGTCATCGGTGTGAGTGGCGGGCGGTACCTCGCCCAGCATCGCGACGATCCGTTCGACCGTGCGCACCTGGCAGCGGCCATTGGTACGGTACTGACCCCCACGCAGGTCCCACAGCGGTGAGTCGACCCGGAAGTACACGTGGTCGCCATTGGTCAGGTCGAGACGGACCTCGACACCGCGGCGGGAGAACTGACCGAGCAGGTGACGGGGCACGCTGATCCGGTGCAGCGCTGTGTCGATGTGCAGGTGCCGGGGTGTCATGACGAACCGGGCCGCCGGCCCGGCCAGGTAGCAGCCAGCGGCACAGGCGGCCGCCAGCACCAGTTCGAGCAGGCTGCCCAGGCGGGGCTGGGTGTCCCAGTTAACGAGAGCGGCCAAGACGAGCCCACCACCAGTGATAGCCATCATCAGATAGGCGATGCCGCTGCGGCGGTGCACCGAGCATGACCGCGCCTCGACGTGGTGTACCACCGCGGACGGTGCTGGTACCGGTGGAAGAGACGCGTTGCGGTAGCGCAACGCACTTGCTGAGCTGATCCGCCCGGCAACCGCCACGATGAGGGCGACCGCGCCGAACGTTGCTGGGAGCCCGTATCCCGCGTCCCCACGGGCCGCCTCGGCCGGGGTGCGGGTCGCCCACAACACCACCGCAACACCCAACAGCGCGAGCCCAACACCCGACACGATCAGCGTCAGGCGCCGTGTCCACACCAGCGCGCCGTTGTCGTGCCACTCGACCGACCGCCGACCCACCGCACACTCCCCAAACAGTGCCCGGCCACATCGACCGGCGAGGGTCACGATAGAGCCATCAGACAAGGGCCTGCGGCATGCCGCACAGATCCACGGCGCTCACATGCCGCCGATCGCGCGCCTCCGACTTGGAGCCGCGCTACGAGACCAGGTCGCCGAGTTCCGCGACGAGACGTCGCATGTCCTCGCCGGCGTCAAGGGTCACCATGACGGATGCCTCCCACGCACTCGGGTCGTAGCCCCGAGGGCCCCGGATGACGAAACGGAGATTGACGTGACCTCGTCGGTCATGCGTCGCGTCGATGCGGAGGTCGTGTTCTAGTGACTCCCAGGCGCGCAGGCCGTCCCATCCCTCATAGGACTCGGCGAGGTCGGCTGCCCACGAAACGATCCTGTCGACATTGAGCGTCCGGACCGAGGTCACAGCACGGACGCCGTCATCGGCCAGCTCGCACCGCAGGTCGAGTACCTCGTCGTTCCACGGCCGCTCGGCGCTATGAAGACGGACGGACCCAAGCCCCGCCTCGGCGGTGATTTCGACGCCGTCATTCAACTGCCTCAACACCGGGAAGAGCATGCCACTGGCGCCCGCTGGCGTCGCGATGTTTTGACGCCCACTCCCCGCGTCGCGGCGGCTCACTCTTCTGCCGCGAGTCGCGCGCTACGCAACGTCACGATGCTCGGTCGGGTCGGCGTCCGGTCGTGCCGAGTTGAGTGAGCCCAACATCCGAGTCACTGTGCCGGCTCAAGGGTGAGCAAGGATGTGACCTATGCCCCATGAGCATCATGTCTTCCACAACCCGCCGTCAGCGACACCGGCCGAGGTGCACGCAGCACTCGATCGCGGTGATCTTTCCGGCGTACTGAATGCCATGGTCGGCACCGCACTGTACGGCGACGGGGACTGGAAAGAGCTACAGGAACTGCATCTTCAGTTACTCACGCACGACGACCATCAGGTCAGCGCCCTTGCCGCAACGTGTCTGGGTCATATAGCGAGGGTCTATCGTCAACTGGACGAGGGCCGAGTAGTCGGCACGCTGCGCCGAGTTCGGTCGATCCCACACCTCAGTGGTACTGCCGACGACGCGCTGGGGGACATAGAAGTCTTCCTCCATCCACGGCGCGCACGTTGGCGCGGACGTTTGTGGAGAGCGATGCGTCCTTGGACGTGGATCTGACGTCAATAACGGAAGGCCTCTGCTGCGCGCACAGCCATCGGGATCTGCCCCAGGGAAGGCGTCGTGGTGCAATCGCCGGCTGGTACCGGTAAGAACCGGGACGTTTCGTCCCGCGTTGTGGGTCGTCCAGGGCACCGAAACGTGGTCGTGCCGTCTTCCGAAGAGGGCCATGATTGGTTCCGTGACCAGCTTCCCTGCGCAGGCGCGCCGCGTCCGTGACAGCACGCTTTCTCCGCAGCGTAGGCTTTACGCGTTGCGGGAATGCACGCTGCACTGTGCTCCGTACGGATTCCGTGCCACCTGGCACCACCTCGTCGTCTCCGCCCGTATCCCACGCAGGCTCGCCGACGATCTCGACGCACTCGTCCGCGCCGTTGACGAGCTACAACGGGCACGCGACGTGGTCCTGCCGCGGGCGCAGGAGTATGCCGCCGGACGGCGACGAGAGAAGGCGACTGGCAGGCGAACCCCACAGACGCCCCCGCCCTGGAACTCGTGGGGCTGGTCCCGGATCGCCTACTGTCCCGACCCTGAGCACCACCCGACGGCACCGCTCGCCACGGTCGCCCAGGCGGTCCTCGACCGTTACGCGGCCGGTATCGGCGTCGACACGCACTGCCTCGTATGCGGCATCGAGCGGCGCCGCCCGGACCGCGCATGCCCGACCTGTGGCGTCCATCCGGACGGCCCCGCCGCACGCTGGCGTGCCTATCCCGCCGAGGAACGCTGGCAGCGGATCTGGCACCGCGAGCTCGACGATCGGCCGACGCCCCTCGCCCCATGAGTTCCACGTTCACTAATCTGCACGCCCTGCGTGCGCGCCGGTCGTCGGTGCGTTGCCACGGTAGGTGACCCCAGATGCCGTGGCACACGCTCCTGCCCCGATGGCGATCGCCGACTCCTACTCGCCGGCCGAGTGCCAGGCGCGTTCGAACTCGTCTCGGCCGATCATGCACGCCATCCAGTCCTCCTCCGGGTCATCAAGGCTGACCTGACCCAGACCTCCATACTGGTCTTCCTCATGGTCGGGCCCGTAGCCGAGCAGAGGGCCAGCGTCGTACGCCTCCACTTGGCGGACAGGCCAGCCGCTGTCATCGACCTCGAAGTACCAGACGGAGTGTCCCCAACCGTCGAACTCGTCGCCCCGCGAGTCATCCCAACGACGGCGGAAGTATCGGGTTGGCATGACGAAAGCGTGCGCTGGCTCCAGCACGCTGATCTGCCGCAGTCCGGGCGCTACCTTCGTCGGTGAGCAACCGGATCTGCCGATGTCCGTGCATTGTCCGCCCTCTACGCTGATAGGTAGGTAGCGATCCACCCGGTCCGGCGCTGTCGTGATCCTTCGCACGGCCGCCTCGATGTGATCGTCCACCATGTCCAATCCGCCACCGCAGTCCGTGCCGAAGAGCAAGGCTCGCCGGCTCAGTTGGACCCTGGCGGTAGTGACTGGCCTGCTCCTCTTCTGCGGGCTGCCGCTTGGGTTCGCTCGGTACTCCGACCGCAACGAATCGCGCGAAGCGGACAAGGAGATCGGCCGATACCTGACCCTCGTGCAAGAACGCGATCGCGCTGGCGCCGACGCGATGCTCTGCGGCGGAGACGACACGAGCGCCGCCGAACTGCCCGGCATGAACCAACCGGATTGGCACCTCGCGCTCGTGGAGTCCTTCGCCATTGTCAGCACATGGGATTGGTCATCGGTGATAGACGGCCACGGCAGGGGTTGCCGAGTCCGACTGGTGTTCGCCGGCGGATCGGCCGCGGAAGTAGAGCTGGCGGTGGAGGTGATAGCAGACGACGCATGCATCGCTACGGAGATTCCTTTCTAAACGAACAGACCTGCACCACCGCGCTGAGCGGGGCCGCCGACGGCATCCGGATCTGCCGCGATCCGCGCAACGCAGCGTGACGAGCCGGGCCGACGCTCGGCACCCACAACTGCCGAGATCAGTGCATCAGTGTGTGAGGGATGCGGCGCGTTGGGAAGCTTCGATAATTCGTTGCTCGCTTGTTGGAGGCGGCCGTCCGGCACGCACTCGGCGCGGCGGGTGCGGGTCCGGCCCGTAGCAGCGGGTGAAGGGGATAAATGGCTTGCACAGGCGCCGGGCTGAGAGTTTGACTGCTCGCCATGCCTTTCCCCTCACCGATGTAGGGTTCCCGACACTCATGTCATATGGGCCGGCTGAGACCTCGGGGTTTTCGTTTTGTCTCAGTGGGTGTCATCGGGGTGAGTCCCAAAGTGGTGGCATTTCCTTGGCCGCGGTCGAACCGGCATGGCATCCGTAAGTCGCCATAGTGGATCTTCCCAGGTCGCGCTGGGCGGGCTCCAGGACGCGCTGGTCTTGCCCGGCGGGCAGGTGACCTGCCGCGTGATGTCGTGCCGTTCCTCGTGCGCTTCACGCGGGGTCGGGTGCGGATGGTCGGTCAGGAGATGGTCCTGGCTTTGACCGCGGCGCCCTCGATGACCACGTCTAGACAGTCGCGGAACAGGTCGTCCACGGTGCGGCCGGGTCGGAAGTATTCGGCGATGGCGGCGACCGCGGTCGGGTGCTGCTGGGCGAATGTGGCCATGTCGAAGTGCTGCAGCGCGTCCGCGTCCGGGCGGGGGGCCTGTTCTTCGAGGACGTGGCCGACCGTGAAGCGCTCGACGGTCAGGACGATCACGCGGGCCTGTCGCAACGGGATACCGCGCGCCACCAGGGTACTCATTGCCAGTTCCGAGATCGCTGCCATCTTGAGGGAGAGCTGGGAGGCTGAGATGACCCGGGCGCCGTCCGGATGGGCGAGCAGCGCTCGGCGCAGCCGCTCGGCCAGGCCGCTCAACCAGTCCTGCCAGTGTTGATCCGGCTCGGGCGGTGACATGTCGCCGAACTGCTGGTCGAGGATCGCGTCGGCAATCGCGGTGACCAGGGCCGCCTTGTTGGGCAGATGCCAGTAGAGGGTCGGCGATTGCACACCGAGCCGCGCGGCGAGTTTGCGCGTCGTTACGCCGTCGAGACCCTCGGCGTCGAGCAGGGCGACGGCCTCGGCGACGATCCGCTGCCGGTCTAGCGCCAATTCGGTACCTCCCGCCGGCACTCTATCAGTGCTAGAGTGCCTCTATCACTGATAGAGAGGGAGATGAAGATGACAAACGAGCGCTCGTTGCGCGGCCTGCTGCACTGGGCGACACATCGCATTCCCGGAGTCCCCGCGCATGCCGAGCGGCCGGCCGGGCACCAGGGCACGGCAGTCCACGGCCGCGCGCGGCGCCCCGGCGTCGCCCCTCGCCCTTCGCTGAACCGCAGGTGGAACCACTCGCCCGCCCGCCCTCCCCGGTTCATGAGGGCCTGGCAGCGTCGGATCGCGGCGTTCTTCGGCCGGGAGCTGTGATGAAGGCGGCGGTGTTGCACGAGATCGGTGGCATCCCTCGCTACGAGGACTTCCCGGATCCCGTGGCCGGCGACGACGAGGTGGTCATCGACGTGCAAGCGGTCGCGGTCGAGAACGTCGACAAGCGCATCGCGGCCGGCACGCACTACGCGAGCCAGCAGTACACCGCACAGCTGCCGGCGATTCCCGCCTTCGACGGCATCGGCGCACTGTCCGACGGCACCGTCGTCGGGTTCGGCAACCCACGCCAGCCCTACGGCGCGCTCGCCGAGAAAACCGTGGTGCCCAAGGGCGCGTACGTGCCGATCGCGGAGGGTATCGATCCGGCGATCGCGACCGTGCTGGGCACGGCGATCACCGGCATGTCCATCAAGACCGCCGCTGGCTTCGTGCCGGGCGAGACCGTGCTCGTGCAGGGCGCCACCGGGGTCGCCGGGCGACTCGCGGTGAAGGTGGCCCGGCTGCTTGGCGCCGGACGGATCATCGCGACCGGCCGCGACGACGACCAACTGCGTGAGGTACAAACCCTCGGCGCCGACGAGGTGATCAACACCGCCGTGCCGGACGAAGCGCTGACGCAGGCGTACCTCGATGCCAAGGGGGATGGCTACGACGTCGTGGTGGATTACCTCTGGGGCCGGCCCACCGAGATCCTGTTGCGATCGCTGGTCCCGCAGTCATTCGCGTTCCCGAAGCCGACCCGGCTGATCCAGATCGGCGAGTCGGCCGGCGCCGGGATCGTGCTCGCTGCGGAGAGCCTGCGCACCTCCGGGGTCGAGATCTACGGTGCGGCCAAAGGGCTCGGCCCAGAGACCATGCATGAGGTGTATGGCCGGGTCGTGACGTGGGCACAATCCGGCGAGCTGACGTTCGACGTGGTGAAGGTCCCACTGAGCGAGATCGAGACCGCTTGGCAACGCACCGATCTCCGGGGCAGCAGGCTCGTTGTGGTGCCGTGACCGGCAGGCCGGATCGCGGTAGCCGCTGCGCCACAAGTCAGCGCCTGCCGACATCCGGTACTTCGCGCGGTTCAATAAGGCCGGCCAGAACCGCAACGATGGCGCTCCCACGTCGGTGCCGGAAATGACATCCATCTGGGTCAGGCCACCCCTTCAACGCACAAGCTGACAAACCGCAACGACCAATTCGACGACGAAACCCGCGAGTTCATCGAAGAAGCACTCGGCAAGGTCATCCCGGCCATGGGATATGAGTGACGGCTCTGGCTCTCCACCTTGACGACGCCGCGTCGCGCCCCTCGAACGCCCGGTAAACGCTGCTTCAGCCGAACCGCATCGCAGACCACTCGTTCCTAACTTTCCGGCCGTCTTTTGAGCCCGCGCTTATGGGCGGGTGCACGCTTCTGCCGCCGGCCGAGCGTCACGGAGCGCAGCTGCTGTCCACGGGTGACGGCGCGCGGTCGTGCCGAATCGAGTGTGGTCAGTGTGTTTGGGTCTTCCAGACCGGCAGTTGGGGCTCGTCGTTGTGCACGATAATGTTGGCGTGATCGGTCGGGTGCACCGTAGCGAAGTAGAACTGTTGGGAGGGGATGTAACGCTCGCGCCAGCGCCGTTCGACTTCGGCCCGAGACGACACCCGGCGCTCTCGGATCACGGCACGATCCACCGTTTTCTCGAGTGCCGTCGACACAAAGATGCGCAGGTCCCACCGACCAATCAGTTCCGGGCGCATGAGGAAGACGCCGTCGAAGACCAGTACGGCGTCGGCTGTGGCAGTCGTGACCGGCGGGGACAGCGCAGTATCTCCGGTGCGTTCGTAGACCGCGTGTTGGAAGCGTCGATCTCCGCCGGGGCCGAGCGGATCGAGCAGAACCCGGTTCAGCGCGTGGTAGTCGTGGGTGTCGAAGTAGCAGCCTTCGGCCGAGTACTCGCCGCGCGGATAGCGCTGTGCCCGGGGGAAGAGGAAATCGTCGATCGTCGCGCGGATGACGTCGCGGCCCTGTTCGCGCAGGACGACGGCCAGCTCGTCGGCGAGGGTGGTCTTGCCTGCGGCGGGCGGTCCGTCGATGGCAACCCGCGTCGGGTGTGCGACGGTGACGGACCCGACTGCCTCAGCCAGGAGGCCGAGCATCTCGTCGCGGTTGCCTTGGTCCATGGTCTGCCCCGTCCCAGTCTCGCGAAAGTCGCCGTGTCGGGCCGACCTTATGCGCGTCAGCCTTTTCGCGCCTGCCAATGCCCGAGTGAGCCAGCTTGCCCATGCGGAAGTGGCTGCGGTCGTGGCGCAAACGCACTGTCATGCCGGCGCTGGTCGCGCGGCATTGCGTGAACGTCCTACCGCCAGTTGCGCGTCTTGGCTGACCAGCCGGGCGTCTGGTCACCGGGCGACGAGGCGCAACGGAGCTGAGTCGACGAGCTGCGTCGTGGCTCGCTACCGTCGCGCGATGAAGCGCCTGCGGCGGTACCGCTATGTCGGTCCGGCAGAACTCCACGACAGAATTCCGGCAGCGGAGGCGGTCATCGTCGTTTCTGGCGCCGCTCTTGACCGCTGGCTCGCCGGGCGTGCACGAGCCGAGCTGGACGGGCCGTTCACCTTCGTCGTGGCGCTCGACGGTCGCCTCAGGCTCGCCCCGCGCCGCAGCGAACACGTCGCCTTGGCCGCCGGCCGAGACGTGCTCGCCGCGGGCGAGATGACGTTGACGCACGATGCCGATGTTCGCCGCGTGCTTGACAAGACCAACCAGTCGACCGGCTACTGCCCCGATCCCGACTGCTGGACGGCAGTAGGCGAAGCGCTCGACGGCCTCGGCCTGAACCCCGGCAACTCAGCGTCAAGATCGTCTTCCGCCGGTGCCTTTCCTGCGGCGAACGCAACATCGTTCGCGACGGCGACTTCACCTGCGCCCTGTGCGACACCGCTCTGCCGGCGCTATGGGACTTCGCACCCGCTCGATCGGCATTCCAGCCGACATCCGCTTCTGCCGCGAGTCGCGCGCTACGCAACGTCACGATGCTTGGTCGGGTCGGCGTCCTGTCGTGCCGATGACAGTGCAGTGCCGACCGTGGAAGCTGACGATCTCATGCGGGTATCGGGCCGATCTGATTGCGTCGGGGCCGGCCGGCGCTGCGCGCGGGGTTTCGATCGGGATTCGTGGGCGCTACCGCAGTTGGTCGCGGCGGCGGGTCAGGTTGGCGGTCTGGGCGGTGTTGCCGGCCAGCTCGATGGCTTTGTCGTAGGCCGCGCGCGACTGCTGACTTTGGCCCAGCCGGCGCAGCAGGTCGGCGCGGGTCGCGTGGTAGGCGTGATAGCCGGCCAGCTTGTCCTCAAGACGGTCGACGGCCGCCAGTGCCACCTCCGGGCCGTCGAGTTCGGCGACCGCGATGGCTCGGTTGAGGGCGATGATCGGCGAGGAGTCGAGGTGGACGAGTTGGTCGTAGAGGGCGACGACCTGCGACCAGTCGGTGTCGCGGATGTCGCGGGCGGAGGTGTGCACGGCGTTGATCGCGGCGAGGATCTGGTAGCGGCCCGGAGCCACCCCGGCAGCGGCGAGGCGCTCGCGCACGAGCCGGTGACCCTCGGCGATCAGCGCCTTGTCCCATGCCCCACGGTCCTGCTCGTCGAGGGTGACCAGTTCGCCGCTGGCCGAAACCCGAGCGGTGCGGCGGGCCTCGGTGAGCAGCATCAGCGCCAGCAGCCCGGCCACCTCACCGTCCTCCGGCAGCAGAGCGCGGATCAGGCGGGTGAGCCGGATCGCCTCGGCGGTCAGGTCGTGACGTACGGGATCGGTGTCGGGGCCGGTCGCCAGGTAGCCCTCGTTGAAGACGAGATACAGCACGGCGAGTACGCCGGAGACGCGTGCCGGGAGATCCTCGGCCGCCGGCACGCGATAGGGGATCCGAGCCGCCTTGATCTTGGCCTTCGCGCGGGTGATCCGCTGCTCCACGGTGGTCTCCCGCACCAGGAAGGCGCGGGCGATCTCGGGCACGGTCAGACCGCCGAGCATGCGCAGCGTCAGCGCCACGCGGGCTTCCATCGCGAGCGCCGGGTGACAGCAGGTGAAGATCAGCCGCAGCCGGTCGTCGTCGATGGCGCCGAGAGGCTCGGGTGGGGTGTTGTCGTACACCATCTGAGCCTCCTTGTGCTTGTCGTCGCGCTTGTTCTCGCGCCGGATCCGGTCGATGGCCTTGCGAACGGCGGTGGTGGTCAGCCAGGCGCCGGGGTTGGGGGGTACGCCGTCGGCCGGCCACCGCTCCACGGCGGTCGCGAACGCCTCGGCCGCGGCCTCCTCGGCGATGTCGAGGTCACCGAAACGCCGGGTCAGCGAGGCGACCACCCGGGCCCACTCGTCGTGGTGGGCCCGGGTGACCGCCTCCTCGACGTCGCTCACTGGAACGGCCGCACCTCGATCTTCCGATCGCAGACCTTCGACGCCTCGGCGGCGAGATTGAGCGCCACATCCAGATCGGGGACCTCCCACACCCAGACGCCGGCGAGGTACTCCTTCGACTCCACGAAAGGCCCGTCGCTGAACACCGCCTGCTCGCCCCGGTTGTCGATGACGGTGGCCGCGTTCGTGTCCGCGAGTCCGCCCGCGAAAACCCAGTAGCCCTCGGCGATCAGTCGTTCGTTGAACGCGCTGATGGCAGGCCGCCTGTCCGTGCTGCCGGGATTGCTCTTGTCATCGATCACGGAAACCAGGTACTGCATCTGAAGATCATCTCCTCTGGTGTCAAGACAGCGTGGTTCGGCGGTCAGGGACTTCAGGCCGTTGCATACCGCGGGCGCCCGGCCGGCCGGTAGACCTGGATCGTCACGCCCTTCGAGTCGACCCGCGACTCGACCAGGTCGAGCGCAAGATCCGGACCGGTCTCCGGGAACAGTCTCGCGCCCTGGCCGAGGATCACCGGGATCACGATCAGAGTCATCTCGTCGACCAGATCGTTCTCCAGCAGCCACCGGGTCAGGGCGCCACTGCCGTGTACCTGCAGCTCACCCCCGGGCTTGGCCTTCAGCTCACTGATGGCCGCCCCGAGGTCATCGCGGAGAACGGTCGTGTCCTCCCAACGCGGCGCGGTGAGCGTGGTCGAGGCAACGTACTTGGGGGCCTCGTTCAAGGCCACGCCGATGGGATGTGCGCGCATCTGGTCGATTGATCCCCAGGAGCCGGCGAACAACTCGTAGGTGCGCCGGCCGAACAGGAACGCGTCGGCGCGCTGGTAGGTCTGCGTGATGAACGTCCTGGTCTCGTCGTCACCCGCCCCCCGGGCCCATCCGCCGCGCTCGAATCCGTTCCTGCGGTCATCCGACGCGGCGCCGTTTCCCTGCATCACTCCATCGAGGGTGACCTGGGTCATGGTCGTCAGCTTCATGATCGCGGTTCCTTTGCCTTGGCGCCGCCCCTTGTGGGCGGCCTCACCCCAGCTACGAACACCACCGCCCCGATCCGACACCCCCTCCCGGACTTCTTTGAGGAATTTTCCGGGACGCCGGTCGTCATCGCTCCGACAACACGACAGTTTCGCAGCGACTGCGCTCCGCCTCCTCAAGCACGCCCAGCGCGGACAAGCTCCTGGACCAGATCGACCGATCACGAAGATCCTGACTAGTCGTCCGCACATGCCGCCGGTCGTGCGCGCTGCCGCTGCCGAGGTCGTCACTGTCCGTACCGATGGGCCGGACGGTGGCCGCGCTTCGCGGCGTCCTGCCTTGCCGATGAGAGCACGATTGCCGCGAGCACCGACGGATCGAGTTGATCCCGCTGCTAGGCTGCCGTCGGGGTGACGACCGCACAACCGCGACATAGTCTTCAGCAGTGGACACACCGGCCCTCACACCCCGCGTGCTCGTGATCGGACTCGATCCGTATCGGGTGCCCGGGCCTTGGGACCCCAAGCCGGTAGCAGACGGCATCGAAGTCGGACGGACCCGCTTCACCGAACACGGCGTGGGGACTGAGTTCTGTTTGTTCGGTCTCGACGGCAGCGACGACATAGAGGCGGTCGTCACCGCCGCCCTTTGCGCGCAGCCTTGGGAATGCGTCGTCATTGGTGGCGGTGTGCGCAATCAGCTGGAACTGTTCGAACGCGTCGTCAACCTGGTGCGTCGGCATGCTCCCGACGCAGCGATTGCATTCAACGCGACCCCGGCGGACACCTTCGAGGCAGCCGCCCGCTGGGTGGAGATTCCCGGATGATCGCCCATTCCGCCGAGCGGGCGGCCGCCCTGAACCGCCGTCCGTGCTGACGCACACAGATGCCGCTGACCACGTGCATGTCATGTTTCGGCCGGCTCGTCCGACGTGTCGTAGCGCGCTGATCTGCCGCGCAAGGTGGGTGAGCGGGTGTGGCTGGCAGGCCGCTCGTCCTTCCCCGGCGACCGGCGCGCATTCCATCGTCAGGCGCTGGAGCTGGGTTCGCTGGGCTTGGATCAGTTGACGGCCGCCCTCCAGGGTGACCGCGCGCCACTCGTGCACCGCGGTGAAACAAGCCAGGGACCGCGCTTGTAGCTGCACGTCCTCGACGTCCGACCAGTCTGAACCAGGGCCAGACTTAACAGCGCGTACGACCTTGGTATATCAACACGGTCATGGTCCATTTCCACGTCCGGATCTGCCGCTGGTCGCGCGTTGGAGGTTCCGGTGGTGGTGCACATCCGAAACTGCCGATGTCCGGATGTTGATCAAGTTGCCCGTCGAGGGAACGGTGACCGGACAACTTCATGGCCCGCGTCGCTTTGCGACGGGAGCTCTTGTTGGCGCTGTTCGTTGATCGAACGGTCTTCGAACAGCGGGTGCTCCGTGAATTGATCTTACCTTGCGCTGGCCTTCAGCCGCTGCCAGCCCGTGACCAGGCGGGCGCCGTTGTCGCGCAAGGCCACCCCGAGCCGGGTGGCCGGCACCATGAGCGTGGCGGCCGTGGCGAACCCGTTCTGCTTGGGCGCAATGAGCTTGCGGTGCTCGTGCTCGTAGGCCTTCAGGCCCTGCCCGAGGTCATTGCGGTGCTCGGCCAGCCTGCGCGCGAGCGTGTACGCCCCCGCCATCGCCAGGCTCGACCCGTCGCCGAACAGTGACACCGAGGACGCGGCGTCGCCGAGCAGTCCTATGCGCCCCTGGGACCAGGTGTCGAGGCGTACCTGGCTGACGGCATCGAAGTAGAGGTCTCCGGCATCGCGTACACGCTCGATCAGCTCGGGCACGATCCAGCTGCCGCCCGCGTACGCCTGCTCGACGGTGCGCTTGTGCTGGGCGGTGTCGCGGTAGTCGTAGCCGGGCACGGGTTTGCTGCGCCAGATGAACGCCGCGATACCGCCGTGGCCGCGCACCGGATGGACGGAGGCGAGGCGGCCGGGCATGCCGTAGAGCAGCACGTCGGTCGTCGGATTGAGCTCGCGCTCGACGGGCAGGGTGGCCACGTAGAGCCCGCGGTGCCTGACGAAGTCCGTCTCCGGTCCCCAGGCGAGCCTCCGGACCATCGAATGCTGTCCGTCGGTGCCGATGACCAGGTCGAACCGGCGCGGTGCATCCCGCTCGAAGGTGACGTCGACGCCGCTACCGTCCTGGGTGAGGGCTGAGATGGAGTCGCTGTAGATGAACTCGGCGCTACCGGTCACGGCGTCGGTGATGATCGCGGCCAGGTCGGCCCGGGGCACCTCGACCTCGGTGGCCCGGTTGACCGACAGGTCGACGCGGCTCTTGCGCCGTCCCTGTGCGTCGATGAAGGCGAGGCCGGTCGTCGCCGTCGCGGCCGTACGCAGCCGGGGGAGCAGGCCCATCTTCTCGGCGATCGGGAATGCCGGTCCGCGTACGTCGACGGGGTTGCCGCTGGAGCGCTGGCCGGCGGCGCGCTCGACGATCGTCGGCGCGAATCCGTTGCGGGCGAGCCAGTACGCGAGGGTCGGGCCGGCCACGCCGGCGCCGGAGATGAGTACCGTCTTCGCAGTCATGGGTTGACTGTATGACCAAATTTGAAATCTGGTCAAGTGTTAGGATGTCGGTGTGACTGCCCGCACCGATCGTGAGACGAAGATCCTCGAAGTCGCTGCCGACATGCTGCTCCGGCACGGCTACCGCCGCGTCACCATCGACGACGTCGCCGGCGCCGCCGGCATCGGCAAAGGCACTGTCTACCTGCATTGGAAGACGCGCGAGGAGCTGTTCGCTGCCGTGTTCGCCCGCGAGGTACGCGGCGCGATCGCCGACATGGTGACCGCCCTGCGCGCCGACCCCGCCGTCGCGCTGCTGCACCGTTTCGCCGCGGAGTTCTTCCTGGCGATCCTGCGCCGCCCGCTGCTGTACGGCATGGTGGTCGGCGATGTGCAGATGTGGGGCAAGCTCGTCGGCTCCGAGGCCGGCTACGACGGCGGCCGGCACAACAAGGTGATGGCGTCCTATGTAGACGTTCTGGCCGCGCGACGCCTGGTGCGTACAGATCTGGCGACGCCGGAGCTGACCTACGCCTTCCAGTCCGTGTTCGAGGGCTTCATCTACGCCGAGCGTACGGTCGGTTCAACGGGTACGCGCGACGAGCGGGCGCGGTTGCTTTCGGCCACGGTCGAATCGGCGTTCTCCCTGCCGGGTACTCCCGACGTCGCGCTCGCCGATGAGGTTGCCGCGCTGCTGTCCGGCCTAGTCTGATCCGCACACGAATCCCCCAACGGACAGCACCTTCTGCGCTCACGCCGAGATGCCTGGCCGTTACCTGCGCACTCTCATATAGGGCGCTCGTTCCTCTGTCACGGGGGGTATTCGTGCAGGGAGCAGCCGAGGCCGCGACTGCCACGAAACATCCGGATCTGGCTTCGACGAGCTCAGGGTCGACGCGGAGATGCGACGTAGCAAGGAGGGCGTATCCATCGTCGGCACGTTCCATCAGGGCTTCTACGGCGGGGTGGTCCTGGAAACAGGATCGGTTGATCGGCCGCGGGTGATTGGTACGGGCGAGGTGCGCGACCTGCTCGTGCAGACCCGCGACGCCACGTTCGACCAGCAGCTCCTCCACATCGCGATAGGAGAGGTTGAACCGCAGATACCAGCGCACCGCGACGATCACCTCGGTCGGGAACCGGAACCCGGCCAACGCCGACTTCGGCGGCAGCCACGGGTCAGGCTGGCTCGATGACCTCACTGCTCAAGTCTGCCTCGATCTTGCCAACGCTCAACGCATCGGAGCCCTGCCGTGAAATCCTCACCGCCCCTTCCGGCCGTCTGGCGGGCGCGCTGACGATGATCGACTTCTCGTGCTTACACCGTTTGTCGTACAAACCCGAGAGTTCAGGGCGTCACGATCGCGAATCTCGGGTCAGGCGCATCGAGGTGGCCGAGCAGGCGCTTGAGAGCGTCAGGGGCACCGTCGTAGGCGATGCCGCTGAGGCCCTTGCCGGCCAGCATGCCCAAGAGGTCCCGCTTGGTCAGGGTGAGGCTGAGATCGGGTTGCCCGGCCGGCGGGTTCTGCTGCTGGATGAGCACTCCGTTGCGCAACGTCGTCCGATACGACTCGCCCAGGTCGGTGAACGTCCAGTCGATGGTGATCGTGTCGTGCCAGGCGTTCGGCCCATCGACCCGGATCGCCAGGGTGTCGAAGATCTGCTCGACCGACAGCACCGCAGCCATACCGCTGCCGAGGTCGATCGTCGTCATCTTGGTTCCATGGCGCAGCTCCTGCGCGCCGGTGAGGTAGAAGTTGCGCCAGACGCCGTTCTCCGCCCCGTGACCGAGCCTCTCGTACACCTGAGCCAGCAGTTCCTTCGCGTCGCCGTGATCCGGGTCGGCGAAGACGGCGTGCTGCAGCAGTTGCGCGGCGAACCGCAGGTCCCCGCCGGCCACGTAGTCGCGCGCCTTCGCCAGGACGGCGTCGACACCGCCGAAGCAGTCGACGTATCGCTTGGCGGTCTCGGCCGGCGGGTGCTGCCACAGGTTGGCCGGGTTGCCGTCGAACCAGCCGAGATACCGCTGGTAGACGGCCTTGACGTTGTGCGACACCGAGCCGTAGTAGCCGCGCGCGTGCCACGCCGTGTCCAAGCCCGGCGGGAGCTGGATCAGCTCGGCGATCTCGGCCCCGGTGTAGCCCTGGTTGAGCAGCCGCAGCGTCTGGTCGTGCAGGTAGGCGTACAGGTCGCGCTGCTCGGACAGGAACCGCATCATGTTGTCGTGGCCCCAGGTGGGCCAGTGGTGCGAGGCGAACAGGACATCCGCCTGGCCGGCGAACATGGTGATCGCCTCGGTGAGGTACCGCGACCAGATGCGGGCGTCGCGTACCAGGGCGCCGCGCAGGGTCAGCACGTTGTGCATGTTGTGCGTGGCGTTCTCGGCCATGCACAGGGTGCGGCGGTCGGGGAACAGGAAGTTCATCTCCGACGGCGCTTCGGTGCCCGGCGTCAGCTGGAACACGATCCGCACGCCGTCGACGGTCTCCTCCTGCCCGGTGTGCGTGATGTGCACCGTGGGCGCGAACAGCGACACGGTCCCCGCGGAGGAGGCCAGCCCCAGCCCGAACCCGATCTGCCCGGCCGGCCCGGTCGGCAGCGTCGCGCCGTACATGAACATCGCCCGGCGGGTCATCGCCGTGCCGGCGTACACGTTCTCCGCCACGGCGTGCTCCATGAAGCCCACCGGCGCGAGGATCGGGACGCTGCCGTCGGTGACGCCGGCAGCGCCGCCGAAGTGATCGGCGTGGGAGTGGCTGTAGATCACCGCGGCCACGGGACGGTCGCCGCGGTGTGCCCGGTACAGGCCGATCGCCGCCGCGGCGGTCTCCGTGCTGAGCAGCGGGTCGATGACGATCACTCCGGTGTCGCCTTCGACGACGGTCATGTTCGAGATGTCGAGGCCGCGTACCTGGTAGATGCCCTCGGCGACCTCGTAGAGGCCCTGACGGGCGCACAGCTGGCCCTGCCGCCACAAGCTCGGGTTCGCCGTGTCCGGACAGTCGTCTGCGAGGAAGGCGTATGCCTCGGCGTCCCACACGATTCGCCCGTCCGAAGTCGTGACGACGCCAGGCTTCAGCGCCGCGACGAAGCCCTTGTCGGCGTTGTCGAAATCGGTCCGATCGCCGAAGTCGAGTGCATCGTCCATTGCAGAACCTCCGTCCGTGTACGCCTGAGAAATGCTTGAGACCTGTGAGTCGGGTCGGCAGGGGTGGTACGCCTTCCCGATGATCGGTTGACGGCCGACCTGCGTGCCTGGCGGGAGGCAGGCGCGTTGTGCCTGCCTCCGGCACGAACGCCCGCCGCGGTCGAGCTCATCGTGAGGATGGTGGGGCCGGGTTGTCGGCCGATGACGGCGTGGCGGCAGCCGTGCGCAGGGCGGCCGGCGCGCCCGCAGGAACGGCAGGCCGGACCGGTGCGACCGGGGCCAGGCGCTCGTACGCGGAGCCCAGAGCGGGCCTCGGGTCGGGCTCGCCGCAGTTTGGCCAGTAGGACATGGCGCGCTCGGCCTGGGCGGTGATGGTCAGCGACGGGTTCACGCCGAGGTTGGCCGACACGGTCGAGCCGTCGGCGACGTGGATGCCCGGGTGGCCGAACAGCCGGTGGTACGGGTCGACGACGCCCGTCTCGGGAGAGTCGCCGATCGGGCAGCCGCCGATGAAGTGCGCCGTCATGGGGATGTTGGCGATCTCCCCGACGGTGCCTCCCGCAACGCCGTCGATTTTCGCAGCGACCCGGCGTGCCACGTCGTTGGCGGCGGGGATCCAGGTCGGGTTCGGTTCGCCATGGCCGGGGCCGGAGGTGAGCTTGTAGCCGCCCAAGCGGGTACGGCGCCCATGGACGGTGATGGAGTTGTCCAGGGCCTGCATCACCAGCAGGATGATGGTCCGCTCGGACCAGTTCTTCGGCGAGAACCAGGTCCACTGCCGCGGTTGGGTGAGCAGCGTCTTGAGCCAGGTGATCCAGCGGGGGCGGCCTTGGTCGCCGTCGGTGAGCGCGCTCTGGAGGAACGCCATCGCGTTGCTGCCCTTGCCGTAGCGCACCGGTTCGATGTGCGTGTGCTCGTCGATGTGGATCGAGGAGGTGATCGCGACCCCGCGGGTGTAGGCGGGGTTCTTGGCTCGTGCCTTGGCGCCGAGAATGGACTCGGAGTTGGTGCGGGAGAGCTGGCCGAGTTTGCCGGAGATGTGCGGCAGCGACCCGGTGTCGCGCAGGCGGTGCAGCAGCTTCTGGGTGTTGTAGGTTCCGGCGGAGAACACTACGTGCGCGGCGGTGAAGGTGCGCCTGTTCCGCTTGCGGCGCGCGGACTTGCCCGTCGTCACCGTGTTGACGGCGTATCCACCGGCCGGCAGCGGCTCGACGTCGACGACTGTGGTCATCGCGTGGATTTCGCAGCCGTTCTGCTCCGCCAGGTACAGGTAGTTCTTGTCCAGGGTGTTCTTGGCGTTGTAGCGGCATCCGGTCATGCAGGAGCCGCACTCGATGCAGGTGTTGCGCTTGGGTCCGGCGCCGCCGAAGAACGGGTCTTCGACCTCGGTGCCGGGCTTCCCGCCGAAGAGCACTCCCACCGGGGTCAGGGTGAACGTGCCCCCGACCCCCATGTCGTCGGCCACCGACTTGATGACCTTGTCGGCTTCGGTGACGGTGGGGTTCATGGTGACTCCGAGCATGCGTCGAGCCTGGTCGTAGTGCGGCTCGAGCTCGTCCTGCCAGTCGGTGATGTGGGCCCACTGCGGGTCGGTGAAGAACGGTGCGAGAGGCTCGTAGAGCGTGTTGGCGTAGTTCAACGAACCGCCACCGACGCCCGCGCCTCCGAGGATCACGACGTCGCGCAGCAGATGGATCCGCTGGATGCCGTACAGACCCAGCGCCGGGGCCCACACGAACTTGCGCGCGTCCCAGGAGGTCTTGGGCAGCTCCTCGCTGGTGTAACGCCGGCCCGCCTCGAGCACCCCGACCCGGTAGCCCTTCTCGGTCAGACGCAGTGCGCTGACGGATCCACCGAAGCCGGAGCCGATGACGAGGACGTCGTAGTCGTGAGCACTCATGACATGCAAACCTTCCGCAGAAGTGTCAGAACGGTGATCAGCGCTGGGGCCGGTTGAGGCAGTGATCGTTCCGGGTGGCGTCAACCGTCAGCGCCGTGCATCAGCGGCTCGTAGAGCGTGGGCCGGGTTCGGTGGCGGCAGTGATGTCCGACGTGACCTCCGAGACGACAAATGCGTTAACGACAGTATCGTTATTGTTGATCGGCAGGGCAAGAGCCTGACGGCAGGAAGGTGGGCCGTCCTCCGGCGAGGACCGGCTCGGGCCGGCGAACCGCGGCCCGAGCGATCAATGTCGGCCACCACCGGGCTCGGCGAGGAGCTGCGCCGTCATCTGACGTTGCACCAGCGGCAACTGATGCAGTACCAGGAGATCGAGCGGCGCGACTTCCCACCCGAGACGGGCGAGGGGGACGACCGGTTGCAGCACGCGATTCTGCGCGCGGGAATCGCCATGGAGACGTTCTGGATCGAATGGCTGACCCAGACGGTGCGGGACCTACCGGACCCGTGACCGCGCGTGAACAGCCTGTCGGTTCAGGATCTGACGGGCAACGCCGCAGCGCTGTGGCAGAGGGGTCCCCGGGCCCGTCCCGGCGCCGCCCCGCGACGCCGGGACGGACGGTTCACCCCCGCAGCGCAGAGGCAAAGATGGCCGGCAGCGCGCTCCAGCGGGGCCGGGCGGCGAACGCGACGAGGCGGCGGCCGGTCGTCGCGGCGGTGCGGTTGGTGACGAACCACGGCGGCTTCGGGGTGAGGCTGAACTGGCCGGTCATGACCGAGCGCGGCAGCGGCCGGAACGGGCCGTACACCACGGTCCGCTCGGGACGGTGCAGCAGCAGCGAGTTGTGCACCACGCCGCGGCCGCTCTGGATGTCGTCGAGCGTGTGCCCGGGGAAGGCTCCCCAGGTGGCGCGCGCGGTCAGGTAGCCCACGCCGGTCCAGGCGTTGACGCCGATGGTGCCGTAGCGCAGCCGGGCGATGCTCTCGCGCAGGTGCGCGCCCAGCTGCCGCTGCGTGCGGGGGTCGATGATCAGGTTGGCGCCCAGCGTGCCGTGCATGCGCTCGTTCGCGACGTCGACCGCGGCGTTCAGGAACGCAAGGCCGGTGCCGGGCAGCTCGGCTACGGCCAAGACCGGGCCGAAGTACTCGGTGCCGAACGCGGACTCCGCGTCGTCGCCGAGGTCCGGGCCCCAAAGCACGGTGCGCTCGGCGGTGCCGCCGACGGCCTCGAAACGGGGGTGCTGTCGCCGCGCCTCGGCCACCCGGACGTCGCAGCCCGGGTACCAGGCGGGACGGGCGGGCGCGTTCGTGAACGCGGCACGCAACGCGGCATAGAACTCCTGCTTCTGCGGCCAGTCCTTGCTGACGATGACGACCTGCGCCGCGATGCAGTTGAAGCCGCTGTTGTGCAGGCGCTGGGTGGCGATGTGCTCGGCCTGGAAACGGATGTCCGCCGCGGACCAACGGCCGGGCAGCACAACGGTCGGCGACACCCCGCCGAGCTCGCTGGTGACCGGCTTGTCCAGGCGCGCCGTGCCCGCGGCCTTCGCCGCGGCACCCGCCTCGCCCGCACCCCAGACGATCGCGTCGTGGGTGGCCTCGCTGCCGGTGATGTGTACGGCGTCGACGCCGGCGTGGGTCACCAGGTGGTCGCCGACCTTGGCGTCGCCGGTGACGATGCGCAGGTAGCCGCGGTCGATGAACGGCGCGAACACCGCCTCGAACACCGGCAGCAGCGCGTCGGTGACCGGGTTGAGCTTGAGCAGGACCACCCGGTTGTACGCGTACAGCTGGTAGAGCACGTCCAGTGGCGCGATCGAGGTGATATTGCCCGCGCCCATCACCACGGCAACTCCGGCCGTCTGCTCGGGCGCGAGCAGGCCCAGACCGGCCCGTTCGCGGGTCTCCCGCACGGTGACACCCGGCTCCATCCACACCTCGGCCCGGAAACCGCTGAGCAGCAGCCGGTCGAACACGTTGTGCGGCAGCACGTCGACCGAGACGCGCCCGCCCGGCGCGGCGCCGACCGGGTACCCGGCCAGCAGGTCACGGCCTGCCTCCAGCCGGGCAAGCGTGTCGGACAGCGCCCCGGCGTAGCCGAGCACCGCCCACGGGCCGCTGGTCCACTCCTCGCCCAGCAGCGGCGAACCGGCGGGCAGCTGCTTGATGCCACCGGCGACGCGTACCCACTCCTCGGCCTGAGCGGCGACGTTCGCATGCACCTGCAGCAGCAGGTCGCGGCGTGAGGCGAGCGACTCCCCGGCCCAGCGATGCTCACCGTCGCGCAACGCGGCGATCATCTGGTCCAGCTGCGCGGTCGTTGCAGTGCTGATACTCATTTGGCGAGGTCCTTGGCGGCAATGAGGTCGGCGGAGGGCAGTCGAAGATCATGGGCGCGAACGTCATCGCGAACACGGCCCAGGCGGGTACGAGGGATCGGGCCGCCGCTTGCCGCTCCTTCCGACGGCAGGCGGCGGTGTTCAGGTGCAGGGCGAAGCCGGCGGGGTGTCAGGCGATCACGTCTGCGGGCGTCGACACCTCACGCTTGAGGATCTTGCCGGTGGGGGTTTTCGGCAGCTCGTCGACGATCCACACGTGCCGCGGGTACTTGTACGCCGCGGCCTGCGCCTTGACGTGCTCGCGCAGCTCGTCGGGGGTGGCGGTGGCGCCGTCCTTCAGCGCGATCGCGGCGCAGACCTCCTCGCCCAGCTCCGGGTGCGGGATGCCGATGACGGCCACCTCGCGCACGGCCGGGTGCTCGTAGAGCAGCTCCTCGATCTCGCGCGGGTACACGTTGTACCCACCACGGATGATCATGTCCTTCTTGCGGTCGACGATGAAGAAGTAGCCCTCGTCGTCCATGCGGGCCAGGTCACCGGAGCGGAACCAGCCGTCGGCGTCGATCACCTCGGCGGTCGCGTCGGGGCGGCGCCAGTAGCCCTTCATGACGTTGTGGCCCCGGATGACGATCTCGCCGACGCCGTTCTCGACGTCGCGAAGCGCCATCTCCACGCCGGCGATGGCGGTGCCGATCGAGCCGGGCTTGCGCTCGCGGTCGGCGTGGTTGAACGACGCGATCGGCGAGGTCTCCGACAGCCCGTAGCCCTCCAGGATGATGCAGCCGAACTCGGCCTCGAACGCGCGAATGACCTCCACCGGCAGCGCCGCCCCGCCCGATGCGCACATCCGCAGGCTGCTCACGTCGAACTTCGCCCGTTCCGGGTGGGCCAGCAGCGCGACGTACATGGTCGGCACGCCCTGGAAGATCGTGACACGGTGGTGGTGGACGGTGTCGAGCACGGCGTGGGCGTCGAAGCGCCGCACCAGGGCCAGGCAGGCACCTGCCGTGATCGCCGTGTTGAGGCCGCAGCCCTGGCCGAACGAGTGGAACAGCGGCAGCGCCCCCAGCACGATGTCCTGGGCGGTCAGCGAGAACAGGTCGACCGCGATCTGGGCGTTGCGGGTCAGGTTGGCGTGGGTCAGCTCGGCGCCCTTGGGGGTGCCGGTCGTACCCGAGGTGTAGAGGATGACGGCGGTTTCGGTCGCGTCGCGCTCGACGATCCCGGTCTCCGGCGTGGTCCCGGCCAGCAGAGTCTCGAACTCTCCCGGCGTCACCAGCAGGCACTCCGTGCCGGCGGTGGCCGCGCCGGCCGTGGCGTCCTCGGCGAACCCGTGCCAGGCCAGCACCAGCTTCGCCTGCGAGTCGCCGAGGTAGAACGCCACCTCACGCGCCTTGAGCAGCACGTTCATCGGCACCACGACGGCACCGGCGCGCAGGATGCCGTAGTAGGCGGCGGCGAACTGCGGCACGTTGGGCAGCATGATGCCGACCCGGTCACCCGGCTGCACGCCGCGGTCGCGCAGCAGCCCGGCCACCCGGGCGCTGGCCTCGTCGAGCTGCGCATACGTCAGCACCATGTCGCCGAACCGGATGGCCGGGGCGGCGCCGTCGCGGGCGACCGAGGCGGCCAGATTCCGGGCGAGGTTGGTCATAACCAGGTCTCCCTGTCGCGAGTGGGTGGAGGTGGAGGCTTCAGTTCGTGGCGGGCGCGGTCGCGGCGACCGTGGCGCAGCTGGTACGGGGCGAGTCGAAGCGGTCGCGGGCGCTCGGCCAAGGTGCGATCGAGGGCGGCCGCATCGATGGTGCCGCTGGTCGCGAGGCTCCTTGTGAACAGCGGCGGACCCGGACGGCGTGGCGTGTCACTGCGCCAGGCGCCGCCTGTCACGGTCCGGGTCGACGAGCGTGACCGCGGCGGTTCCGCCCAGCAGGAGCACGACTCCCGAGATCAGGACGGCGTGCTGGTATCCGGCCGTGCCCTGGGTGTCGACCAGGCGGCCGACCAGGATTGGGGCGATCAGGCCCGCTGTGGTCACGACACCGTTCATGATGCCGAGGGCCCCGCCGCGGCGTCCCGCCGGGGCGATCTCCGCGACGGTGGTGACCGCGATGGTCGCCATCACTCCGCAGATCCCGAACCCGAGGACCAGCAACAGCACGGTGAGTGCGCCGTGCTGGCCGGCGCCCAGGGCGAGGCAGCCCGCCGCGCTGACCATGAGGGTGATGCCGCCGACCCGGGCGCGGGCCCGCCGGCTGCTGACCCCGCGCCGCAGCAGCCATCCGGTCAGCCCGGCCTGGCCGAGCAGCGCCACGGCGTTGACGGCCCACAGCAGCGCCACCAGGTTGGCCGAGGTGGCCTTGGAGTAGCTCAGCCCGTCATGCAGGTACGAGGGCAGCCAGGCGACGACTAGGGCGACCATCCAGTAGGTGCTGAAGTAGCCGGCGGTGACGCCGATCCAGGAGCGGGTCCCGAGGATTCGCCGGTAGCCGACACTGCTCGGGGTCGGCTCGGAGCCGGTCGCGGTCGCCGCGTCGTCACCGGTGTCCGGGTCGGTCGCCACCGCGTGCCGGCCCTCCCCGCCGACGAAGGCCCACACCAGCGCCCAGAGCAGGCCGGCGACGGCCACTACCGCGAACGCGGACCGCCAGCCGTGCTGCGTGATCAGCCAGGTCAGGCCGGGTGCGGCGATCACTACGCCGAAGGTGGTGCCGGCGGTGATCAGCGCGCTGGGCAGGTTGCGCTTGTTGTTCGGGAACCAGGACAGGGTGGTCTGCTGGGCGATCGGGAAGGCAGGCCCTTCTGCCGCGCCCAGCACGATCCGTGAGGCGAACAGCATGGCGACGCCCGCGCCGAGCGCCAGCGGCGCCTGGGAGACCGACCAGAGCAGGACCATGCCCAGCAGCACCCACCGCGGCCGCACCCGATCGGCGAGCAGCCCGCCGAGCGCACCGAAGATGGAGAAGAGCAGGAAGAAGGCGCTGTTGGCGAAGCCGAACTGGGTCGCGGACAGGCCCAGGTCCTCCCGGATCGGGTCGGCGGCCAGGCCCAGAATGGACTTGTCCGCGAAGTTGACCATCATGAATACGATGAGCATGGCGGTGACGACCCATGCGCGGCGCCGACTGTCTGAAGTTCTCTGGGAGGGACGTGCGGGCGTTGCGGGTGCGACTTCGGTGTCGGTCACGGTGGCTCCGCGGTGGCTGCGGTGGACGGGGGACGGGACTGCGGGTGTTTCAGGACAGCGGGAGGCCTGCGATCGCGATGCGCTCGATCACCCGGCGCCGCCGGGTGTTAGTCGTTGATCGCGTAGTGCTCGGTGGCGATGTTGTCCGAGATCACGACCGAGTCGGGCGGCCAGCTGAAGCGCGCACCTGTGTTCAACCGCGGGCAGGCCGGGGCGCAGGGCGACGATCCGATCCGAGGTCATCGTGAGGTCCCATGCGGCTTGAGGGTGAGCCCCGGGGTGGTGGTGTCCATGTGACCTCCGACACGCTAGATTCGTAACCGGTAGTATCGTTATCGGCGGTCGGCGAGGCAAGAGCCGGACGGCAGAAAGATGTCGCCGCCATGACCCCACGCGGCCATCAGCTACAGCTGGTGTCGGGCATGCTGCGGCGGCAGAAGATGCGGGATGCCTTCCGGCGTTGGTCTCAGGCCGGCGAGCCCACCGCGCGAGCGATCATGTCGGTCAGGTCCGCGGCGAAACGCTCGTCGGGTAACTGCTGCTCGATCACCAGGCGAAAGATCAACGGCGCCGCCACCAGCGTGGCCGCAGACTGAACGTCGATGTCCGCACGCACGTCACCGCGGGCGATGCCCCGCTCGAGGATCTTCCTCGTCTCACCCATGGTCCGGGAGACATACCGCTGATAGGCGCCGCGCACCTCACCGGCCTCCTGCACCGCCGCGATCAGCCCCGCCAGCAGTCGGGCCGTCCCCGGAATCCGGTAGACGTCCAGACGCGCGTCCAGCACCGCCCGCAGCTCGGCGCGGAAATCGCCCAGATCAGGCACAGCGAGCACTCCGACCCGGGTCTCTGCCGCGGCGATGACCAAATCGTGCTTGCCCGGCCAGCGCCGGTAAATGGCGGGCTTGCTCACCCCGGCGCGAGCGGCCACCGCGTCCATCGTGACCGCGGCCAGACCCTGCTCGGCCACCAGCTCCAGGACCGCGGACAGCACCGCACCGGTGACGTGCTCCTGTCGCGGACGCCCGGGCCCCCGCTCCACCCGACCCACCTGTACACCCGCCATGCCCGAAGCCTACGGGCGAAGCCGCCCACGCCAAGCCCGACCCGGCCCGGCTCGGCCCGGCGGAAGAGCCTGTGCCGCCCGGGCCGGGCTTTGGGCGAACGCGCCGGCGACGTCACGGCGTTCGACCAGGCATTGCGGCCCCGGCTGCTGGGCGTGTCCACGTCCGGGTACTACGAGTGGCGCGGCCGCGGCAGGTCGCCGCGTCAGGTGGTTGATGAGGCGCTGACCGACACGATCCGTCAGGTCCATCAGATGTCGCGGGGCACCTACGGCGCGTCGCGGGTGCACGCGGAGCTGCGCCTGGCCGCCGGGGTGCGGTGCGGGCGCAAACGCGTCGCCAGACTGATGCACCACGCAGGTCTGCAGGATCATCGACTCCCAAAGCGTCACGGGCGTCTATCGGCGCCGCCGACACGGCTGCACCGTGCGCGCCCAGACGTTGACGGACCTGGGTGCCTGGGCAACGTGAGCTGGGGATCCGTGCGTGAACGTGTCGGTGCCGTACTTCCGGATGTCGACGTGCAACCCACGGCCACGTCGGTGGCGGCGCCGGTGATCTTCCGCGTGGTGGTCGAGTGGCGGCTGCCGACGCTTGCTTCGGCGCAGCCTGACCGGTCGGCATTTCCGGCCGCAGGTTCGCCAGCCCGAGCCGGTCTCGCCGCCGAGCGGCCCATTTTCCTGCTGTCAGCGTCTTGCCCTGCCCACCGTAGATAACGATACTCTCGGGAATGTATTGGCATTGTCTCGGAGGTCACGCCTGGAGATCACTGTCGCCACCGCACCCGGACCACCCGCCCTTAAGACCGCTGACCACGGCGATAACCGCCCCTCCGCGTTATCGGGGGAACCTCATCACGAGCCAGGAGTCGTAGTTAATGCCAGCACAGACGCCGCCGGAGACCATCCAGTGTGGGCGAATGCCAGCGCTGACCGGACGCGAGATCGCCGTTCCGAACCAGGCGCCACATGCTCAGATCCTTGGCCTTGGTGTGTACCGACCGCGCCGCGTCGTCACGAACGAGGAACTCTGCACCTGGATCGACTCGTCCGACGAATGGATCAGGTCACGGTCCGGGATCACGGAACGTCGCTGGGCCGAACCCGACGAGACACTGGCGGCAATGGCCGTCCAGGCGGCGTCTGAAGCGCTGGCCGACGCCAGGATAGCCGCATCTGATGTCGGCTGCGTGGTGGTGGCCACGGTGACGCATCTCGAGCAGACACCGTCGGTCGCCGCACTGATCGCCCACCAGCTCGGAGCTGTCAACGCCGCGGCTTTCGACATCTCGGCCGGGTGCGCCGGATTCTGTCACGCGGTGGCGCTCGGCCGGGACATGGTCCATGGCGGCAGCGCCGGCTACGTCCTAGTCATCGGCGCGGAACGGCTATCAGAATTCATCGACAGGCATGACAGGGCGACAGCATTCATCTTCGGAGATGGAGCGGGTGCCGTGGTAATCGGCCCGGCACAACGACCGGGCATCGGCCCAGTCGTGTGGGGCGCGGACGGTGGCCAATACGGCGTGATCGGCCAAACGCGCGACTGGAAGGCGTACATGGACGACCCCACTGGTCCACGGCCCTTCATACAAATGTCCGGGCAGCAGGTGTTCCGTTGGGCGTCCTATGAAATGGCGCCTGTGGCAAACAGAGCATTGCAGGCCGCAGGCATCACCGTTAACGAGCTCGACGCCTTTATCCCGCACCAGGCCAACATGCGGATCATCGACACAATGGTCAAAGCGCTCAAGCTCCCTGGAGATGTGCCGGTGGCACGCAGCATTGCCGAGATGGGCAACACCTCGGCCGCGTCGATCCCACTGGCGATGGAGCAGATGCGACGCACCGGCAAAGCCCCCCGAGGGGGGACAGCCCTGCTCGTAGGTTTCGGCGCCGGCCTTTCATACGCCGCACAAGTCGTGACGCTGCCCTAAGGGACGTCTCGAAACCCCGGTGTCTGTCCCCTGAGGACGGGCGCCGAAGATGTCGTGGTGCAGGTGATCTCCTCAGCCCGGCCGGAGTGGATCTTCCCGTTCACCGGTCTGCAGCCCGCCCAGTTCCTCCGGCTGGTCCGGCTGGTCGCCGAGCGCGGCGGGGACGCCATCGCTGACGGCCGGCCGGGCCGGCAGTGGGCACTCGACCTGCCCGACCGGGTGCTGCTGGTCGCCGTGTACTGCCGCACCAACCTGACCATGCGGCAGATCGGCCCGCTGTTCGGCGTGTCCCACTCCGCCCCGCACCGGGTCATCGACACCCTCGGACCGCTGCTGGCCCTGGCCCCGGTCCGTCGGCGTCCGGTCGATCAGATCGCCATCGTCGACGGCACCCTGATCCCGACCCGGGACCACCGCCTCGCTGCCCCAAGCAAGAACTACCGCTACTCGACCAACCTGCAGGTCGCCATTCCAGCACCCGCCTGGTCATCGCCGTCGGCGACCCGCAGCCGGGCAACCGCAACGACACGATCGTCTACCGCACCTCCGGCATCGACCAGAAGCTGGCGGGCCGTCGGCCATGGCCGACGGCGGCTACCGCGGCAACCCCGACGTGATCATCCCGTACCGCAAGAACCGCGACGGCAGCCCGCTACCAGCCTGGAAGGAAGAGCTGAACGCCCAGCACCGCACCGTCCGCGCCCAGGTCGAACATGCCCTGGCCAGGATGAAGTGCTGGAAGATCTTGCGCGACTACCGCCGCGCTGCCAGTACATTGACCGACACCGCTTCGGCCATCGCCCACCTGCACAACATCGCCCTCACCGGGTGAGCACCAGCGCGGCCACGGGCAACGCCTTCACCGAGTTACGAGACGTCCCTTAGTCCTGGTGGCGCAGTGCGAGGATCGATCACCCCGGGACACACCGCTACCGTTACCCATGAACGTCCTCCTCCTGCGATGGGACACCAAGCCCGACAAGCGCATCAGGGGGACGCTCCTACGTCCTGCATCGACACGCAGAACGTCTTTCTATGCCGCCGACCGCGCCCCACGCAGCGTCACCGCGCGTTGAGCAGGTCAACGTCCGGTCGTGCCGATGGGCGCGCCGGGAGTGACAGCACGGTACGACGGCGTGGGGCGGTGTCATGTTGGCCCAGCAGCAACCTCGGCGTTACTCCGGAGAATGCAGAACTCGTTACCCTCGGGCGAGCACCGCGGGACTGTGGATTTAACGGTGTTTCCGGCCTGACCCGCCGCTTCTTGCGCACCCTGGGCGGGCGTTTCAGGCCCTCGTCGAGCCACAGCCGGCGGGTGCGTTTCCGGTTGACCACCAGGCCCTCGCGGGCGGCGATCGCGTGGGCCTTACGCCACCCCCACCGCGGATACTGCGCGGAAATCTGCCGCAGCCGCGCCCGAAGCACCTCATCAGCGTCACGACGAGCCGGCGCCGGCCGGCGTTGCGCCGACCGGTGCTGCCCGACCAGCCGACACGCACGTCGTTGGGACACTCCGAAGCGCTGCTGCAGCACGGTCACGGCGCGGCGGCGGCGCTCCGGACTCACCAGTTTCCCCGGTTCAGCTCCTTGAGCATGTCGATGTCCAACAGCTGCTCAGCGACGATCTTCTTCAGCCGGGCGTTCTCCCGCTCCAGGTCCTTCAGCCGTTTGGCGTCATCGGCTTTCATCCCGCCGTACTGCGCCACCCACCGATGCCAGGTCGCCTCGGAAACCTCCAGCTGCTTGCACACCTCGGGCAAGACGGAACCCTGCCCGATCAGCTTCTCGCCCTCCCGAAGCTTGCGAATGATCTGCTCCGGCGTGTGCCGCCGTCGGGTACCCATCGTGATGATCCCTCCCAACCCCATCATGGGGCATCGGGCTCTCACAACAGGTGGACCACTTCACCGGGACCCAGTCAGTCGGGCTAGTTCGGCATCGCGTGAGCCTTCGACTGGACGCAGATCGAAGTGGATTCTGTTCTTGACCTGCTTTGACTCTGGCACCTCGATGAAGAGCAGACGATGCGTCCGGTCCCGAGAGAAGATCATGCATTCCTCGTGTTCTGGCTCGTTCGGATCATCGGGGTCCTCGACGTAGTCGAGGACGGCCTGCCACCAGCGGCACAAGGTATACGCATCGGCACAGTCGACGCTGGTATGGGAGGTGAAGGAAGTCACTCGGGCATCGTTGCAGGACCTGCCGAGACGATCGAGCGGATTGCGACCCCAGCAACGCACTCAACTGCCGCGATCCGCGCGCTACGCAGTTGCGGCAAGTTGGCGCCGTCAGCGCACGGACATGCCGATGAGGCTGATCCTCATTCCTTGGCCGTGCCCTGGTGGTGGCGCTCGGCGAGTTGCTTCAGGTTCAGTAGCTGACGTCGAGCCATGATCAGGTCGCCGACGGACAGCCCGAGGGCGGCCCAGCGGGTTGCCTGCATGACGACCTTGAGCAGCAAGCGCGTGTCGTGCTCCTGGGGCACGAGGACGTAGGACATGAAGGCGCCGATGATGGTGCCCGTCAGCTGTTTCCCCGGGTCGACCGAGACGATCCTGCCCAGCTCCCGCCCGCCAGCAGTAGTGAATCTCTCTCCGACTTGCGGCTCGGGAAGGCCTACCAGCTCTCGAGGTGAACGGCGGCCAAGGTTGTCGATCCAGTCATAGGAGTATGGCGCAAGCCTCACTTGTGCAACCCACGGCCACACCACTTCGGCAGACGCCTCGATGGCCACACCCCGCCACGCCTGCAGCGTGGGTGAGGCGACGAAGTCGTCGCACGGATAGCAGCGCAATTTCTCGCTGTCGGTCACGCCCCACCGGTCACCGATCATGCATCCATCCTCCACCAACGCCCGGCATCCGGATCTGCCGCTGGTCGCGCGGTCATGGCGATCCACGCGCTGCCGAGCGTGACCACCCAGCAGCAGCCCTCGGAGTGTCCGGACATGCCGATGTGAGTGCGTCGAGGCAGCCGATGGCTGGCTCCGACAGGCAGCCCTGATCTTGACTGGACCTCAGTCGTTGAGCGGTCGTTGTGTCGTTCGATGGCCGTTGTGGGCTGGCCAGGGCGGTGTCACCAGGTGTTGGGGTGGTCGAGGTCGCGGGCCGGCTGATACCCGCTCAGGACCGTCAGGCCGTCCGACTCGGTGTAGCCGTTCCCCCAACCCTTGAGGAACGCCTCGACGACGCATGGCTTGACGAACATCTCCAGCACGTCGCTTCCCTGCCGGCGTGCCCGGTAGGGCCCTGCGACGAGGTCAGCGGCTCTGGCGTCGTAGCCCGGCACGTGTTGCGCCCGAACCGTCAGCCAGCGACCGGCTTCGTCACCCAATACGAGCGAGCCCTCAGCGAAGGAGCCACGCTCAGACCTGCCGAGCTTGACCGAGCATTCGAGCAGCCGCCCGCCCGGCGGCAGCAACTGCAGGCGGAACGGCACCACGCAGCGGTGTGCACCGTCGAACCGGACACGACTCGCCGCGGCCGTCGCCTCGTCGCGCGTGGTCGCGTAGATGTCGAGTTGGGCCCAGAGCCCGTCGACGGGTTGCCAACGAACGAACCACAGTTTCGCGTCGCCGGACGGATCGAACCAAGCGACCCCCGGGCGGCCGTCGACTCGCACGTCGGTCGGCGGCTGCGGCCGCCCCGCCGACGACAACGTCTGCTGCAGCGCGTCCAGCGTCGCGACGCTGCGCGCCAGCACGAAGCGAGCCTGACCGGTCGGGCCCTGAAACTCAACGCTCTCGGCGCCGCGCCCGGCGCTCCAGGTGGCGGACTCGGCACCGCCGACCAGGCTGTCGGTCGTGAAGTGCACCACGCCGGGATCAGCCCCCACAGCCTCGGGGCGTGCGATGGCGCCGGGCTGGCCCGGCGCGTCCGGCAGCGCGAGTGCTGTACCCGGCATGGTCGCCCGATCGGGTGCCCGACCGGCCGGGATCGTCATGACCACCGCGGCTAGGACGGCGCACGCCGCTGCCGCACCCCCGGCGATCAGCCCACGGCGGCGCAGCCCAAGGCGGCGACCACGGCGGCGGGCGTGTTCCACGATCGGCGCCGGGTCGATATCGCCGCCAGCGTGCTCCTTAAGCATCGCGGCGAGCTGCTCGTCGAGGTCGGTGGACATCAGAACCCTCCCGTCTTGGCGGCGGGTGCGCCCTGCCGCTTGCGGAGCACCGCCAGGGCTCGCCTCGCGTGCGTGCGAACTGTGCCTGTCGAACAGTCCAGGATTTCGGCGATCATCGCGTCGTCAAGATCCTCGTAGTAGCGCAGGACGATCACGGTGCGCTGACGCGTCGGCAGATCACAGACGAGCCGCCACAGCGCGTCGCGTTCGGCGACGTCGGCCGCCTCGTCCGCAACGCCCGGCAGATCGATCACAGCGGCAACGGAGATCTCTTGGCTGCTGCGCCGGCGCCACCACGAGTGATGGGCGTTGACGAGCATCCGACGGACATACGCATCGGGCCGATCCGTCCGGGAGATGCGCCCCCAGCGGGCGTACGCCCTGGTGAGAACATCCTGAACCAGGTCCTCGGCCCGGTGCTCATCACCGGTCAGCAACCGGGCGAGCCGCACCAGCGCCGAAGTGCGGGCGAACGCGTACTCCTCGAACGTCACGCCCTATTAGACGTCGCGGGCTGGCCGATCCGTAGACACCGACCGGGCACGACATGAGAGACGACCTCAAGAGGTTCGGGCGCCACGCCGTGCCCACCGGCGCCGGAAGCTCCGCTTCGCCGACTGCTACGGCCCCTTCGGGGATCTCTATGAGTTGAGGTACGCGGACTGGACCCGTCCGCTGATGCCGCCGATCGTGTGCGCCGGTCGCCGATCACGCGTAACGATACGTACCCACCGTTCGCCGCCTTCACATCTGCTGCGCGAGCAACTGCCATCCACGCTTCGGCCAAGGCTCATCCCGGCGGCGCAGTACCCGAGCCAGATCCTCGGCCGTGCATCGGGCAAGCTTGGCGTCGTCCGGGCTCATCCAGCCGTCGTGGCGTGCCTGCTCGTATTCGTCCCAGTCTTCGATTTCAACACGCGAGTCCTGCTCGTGGAGTACAGGGTCGAGTTCAAGGTCGATGTACCGCCAGCCTGCTTCGGTCCGTGTCGGCGGCACGCACACGTCGATCTCAAGCCGCCGATCAGCCGGATCGTCAACCCACCATGCCACCCACGGGCGGCTCGGCGCGATCAGGACCACGACCGGCACAGCAAGCACGCCGCGGTCATGCGGGGCACCCCATGGCGAACCACTTCGACCGCGCAGCCACGTCCCGTCGCGGTCCTGAAGCAGCTGCTCAAGATCGAACCAGAACACGCCCCCCGGGACGCTTGATCTTGCACATGCGCAGCCGCTGTCTGCTCTGCACGGCGCTCACCATTGGCACGATACGGCGGGGCAGGCCATCCTGCCGTCCCGCGCACCTCCCTCCAGGCGATCCTGTTGCCCAACGACCGGCTTCCCCCGAGCATCGCGGTGGAACTTGGCCTCGACCGGCGCACCGGCGACCGAAGGTGCGACGACCACGGGCATCCGGATCTGCCACCCCTCTGTGTCATCCATGAAGGAGCGGGGCCGGTCAAGGCCGGGGTTTTGACCTGCTGACGTTGGTTTTTCCGGTTCCGGCAATGGGTTTCGGGCAGGCGTGTGTGCGGTGCCGGGGTCAATGGCTGGGCCGTAGGCCCACCCCGCAGGGGCTTGGCCTTGACGCCGGCGCCGTGCGCGCCATGCTCGTGATGCCGGAAGGCGTTGTGGGTGGTCGCGTCACCAGGTTCCGACCGATGTCGGAGGGGCAGGCCGAGGGGTTCGGCTGCCGGTCATCCATTCGCCCACGGGAGTCGGGGCATGGTGGTGTGCGACCGTGACCGGACGGGGTCAATCAAGCGGGCGGCCTCGCCGTCGGCCGACGGGGGTCAGACACAGAACGAGCTCGCGTCCGGTCACGTCCGAACCTGCTCACGCCGCCGGGGCGGCCGGTGCGAGGGCGCGGATGCGCCCGTCGCGCAGGCCGTAGTAGACGAGAGTGAGCAGCTTGCGGGCCACCGCAACGGTGGCGATGTTGCGTCCACGGCGCTCGGCGATGGCCGCCCGTCGGGAGACCAGCCAGCCGGCGCGGTGCGGGACGCTGTGGGCGGCCTCGACCGCGGCCCACCGCACCAGGGTGGCGCCCTGTTTGGTGATCCGTCCCCGATGCACGACGGTGTCGGACTCGCGGTGGCGGGGGGTGAGTCCGGCCCACGAGGTCAGCTGCGCGGGGCCGGGGAACCGGTCGACCTCGCCGATCTCGGCGACGAACACGGCCGCCAGGACCGGGCCGACACCGGGGATGGCCTGGATCGCGGTGTAGCCGCGGTGGCCGGCGAGTCTGGCCCGGATCGGCCCGGTGACCGCGTCGATCTCGAAGTCGACCGCGTCGATCAGCCGGCACAGCGAGTCCACCCGCCCCCGGTAGGCGCCGTCCAGCGGTGCGCGCGACAGCAGTTCCCGGCCACCGACGCCGAACAGATCCGATACCGCGATGTGCACGCCCTGCTTGGCCAACACCGCGTGCACCGACGCCTTCAACCCCGAACGCCACGCGACCAGCTTGGCCCGGTGCCGCACCAGCTCCCGCAACTCGCGCACCGCCGGCGGGGCCACATACGCCTCCGGCAGCCTGCCCATGCGCAGCAAGTCCGCCAGGTCCGCGGCGTCCCGGGCGTCGTTCTTCACCCGCCGGTAGGCAAACGCCTTCACTCCCAACGGATGCGCCAAATGCACCTGGGCGCCGGCCGCGGCCAGCACATCCACAGCCCAGTACCAGCCGTAGGTGGCCTCCAACACCACCTCGGGATCCGGGCCGGCCTTGGCGATCTCCAACCCGAGCGCGACCGGGTCATTGTCGATGCGCACTGTCTCGAGCTTGTCGCCGGTCTCGGTCATCCGCACGATCACCGACCGGCGGCGGTGCAGATCGATACCCACGATCTGCCTGCCGTCGTACTCTGCCTGCATGAGGGGCCTCCTTCGTCGTGAGACGTGAGCACCCCGAGCATCCCGCCCGGGACCCACGAGGAGCGAGGCCCCGCTCCTTCATGCCATCAAGTGATGATCAAGAGGGGTGTTCTAGGCTGGGGTTCGGCGGGTCCGGGAAGTGACTTTTCCGAAGTGTCGATCTCGGGGTTCGGGTCGGCCGCGCTGGATTGCAGAGTCGCCCCCGCGTGTCCTCCCGGGCCCGTCCCGAGCAGCTTCGTGTCGGCGACCATCTGCCGGTAGACGATGTCGGACAGGCGCCGCTTCAGTGCCCGTAGGGCCTCCATCGAGGTCTTGCCCTCGGCCAGTCTGCGCCGGTGGTAGCGGCGCCCTTCGGTGTCACGGCGCAGCTGGACGATGGCCATGATGTGAAGCGCCCGGTTGATGCGCCGGTTCCCGGCTCTGGAGAGCCGGTGCCGGTTCTGCTCGCCGGACGAGGCGTCGATCGGTGCGGTGCCGTTCCACGAGGCAAAGTGGGCGCGGCTGGTGAACCGGGCAATGTCTGCGATGTCGCCGAGCAGGCGGGCCGCGCCGGACGGTCCGATGCCGGTCAGGTCCATCAGCCGGCTTCCGGTGCTGTTGACCAGGTCGGTGAGCTCCTGTTTCGCGATTTTGATCTTCTTGTCGATGACGACGAGCTCGCCGATCAGCTCGGAGGCCAGCCGGCGACGGGTCTTGCCGACCACGTCGCGCGGGCGAACAGTGCCCAGCAGGGCGCGGGCCTGCTGGGCGGACAGGTCCTTCTTCGCGCCGCCGGGCACCAACTCGAGGAGCAGGTGATGCAGCCGGGAGACCACTTCGGTGCGGGCCCGGCCGAGCTGGTCACGCCGGTCGACCAGCAGCCGTAACGCGACCGTGGTGTCGTCGGTGACGACCTGCCGCAGACCTTCGGTGCGCAGGGCGACCACGGCGACGCTGCGGGCATCGACCGGGTCGGTCTTGCGGCCCTGGCCGGTGGCGAACACGCGGGCCCGGGCGGACAGCTTCGCGGGAACGTCCACCACGGTTTCGCCGTCGGCGACCAGGCGTTGAGCGACGTGCCGCCCGATGCCGTTGCAGCCCTCGACCGCCCAAAGGCGGTCCTTGTGCTTGCGGCCGGCGGCGAGCATGGCCTGGTAGCCGTCGCGGTCGGTGCCGAACCGGCCCTGCCCGACCGTCTTCTCCCGCGCGTTGATGATTTCGATGGTGGCGGAACGCTTGTGCGGGTCCACGCCGATGATGACCTGAGCCATCCTGTCCTCCCTCGATCCGACGGTGTTCGTCGACGGGAGGGCAGCGCTACCTTGAGCCGGGCAGTCCCCTCTTGAGCCTCTCTCCGCCGCGGTGACCGGCGGGGCGCACGCCAGATGAGAGCCACACCAAACAGCGGTGGGCAGCCGCGATGAGAGCGACCCCACCGGTCACCTCGACCAAGCCTGGCCGGGCTGCGGTCGTACCACCAGTCAACAGGTAGCCGCGATCAGGGGCCGGCTTACCGGTCGCTGAACGACCGGATCTGCCGATGAGCGCGCACGGTCGTTGCAGGCGAACTCGGCGCCGTGTTTGCGGGCACGGCCGATGGCGCCTGGCTGCCTGGTCGGCTTGGGAAATCGTAGGACCCGGTCCGAGCGGATTCGGCCGACCAGGAGCACGGGCAGGTCGGACAGTACCCAGGCCAGCCGGGCGGTGTTGTAGCCGGTGTCGCAGACGATCAGGATGTCGGGGTCGCCGGGCCAGTTCCCGGCGCGGATCAGCCGGTCGATCAGCTGACGAAGTTGGTCGGCGGTGACTGCGGTGGCGTCGTCGGCCGGGCCCAGCCGCACCGCGTCGAGCACCTGCGTCCACGACGTGCGGCCTGGTTCCAAGGCGGCGATGAACGAGTACGGCCAGCCGGGGATCATCTGCGCCTGACCCCTCGCGCGCCCGTAGGTGTGGCAGAACAACCGGTCTGGGCTGGTGGACGCGTCCGGGCGCAGCCAGTTGCTGACGCGAACGGCGAGCATGATCCGCCCGTCGGCGGCGCGGGGCAGCGCCAGCCCTGCGAGAGTCACCCGCAGCCGGGCGACGTCGATACCGCCGGCACCCAAGGGCGTCATACAGAGCACCGTGACCACGGCGGTGCTCGACGACCAACGACAAGTCGACCAGGCTGGTCACCGGCCCACCCGAGCACAGCAGCGCATCGGTGAGCTCGAACAACGCGTCCGCCCGACGTGGCAGACACCGGTAGAAGTCCTGACGAAACGCCGACAAGCTCGCTGCTGGATCCTCAACCAACCCGACCGCTGACGGACCCGGCCCGGGCGTGTCGGGCAACACGAGGCTGCCCAGGTAGTCCAGAATCGTGGCCACGGCCACCACCTGTCCTGTTCTTCGTGTCCTTGCAGGGAACGCGAAGGATCATCAGGCGGTGGCCGCTTCACGTCTCCACGACACGCCGAGTCCACACAAGACCGCCTGCCGACCGAGACGACTGAGGTTAAAGATCGATCTCAGGTGTTCCCGCGGAACGGGTGAGGGGAATTGAAGCCCCGGACCACAAGGTAAGTGGCGGAATACTCTGGCGCCGTTACTGGCTGGCCGTGGCCCAGCTCATCATGAGGTCGAACTTCTGCTGCAGAGCATCGGCGTAGCCGGCGTTCGCCATGGCCACCAGGGTGTGCACGTACATTTCGAGGTCCATGGGAGGGCCGAAGCCGATGATGACGGCCTGGCCGCTGTGGTAGGTCGGGCTGCCGTCGGGGGATCGGTAGATCGCCCAGTGTGCCCCGGGCACCGCCCGAATGAGGGCCTCGCCGAGGTAGTAGAGGATCGCGTCCATCAGCTCCAGCGACTCGTTGGGCCACCACTGCTCGGGGGTCCTGCCGAGCCGGCCGAACCAGACCGGCTTCGGTCCTGGTTCCGGCTGGTCACCGTCGCGGAGTCTGCGAAACCGCGGCGCCGCCCAAGCTCACAGCGGGACGAGGCTGTCGCGGGTGAAGTCGAGTTGCTCCGGGGCCGGTCCGCCCGTCTGCGCCGACTGCTCACGCAGCCACTGCAGCCTCGGCCCTGCAGCTTCCAGAAACTGCTGAAGATAGGCGTCGTCGTCCATCGCAGCCTCGACCGTCGCAGCGCGGTCGATCGCAGCGGCCTGCGGCGACCAGCCTCATTCCGGCCCGGACCCGGTGAGGAATTCGGCTATATCCGCCGGTTCCGCGTCTGTCAGGTCGTCACCCGCGTCGTCGACGAGGAGCCGAGCGCCACCAGCCCGGGCCAGGCCCAGCAGCGGGCGGGTCAGATCGGCCAGCTCCGACCGGTACTCGTCGATCCCCTCGTACCGATTTCGAAGGCGGGTGAAGCGGGTGTGCACCGCTCGCACTCCGTGGCTTCCGGCGTACAGGGTGGACGAAACATGGAACCACTCGGCGTCACGGCTGATGTCGACTTCGGGTTCGTCCGCGTCGGGCAGCGTGAAGTCGGGAAACACCGGCCGCAGCCAGCTCGCGACGAGATCGGGGCCCAGCTCGGCGCCGGGCCTGAAGGATCCCCGGCGTTCCTCGTCGGGGAAGCATACGGTCATCACGAGCGACACGGTGGTCCTTCCTTGAGCGTCGTCGCGCGGAGCCCGGTCCGCGGGCACATCGAGTCGTTCAGTGGCCGGGCCGCCGGTCTGCGCTGACCGCTCACGCAGCCATCGCTGTCCAGCGCCCCGGCCACGAACTACCGCGGGCAGGCGTGCCTGTCAGTCACGCCGTCCGTCCTGACGCGGGTTGGTCATCGTCAGGGAACGTAGATGAAGAACGGGATGTTTTCTTCGGCCAAGCAGTCCAGCAGTTTCTGTGTCGGCCCGAGAGAGTATACGTAGTCGTTGTCGTAGCGGGACCACTTCTTTCTCGGCACGAAATGCCAGAAGACGTCTGAGATCCGGTCCGTTCCGACTCCTCCGTCCCGCTTGAGTTTTCCGTCCTGGTGGCACTGCTTGAGAGCGTCCTCCTCAAAGTAGGGAGTCCCGAACTTCATCTCGTGAATGTTGTGCGACCCGTCTGGGAGGTCCTCATAGTAGTCCGGTTTGCGGTACGAACGCGGCTTCGGATTGTCGGGGGTGTCGATATGCTTCTGGGGGCCACCCCGCTGCAGTGGTTCGCCCAACCGAGGGGGATCGGAGCCCCGCATGATGTCCCACAACCAGTCTTCGGCGGCATCCTTGTCCCTCAGGAACCCGGGGCGGAGAGCCGTCCTTCGCGCGGCCGCCACCGCCTTGTTGAGGACCTTGAGATCCGTGGTCCCGGTTTTGCCCAGGAGCAACATGAAATCATCGGTGAGGCCGAAGGCGAGGAGATTGTCGTAATCGCCCGCCAGGACCGCCTTGAGGGCCGTCTTCCGGACGACCTCGGGGATGTCGGTGTTCTTGATGAATATCTTTACGGCAGCCAACAGCCGCCTGGGATATTTCAGGACGAAGCGGACGAGCCTGGCCACGATCTCGATGGAGTCGCCGACGACCGGAACGATCCCGACGATGCTGATCCCGGCACTGACCCATTCGCCGTGGATGGCGTCGGCGATCGCGTCCCGTACATCGGTGAGAAAGCCCAGCGCCGTGCCGACGACGGGGATGAAACCGAGCCCGCCCGAACACAGGTTGCCGGCGAGCCATGCCAGGGAGTCGCGCTCCGCGAAGGAACCCGCAGCCAGCCCGAGCAGGAAGTCGGTGACGTAGGTCCACTTGCTGACCTGCTCATCGAAGATCGCAGGGTCGAGCCCCTGGTCCAGAACGTGTTCGAGTTCGTAACCGTCGGACAGCCCATCACCGTCGGTGTCCACGTGTAACGGCGAGATGTTGAGCTCGTTGTACTCTTCTCCGTCGGACAGCCCGTCACCGTCGGTGTCGACGTTCGCCGGGTTGGTCTCGACCTCGCCCTCCTCGCTGTCACCCAGGCCGTCGCCGTCGGTGTCGGCGTCGGTGGGCGCCGGCACGATCGGCGGGTTGTTGCCGGGCGTGGGCGGGGCGCGGGGCTGGTCAGGCACCAGCGGGTTGGTGCCCTTGGCGACCTCGGCGCCGTCACCGAGCCCGTCGCCGTCGGTGTCGGCCTCGGTGGGTGAGGTGCCGAGGTCTTGTTCCTGGAGGTTGGTGAGCCCGTCGCCGTCGATGTCCTCCGCGCCGTCGGCGACGGAGTCCTGGTCGGTGTCGACCGCGTTGGGTCGGGTCCAGCCAGCGAGCGCGGTGATCTCGAACTTGTCGGTCAGGCCGTCGCCGTCGGAGTCGACCAGCAGTGGGCTGGCACCGAAGATCAGCTCCACCACGTCGACCACGCCGTCGTTGTCGTGGTCTCCGGTGTAGGTGATGCCGAGCCGGGTGAGTACGTTGAAGCCGTTCGACCAGGCGTTTTCGGCCTGAATGGTCGCTGGCTCCGGGTTGGCCTTGACCAACATCTCGTCAGCCTTGGCCAGGTCAACCTTGGCCGCCTCCAAGTCCGCGAACGCCTCGGCCAGCCCCGCGGGAGCCGGCGCGGGCGGCGGGCTGGCCCGGAACGGGCCGATCGTCACCTCGGCGTCCTGGATCGCCGCGTCCGCCAGCAGCCGCACCCCCGACAAGGTCTCCACCAGCGCAACCACATGAGCCTGCTCAGCCTCACCGCTGGGCGGGCTGGCACCGGTAAGCCGGCTCTTCAGGAACGACTCCAGATGCTGGAGGTTGTCGAACACAGCCGCACCATCGCCAGCGCTCTTGAGCCGGGCACCGTCGAAATACCGGCTCGCGACATCCGCCAACACCGGGTCGATCCGGCTCTCGCCCAACCCGTCACCGACGTATGGGCGCAACGCCTGGGTAGCCTCGGTGACGTAGACCTTCGCGTCCCGGGTGTACTTCGCGGTGGGGATCTTCGCTACCTCCACCTGCCAGAGAGGTATCTCCCCTGCCGACGCCGGGGCGGCGACGAGCGCCACCTGTGCGGCGACCAGTGCCGCAACCACCGCGGCAAGCCTTGACCGCCATCGTCTTCTGTGTCTCACCGATACCTCCGTCTATACGTGACCAACCAAGATCCCGGCCAGCATATTCACAAAGGTCGCTGCCTACAGCCCTGCCGGAACTATCCATTCAAAATGGACGGCTGTGCAGGTTGGGTCGTCCACTGGCAATGATCAAGTCGGCGCCATCGACCCGGCACGACCACAGGACCCGACGCGCGTTCGATGTGACCCTTGGAGCCGGGTACCGTGCATTCGACCGCCCGTTGCGTCGCGGTGCGGCAACGACGGCGATGAGGCCAAGGCAGCCAGCGGCTCCGCCCCGGTTTCCAGGGCGCAAAGGGAAACAGCCCACATTTTGGGGCAGCACGGCGCGCGTGGCCCTGGAATACTGGCAGCCATGCAGGAAATCGCCCGACTGGCCGGGCTCTTTGCCGCCCACGGCATCTGGGGCGTCTCGGATGGAGCGACACTGATCCCGCTGCTGGGCTATGAGCAGGCCAGCGGCGATCGCGGCATGGACCGGTTCGCCTTCGACGATGTCGGCGCCGGCGCACAAGCCGGCCAGGAGGCGCTACAGACGAACCAACACGACGCGATTCGCGCAGTGCTGGTGGTCGACGGGTACCTGCACCTGCCTGGTGGACGAACCGACGCGTTGATCGTCGAGGCTGTCGAATACGGGCCGGCCCGTCGGTCCTTCAAGATGGGCGTGCCCTACCGCCCGCAGCCGAGTCCCGAGGGCTTCGCCGTGCACCGGCCCAAGTTCATCGAGGTTGTTGGCATCGACAGGCAGGACTATCCCGCTTTGACCGACGCCTTCTTCGCCGGAGTTGATTCCCATGAGCGCGCGGCGCCCGTGTGGAACGCACACCTCGACCCGTCCATCTGAATTGGGCGACGACTCCTGCGACCGGACGTGGTCCCAGCTCTGCCAGTTGACCCGAGGCACTGTCATTGGATCTGAGGCACCATGGCGGGCTACGGGGGATGTCGAGCCCGCGAGCTGCGGCGCCGCCCCCAGCGACGCCCGGACCTGCCTCAGATCCAGTAGCAGTCCGGGCGCTCGGGCTGCGCCAATCGGTGCGTCACGACCACAGCCGGCACCAGTGCCCTCCAGGGGGTCTGTAAAACGAACGGCGTAACTCGGATTGTTGACGGCTACTTGCGGCCTGCGGACGGGCGTCCTTCGAAGGCGATGTCGAAGGCGTTCAGGGCTAGTTTCCAGCGCATCGTCCATCGCCGGCGGCCCTGCCCGGTGGGGTCGAGGCTCATGATCCCGAGGTAGACGCACTTGAGCGCGGCGGCCTCGTTCGGGAAGTGGCCGCGAGCGCGGACGGCGCGGCGGATGCGGGAGTTGACGCTCTCGATGGCGTTGGTGGAGAGACGACGGTGCGGATCTCGGCGTCGAAGGCCAGGAACGGCACGAACTCGGCCCAGGCCTGCTCCCACAACCGCACGATCGCCGGATACCTGCCGCCCCAGGCCTCGACGAACTCGGCGAACCGAGCTCTTCGGCGGTCCCGAAGCCGTCTGCGTCCGTGGCTCGCGCCGGGTCAGCCTGGATGTGCTCAATTGCCGATGAGCGCGCATCGGTCGCAAGTCGCGAGCAGGCGGCTGTCTTGGCGCATGCGGCGGCAGCTGCTCGACCCGGTCGGCGCCGAATCCGTCGCAGGTGCGTGGGCACCGACGCTGCGACGCGGTTCAACCGAAGGTGATCGCCTGGGCGTGTTCGGGTTCGATGAGTAGCAAGATTCGGTCGCTTCGCAATGGGTATGGCTCGCCGGCGTACATGGACACCCGACTCGACCTCACCGCGGCCTGACGGCCTTCGGCCCGAGCTCGCCGCCGGAGAACCCGCGTGAGCACCCCATTCGCGGACGACCGCACCGACCCCGACGACCAACCACCACCTGACACGGCGATCCAGGACGACGAACCGTACGTGCGGCTGCCGATCGACCCGGCCGAGCCCATGGCCTCCTGGCTTGCGATCATCTGAGCCCTACTTTGGGACTGAGGTCAGTTTCGGGAGCAGAACCTAATCGGGCAGGTCACCGTGACCGCCCGCCGCGAGTTCGCCCTGCAGCCCCTCGAACCAGCAGGCGGGACTGCCCCGGGTTCGGTTGACTCGCGGGGTTGAGTGGTTCAGGCCGCGTGTGCGGGCCTGTTGATTGTCTCAAACTCGATCGGGGTAAGCCGGCCCAGGCGTCTTTGCCGTCGGCGCCGGTGGTAGGTGCGTTCGATCCAGGTCACGATCGCCAGGCGTAGCTCGTGGCGGGTGTGCCAGCGTTGCCGGTCGAGGACGTTGCGTTGCAGTAGGGCGAAGAACGATTCCATCGCCGCGTTGTCACCGCAGGCGCCGACGCGCCCCATCGAGCCGACCAATCCGTTGCGGTGCAACGCTTTCACGAACTTTCTGGACCGGAACTGACTGCCCCTGTCGGAGTGCACGATCGTGCCGGCCGGGCTGCGCAGGCGAGCCGCGTTCGACAGCGCCGCGACGGCCAGGGACGCCTTCATCCGTGAGTCGATGGAGTAGCCGACGATCCGGCCGGAGTACACGTCCTTGATCGCACACAGGTAGAGCTTGCCCTCGCCGGTGGGGTGTTCGGTGATATCGGTCAGCCACACCCGGTTCGGCGCGTCGGCGGCGAAACGGCGTTGCACCAGGTCGTCGTGCACCGGCGGCCCGGCCCTTCTCGTGAGGCCTCTGCGTTTGGCGAACACCGACCAGATCCGCTGCTGTGAGCAGAGCCTGGCCACCCGGTTGACGCCGGCGGTGATGCCGTGGGCAGGTAGTTCATCCGCGATGAACCGGTACCCGAACGCCGGGTCGTCGGCGTGGATGTCGAGAGCGGCGTTGATCAGATAGGCGTCTTCCAGGTCCCGGCGGGCGACCGGGCTGTTCTTCCACGCGTAGTAGGCCTGCTTGCTGAAGCCCAGCACCCGGCAGGTCACCGCGACGGGGATCCCGTCCGCGGCCAGGTCACCGACCAGCGGGTACGTCATTTTGGGGCGATCTCCTTGGCGAAAAACGCCGCCGCCCTGCGCAGGATCTCGTTCTCCTGCTCCAGCAGCTTGTTGCGTCGTCGCAGCTCCCGCAGCTCCGCCGACTCAGAGCTGGTGGTGCCGGGGCGGATCCCGTCGTCGGCGTCGGCGATCTTCAACCAGCGGTGCAGGCACGACTCGGAAATCCCGAAGTCCTTCGCGATCTGGGCGATGGGCGCCTCGCCCTTGCGGGCAACCGCGACCACGTCACGGCGAAACTCCGGCGGGAACGCTTTCGGCATGGCAGACATCCTTCCAGCGAGGAACGCATCCTCACAGGTCAGGAGTCAACCGAACTGGGGGCAGTCCCGGCTCCCGGTAGCTCTGGAACCACCAGTCACGCCAAGAGCGGTCTGCCCACGCTCCTTAGCGTGACTTTTCGTTCCTCTGCTACATCAGCCCCCGGACCTGGTACGTCCACGACGCCGACGTATGGGCGCCTGGCCAGGTCCTGTTGTGGGTTGGACGGAAACCGGCGCGCTGACCAGCCGCGAAACTCAGATCATGCGTCGCAGCGCGGTCTCCACGGCATCGATCAGCGGATCACCTTCGGTCCGTGGGTGCCGTGCGAGACCGAGCTCGACGTCCGGCAGGGTGGGCAGGGCGTCCGCGTCGTGGCAGGCCATGACCGGTTCGAGGTTCGCGGGCATGAGCGCCGCGACGCCGAGCCCGGCCCGTACCGCGGCGAGCACACCGACCAGGCTGTTGCTTTCGAACGTCACCCGCCAGCGCCGATCGGCACGTTCCAGCGTTTCCAGCACTGACGTACGCCAGGAGCACGGGTTCGAGAACAGCACCACCGGCAGCGGATCGGCGGCCACGTCCACACCCTGGCCGATCGCCCAGACCAGCGGGCGGCGTACCGTCCAGCGCGGCGGCCCGGGAACGTCCGGCACCGCGTCGAGCACGAGTTGGACGCGGCCAGCGTCGTAGGCCTCCCGCATCGCGGCGGTGGAAAAGCTGAGCACCTCCAGCGTCGCGCCGGGGTGCAGCCGGGCGAGGTCGGCGAGGGCCTGCGGAAGCTGGGACGCGGCGAGGTCTTCGAGCAACCCGACGACGCAGTGGCCGGTAAGCGCGCGTCCGGTTTCGGTGAGTGCCTGTGCGGAGAGCGAGAGGATGCGTTCGGCGTACGGCAGGAGCTCCTCACCCGCCCGGGTCGGCGAGACGCCAGACGGCGACCGGTAAAGCAGCGGACGACCGACAACCCTCTCGAGCTTGCGCAACTGCTGGCTGAGCGCGGGCTGGGTATGTCCGAGCGCGGTCGCGGCGCGGCTGATGCTGCCCGCCCGCACGGCGGTGACGAACGACCGCAGCAACGCGGTCTCAAGATCTCTGGCCATAAGAATTCATTATGCCAGCTCCAACAAACTAACCACTTCCTATGACGTGACGGACGATCTAGCGTCACGCAGGTGACCAGATACCGACAGGTGCTCGCCGTGCCAGGGATGGCACCGCTGCTGGGCGTTTCGCTGCTCGCCCGGGCCGCGATCACGGCTGACGTGATGGCGCTGACGATGTATGTCGTGCTGGGTCTGGACATGAGCTACGCGGCAGCGGGTGGCGTCGCGGCGGCTCTGACCGCCGGGGTGGCGCTGGGCGGGCCGCTGCTTGGCCGCATGATCGACTGGCGGGGCCTGCGTACCGTGCTGCTGGTCACTGTCGTACTGCAGGTCGTGTTCTGGCTGAGCGTGCCGATCCTGCCGTACGGGATCCTGCTGGGCGCCGCCTTCGCGGCGGGCCTGCTGATGGTGCCGGCCCAGCCGGTGACCAGGCAGGCGATCGCCGCGATGACGACGGCGGGACAGCGCCGGGCCGCGTTCGCGCTGGAATCGGTGCACGGCGAGCTGTCGTACATAGTGGGCCCGGCGGTAGTGATCCTGTGTGCGGCGAAGATGTCCCCCGGTGTGGTGGCGTGGGGGGTCGGCGCCGCGATCGTGGCTGGCGGAGCCGGGATCGCCTTGCTCAACCCGCCGCTGCGTGCCGAGGACGAGGCGGATCCCGGCGCGGCCGGACGGCCCCCGCGCCGGGAGTGGCTGGGCGCCGGCATGATTGCCGTACTCACGATGGCGTTCGGTACCACGACGCTGCTCAGCGGCGTCGACCTCGCCATCGTCGCCACGCTCGAAGAAGCAGGTCAGGTGTCCTGGGCCGCCGTGGTCATAGCCGTGTTCGGCGTGGCCTCCGTCGCCGGCGGGCTGATTTATGGCGCGCTGCCCCGGCCGCTGCCCACGTGGCTGCTGCTCGGCTTGCTCGGGCTCGTGACGATTCCCGCCGGACTTGCCCACGACTGGCCCTGGTTGTGCGTGGCCGTTGTCGGCGCCGGGCTTCTCACCGCGCCGACCCTTTCCACGGTGGCCGACGCGGTGAGCCGGCTAGCGCCGGCCAGCGTGCGGGGTGAGGCGACAGGTCTGCAATCCTCGGCGCAGAGCGCGGGTTTCGCGCTCGGATCCCCGATCGTCGGGGTGGCGATCGACGTCTCCGTGCCAGCGGGCGGCTTCGCGGCGGCCGGGCTGGCCGGCCTCGCCGCCGCGCTGACTGGATGCCTGCTGTCCCGCCGTTCGCCCGCCCGAACGCGGTCTCCGCTCAGCGATCTCGGCCGCGCCGGGGCACCGGACCTTGACGCGCCGGGGCACCGGACCTTGAGCCGTACGGGGCCGGCGCCCGGCCTGGCACATGAGGTAGGGGCCCGTGCCTACGGCCGCCGGTAGCTCCCTCAGCCCGGTCTGCCCGCCGGTGCGCACTCGCGCTATCGGCACTACCGGCACAGCACGCGGCGGTACTCCAGCCGATCAGTGGCGTATCCGCCTACTCCAGGTCGGTCTCAGAGTTGGGGTCTTCGGGCCATCCCTACTCGACCGCCTCGTTCCAAATCTCCTGGTGGATCATCTCGAACCGATCCGGCGCGGTAGGGTTCCTACCTTGCGGCTGGCCGGAGCTTCGGGAGTCCTGTTGCCGTGCCCATAATCGGGTGTGAATGGTTCACACCGCAACAAGCTGATCGCTGCGACACGCGCTCTTCTGCCGCTGTCCGCGCGTCGGCCCCGCCCGGCGCAGTGCGCTGTCGTGCCGAGAACAGTGGAGTCGTCACAGTTGGTAGGCGACGTCCGTGCCACCCGATGGACAGGTGCGCCATGGCGCAGCGGCTGCCCGGTGTGCCGGACACCCGGCCGGACCGGCGGATGGCGTGGAAGGGCCGATCGAGAGTCGAGTTCCCGGATTTCGGGTCTACCGGGTCCACCCCCGCGTTGCCAGCGGCTGGTGGTTGTACGTGAGCTCCGGTTGCTGGGCTGCGACGCAGGAACACGGCCATGGGCTGGAGTTCTTTCTGGCGGCACCGCGTGATGACTGGCAAAACCTGGAAAGCATGACCATGAACGCCTACTACCACTGCGGTCCGGCTAGCCAGCGGCTCGACGTCGGACACACGGTGCCGATCGGCCGTCCTTGGCGGGACGACTCGAGATGCGATCACTACCTGGTGACTCTGCCGTACCCCTTCGGACCGGATTTCGAGATATGCGAATGGGGAACCGGCGCTCATGCCCGGATCCTGTGGCTGCTGCCGATCACCAAGGCCGAGAAGGACTTCCGGCGCACCAGTGGCCTGGAAGCCTTGGAGAGCCTGCTCGAGGAACACACGATCAACCCGGTAGACCCCGGACGAGCCTCGGTGGTCTGACAGAGGCCGACGCGGCCTCATGAACGCCCTCACCGGTGCCACTAGGCCCTCCCCGCAAGGCTGCGGATAGCTGGCAGTAGAGGTGTGCCAGCACGCGGATGGCTCCGTGCATTGCTCCACGACGGCGTCGGACTTGCCGTCCAGCCCGACGAGATCGAGTGGGCTAATTTGCCGCTGGTCGGTCGTTCGCTGGCGTGACGGTGGAACACGTCCGACTTTGCCGATGAGCGTGCATCGGAGTTTCCCGTTCGGTGGCTGAACGGGCGGTGGAACGCCGCGGGCTGGGGCTACTTGCTGCCGCCTTCGATGAGGACGCCGAGGCCGTCGAGGACCCGTCGAAGTCCGAATTCGTAGGCGTGAGTAGGGCTGTAGGCGCTACGGTGAGCCGCGCCTGCGGCGGCGCCGACTCGCGCGGCGGTGGGGTACTTGGTCTCGTCGAAGACGTGCGCCAGGAAGGGTGCGTTCACGGCCCACCACTGCTCATCACTCATGGCGCTGTCTCGCTGGATTGAGGCGACTTCCGCGGCCGAGCGTGCGGAGGCTTGGACGAAGCTCAGCAGGTAGGTGAGGGCGGCGTCCATTTCCACGTCGTCGAGCCCGAGACCCGCGAAGGCCGTCAGTTCGTGCTCGTACTTGGCCATGAGGCCAGGTCCCAGCGGTGGGCGGCTGGTGGAGATCGTGGCCGCCCAACGGTGCCGCTCGTACAAGTCGCGGTTCTCTTGGGCGACCGCTTCGACCCGTATCCGCCACGGCTTGTTGGACAGGTCCGTACGTGCCATTTGGACGTAGACCGTGTCGAGCATCAGGTCGAGCAACTCGGCCTTGCCTGGAACGTAGGTGTAAAGCGACATTGGCGCGACACCGACCGCTTGGGCGACTCGGCGCATCGTCACAGCCTGCACACCTTCGGCGTCTGCCAGCTCGATGGCCGCCGCGACAACCCGATCCACGGTGAGGCCCTGACGGGGGCCTCGCTGGGTGCCCTTGGCGTTGGGATCACGCCAAAGAAGCTCCAGCGTGCGTGCTGGGTCACCGCCGCTGCTCCCGTCGCTCCCCATAGGACCATCCCTTCGAGTCTTTCTCGTACGACGTACACCGTACAATGTACAAAGATCCAGCGCTCGCATCCATCCTCGACCCGGAGGGCCTCGTGAAGATCACCTCATCGGCCGTGTCGCTCAACGTCGAAGACGTCGCCGCGTCCAGCAAGTTCCTGACCACCCACTTCGGGTTCCGGGAGGAGATGGCTGCTGACGGCTTCGCCTCCCTCGCCCGCGACGACGCCGGGATGAACATCATCTTCCTGCGGCGGGGACTGACGTCGCTGCCGGAGGACCAGCGCAATTACCACGCCACCGGACTGATCCTCGCCTTCGTCGTCGACGACCTCGAAGGTGAGCTGGCCCGTCTGCAGGCCGAGGGCGTCCCCATCACCATGCCGCTGACCGTCGAGGAGTGGGGAGAGCGTGCCTTCCAGGTAAGAGACCCCAACGGCGTCATCATCCAGCTCGTCGACTGGAACGCGCCTACCGGCGACTGACTGATTGCTGGTGCGGCGGCAGCCCCGCCGCACCAGCCGTTCCGCCAGAGAACCATCCTCGGGATGCCGCCGACGCCACTCGGCGAGTCCGGCCGGCAGCGCCCCGGGTCCGTCCCGAAGACTCGGCCCATCACGTGCCCGATCACGGCGGGCTAAACGGACACGTGGCCGAGGCTACCGGCCCAGCCTCTCACGACCGGCGCCTGCCCTAACCACCACCAGCAGCAGACGGCACCCTGATCGCTGCCGTCTAACGGCTGAAGCCACGGAGGTGCGAGATGACATCAGCGTTTGACAAGCTGGTCGAGCTGGTACGCCCTCCGGCCGAACCGGCAGGGGACGTCGATTGGACGGGAGTCGAGACGTCGATCGGCGTTCGCTTGCCCACCGACTACAAGCTCCTCGTCGAGACCTACGGGCACGGTCAGTTCGACAGGTTCCTCACCGTCTACCAGCCCGTGACTCCTTTCTTGACGATCGAGTTGTCGTTCCAGGCGCGCCGAAAGGCAGAGATCCTCGCCCAGCTGCGTGCCGGGGGCCGGGAACACATCCCGTTCGGAGAGGGCACGCTGCTACCGGTCGCCGGCACCGACAACGGCGACACCGTGTACTGGGTGCTCCATAGCCCGGACGATCCAGCCTCGTGGACCATCACGGCCAACGAGGCACGTGACACGAGATGGCCGGAGTTCACCGGCGGCATCACCGATTTTCTTTACGCGGTTCTGTCCCGGCAGGTTAGGTTCCCGATCTTCCCGAAGGACTTCCCGAGTTCCCGGACCCCGAGGTTCAGGCCAATGGGGGCACCAGACCCCAGAAGGGTGGCCATCCCCCGAGCGCAAGGCCTTTACCGGGATCTATAAGCGTGCTGCCGCCATCTTCCTGCCGCGATACCTCCGGCGCACTCAACTGCCGCGACCCGCGCGTGCTCGCCGACCGAGGCGATCACGCTCGGTAGCTAGCCTCTGAGTCGAGCGGGCATCCTGAACTGCCGAGATGAGTGCGCCTGATCTCGCGGGCCACGGCGTCATGCACGGTCATCCCGACAGAAACGCGCAGTCTGACTGGGCATTTCTGTCGGATGACCATGGACGCAACGGCCGCCGGCCGAGGTCGCCATGTCAGTCGTCGGGCTCCACGGTGAACCACCAGTCACCGCTGACGTGGACCTGCAGCCTGACGCCGAGTCTTGTCTCTTCCTGCACCTCTTCTGGGGCGTCGGCCGGGGTGCCGGGAACGTAGGAGTAGTACCAGTTCCACCTCCAGGAGTCGTCGCGGAGGTGGAACGACGTGCCGGGGCCCCAGCCGCCCTTCTCGATCCGGTACACATTCACGCCAGAGTGCTCGATCGCGTCGGATACCCGGGGGAACGCAGCCTCGCTCTCGGTGTCGAACGGCAGCCCGGGGTCGTCGGGATTCGCGCAACCCGAGGCGCGGTCCAGGAACGCTCCGTGCGACCAGGTGAACACGCGGCACGCCGGACGACCCCACGCCCCTCCATCGTCGATGTACCGGGTGAGCCCCAAGTCCTCGGCCACCGGCAGAACCTGAAGCTCCAGGTCCGCGACGTCGTCAAGCAGCCTTTGGCGCGGGTACACGGGCGGCTCACCCTGATTCGGGAGCGAATTGATGTCGTGCCCGCCAGGCATGGCGAACGTGCCGAAGCCGGGCAGCTCGATCGGGCCGACCGCCGTGAGTCCGACGACCGCGGCCACGACCGCGGCCACGCTGCCAAGCGCCCGCCGGCCCCGGCTGCGGCGCAGCGCTCGTCGCGCGGCGGCGAGCGTACGCCCGGCGTCGGGACCGGCATCCGGGTAGCCCGGGGCGCCGGCCCGCAGGCGGGCGACGACGTCGTCATCGTGTAGCTGGACGCTCATCACAGATCCCCTTCCGCGAAGATCTCGCGCAGCCGCGCGATGCCCCGCGCGTGGTGGGACTTGACCGTGCCGACCGAGATCTCCAGTTCGCGAGCAACCTCGGTCTCGGTGAGGTCGAGCAGGTGTCGCAGCACCACGACCCGCCGCTGCGCGAGCGGCAGCCGGGCCAGAGCCTGCACCACGGCGTTACGGGCGACGACGGCGCCCGCGTGGTCGGGCCCGGCCTGATCGGGGAGGGCGACCGGGTCGACGACGACCTCCCGACGCGTGCGCCGCCACCCATCGACCCGCAGGTTGACCAGCACACGACGCGCGTACGCCCGCGGGTCGCCGTCGCGCGCCACGCGCCAGGAGCGATAGGTGCGCTCGTAGGTGGCCTGGACCAACTCCTCCGCCCGGACCGGGTCACCACACAGCAGCACAGCAGTGCGTAGCAGGTAGCGACCGGACGCGCGCACGAACTCGAGGAACTCCTGGTCACGCATGCCCACTGCCCCAACCCGGAGGCGAACGGCCTCCAGCTCGCCAACCACCGTGGGCACCACAGAAGCGGGGCCCACGGCAGATGGTTCGCTGCCCATGCTCACACTAATCACCACGCAGCAGCATTACCGAACGTTGTCAACGGGCTGAGAAAAGTCAGGCGTCATGATCAGGCATCCGCATCTGCCGCCGACCGCGCGGCTGCGGAGGCGGGAGCGGTCAGCACAGCGGTGATCGGTACAGCACTTCGACGTACCTGATCTCGTCGTGGACCACGTCGACGATGAGGTAGCCCGGCCATGGCGCGTCCAGGCAGACATTGCGGTGGCCATCGCCGTAGGCGTCAGCCGGCTTCGGCGCGGTGTGGAAGCTCTGGCAGAAGTCGTCCCCGCAACCGCAGGTCTGCACGACTCGCAGCCGCTCGACCTGCTCCGCCAGCCGTTCCTCGCCTTCGGCCGTGAGCGCCGCGGCGAGTTCGGCGGTGAAGATCGGCCACCTGGTAGAGAGCAACGGTGCGTGCGCCGGGTGGTTCTCCACGAGGAGGCAAGCTACCTGTGCGATGCCCCGAGCACACACTCATTTGCCGCAGAGCGAGCGCCGCGTGGCGCTACTCCTCCTTCACATTCGCCAACCAGCCGCGTGCCACGCCTGCGGCCTGCTGTTCCCAGGCCCGCACGCCGCCTCGGACTGGCCAGGCCCGGGTCCTTCCCTCTTGGGGCAGGTCAGCGCACACGTCGGCGAACCGACGTGTGAGGGCATCTGCGGCCCGCAGCGCGTCGGCGCGGCCCCGCACAGCCTGCTCGTTCACTCGATCCAGCAGTTCGACGTGAGCGGCGGCGTGGTCGAGCCACTCGTGGTCGACTTCGGGATCCGAGCCGATGGCCAAGACCAGGACTGATGGTTCGATACCCTCAGCGAGGGCTGCGGCCAGACGGCAGTGTCCGTCAATCAGCAGGTAGCCGTCGAAGCCACTGACGGACCACAGCAGGATCGGCGGAAGCACTTGCTCGCGGGCCTGTCTGCGGTAGGCCTTAACGCGGGCGGCATCGGCATCGGGTAGCTGACGCATTGGCAGCACGCCGTTCCAACCCTCCAACCAGTCAAGGTAGGCGGCGGGGTAGTCCTGGGTGAGGTCGCCTCGCAGGCAGTACGGCGGCAGCCTGCGCGGGCGGAGGAACCAGAACCCGTTGTGCAACGGCCCTGTATCGGCATCATCCAGCCAAGAGGCGAATTGATGGGCCCATCGATCGAACCAGGCCGCGCTGCCGAGTGGAGTGACCTGGCGAGCGTGGTCGGCTCGCAGTGGGGGAAGCGGCGAGACGTAGCCCCCGGTCCGGTACACGTGCACGCCATAGTTCCAGCGGTGCACCTTCCCGAGAAGGACCAGGCGGCTCGGTTGACGTAGCAGCAGGCGCCCGCCAGACGCGACCTCAAGCCGCAGACCAGGCATGTCGCGGCCGGTGACGACCAGCCCAAGGCCCCCGTCGGCGGCGTACAGATTGACCCGGTGCACCGATCAAGCTTAGGGATCCGCTCCCCGATGTGGCAGCGAAGCCTCTGCCCGGAGTGAATGTCTCGAGGCGCCCGCGCACTCACATGGCCGCTGACAGCGCGCCGGAGACGACCGGATCTACCGAATTGAGTGCGTTCCGATCGCCGGCGGCCGGCTGGTCGGACCGCGACGGCGGGTGGGCCACCAGGCGGAGGCCTTGCCGAGCTTCTGGTTGGGTGCTGGTCGGGGATCATGACACGGAAGAGCGGGAGGGGACGAGGTTGTGAAGGTTGTACTAGCGGGTGGATCAGGTGCCCTAGGTCGGCGCATCGCGGCCGACCTGACTACGCGGGGCGACGAGGTGGTGGTGCTGACCCGGTCCGTTCGGCCGGGGTGGCCGTACCGGCAGGTGTTCTGGGATGGCGCCACGGTGGGTTCGTGGGCGGCCGAGTTGGCGGGCGCCGCGGTGGTGAACCTTGCTGGCGAGCTCGTCGACCGCCGGCCGACGGCGGCCAACGTCGAGCTGCTGACCCGTTCCCGCGTCCAGCCCACTCGCGCGTTGGCCTGCGCCGCGGCGGGTCTGGATGAGCCGCCGACGGTGTGGGTCCAGGCGAGCACGCTGGCGATCTACGGGGACGGCGGTGACGCTGTCCTGGACGAGAACGCTCCGGCGGCCGACGGCCCGGCGCAGATGGCCGGCGTCGCCCGAGCTTGGGAGCAGGCCGCAGCGGAGCAGCCGGCCGGGCGGCAGGTGGTCCTACGTACGGGTGTGGTCCTAGACCGTGACACTCCCGCGCTGGACCGGCTGGCCGGTCTGACCCGCTGGGGTTTGGGCGGGCGGGTCGGCTCCGGGCGGCAGTGGGTGAGCTGGCTGCACATCGCCGATCTGCTCGCAATCGTGCGTCGATCCCTCGACGACGTGACCATGGTCGGCGTGGTGCACGCCACCAGCCCGCACCCGGTCCGCAACGCTGAGCTGATGGCGGCCCTGCGCCAGGTGTTGCACCGTCCCCCAGTACCACCGACGCCGGCCCCGCTCGTGCGTCTGGGCGCGATGCTGCTGCGCACCGATGCGGCACTCGCCCTCACTGGCCGCCGCTGCATCCCGTCACGGCTGCTCGACGCGGGGTACACCTTCGCCTATCCCCACCTGGTCCCGGCCCTGCAGAGCCTGCTCGGCAACCGGCCGTAGCCCGGCGCTGCCGGGGTTCCGGCAAGCAATCGCCTGACTCCGCCCGGGCCGGGGCGGGCACGACCCCAAGGCACCGGCTCGTAACCCACACCTGGTGCACTGATCTGCCGCGACCCGCGCGTCACGGAGTGCAGCCAGCTGGCAGCTAGGGAAGGCGTCCGGACGTGCCGATGACAGTGCAGGACTGTACCGGCCGCTCCGAAAAGACATACACAAATGCCGCAGGTGGCTCGTTGCCCGTCGGGTGCGGCCGCGACGAAGGTGTCGGCCAGGTCCGCGGCCCCGCTTACACGATCCGGCGTATGACGACGTTACGATCAAACTAACCCCATCGTCTTACCAGATCGACTAACGTCACCCTGTTACCACGCCGCGATGGCGGCGTGACTTCCACCACCATAGATAGATCTATGAGCGGTCGGAGTGGGTGGTCGATGCCGTGGCAGGCTCAGGTGGCCAGGGCAATCACGTTCCTTCAGGCGGTACCAGTCGGCTTCGCGGCGTTATTCGACGTGATCGTGTTGATCGGGCCCATGGCCCGTCCGATGTACTGGAGCGACCTGTGGTTCATCGTCGGAGGACTGTCGCTTAGCGGCCTTGCCGTAATGTCGGCTGCTCGCCTGGCGCCCGGACGAAGAGGGGCCTGGTGCGGCTCGGTGGCGGTCAACGCGGCGATGGTATTCGCGTGGGTGGCGGCCATCGTCTGGGTATACGTCGACACTAGGGGGCTCAAGGGGACCGACCCCGGCATGGTGTTCGCCTCGATCTTGTTCGTGAGCCTCCCGATGGTCGCGATCTCGGTGACCGCCATAGGGCTGCTCAGCGTCCGGTCGGTTCTGCGCTGTTGCTTTACATGGGGACCGGCTCTATGACCATCCGGAGATCTTTGCATCGCCGCCGGACCGCGTCGGTATGACATCCGCATCTGCCGCAGAGCGGGCGGGTTACGGGACATCGCGTACAGGTCCGGCACTGTTGGGCTGTCGCACATCATCCTGGTCGCGTCGTCGTCGACCTGCTGGACCTGATCGTGGTCACGGCATCAGATGGACGCGGATCCGTCTGGCCGTAACCGCCGCATCCTCCAAGACGGCCAGACGGGGCTCGGCGGATTCGAGCAGGTGTGGATGACGCAGTAGCGCCAGTGGCGACAGACGCCGGTCTGTCAGCACCGCGTCGATCATCGACCGGTCGCCGCCACAGACCAGGGCACTGACTGCATCGTGAGGGTCGGCGATAACACCGGGCGCATGGGGCAGCATGATCTGCGCGGCGATGTCCGCAGCCCGCTGAGTAGCAGCCTGGGCCTGGTTGGCGCGGCGACGTGCGTAGCGCTGCTGCGAGGAACCGCCGGCCGCGGTGCGACCCTGCACATAGAAGCGCTCGACCTTGGAGACGGTGATGGTCGTACCGTCCGCGACACCGGCGGCAACCGCGCCCTTACGGGCCAGCAGCACGGCGATCCGGGGCGGTCGGATGATGCGGGCCAGCAGCGTGTCGACATCCTTCGCGTCGGCAAGCCCCGGCGGCGGATACAGCGTGGCGGTATCACCGTTGCTCACGCCGGTCAACACGAGGCCCTGCTCGGTGGCGCCGTCGTGGCGGCTGTAGAAGCCGTCGAGCCAACCACGAATCCGCTCCGGTGAGATCTCCACCCACCGCCCGCCACCCGCGGCGGGTCGCGCCTTCACCACGTGAACACCACCTATCGGGAACGGCCGGCCTGCACCCACCATGCTCACATGAAGCGGGTCGCGCCATCGAACACAGCCCAGCTGATGCCCGGTTCTGCCGAGATGAGTACGTCCGGCGGGGCAGTGGCGATCCACGGTTTGGGAAACTCCAAGGCGTGGCCGTAACGCAGCAACTGGCACGACTCTCGCCCGGGCAGCTTGCCGCGTGCCGCAGCTCCGTCGAGGAGTTGAACAAGCTCTGTTCGTTCGAGCTCCTTCCCTCGTCGGACTACCTGGACCTCGATTGGGCACCGAACCCGCTTCTCCGCGCCTTCGAACTAACGCAGGTCAGCACGTCGATTGTTGTCGCGCTACAACGCGGGCTCGACGGCGACGCAGAGATCAATCCGGCGTACCGCGACGGCGAAGACACGGTGTGGGAGCATCCGGTGACGGCGCTCGAACCTGACGTCGTTGCTGATGTTGGGACGTTGCTCGGACAGGTCGAGCCGGAGGCGGTGCTGGCCGCCCTGTCGGAGGATGCCGCGTGTGCACTGCTGAGCATCGGAATGCGCGAGTTCGACGGCCACCCACGGCCATACCTGCATCGGCATCTCGCCGCGCTGCGCGACTTTTACGCACATGCGGCGCGGCGGCGGCTCGCGGTTGCCCTCTGGTGGGACTGAGCCCACCGGATTTGCCGCGGTCGGGTCAACGCACCCTCATGCCGCCGACCGCGCGCTACCGCCCGACTCTGCCGATGAGCGCGTGTCCAGTCGTGGTCAGGCTCGGTGCTCGCCAAGAACCTTGTTGAACATCGCAAGGTAGCTGTCATGAGCCAGGGATAGTTCTCCAAGCGCATCTTCGGTGAACCACGCGATGGCATCGTGTTCGTCCGGCGCGACGTTGACCGGAGACCCCGTCCACGCTTCGATCAGCCAGATCTGCATGTCGAACGTGTCGGCACGAACTTCTTGCACGGGCGGACCCGACGGCGCCGCGATGTCGATGCCCAGTTCCTCTCGAACCTCTCGAGCAAGTGCCGCGCCAGGCAACTCCCCGGGTTCCACGTGCCCACCGGGCAGGTCCCAAACGTCGGGATACCAACGGCGCTGGGGAGATCGGTGACATAGCAGTACCCGGTTGTCGTCGCGCAGCAACGCCGTGACGATGCGAGCCTTGGGAGAGCCTTCCGCGGAGATCGACACAGGCGCATTGTGCCCCCCGTCGTAAGCCGACGCCATGGCGTGCCGAACGGTGGCCGGCGTACTGATCTGCCGCCGTTCGCGCGCTCGGCCTGTTGGCCGGCCGTCACTGTTGCGTGGATTGCCGCCGTAGAGGGCTGCGAAGACGCGGTCCCGCAGGATCTCGTACTGCTGGCGGCATCGCAGAGGTGGGCCCGGCGGGCGTTGCTGAACTTGACCGCCGACAACGACTTCCGGTGGCTGGAACTGGTCAGCCGTCAGGTCGACCTCGGGGCCGTCGGCCAATCGATTCCAGTAGTGGTAGCCGACCTTGGCGTCTCCGGCGAGGACCTCGCCGAGGATCAGCTCTCCGCCGAGCAGGTCCTGAATGATCAAGGCAGTCACCCCGCATTGACCACGGGCTGCGTTGCCGGCGTGCCAATCCTGCACATCGTGCGGGTCGCAGGTATCCGCTCCCCAGCCGGCGCGCAGTACCGGCCGCAGCATCTCCAGGTCAATCGCGAGAGGGACTGATCGTTGGTCGCGCTCTTCAGACGTCACCCAGGAAGGGTCAGCCCTCGACCGGGTCGAGAGTCAAGAAATACCCCGCCTCGGGTCCTGACCGGCCGAACGGCGCCACTAGCGGGCGCGCTCATCTGCCGCAATCCGCGCCCTATGCAGCGTCACGCCGAGCTGGCCTGGATGCCGTCCGGACGTGCCGAGTTGAGGATGTTCGGTCGACGGCAGTAGGGGATCGGCACGGGGCCGGTATCCCAGGATTAGTCGCCGTGGTGACTGCTGGCACAGGTGACGAGCGCCTACGGTGCGCACATGAGTAAGCCGCCCCCTCCGAGCCCCCCGCTGCTGATCGTCATTGCGATCGCATGGGTGATCATCGGCGGCTGCGGTGCCTGCGGGTCAACGGTGATGCTCATATCAGCATGGCAAGCAGCGCACCGCAGCGGTCACACCGGCACATTCACCCTCACGGAACCCCTGTCCTGCGACCACAATCCGCCACCACGGCACCGATGCGGCTGGTTCGGTGACTTCGTCAGCGACGACGGCACGGTGGTTCGGCGGCACATGGAACTTGACGGAGGCTTGCCACCCGGGGGCACGATCGGTGACACGGTACGAGCACGCGACACCGGAAGCCTCGCCCAGATCTATCAGGAGACCGACACCCAAGGGTGGAAGACCCCTGCCGGATTCCTCGCCGCGTTCTTGGGCGCCTTCATGCTCGGCATGCTCCCGCTGGAACCATGGTGGTGGCGTGCGCGACTACGGCAGAGGCGTGCCAGACGGGCACCGCGACCGGTGACCGGCTGATCGCTCGCATACCACAGCCATCGACGGAGTTCCCCGCTCCGGCGATGGCCATGCCCCCTTGCCGCGCCCACATCGCACGCTCATACCGCTGGTAGTGCGCCCTCATCACGCCAGATGGCCCGGCGCGGTGCCCCATCGGACCGACGTAGAAGATGCGCTGGCCACGGGGGATGCGGTAGCGAAGCGTCCGACGAACATCCGGATCTGCCGCCGAGCGGGCGTGGCTCTCAGTAGTTCGTCGCTGCGGCAGAGCGTCCGGGCGCTCCCGATGAGTGTCAATCGTTGCTGAGAGTGCATTGTTGGGATCAAGCTGTGGGTGCTGACGCTGGCCGCGTCACACGACCGGGATGTGCATCGCCGTGGTGTCCGGTTCCGCGGCGAGCCAGGCAGTGAACTCGTCCTGCAACGAGAACAGCTCGGCCAGGGCGTCGGCCGGCGGCAGGTGCCAGCGAGGTCCTGGTGCGCTTCGTGTGACCACAGAAACGGGTAGACCCGCTTCTTTCGCCAGCCGGGCCAGCGCAGGGGCTCGTAGAAGGAGCCGGTGCCACCCTCGGCGATCCACTACAGCCAGGCGCCGTGACCAGCACCGAGGGACCCGTGATCTCCGCGTTGCACCGCTCGGATAGCACCCAGAACAAGCGGAACCAGCTTCTACCGCAATCAGAGGGTCACTATCGGTCGACGATGATCCCATATTGTACTCGCGCTCAACCGTAGCCACTCGTACGCGGTAGTCCTCGTACCAAACTTCGCCGCCTCGTCGCTGAGCGACCAAATGCGCGGCCACCTGCTTCCAGCCGCGCGCCGCCACTTGATCCGTCCAGTAGGACTCTGTGATCCCTAGGCCGTCCCCTCGCAGACTCGATGCCCAAGAACCCGGGTTGTTCCGTGGCGAGGGCCTCCATGGACGCGACCATCGCCGCATATCCCGTGGTCGCCATCCGAGCGAGTGGAAGTGAAGATCACCGCAACGTACGGCGGCTCGGGCGTGTCAGCGAAAGGGCTGGCTCAACATGGGCCCAAGGGTGGCAGCGCCATGCCGGACCTGCGCCGGACCTGGCCGGGTCAAGGTCTCCCGGCTCCCGGTGCGGGCGCCGGGAACGCCACCAGCCTCCCGCTAGGTTGCGACGGCTCCGATCCACCCCACGTCTGGCCGACGACGAACAACCGCGGGTCCCGCCCGCGGCCGAGCGCGCAGGCGAAGGCGCCGCGATCAAAGCCGACGGTGGCCAGCACCTCGCCGCCCTCGCGTACCCGAACACAGCGCTGGTTGCCGACGTCGGCGCACCAGACGGCGCTCTCGGCGTCCATGCAGATTCCGTCGGGGTGGTCGGCGGGAGTCTCTGCCCACACGTGTCGATTGCTGAGGACCCCCTCGCCGCCGATGTCGTAGGCAGTAAGCCGGTTTGCGTACGACTCGGCAACGACCAGGGTCGCGCCGTCCGGGCTGATCGCCATGCCGTTGGGGAACGCGAGGTCGTCGGCTACCTGCTCGACGTCACCCTCGGGGGTGACAAGCACGACCAGCCCCGGTACGAACTCCCCCCCGGGAAAGTCGAAACGATGCTGTTGACATAGGCGTTGCCCCGGTCGTCGACCACGATGTCGTTCCACGGCTTGTCCGAGACCGCGGACAGGTCGGCATGCTCGACCAGCGACCCGTCCGGCTCACGGCGCAGCAACCGACGCTGTGCCGAGTCCACGACGAGCAGCCGCCCGTCCGGCAGGAAATCGATGCACATCGGAAACGACGCGACGGTTGCCACCACCTCCTGGCTGCCGTCGGCGTCAAGCGCGATCACCTGGTTGGCGCCCCAGTCGGAGAACCAGACTCGCCCGTCGTGCCAGCGCGGTGACTCCCCGAAAACGATGCCTTCCATCAGGACTTCAGCTTCGCTCATCACGTTCTCCCTCCGCTCAACACTGGAGTAGACACGACTCGGCACCGGAACTCATCGCTCGTTCTCGACCGGCCACCACCCGAGCCCCCGGGCACCTACTCCGCCGTCGCCGGCAGCCTCCTTGTGGGTCAGCCGTTCGTCTCTGTGTGCTACCAAAGGCGTAGCCTGCTGGCCCTGGACGCCTCGGGTACTGCGGCTGGCCTACTTCCACCAAGGGCTAGGGGTACGCGGATGAGAGCGGTCGTGTACGACCGGTACGGGCCTCCTGACGTGTTGCGGATCGAGAACGTCCCCAAGCCCTGTCCCGCTGCCCGGCAGGTGCTCGTCAAGATTGCGGCGACCTCGGTCAATCTGAGCGATTGGGAGACCCTCCAAGGCTCGCCACTGTATTCGCGCATTGGTGGGCTGCGCTCCCCGGCACGCCGGACCCTCGGCTCGGACATCGCCGGATGGGTCGATGCGGTGGGCCCGGCCGTCACCCGGTTCCGACCCGGTGACGAGGTGTACGGCGACAACCTCATGCTCAAGGGCGGTTTCGCCGAGTACACGATCGCTCCCGAGTCGGTGCTGGCCCGCAAGCCCGCGGCACTGACCTTTGCCGAGGCGTCGGCGATTCCGCAGGCGGGCGTGATCGCGTGGCAGGGAACTGAGGGCGCCGCAGCCGGGAAGCGGGTCCTGATCAACGGTGCTGGCGGAGGGTCGGGCTCATTCGCGATCCAGCTCGCCAAGCGACTCGGCGCCCAGGTGACCGGCGTCGACAACGCGGGCAAGCTCGACTTCATGCGGTCGGTCGGCGCCGACGAGGTGATCGACTACCGCAGCCAGGACTTCACCCGCAGCGGCCCGTACGACCTCATCCTCGATCTGGTCGCGCACCGGTCGGTGTTCGCCTACCGCCGGGCACTGGCCGCCGGCGGCCGTTACCGGTGCGTCGGCGGATCGGTCTCGGCGCTGCTGCGCGTACTGACGATCGGCGCGGTGGCCGGCCGGCTCACGCACCGCCGGCTGGGCGTGCTCGCCGTCAAGGAAGGGCCGACGCACTTCGAACCGGTGGCCGACCTCTGCGCCACGGGCGACCTCGCCATCCACATCGACCGCACCTTCACGCTCGACGAGGTGCCCGAGGCGTTGGCCCACGTGGGTAACGGACGCGCCCTCGGCAAGGTCGTCGTGACCGTCAACTGACCAGCGACTGCGCACATCTGCCGCCGACCGGGTTGTCACGGTACGTGAGGGAACGTGCGGTGGCACTTGATGCGCAAGCCTGCCGAGAAGAGTGCGATCGCCGGGGCTTTGCGTATCGTCCTCGCGTGGCCGACTGTGGGATACCTCTGCGCTGGGCACGGTTCTCGCCACCGCGGACGAAAGGCGAGCTGACGTGGGTACCGATATCGCTGGCGGGGTGGAGATCCGGCCGCACGGTCCGGGTTCACCCTGGATGCTGGCCGACGTCAGTTTGGATGCCCTACCTCGCCACTACGACGCCTTCGGGCTGCTGTTCGGCGTACGGAACTACGCCGGGTTCGAACCCGTCGCGCCCGGCCGTGGCCTGCCGGAAAACGCCAGTGCGGACCTGCTTGGTCTCCAGCTTGCAGACAGCGACCACGGTCACACCTGGGTGGCATGGACGCAGCTGGCCTGCATCGATTGGAGGGCGCGAGCGCCCCGCGTGGACGACCGGATCCATGAGTACAAGCTGACAAGCGAAGGGCCGCTCTTCAACGGCAAGGCCGGCCACCACGGGCGAGCCTGGCGCGCGGTGGCCGGCGAGCACGCCGATCCCCGGGGCAGCAGCTACCCGGAGGGAACCGAATGGCGTGCCGCCGGCCGAATGTGGCGGGTGGAGCGCCTTTCCCACGGCGACGTGCTGCGTACCGACCCGCAGCTGCGCGCGCTGTTGGACACCATGCGCGATCTTGCCGAGCAGAATGGCGACGACAACGTACGGCTGGTTGTTTGGTTCGACAGCTAAGCAACTGGGGCCGGGACCCCCGTCACGACGAGCATCCTCAACTGCCGCGAAGCGCTCGTCACGCAAGGTATCCAGCTCACTCGTGCATGCATCCGGACGTGCCGATGAGCGGATGTCCGATCTTGGGCATGTTCCTGCGACTTCAACCAGCGTTCAAGAGCGAGCCTCAGCCCATGATCCGTTCACGATGATGTCGGACGAAACACGCGGTCGAGCTGAGCATCAACGAGGGCCAGTGCCTCGTCCGGGCTGTACAGGCCGACGAGAATCGGCCCAACCAGGCCCTGGGTGAGGAAGTAGAGCGCGGGAGCCTCCACATCGGGATCGACTCCGTCGCGCAATTCGTCCAACCGAGACGCCTCGCGGAAGTTGGCGACCGACACCGTCAGGATGCGTCCGTATCCGTCGCGAAGCTGCTCGGCATACGCCGGTGTGACAGTCGCTGCAGAAAAGAATGCGATGTTCACGCACGCCTCTTCGCGGCCAGCCGGGTCGACCGGGAGCATCACCGCGGTAGCGGCACGGATCAGGTCGCGGCGGGTGGGCTCACGCAGCGCGGTGACGGCGGCCTGGAGCCGGACCAGCACGCGTTCGCGCATATGAGACAGCGCAAACAACAGCATCTGCCGCTTGGTGGGGAAATAGTGCTGCACAGTGCCCATCGACACGCCGGCCTGCACGGCGACGTCACGCAGGCTCACCGCCTCGAACCCGCGCGTGCTGATGACTGCGAAGACCGCCTCGGTCAGGAGGCGGCGACGCTGCTCGTGGTTGACCTGCTTCGGCACGCACCGAACTTATCTCATGCGAGCGCATTGCCATCGGAGACCGCGGAACGTTATCATGCGATCGCATTACAAAATCCGGGGAGGCAGACGTGGGTATCGAGTACGCCGTGAACGGGGACGCCAGGATCGCTTACGAGACCTTCGGCACGGCTGGCGAGCCGCTGCTGCTGGTCCTGGGGCTGGACTATCAGATGGTCTGGTGGCCCGACGCGTTCTGCGAGCGCCTGGTCGAGGCGGGCTACCGCGTGGCCCGCTACGACAACCGGGACACCGGCCTGTCCACGCACTACCCGCAGCCAGCGGGCGGCAGCCCGTGGCGTGCGCTACTCGGCGGCACCCGCCCCCTCTACACGATCGCCGACATGGCCGCCGACGGGCTGGCGGTGATGGACGCGCTCGGCTGGGCCAACGCGCACGTGCTGGGCGGCACGTCGGCAATCGCGCAGGCCATGGCGCTGCTGCACCCCGAGCGGGTCCGCGGCCTCACGCTCTGTATGAGCAGTCCGGCCACCGCGGGAGTTCTGCAGACCCTGCGCTATCTCAAGTTCGGCACCTTCCGCGAGTTCCGCAAGCTACCGAAGGCGACCACGCCCGAGCAGGAGATCGACAACCTGATCGCGATCTACCGAGCGCTGGCCTCGCCCGGGTACCCGTTCCCTGAGGAGTGGGTCCGCGAGGCGGCGACGCTCAGCCACAGCCGCGCGCCCCGCGATCCGCGCACAACCCAGCGGCACCTCGCCGCCGGCCGGGCCGTGAAGCTGCCGCCGCTCTCCGGCATCACCGCGCCCACCCTGGTCGTCTCGGGCGCCGACGATCCGCTCATCAAGCCGAGCGGGGGCCGCGACCTGGCCGCCCAAATCCCCGGCGCGGAGTTCGTGGAATACCCCGGCGTGGGCCACGACTGGCCCGAGGAGATCTGGGACGACGTGATCGCCCGGATGCCGCGCTGACATCCACCTCACGGCAGTCCACGATGACCGAGCGCTGCCATTGATGCGCGTCGCTTCAGACGCTGCGAGACCGGGCATCCGGATCTGCCGCCGACCGGGCGTCACGGTACGTGACGGAGCAGCGGTGGCGCCCGGCGCTCGGTCTTGCCGAATTGAGGATGTTCAGCCGTGGGATGTGAGTCGGTCGGTGGTCTCATCGCAGGGTGCGATTGCGCGATGATGAGGTCATGAACTCGGCGGACCGTCGCTCGTCTGAGGCGTCTGAACCGGTGACGTTGCATGTGATCACGGAGAGCACTCGTGTGTCTATCGAGGGCTTGCGAGTAGCGGCGGGGCAAGAGGCCTTCGTTGACGGCGTCGGGCAATCGCTTGTCGAAGCAGCAGCCACTCCGCACGCCAATCCGTGGTACCGGGCCGTCTACTCGGGAGAGGCCCCGGTGGGCTTCGTGATGCTCGGCGATGACGTTCCCCCTGGTAGTCCCCACATTCCTTGGCGCTACTACCTCTGGCGGCTGCTGATCGACGCGCGTTTCCAAGGCCGCGGCTACGGTCGCGCGGCCCTGGACTGTGTGGTCGCGTATGTGAAGACCCGCCCGGGCGCGGATGTGTTGGTGACGAGCGTGGTCCCGGGAGAGGGCTCGCCGATGGGCTTCTACCAGCGGTACGGCTTCCAACCCACAGGACAGATGTTCAACCACGAGCAGGTCCTAAAGCTACCGCTGGAGGAAATCCCCGCGGCGAAATGATTGGCGTGCAGCGGTCAGTCAGGGGTCGCGGTGCAGATCATCCAGGTCACCGGCATGGATGTGCGCAGTGCGGTCATCCGCTTGGCGTGCCGGGAGACACCTCCCCGTTCATCCTCTTTTCGATGATCCACCTCGGTGGGCCCGAGTTCTATGACGCGGCCAGGGAGCGGGTTCGCCGTTGTGCGCTGGTCGTCGCGGAGGGGCGAGCCCACACGAGGCCGAGGGTGTCGCTGCCCGGGTTGGCGTATCGGCTCCTGCGCCGACGCCGGCGCTCCAGGTTGGTCGTGCAGCGGTTGTGTGAAGAAACGCTGGGCGTGCCTGTTGTGCGTCCGGACCTGAGTCTGGATGAAATTCGCCAGCGGCTTCGCCGGCTGCCGGCGGCAACGTACTTGCTCGCGCGCCTGACGATTTGGGTGGTGGTGCCCTGGGTGGCGCTCTACGTGCTGCTCTTCGGTCCTCAGCGTTTCCTCGCCGACGAGCTAGCCCTTGACGACGACACGCTGTACTCGAGCCCTCGTTGCTCGCTGGTCGCTGGACACCGCGGTCGCGACGGGGGAGACGGGCACCCGGTGGGATGACATCGATCGAATCATCGTCGATGATCGCGACGCCTCTTACTCGACGCCCTGGCGGAGCCCCTTGGGGCGCCGCCAATTAGCCGGAATCGCCATCTTCCACGCGGCCCGCGCCCGCGGGCGCCCACCCGAACAGCCGTCGCCGCCGCCCTAGTTGGCCAGCTACAGGCACCTCGCCGACGGCGTCGTACCCCTCCTTGCGGTCGTCCTTGAGGTCGGCGCTGTCTGAATGGTGACCGATGCGGAACGGCAGGTCCTATGTGCAGTGACAATTGCCCGGCGCGATGGGCGCGCCACAGGGGGACAAGCATGTCCAACAGGGGGTCAAGCATGGTACGAAGACGTTCACACGCGGCCGTCGTGGCCGTCGCGGCCATGGCGTTGGTGTTGCCTTCGGCGACGCCCGCGGCGGCCGCAACCGCATCCGCCCCGATCGTCGACGGTCTGGCCGGGCCGCTCCAGCTGGCGGTGGGTAGTGACGGGACGGTCTACGTCTCCCAGTCCTTCGCGGGGAAGCTGACGGCGGTGGGAAAGAAGGGTACGACCGACCTCGTGTCGACGCCCGGCGCGGAGATCGCGGGTGTTGCCGCGGACGGGCCGGGAACGGTGACCTTCACCACCAGTGGTGAGAGTGAGGACGGATTCTTCGCCGAGGTGAGGCGCGTTCTGGCCAGCGGGAAGGTACGGGCTCTCGGCGATGTCGGCGAGTATGAGGCAACCGTCAACCCGGACCAGGTCAACAGCTATGGCTTCCAGGGGCTCGCACCGGGGTGCGCGGAGCAGGTGCCGGTGGAAATCGGCGGCGATCCCTACCCCGGGATTGTCGAGTCCCACCCGTACTCCGTCGCGATCCTGCCGGACGGGTCGCGCATCGTCGGCGATGCGGCAGGTAACGATATCGTCCGCGTCGCACCCAACGGCAGAATCAGCACGGTCGCGGTGCTGCCGCCCCAGCCGTTCGTAGTCACCGCAGAGGTTGCTGCCGGCATCGGGCTGCCCGAATGCACCGTCGGCAAGACCTACAACTTCGAGCCGGTACCCACGGATGTCGAGCTCGGTCCGGACGGTCTGCTCTACGTGTCGAGCCTGCCCGGCGGCCCGGAGGATCCGAGCCTCGGCGCCCGCGGCTCGGTCTACTCGGTCAACCTCGCCACCGGTCACGTCGCGGAGGTCGCCGGGGGCTTCCTCACCGCGACGAACCTCGCCGTCGCTCCCGACGGCACCATCTACGTCGCGGAGATGTTCGGCAATCGCATCTCCACCGTCTCTGCTGGCGGTGCTGAGCCGTTTGCAGAAGTGCCGACCCCGGCCGCACTCGAGTGGGCCAACGGAAGGCTGTACGCAACCGTCGATGCCTTCGGTAACGGGTCGGTGGTGACCTTCACGCCCTGAGGTCGTCGCCCCAGCACTCGACGCCTTGCTGCTGACTGGATCGTGGCGGCAGCGGCGCGTGAGCAGACCCCGCCGCACACCGTGCGGCGGGGTCTCGTATCCCACGCCCTGCCAATTCAACTTCGACGCCGACTCGGACTGGGAATGGCGTACCGGGGCGCTGAGTCGGTCCTGAAGTCGACGGCCGCGGCGCTGTCCGGCGCCGCGGCCGCCGGCTGGGCAGCGGCTCGACGATGGAGCTAGGCGCGGACCAGGTTGGGCCAGCCGCCCGGGGTCGGGCGCGGTGCGCAGGTACTGCTCGTGGAACTCGGAGCCGTGCAGGTGTTCGGGCTGCAGATCCTGAGTGCCGTCGAGCAGCCCCGGGTACACGCCCCCTGGTGGAGCTCACCGACGCCAGCACGAGCCGGCCGACCCGGGGCGCGTGGTCAGTGCCGAGACGCAGCGCCACGTCGGGTTCGAGCTGGAGTACACCAAGCCGCTGTCGGCCGAGACCGCGCAGGAACTCGCCGACTCGTACCAGGTGACGCAGTGGCGCTACGGCGCGACGAGCCAGTACGGCGGTCCCAAGCTCGAGCTGGAGACGCTCAAGGTGACCAATGCCGAGCTGTCGGCCGACGGCCGCACCGTCAAGTCCAGATCCCGGGCCTGAAGCAGAACCGCGTGGTGCACGTGCGCTCCCCGCGTCCGTTCTCTTCCTCCGGCGGCGAGGAGCTGTGGAACACTGAGGCCTGGTACACGCTCAACGAGATCCCGGGCCGGGTGGTGCAGCCGCAAACCTTCTTCGAGGCCGAGGAGGGCCGTACGGCCGGCGTCGGCATGGCGACCGACCACGCCGCCTACTCCGGCGCCGGCTTCGCCGCCGGGTTCGCCCAGGAGGGCTCGTCGACCAGAATCTCCGTCGATGTCCGCGAGGCCGGGACGTACGACCTGGCGATGCGCTACAGCAACGGCCCGAACCCATACTTGGGCGAGAAGCAGCTGAGCCTGTACGTCAACGGTGAACGGGTCGAGCAGACGGTCTTCCCCTCCACCGTGACCTGGGAAGAGTGGGGCACCGTCACCACCACCGCGCGCCTGAACAAGGGTCGCAACGTGGTCGAGTACCGCAAGGAGGCTGCGGACTCCGGGCACGTGAACCTGGACGTGCTCGCCGTCCGGCCGCACGGCAAGCGCATCACGCTGTTCAACGGTGGCGCGCTCACCGAGTGGCAGCACAGCGACGGGCGCGAACCGGAGTGGGCGATCGCCGACGGCGCCATGACGGTGCGCAACGGGGACCTGCGCACGGTGCAGGCCTTCGGCGACTTCCGGCTGCACGTGGAGTTCAACCTGCCGCTGTACCCGCCGGACGTGACCGGCCAGGCGCGCGCCAACAGTGGGGTGTACCTGCAGGATCGCTACGAGATCCAGGTGCTGGACTCCTTCGGCATCGACCCGCCGCAGACCAACGACGCCGCGGCCATCTACACCCAGAAGGCCCCCGACGTGAACGCGGCGCTGGCGCCGCAGACCTGGCAGACGTACGACATCGTCTACCGGCAGGCCCGCTACGACGCCGCCGGCAACAAGGTCGACAACCCCCGCGTCACCGTGGTGTGGAACGGCGTCAGGGTGCACGACGACGTCGAGATCCTCGGCCCGACTGGCGGCAGCCGGCCCGAGGGCCCGGCGACGGGTGCCATCCGACTGCAGGACCACGGCAATCCGGTCCAGTACCGCAACATCTGGATCGAGCCGCTGGACCGGTAGCTTCGCCAGCGGTCAGAACGCGGACGGCCGGGTACCGGTTTGCCGGCCCAGCCGTCCGCAGCAGAGCCTCGGCCCCACTGAACAGGGCACGCAGGTGCCGACTTGAGCGCCGTCCTCGTCAGCGAGGTGAGTGTCGGGTGAGCGCTCACGACGAATGGTTCAGGCCAGCTCGCGATCCAGTGCGGTGGGGGAGAGGCATGCTGGACGACCATCGTCGCGGCGCCGATGACGCCCGCGTTCGCGCCGGCCTGTGAGGTGACGATATGCAGGCGCTCGGTGGCCAGCGGCAGCGAGCGACGGTAGATCGGCTCCAGCACGCCCGTCAGCAGCATCTCGCCAGCCTGCGCGAGCGCCCGGCCGACCACGATCAGCGACGGGTTGAACAGGCTGACGCCCGCAGCGAGCACCTCGCCGATGTCCCGGCCGGCCTGCCGCACGGCTTGGCCCGCGACCGGGCTGCCGGCCCGCACAAGGGCCACCACGTCGGCGGCGTTCGTCGCGTCGAGGCCGACGGCGCGGAACTTCGCGGCGATGGCGGGGCCGCTGGCCACGGCCTCCAGCGCCCGCTGTTGCCGCAGCGGCAGAGCACGTCGCCCGCGTGCGGGGCCAGGATGTGCCCGAGGTCGCCGGCCGCGCCGGTCGCCCCCTGAGCCTCCAGCGAGCACGCGAGATGCCACGGCGCGTGCCGGTCACCCCGGTCGACCCATTCGCGGACCTTTTCGAGGGGTATTTCTGCTTCCCAGAACACCCACCAGCCGGCAGCCGGGCGGCAACGGCGGTGACCTCCTGGACGTGACGGCGGGCACGCCAGCGCACGTCAGACTGCTAGTGTGCTGCGCTAGAAATCCGCCTACAAAATCGTGCGAGTGATTCGAGAATCTCCTCGGCGGTCTTGGTCCAGGTGAAGGGCCTGGGGTTGGTGTTCCAGTCTGCGATCCAGGTGCGGATGTCGGCTTCCAGGCTGTGAACGCTCTTGTGGGCGCCGCGGCGGATCTTCTGCTCTGTGAGGTAGCCGAACCAGCGTTCGACCTGGTTGATCCAGGAGGAACCGGTCGGTGTGAAGTGCATGTGGAAGCGGGGATGGCGGGCCAGCCACGCCCGCACGGCGGGGGTCTTGTGGGTGCCGTAGTTGTCGCAGACCAGGTGCACGTCCAGATCGGCTGGCACGGCTTTGTCGATCGTGGCCAGGAACTTCTTGAACTCGGTCGCGCGGTGCTGGCGGTGCAGTTCGCCGATGACGGTGCCGTCGGCGATGTTGAACGCGGCGAACAGGCTGGTGATGCCGTTGCGGGCGTAGTCGTGGGTGCGGCGTTCGGGCATGCCGGGCATCATCGGCAGCACCGGCTGGGACCGGTCCAGGGCCTGGATCTGCGACTTCTCATCCACGCAGAGCACCACGGCCCGTTCGGGCGGGTTGTGGTAGAGCCCGACCACGTCGACGACCTTCTCGATGAACTGCGGATCCGTGGAGAGCTTGAACGTGTCGGCCAGATGCGGCTTGAGGCCGAAGTCCCGCCAGATCCGTCCGACGGTGGACTTCGACAGTCCGGACTCCTCCGCCATGGAGGTACGCGACCAGTGGGTGGCGTTACGTGGCGTCTGCTCCAAGGTGGCGACGACGACCTCTTCGACCCGGTCCAAACCGATGGACGGAGGACGACCCGGCCGCGGCTCGTCGATCAGTCCGTCCAGCCGCAGCTTCAAAAATCGGCGACGCCATTTCCCCACCGTGGACAGATGAACACCCAGTGCCGTTGCCACATCAGTGTTCGAGCCGCCATCGGCGCAGGCCAGAATGATCCGGGAGCGCATCGCGAGGACCTGCGCCGTCTTCGCCCGCCGCGACCATCGGGTCAATGTCGCACGTTCTTCATCGGTCAACGTCAGCGGCGGGGTGGGACGCCCAGTCCTCGGCATCCCACCACCATACCCACTTATCAGGCGAATTTCTGGCGCACCGCACTAGTGCCGTGTCCACTAACGTCGGCCGGGTTGGTCGGGGTGGGAAAATGTCGTAGGGATGATGTTGGCTTCTGCCACCCCGTGGCGGTCAGGTGGCGGTCGCCGCCGTCGGCCGGGCGCGGCCCGCTCAGGCCGGCGAGACGATCATACTCAGCGTAAGCCAGCCGGGCTGCCGTTCTGGCGTGCCTGCTCGGCTACGTCGACCGCTGCGACGGTGACCAGGACCTGATCACGGCCGGCTGGACCGGACCGGAGCCGGGCGGCCGATGACGCGTCGGCCCCGTCAGGGCAGCGCGGCCAGGGCCACCCGGCCGGCGCCTTCTTCGCTGCTTGGTTCATGGCATTAATCTGGGGTGACGCATCCGGGCCGGCGCGGGTGGTGACAGGGGAGAGGTGGGCGGAGATGGACGCCAGACGCACCACCGTGCGCGACATGCGCCGCGCGAACCGTTCGGTGCTGCTCACCCGGATCTGGCTCGACGGCCCGCTCAGCCGCTACGAGCTGGGGCAGAGCACCGCGCTGAGCCTGGCCAGCGTGAGCAACCTGGTCGGCGAGATGATCAGTGAGGGGATCGTCGAGGAGGCCGGCTCGGTCGATTCCGACGGCGGCCGCCCCCGGGTGCTGCTGCGGGTCGCCCCCGGCTACGGCTACCTGGTCGGCGCCGACGTCGGCGAGACCCGGGTCCAGGTCGAGCTCTTCGACCTGGCGATGACCGCACTGGCGAAGGCGGAGTACCCCATCGCCGCGGCCGAGCCGGACCCGCACGCCGTGGCCGCCCACCTGCTGGACGGGCTGGGCGCGGTCGTCGAGCAGGCCGGCGTCGACCCGGCCTCGGTGCTCGGCTTCGGCGTGGCGGTCTCCGGGACGGTGGAGCGGACCGCCGACGCCGTCGTGCACGCCCAGACCCTCGGCTGGGACGGGGTGCCGCTGGGCGCCATGCTGCGCGCCGGCACCGACATCCCGGTGCACATCGACAACGGCGCGAAGACTCTCGGCCAGGCCGAGATGTGGTTCGGCGCCGGCCGGGGCGCCCGGCACGCCGTCATCGCCCTGGTCGGCTCCGGGATCGGGGCGAGCGTGGTGGCCGACGGGGTCGGCTACCGGGGCGCGCACAGCAGCGCCGGCGAGTGGGGCCACACCACGATCGTGTACGGCGGTCGCCGTTGCCGCTGCGGCAACCTCGGCTGCCTGGAGGCGTACGTCGGGGCGGAGGGGGTCCTCGATCGGTTCCGGCAGGCCAACCGGGGTCGCCCGGCGGTCGGCGGCGACGAGGAGAGCGCCTTCGGCGAGCTGCTGCGCTCCTCGACCCGGACCGCCGAGAAGGTGCTCGACGAGACGGTCGGCTACCTCGGCGCGGGCGTGGCGACGCTGGTCAACCTCTTCAATCCGGAGCGGGTGGTGCTGGGCGGTTGGGCCGGACTGGCGCTGGGGGAGCGGTACCTGCCGCAGATCCGCGAGGCCACCGCGCGGCACGCGCTGCGCCAGCCGTACGCGCAGACCTCGATCGAGCTGTGCCAGCTCGGACCGGACGCGGTCGCGATGGGCGCGGCCACCCTGCCGATGGCCCGGCTGCTGCGCGACGGCGGTGTGCCCCGCGGCCCGGTCGCCCGGGTGACCACGACGCCGCCGCGCCCGGCCCGCCGCCCCCGCTCGCGCGCCCGCTGAGCCGCCGGGCCGGCGACACCGCGCCGGCCCGGCGTCCGCTCACGCGGGCAGGGTCCACTTCTGGTTGGCGCCGCCCGTGCAGGACCAGATCTGCACCTTCGTGCCGTCGGCGGAGGCGTTGCCGGTGACGTCGAGGCACTTGTTCGCCTGCGGGTTCACCAGGTCCCGCCCGGCGGTCCACACCCACTGCTGGGCGGCGGTGCCGTTGCAGGTCCACAGCTGGACCTTCGTGCCGTCGGCGGTGCCGCCGCCGGAGACGTCGAGGCACTTGCCCAGCGAGCGGAGCGTCCCGTCGGCGGCCCGGGTCCACTGCTGGTTCGGCCCGCCGAAGCAGGTCCAGATCTGCACCGGGGTGCCGTCGGCGGTGCTGTTGTCGGTGACGTCCAGGCACTTGCCGCCGAGTCCGGTGATCGTGCCGGTCGGGGTGCCGCCGCCGGACGGGGTGCCCGACCAGGTGAAGGTGGCCGTCGTTCGGGCGGGCAAGGTGTAGGTGAACGACTGGCCGCCCCAGACCACCTTCACCGACTGGGCGGAGGTGCCGCCGTTGTGCGCGATCAGCGCCTTGGACCCGTCCGGGTTGCGCCAGGCGACGTTCTGCACCGTGCCGTTGGCGGTGGAGTCGATCCGGTACGCCCCGGGCCGGACGAACTTCGTCAGGTGCCCGGTGGTGTAGTACTCGACCGTGTAGTCGACCTGCCCGGCGCGGGCGCCGCCCTCCTGCACGGTGATCAGGCCGGTGCAGGTGCCGCAGCCGCCGTTGTGCGGGCCCATGAACTGGTTGACCGCGAGGCTCCACTTGACCGCGCTCCGGCTCCAGTTCCGGGCGTAGTTCACGATGTCGACCATGTCCTCGTTGTGCTGGTTGCCGATCCAGGTACCGCCGGAGTGCTCGGTACTGAACTGCGGCACCGCCGGGTACTGGCCGTGGACCTGGCTGCCGACGGCCGGGTCGCCCCAGTAGCCGTGCCAGGCGATGCCGCCGAAGAGCGGGTCGGTGCGGACCACCCCGTCGGCGAGCAGCCCGGAGCCGATGGTGCCGTAGTCGCCGTAGTTCCAGTCGTGCACCAGGACCTTGGTGGTGATGCCGGCGGCCCGGAACGCCGGGTAGACGAAGTTCTTGGTCAGCTCGACCAGGCCGGAGGAGTTCCAGCTCATGCCCGGGTAGTCCATGGCGGTCGGGTTGCCCGCCTGGCAGCAGTTCGGCTCGTTCTGCACCGACAGGTAGTCGACCTTGACGCCGCGGGCCGCATACGCCTGGATGGTCTTGACGAAGTACTGGGCGTAGGTGGCGTAGTACTGGTACTTCAGCCAGCCCATCTGGTCCATCCGGCCGTTGTCCTTCATCCAGCCGGGCGCGCTCCAGGGCACCACCATCACCCGCAGCCCCGGGTTCAGCTGCCGGGCCTGCGCGGTGAGCAGCTCGACGTTGGTGTCGTAGCCGTTCGCCCCGAAGTCGTTCAGGTCGCAGCAGGTGTCGTCGAGCGAGACGTTGCCGGGCCGGGACAGGTCGGACGCGCCGATCGGGTTGCGTACGAACGACAGCCCGATGCCGTCGGTCGGGCTGAACAGCTTGCGCATCACCTCGTCGCGGGTGGCGGCGCTGACCGGCCCACCGCGAAGCAGGTACGCGGTGGTGTCGGTGATCGACGCGCCGGCCCCCTCGAACTGCTGGTAGCGGGCGTTCTCGTCGACGGTGATCGTGTGCGTGGCGGTCGCGCTGGTGGGGGTGAAGCTCAGCGGGCTCTGCAGTTGCAGACCCCGGGTGACGGTCCGGCCGCCGGCGTCCGAGGTGGTGGTGAGCCAGACGTTGACGGCCTCGCCGGCGGCGTGTGCCGCCGGCGGGGCGAGGGCGACGGTGCCGGCGACGAGGCAGAGCGCCAGGGCGGCGCGGGCCGCCGTGCGGCGGGTGGTGGGGGGTGGGGGGTGCACGGGTGCTCCCTTCGGGGTCAGTCATCACATCGATGTCCATGACTGAGAGAACACTCGTGAAGTGCTTATGTCAAGGCATGAAAAAAGCTCTCGGGCGGGGGCCCGCGGGCACGGCGAGGTGGCCGCCCGGGAGCTGTTCCGCGCGGCCACCTCGCGGTGGTCACCGCTCCCCGCGCACCCGCCGGACCGTGTCGCGGTACCAGAGCGCGCTGCGCTTCGGGGTGCGCCGCTGGGTGTCGTAGTCGACCCGCACGATGCCGAACCGCTTGTCGTAGCCGTAGGCCCACTCGAAGTTGTCCAGCAGCGACCAGGCGAAGTAGCCGCGGACGTCCGCCCCGGCCAGCCGGGCCCGGGCCACCGCCCGCAGGTGCTCGGTCAGGTACGCCACCCGGTCGTCGTCGGCGACGAAACCGTCGGCGTCGGGCCGGTCCTCGAACGCCGCCCCGTTCTCGGTGATCACCATCGGCACGCCGGGGTAGTCCTGGCTGAGCCGGACGAGCAGCTCGGTGAAGGACTCCGGGACGATCTCCCAGTCCATCGCGGTGCGCGGCAGGTCCCGCCGGACCACCCGCTGCACCGGCCGGCCGTCGGCGTCCCGCTCGCGCCCCTGCTCGTCCACCCCGGAGAAGAGCTGTCCGAAGTAGAAGTTGACGCCGAGCACGTCGAACGGCGTGGAGATGCCCGCCAGGTCGCCCTCCTCGACCGGGATCCGCACCCCCTGGCGCGCCAGGTCGGCCACCACGTCCTCCGGGTACCGGCCGTGGACCAGCGGGTCGAGGTAGAGGCGGTTGCCCAGGCCGTCGGCGGCCCGGGCCGCGTCCCGGTCCGCGGGGCTGTCGGTGGCCGGGTCGGCGGTGGCCAGGTTGACGGTGATGCCCAGGTCCACCGGCCCACTGGCCGCCGCCCGCAGCCGCTGCACCGCCAGGCCGTGCCCGAGCAGCAGGTGGTGCGCGGCGGCGATCGCGTCGCCCAGGTCCCGGCGTCCCGGCGCGTGGGCGCCGTAGGCGTAGCCGAGCATCGCCGAGCACCACGGCTCGTTCAGCGTGGTCCAGGTCTTCACCCGGTCGCCGAGAGCGTCGAAGACCAGCTCCGCGTAGTCGGCGAACCGGTACGCGGTGTCCCGCACCGGCCAGCCGCCGGCGTCCTCCAGCTCCTGCGGCAGGTCCCAGTGGTAGAGGGTGACCCACGGGTCGACTCCGCGGCCGAGCAGCTCGTCCACGAGCCGGTCGTAGAAGGCCAGCCCGGCCGGGTTGGCCGGCCCGCGCCCGCCGGGCTGCACCCGCGGCCAGGCCACCGAGAAGCGGTACGTGTCCAGGCCCAGGTCCGCGATCAGCGCGACGTCCTGCGGCATCCGGTGGTAGTGGTCGCAGGCCACGTCGCCGTTGTCCCGGTTGGCCACCGCTCCGGGCATCCGGCAGAAGGTGTCCCAGATGGACGGGGTACGGCCGTCCTCGGCCACCGCGCCCTCGATCTGGTACGACGAGGTCGCCACGCCCCAGCGGAAGGTCGGCGGGAGGGTGTCGATCGGGTCGGCCTGCCCCGTGGTGGCCCGGGCGGTGCGGTCGCTGTCCATGGTTCTCCTTGCGGGTGGTGGATCGGGATCGTGGGTGGTCGCCGGGCCGGTCGGGCCGCGACGGCTCACCGGGGGACCGCCGCGGCGGCGGGGTGCAGCCAGCAGGCGACGGCGCGCCCGGGGTTGTCGTCACCGGGCGGGCCGAGCGGTGGGACCTCGGCGTCGCAGGGCGCGAAGGCCCGGGGGCAGCGGGGGTGGAACGCGCATCCGGTGGGCATGGCGCGCAGGTCCGGCGGGGAGCCGGGGATACCGGTCAGCTCGCGGCGGGGGCCGCGCAGCGCCGGGAAGGAGTGCAGCAGCCCGTCGGTGTACGGGTGCAGGGCCCGCCGGTACAGCTCGCCGGCCGGCGCCTCCTCGACGATCCGGCCGCCGTACATGATCGCGATCCGGTCGGAGAACTCGGCCAGCAGCGACAGGTCGTGGGTGATGAACAGCACCGCGAAGCCGAGCCGCTCGCGCAGTTCGGCGAGCTGGCCGAGGATCTGCCGCTGCATCACCACGTCCAGGGCGGTCGTGGGTTCGTCCATGATGACGACCTGCGGTTCCAACGCCAGCGCCATGGCGATCATCACCCGTTGCCGCATCCCGCCGGAGAGCTGGTGCGGGTAGCTGTCGAGCCGGTCGGCGGCGATGCCCACCAGGCGCAGCAGGTCCCGGGCCCGGGCCAGCCGGGCGGCGGCCGTGGTACGCGGCTCGTGCGCCTTGATCACGTCGAGCAACTGGGTGGAGACCTTGTGCACCGGGTTCAGCGAGTTCATCGCGCCCTGGAACACGATCGACGCCTCGGCCCAGCGAAACGCCCGCAGCTCCGCCGGCGACAGTGACAGCACGTCCACCGGCGGGCCGTCGGCGGGGTGGTAGATCACCTCGCCGCCGCTGACCACGCCGGGCGGCGGCAGCAGCCGGGTCAGGCCGTACGCCAGGGTGGACTTGCCGCTGCCGCTCTCCCCGGCCAGCCCCAGCACCTCGCCCCGGTGCAGGGTGAGGTCGACGTCGCGGACGGCGTGCACCGCCGCGTCGCCGAGCCCGTAGTCGACGCGGAGCCCGCGGATCTCCAGCACCGGATCCCTCACGGGGCGACCTCCTCTCGGGGGGCCGGTACCGGACGAGACGGCGCCAGCACGGGGGTGAAGCCGACCCGCATCCGTACGGTGCGGCCGTCGGCGGTGCGGATCCGGGTCTTGCCGGCGCTGCGCAGCCGGGGGCTGACGAACTCGTCGATGCCGAAGTTGATCAGGGCGAGGGCGGTGCCGAGCAGCGCGATGGCCAGCCCGGCCGGGACGAACCACCACCAGGCGCCCTGGGCCAGGGCCTGCTGGCCCTGGGCCCAGAACAGGATGGTGCCCCAGTTCCAGGACGAGATCGACGAGATGCCGATGAAGGCCAGGGTGATCTCCGACATGACCGCGAAGATGACGGTGCCGACGAAGCCGGACGCGATGATCGCGGTGAGGTTGGGCAGGATCTCGAACAGGATGATGCGCCAGGTCCGCTCGCCGGTGGCCCGCGCCGCCTCCACGTAGTCGCGGCGCCGCAGCGACAACGTCTGCGCGCGCAGCACCCGCGCGCCCCACGCCCACGAGGTGAACCCGATGATGAGCGCGACCAGCGTGTCGCTGGCCTGCTCGACGATCGACGTCACGATGATGATCAGCGGCAGCGCGGGAATGACCAGGAACACGTTGGACAGGGCCGACAGGCCCTCGTCGGCCGCCCCGCCGATGTAGCCGGCCGTCACGCCGATGAGGATGGACAGGATCGTCGCCAGCACGCCGGCGATCAGGCCCACGACCATCACGCTGCGCGCGCCCACCAGGATCTGGCTGAAGATGTCCTGACCCAGATGGGTCGTGCCGAACCAGTGCGTGGTCGACGGCGGCTGGAGGACGTCGCCGCTGCGCGCGTCCGGGTCGTACGGCGCCACCCACGGCCCGATGACCGCGAAGAGGCAGTAGACGGCCAGGATGACCAGGCCGGTCGCGGCCTTGGCGTTGGCCACGAACCGGAACCGGCGCCGCTTCGCCCGGCCCGGCGCGGCCGCCGGCTGGGCCATCGCCCCCTGACCGGGGATCACCTGCTCGATGCTCGACGGTGAGATTGTCATCGCTCAGCTCTTTCGGGTCCGCGGGTCGAGAAGCAGGTACGCGACATCGGCGAGCAGGTTCGCCACCAGCACGGAGATCGTGATGATCAGGAAGATCCCCTGCAACAGCGGGTAGTCCTTGGCGCCCACCGCCTGGAAGAGCTGGTAGCCGAGACCCGGGTAGGAGAAGACGATCTCCACCAGCAGCGTGCCGCCGACGATGAACCCGAGCGACAGGGCGAAGCCCGAGACGTTGGGCAGCAGCGCGTTGCGGGCGGCGTAGCTGAGTGCCACCCGGCGCTCCGACAGCCCCTTCGCGTGGGCGACCGTGATGTAGTCCTCCGACGAGACGGTGACCATCATGTTGCGCATGCTGAGGATCCACCCGCTCATCGAGGAGACCAGGATGGTGGCGGCGGGCAGGATGCTGTGCTGGATCGCGCTCGGGATGAAGTACTGGTCGAACGCGGGCACGAGGCCCGGCTCGTAGCCGCCGGAGGACGGGAAGAAGCTCCCCGGCCCGGCGAACAGGGCGATGGCGACGAGGCCCAACCAGAAGTACGGGATCGAGGACAGGAACGTCGTGGCCGGCAGCAGTCCGTCGACCCACGAGCCACGCCGCCAGCCGGCGCCGACGCCGAGCGCGGTGCCGAGCAGGAAACTGATGATCGTGGTGATGCCGACCAGACCAACGGTCCACGGCAGGCTGTCGCCGATCACCGTCGACACCGGCGCCGGGAAGAAGGTGAAGGACAGCCCCAGGTCACCGTGGAGGAGTTGCCCCCAGTAGTCGAGGTACTGCTCCCAGACGTTCTCGTTCTCGTCCAGCCCGAACAGCACGCGCAACGACTGGATGGCGTCGGCGCTGATCCGGCCCTGGTTGCGGGAGATGAGGGACTGGACCGGGTCGCCCGGGACCATCCGCGGGATGAAGAAGTTGAGCGTGATCGCCGCCCACGCCGTGAACAGGTAGAAGGCCACGCGCTGCAGGAGGAATCTCATCGTGCCTCCCCCAGGGTGGCGGCGTCTTCCCGCTCGACCAGCGCCGGGGGTGGCGGCACGGCCGGGTCGGCGTCAGGGGCGGCGGAGCCGGGGGCGTCGGCCGCGACGGTGGCCGGATCGTAAAGCCAGCACGCCGTCCAGTGGCCGGGTCGGTCGCCGACGGTCAGCCGCGGCGGCACATCCGCGGTGCAGCGTCGCATGGCGTGCGGGCACCGGGGGTGGAACCGGCAGCCGGCGGGCGGACTGATCAGGCTCGGCGGCTCACCCTGACCGCGGTCCTTCCCGGCGGCCTCGTCGATGCCGGCACCGGCACCGTCGCCGGTGATCCGCTCGGGATCCGGTGCCGACTCGGTGAGCAGCCGGGTGTACGGGTGGGCCGGGTTCTGGGTGACGGTCTCACTGTCGCCGCCCTCGACCAGGCGGCCGGCGTACATCACGATCGTCTCGTCGGCGAAGTAGCGGGCCGAGGCGATGTCGTGCGTGATGTAGAGGATCGCGAGGTTGAGCCGCTCCTTGAGGTCCTGCAGCAGGTTGAGCACGCCGAGGCGGATCGAGACGTCGAGCATGGAGACCGGCTCGTCGGCGAGGAGCACCTCCGGGTCGGCGCCGAGCGCCCGGGCGATGGCGACGCGCTGCCGCTGGCCGCCGGAGAGTTCGTGCGGGAACGCGTCCAGGTAGCGCTCGGGCGGGGCGAGGCTGACCCGGGTGAGCAGGTTGGCGAGGGCCTTGTCCAGGTCCTCGGCGCTGCGCCCGGCGTTGCCGTGGATCCGCAGCGATCGGGTGAGGTGGTAGCGGACGGTGTGCACCGGGTTCAACGACGCGAACGGGTCCTGCAGGATCAGTTGGACACGTCGCACGTACGACCGGAACGGACGACCGCCGCGCACCCTGGTCGACGTGCCGTGCAGGCGGATGTCGCCGGCGGTGCGGGGGTAGATCTGGGCCAGCAGCCGGGCCACCGTGGACTTGCCGGAGCCGGACTCCCCGACCAGCGCGGTCACCCGGCCGCGATGCAACGCGAACGATACGTCGTCGACGGCGTGCACGACTGCCGGCGTCCGGGAGAAGAGGTCACGCAGCCGTTTGCGGACGGGGAAGTGCTTGGTCAGGCCGACGGCCTCCAGCACCACCTCGTCGACCGGCGCCGTCGCGCTCTCGCTCAACGTCATGCCGAGTTCCTGTCTGGGGTTGCCGTGTCACCCGAAGGTGACGGGTACCGATTTGTGGGGTGAGTTCCGCCTCCCCGGTCGGCCGCGGCCGACCGGGGAGGCGGTGCCGGGTGTCAGCTACCGGCGGGCTTGAGGTGCAGCACCACGTCCAGCGCGTTGGGCTGGGTGGGCTGCATGGCGCCGTACGGGTTCGAGTCGTCGGGCCAGCCGGTCCAGTTCTTCGTGCTGTACGCGCCACCGATGTTGTCGGCGCCGACCGGGATCATCGGCATCTGGTCGATGAAGACCTTCTGCAGCGTGGTCATCGCGGCGGTACGGGCGGCCTCGTCGGTGGCGTTCGCGTAGGCCTTCAGGGCCTCGGTCGCCTGCTGATTGTTGAAGCGGCCGAAGTTGCCCGCGGGGGAAGCGGTGCCGATCGGCTTCAGTTGCCTGCCGTCCATTACGGTCCGGTAGATGTCGTACGGCGTGGCGCCGCCCTCGGTCCACCGGAAGGTCGCGTCGAAGTTGCCCTGCTCGACGTTCCGGAACCAGGCGTCCTGGTTGGCCTTGTCGATCGTCGCGGCGATGCCGATCTTGGACAGGTTGTCCTTCACGATCTCGAGGCTGGTCTGGTAGTCGGACCACCCGGCCGGGTCGGTCAGCTTGAGCGTGACGGCCTTGCCGGTCTTGTCCTTGAGGGTGTTGCCGTCGAGCTTGTAGCCGGCGCCGGTGAGCAGCGCCTTGGCGCCCTCGACGTCGACCTTGTGCTCCTGGCCCTTGAACTCGGGCGCGATGAACGAGTCACCGGCGGGGCTGGGCAGACCGGTCACGCTCTTCACCAGCGGGTGGAAGTACCCGGCCTCCGCCGTAGTGAAGATGTCCTCGCGGTCGATGACCATGTTCATCGCGCGGCGCAGCACCGGGTCGTCGAACGGCTTCTTCGTCGTGTTGACGTAAAGGCCGTGGATGCCCAGGATCGCAGGCGCCCACACCTTGTGGTGGGCCTGGTCCTTGGCGGCAAAGACGGTCTGGTAGTTAGGGATGAAGACGAAGCTCCACTCCGACTCGCCGTTGGCGAGGGCGGTGGTCTGCGCGCTGTTGTCCGTGTACGACGTGAAGCGCAGCTCCTTGACCTTCGGCAGGTCCTGCCAGTAGCCGCCGTCGCGCACCGTCAGGGTGGTGGTGGCCGGGGTGAATGACTTCAGGGTGTACGGCCCGCTACCGACCGGCTGCTTCACGGGGTCGGTTGTCGGGTCGCTGATCTTCTCCCAGATGTGCTTGGGCACGATCGGCACCCGCCACAGCACCTTCTGCTGGTTGACGAACTGCGGGCTGGCCATCGTGATCGTGACCTCGTTGCCGCTGGCGGTCGCGTCCGTGTAGGGGACGCCCTGGTCGTTGAGCGCCGGGTACTTCTTGACCAGGTTGTAGGTGAACGCGACGTCCTCGGCCGTGAGCTTCTGCCCGTCCGACCAGGTGGCGTTGTCCCGGATGGTGACCTTGACCGAGGCGTAGTCCGGCGACCACTCGGCCTTGGTCGCCAGCCACGGCTTGAACGGCTCGGCCGGCTTGACCGGATTCCACATCATCAGCGGCTCGAAGATCTGCCAGCGGTAGCCCAGCGAGGCCGCGGCGGACGTGGTGAGGAACGGGTTGTTGTTCTCGGCCTGCGGGCCGTTCGGCATGCCGACGTTCAGCACAGTGGCCGCCTGGCCGTTCTTCTTGTTGGCGTTCGGGCTGTCGCCGCATGCGGCCAGGGCGGTGGCCATTGCGCCGGCCAGCGCGACGGCGAGTAACTGCCTTCTTCTCATGGAGGTCTCCCTCGGTGTTCCCGCGATCCTCGAGCGGGATGTGGTGGATGGAGGGTGTGCGGTGTTGCCACCGGTGGGCGCGTGCCCGCCGGTGTGGGCAGCGGTGGAGGGGTCAGGTGGTGCCGGTCGAGGCGCGGACGGTGAAGCTGGTGGGGATGATGGTCGGCGTGTCGGGCAGCGGCGTGCCGGCGAGGTGGGAGATGAGGGTGCGGGCGGCGGCCGCTCCCATCTCCCACAACGGCTGGCGTACGGAGGTCAGCGGCGGGTGGGTGTGCCCGGCCAGGGGCAGGTCGTCGAAGCCGACGACCGCCACGTCGTCCGGGACGCGCAGTCCGGCGTCGCGCAGTGCCTGCAGCGCCCCGGCGGCGGAGAGGTCGTTGTGGGCGAAGACGGCGTCGAACGGCACGCCGTCGGCGAGCAGGCGTTCCACCGCGGCACGCCCGCACTCGAAGGTGAAGTCGCCCTCCACGACGAGGGCGGGCTCGATGGGCAGGCCGGCGTCGGCGTAGCCGCCCGCGAAGCCGGCGAGCCGCTCCCGGGTGCAGCCGAAGCGGCGCAGGCCGGTCACCACCAGGGGGCGGTGTCGGCCGAGCGCGAGCAGGTGCGCCGCGGCGGCGCGCGCGCCGGCCTCGTTGGTGGTGCGCACCGAGGGGAAGCGCGGTTGGTGAGCGCGGTCGTCGATGAGGATGACCGGCAGGCCCCGCTCGTGCAGGGCGCTGATGTAGTCCAATGTGCCCTCCGGCTCGACCACCAGCAGGCCGTCGAAGGACTTCGCGGAGACCTGGGAGGCGAACCGCCGCATCGACTCGTCGCCCCGATTGCAGGTGAACAGCAGGAGGCCGTACCCCTCCGACTCGACCGCGTCGACCGCCCCCTGGAGCACCTCGCCCATCCAGGGCCAGGTGAGCGCCGGCACCAGCATGCCGACCACCCGGGTACGCCCCCGGGCCAGGCCGACCGCGCGGGCGCTCGGCACATAGCCCAGGTCGGTGATGACCGCCCGGACCCGGTCCGCGGTCCGGCCGTCCACCTCGCCCTTGCCATTGAGTACCCGGGAGACGGTCGTCTTGCTCACGCCCGCCCGGGTGGCGACGTCGGCGATGGTGATCGGCACCTGACGCTCCCGGGTCGCAGGGATTGAGGACGTGTTGCGGAACCGGTTTCGGAAGCGGTTCCGTCGCAGTCAATCGAAGTGACAGCGGTCACGTCAATAACGGGGACGTAACGAAACATGACTTACTTCAAGACCTCAAAGAAGTGCCTGGCCAGGGTGGGTGCGCCATGGGTCAGGGCGGTGTCCGGGCGGCGGGCGGGGGCAGGCCGCTGAGCAGCATCGATGTCGGCGAACGACCGGAAATTGCGTCGCCCGATCCGCGGGTGCGACCTACGGTGCTCCGATGACCCACCCCGACGGGAGCCGGCGCCCTGATCGCGCCCCGCCCGAACCGTGGCCTGCAACCGGCCGACCTGGACCAGATCGAGGCGTTCCTCGAATCCCGTCGTTCGTGACCGTCGTGCCGGTCCGCTGAGCGGTACGTGCGCGCCGGCGGCGGCTCAGGGCGACTCGACGATCTCCTGGCCGAGGGGCCACAGCGCCGCGGGCACGAGCTTGAAGTTCGCCACGCCGAACGGGATCCCGATGACCGTGACGCAGAGGGCGAGGCCGGCGACGATGTGGGACAGCGCGAGCCACCAGCCCGCGAGCAGCACCCACAGCAGGTTCGCGACGCCGGAGGCGACCCCGGCACCCGGCTTCGGGACCAGGGTGCGGCCGAACGGCCACAGCGAGTACGAGGCGAGGCGGAGCGAGGCGACGCCGAACGGGATCGTAACGACCAGGGCGAAGCAGATCAGCGCGGCCACCCCGTACCCGAGGGCCAGGACGATGCCGCCGCCGAACACGAGCCACAGCACGTTCAATACGAAGCGAAGCACGCCTCCATCGTGACCACCCGCCGCCAGCCCGGCGGCCCGGCGACTCTCCGGATCAGGCCAGCGCTGCCGGGACGATCTCCGCTACCGGGCGCGTCCCGTCGACCGGGCGCAGCTTGCCGAGCGTCCGGTAGTGGTCGAGGGTGGGCGCCGTCGCCGGTCGGTAGGACAGCAGTCCCGTCGTGACACGTTCGGGCTGCCTTCGTCGCGCCTGAACAGCCCTCCGCCGCACCGGTCACAGACGTCGGAGCGCGCCGGGGGAGTGAAGAGGGTGTGGGCCGCCCAGCTGATGAGGTGCTCCACCTGGTCCCCGTCCAAAGAGGCTGGACGGTCTACGACGCCCGACGAGGAGACCGCTCACCGCGGTGCCTATCTACGTTGCCTGGCCTCGGCCTGTCCAGGGTCAGCCTCACGGGAGCTGTGCAATACGCCGACCGCCACCAGTCCGGGGCCGGCGAGCGCCATCGCCGCCTCTACGGCCCTCGACACCTGCGGGAAGCTTTCCGCCGACGTGCTCACCTTCACCCCTACCTGCAGGAAGGCATCGTCACGAGGGTTGGAAATCATCCACCAGCCTGACCACGCTGCGGCGAGATCCGAGTACGCGTCAGCTGCCGCCAGCGCCAGCAGGAACGACCCGACCGGGAGCAGCCATCGCCGGTCAGCGCGCCAACCGGACAGCGCGAGTACCCCCATGGCCACGAGGGTGCCGAGCAGCGCTGGCCCTACCGCCCCGAGCAGTTCGAGCAGCGGATAGCGGCCGAACCCTCTGGCGATGCTCAGCCCGAACCAGGCGAGCAGCAGCAGCGCGAGGACGCTGGTCGCCACACCTCGCCGCCTACCGCGCGCCGGCAACGCCAACACACCGGCCGCGAGACACAGAACGCCAAGCAGCAGACCCGCCGCGGCGAGCCGCTCCCGGTCGATCATCTCCCGCCAGCGTGCCAGCATGGCCGTCTCACCAACCCGGCCGTACGTCAGCAAGCCCGCATCACCGACCTGCTCCTGGTACCAGAACAGTCGCATCGCCGCCACCACGGCGAGCAGCCCGATACCGACGATGACCGCCCACCTCACGCGACGCATACCCCGGCTCGCCACCACCACGTACCCGAGCAGCGCGAGCAGCATGACCAGGCCGTACTGCAGTGAACCGCCGGGCATGACGAGCAGCGCCGCCGCAACGGAGAGCAGACCGCTCACGACGGATGCCAGCAGCAGGCCGAGCGGGAGACGCATGGTCAAGATCGTGGCACATTGTCCAGGGCACGCGTGGCCCCGGATATCAGGCGATTTGGGGTCAACGAGGGTAAGACCAGCCGGCTTACGGGGCGTACAAGCAGAGCGGCCGGCGTTTCCGCTGGTCGGCGCTCCTGTAGTCCTGCGAAAGGCTATGTGGCCAGGGGTCCGGTCGACCCGGCCTGGCAGACTGGGCCGCGGCGCCGCCGGCGCCATGGTCGGGAGGGCCGGATGGAGCAGAACCGGGATGGTGTCGTCCTGTACTGGCGGCCGAGGTGCACGTACTGCCTGAAGCTCTGGGTGAAGCTGCGCTTCGCCCGGCTGCCGCACCGGGCGGTCAACATCTGGCGGGATCCCGACGCCGCCGCGTTCGTCCGCTCGGTCGCCGACGGCAACGAGACGGTCCCGACGGTCACGGTCGCCGGGCGGGCCCTGGTCAACCCGTCGCTGCGCCAACTGCGGGCGGCGGTCCGGGAGGACGCCCCGCATCTGCTGGCCTGAGCTACGCCGCCGCCCAAACGACCGTTAAGCTGGGCGGGTGGGAACGGACGAGCTGTACCCGGCCGAGCGGCTGGCCGCCGCGCAACGCGCCACCGCCACCGCGGGGCTGGACGCGCTGCTGCTCACGCCCGGCTCCGATCTGCGCTACCTGACCGGGTACGACGCCCACGCGGGGGAGCGGCTGACCTGCCTGGTGCTGCCCGCCGAGGGTGAGCCGACGCTGATCGTGCCGGTCCTGGAGCGCCCGGCCGCCGAGGCGTCCCCCGCGCCGGCCACCGGGCTGCGCATCGTCGACCACGCCGACGGCACCGACCCGTACCCGCTGGTCCGCGCGGCCCTGCCCGGCCCGGTGACGGCCGTCGGACTGGCCGACCGGATGTGGGCCGAGCAGGTCCTCGCACTGCGCGCCACGCTGCCCGACGCCGCCCAACGGCTCGCCGGCGAGGTGCTGCGCGAGCTGCGGATCCGCAAGTCGCCCGCCGAGGTGGCGGCCCTGGCCGAGGCCGGCGCGGCGATCGACGCGGTGCACACCAGGATGGGCGAGTGGCTGCGCCCGGGCCGGACCGAGGCCGATGTGGCCACCGACATCGCCGCCGCGATCCGGGCCGCCGGCCACGTGACGGTCGACTTCGTGATCGTCGCCGCCGGACCCAACGGCGCCAGCCCACACCACGGCACCTCGGACCGGCCGATCGGCGCCGGCGAGCCGGTGGTGGTGGACATCGGCGGCACGATGCCGTCGGGCTACCGCTCCGACTGCACCCGCACCTACGTCGCCGGCGGCCCCGCCCCGGCCGAGTTCACCGACTACTACGCGGCGCTGCATGAGGCGCAGCGCGCGGCGGTCGACGCCGTCCGCCCCGGGATTACCGCGGAGGAGGTCGACGCGGTGGCCCGCGACCTCATCGCCGCCGCCGGCTACGGCGACGCCTTCCTGCACCGCACCGGCCACGGCATCGGCCTGGACGGCCACGAAGAGCCGTACGTCGTCGCGGGTAACCCGCGGCCGCTGGAGGCCGGCATGGCCTTCTCCATCGAACCCGGGATTTACCTCGCCGGGCGGCACGGCGCCCGGATCGAGGACATCGTCGTCTGCACGACGGACGGCGTCCAACGGCTCAACACCACCCCCACGGAGCTCATCGCGCTATGACTGTCGACCGGATCCTCCCCACCGACGAGGCCCACGACCTGCTGGACCTCGCCACCGAGCTCGCCGACCGGGAGCTCGCGCCGAAGGCCGCCGGCTTCGAGGAGCGCGGCGAGTTCCCCCGCGAGGTGCTGCGCACCCTCGGCCGGGCCGGGCTGCTCGGCCTGCCGTACCCGGAGGAGCACGGCGGCGCCGCGCAGCCGTACGAGGTCTACCTCCAGGTGCTGGAGATCCTCGCCAGCCGCTGGCTCGCGGTCGCCGAGGCGGTCAGCGTGCACACCCTGTCCTGCTACCCGGTGGCCCAGTTCGGCACCGACGAGCAGCGCAAGCTGCTGCCCGACATGATCGGCGGAGAGTTGCTCGGGGCGTACTGCCTCTCCGAGCCGCAGGGCGGCTCCGACGCGGCGGCGCTGACCACGAAGGCGGTCCGCGACGGCGACGCGTACGTCGTCTCCGGCACCAAGGCGTGGATCACCCACGCCCGGGTCGCCGACTTCTACAACATCTTCTGCCGCACCGGCGGCCCCGGCCCGAAGGGCATCTCCTGCCTGCTGGCTGACCGGGCCACGCCCGGCATCCACCCGCAGGCCGCCGAGCGGACCATGGGACTGCACTCCTCCCCGGTCGCGCAGATCGCCTTCGACGACGCCCGGGTGCCCGCCGACCGGCTGATCGGCGGCGAGGGGATGGGCTTCACCATCGCCATGTCCGCCCTGGACTCCGGCCGCCTCGGCATCGCCGCCTGCGCCGTCGGGCTGGCCCAGGCCGCCCTCGACTACGCGGTCGGGTACGCGCGGGAGCGACAGCAGTTCGGCAGCGCGATCATCGACTTCCAGGGGCTCGGGTTCAGCCTCGCCGACGCGGCCACCCAGATCTCCGCCGCCCGGGCGCTGACCCTCGCGGCCGCGCGCCTGCGCGACGCCGGCCGGCCCTACTCCATCGAGGCGGCGAAGGCGAAACTCTTCGCCACCGACATGGCGATGCGGGTGACCACCGACGCGGTGCAGGTGCTCGGCGGCGCCGGCTACGTCGCCGACCACCCGGTCGAGCGGTACATGCGGGAGGCCAAGGTGCTCCAGATCGTCGAGGGCACCAACCAGATCCAGCGACTGGTCATCTCCCGCGCCCTGGCCAAGGGCCACTAACCTGTGCCGATGGCCTTCCTGCGGATCACCGTCGACCCCGACGTCATGGGGGGTGCGCCCTGCGTCCGGCAGTCGCGGATCCCGGTCGCCACGCTGCTGGCGATGATGGCCGAGGGCATGTCCGTCACGGACATCCTCACCGACCTGCCCTTCCTCGACGAGGAGGACATGGCGGAGGTGCTGAACTACGCGGCGGACGCGGTGCGCGACCGCACGGCCCGCTGAGCGTCCCGCCCGACGGGCCGGGTGCGGCACCGCAGCGCTTTTCCAGGTAGGTTGCACCGCGTGGAGGAGATCGACCGCGCCATCATCGCCGCGCTGACCGGAGACGGTCGGCTGTCGTACACGGACCTCGCCGAGAAGGTGGGTCTGTCGGTGTCCGCGGTGCACCAGCGGGTCCGCCGGCTGGAGCAGCGCGGCGTCATCAAGGGGTACGCCGCCCGCGTCTCCTTCGAGGCGCTGGACCTGCCGCTGACCGCGTTCGTGGCGATCCGGCCGTTCGACCCGTCGCAGCCGGACGACGCGCCGGAGCGGCTGGCCCACCTGCCGGAGATCGACTCGTGCTACTCGGTGGCGGGGGAGGATTTCTACCTGCTGCTGGTGCGGGTGGCCAGCCCGACGGACCTGGAGCGGGTGCTCCAGGAGATCCGGACCTCGGCGAACGTCACCACCCGGACGACCGTCGTGCTCTCCACTCCGTACGAGCATCGCCCGCCGAAGGTCAGCCCGGATCCCGTGAATCAGCACCGGCTCCGTGGCGTCTCGGCTGAGTCAGCGGGTTCGCAGGCGGGTTGACCCCGCTCAGCGAGCGATGATCACCTCCGCCGCCGGCCGGGGACAGCCGGCAAAATCGGATGCGGTCATTGGTGAGCGCTCGTGGCAGGCGGACAAGATCGTGCCAAACGGGTCGAGGAAGATCGAGAACGGGCTACCCCGGTGCGGCTGGCGGCCAGGGAACGAAGCTAGGATCCAACCCTGATTGTGCGGGCGTGCGATCCGGACCATGAGCGGACGCCGGGCCTACGGCCGGTGTTGTCCGTGGTGCCTCGGCACTCGAGTCGCTTTGCGTGTCGTCAACGGGAGAACGAGATGTACCGATCGATGCGATCGCGGTTCAGCCAAGAGGCGTCCGGCGGCCGCTCATGACTCGTATCCTCATCCGCGCCGGTAAGAACCCGGTAACCGTGTTGTCGCATGAGGAGAGCGCCTTCGGGCCCCGACAGGACGTCATCGGGCGACGGCAGGTGATGTCGCGCCTGCGCTGGCTGCGGCAGGGACACGAGGGCGATCCGCAACGACCCGCCTACGCTTTCGAACCACCGTTCCCGCGAGGGCTAGAGGAGCGGGTAAGCCAGTTGCAGAAGGAGTTGGCGTTGAAGCAGAACTTCCTGGCGAACTGCCGGGGCCGGGTGAGGCGGCTGCTGCGGATCAGCCCGTCGTCGACGGGGGTTGGGCGATGACGGCTTCGAAGCCGGGTCGGTCCCGGTTCAGCGGATGGCTGGCGGAGCTGCGGACGTCGGCCGCGGGGGCGCAACTGCCCGCCTCGGCGGTCGAGGTGATGGGCCTTGCCGCCCTGCTGCTGGCGGCGGTGGGAAACTCCCGCCTCTGGGCGCTTCCCCCGGCCGTTCTCGCGCTCAGTCTGCTGGCCTGGACGTGGCGTGGCGGTTCGGTGTCCGCCGGAACGTCCATTGTGGCGCGCATCCTCCTGCTCGCCTGCGCGTACCTGCTCGGCGCAGTACACGGCAGTCTTGATCCCGCCTTGGCCGTTGGTGTCGCCCTCGCAGCCCTGGCGGTTCTCAGCGAGTCGCTGTTGGCGGCCGTGTCCGATGCTGTTTACCCCGTCTCGGCCAACCTGCCCGGAAGCGGCTCACGGCCCGATCGTAGCCTCAACACGAACCGCGTCGCGCTGGTCAACGGCGCTGCGGTTCTCGTGGCACTGGTCTGCGCGTTCACCAACCTCTTCGGGGTGATCGCGCTGGCGGTAGCGACCGCGGCGCTCGGGTTGGCCCTGTTCACCGGGTTGCAGGCGCTGACGCGGGTGCGGGCGCGGCGCAGCAGCGAGACGAAACTGCATGCCGCGCTGACCGCCTACGAGCCGGTCTTTCTCGTGCATTGGAACGCACCCGCCGGCACCGCCTACCAGATCGCGATGTGGCTGCCCTACCTGGAACGCCTCGGCAAGAAGTTCTTCGTTCTGGTTCGCAGCGAAACCAACTTCAATGAGGTGGTGGGTCTCACCAAGGCCCCGGTGGTAATGCGGTTGGGGCTGAACCAGCTTGACGATGTCATCGCCCCGTCGCTACGGGCAGCCTTCTACGTCAATACCGCGACGATGAACAACCACGTTGCCCGGTATACAAACCTGGCGCACATCCAGCTCAACCACGGCGACAGCGACAAGGTGCCGAGCCACAACCCGGTCTTCCGGATCTACGACAAGAACTTTGTCGCCGGCCAGGCCGCGATCGACCGGTTCGCGGCCAACGGCGTGAGCATGCCCGCAGAGATGTTCACCATCGTCGGGCGCCCACAGGTGGAGAACGTCGCCGTCGCCACCGGGCCAATCGCCTCGATTGCCAACCCTCGAGTCCTTTACGCCCCGACCTGGGCCGGTTTCTACGCCGACTCCAACTATTCATCGCTGCTCGTTGGCTGCGACATCATCAAGGCGCTCGTCGCTCGCGGGTGCAGCGTCGTCTTCCGACCGCATCCGTACAGCCAGCGGTCCGCGGAGTTGGCCCGCGAGTGTGAGCGCATCCGGACGCTGCTGGCTGACGACCGTCGGGCGAACGGACGGCCACACGTCTTCGGAGCCGAGGCTGAGGTGGCGATGACGGTCGCGGACTGCTTCAACGCGTCGGACGCGATGGTGTCGGATGTGTCGAGCGTGGTGGCGGACTACCTGTACTCGGAGAAGCCGTTCGTGATGGTTGCCGTCTCGGTGCCGGCGGCCCAGTTCCCGGAGGCGTTCCCGCTTGCGCGGGCGGGCTACGTGATCGACGCGTACGGCGGCCGGCTGCAGGGACTCGACGCCGCCCTCGACGACCTCCTCGGCAGCGACCCCCTCGCCACTACCCGCCACGAGCTCAAGAAGTACTACCTTGGGGACATTCCGGCGGACCGGTACGCGCAGCACTTCCTCGACGAGGCCTCGCGCTACCTCTGATGCTGCGAGCGGCATCGCCGCCCACTATTGGCTCCGGTTCAGCGTCAACGCTGAACCGGAGCCAATCGTTTGTGACGCGGCCACGTGACGATGCTCCCTTGACCCTCAGGCCGGGTGGCCCGGCCGACCGGGAGCGGCTGTTGCGGGAGATCCGGACCTCCGCGAACGTCACCACCCGCACCACCGTGGTGCTGTCCACGCCGACCGGCCGCCGAAGATCAGTGCCGAACTCCCGGGCCGGGGGCGCTCCCGGGCGGCGGCGGAGCCGGCTGGTTCCAACGCTGGATGACCTGCCGTCCGTGCTCGTGACCGAGCACGCTGACGGTGGCGGTGTCCAGCCGCAGCCGGGCGCCGGCCGACGGCGGCAGGCCGATCCAGCGGGCGCCGAGCACCCGCAGGCTGTGCCCGTGGCCGACCAGGCCGACGTTGCCCCGGTCGAGCAGGGGAGTGACCCGGGCGAGCACCCGGTCGAGGCGTTCGCCGACCTGCGACGGTGACTCGCCGCCGGGGCAGCCGTCGGTCCAGATGTTCCAGTGCGGCCGGTCCTCCTGGATGTCCGCGGTGGTGCGTCCCTCGTACTCGCCGTAGTACCACTCGGCGAGGTCGGGGTCGGTGGCGTCGACCTTGAGGCCGGCGAGGTGCGCGGTGCGCAGGGCCCGCTGCCGGGGGCTGGACAGCACCCGGACGAACCGCCGGCCGGCGAGCATCACCCCGAGCGCGCGGGCCTGCCGCTCGCCGTCGGGGGTGAGCTCCAGGTCGGTGTACGAGGTGTGCCGGTGGGTGGCGCTCCAGGTGGTCTCGCCGTGCCGGATCAGCAGGATCTCTCCCATTCGCTCAGTTAATCAGCCGGAGGCTTTCCCCGTTCGCCTAGTATCCTAGGATGCCTTAGCGGTGGTGCCAGCCGCCACCGAACCGCCAGGCGTTTCGCCGACAGGAACACGGGGACGCACGGGGGAGCGGGCCGCACGGCCCCGAGCACCGCCGCAGCGGAGGGAGTCCTCGATGAGCTTCACCGAGAAGGCGAAGAACAAGGCCCAGGAGCTGAGCGGAGTCGCCAAGGAGCGGATTGGCGAGGCCACCGACAACGAACGGTTGCGGGCGGAGGGCGCCACCGAGCAGAGCACGGCGCGGGCCCGGCAGGGCGGCGAGCAGGCAAAGCAGGCCGGCCGGCAGTCCTTCGACAGGTGACCCGTGCGGCGGCGGGCCCCCGATCCGGGAGCCCGCCGCCGTGTGCCGGGCGCCGGGCTTGCATCCGGTACCCGGGTACGGGCTTACCGTCGAGGCATGAGCCTGGATGACGAGGGGTGGGTGCCTGAGGCGTGCACCCTGCCGACGGCGGAGCGGCCGCTGCGGGTGGCCGAGTTCGACGACCTGTTTACGACGGCGCTGCGCGGTCAAACGCGGCTGTCGTCGACCGCAGCGCGCTGGGAGTTCGCCGCGGGGAGCGCGGCGGTGGTCCGCGACCTCATCGAGCGCGAGTCCGGCTGCTGCTCCTTCTTCACCTTCCTGATCTCGGCGACGGACGACGCCGTGCTGGTGGACGTACGGGTTCCGGTCGGGCACGAGGCCGTCCTGGACGGGCTCACCGACCGGGCGGGACATCGGGGGACGGTGCGGTGAGCCTGCTGCGTAGTGGTGCGGTGGCCGCGGCGGCCGGGGTGCACCCGCAGACCCTTCGGTACTACGAGCGGCGCGGTCTCCTGGCCGCGCCGGATCGCAGCCTGGGCGGGCACCGCCGCTATCCGGCCGAGGTGGTCACGGTGCTGCGGGTGATCAAGGCGGCTCAGCGGTTGGGGTTCACCCTGGACGAGGTGGCCGAGCTGCTCGACGGACGTGAGCGGCGCCGTGGCTCCGGGTCGGGGCTGCGGGCCCGGGCGGCGGCGAAGCTGACCGAGGTGGAGGCGAGGATCGCCGACCTGCAGGCGGCGGCCGCGACCTTGCGGGCTGCGGTCGACGCGGGCTGCACGGACCTGGTGGAGTGCGCCGGAGCCGCGCACTGCCCGATCCCGTTCCCCGCGCCGGGTGGGGACCTGACCGGGCCGACCGGTGCTACTGGGTAGCCTCCCGGGATGACCGTCGCCCGTTCGCTGCTGCTGTTCGTGCTGGCCGCGCTGGCCGAGATCGGTGGCGCGTGGCTCGTGTGGCAGGGGTGGCGCGAGCACCGGGGGCTGTGGTGGATCGCGGCGGGCGTGCTGGCGCTGGGGGCGTACGGGTTCGTGGCGACGTTCCAACCGGACCCGAACTTCGGTCGGATCCTGGCCGCGTACGGGGGTGTGTTCGTGGCCGGGTCGCTGGGCTGGGGGGTGCTGGTGGACGGCTTCCGGCCGGACCGCTGGGACGTGGTCGGCGCGGCGATCTGCCTGCTGGGCGTCGCCGTGATCATGTATGCGCCGCGGGGCGGCTGACCGCTACGCCGCGGCGGCGGGCGTCGACCAGCAGCATGACGGTGAGCACCACGATGAGGGCGGCGAGCTGCGCGCCTGCGGCCGTGGAGGGCGGCGGGCAGGGCGAGTGCCATGACGATCGCTCCGACGGTGCCGGGGGTGAGGTGGTGGATGTCGACGCCGGCGCCGATGGCGACCGGTGAGAACGAGATAGCCGAGGGCGAAGAGCATGCCGGTGTCGGTGAACGCGGCGGGGATGGCGACGCTGGTGAGCAGGAAGCCGGCCATGCCGGCGAAGAGCGGGATCTTCTGGGCGGGGCGTCGGGGTGGCACTGTTTGGTCAGCCAGGCGTAGCCGGTGTAGGGGTACTAGAGCACCCCGAGGACGAGGACGACGCGGCCGAAGCCGGCCCAGGTGGGGTCGTCTTCCAGGACGCCGGCGAGCTGGGTGATGGTGAAGACGAAGACGACGTCGAAGAAGATCTCGACCGTGGTGACCCGGTGTGCGGCCTCGGGCTCCGCCGGGTTCATAAAACTGGACGCTAGTGCCCGGGACGGCGGTGGTGTCGCGATGGGGAAACGCGTCGCCCGGCACCTGAGTGGGTGCCGGGCGACGGTGGGTCGGGTCAGTCGTTGCGGTGGGCGTGCCACCAGGCCTGGCCGGACTCGGGGAGGGTGTCGATCGGGTCGTAGTAGGCGTAGCGCTTGTTGAGCGCCTCCAGGTCGGCGGACTCGATGGAGGTGCGGTAGTTCTTGGTCCAGTAGGAGATGCCGCGTTCGCGGTCGTACTCGGTGAGCATGTGGACCCAGCGCTTGCCGACGAAGGGGACGTCGCAGACGATCCGCGGGGTGGCGTAGCCGGGCAGGTAGCCCATGATGTCGTGCTGGAGCTGCTGGGCGTGCCAGACCGGGACCCGCCAGTGTTCGGCGTTGGGGATCATGTCGCACATGTAGAAGTAGTACGGCAGGATGCCGGCTTCGCCCTGGAGGGCGAAGCAGAGGTCGAGCAGGTCGGGGGTGGTGGCGTTGACGCCGCGCATGAGCACGCCCTGGTTGCGGACGTCGCGGACGCCGACGTCGAGGGCGGTCTGGGCGGCCTTGGCGACCAGTGGGGTGATCGACTGGGCGTGGTTGACGTGGGTGTGGATGGCGAGGTTGACGCCGCGCCGGGAGGCGGTGCGGGCGACGCGTTCCAGGCCCTCGACGACGTCGGGCTGGAGCCAGTGCTGGGGCAGGCCCATGAGGGCCTTGGTGGCGAGCCGGATGTCGCGGACGGTCTCCAGTTCGAGCAGCCGCATCAGGTACGACTCGAGGTTCTTCCACGGCACGTTGGCCACGTCGCCGCCGGAGACGACGACGTCGCGGACGCCGGGGTGGGCCTTGAGGTAGGCGATGTGGGCGTCGTACCGGTCGACGGGCTTGAGGGTGAGCTTGAGCTTGTCGACGGCGGGGGTGGAGTTGCCGACGAGGTCCATCCGGGTGCAGTGGCCGCAGTACTGCGGGCAGGTGGAGAGGAGCTCGGCGAGGACCTTGGTGGGGTAGCGGTGGGTGAGGCCTTCGGCGACCCACATGTCGTGCTCGTGGAGGGAGTCGCGGCTGGCGTAGGGGTGGGACGGCCAGTCGGTGCGCCGGTCGGAGGCGACGGGGATCATGTAGCGCCGGATGGGGTCGGCGAGGAACGCCTCGGTGGTCATCGGCGCGAACGGCACCATCGTGTTGATCATCTGCGGCGGCACCAGCATGGACATGGTGGCCAGGGCCTTCTGGTCGGCCTCGAGGTCGGCGTAGAAGGACTCGTCGACGAGGTCGCCGAGGACGGTGCGCAGCTGCTTGATGTTCTTGACGCAGTTGACCCGCTGCCACTGGGCGTTCTCCCACTGCTCGCGGGTGACGTGGCGCCAGCCGGGGAAGCGGGTCCAGTCGGGTTCGACCAGGGGGCTGCGGCGGTATTCGTACGGCTGCCCGGCGGTCGGTACGGCGACCGGGGCGTGACGGGGTTGAGGGATGGTCTCAACCGGTTGGGTCTGGGTCACGGCCCCTCCTCGTTTCGTGGTGCGGGTTGATCAGCGATCCCGAAGGCTACTGGAAAATATCCGGTGAAGAAATTAGTCTGCCGTAAGTTTTCCCGCGACGCGAGTCCTAGCCAGGGCTTCGGGCGGCTGGAGGTAGGGGGTCGGCGTGACGTCACCGGTGGGTCTGCACCGCGTCGTGGAACCGGCGGGGGTGCTGCCGCAGGCGGCCTGGCGGCTGGACGCCGACCCGCGGATCGCCCCGAACGAGGTACGCATCCGGGTGGAGCGGCTGAACCTGGACGCGGCGAGCTTCCGGCAGCTGTCGGAGAAGCACGGTGGCGACGGGGAGAAGGTCCGCGCCGAGGTGCTGGAGATCATCTCGACCCGGGGGAAGATGCAGAACCCGGTGACCGGGTCGGGCGGCATGTTGATCGGCACGGTCGAGGAGGCCGGCCGGCGGTCCCCGCTGGGGCTGACGGCGGGCGACCGGGTGGCGACCCTGGTGTCGCTGACGCTGACCCCGCTGATGATCCTCGACGGCCTGGCCCGCTGGGACGGGCGCAGCGAGCAGGTGCCCTGCGACGGGTACGCGATCCTGTTCGCCCGGTCGATCGCGGCGGTGCTGCCGGCCGACCTGCACCCGGAGCTGTCCCTGGCGGTGCTGGACGTGTGCGGGGCGCCGGCGCTGACCGCGCGGGTGGTGGCCGAGCACGTGGCGCGGCGGCAGCGCGAGGGTGACCCGCGGCCGGTGAACGTGGCGGTGATCGGCGGCGCCGGCAAGAGCGGGTCGCTGTCGCTGGCCGCGGCGCGGCGGGCGGGTGCCGGTCGTACCGTCGGGGTGGTGCCGGTGGCGGCGGAGCGTGACGCGCTGACGGCGGCCGGGCTGGCGACGAGCGTCGCGTTGGCGGACGCCCGCGACCCGGTGGGGCTGTCGACGGCGGTGACCACCGCCCTGGACGCGCCGGCGGACGTGACGGTGGTCTGCGTGGACGTGCCGGGCTGCGAGCACGGGGCGGTCCTGGCCACCGAGGACGGCGGCACGGTGATCTTCTTCTCGATGGCGACGAGCTTCGCGGCGGCGGCGCTGGGCGCGGAGGGCCTGGCGGCGGACGTGACGATGCTGGTGGGCAACGGGTACGTGCCGGGTCACGCGGAGTTGGCGCTGGAGCTGCTGCGCTCCGAGCCGGGGGTGCGTGGTCTCTTCGAGTCCCGGTTGGCGGCAGACTGAACCCCATGACTAACCCCTCGACCTTGTACCGCGGCGGCGTGCTGCACTGTCCGGCCGACCCGAGCGCGACGGCGCTGCTGGTTCGTGACGGCCGGATCGCCTGGCTGGGTGCGGCCGCGGACGCGCCGGCCGCCGACCGGGTGGTGGACCTCGACGGCGCGCTGGTGACGCCGGCGTTCGTGGACGCCCACGTGCACGCCACCGACACCGGGCTGGCCCTGTCGGGGCTGGACCTGTCGGCGGTGCACTCGGCCGGTGAGCTGCTGGACGCGGTGTCGGCGTTCGCGGCCGGCCTGCCGACCGACGCGGTGCTGCTGGGGCACGGCTGGGACGAGTCGAACTGGTCGGACAAGACCCTGCCGGGCGCGGCGGCGCTGGACCGGGCGGCCGGCGGCCGGCGGGTGTACCTGTCGCAGGCGTCGATCCACTCGGCGCTGGTGTCGGCGGCGCTGCTGGCGGCCTGCCCGCAGGTGGTGTCCGCGCCCGGCTACGACGCGTCGGGCTGGCTGCGCCGCGACGCGCACCACGTGGTGCGGGAGGTGGCGCTCGGGTCGGTGTCGGCGGCGCAGCGGGCGGCGGTGCAGCGCACGGCGTTGCGGCACGCGGCGTCGCTGGGGATCGCGGCGGTGCACGAGTGCGGCGGGCCGGGCACGTCGGACGAGGCGGACTTCACCGGCCTGCTGGCGATCTCCGGGGACGGGGTGCCGGAGGTGTACGGCTACTGGGGTGAGCTGCTGGGCGCGGCGAAGGCCCGGGAGTTGGGCGCGGTAGGCGCCGGCGGGGACCTGTACGCCGACGGGGCGTTGGGGTCGCGCACGGCGCACGTGTCGCAGCCGTACCTGGACGGCGACGCCGGATCGTGCGGGCACGGCTACGTCAGGGCGGAGCAGGTGCGCGACCACCTGCTGGACTGTGCGGCGCACGGCCTGCAGGGCGGGTTCCACGCCATCGGTGACGCGGCGATCTCCACCGTGCTGGACGGTTTCGCCGCGGCGGCCGAGAAGCTGGGCGTGGATCGGCTGCGGGCGGCCCGGCACCGCATCGAGCACGCGGAGATCATGAACAAGCGGCTGATCGCCGGGTTCGTGGAGTACGGGATCGTGGCGAGCATGCAGCCGGCGTTCGACCGGCTGTGGGGCGGCGCGGGCCGGATGTACGAGTCGCGGCTGGGTCTTTCCCGGTCGTTGGAGTCGAACCCGATGGGGGCGATGCACTCGGTCGGGGTGGCGTTGGCGTTCGGGTCGGACTCGCCGGTGACGCCGCTGGACCCGTGGGGTTCGGTGCGGGCGGCGGCGGCGCACCACAACCCGAAGCAGCGGATGAGTGTGCGGGCGGCGTTCGCCGCGCATACCCGCGGCGGGTGGCGGGCGGTGCACCTGGACAACGAGGGGGTGCTCGCGCTGGGCGCGCCGGCGACGTTCGCGGTGTGGTCCACCCCGGCGGGGATGGACCGGGGACTGCCGGTGCTGCTGGCCGAGGACCCGGAGCTGCGGGGTCCGGCGGACCCGACGCCGCTGCCGGTCTGCCGGGCCACGGTGCTGCGCGGTGACGTGATCTATGAGGAAGGGTCTTCGTGACAGGCAAGCTTGAGCTGGATCCGGCGCTGGTGGCGCGGGCGCGGGAGTTGGCGCGCCGCGCCGGACGGCCGGTGGTGGATCTGGCGCGCAGCCACACCACCGTGTCGGTGGAGCGGGCGGTGCTGCGGCTGGCCGGGGTGACCGGCGCCGACCCGGACGGCATCCCGTGGGTGAACCGCCTCGTGGACGCGGTGGTCGCCGACACGGGTCTGGGGCACGGGGTGGCGGCGTCGGTCTTCGACGCCCTGGCCCGGGAGCAGATCACCGACGTGACGCTGCTGGCGCAGAAGGCCGCCGCCGGGTCGGTGCGGTTCCAACAGCCGACCGGCAAGGCGGCCACCGCGGCGCGCAAGGCCGCCCGGAAGGCCGTCGGCGCGGGCATCCGGCAGATCGACCGGCGCCGGGCCGAGCGGGACCGCCTGGTGAAGCGGTACGGCGATCCGAAGCAGCGGCCGTGGATCTACCTGATCGTGGCGACCGGGGACATCTACGAGGACATCCCGCAGGCGCAGGCCGCGGCGCGGGCCGGCGCGGACGTCATCGCGGTGATCCGGTCGACGGGGCAGTCGCTGCTGGACTACGTGCCGGAGGGGGCGACCCGGGAGGGGTTCGCCGGCACGTACGCCACGCAGGAGAACTTCCGGCTGATGCGGGCGGCGCTGGACGAGACGTCGAAGGAGCTGGGCCGGTACGTGCGGCTGACGAACTACGCGTCGGGGCTGTGCATGCCGGAGATGGCGACCCTGGCCGGCCTGGAGCGGCTGGACATGATGCTCAACGACTCGATGTACGGGATCCTGTTCCGCGACATCAACCCGATCCGCACCTTCGTCGACCAGCGGTTCTCCCGGCAGGTGCACGCCCGGGCGGGGATCATCATCAACACCGGTGAGGACAACTACCTCACCACCGCCGACGCCGTCGACGAGGCGCACACGGTGACGGTGTCGCAGCTGCTCAACGAGTACTTCGCGCACGAGGCCGGGCTGGCCGACTGGCAGCTGGGACTGGGGCACGCCTTCGAGATCAACCCGGACGTGCCGGAGTCGTTCCGCCTGGAGCTGGCGCACGCGCTGCTGGCCCGGGAGCTGTTCCCCGACGCGCCGCTGAAGTGGATGCCGCCGACGAAGCACATGACCGGCGACGTGTTCCGCGGCAACCTGCTCGACGGGTTCTTCAACCTGGTCGGCACCATGACCGGGCAGGGCATCCTGCTGGTCGGCATGATGACCGAGGCGGTGGTGACGCCGTGGCTGTCCGACCGGGACATCGCCCTGCAGAACGTCCGGTACGTGCTCGGCGCCGCCGGTGGGCTGCACGAGGACTTCGTGCCCGCGCCGGGCGGGTTCATCCAGCAGCGCGCCAACCGGGTGCTCGGTGAGGCGCTGGACCTGCTGGAGCGCATCGGGGACCAGTCGCTGCTCACCGCGATCGCCGAGGGCACCTTCGGGATCATGAAGCGGCCCGCGGACCGGGGCAAGGGCCTCGCCGGGGTCGCGAAGCATGAGGGCGACTACTACAACCCGGCCACCGAGATCCTGGAAGGGCAGCAGGCGTGAGCGCCGTCGAGACCGGCGCGGGCGCCGAGAAGAAGATCGTCCGGCCGTACGGGGACACCACCGGCGACGGCATGGTGCAGGTGTCGTTCACCCTGCCGGTGCCGCACGACAAGCGGGCCGAGGGCGCGGCGATCCAGCTCGCGAACAAGATGGGCATCGACCCGGCGATGCTGGTGCACGCCAAGCCGATGAGCGACGGCTTCACCTTCTTCGTGGTGTACGGGCGGGTGAACCATCTGGTGGACCTGGCCGCGGTGCAGGTGGTGGAGCGGGACTTCCCGCTGCTGTCGGCCAAGGAGGTCAACGCGGTGGTGAAGCAGAAGCTGCGCCGCAAGCTGTCCGTGGTGGGAGCGTGCATCGGCACCGACGCGCACACCGTCGGCATCGACGCGATCCTCAACGTCAAGGGCATCGCCGGCGAAAAGGGCCTGGAGTACTACCGGGAGCTGAAGGTCACCAACCTGGGCGCGCAGGTCAGCGTGCCGGAGCTGGTGGAGGCCGCGCGGGCCGAGAAGGCCGATGCGGTGCTGGTGTCGCAGGTCGTCACCCAGCGCGACGCGCACCTGCACAACACCCGGGAGATGTCCGCGGCGTTCCGGGAGGCCATGCCGGCCGGGAAGCGGCCGCTGCTGATCGTCGGCGGGCCGCGGTTCGACGAGACGATGACCGACGAGCTGGGCGTGGACCGGATCTTCGGCCGGGGCACCACCCCCGGCGAGGTCGCCAGCTACCTGGTGCACGCGCTGATCACGAACAAGAAGGCGAGAGCATGAGCGATTCCCGGGTCGGTCTGACCGTCACCCACCGCCGGTACGTGCCGTACTCGCACGCCCACTACGCGGGGAACCTGGTCGACGGGGCGTACGCGCTGGGGCTGTTCGGGGACGTCGCCACGGAGGTGTGCATCCGCACCGACGGCGACGAGGGGCTCTTCGCCTCCTACTCCGACGTGCAGTTCACCGCGCCGATGAAGGCCGGCGACGTGCTGGAGGTGACCGCGACGGTGACCCGGGTGGGCACCCGCAGCCGCGCCATCGACTTCGAGGCCCGGGTGGTGTGCCGGGGCCGGCCGGACAGGTCGGCGTCGGCCGCCGAGGTCCTGGCGGAGCCGATCGTGGCGGTCACCGCGACCGGCACGGTGGTCGTACCCCCGGCGGCGTGAACGTCGCCGTCTGCGCCGACGTCGGATCCACGTACACCAAGGCGGCGGTGGTCGACCTCGACGGCGGCCGGCTGGTCGCGGCCGCGTCGGCGCCCACCACCGTCGGCACCGACGTGCTGCACGGTTTGGACGCCGCCGTCGGCGCGGCCACCGCCGGGCTCGGCGTGACCGACGTGCCCTGGTACGTCTGCTCGTCCGCCGGCGGTGGGCTGCGGCTCGCGGTCATCGGCTACGAGCCCCTGGTGACCGCGCAGGCCGGCCGGCGGGTCGGCCTCTCCGCCGGGGCGAACGTGGTGCACGTGGCCGCCGGTCGGCTCGGCGCGGCCGAGCTGACCGCGCTGCGCGTCGCCCGCCCCGACGTGGTGCTGCTGGTCGGCGGCACCGACGGCGGCGACGCCGACACGCTCACCCACAACGCCACCCGGCTGGCGAAGGCCCGCTGGCGGGTGCCCGTGGTGCTCGCCGGCAACGCCGACGTCCGCGCCGACCTGCGCGACCTGCTCACCGCCGCGAAGGTGCCGGTGACCGTCGCCGACAACGTGCTGCCCCGCATCGGCGTGCTCGCCCCCGCGTCGGCGCGGGCGGCCATCCGCGAGGTGTTCCTGCGCCACGTCATCGGCGGCAAGCGGCTCTCCCGCGGCACCCGCTTCGCCCGGCTGGTGCGGGCCGCCACCCCCGACGCGGTGCTGACCGGGGTGGAGGTCCTCGCCGACGCCCTCGGCGGTGACCTCGCCGTCGTCGACGTCGGCGGCGCCACCACCGACGTGTACTCGGTGCTCACCCCCGACGAGCGGAACAGCGGGCCCGGGCGGGAGGTCGCCGGCACCCTGTGGCGGGCCCGCACCGTCGAGGGGGACCTGGGCATGCGGTGGAGCGCCCCCGGCGTGGTGCGCGCCGCCGCCGAGGAACGCCTCCTCACCCCGGCCGAGCAGGACGACCTGGCCGCCGCGGCGGCGGTACGGGCCGCCGACCCCGGCTTCCTGCCCGCCGACGACACCGACCGGGCGGTCGACGCCCGGATCGCCGCCCTCGCGGCCACGGTGGCGTTGCGCCGGCACGCCCGCGGCGCGGCGACCGGGGAACGGACCGGCCGGGACCTGCGGGACGTGCGGCTGCTGGTCGGCTCCGGCGGGGTGCTGCGCCACGCGGCGCCCACCGACGCCGCCGGTGTGCTGGGCGCGGTGCTGGGCGACCACGCCGGCGGCTGGCCGCTGCCGCGCGCCGCCCGACCCGTCGTCGACGTCGACTACGTCCTGGCCGCCGGCGGGCTGCTCGCCGTCGACCATCCGACAGCGGCGCGGGCGCTGCTGCGCCACCACCTGGACCGCTGACCCGCACCGACCTTGGGCGCATCGAGACGCGCCGACGCGACACGCCGTGGCGCAACACACGACAGGCCCGGGCGGGTTGACAGCGGACGGGGTGCAACACGTACCGTCTTTGAGTCCTACCACGGGAAGCGGCTGTTGTTCGCTTCGTCCCTTCGTCCGCTGGCCGAGCGACACTCATGCAACACGTCGCGGCGGCCAGGTCCAGCGGGCGGGGGTCGGCGGGGCGGCGCGAACCGGCCGCGGTTACCGGTGTACGGGCAGGGTGAGGGGCACGGCCAGTAGACAACGGCCAGGCGGGGGCAGCCAGTCCACGTCCGGTCGGTCCGAAGGTCGGCGTCGCTCATCCTCGCCCCACCGGCCGGGAAGGGCCTGGGAGCATCGGGGCGCGGCGCGAGCCGCGCCCCGATTTCGTTTCCGCCTCACACCTGCTGCTGGTACGCCTCCAGGCGGTCGGCGAGCAGCGCCGGCTCGCTCAGCGCGAGCAGGTGCCCGCCGGGCAGCTCATCGGGCGCCACGCCCAGCCGCTCCCGCGCCAGGCGGCGCTGAAACTCCAGCGGGAAGAACCGGTCGTCGCGGCCGGAGACCACCCGGGTCGGCACGTCGGGCCAGCGGCGCAGCGGATTGGGCCGGGTGAACACGGCCGGCGACTCCGTCGGGCCGCCGGCGGCCAGCATCGACGCGGTCACCTCCTCCGGCACGTCGTGGAAGAAATCCACCGCCAGGTCCACGTCGGCGTCCGGGTCGCGGCCCTGCGCGGCCGCGTACGCCGCCCGGGCCGGCGCGTGGCCGGTGGCCGCCCACCACTCGCCCGCGGTCTCCCCGGGCGCGGGGATCATCGGGTTGACCAGCACCAGCAGCCGCACCGCCGGATGGTCGGCCACCAGCGGGGCGGTGAACGCCCCCAGCGACTGCGCCACCAGCGTCACGTCGCGGTGGCCGTCGACCGCGGCGCGGACCGTGTCGGCGTACTCGGGCAGGGCGGCGTGCTCGTCGGCGGCCGGCAGACCCACCGCCACCGCCACCCGACCCCGCCGGCGCAGCTCGTCGACGAGCAGCCGCCAGTATTCGGCGCTGCCACCGGCGCCCGGAATCAACACGTACGTCATCGCCGCTGTCGGCGGCCCGTCTGCCCGCATGCCGCCCACCGTGCCAGCCGGGTACGACATCCCCCCGCGAACCGGTCGTCGCCGCGCCCGGTCAGCGGCCGGTGGGGCGGGCCCGCACGTGCAGCCGCTCGCCCTGCGGGCCGAAGAGGGCGAGGACTTCCGCGGGCTGCGGATCCGGGTTGGCGACCGCGTGCGGCAGCCGGGTGTCGAACTCGGCGACCTCCCCGGGGGTCAGCAGCAGGTCGTGCTCGGCCAGTAGCAGGCGGATCCGACCCGACAGCACGTACAGCCACTCGTAGCCCTCGTGGGTCTGCTGCTGCGGCTCGGCGGGGGTGTGTGGCGGGAAGATCTGCTTGAAGGCCTGCAGCCCACCCGGTCGGCGGGTCAACGGCAGGAACGTGATGCCGTGCCGGACGATCGCCCGCGGGTGCACCCGCGGGTCGCCGGTGGCGGGCGCGCCGACCAGCTCGTCCAGCGGCACCTGGTGGGCGCGGGCAAGCGGCAGCAGCAGCTCCAGGGTGGGCCGGCGCTGCCCGGACTCCAGCCGGGACAGGGTGCTGACCGAGATGTCGGTGGTCTCCGCGAGCTGGGCCAGGGTGACCTGGCGTCGGGTGCGCAGGGCCCGCAGCCGGGGACCCACCGCGGCCAGCACCGCAGCCTCCTCGTTTGCCATAACAGCAATAATACTTGCCGCTGAGCCGGGTCGGGCGCACGGTGGGCACCGACGACAGCGACGGAGGCGACGATGAACGACAGATACGACGTGGTGGTGATCGGCGGTGGAGCCGCCGGGCTCGCCGGGGCGCTGGCCCTGGCCCGGGCGCGCCGGTCAGTGCTGGTGGTCGACGCGGGGCAGCCGCGCAACGCGCCGGCCGCGCAGATGCACAACTTCCTCGGGCGCGACGGCACGCGGCCGGCCGAGCTGCTCGCCGCCGGCCGTGACGAGGTCACCCGGTACGGCGGCCAGCTCGTCGCCGGGACGGCCGACGACGTGCGCCGCGACGGCGACGACTTCCTGGTGACCCTGCACGACGGGCGCGACGTACGGGCCCGGCGGCTGCTGGTCACCACCGGGCTGGTCGACGAGCTGCCCGACGTGCCCGGGCTGGCCGAACGGTGGGGACGCGACGTGCTGCACTGCCCGTACTGCCACGGCTGGGAGGTCCGCGACCGGCGGATCGGGGTGCTGGCCACCGGGCCCCTCGCGGCACACCAGGCGCAGCTGTGGCGGCAGTGGAGCCCGCACGTGACGCTGCTGCTGCACGGGGTCCCGGCGCCCGGGGCGGAGGAGGCCCAGCGGCTCGCCGCGCGCCGCATCGCCGTCGTCGACGGCCCGGTCGCCGCGCTGGAGGTGACCGGCGACGCGCTGACCGGGGTGCGGCTGGCCTCCGGCGAGGTCGTCGCGCTCGACGCCGTGGTGGTGGCCGCCCGGGCCACCGCGCGGGCGGGCGTGCTGGAGTCGCTCGGGCTGGCCCCGGTCGACGTGGAGATGGCCGGTCACGTCGTCGGCGCGCAGATCCCCGCCGACCCGACCGGCGCCACGGCCGTGCCCGGCGTGTGGGTGGCGGGCAACGTCGCCGACGTACGCGCGCAGGTGGTCACGGCGGCGGGGGCCGGGTTGATGGCCGGCGCGGCGATCAACGCCGACCTGATCGCCGAGGAGACCGACGACGCCGTCGCCGACTACCGGCGTGACCTGGGCACGATGTTCGAGCGGGCTGCCTGGGAGGAGCGCTACCGGGCCCGTCCGGCGGTGTGGAGCGGGCGGCCCAACCCGCAGCTGGTGGCCGAGGCCACCGCCCTGGCCCCGGGCCGGGCGCTGGACGTCGGCTGCGGCGAGGGCGCCGACGCCGTCTGGCTCGCGCAGCGGGGCTGGCAGGTCACCGCGGTCGACATCGCCGACACCGCCCTGCGGCGGGCCGCGGCGCACGCCGCGGCGGCCGGTGAGGCGGTTGCCGCCCGGATCACCTGGGCGCAGGCGGACCTGCGTGACCAGCCGCCCACCGCCGGCCGGTACGACCTTGTGTCGGCGCAGTTCATGCACCTGCCGGGCGACGCGCGACGGCAGCTGTTCGCGCGGCTCGCCGCCGCGGTCGCCCCGGGCGGCACCCTGCTGATCGTCGGGCACCACCCGTCCGACCTGCGGACGACCGCACACCGGATGCACTTCCCCGAGATGATGTTCACCGCGGAAGAGGTCGCGTCCGACCTCGACCCCAACGTGTGGCAGGTGTGTGCGGCCGAGGCCCGGCCGCGGGCCGCGGTGGACCACGACGGGCGGGACATCACGATCCACGACGCCGTGCTGATGGCGCGCCGCCGCGGCTGAACCAGGCGGCCGCCCGATCCCGCACCCGCACCGGCCACGGCCGGTCGGGCCGGGTGGGCCTTCGGCGCGCGTGATCGAAGCTGTCGATCTCCGTTCCGCCGGACGTCGCCGAGCGCCTGGAGCGTGAACCCAACGCCAGCGCCTACCTGGTGGAGGCCGCTCGGGCGCTCATGCGCAGGGAGGCGCTGACCGCCGAACTGGCGCACCAGGGCATCCAGGTCACCGAGGAAGGCGTGGCCCGGCCGTGCGACTGGTGCTGGACCGGTCCGCGCTGCTGGCCTACCTGGCCGGATCGGTGCACGTGGGAGAGCCGCTGCACGAGGTGATCGCCGACGGGCTGCGGTTCGGCGTGACCGCCGTGGCCGCCGCCGAGACCCTCGCCGTCGTCGATGACCCGAAGGACCGGCCGGCGCTGCACCGGCTGCTCGCTCTGGGCGCGTGCGCCGTGCTGCCGACCCCCGCCGGACCGTGGCAGGAGCTGGCCTACTGGCGGGGCGTCACCGGCCGCGTGGACCTCGCGACGACGGTGCTGGCGTGCCTGGCGCACGACGCCCCGATCCTGACCGGGGAGCTGCGGTACGGCGACGGAGACCTGCCGGTGATCCAACTGCCCGACTAGGCAGGCCACCGGAGCGGCATCGGACGGCGCTGGCCGGGTAGCCTTCGCCCCGTGATCGTGGTGAGGTGCCGGTGACGACGCTCGACCGGGAAGAGACGCGTGCCACCGACGGGGCACGCGACGGCGGGGCCGGGCGTCCGCTCCCGCTGAAGGTGGCCGTGCCGCTGGCGGTCGTGGCCGGGCTGGCGCTGCTGGCCGCGTTCCCCCCGTACGGGGTGTGGCCGCTGGCGCCGGTCGGCGTGGCGCTGCTGGCCGCGGCGGCGCACCGGCGGCGGCTGCGCGCCGGCGCCGGGCTGGGCTTCCTGACCGGGGTGGCCCTGTTCGCGCCGATGCTGGAGTGGACGAACCTGCACACCGGCTACCTGCCGTGGGTGCTGCTGTCCCTGCTGCAGGCCGGCTACCTGGCGCTGCTCGGCGCGGCCACCGCCTGGGTGACCCCACTGGTCGACCGGTGGCGGTGGGCGTGGCCCGTGGTGACCGGCCTGCTGTGGGTGGGGCAGGAGGCGCTGCGGGACCGCACCCCCTTCGGCGGGTTCCCGTGGGGGCGGCTGGCGTTCAGCCAGGACTCCTCCCCGCTGCTGCCGCTGGCCGCGCTCGGCGGGGCCCCGCTGGTCACCTTCGCGGTCGCGCTGGCCGGCGGGCTGCTGGTCGCCCTCGCCTGGCGGCCGTGGCAGCACCAGGCCGGGCAGTGGCGGCCGGTGGCCGGGCTGCTCGCCGCGCTGGCCGTCGTCCTCGGCGCCGGGTCCGCGGTGCCCGTCGGCGTACGCGGCGGCGGCGAGAACGTCACCGTGGCCATCGTGCAGGGCAACGTGCCCCGGCTCGGGCTGGACTTCAACGCCCAGCGCCAGGCCGTGCTCAACAACCACGTCGACGCCACGCTGACCCTCGCCGCACAGGTCGCCGCCGGGGCGCAGCCCCGACCCGACCTGGTGGTCTGGCCGGAGAACTCCAGCGACATCGACCCGCTGCGCAACCCCGGCGCAGGGGACCGGATCTCCCAGGCCGCCGACGCGATCGGCGCGCCGATCCTGGTCGGCGCGGTGCTGCTCGGCCCCGACGCCGGGCAGGTCCGCAACGCCGGCCTGCTGTGGCGCCCCGGCAGCGGGGCAGACCTCGATCAGCTCTACACCAAGCGGCACCCGGTGCCGTTCGCCGAGTACGTGCCGCTGCGCTCCATCGCCCGGGCGGTCAGCTCCGAGGTCGACCGGGTCCGCTCCGACTTCGTCGCGGGCACCCACCCCGGCGTGCTCGAAACCGGGCCGGCGGTGCTCGGGGACGTGATCTGCTTCGAGGTCGCCTACGACGGCATCGTCCGGGACACCGTCACCGGCGGCGCGCAGCTCCTGGTGGTGCAGACCAACAACGCCACCTTCGACGTGGCCGAGGCCCGCCAGCAGCTGGCGATGGTGCGGCTGCGGGCGGTCGAGCACGGCCGTGCCGCGTTGATGGCCTCCACGGTCGGAGTGTCCGGGTTCGTTACCCCGGACGGGCGGGTAACCGGCGCCACCGGGTTCAACACCGCGGCGGTGGTGGTCCGGCAGATGCAGCTCGGGGACGGTCGTACGCCGGCCACCCGGGCGGGGGTGTGGCCCGAGGCGGCCCTCGCGGCGCTCGCCGTCGCGGCCCTGGCCGGCGCGGCGATGCTGCGCCGCCGCCGGGAGGTCGCCCCCGGATAGGACGACTGGTGCCGGTAGCCGGCGGAAGGCGGTAACGCGGTGGTCGAGGCAGCCGACACGCGGACAGCCGGCCATCCCGGGGTGGGGCGGGTCCTTGTGGTCATCCCCACCTACAACGAGGCCGACAACGTCTCCCGGATCGTCGCGCGGGTACGCGAGGCCGCGCCCGCGGTCGAGATCCTCGTCGCCGACGACAACAGCCCCGACGGCACCGGCACGATCGCCGACGCCCTGGCCCGGACCGACCCGCAGGTTCACGTACTGCACCGGGAGGACAAGAAGGGGCTCGGCGCGGCCTACCTGGCCGGTTTCGCCTGGGCCCGCCGCCGCGGCTACGACGCGGTGGTGGAGATGGACGCCGACGGCTCGCACGCCCCGGAGGACCTGCCGATGCTGCTGGACGCCGCCCGCGACGCCGACGTGGTGATCGGCTCCCGGTGGACGCGCGGGGCGCGGGTGGTGAACTGGCCGCTGCGCCGGCTGCTGCTGTCCCGCTGCGGCAACCTGTACGCGCGGCTGGCGCTGGGCATGCCGGTGGCCGACGCCACCGGCGGCTACCGGGTGTACCGGTCGACGGCCCTGGCGGCGATCGACCTGGAGTCGGTCAGCTCGCAGGGGTACGCGTTCCAGGTGGAGCTGTCCCGGCTGGCGCACCGCGCCGGCGTGCGGATCGTCGAGGTGCCGATCACCTTCGCCGAGCGGGAGCACGGCGACAGCAAGATGAGCCCCCTGATCGTCGCCGAGGCGCTGTGGCGGATCACCGGGTGGGCGTTGCAGGACCGGCGCACGGCGGTGCGGCGGGGCCTGTACGGCACCCCGGACGGTCAGGTGCGCTGGCCCTGAGCGACGCCGTGTCATGCTGGAGAGGGCGGATGTCGACCGCCCCAGGCAGATGAGGTGAGATGCGCCGAGGACTGAGGTTCGTACCGCCGGCCCTGCTGCTGCTCGCGGTGCTGGAGCTGACGGTGTTCGTCCTGGTGGGCCGGGGGATCGGGTTCGGTTCCGCGGTGCTCCTGGTGTTCGCGGCGTCCCTGCTCGGGCTGGTGCTGTTGCGCCGCGAGGGGATGCGCGCGTGGCGGGGTTTCCGGGCCGCCGTCGAGTCCCGGCAGCCTCCGGGACCGCAGGTGACCGACGGGCTGGTGGGGCTGGTGGGGGCGTTGCTGCTGGCGACCCCCGGGCTGGTCAGCGGCCTGGTCGGGCTGCTGCTGCTGGTGCCGCCGGTGCGCCGGCTCGCCCGGGTCGGCGTGCAACGTACCGCCGAGCGCCGGGTGTCGTCGATGGTCGCCGGTGACCTGTTCGGCCCCCGCCGGGTCCGGGTGCGTCGCGGCGCCCCGCAGCCGGCGCCGCCGCCGACCGCCCCGCAGCAGCCGGTGACGGACCCCGGGCGGGCCATCGAGGGCGAGATCATCGAGCCCGGCCGCCCCTGAGCGACACACGACGAAGCGCCCCCGGGAAGAACCTTCCCGGGGGCGCTTCGGTCGTTCGTGGTGCGCTCAGGCGCGGCCGCGGCGGGTGCGGACCTCCTGGAGCCGCTCGGCCAGGATGTCCTCCAGCTCGGCGATGGAGCGACGCTCCAGCAGCATGTCCCAGTGGGTACGCGGCGGCTTGGCCTTCTTCTGCTCCGGCTCGTTGCCGTCGACCAGCCGGGCGACGCTGCCGTCGAACTTGCACTCCCAGGTCGTCGGGACCTCGGCGTCGACGGCGAACGGCACCTCGAACTGGTGGCCCTTGGCGCACAGGTACTCGCGGGTCTGCCGCGGCGCGAGCTCGGTGTTGCGGTCGGATTCATAACTCACCGCGCCCAGGCGGCTTCCGCGCAGCATACGGTCGCCCATGATCGACTTCCCCTCGTTCGTGGTGCTGGTCTTCTCCGTGTAACGGTCCGTCGCCACCGGGGCATTCCCGCCCGGCTGGGTGATCCGGCCCCGCGACCCCTGCAAGGGTAGCCGGCCATGACCTGAGCCCGGCGGGGTCGTCCCCGGCCGGGTCGAAACGGTGGAGTGTTTTCGCTGTCACCGGGGATGTTAGCCGCCCCAGCTGTGCGGGAGGTGACGATGACCAGTGACGCGCCGGTCGACGCCCGACCGCCCGGCGGGAAGACCTTCTTCGGTCACCCGCGGGCGCTGTCGACCCTGTTCCTGACCGAGATGTGGGAGCGGTTCAGCTTCTACGGCATGCGGGCGATCCTGGTGCTCTACCTCACTGCCGCGGTGGCCGACGACGGGCTGGGCATCCGGGAGTCCACCGCCAACGCCGTGTACGGCACCTACAACGCGATGGTCTACCTGATGGCGCTGCCCGGCGGCTGGGTCGCCGACCGCCTCCTCGGGGCCCGGCGCAGCGTGCTGTGGGGCGGCGTGGTCATCGCGGCCGGCCACTACGTGATGGCGATCCCGGTCCGGTGGAGCGTCTTCGCCGGCATGACGCTGATCGTGCTCGGCACCGGCCTGCTCAAACCCAACATCTCGACCATGGTCGGCGACCTGTACGACCGGGACTCCCCGCGCCGCGACGCCGGGTTCTCCATCTTCTACATGGGCATCAACCTGGGCGCGTTCATCGCACCGCTGATCACCGGTTTCCTCGGTGAGAAGATCAACTGGCACCTGGGCTTCGGCGCCGCCGCGATCGGCATGACCTTCGGCGTGCTGCAGTACGTCCTGGGCCGGCGCAACCTCGGCGAGGCCGGCGCCCGGCCCGCCGACCCGCTGCTCGGCGCGGACCGCCGCCGGGCGCTGACCCGCATCGCGGTGGTCACCCTCGCGGTGCTGGTGGTGCTCGCCGTCCTCGCCCTGTTCGGGCTCTTCACCGTCAACACCGTGGTGAACCTGCTCACCATCGTCACCGTGCTGGTGACCATCGCCTACTTCGCCCGGATCCTCACCGACCGGGAGATCAGCGGGACCGAACGCAGCCGGATGAAGGCGTACCTGTGGCTGTTCGTCTTCGCCGCGGCGTTCTGGCTGATCTACGACCAGGCGGGGTCGGTGTTGAACATCTTCGCCGCCGACAAGACCGACCGGGACGTGCTCGGGTTCACCTTCCCCGCGTCCTGGCTCCAGTCGGTCAACCCGATCCTGATCATCATCGGCGCGCCGCTGGCCGCGTGGCTGTGGCTGCGCCTCGGGCACCGGGTCTCCACGCCGATGAAGTTCGCCGTCGGCCTGGTCCTCAACGGCCTGTCGTTCGTGCTGATGGCCGCGGCCGCCCAGGCCGCCGTCGGCGGTGACCTGGTCTCCCCGTGGTGGCTGGTGGCCGTGTACGCCATCCAGGTCGCCGGTGAGCTGGCGCTGAGCCCGGTGGGCCTGTCGGCCACCACCAAGCTCGCCCCGATGAAGTACGCCAGCCAGATGATGGGCCTGTGGTTCCTCGCCACCGCCGTCGGCGACGCGATCGGTGGCCAGGTGGCCCGGCTGGCCGAGACGTGGCCGGAGCCGACGTACTTCCTCACCTTCGGACTGGCGTCAGTGGCGCTGGGGCTCGGCGCGGTGATGTTCGCCCGGCACATCCGGCAGCTGATGGCCGGCATCCACTGACCGGCCCGGCGGTCACGCCGCCGGGGTCGGCGGCAGCGGCAGCGGCAGGCCGGGCAGCCCGTCGATGCTCGTGGCAACGTGCTCCTTCCCGGCGAAGTACGCGCTCAGCGAGGCGTCGTCCTCCCGGGCGAAACGCTTGCCGTGCAGGTCCCGGTCAGCCTCGTAGGTCATCAGCGGCACCGCGTAGCCGCAGGTGTCGCGGATCAGCTCGGCCCGCACCAGGATGATCGCGCGCAGGCCGTGCTCGCCGGCGTCGATGTCGGGGAAGAGCCGGACCAGGTCGGCCCAGCGGGGATCGTCGCGGAACACCGGCTCGCCGCGGCCGTGCACCCGCACGATGTTCGGCGGGCCGGAGAAGGCGCACCACATCAGCGTGATCCGGCCGTTCTCCCGCAGGTGAGCGATCGTCTCGGCGTTGGAGCCGGCGAAGTCCAGGTAGGCGACCGTCCGGTCGTCGACGACGGCGAAGGAACCGCGCAGACCCTTGGGGGAGAGGTTGACCGTGCCGTCGCCGGAGAGCGGCGCGGTGGCGGTGAAGAACATCGGCTGCTCCTCGATGAAGGTGCGCAGCCGGCCGTCGATGCGTTCATACGTCTTTCCCACCTCGGCATCATCGCCGCCGACGGGGACGTCCCGCTGTCCCGTCCCAGCCCGCGGTGGCGTGCGGGCGGTCACCCCCGGCGGGTGCGCCGATCGCCGGGGGTGGGGATGGCGACGCGAGACCGAACGTGTCAGGCGTTGTCCGGTTGGCGGGAGCTGAGTCGGGCGAGGGCGCCGGCGAGGTCGCTGACCTGGTCGGCGAGCTGCGCGGCCCGCCGCTGGGCCAGGTCCCGGTCGGCCTCGGCGGAGCGCAGCCGTACCGTCAGCTCCGCCAGCCGGGCCTCGACGGACGCGGCGGCGTCGCGCGCGACGGCCAGGTCGGCCGCCAGGCCGTCCCGCTCGGCCGTCCGTCCGGCCAGCTCCGCGCGGGCGGCGGCGGCCGCCGCGCCGGCCTCCTGCCGCGCGGCCTCGGCCCGGTCCCGGGCGTCGTCCGCCTGCTGGCGGGCCCGGTCGGCCTCGGCGGCGGCCGCCTGCGCCCGGGCGGCCTCGGCCCGCGCGGCCTCGGCCTCCGTGCGGGACTGCGTGGCCTCGGTACGCGCCTGCGTGGCGTCGGCGCGCAGCCGCTCGGCCCGCTCCAGGGCCTCGCCGGCTGAGCGGGTGGCCCGCTCGGCGTCGCCCCGCGCGGCGTCCCGCTCGGCGGTCAGGTCGGTCAGGCGGCGCCGCTCGCCCTCCAGCTCCGACCGGAGGGTACGCAGCTCGCTGCGGGCGGCATCGCGGTCCCGTTCGGCCTGCACCCGCAGGGCCTGCGCCGCGCCGGCCTCCCGTCGGGCCTCGTCCCGGCCCGACTCGGCCTGCGCCACCCGACCGGCGGCGCGGGTCGCCTCCTCGACGGCCCGGTCCGCCCGCTCGCGGGCCGCGTCCCGGTCGGCGACCGCCGTGCGGGCCTCCTGACGGGCCCGGACCGCCGCCGCGGCCGCGTCCTCGGCCTCGCGGCGGGCCTCGTCCCGCTCGGTGTGCGCGGCCGCCACCTGCGCGGCCGCCTCGGCGCGCAGCTGCGCGAGCTGCCGCTCGACGCCGGCGGGGGAAAGCTCCGCGTGCAGCGCCTCGGTGAGGCTCTCCACGATCTGGTCCAGCCGGTCCACCGCCTCCCAGGTGCGGGCGACCTGGCCGGGCAGGCCGGGGGAGTTTCGGTGGCGCATCCGGGAGTTGCGTGACGCCCGCTGGCAGGCGCCGTCGTTGTCCCGGCAGTACCGGAACGGCCGGCCCGCGCCGGCGCGCTGCGGCACCTCCCGTCCACAGTGGGCGCAGGGACGGGTATCGGGGGTGGGCTGGGCGTTCATCGAGGGCGAAGTCTAGTGGTGGGTCGGCTCATCGGCGCGAAGGTGTGGCGGCGTTGCAGCAGCACCGCGACGAGCATCACCGCCGCCGGCAGCAGCCCGAACCCGTAGCGGATGGCGGCCGGCGCGGCGCCGGACCCGGCCACGGTCTCCCCGGCGGCGGAGGCGGTGAAGCCCGCCGCCAGGCGGAGCGCGTACGCGTCCGGGCCGAGGGCGGCCGGCGGGATCGCCACCGGTGACCTGGACGCCGCCTCCGTCGCGGCGGGGATGGTCTGACGGCACCGCGACGCCGGACGTTAGGGTGCGGCGTGGCCGTCTCCCCGTACATCGTCCAGATGCGCAAGCACATCGGTAACGACCTGCTCCTGCTGCCGGGGGTCAGCGCCGTGGTGCGCGACGACGCCGGGCGGGTGCTGCTGGCCCGGCGCGGCGACAACGGCCGCTGGTCGTTGCCGGCCGGCGTCATCGACCCGGGCGAGCAGCCGGCGGACGCGGTGCTGCGGGAGGTCCTCGAGGAGACCGGGGTGCGCGTCGAGATCGAGCGGGTCGGCGGGGTCGCCACCCACCCTGTCGTCTACCCCAACGGCGACGCCTGCGAGTACCTCAACGTGTGGTTCCGCTGCCGCCCGGTCGGCGGCACCCCGACGGCCGACGGCGACGAGTCCACCGAGGTCGGCTGGTTCGACCCGGACGATCTGCCCGAGCTGGACGACTGGTCCCGGCTGCGGATCGACACCACCCTGCGGGAGGAGGCCCCCACCTGGCACGCCCGGCCGGGCGAGCGGCACCCGGCGCTCGGCCAACCGGACGCGCTCTGACCAGGCCCGACGCTTAACGGTCGACCCACCGGTCAGGGGCGGGTCACGGCCGAGCCGACCGGCCGGCGCGGCCGGCGGTCACGGGGTGACCAGCGCCGCCCGGGACCGGTCGGCGGCGATCCGTACGGCCAGCCCGGCCAGCACGGTGCCCATCATCCAGCGCTGCGCCCGCAGCCAGAACGGCCGTCGGGAGAAGAACGCCGCGATGCTGCCGGCGGTGAGGACGATCAGCGCGTTGACGGTCAGCGCGATCACGATCTGGGTGAGCCCGAGCAGGAGGCTCTGCGTGGCGACGTGGCCGCGCGCCGGTTCGATGAACTGCGGCAGCAGCGACACGTACAGGATGGCGATCTTCGGATTGAGCAGGTTGGTGACCAGGCCCATGGTGAACAGTCGCCGCGGCCGGTCCGGCGGCAGCGGCTCCGGCGCGAACGCCGACCGGCCGCCGGGGCGCAGCGTCCGCCAGGCCAGCCACAGCAGGTACGCCGCGCCGGCCAGCTTCACCGCCGTGTACAGCGGGGGCACCAGGACGAAGACGGTGGCGATCCCGGCCACCGCGGCGGCCAGGTAGACCAGGAAGCCGACGGCCACGCCGAGCAGCGAGACCAGCCCCGCCCGCCGGCCCTGGGTGACCGACCGGGACACCAGGTAGACCATGTTCGGGCCGGGGGTGAGCACCAGACCCAGCGCCACCAGCCCGATCCCCACCAGCGCCCCGACCGTGACCATGTGGCCTCCCACCGCGTCGATCTCTTGATCATCCTACGCCGGCCCGACGTCGGGCCGCACCGTCCCGCCGCCGGTCGTCAGCCCCGGCGGCGGCGGCCGGAGATCTCACCGGTCTCGTCCTCCCGCCAGGTGCGCAGCAGCAGGCTGATCCACGTTCGGTACGGCCGCCACCCGTCGGTGATCCGGGTCAGGGTGTCGTCGTCGACGTCCCCGTCGAGGCGGTACGCGTCCCGGACGGCCTGGCGCAGCCGCTGCTCGTGCCAGGGCACCACGTCCGGGGCGCCGGCGCCGCGCAGCAGCTCGACCGGGCCGGGGAAGGCGGTGACCCCCCCGTCCGGCAACTCCACCGGGGTGCCGAGCCGCTCGGTGAGCCGGGCCTTGACGGTGGCGGCCTGGGTGATCCGGATCCGGTGGCTGATCACCGCCCAGCAGGCCGCCTCGTACGGGGACCAGAAGGTCACCGGGCGCAGGCCGGGGTAGCGGCGTTGCAACCCGCCGACGACGGGATCGCGCTCGCCCACCTCGGCGAAGCCGGAGCCGTCGACGTCGAGGGAGAGGATCCGGCGCAGCTGCGCCCGGACGGCGTCCCGGTCGGGCGGGTCGCCGGGGGAGCGCGCCTGCGCGTGCACCACCCCGTCGGCGTCCTGCCGCACCCGCAACCCGACCGGGGTCCACCGCCCGTCGAGCGGGAACGCCAAGCGCAGCACGGACGGCCCGCCGCCGGCGTACCGTGCCGGGGTGAAGCCCTCCAGGAAGCGGATGCTCGCGGCCAGCGAGAACGGCCCGCGCGGGGTCAGCGTGAGGGTCATCGGCGTCGAGGTCATCGCCGAAGGTCTACCAGCGGGGACCGACCTGCCGGAGCGGAAGAGTCTCGTCAGGGCCGCGATGGCGGGCGACACTACCGGGGTGTCGATCGAGCTGCGCGCCGCGCCCACCCCCACCGCGCCCGGTCTGCTGCTGCGCCCGTGGCGGGACGACGACATCGACGACCTGCTGGCGGCCTACCGCGACCCGGTGCTGCGCAGCTGGACCCGGCACCCGGTCAACACGCCCGCCGACGCCCGCGCGTTCCTGCGCCGCAGCCGGCAGGGCTGGGCGGCCGGCCGCCGGTTCAGCTTCGCGGTGCTCGAGCCGTCGCCGGACGGGCCGCGGCTGGTGGCGAACGTGATCCTCAAGGAGGTCACCCCCGGACGGCCGTACGCCGAGGTGGGCTACTGGACCGCGGCCCCGGCCCGTGGGCGGGGGGTGGCGCCGCGCGCGGTCACCGCCGTCACCGAGTGGGCGTTCGCCCGGTTCGCCGCGGCCGGGCTGACCCGGCTGGAACTGCTGCACCAGGTGGACAACCCCGCCTCCTGCCGGGTGGCGGAGAAGTGCGGGTACGTCTTCCAGGAGGTGCTGCCGGCTCGGCCGCCGTTCCCCCGCGACGGGCACCGGCATGTGCGCTGGCGCGGGTGACCCCGGGCCCGGCCGTCACTCCTCGCCGACGGTCTCGGTCTCCCCGTCGTGGGTGAACTGGACGGAGAGGTGCTCGTCCGGTTGCGGTGCCTGCTCCAGGTGGTGGTGGGGATCTCCGTCGGTGGAGAACAGCACGTCGTCGGTCTTGTGGCTCTTCTCGCGGTTCTCTTCCGGATCTGTCACGTCCACTCCTCCCGGATGCCGCACCGACCGTGAACGGTCCTGCCTGCTCAGGTCAGCCTTCTGCCACCCACCCTAGGCCGGTCGGGCGGCCGTGGCAGGGGTTCGGCGAGGCGGTCACCGGCCGGCGAGCAGGAGCAGCGCCGCGACGACCAGCCCGGCCTCGACGAGGACGACGAAGACCCGGTCGCTGATCCGGCCGACGACCCGGCGGCCCACCCACGCGCCGGCGAGGGTGGCCGGCGTGAGCGCCGCGCCCAGCACCAGGACGTCCCGCCCGATCAGGCCGGCGGCGGCGTACCCGACGGTCTTGGCCAGGTGCAGGGTGAGCGCGGCGGCGGCCTCGGTGCCCACGTACGCGGCTCGGGTGAGGCCGTAGGCCAGGAAGAACGGCGCGGTCAGCGGGCCGACCGAGCCCAGCAGCGCCGACCCGAGTCCGGACGCCGCGCCGACCGCCACGAAGGTGCGCTCGGTGGGGCGCGCCGGCCGCGCCCCGATGCGGCGCCACGCCACCACGGCGAGCAGGAATACCCCGAGCAGCCGCTTCAGCGCGGCCAGCGGGGCGTGGGCGAGCAGCAGCGCGCCGGTCACCGCGAAGGGCACCGCCCCGGCGGCGAACCGGCCGGCGAGCGGCCAGCACAGCTCCCGGCGGTTCAGCCAGACCCGAGCGCCGTTGCTGGCGAGCTGGGTGAGGGTGAGCACCGGTACCGCGACCCGCAGGCCGAACAGCGCGGTGAAGACCGGCAGCAGCAGCACGCCGCCGCCGAACCCGGTCACCGACGAGAGCAGGGCCAGCAGGAACGCCGCCGCCGAGGCGGCCAGCAGCGTGCCCACCGGCGACTCAGCGGTCGACCGGCGCGGCGCCGGCCGAGCCCCGGCCCGGCCCCTCGGCCGGTCCATCGGTCGGCTCGTCGGCTGGTCCGTCGGTCGGGCCTCCGGGCGCCGGGCCGAGCAGGCGCAGCAGCAGACGCGGCTCACCCGGCCAGGCGTCGAGCAGCACCTGCCGGGGCACCTGCCGGCCGGCGTACCGCAGGGCGAGGGCGACCACGACGATGTCGTCGAGCGGGCCGATGACCGGCAGGAACTCGGGGATAAGGTCGATCGGGCTGGCCAGCCAGAGGCCCGCGACGACGATGGCGATCTTGGCGCGGCGGGGCACCCGCGGGTCCCGGCGCAGCCGGCGGACCGTGGTCAGGCAGTCGGGGATGAACGCGGCCAGGTCGCGCAGGATGCCCGGCGGGAGGCGCCGGGCGAGCAGCACCATCACACCCCAGCTCACGAGCAGACAGGCCAGCGCCACGCCGAGCCCGATCAGCCAGTCGCGCACGCGGGGGTCCTTTCGCCGGAAACGGGCCACCGAGGAATGTACGCCGGGTCGCCCGGACCCGCCCGGCGTGCGGTACGGCGGGGAATGCCCGGCCGATCGCAGGCGCTGAAACCCTCCAGGAGAGCGGATACCGTGGGTGCGGGAGGTGACGGCGGTGACGACTGGCTGGGAGGCGGCGGTCGAGGCGCAGATCCGGACGGCGCAGGAGCGCGGCGAGTTCGACAACCTGCCCGGGGCGGGCAAGCCGATCCCCGGCCGGGACCTGCCGTACGACGAGTCGTGGTGGATCAAGAGCTTCCTGGAGCGCGAGGCGCTCCCCTCCGACCTGCTGCTGCCGACCCCGTTGCAGCTGCGCCGCCGCATCGAGCAGCTCCCCGACGAGGTGCGGGACCTGCCCACCGAGGAGTCGGTGCGCGCCTTCGTCGCCGACCTGAACGCCCAGATCGTGGCCTGGCTGCGGACGCCCACCGGCCCGAAGGTGGTGGTGCGCCCGGTCAACGTCGACGACACCGTACGCCGGTGGCGGGCCGACCGGGAGCGGACGGCGGCCCGGCCGGTGGCCGCGGCCGCGGTGGAGCCGCCGCGCGCGCCGAAGGCCGGGCGGCGGCGCTGGCGCCTGCCGTGGCGGCGTCGTTGACGCCGCACCGCGTCGTGTGGGCGCGGCGTCACCGCGAGCCGTAGGTGATCGCCGTCGCGCTCCGAAGCGACCGTGAGCCGGCCGCGGCAGGTCCGGACGAGGCGGATGCCGTTGTCGGGACGTGATCAGGCTGCCCGGTCCGCCGGCCGTCGGGCCTGGCGAGTCAGCCGAGCCGCTCCCGGTCGGCGCGCTGCGCGGTGCGCGAAGGAAGCGGCTTGCGTGGCCTGGTCCGATCCCGGTACGTCACGGGGCTGCGGCTCGGACGCCACGGCCCACCTCCTCAACGCGCGGCTACTCCATCAAATCAGTTTGATGTACCCTGCTGTTCGTGGCGTCGTCGAATCAAGCCACCCCGGCGTTTGTGCGCTTGGCCGCGCATCCGCTGCGATGGCGGCTGCTGACCGAACTCGCGGACAGCGACTACCGGGTCCGGGAGTTGGTGACGCTGGTGGGTGAGCCGCAGAACCTGGTCTCCTACCACCTGCGGCTGCTGCGGGACGGCGGGCTGGTCACCGCCACGCGCAGCAGCTTCGACGGCCGCGACAGCTACTACCACCTGGATCTGGACCGCTGCGCAGATGCGCTGGCCGATACCGGCGCCGCGCTGCACCCGGCACTGGGCCGGGAGGCTGCACCGCGCACACCCCCGGTGGACCTGCGGCGCTCGCCCCGCGTCGGCGTGCTGTTCGTGTGCACCGGCAACAGCGCCCGCTCACCGATCGCTGAGGCCCTGCTGCGCCACCGCACCGGCGGCCAGGTCGAGGTGGCCAGCGCCGGCAGCCGGCCCAAGCCCCGCCTTCATCCCAACGCCGTACGGGTGCTGCACGACGAGTTCGGCATCGACATCACCGGCCAGCGCCCCCGGCACTTGGACACGGTGACCGGCCGCCGGCTCGACTATGTGATCAGCCTGTGCGACAAGGCTCGCGAGGCCTGCCCTGACTTTCAGGACCATCCCCGGCGGGTGCACTGGAGCATCCCCGACGCCGCCGCAGCCGGCGACACCGATCAGACCAGCTACCCCGCCTTCCAGCACACCGCGGCCGACATCGACACCCGGATCAGACACCTGCTGCCCGTCCTCACCGCCACCCGCTCGTGAAGGAGATTCAGCCGTGACAGCACCCGACCAGTACGCCAGTGTCCGCTACCTCGTTGATGACGTCCAGACGGCCGTCGACTTCTACACCACCCATCTCGGCTTCACCCTGAACACCAGCGCCGCGCCCGCCTTCGCCGACGTGGTACGCGGCCCGCTGCGGCTGCTGCTGTCCGGGCCAGCCAGCTCGGGCGCCCGCGCCACCCCCGACGACGCCACCACCGCCGGACGCAACCGCATCCATCTGATCGTCGACGACCTGGATGCCGAGATCGCCCGACTGCGCAGCACAGGACTGTCGTTTCGCAGCGACGTGGTTGCCGGCCCCGGCGGACGCCAAATCCTGCTCACCGACCCCGCCGGCAACCTCATCGAACTGTTCCAACCCGCCCACCGGCCGGCCACACCCTGATCAGGACACAGCGCCGCCTCGCTGCCGGCCGCCCGGCCGGCAGGATCCTCGTCGAGATCTCCTGAACCGGGGCAAGCCCTGGCACGACGGGCCGGGGCTCACCGGTTAGCGGATCGCCGCCTGCCAGCGCCAGCTCGTGCGGCGGGGTCGGTCACCGAGCGCGCCCCGGCCGGTCATCCAGAGCAGCACCTCCGGCGGGTCGCCGGTGGGCGCGTCGGGGAAGAGCCGGCGCAGCACCCCGGCGCAGAGCTGCGCCGGCGGCCGCCAGGGCACGCCGAGGCCGCGGGTGATGTCGTACGTGTGCAGGACGGTCTCGGCGACGCCCATCGCGGCGAATCCACCCGGATCGCAGGGTCCCCAGTGCCAGGCGCGGGTCTGCGGGGGAGCGGTGTCGACCGCGGCGGCGAGCAGCCCCGCGCTCGCGGTGACCACGGTGAGCACGTCCGCCGGGGTGGCGTCGTCGTTCACCCGTAGGTCGAACGGCAGGTAACCGGCGTCGGGGCGGCCGGTCACCTGGCCGGCGTAGGCGAGCAGGTCGTGCGCGACGTGGGCGGCGGTGGTCCAACAGGACCAGTCCAGGTCTCCGGCGGCGACCGCCCAGTCCTGCTCGCGCGCCGGGTGCAGCACTCGGGTCATCTCATCCGCCGCCGCCCGGACATCCGCTCCGTCCATCCCCACCATGTCGCCGACTCTGCCAGCAAAACCTGTCACCGTCGACTCTGGTGATTACCGGATAAGCATTACCAGCAATCCGATAACCCGATCCGACACAAGGGACATAACGTCACTACACCATAATGACAGTTCTTGTGCGTAAGGACTCAGGCTGGTGTCAGCGCGGAAATGCGACCCCGCCTGGCCCGCCTCGTGCTCGCTGTTGAGTGACCTCTCGATGTCCCCGCTTGTGCCGCTGAATGTCAGCGGAAGTGACACGAAGTGTCAGCGAGCATTTGCCATGGAACGTCAGTCGTGCAGCTCGTCAATCAAACCCAGGCTGAAAGCCACGTCCGGCGCGAGATCGAACGGAAGGTTGCGCTCTGGATCCTCGTCCTCGCGGCTGCTGGATGCTTGCGGCGGTCGTTGTTCAACGAGGATGCCTGCCTCGAGGGCGTCCCTGAGGGCGCCGGGGGCCTCCTTGATGAGGGCGTCCGCGCGTTCGCGGTCGCCGTGGAGAACGCGGTAGATCAGATGGAAGACCATTGGGTCGGGCTGGCGTATGTGGTGGAGCTTGGCGAGCCGGCGTTCAGCAGTGCCGTCGAGTGCGCCGGGCCGGATGCTGAGCTTGACGTGGGCTGCGGTGCGGTTGAGTCGTAGGACGCTGCCCCTGCCTTGAAGCATCGCGGCTAGTGCGTCGATGGTGTCGCGGACTTGTGGCAGTGGCCATCCGAGGACTTCGGCTAGGTCGTCGGCGTTGACGGTCTGACCGATGGTCAGCGCGAGGACCGCGTGCAGCTGGATGATGTCCCGGCTGTTGGCTGACGGCGGGTTCGTTGCCGTGGGGAGTTCGGCTTTGGTGGTGTTCCTGAGCCATCGGGGCCATGGAAGCTGCAGGAGCGTGGCGAGCGTCTGGACGGTGTGTACAGGCAGGTCGTAAAGGTCGGTCGCCGAGGTGAACTTCTCGATGCGGTCGATGGTCACGCCGAGGAGGTTGGCTAGATCCGTTGAGGCCATTCCGTGCGCGCGTGCTCGCCGGATGAGGTCGTGACCGAACGTGGATGGTTTGTCCGGCGGGTCGTCGCGGCCTGTCACGACTCAGCCAGCAGCGTCGGGTCGCTCCAGGGCGATGGGGTGAAGAGGGTGACGTGTTCGAGGCTGAGTAGGCGCTGACGCATCCAGCTGGTGGCGTGCCCGGAGAACGCGGATCGGCTGTTGTTGTAGCAGCCGAAACTCTCGTCGTGGTCCCGCCAGCCAACCTCCCACCGGTAGACGCGAGGCCGCCGGGCTCGCTTGGTTCCTGCCAGCTCGCGGGCGAGTGCCGAATCCAACCCGCTGTCCTCAACGCTGATCTGCGCCTCCAGCGGGCGGGGAGCACCGGGCACCGAGAAAACGGCGGTCAGCACGACGGGGAGGCCAAGAGTGTCGACCCCCAGGCTGCCGTCGTCCCGCTCCAGCCAGCTCAGCGATTCAGGGCTGCTCATGGCCCATATCCAACCAGCGGTAACGCCTTCGTGGTGCGAGTTGACCAGCCTACGTCGCCGCACGCAACCTTCAGGCCGCCGACGACGGGCTCATCCTTCGCGCGCGGTGCCGACCGCGCGGTTTAGCGTGATCATCCGTTTGGCCGACTAACATCTACATCTCTACCACGCCCGAATGTTTCTACGGCGAAAGCGTTCCCATTCCATTCTTGGGGTGGGCCACCGTTTCGGGGGACGAGGTATCGTCCCGACCCGCCAAGGGGAAGACGTACCGGCCTAAAGGCGGGGTTGCTCGCGGGACCGACATAGTTGGCGAAGCCGTTCAGCCACTCGGTGGACAGGTCGTGAAGTGTGTGGCGATATTTCTCTTGCCACATGATAAGGTGCGAGCCGCATTCGATGTCATACATCATTGCCTTGCCTCGTCCCTCAATGGCTTCGTAGAGGCTGTCGACCGAAAACGCGCCTCGGCCGTCAGTGAGATCCTTCTTCGCGCGAATGGTCCCGTCCCTCCGTCCGGCGATGATGAGTACGGGGATGCCGACATCGGAGGTGGGGGCACCACCCACCGGTTCTTTTCCGAGACGCGGATCTGCGCTCACGAGGGACTGGTTCCAGCCCCACCAGTACCGAGTCGGCCACCGGTAAATTTGGTGCCCTGGGACCAAGCCAGAGGCGGGCTCGTCCTGCATCATTGCGTTCCATATATCGTCAATGACGGCGTCGTTGCGCGGCGGCTCCGGGCAGGAAGCGTTCGGTCCCAGCGTCGGCCAAAAAGAGCCCTTTGGTTGGTTGGTTGGTCAGGACTCCCATCGGGGCGCCGTAGAACTTCTCCGTAAGGGTGGGTACCGGCGCAACTACTGGGTCTGCTGGCGGGCCTGGCCTGTCTGAGGGGCCGTCGGGCGGGAAGATCGGTGCGAGCAGCAGAAGGCCCCACACCTTCTCCGGATGCTGCATGGCGTATGGGCCAACGACATTGGCTCCAGCCGAGTAGCCGATCAGAACGACCCGCCCGGTCGACTGAGAAGCCCAGGACGGGTTTTTCCCGGAGGGTCTCGCTTCGGACGTGGTCGACAACGGCGTCGAGTTCCTGCCACTCGGAATCCGAGCTGCCGCAATTCCCAGTCCAGCTCGGCGGCTCGCATAACACCTGCCCGAACGCACTTTGCTGGTCAACCTTCAGGATGTTGCATGGGTCGGACATCGGGCCTGGCCGGCTGGACGCGCCGTGGCCCTGCACTTCCATGATCCAAACATCGGCCTGGCACCTGTCGGCGATCTCCCGCGCCCAGCTGTATTTCCCTCCAGCGACATCGCTCTGCAGGTCGAACGACACGCGCGCCGGAACCGTCCTGCCAGCCACCATGACAATCTGCAAGCCCGGGGTTACGCCTGGAGGAAGCTGGGGCCTAATCCGCCGTATCGCGATTTTGGGCACCATGAGCAGCGGGTACGCGCGCCCCCCGGCGAGGTTGCCTCGATTCGTCGAATTGGGAACCTGTACGAAGCCGTCAGTGTGGGTCGCCACCATGTCGGGTCCCCCTTGATCCCGGCGATGTCTCACGAACGCAGCCGACTACCCCCTAACGTCGGTCGTATGCGCCTTGGAGGAGCTAAGGCGCCGCAACTCGCGGCGGGCTCCTCCGGCCTACAACAGACCCGCCGGTCCAGGTTGCAGCCCAGGGCCCCGGAGTGTTCCGTGATTGTCCGTTTTGATCATGGGATGCGGTGGAGGGTGAGGGCGGCTGCGGGGGTGGTGTTGGCGCGGCGGGCGCTGGCGGTGTTGGCCCAGACGGTGAGGTGGAACGTGCCGCGGATGATGTCGCGGAGGGCGGCCATGACGGCGGGGGTGTGGTGGGTGCGGATCTGGCTGGCGTCTTCACCGAAAGTCACGTCGCGTATCCAGTGCACGCTGTTCTCGATGGTCCAGTGTTCGCGGGCCCACGCGGCGATTTCTTCGGGTCGGGCCTGGTGGGTGGGCAGGTCCGTGATTGCGTAGACGACCTCGGTGGTCCACTTCTTCGTACCCAGTTGGCGGCACCGGCGGCGGATCCGCACGACCTGGTAGGCATGGGGAAACAGCAGATCATCCACGGTGACGACCTGGACCTCGCGGATCTCTTCGCGGCCGTGGCCGTGGCCGGTCTGTCGGTGCAGGACGGGTACCTGTTTCCACGGCAGTACCCGCAGTGCGGCGGCGAGGGTGGGCTGGTTGTCTTTGACGGTGAACAGGTAGTGGGCGTGGCACGCAGGCTACGGCCGAGCCGGTCGATCTTCCAGATGATCAGAGTGTCGCCGGGGCGCAGATCGTCCAGGCAGGCCTGCCACTGCGGGCGGTCGGCCTTGGTTCCGGTGGCCACGTCTTTGTAGATCTTGAGGCAGTCCTCGGCGGCGAGAGCATCAAGCTGCAGTTGCGGATCTTGGTCGGCAGTACTGACTCGCGCGTACCCGATCTTGTGTCCCACCGGCGCACTCTATCGGAACTCATTTTCAGTGGGGTGTTGTGATGGCTTGTTTCCGAGATGAGTTTTGGTGGGGTGCGATGCTGGGCCGACATTCGGCGGCGGCCGTCCTGGAGATGGTCTATCGGAAACGAACGTATATGTGAGATCCCCAGAGCAAGATCATTCTCAGCGCTAACCGCTGTACCGCTCTTCCGAGCTCTCAACCCCGGGTCAGGTCATACCGCCTCGTCACCGGTATGGTGGCCACGAGGTCTCCGGTTTCAGGTTTTTCTTGGTCGATGAACTATCTACCGGAGACCTCACTGTCTATCGATCACCGACACTCCCTGATTCTCGGGCACCGTGGACGACCCCTTCTGAAACACGGCCTAGACCTAGCCGCGGCAGGTGGAGCAGGCCCGTGCCGAGGGAGTCGACCTGGTCGGCCCCAGCGGGCCCGACCGGGAGCGCTCCATGAACCCAGGGCGCTTCAGGGACGCTCCCGTTGTAGCCCGAGATACCGCGCGCAGTCGTTGATCCGACAGAACTCGCAGGGTTTGATGCCGCTCGCTTGGGGCGTACCTTGCAGACATGGCGCGTGAGGTCCCCAGCCCAGCCGACCAGGCCTTATGCGCCACCACAAGCTAGCGCGGCGTCAACGTCACCAGACCCAGATGGAGCGATGGCAGCGGCGATCTGGCGGGCTGGAGCAGCTACCCATGCGTGGGGCCTACCCCGCGCCGAGATCGACCGACTGCGCCACGTCCTCGCGATCGTCCACGCCCGCCACCCCACGGCCCCACGTCCCCCTCCAGTACCGTCCGCTATGGACGCAATGCCCGTGTCGCCCCGATCGGCACCGCAATCCTTGTTGAGATCACCTCAGTGACTTCACAGTCACCCAATCGAAGGATCGATAACGATCAAACAAAACGGTTGCAATGGAGCCAGGGCTCTGGCGCCCCGCGCCATGGTCGCGGGACACCTGTAACCGTATGTCGGCGAAGCGCTTAGGGAGTGGTAGCCGTGTTGACAGTCACGTTCATGGGCAGGGCGCCGGTGCCCTCGCCGTTCACGGTCACCGGTTACAGCATCTGGTCATACAGGATCGAGGCCAGCACCGGCAGTGAACTCTCGTCAGGGAAGAACATCGCTCTCGGCCTGCCCCGTGAAGTCGACGTGCGCAACCCGGCGCTCTACCCGGGAGTGCCTCAGTTGGTGGGAATCACCCTCCAGGTGGACGTAACGTCGAGTCGGCAGTATGTGGTGCGCCAGATCACCACGCCCGGCACCCAGACGATCTCGTTCGTCGCTCCGTCCGGCGAGACCAGGCATGAGTTACTGCTCGCCACGGCCCCCACGGGCCAGGCCCTGGTCCCGGTGCCCTTCCTCGCCGACACGGGCACGACCCCGCAAATCCTGCAGCTCATGCCCGCCCCTGTGGCAGGGCCGCTGGTGTTCAACGGCCGTCCGCCTGGGGATTTCGCGGGCACGCTGCCCTACGCCAGCGAGCTGTTCGGTGTCTATCGTCCCCTTGTCGGATGGTTCGGCCTGCAGAACTCGCTGAGGGTCGCGAGTGGCATCGCCGACGAGCGCCTGGCACTGCTCAGCCGTGAGACGTTCTCAGGAGCTTCTGCGCGCACGCTGGACGACGAGATGCTGGCCGCCCTCGCTGAGCAGCTTGGGGCCGCGCCCCTCACCGGCGTGCTGTCGCCGGTCGGGCTGGTGAACCTGTTCCGGCAGTACTTCTTCGAGTTCGACACATTTCTGGGACCACCAGCTGGTCATGTATGGATCAGCCCCGGGGGAACCGTGGAGGTCGTCGAGTCCAGCACGCGGCGCATGCTGGTGGAGAGGGTCGCCGAGCAGTCAGAGGAAATCTCCCGCAAGGTCGAGGAGAGCCTGACCGAGCAGGATGACGTCGCCGACGCGGTCAAGGAAGACAACGCCAACGACACCAACCTCGGGATCAGTGTAACCGGGGGCGTCAGTGCCCCGATCTACCACGCTGATGCGAGCGCGAGCTTCGGCCTCCACACGACGGTCAAGAAATCCTCGGAGCAAACGCACAAGCACAGCCGCACGCAAAGCGCGAAGGTCACCAGCGAGATCAAGCGGAACTTCAAGACCACCTTTAGGACAGTGACCGAGACTACGGACACGTCCAGCCGGCGCTACGTCGTACAGAACACCACGAACGAGCTGGTCAACTACGAACTGCGCCGCAAGATGCGCAAGGTGGGCGTGCAGCTGCAGCACATCGGCACACGGCTGGCCTGGCAGGTCTACCTCCCTAGGAACCCCGAGAAGCCGGGGCCGGGACGCGACCTCGGGCTGGGGGACCTGGTCCACGTTGTCTCCGCACCGGACCTGAGCACGATCCCGAAACCCGAGAAGATACCGGTTCCGGGGGAAAAGAAAGTGCCGTTCCACGACGTCATTCCGTTCCAGCAAACTGCCGGCGGCGACGACGACAACGACGACACGTATACCCCGGTGCCAGGCCGCCCCGACAAAGGCCGCTTCGAGGTGGGCCCTGGCACGGACAACATCATCATGTTCAGGTTCCCCTATTTGCTGCCGGACCCGGAGCCGGGCTACGTCGTCAACAGGCTGGACACCATCACGGTCCACGGCGGCGTGATCGAGCTCGACCAAGCCTTCCTGCACATGGACGGGAACCCGGATCCGGTGACCAACACCTTCCAGATCCAGCTGCTCTTGGCGAACTTCCGGGGGCAGGACCAGATTCCATTCGACGCCGTCTTCATCTACAGCCCCACCCAGGCGACCATAGACGCGGCCAACATGGCTAACGCCGCGGCGGAGGACGCCTACAACAAGCGGGTGGCAGAGCTCCAGCGGGAGGCCTATGGCAACGCCGTTCGGGACCGCCTGAAGCTGGTCAGTGGCATACGGACCCGGCCGTGGCAGGACCTGCGCAGCGAGGAGCGCCAGACCGTATATGCAGGTCTGCTCAGCAAGCTCCCCCTGTTCGGCGCCAACGCCCATCTCGCGTCAGAGGCGACCCGAGCGGTCTTCGACGTCGACGAGATGCTTTACTACGTCGCCCCCGACTTCTGGAGGCCCCAGCCCAGCGAAGAAACCCACCCCGGCCCGGACAGCGTCGGCGTGTATCCCGTGCCGCCGCCGCCATGGGAAGCAACCAACCCGGTTGTCCTCGAGGGACAGACGGTGGCCAGCTGGTACTCCTACACGGACAAGACGAACGCAATCGATCCGCAGGGCCATCACACCCCAGAGTGGCGCGTGGACTACCTCATCACCGAGGAGACGCAGCCGGCCCCCCTCGGAAGCTCCCTCGGATGGCTGATCCAGATCGACGGCGACGAACGCCGCAACGAGTTCCTCAACGCGGCCTGGGTCAAGGCGGTCCTGCCCATACGGCCCGGCCACGAACTTGAGGCACTCGACTGGCTGGCCCGAGCAGACGTCGAAGGTGAGGCCAACCTCGGCGCGGACTACCCCTTCCGAGAGGGCGACCCCGACGATTACCACAACAAGACGTACCGCGATGTCCTGAACCTTCTCGCGGCGGAGCTGCAGGCGTCCAACACCGACATCGCAAACACCATTGCCACTGAAGAGGTCTTCGAGACAGGTTTCGATCCGCTCGAGGGCGGCTTCCGCCCGGCCGCACCGTACGAGGTCTTCGACCAATGGGTCGAAGTCCTACCCACCGACCAAGTGGTGGCCGTGCAAGTGCACTACGACCCCAAGACCGGACAGCAGCTATGAACGCCACCTGGTCGCACCGATGACCGCGGTGGTGTGGGGGCCACGCTCCTCGACCTGCCGCGACTCGTTCTGGCTGCGACCGCCGGTGCTGGTCGGCGATCCGGTCCGGGTACGCGCCTCCGACCGGCTACCGACCGGCAATTGGCTCGACCCAGCCCAGGGCACCCGGCTGACCGTCGCCAACTTCCGGGACAGCGCAGAGGCGACGTTCGTGCTGCCCAGCCCCCCGCCGAAGGCCATCGCCATCGACATCGACCTGCAACTCGAGGTGGACTCCGTACGCGGGACCGGCCTGCGGCTGCAGCAGCTGTTCTCCGTCGATGCGAACGGGACCCTGCTGCCCAGCAGGTACGCCCGCCGGGATGTGACGGTAACCGTCGTGCCCAACGCCGGAGTCACCATCGCCAACCGGCCGCCGACGGAACTGGTCGGCAGGCATCCGCTGCTGACCGTGACCACGGCGGGCGTCCGGGTGGATGCCGAGTTCCTCGACGTCACCGAACTGTGGTGGGGACTGCGGGCGACGCGCTCGGCCCCGGCGCCCACACGCGGGGACTGGCACCTCCACCCGGCACGGATGTGCTCGCGGGAGAAACTCGTCGATCGAGTGGACGACCGCCATGTCTGATCCTCGGCGTAACCCGTCGGCCAGCGAAGGAGTCGTGGCGTGAACGAACCAACGAACCTTTCCATTCGCATTCTCAATGTCGACTGCAAACCGATCGCAGGCGCACAAGTGGCCATCACGGTTAGAAAAGGTTCGGTTGTCCTGGACCAGTTTCCTCCAGCGCCCGCACCGCGCGAATTACCTCTGCAGGACGGCTTCGTCCAGGTCGAAGTCCGCGCGACAGCCCCGCAGTACACCTGCACGTATCCCCCGACACGCCCACAGCCAACGATATGTTATGGGTAGTCGGATGTATGCTCTCCTTGCATTGCATGCCGATTACCAGGATTGACGGGGCGGCCGATCATATGGCAACCGACATTAGCATCTCGTTTGTCGACGTACTGAGCCGGCCGCTCACGAGCGACGCGACGGTGACCCTGGAACTCGAGGACCCCACCGGCGTTCACGCCCACACCACACAGACCTCCCAGCAGATCCTCCTGTCCGCGCCGGCGCCGGGAACGAGTCGGCTGAAGGTCACGATCGATCATCCCGACTACGTCACCCAGGTCGTGACCGTCCGGCTCGGCACCGCCCCGTTCTACTGGGACAACCGCAACTGCGAACTGGTCACGAGTCCGAACCGGACCGATCTGACGATCACCATGGGGCGGGTACGACAGGCGCCTGTCGTGGCTGAGCCGTTCGGCGGTAAAGCCGCAGGCGACCAGTCAGGTGTGTTCTACCAAGGCGCCAAGGAGTACGTCATCCTTCGCTCGTTACTGCGTTCCGCCACCACGGGCGTCGGCCTGGTCTACGACGTCCGCACGCTCAAAGAAGCCGCCGCACCGGGAGGCGGCCCATCGTCCACGCTCACGATCGCCAAAAACGATGGTTGGGACCGCTTCAGTACCGCCGACAGCACCATCACCCTGGCCAGCAACGGCGGCTACCTCTGGCTCGAGTATGGAAGCGTCACCGGCAAACGCCCGAAGGAGCCCCGGTTTCTCATCGCGGTCTGGGCCCCGGCCATTACCAGCCCAGTTCCGCAGGAAGGTCTCGACTGCATCGTCTACTTCAGCCCCAGCACAGCAACCGCGGACTTTCCGCGATCGGCCTACCCCTATCGCGTCAATTACCCCTACACCGTTTTCCCGAAGGACACCAAGAAGCAGCCCTACATCGATATCGCCTACCGCCACCTGATCTTCAACCATGGCTACGCCCTCGCGCTGACCGCGTCCAAGAAGCCGGCGCTCATCGTCATGCCCATATTCCCCGCCGTGCCAGACGGCAAAGAGTCCAGCCGCCAGATGTGGCAGCCCTTCAACTCCCAGGAGGGACTACACCGGTTGCTGCTCGAAATCACGCAGTTCCTGCACGGCTTCGGCTATGCGCACAACTCTGGCTTCAGCCGCTGGCAGGGTGCCTCCGCGCCGGAGGGTGGACTGCCGGCATTGCCCATACCGCCCGCGTTCAGTTCCACCAACCAGCCGCGCCCGAAGATCCGCAACGTCACGCTGGCCGGTTTCAGCAGCGGCATCAGCGGGCTGTTTCCGGTGATCAGCACGGCCGCCATTCAGGATTCGTCGAAGTACCCCGCCGCGTTCTTCGCGGCCGACGCGAAACTCTTCAACGACATTTGGCGGGAGCTTTGGGACCTCGACTTCGAGCTCAAGGAGATGGCCACCGGCATCAGGCGCGCCGCACTCGAAAAGGCTCTGCTCACCTGGCTCGGTGCCGGACGCGAACGCCGGCTCCGCATGCACCATTCCGGGCACACGACCGGGGACGTCCGTCCTGCCACGCTCTTCCCCGAAATCGCGAAGCTCGCCAAGACGGTGACCGCCCCGGCCGCCGCAGGCGACTCCTGGGCCGAGGAATGGCGAGACCTCTCCGGACGCTGGTCATTGGCCTTCTACAGCGTCGCCTACTTGCTAGCCAAGGACCGACCGCGCGACCTCCAGCCAGTCATTCCCAAACTCACCGATCTCGAGGCCAGGAAAGCAGTCCATCCCTTCACCGCCGCCATCGGCTTCGGCCACGCCGCGCAACTGCGACTCGGGTAAGGGGCACCGGTCGCGAGCCCTTCACCAGAGATCCTCAGGCACGCTGCTTGAGGCTAACCTCGGCCCTTCAGCAAGGGTGGCTGGCTAAGGTGTCCGGGAACGCGAATGTGCATTCTGATCTGGGATGATCTGACGTGTCTAAGGGACGTCTCGTAACTCGGTGAAGGCGTTGCCCGTGACCGGGTTGGCGCTCACCCGGCGAGGACGATGTTGTGGAGATGGGCGATGCCGGAGGCGGTATCGATCAAGGTGTGGGCGGCTCGGCGGTAGTCCCGCAGGATGTTCCAGCACTTCATCCTGGCCAGGGCGTGTTCGACCCCGGCGCGGACGGTGCGGTGCTGGGTGTTGAGCTCTTGCTTCCAGGCCGGTAGTTCTCTGCCGTCGGAGGGTTTGCGGTACGGGATGATCACTTCCGGGTTGCCGCGGTAGGCGCCGTCGGCCATCACAGGTCGGCCCGCGAGCTTCTGGTCTATGCCTGAGGTGCGGTAGACGATGGTGTCGTTGCGGTTTCCCGGCTGGGGGTCGCCGACTGTCAATCCCCTGGAATCGTGGAGGGCTCCGTTATGCGGCCTGGGCCTCCAGGGCGCGGGTCTCTGATCGTTCGTAGTCGATGGGTGAGCGCCAGTCGCAGACGGAGTGCCGGCGGCGCTGGTTGTAGAAGTCGGTGATCCAGGTGGCGATCTTCAGGCGGGCTTCGGTGCGGGTGCGGAAGTGGCGGCGGTGGACGTACTCGACCTTGATGGTGGAGAAGGTGGCCTCGGCGACGGCGTTGTCGAAGCAGGACCCGACCCGGCCCATCGACTGGCGTACCTTCCATCGGGCGCAGGCCCGGGCAAAGTCGGCCGAGGTGTACTCGCTGCCCCTGTCGCTGTGAAAGATCACCCCTTCCACGCGGCCGCCGCGGGTGACGGCGGCCATGTTCAGCGCTGCGACGACCAGCCCGGCGTCGTGGTGGGCGCCCATCGCGTAGCCGAGGATCCGGCGCGAGTACAGGTCGATGACAGTGGCCAGATAGAGCTTGCCCTCGTCGGTGCGGATCTCGGTCATGTCGCCGCACCAGGCGACATCCGGCGCCGGCGCGGTGAACACCCGCTTGACCAGGTCCGGTGCGGCCGGACGTTTGCCCTGGCGGGTCAGGCTGCGCCGGCGGCGCTTGATACGGGCGGCCAGGCCGAACTCGGCCATGAGCTGCGCGATCGTGTTGTCGGAGACCTGCCAGCCCTGCTCGCGCAGCTCGATCCCGATGCGCGGGCTGCCGTAGGTGCCGCCCGAGTCGTCGAAGACCTTCGTGACCGCGGCTGCCAGCCGGGCACGCCGATCATCGCGGGGCGTTGGCGGCCGGTCGCGCCATTTGTAGAACCACGACTCGGACACTCCGAGGGCCCGGCAGGCGATCGCGTGCGGCACGTCATGCTCGGTCCTCTGGGAAGCGATGAACCCGGCCACGCTCACCGGCCCGTCGCTTCCTTGACCCACAGGACCACGGATCGCTTGAGGACATCACGCTCCATCGCCAGCTCCGCGTTCTCCCGCCGCAGCCGGGCCAGCTCCGCCCGCTCGTCCTCCGACAACTGCCCGGCAGCGGCCTCACCGCGAGTCTCGCGGTCCTTCTTCACCCAGTTGGCAAGGGTGCCGTCGTTGATCCCCAGGTCACGCGCGACCTGCGCGATCGACTTCCCGGTCTCCCGCACGATGCGCACCGCGCCCGCCCGGAACTCCGGATCGAACTGGCGTCTCGTCTCAGCCATGAACCTCTATCCCTCAAGCTCTGGCCTCCACGCTACGAGGGGAGTGGCAGACGGCGATGACGAGGCGGGTGCTGGCGTCGATGGCGACCTGCAGGTTGGTCGAGTAGCGGTAGTTCTTGCTCCGGGCGGCAAGGCGGTGGTCCCGGGTGGGGATCAGGCTGCCGTCGACGATGGCGATCTGGTCGACCGGGCGCCGACGCACGGGGGCGAGGGCCAGCAGCGGGCCGAGGGAGTCGATGACCCGGTGCGCGGCGGAGTGCGACACCCCGAACAACGGGCCGATCTGGCGCATGGTCAGGTTGGTGCGCCAGTACACGGCCACCAACAGCACCCGGTCCGGCAGGTCAAGGGCCCACTGCCGGCCCGGCCGACCGTCAGCGATCGTGTCCCCGCCTCGCTCGGCGACCAGGCGGACCAGCTTGCGGAACTGAGCGGGTTGCAACCCCGTGAACGGGAAGATCCACTCGGCGCGCGCTGCGGAGATCACCTGCACCCAGGCATCCTCGATGATCGTCCTCAACAGACAGACACCGGGGTTACGAGACGTCCCTTAGGATCAGGATCGTCCGTCTCGGAAGGCACTTCCAGGGTGCAGGGTACCGGCACGCGTCCGAAGGTTGTCGTCATCGGTGGGGCTCGGGGTGTGGTCGGTCATGCCGGCACACGGCTGCTCGCCGATCTTGCCGATAAGACTGGGTTGACCAGGAGTTCGTCGAGGCCGGCTCATCAATCGTCTGAAGGACCCGCCACGCGGTGGCGTCCGAGGCGTTCGGCCCTTGACTAACGATCTTGCGAGAACTAGCGGTACTGCGAGGCGTCGGTGATGACCTGTGGTTCGCGACCCTGCCTCGGGAGGCGGGTGGGGCAGCCAGCGACAAGCCGGATCTACCCGACGAGACCACGGTAGGCGGATATGTCTTCTTCCGTTCCATCGGCAGTGCCTACCCCTATCCCTCCACTAGCACCGGAGTTCTGACGGAGCCGAGACATGCCACCACGGGTATGCGCAACCTCTGCCGATTCCTCCTGCAAGGCCACACTCGATCTCAGAAAGCGAAGATCACCGGCCTGCCGGACTGGCATCAGCTGCTGGATCACAGCCCGGACGCCGTCAACCCGCTCGGGGGCTACGGGTTTTATCCCTGCGGCATGGAGTACGCGCTGGACCGCACCGCACCCAGAGTCCTGTCGGAGACACGCAGCCTCAGGGTGCTGCTCCTTCCGGTGCCCGACAAGGAAAGCTTTCTGGGGTACGGCGGCGTTGTGGGTCCGGATAATGCGGGGCGCGTGTCCGCCGCACTGCGCCTGTTGTGGAGCCGAGGCGCATTCGGCGGCCCAGGCCAGCAACTCTTGCGCAGCGGTGAGATCGCGCCCCCGGTTCCTCCCCAGTCCGGACTTGCGGCCCCGGCCGGAGGGACACTGCGCGTCGCCGACGACGCGTGGGTGGGCGCATACAGCAGTGGTGGTGAGGCCCTTTGGGCCCTGCTCAACGACCCCGGGAACCGGGCCACTGCCAGCCGCGTGCTTGTCTTCGATACCGTCAAGTTCCACCGCCTTGGCAAGGAGCGGCTTCTTATGCCCAAGGGCTCCCTCTGGCCGGAGAAACTGCTTGAGTTGACAGCCAAGGGCAACGCGACAGCACGGGCGGTGCTGCCGCTGACGAGCGACATCGGACACCGACCGGCCGGGCACGAGGCCGCCGCGGACGACAGCGGCAAACCGCTGCTGCTGGTGTACCCCATAGGGCCGAGCCTCTCTGAGCCCTACGTATCGGTCACTCAGCCTGGTCTGGCCGAACGTATGAAGTCGCTGGTGGGCACGATGTTCAGCGCAGGCGCGGTCGCCAGCACGGCCACCGCCCCGGGGCCTCTGTGGCCCATCGAGCCGGCTATTGCCGGCAGGCCAGCCCACCCATCCCGCACGGACCGGATCGCTCACTGGAGCAAGGAGCAGCGGCCTCATGCGCCGTCGCCCGGTCGCGGATTCCGGGTGAGTCACCACTGCCAGCGCGGGCCCCGCACTGTCATTACTGCGGAGGCCGCCTGGTCCGCTCGGCGCACGCGACGGCGCTACAGGTTCTCCCCGGGCCCGGGCGCCCCGGCGGCTAGCCGGGCGATCGCCGCCTCGTAGACGCTCATCAGGGCGTCGTAACCAGGCGCGTCGCATTCGGGGTGTAGCGGCGCCGCCGGGTCGACGCTGCCCCGGCCCGCCCAGTAGGCGCGCTTGTGCACGCGTTGAAGGTGCTGGGCGGCGTGATACCAGCCCGCCAGATGTGGCAGCCGCGCGTGCAGGTCAACCCGGGCGGCATCGTCGTCCTCCGCCTCGACAACCCTCTTCGCGAGACCGCACAGCTTATGCCAGTGCGCTGGATCATCACGCGCATCGGTCAGCGTGGGCCGGGTGAGGCCGGTCAGGACCTCCGCCCCGCCAATGCCGATCGGGTCACCGGCCGACTGGTCCTGGCGAAGGAGCTCCCCGATTTCGGCCAGCGCTGCGGTGCTCGCGAGCGTCGCTGCCCGGGCGCGGCTCCCGGCGAGCTTCAGTGCGGTTCTGCGGCGCTCGGTCCGCTGCTCTTCGACGGCAGCGCACGTCCGATTGTCGGCTGGCCCGATCTGCTGTAGCGACACGCCAGCCTCCCATCGAAGTAGGGCAATCGTACGGCCCAGGGCACCGATGTCAGGCCCCGCCAGGCCCCGCCAACGTCCGTCTGCCGAAACAGGAGCCCGCTCGTCGGGCACGCATCGGTCACCCAGCAAGGCTTTGCCGTCTCCGGTTGCATCTGTCGGTTTGGGTCCTCGCTGCCGCGGCCAGGTCGATGGACGCTGCTGGTCCTTTCGAAGTCGGGGCCTTCACGATGGACGCGTGGGCGATAGCGTGACAGGATCTCCGAGCAAGCTGGCAGCTTGCATTCCACCATGAGGATTTGGCGGACAATTTCCGCATTTTTGGCCATGAAGGCAGAGAAGGCAGAGAAGGCAATACAATCAAAGCCTTCTCATTTTTGCCGCGAATGTCGCACTTGGCCCTCTGCCAGTTGGTGAAAAGCTCAGGCGTTGACTTGCCATCGCGACGCGAGCAGGATTCATTAGTGACTCCTTCAGAGTCATCGGCGGCCCGGGTGAAAGGACCCGAGAAGTAGAAACGCGATCGTTAACAACGGTCTCTGTCTACACGCTTTCGCAGTTCTTGTCGACACAACATGCCTTCCCTGGGACACCACCAAACCAGCGGATCGCATTGCCATAGATGCTGTTCGCAGCGCATCGTGACCCGACTTGCGGAAGCGGCACCGTCCTTATCCAACGCAGACTTCGCATCCCAGGGAACGTCCCGATGTTGAGCTCCCGCATGCTGGTCGCCGTCGCGGCCCTTTTCATCCTGCTCTGGCCCGCCCGCGCCCCGCCGTCGGCGCGACCAAACAGGTGCAGCCAGGTGCCACAACCACGCTAACCGCGCGTAGCCAACCCATTGTAGGGAGATCCCCATGTTCAAAACAAAACGTGCACTGAGAGGGGCGGCATTCGCGGTCGTCGCGGTAACCGCGCTCGCTGCCGTATTCACTCAGCCGGCCTCCGCGTCTTCGGCTGCCGGCTGCGACGAGGTGCCGACCGGTGTGCGGGTCAGCGATCACTGGCTGCACTTCAAGGTGCCGCCCGGGCTGATGCCGGACCCGCAGTTCGACGATCGCCCGGCGAAGCTCGAGGTGCATCGCGTCCGGCCGGTGTATGCCCACGGCAAATGCTCCTCGGTGTCCAACAGAGCCGCAGTACTGATCCACGGCCGATCTTCGTACGGCCCGGCCGTGTTCGACCTGCGACAGCCTGCCCCTGAGGGCGGCGAGCTGAGCGTGCAGAAGGCGCTCGCCCGGGCGGGAATCGACACCTTCGCCCCCAACCTGCTCGGCTACGGCCGCTCGACGCGCTTCGACCACGGCCTGGACGATCCGAGCAACGCAAGCCTGCGCGCCTACACGGACGGCACCTGCGAATACCCCGAGGGGTGCGACCGCACTCATGTCCCCCTGGTCTTCCCCCTCGATCAGCAGGGACCGTCGGCGCAGGGGCCGACGTTGTTCACCAATCCGCTCGGCGGACAGCGGCGGGCGCACTCCAGCAACTTCCGGTTCGCCCGTGTCGACACCTTCGTACGCGACATCCGTCAGGTCATCGACGACGCCATCGCGCGGGCGCAGCCGTCGGACGGCAAGGTCACCCTGCTGGGCTACTCTTCCGGCGGGCAGGCCGTCGGCCGGACGCTGTACAAGGACAACCCGAACCCGCTCCTTCCCAACACCGACCAGTACATCGCGAAAGTCAACCGCGTCGTGTTCCTGTCGTCGTTGTTCTTCGCCACCGGTCCGACCGAGGAGCCGCCGCCGGCGGGTTTCGCTACCTTCCCACTGCACGTCTTCAACGCTGCGAGTGTTGCCACAAACTGGCAGATGACGCCGCCAGGGCGCGAGGCGGCGTGCACCGGTCATGTCGTCCCGGGCAGTCGCGAGCAGGTCTGGACGCAGGTCCTGGAGGGGGAGACCCTGGGCCTTGAGTGGGGAGGGAACGACCCCGCGCACCCGACCGGCCTCGCCCGCAGTCCTGTGTTCTCCAGCTACGGCTGGAACAGGGAAGTCGCAGGGAAGCTAACCACACCTGCGCTGGTCATCCACGGTGATGAAGACCAGGCCGCGCCGGCGACGAACGCGGACACCATTTACAGCGAGCTCCAGATGACGAACAAAGTGAAGGTAAAGGTAGCGTGCGCGAGCCACGCGCTTCTCTCCGAAGGCTGCTCCGGGCAGCGCTGCACCCCGGCCTCGGGCACGCCCTACGGCGGCAAAACCGGCACCCCCTGGGCCGGTCCGCATTCCACGCTCAAGGCGGCGCTGATCGAGTGGATCAGTAGTGGGACCTTCGACGGCGCCCCGAGCGGGGAGTTCACCGTCAACGAGAGCGGGGTGGCGACCGGGCCCTGAGATCGCCGGCTATCGGCCGTCCCTGACCAACTGACCACCCGAACCCGAACGAAGCTACGGAGAGGAAACCCGGGCGTACAGGCCGACTCGTCCGTCGCCCACCAGGCCAGCCGCTACTACATGGCGGCTGGCCTGCTGTTTTGTCAGGCGCTTCGCGGTCGTCCTTGGTCGGCGTCTGCCGGCCCGTAACGGCCCAGACGGCCCAGCCTGACCCCTCGTTTGTAGGGCCGTTTCCATCGTGATCGACAGCCAGATGCCCGGCCCGGCTCGCACGCCGGTTCCTCCGGGACTCGCCAACGTTGAGGCCGTGCCGACAGGGTCACTCGTGTTCGTACGAACGTTCGACAGGCTGCTCTCGTGGAGGTCAAAGGCCGCTGGTGGAACGGCAACTGGGGGCGCATCGCCCGCCGCGACATCTGGCTGCTCTCCGACGGCCACCGATGGCGCGTCCGCGGCCGCCTCGGAGGCGACGGAGGCCGGGAGGTCGCTTACGAGTTCGACGACGAGCAGCAGGCCCGGGCGATGGTCAACCGGATGATGGAGACGTCGGCTGGCGCTTGGCGGGACCTCACGGAGGCGCTGCGCCAGGAGGCGCAGCGCCTGCGCGCGGACTAGGAGCACCGCTCGACAACTCGGATGGCCACGACGCCGGGCCGGTGGATGAGGTCTGCGCTGATCAGTTCTCCTCGCGAGCCCGGAGCATGGCGTTCAGGTCCCGAATCTGCCGATCTTCCGGGCCCTCGACCCGCTCCACCCGCCAGTCGTAAAAGACCTCGTAGGTGGCCTCCTCAGCTACGGGGGTTTCGCTGTCCGCGATGGTGGCCAAATGCACGATGCCGCCGTACAGAGCGACCACCGTGAGCACAGCCCCCATGTGCTCGAAACTTCCCTCCCAACCGACGGTGCCGTCGCGGTGCAGGTGCGCCACCAGCCGCATTCCGACGGGTACGTCGTCGTCGACGTAGGCGGGTAGCGGCTCGTACGTGTGGGTGGCGCACGGGATCTCGGTGTCGTACACCCAGGCAACGACGTTCACCTCGGTCCGCAGTGCGCCCGCGGCCGCCGTCCGGATCACCTCGACGAGCCGGTCACGGGCAGCTGCCGCCTGCGCGTCGATCGTCGTCCACAGCGGCCCGACCCGGTGCGACTCCTGGTGCAGATAGTGCGTGATGAGCGTGTCAGCCTCGCCGGCGGTGATTTCCACCTCCGGCAACAGGTCTTCTGGCGCTGGCGGCTGGCGAAGGCTCGATGGCTTGAGGAACTCGCAGCAGCTCAGAGGGAGCTCATCTGGGCAACGACGGACGGCTGCCACGTCGGTCAACCGCATCATGCAGGTGGTCGGGTCCGCGAACACAACCCGCATCCAGGGTTCCTTCGAGTCTGCCTCGCAGCTGCGGTACAACGCCGGGCCGCGGCTCGACGAGATCCGGTACGCGGTGCGGGTCGTGCAGGGGTCAGGCCTGCCCCGGCGGTAGCACGGACGCGCGCACGCCCCCGACCAGGCGGTCGGGGGCGTTGCTACGCCTCGGCCCGAGTCATCTCAGCCGCAGCCGGAAGTCGGCCCACGCCTGCTCGGCGGTGGCCGCCTCACCGTGGGCGGTGGCGATCTGCCCGGCGAACCACAGATCCTCGAGCTCCTTCCGCCCGGTCTGCATGTACACGTAGACCTGCTTCCCCAACGCCCGCGCGTAGCCGATCTCCACGAGGCTGCCGTGGCAGGTCGGGTCGTCGATCCACGTGAACAGGTGGGTGGCCGAGCGGATCGCGTCCAGGCATCGCCGGCTCACCTCGGGCCGGGACAGGCCGGGGTAGGCGGCGCAGGCGATGTCACCGGCGGCGACACCATGGCTGTTCTCGCCGTGGTAGCAGCCGTGGTCGTCGCTCATGAAGTGCGGGCCGACGTACACGGCGCCGGGGAGGCTGGCGATCCGAGCCTCCGCCGACCAGGGCGTCTGGTCGGGGTTCTCGTAGTCGGCGTCGTCGACGACGGGGAACAGGGTGTGCCGCCACCCGTTCTTGGTGATCTTTCCGGCGGCGTAGACGCGGATGCCCTCGAAGGTGTCCATGCGGAACCGTCCTCTCGATGTGGGGGAGGGAGACGACCGTAGTGGACGGTAGCCCGTCGCGCCCACAGTTCCCGAACCGCGGCAGCCGGGCAGAGCGACCCGTGGCGGCGAGTCGGCGGACGCCTGTCGCTCATTCACGATAAGGTTGCTTCTCGTGAATGAGATTGCGGCGCAGGGGAGTGCCGAATACGTCGAGTCGATCGCTCCGAACGAACACCTCTCGGAGTCCGCGCGGCGCCGGATCCGCGAGTCCGTGCCCGCGTCCACGAGGCGAGCCTATGCCGGCGACTGGAGTCGGTTCACCCTCTGGTGCATCGAAAAACAACGATCCCACCTGCCGGCCACCGGAGCAACCCTGGCCGAGTATGTCTCACATCTGGCCGACGGCGGTAAGGCCTCGTCCACGATCGAGCGCGCCATGGCGGCCATCACCGTCGCCCACGCCAGCGCCGACCTCCCGTCACCCAACACCCGAGCGGCCCGCGCCGTCCTGCGCCGGCACCGGGCCGAACTCGCCGAGGGTGGCCGGGGAGTGCGCAAGGCCAAGGCCATGACCATCACGGCGCTGCGGGCGATGGTCGACACCCTCGACGTCTCCACCATCGCAGGGGTGCGCGACCGCGCCCTCATCGTGGTCGGCTTCGCGCTGGGCGCTCGGCGAAGCGAACTCGCGGCGCTCAACATCGCCGACCTCACCTTCACCGACGACGGCCTGCAGGTCACCATCCGTCGCTCCAAGACCGACAAAGAATCCGTGGGCCGCACCACCGCCCTTCCCTACACATCCCGACCGGCCACCTGCCCCGTACGCACCATGCAGGCATGGCTGGATGCCCTCGCTGCTCGCGGGGAGACGTCCGGACCGGTGTTCCGACGCGTCGACCGGCACGGCAACCTCGGCCGGGCACCGCACGGGCGCGGAGAAACCAGCGGCCGCATCACGGGCCAGGCCGTCGCCATCATCGTCCGCCGCACCGCACTCCGGGCCGGCCTGAACGCCGCCTCCGCCTTCTCCGGACACTCCCTGCGCCGCGGGTTCGCCACGGAGACCCACCGGCAGGGCAAGAACCCACTGCGAATCGCCCGGCACGGCGGGTGGAAGGACGGCTCCGCTACCCTCGCCGGCTACATCGAGGATGCCGACCAGTGGGAGGACAACGCCCTCACCGACGTCGGCTTGTGACCGCCCAACCCGCTCCTGTTCGAGTACGTCAGCGGACCCATCCGTGTACGGCTGAACATGCACACCGTTCGTTGGACAGTCCCATCCACGTCTGTCGTGAGTGGGCGGTTCGAGCTGACCGAAGTCGAGTACGCGCGGATCGCGCCGTTGCTGCCGGCGATGATACCTCGGCGTGGTGTGCGGTGGCGTGATCACCGGCAGGTGATCAACGGGATCGTGTTTCGGGTGGGTACTGGGGTGCCATGGCGGGACGTGCCGGCACGGTACGGGCCGTGGAAGACGCTGTACAAGCGGTTCGCCCGCTGGCAGGAGGACGGGACCTGGGCGCGGATCGAGGCGATGCTGCAGGCCGACGCGGACGCGGCCGGGGATCTGGACTGGCACGGCAAAGCCGATTCCACGATCGTGCGTGCCCACCAGCACGCTGCCGGCGCGCGTAAAGGGGGCTGAGCAGCAGTGACGCAGCGCGACGGGAAGGACTCGGCAAGTCGCGCGGCGGGTGGACCACGAAGATCCACACGATCGGTGACGGGCGGGGCCGGAACCTGACCAGTCACCTGACCCCGGGCCAGGACTCCGACACCCGCCAGCCGGTGCAGAGCCACATTGGCCGGGCTGATGGCCCTTCTGCCACACCGCGCGGCCGGTGACGACCGGCGTGCCGGCGGGCAGTTCGGCCGCCCTTCGAATGCCGTCAGTGGTCATCGCCCTTGATCCCGTTCGGACGGGTGCTATGCGGCGACCAGGGCGCCGCTGCCAACGGCCTCGCGCAGCCGCGCCAGCCACCGCGGCGGCAGCGGCTGTGGCTCAACCAGCGTTCGCAGAAGCCCACCTGTCCGGTACGACGTGCCGATTGTGGACCGGGTCGCCGCGGGCGGCCGACACCTACCCGCCGGAGCCACTCCTCGAACATCACCTGCCGGCGCCGAACAGGATTGTGCTGTTCACCCGGCCGCTCCCGGCGGCGGCCATTCAGGTCAGCTCGAACGCGTAGTGGTTGACGAGCGCCCAGACCCGCGGGTCGGTCCAGTAGCCGCCGTGCCCGCGTGGCCGAGGTGGCTCCGACCCGTAGTCGTACCAGGGGGTGTCCGGATCGGGCAACCGCTCGTCGACGCCGTCAAGACAGTCGCCGCGCTGGACCGGACCGCCGACGGGATCGGTGTCATAGAAGAAGTTTCGCCACCGCCAGACCCGCGGCCGGCCCGCGCCGATCACCCCGTCCCCGAAGTAGGCCGGGAAGATCGAACCGTATAGCTTGCGGAACGGACATCCGAAGGTGACCAGCGCGACCTGGTCGTGCGCGGGCCGGTGGCTCTCCTGCAGCAGCGCGGCGAGAGCGATGACGCTGCCCTGGCTGTGCGCCACCACCACAGCACGCCCCCCCGCGTCATGGAGTCTCCAGAGCCGGCGTTGAAGGTCGGGCACCGCACGGGCGGTGTATGGCGGTGGGGCGAGGGGATGGTAGGCGCGCGGCCAGAAGGTGCTGACGTCCCACACGATCCCCAGGCGGCGGCGGCTGTCCAGCCCCTGCCAGCCTCGCCGGACCAGCAGCAGCAGACCGAGCGGGGCGGCCGTGGCCAGGAAGGTGGACGTGGCGAGCAGCGGTGTCGGAGGCGTGCGGTGGTAGACCCAAATGTCGAGCGCCCCGTATGCGAGGCCGACGAGCAGCGCGAGGGTGACCGTGACGAAGGCCGTTCCGGCATCCACCCTGGCGGCCCATCGGGCACGGGCGATGCGGGCCTCCCAGGAGCGGCGGAGTGTGCTCAGGCCTGTGTCGGCCGCGTTGATGCTCCAGTCGTTCACGTCCGCGCTCATGGCGCCGTACTCGTCGCGGACCGCCCGCCGCGCTCGTCGTCCCCCGCCACGCCACCAGGCCAGACCGCCCACCACGGCGAGGCCGGCCAGCACGGCGAGCGGCAGGAGGGTGAGGTACGGGACGAGCGCGTAGACCCGGTCGTGGATCATCAGGGCGTTCGACCGGTCAGGGCGCGCCGCCGGGTGGGGGACGTCGCCGAGCAGGTCAGCCACGCGGATCATCACGCCGGTGCCGACGCCGTTGAGCAGCACGCCGCCGGCGGCGACCGCCGCGAACGGCAGGAGCAGCGCGCGGGGTCCCTCTCCACGTCGCCGGGTGACCAGGCCCGACACCAACACAGCAAGCACGACCGCGACGAGGACGCCGTAGCAGCCGTCCACCGCCGTCGACATGCCCGGAAGCGGTCCGGTACCACCCGGTCCGAGCGGCTGACGCATCGCGAAGACCGCCGCGCAACCGGCGGAGAGCATCCCGGACAGCAGGACCGCCAGCAGCGCGAAGGGCCACAGCAGACGTACCGGGGGACGGTCGGAGGCTAGCAGGACCACCGCGCCGATCAGCGTGACGAGGGCCGCGAGCACCGTCGCGGTGTGCCAGCCAGGTGAATGTGCCACCTGCCCCGCCTCCCGTACGGCGGCGCCGACGGTGTGTCCGGTGAGCCAGGCCAGGAACGCCATGGCAACCGCCAGATGCAGCACGCCGAGGCCGATGCTCTTGCCGTGCCAGAAATACGGGTGGCCGAGACCAACGCCGGGCCGCGCCGACGTGACCAGCGGTGGCCGCGAGGCGTCGCCCACCCCCCGGGGCGGCTGGACGCTCTCGTAGGGTGTCCACTGTCGTCCGCCTAGCAGGGCGAGACCGAGGACGAGCAGCAGCGGAATGGCCGCTCCGGCGAGGACCCGCCAACCCGGGTGGTCGGCCAGTGGTCCCCATCGCAGCCACCGCAGCCACCAGTGGTCGACACAGGTGTCGCGCGCGCCGCACTGGTAGGCCATCACGTCCATTGCGGTCATGGCGGCCAGCAGGACCAGGTTGAGCGTCATGGCAAGCGCGGCCACCCGGAGCACCGCGCGGTGCAGCAGGAAGCGCCACCGACTGCGCCAGGTCGCGGGGGTGCACATCCAGCCGGCGACGTTGACCATCGCAAACGGCAGTAGCAGCAGCCACAGCAGGCGTACCGCGCTGCGGACGGCAAGCGCCCCCCACGAGTACGCCTCCACATGCCGCCCGTTGAGGTCGGCAGTGCGGTAGAAGCCGGCAGCCTGGTCACCGGCCACCAGCTGTGGGGCCAGGTCGGCGAGCAGAGTCTCCGGCCGGATCCCGCCGACCCCGTGCAGCCGCAGCTCCGTCACTCCCGTCAGGTCGACGCCCGGGGGCAGCTGCCCGGAGGGGCGTGGGACGGGACGGGAATTGTGGATTGGGACCGGCATGGCGGAAACCTCCCCGGGCCTGACGACTGCTCCACTGTCGCGTACGCGGGGCCAGCTCGCCACCCGCCTCGGGTGAGGGAATTTGGCGGCGGACCCGACGGCGTGGTGATCGAGCCGACCGGCCCGGCGTGGCTGTGACGTGCACCCCGTCGGTCCAGACGTAGACGTAGTCGACCTGCGACACGTCCCGAGCGCAGAAGGCGTGGTAGTCATCGCCCCACTGCTTGGTCAGCCGCGTGATCGTCGCCGACGACAGCCCGGCGGCCGAGCCCAGGAACGACTCCAGCGCGGGTACGAAGTCGCCGGTCGACAGCCCGTGCAGATACAGCAACGCCACCACCTCGACCACCTTCGGCGACTTGCGGCACCACGGCGGCAAGACCACCGACCGGAACCGCTTGCGCTGCCCGGTCTCCGCATCGACCCACTTGTCATTGACCTGCGGCGCGGTCACCTCTACCGCACCGGCCACGGTCATCATCTGCCGAGGCTGCGTGTGACCGTTACGCACCACCAGACGCCGACCCCGCTCGTCACACGTTCGTCGGCCAACTCGGCCAGATTGGCGTCAACCTCCGCCTCCAACGCGGCAGCCAGCATCCGCCGCCCGGCCTCTCGCCGAACAGTGCGAGCTCACGGCTCAATCTTCCCCTCGGTAGCCGCGAGCCTGGCGCCTCGTGTGCGCCACGCCCCTGCGATCACTGTCGCGAGTTGTACTCCCTCCTTGACTTTGCGTAACCGGCCGTCGAACCTCAATATGTCGCCTCTCGATCGATGAAGAAGGTGAGTGGCGTGCCGGAACTTGTCCGTTTCACCTTGGTCCGAGACGCGCAGAAGGTCGAGCCGCAACCCGACACCACCATCCCTCTCGTCCCGCCGGGCGCGGCAACACCACAGGTACTCACCGAGCTCGCCGATGCCCACCACAGCGAATCGGTGCAGGCCATCTGTGCGAATTTCCTGGCCGCCGGCCACTTCAAGCCGCCAGAACCCGACGCGGACCTACCGATCTGGGAACTGTCGCGATGGCTCAGGGAACGCGCGGACCGGGTGAGCCGTGCCGAGGTGCTCGCCTGGCTCGCCCACCGGGACGCCGACGTGCTCACCCGGCTCGCCCACCGGGACATCGCATCCAAGCGGGACTCGTCCGGCACCGAGATTTGGGCCGGGATCCGGGCGGAGATCGGAGCGAGTCTCGTCGTGGCAATGCTGGTGCCCGATGCCGATCCCGCCGTACCACCGGCGCTGAACCGTCTTCTCCTGGTCGGAGGGTTGGCGGAGCTCGTCCTGCGACCCCGCCGACCGGCGACCGAGCGCGACGGCGCCGGCGAGAAGGGCACCGGCAAGCCGGAGACGGACACGGGCGCCGAGGTCTGGTGGGCGCTGCACCGGCGCAAGGTGTTGCTGCCGACCTGGCTGAGCCGATATCCCGAGCGGACTGAGCGGACTGAAGCCGGCCTGCTGCGGAGCAGCAAGCTCGCACGTACGCCTGCCGTCTCGGACTACTACGTCGTCGAGGACGAGTGGAACCGTTACGAGGCCGCCGAGATCGCCCACATCGAAAACGTGCTGCCGCACGAGTCGAAGAAGCGCGTCCATCGCCGTGAAACCGAGACTGAGCAGACCACGACAACCGACACGGAGCGGACCACTGAAACCGAGGTCGACACGCAGCAGACCGACCGTGGCGAGTTCAGCCGCCAGACACAGCGGGAAAGCGAGCTGGCGTTCGAGGGCGAGCTGAGCGTGGACACCACCGGGCAGTACGGCCCGACGAACGTCAAGACGCATCTCGCCGCGACCGTGGACGGATCCCTGGCCGAGGCCGAGCAGACCGCGTACAAGACGGCGAAGGAGATCGTGAGTCGGTCGGTCAGCAAGGTGTCGGAGCGCACCCGTACCGTCCGCGTCACCCGGACATTTACGCGGATCACCGAAACCAACCGGCACGGCCTCGACAACACCGAGGACGAGCCGATCGTCGGCATCTACCGCTGGGTTGAGCAGGTACGCCGGCTGCGCGTGCTGCGGTACCCCAACCGCTTCCTGCTGGAGTTCCTCGTGCCAGAGCCGGCTGCATGGTGGCGGTGGCTGGACAAGAGCCGCCAGGGCAAGGGATTGATCACGACACGCCCCGACCCGTTCACCGCGGACGCCAAGCCGAAGTCGGACACCAACCCGGAGCTGACACCCGCGGACATCAACCCGAACACCGACACGTATTTGAAGTACGCGGCCCGGTACGGCGCGACCGGGCTCGAACCCGTCCCAGCCGACCAGACGGTGGCCACCGTCATCAGTCGGTACCCGCCGTTGAAGCAGGAAAAGGACGGCATTCCGGTCATCGTCGAGCCGAAGAACGAGTGGACGCTGGAGTGGAACAGCCAGAACACGCTGACGGTGCCGGCCGGGTGGAGGGCCAAGTCATGGCGAGCCGCGGTCCTGGCGTGGCATGACGGGCACTTCCCGGAGTGGCAGGAGCAGCTGAGCATCACCATATCGGTCGGGGCGGGTCAGGCAGCCGCCGTTGGCACCACCGCGAAGGGCAGCGCGCTGGTTACGCAGATCTCCAACGGGGCGGTCGGGCCGATCTCATCGGGCACGGTGCCGGTCGCGGTCATGCTCGACGCACCGTACGGGTACGTGATCAACGTAGAACTGATCTGTGAACCAACCGCGGCGGCGATTCAGCGGTGGAGACAGGCCACGTATGAGGTGATCCGGGGCGCCTACGACCTCAAGCTCCAGGAACATCTGCAGGAACTGGCGGCCAGCTCCATTCGGGCGGGCATCGACATCTCCGGGATGAGCCCCGCGCGAGCCCGCGAGGTCGAGCGAACCGAGCTGAAGAAACATGTCCTGACCCTGCTGAGCGGCCAATCCCCGGCCGCCTCGCCGGATCCCTGGGCGGGGGACGAGAAAGGTCCCTGGCTCGACGTGAGCAAGCCGCCCCGGGACGAGGTGATGTTCCTGGAACAGGCATTCGAATGGGAGAACCTACGCTACGTGTTCTATCCCTACTTCTGGGCCAACGCCGACCGTTGGCCCGACCTGGCCGACATCACCGGCGCGGACGCCCTGTTCGCGGCCTTCCTGAGGGCGGGCTCCGCGCGGGTCGTCGTCCCGACGAGACCGGGGTACGAGGACCAGGTCAACTTCTACGTCCATACGCTCATTCCGTGGGGCGGTCTGGGCGCCCCGGCGCCGGACGCGCCCGGCTACCTGTCCATCGCCGACGAGGTTCAGGCACTGTCCGGGCCGGCGCGTGGCGGCGTGCCGGTGGGCAGCTCGTGGGAGGTTCGCCTGCCGACCGAGTCGGTGTGCCTTGCAGACGCCGGGTTGCCGGTCAACCCGCACCCGGCGATCCCGGCCCCACCCACGGCCTCATGAACGGCCAGCTGCTGCAGCCGGTGCCCACGGCACCCGGCCGGATCCGTACCCGCCTGCGCCCCGCCGACATCAACTACCTGGTATTCGAAGGGGGCGGCGGCAAGGGCTTCGCGTACCTCGGAGCCCTTGACGTCCTGCGTGAACATGATGTCTTCGACCACGTGGTGGGGTACGGGGGCGCCTCCGCCGGCGCGATCACCGCGATGCTGCTCGCCGCCGGTTACACCGTGGACGAGATCCGGGAATTCATGAAGCGGCCGGGAAGCGTTCCGGGCGTCTCCATCGATTCCTTCGAGGACTTCTTCGAGTCGTCGACCCCACGGCTCGTGCCTGTCGTCGGCGGACCGTACCGGCAGGTAACCGACTCGGACGAGGAACGGAAGCTGATTTCCGTCCTGCGGAAGCACGTCGTCCTGGAGTGGGGAATGGACGCGGTCATGACCAGCGGTTTGTTCTGCCCGGTCGGCGCAATGCTCTACCTCGCACTGAAGGCGTGGGTGGGCAAGTACGCCAAGAAGCTGGACGACGTGCTGACGGAGAACAAGGACAAGCGGCTGGTGCGGCTGCTCAGAGCGCAGTGGCCGGAGTACGTCGCCTATCTCAGCCGGGACATGGGCGTGTTCTCCGGCTCGCGTGCCCGCGACACGCTGGACACCCTGCTCGGCAACAAGATGAGGAACGCCAGCGGGATTCCGGGGCGCCACACCACCTTCCGGCAACTGCTGGCGGGACCGCGGGGCGCGAAGCTGCTCGTCACCGGCACGAATCTCACCACCGGCGCCACACAGATCTTCTCGCCCGACCATACGCCCGACTTCCCGGTTGCCGACGCGGTCCGGATCTCCATGGGTCTTCCGTTCATCTTCAAGCCGTACGTCATCGACGGTCCGGCCCGGGACGGCTGGCCTGCCCCGGGAACCTATGTCGACGGCGGCGTGTGGAACAACCTGCCCTTCCGGGAGTTCGACGATGAGCCGACCGAGAAGCCACGGGCTGCTGCCGCCAACCAGCCGGAGCGTTCGCACACCCTCGCGCTGCGATTGGATGTCGTCCCGGAGTCCCCACCCGCGATCACGGACATCGGACAGATGCTCGCGGCGGTTGGGAAGTTCGGGGTGTTCGGCACCGGAGAATCACAGGTCACCGAGCGGTACCGGCTGCAGACCGTCGAGTTGAACACCGAAGGGCTCGACCTGATCGAGTTCTCCCCGCCCGATGAGGTGATCAAACAATCAGTCGAGCGGGCCCGCACGGCGATGCGCGACTACTTCAAGCTCGCTGTCCGGGACGCGTCCGCCCGGTAACCCGTCTGAATCTGGATGGCCCTGTCGATCGAGTACCCCCGAGTACGCCTAGACGAGTAATTCCTAAGTCGGTCCGGGGCTGCGAACGCAGCGAAGGGTGTTGATGATCCGTTTGTGACGACAGACCTCAACACCCTTCTCACCGCACTGTACGTGAAGATCGACGACTGGCTGGGGCGGCCCCGCAGGTCCGGTCGGCCACCGAAGCTGTCCGATGCTGAGCTGCTGACCCTGGCGGTGACCCAGGTGCTGCTCGGGATTCGGTCCGAGGCCCGCTGGCTGCGGTTCGTCCCCGCGCATCTGCCCGGAGCGTTTCCCTATCTGCCGGGGCAGTCCGGCTACAACAAGCGCCTACGAGCCGCCGTGCCGCTACTGAAGAGGGCGATCCGGGCGGTGGCCGCGGACACCGACCTGTGGGCCGACTCGACCTGGGTGCTCGACTCCACCCCGGTCGAGTGCGGCCGGTCCCGGCCCACCGTGCGCCGCTCATGGTTAGCGGGGTGGGCCAGCTACGGCTACTGCCCGTCGCACTCGCGCTGGTTCTGGGGCCTGCGGCTACACCTGATCTGCACCCCGGCCGGCCTACCCGTCACCTGGGCCCTGGCCAGCCCGAAAGTCGACGAACGTCAGGTGTTGACCGCGGTCCTCGAACACGACCCGGACCTGATGGCCGAACGCCCCGGCCTGCTGATCATCGCGGACAAGGGCTACGTCTCCGCCGAGCTGGACCGCTGGCTGGCCGAACGCGGAGTGCGGCTGCTACGACCCTCCTACCGCAACCGCACCCCACGCCCCGACGAACACCTGCTCAAACCGATCCGGCAACTCATCGAATCGGTCAACGACACGCTCAAGGGCCAGCTCGACCTCGAGCTACACGGCGGCCGCAGCATCGAAGGCGTCGCCGCCCGCGTCGCACAACGACTCCTGGCCATGACCGCCGCCATCTGGCACAACCGCACCACCGGACAACCCCTGACCAGGTCCTTGATCGCCTACGACCACTGACCAGGATTAGGACTTACTCGTCTAGGTCCCACGGACGTTGGTGACGCGTCCAGGATCTTGAATGGGTGAGGACCTCCGGGTGAGGTGGAGCTTGTCGAAGTTCACACCCGCCGGAGGTCCTCGTGGTCCACCGTAATGCCCCCTTGTCCGAGACCGGCAGGCTGCGCCTGGCCCGCTGTGTTGTGCACGATGGCCGGCCACTGTGCCGGGCTGCGGAACGGTTCCAGGTCAGCCCGACCACAGCAAGGCGGTGGGCCGACCGCTACCGAGTAGGCGGTGAGACCGCGATGGCAGATTCCAGTCGGCCCCACCGCACGCCGACGCGCACGCCAGCTGCCATCGAACGCAAGGTCCTGTCCTTGCGGGCCACACCGGTGGGGACCGGCTCGGATAGCGGGCCATCTCGGCCTGCACGCTTCCACCTGCCACGCGATCCTGTACCAAGCCGGCGTGCCACGCCTGGCCCATCTCGATCGAGTTACGCGGCAGCCGGTCCGCCGCTACGAACATCCCACACCCGGTGATCTCATCCACGTCGACGTCAAGAAGCTCGGTGTCATTCCCGACGGCGGCGGCTGGCGCACCCAAGGCCACCGCCAGGGCAAACGCAACCGCACCGCCACACATGGTCAATGAACCGACGCCTGGGGCAGCGCGCCCGGCTTGGTTACGCCTATCTGCATACCGCCTTGGACGATCACTCCCGGCTGGCCTACACAGAAATCCTGCCCGACGAGCGGAAAGAGACCGCCGCCGGGTTCTGGCAACGCACCCACGCCTGGTTTACATCCCACGGGATCACGGTGCGCAGCGTGATCACCGACAACGGCGCCTGCTACAAGTCGTTCCTCTGGCGCGAAACACTCACCGCGGCCGGTATCAGCGTGAAGAAGACCCGCCCGTTGCCGCCCGCAAACCAACGGCAAGGTGGAGCGATTCCACCGCAGGCCTACCGGGGTGGCCGTGTCCCTATCAGCGGTCCGCTGACGCCACCCGATCCGGCGACAACACCCCCCCGGATCATCCGTACGGCAGGGGCAGTAAGTCATACCGGGCCGAGAGACCGAGGAGTCCCCGGCTGGGGACGATCAAAAGCGTAACCGGGGGGACCGGGGACCTCACTCCCGGGTCAGCGCACCTCACGACGGGTGAGCAGGGACTGACAAGCCATGTCACTTTCACTGACACTTTCGTGTCACTCAACAGTGCTCGCGCCGACTTCCGTACTCCGCGTGGCGCCGAGGCGCGTCAGGCGCGGTCAGCGTCCGGTGCGGCAGTGTGGGACCGATCCGGACAGCGACCTGCCGGCCCCTCGGCCGTTGCTGGCCAGCGCCACGTCGAGGAACGCCCCGACGCCGACCCGCGCGGCCTTCGCCATGTGGGCGATCAGCAGCAGTCGGCACCGGGTGTTCTCCGGTTCGCCCCCGGGCACGTCCGCGGCGGGCGGTCGGTGGCCACCAGGAAGGAGCGCGGCTAGCAGCCCCCGGTTCACCTGGGGCAACCAGTGCGCGGAGCGGTCGACATGCGCCGCCAGGAGCGGCCAGGGGTCGGGCCCGTCCGGGTCGAGCTCGTCGGCCAGCAGTCCTGCGGTGTCCTTGAGGACCTGGTGCGCCCATGGGTGGGGCAACCGTGACAGGCGGTCGATCGCGTTCTCGAAACCCTTGCGATCCGCCCGATCGACCGCGCGGACCCCGGCCACCACGGCGTTCCACAGCTCCTGCTCCGCCGGTGTTGGCGGGTTCCACATCACCGTTTCCTCTCGCTCGGGGGACTGGTAGCGCTCGGCGTTGCGTCGCTCCGCTTCGGCGGGGTGGCCGGCACGGGCCCGTAGGAGGGCGGGACCCGTGCCGGCCGCGGTGATCACCCCAATCACCGGCTTCCGCCGACGCCGGCTCGGCCGGGTCGTGTCAGGCCGGGCCGCCGCCGGCGTCGTACCGAGGCGGACAGCGCCCCATGTTGATCGAGCGTGTTCCGATGAGCGCACGCGAAAGTTCCTGTGTTGGGGCGCTCGTGATACTGAGTCAGTTATACGACAAATTACACAAGTTATTGCTATTTCGAGCAATCTGGGAGGATATTGTTCTTCCTGCTCGGTGGAGGGCAGTCACGTCCTGCCGCCGACGGCTGACCTGCCGGTCGGTCTGCGCGATCCCGCCTGCTCGTTCGCCCAGGGCGGGACCAGGGCATGGGCGCCGGGCGCTGAGGTCCTCGATCCACCCGAGGGCCAGCACCAGGCCGCTGAGGATCACCAGGGCAACCACCAGGTAGCCCAGCTTGCCGATCCCCCCGTGGATCAAGCGGAGGCCGACGGGCCGCGACCGTGCGTGGCTCTCGCCGTGGCGACCTCGGCGGCCCGACGGTCCCGCCAGCGCCGCTGAGCCTCCCGGTTGCACGTCCGGCACACGCGGCGGTAGCGCCCGGTCACCTCGTCGATCTCCCGGGCGTGGCCGTTGCGGCACCGCGCTTCCTGCCGCCGGTCCCGGCAGGTCACCGCGCGGCTGACCTGACGCAGGTGGGTGGGCTCGATGCAGTCCCTGGCGGCGCAGCGGTGGTCGACGTCCAGCGCCGGGTCGTAGCCGCCGACGAAGACCGCGTACGCGGCGATGTGCGCCCACGCCCGCCCGGCGACCTTCTGGTGGACGTCGCGGCGGGAGCCGTACCCGCGCACGATCAGGCAGCCGTCGTCGCGGCGTTCGGAGCGGGCGAGCAGGTAGGCGCGCAGGCTCTCCTCGGTGAAGTGCCGGGACAGGCCCTTCACCCTCGGCAGCATTGCGTCACTGTATGCGGCCCGACTCTCGCCGGCGGCTTCAGCCGCTGGCGGGACGTTGCCGAGCGGGGCCGGTCGAGTCGCGTACGACCAGGGTGTGGCCGGTGGGACGACGGCGGGGGCGCGTCGAGCGGGGCTTAAGCGAACTGCTGGCCCGGGGGCTGACGGCCACCTGCGTGTTCGCGCTGACCGACGTGATGGCCATCGGCGCCTGCGCCGCCCTGCGCGACCACGGAGCGGGAGACGCCCAAGCACGATCGGTGAGCGGGTGCGCGAGCACATCTGCCTGATCGCCCGGACGTCCCCCGCCGACTGGGCCTGACCGGCTTTGCCACCTGGAGCTTGTCCAAGCTCGCCGACCACCTGGTCCAACGGCACGTGGTTCCGAAAATCAGCCGGGAGACGCTACGCCGCATCCTGCGCTACTTCGCCCTCAACGGCAACGACCACCGCACCCACGTGGAGCAGAACGCCGCGATCGCGGCCTACGTCCGCTGGCGCAACGCCCGCGCCGAACCGAAGACCAACTTCGCCCAAGACTCACCCACCCGTCAGTGGACGCGATACCCGGCCGCGGCGCATCTGGAGCGCGTTGCACGGCATTGCTGTCCTGTCCGACAGCGGCCGCATCCCCCCGGATGCTCAGGAGGAACGGCTCGATTTCCTCGTCACTCAGATCGCCGCACCCCCAGCGGCCGACCACGCAACAAGGAGCAATTGAAAGGCCAAGGATCTGAGCCAAGCCACTAGCCGCTCACCGCCATCGAGAACGCCTCGCCGACCTCGGCGGACACCGCCTTCACCCCGGCGAGCGGCGACGGGATGACCAGCTCGACGTTGCGATCGGCCAGCGTGCCGCGCCGGAAGTCACCCCTGCCCTGCCAGTCGTTGGCGGATAGCTCGCGGGAGAGCGCGGCGAGCGCCGTGGTGTCCGACAATCCGCCCCTGGCAGCCGGTCCCGCGTGGTCGACGATGGTGCAGAACGCCGAGAGGGTGCCGTCGAGATTGTCCACCAGCTCGATGATCCGGGACTGCTCGGGCCAGTCGATGTGCGCCGCCGTGTTGACCTCCCAGAAGCCGCCACCGACGACGGCGCCGGCCGGGCGGGCGTGGGGCAGCACCTCGTTGCGGTGGGTGTGCCCGTTGACCCAGAGGATCACGTTGGGGTAGCGCAGCAGCAGGGCTCTTACCTGCGCACCACCGATCCGGTCACTGCCGGCGGGCACGTTGTCCATGCTGCCGACGGTGTGGTGGCTGAAGATGGCGACGTACTTGTCCGCCCGACCGGGGCGGGTGACCACCTCGCCCGACGGTGACAGCCAGCGGCTGCTCGCCGCTTGCAGTTGCCGCTCCAGCCAGGCGTACTGGGTGGGATCGATCGAGCCGTTCGGACCGCCTGCGCTGTTCACCGTGTCCAGGACGATGCCGCGCACCCGGCCGGCGTCGAAGGTGTAGTACGCGGTGGCGTCGGCGATGTTCGTCTCCGTGAAGCCGTGACCGACGGGCGTGCCGCTGGTGACGAAGTGTTCGGCCACGGTGGTGGCCCGGTCCACGATGCGCCGGTCGGGGTCGGGAGTGACGAAACGGCGCCCGCCGGAGGAGAGCATCAACGCCACCGCGGCCGGGTCCTGGGCGAGCAGCCCGACGATGAACTGGATCTGCGCCGGGATCGGCGCCGCGAGGATCGACGGTGGCAGGCTGGTCAGCTTCAGCGGGCCGGTGGCCAGTTGACGCAGCAGCGGCGAAGCCGGCACGTTGCCCTGGACGAGGCCGTCGTGGTTGCCGTAGACGGCGTACCACGGCACACCGATCCCGGCCGCCTGGAACGGGGCTCGCGCGGCGCCGAGCAGGCCCGGTACGACGGGGAACCCGGAGACCGAGGTCGCCTGGCCGAAGCCGGTCTCCGGGTGCCAGTAGGACGGATCCGCCGCGACATCGTCCGCCACGCCCTCGTACCGACTCGGGTCACCGGAGTCGGGCCGGACCGCGGCACCGTCGAGCAGGTCGATGTACCAGCGCAGCTCGTTGTGCTGGCAGTTGTCGGTGTTGTCGCCGGTCACCACCGAGAACCGGAGCGGCGCACCGGTGAACGGGCCGGCGTGCACCTGGCGTACCTGCCGGATCATGGCGTCGCCCACCTGGGCGCTGAGCAACTCCTGCGGCCGGTACGCGCTGCCCAGGTCATCCAGTCCGGGCAGGCTGCCGTACCGGTCGAAGAACTCGAACCGCCCCGGCGACTGGGTGTCCAGCACGTGCACGTCGGTCAGCTGCGCGAAGCAGGTCAGCACCCGACCGGTGAAGCCGGCACGCTCGCGCGGGGATCCACCGAGGTCGGCCCGGACGAGGAACGGTTCACCCTCGGCGAGCCGCAGCGTCGCGTAGCCGCCCGCGCCCGGTGCGCCCCGGACGATGGTGTGCTCCAGAGTGGTACCAGCGGTGGAGGGTGCGGGCAGCGCGAACGCGCGGCGGGACGGGAACTGGCCGAGGCCGACGGCGGCCCCGCCGAGCATCCCCGCGAGTAGCGCTCTCCTGCTGAACGGCATCATGGCTCCATTCCGTCTCGGGGAGCTTCGATGCGCGCCGGGAGGAACCGACAGCTGTCGTAGAGCCACGCGCAGCATCAGCTCGATGCAAGAAACCATCGCGCTCGGTACCTGTCAGCGCAATAGCCTGAAGGCGCTGTTGTCGTGAATGGATGGCGTAGTCGCGGCGCCGGCGAGGCGATTCCGGCGGATCGGCGACCCCGGTGAATGTCAGGCCCGAGCCCCGCCGAGGCCCAGCAGGACGGCCAGCCCGAGGGCGCTGCGCGGGGCGTACGGCACCCGCCACAGCCCGCCGTGCGCCGCGGCGTACGCCTCGTCCTGCCACGGGTGCGCCTGCGCCGGCCCGCCGCCGGTGCGCAGGTCGTGCACCAGCAGCGCGGCCATCAGGGTGTTGCTGGTGGCGGGATCGAACACCTCGATGCCGAACCGGTGCGCGCCGGCGTACGCGGCGGCGAGCGCCCGGTTGCGCAGCACGGACCGGGTCCGCGTCGGCGGCGCCACCTTGAACGACACGGTCGTCCCGGCGTCCCGCGCCACCGTCGCCCGCCACCGCTGCAACCGCTTGGCCAGGGCGTAGTTCGGGCCCTGCTGCGGCACGAGGCTGTCGTTGATGCCGGGGTCGGCGCCCGGCGGGTAGTTGCGGTGCAGCAGGCGGCCGCCGGAGAGCACCCGCAGGGACCGGCGGGCGACGCCGCGGGCGGCGTAGCCCCGTTCGGCGTGGCGGACCGCCTCGGCGGGGACGGCGAAGACGTCGGTGGGGGTGGCGAGGAACGCCAGCGCCACGTCGTCGCGGTGCTGCTGGAGGTGACGGGTGAGCGCGTCGACGGCCATCGCGACCCGTACGTTGGTCGCCCCGTCCGCGTAGACGTAGTTGCCGAGCACGAGCCGGCCGTCGAGGCCGAGCAGCCACTCGGCCGCCCGCGGGAGGCGGTGCAGCAGGTCCGCGCCGGCGCCGGCGGCGAGCGCCTCGTCGTCGCCGGCCGTGCCAGTCCGTACCGGCAGGTGCAGGCGACCGGCGTACCGGTGGGTGGTGCGCAGCAGCCGTCGCCAGATCTCCGGACGTGGCAGGTCGACCGCGACCACATCGCCGCCCCAGCGCAGCACGGACGGCAGCGGGCCCATCTCGGCCCCCGCGCCGAGTACCACGATGCGCTGGTCGCGCAGATCGAGCCAGTCCGGGTTGGCCAGGACGGCGCGGACGGCCTCGGCGCAGGACGGTTCGACGACGCCGGCGGTGACCCAGGCGTCGAGCCGGCGGCGCAGGTCGTCGCCGCGCAGCCGCTGCCCCCGGTACGGCAGGGAGAACTCCCGCTCGGCCGCGCCGGCGCCGGTGACGGTGGCGGTACGCAGCGGCTGCCCGGCGACGGTGCTGAAGACCTCGTCCAGGCCGATCTCCGGATTGTCGTCGGGGACCACTCGCATCCGGGCGTGCAGGGAGGCGAGGCCGTCGCGGGCGACGGTCACCGCCGCCTCGCGGGAGAGCAGCCCCGCCTCGACCAGGCGGCGGAAGTGTCCGAGGTAGCCGTGCCGCCAGTTGGTCTCGTGTTCGGCCGAGCGCGCGCCGACCGGGTCGACGGCGCGCAAGGCGTCGGCGACGACCGCGCGGCCGAGTGCCGACGTGCTGCGCGTGCCGTCGGCCATGGGGAACACCACCCCGGTCGTACGTTCCACGGCCACTGCCCTCCCGTCCCGGCCGTCTGGTTCCGGCCGCGACTGCCACTCTGCCCCATCCGCGGCGGTGCGGCACGGCCGGGCACTCCGTCCATCGAGGCCGGTCGCCGTCGCGGCGGCGCCTCGTCGGGCGGACTGTTCAGGTCACGGCTTGCACACGAAGCGGTCACGACGCTCACGCTTGCGTATCGGCTCGGCCACGACGGGATCCGTCGCGCCGGTGGTCTGCGTCAATGACCACGACGGCTCCGGTACCCCGCGGCCGGTCGCCCACCCCCGACCCACCCCGGAGGATCCGATGGCCCACCTGCGACGGTCACCGCTGCTGCCGGCGCTGCTGGCGATCACGATGACGATCACCGCCTGCGGCGCCGAAGGCCGGGGCGCACGGCAGGCCGACACGGCCCCGGGATCCGCCCGCCACCACGACGGCACGCCCTGGTCGGGCGATGAGGAGACCGCAACCGAGGAGGACCCGCGCTCCACCTTCGGCGTCGACGTCGACACCGCGTCGTACGGCTACGCCCGCCGGCTCATCATGGACGGGCGGTTGCCCGAGCGGACCGCGGTGCGGCCCGAGGAGTTCGTGAACTCCTTCCGGCAGGACTACGCCGAGCCGGGCGGCGACGGCTTCGCCGTACACGTCGACGGCGCCCACTTCCCCGACTCCCACGAGGTGTCCGGCGAGGTCCGGTTGATGCGGGTCGGATTGCAGACCCGCTCGGAGGACGAGGAGAGCCGGCCGGACGCAGCCCTCACCTTCGTCGTCGACGTCTCCGGCTCGATGGGTGAGCCCGGACGGCTCGACCTCGTCCAGGACGCGCTGCACACCCTGGTCGACCAGTTGCGCCGCACCGACTCCATCGCCATCGTCGAGTTCAGCGGCGAGGCCCGGGTGGTCCGGGAGATGACCGCCGTCTCCGACGCCGACGAGCTGCACGCCGCCATCGACTCCCTGCACACCCGGGACAGCACCAACCTCGAAGCCGGCCTGGTGCTCGGCTACCGGGTGGCCCGCGACGGGTTCCGCCCCGGCCGGACCAACCGCGTGATCGTGCTCTCCGACGGGCTCGCCAACGCCGGCCGGACCGACGCGGAGCCGATCCTGCGCCGGGTGCGCGACGAGGCGGAGAAGCAGATCGCGCTGCTCGGCGTGGGGGTCGGCAGCGAGTACGGCGACGAGTTGATGGAGCAGCTGGCCGATCGGGGCGACGGCTTCGCGGTGTACGTCAGCGACCGCGCCCAGGCCCGGAAGGTGTTCGTCCGACAGCTGCCGGCGACGCTGAGCGTTCGGGCGCTCGACGCCAAGGTGCAGGTGAGCTTCGAACCGACATCCGTGCGGTCCTACCGGCTCGTCGGGTACGACAACCGGGCACTCGACGACGAGGACTTCCGCGACGACCGCGTCGACGGAGGCGAGGTCGGACCGGGGCACAGCGTCACGGCGCTCTACGCCGTCCGGCTCGCCGACGGGGTGCCGCCCTCGGCCCGGATCGCCCGCGTGCAGGTGCGCTGGACCGATCCGACGAGACGTGACGCCGCCGAGACGTACGAGTCGGTGACCGTCGCCGACGTGAACGGCGACTTCCGGGAGGCGTCCCCGCGGTTGCGGACCTGCTACTCGGCCGGCTATTTCGCGCAGGCGCTGCAAGACGGCCCGTACGGCCGGGAGGTGCGCCTGGACGACCTGGCGGCGATCGCGCAGCAGGCGGCCGACGCGACCGACGACCCGGAGGTGCGAGACCTCGCGACGGTGATCCACGAGGCCGAACGGCTCCGCTGATTCCCGAGCGGGCCGCACTCCGCCGGGCTCACTCCGTCGGCCGGTCCCCGGGTCCCGCGCTCACGGGTCCGTGTCGAGGCGGGCGTGGACGTGCATGTCGTGCCAGCCGTCGGCGTGGCGCGCCGCGCCGCGCCGCGTACCTTCCGCCGGGAAGCCGGCGTGCCGCGCCGCCCGGCAGGACGCCGGGTTCGCCGGCGAGTGGCTCAGCTCGACGCGGTGCAGCCCCAGCGTCGCGAAGCACCAGCCGCCCAGCGCGGACAGCGCCCGGGGGGCGACGCGGCGACCCCGCGCCTGCGGCAGCACCCAGGACGACACCTCGGCCTCGCCCTCGGACAGGACGACCCGGCGCAGGCTGATCTGCCCGACCACCTGTTCCGCGGCGAGCACCGCCCACCCGGCGCCGGTCTCACCGCGCCACCGGCCGGCCCAGGCGGCGATCCAGTCCGCGGCCTCGCCGTCGCTCATCGATCGGCAGTGCCAGCGCTGGATGGCGGGATCGGCGTAGGCCGCCACCACCACGGGGCGGTCCGGCGGCTGCCAGGGGCGAAGCAGCAGACCATCGGCGCGGATCCGGGGTTGCGGCAGCGCCGCCATCGACCCGGGCGGCAACGCGGGCTCGGTGAGCAGGGGCACGCGCCGACTCTAGAGTGACCGCGCGACCTGCCACCCCGTCAGCGGCGCCGGGCGGGAGCCGGGGCGGCCGGCCGGGTGAGCTCGGCGTCGACGCCGACCAGCTCGGCGAACCGGGGGTCGACCGCCAGCAGCGGGCGCGGCCCGAACAGGGCCATTCCGGTCAGCAGCTCGTCGGTGCCGCGCTCGCTCCACGCCGGCCGGCGCTCCGGGTTCAGCTCGGCGTGGACGCGGCGCTGCCGGCGCAGCAGCCGCCGGGCGGCCGCCCCGGTCTCGGGCACCTCGCAGAGCCACCAGCCGGTCAGCGCCGTGGCCAGGCAGCACAGCAGGAGGCCGGCGACCGACGCGGGGCCACCGGCGTTGCGGCCCTCGACCGCGCTGTCGACCAGCCGGGTCACCCCGACCGCGGCCACGGCGAACAGCGGCAGGGTGCCGATCGCGATGCGGCGGCGCTGCGCCGGGGTCAGCAGCCAACCGTCGCGGACCAGCCGGCCGACCAGCCGCCGCAGGGCCCGGCCCACGGCGGGGTCGGCGAGTACGGCCGCCCAGGTCTGCGGTCGGCGCAGGGCGGCGTGCAGGGCCCGGACCAGCGGGGCCGACCCGGCCGGGGGCGGACCCTCGACCGACAGCGTCGACAGCTCGCCCCGGCGTACCGCGCCGGCCCGGCGCAGCGCCCCCATGCCGACCTGACAGGCCAGCCCGGCCCGGTCGGTGAGGTACGCCAGCTCGACGGTGGTCAGCGGCTCCCCCCGGGTACGCCAGCCGGTCAGCGATCTGATCGACAGAGCGACGGCCAGCGCCCCGGCGACCGCCGCCACGTAGTCGAGGAGGAAGAGTGGACCGCTGACGCCCCAGAGCATGGCGACAAGTATGGATCGCCGTCCGCCCGGCGCCACGTCAGTGTGATCTGAACCTGCTCACCCTGGCCTCGGCGGCCCCGATCGCCTGGCCGAGCGGCCCGGTGCGGGGGCGTCGAAAGTGCAGGCTGCGCAGGAAGTTCTTCGTGTTGACCCGGGCCACCACCTGCGCCCGGCTGCGCGGCTGGTCGGCGCAGTCGGCCAGCCGACCCAGCCAGTCGGCGATCTCCCGCTCCGGCAGGAGCCCGTCCTCGATCACCACGTCCACGACGGTGGCCATCCGCTCGTCGTCCTCGTCGGGGAAGATCGTCGTGCCGTTGTGCAGCATGCCGCGCAGGGCGTCGAGGACGGCCCACCGGGTCGCCGGGTCGCTCTCCGGGCAGCGCACCAGCTCCGCCAGGGCGTCCGCGCCGAGCGCTGCGGCGTGCGCCCAGCCGCCCTCGGCGACCAGCCCGCGCAGGTCCCGCTCCTTGCGGTGGTAGCGCAGCAGGGCGTCCCGTACCCGGGCGTACCCGTCGGCGGTGAGGAACGGCCGCCGCCGGTGCCGGCGGACGACCAGCGCAATCGCCAGCATCGAGAACGTGCGGGTGAAGACGCTCGGGTCGCCGGCGGCGCCGATGCCGTGGAAGAGGTGCGCGTCGTCGATCAGCGTGTCGAGCAGGGCCCGCAGCTCGGCCTCCGTGAGCCGGTCGCCGTCGATGAACGCGTGGAAGGTCGGGTAGATCAGCTCGTCGCGCAGCTCCGGCGCGGCGTCCCCGAGGTTGGCCAGCATCGGCGCCACGAACTCCGCCGGTCGTTCGCCCGGGCGCAGCTGGTACCCCTCGTCCTCGATCCGCCGCAGGTCGGCCAGCAGCCTGGTCCTGGTGTCGCTCAACCCCGTGTCCTCTCCAGCATCGTCATGATCTCTGCCAGCACGACGTCGGGCTCGTCGTGGTGGACGTCGTGGCCGCTGCGGGCGGCGATCCGGTGCCGGACGCCGTGGCGGCGGACGAGGTCGCGTTGCATCCGCTGGTCGATCCGCAGGATGTCCAGCGCCGGCCAGTCCGGCCCGGCCGCGTCGGGCCTGCCCCGGGTGATGACGCTGGCCGACACCCCGCGGGGGAGCGGATGCGCGGCGACCTGCCGGTAGCTGACGGGCTTGTCGATCCGTTCGGCGTTGCGCGCCGGGTCGGTCAGGTAGGCGCGGTTGGCGGCGCGCAGGTGGGCGGGGAGCACCGGCTCGTACACCGTCTCCCGGTACTCGACCACGGCGTCGACCAGCACCAGACCAGCGACGGCGCGCGGCTGCCGCGCGGCGAGGAGCCGCGCGACCAGGCCGCCGAAGGAGTGCCCGACCAGCAGCCAGGGGGTGGGCGCGGCCACCTCCGCGAGCAGCCCGGCCAGCTCGTCGACCAGGTCCGCGCAGGTCCGCACGCCGGTCACGGCCGGGCTCCGGCCGGGTACCCGCGAGGCCAGCCGGCGGTCACGGTTCGGGCACGCGGGCCGGATTCCCGGTCGCCGCCGATCGGGCCGTCCGGCTAGCGTTCCTGGCATGCGTATCCGGGATTTCACCGAGGCCGACTGGGAGCAGGTCTGGCCGATCGTCGAGGACGTCATCACCGCCGGGGAGACTTTCCCGTACGACCCGACCTGGACGTCCGAGATCTGCCACGACGTCTGGGTCGAGGCGGCGCCCGGCCATACCGTGGTGGCGGAGGAGGATGGCAAGATCCTCGGCACCGCCAAGATGGGGCCGAACCGACCCGGCCCGGGTTCGCACGTCGCCACCGCCAGTTTCATGGTGGCCGCCGCCGCCCGCGGCCGCGGCGTCGGCCGGGCCCTCTGTAAGTACGCGCTGGACTGGGCCCGCCGGCAGGGGTACGCGGCGATGCAGTTCAACGCGGTGGTGGACGCGAACGAGGCGGCGGTGCGGCTGTACCGGCAGCTCGGGTTTACGGTGATCGGCACGGTGCCGGAGGCCTTCGCGCATCCCACCCTGGGTCGGGTGGGCCTGCACGTGATGCACCGTCCCCTGTGAACGACGCCGGTGGGCGACGATGGCGGCATGAGAGATGAGCCGATCGAGCTGGCCGCCGCCCTGGCGGGCTTCGACCAGCTGTGGAGCCCGCGCATCGTCACGAAGGTCAACGACTACGACGTTCGGATCGCCAAGGTGGCCGGCGAGCATGTCTGGCACACCCACGACCACACCGACGAGTTCTTCCTGGTGCTCGACGGGGAGCTGCGCATCGCGCTGCGCGACGGGGCGGACGAGCGGGAGGTGGTGCTGCCGCCCGGCGCGGTGTTCGTGGTGCCGCGCGGGGTCGAGCACAGGCCGTCCAGCGCGCGGGGCGCGTCGATCCTGATGTTCGAGCCCCGGCACGTCCAGTGTCGGGGACCGGCACGAGCCGGTCCCCGACCACGTGGACGCCACCACCGGGCACGCCCTCTGACGGTCAGCGCCCCGCCGGGACCTGCTCCGCCGGGACCGGCGGGGCGCTGACCGGCCAGCCCAGCCGGCGTACCGCGGGGACGGCGGCGGTGCCGGCGCAGGCGAGGGCGACCAGCGCCCCGGCGACGGCGAGCGGCACCGGCGCGCCCCAGGCCCGGGACGCCAGCGGGGCGAGGGCGTAGCCGAGCGGCATGGCGCCGAGCGACACCAGCCAGTCGTACGAGGTGACCCGGGCCAGCACCTGCGCCGGGAACTGGCCTTGCACCACGGTCTCCCAGACCGGGTTGAGGAAGCCCAGCGCGGTCAGCGCGAGGCAGTAGGCGGCGATGACCGCGCCGGCGGGCGCGGCGACGGCCAGCAGGAGCAGCGGCGCCGCGTAGGTGGCGAGGCCGAGGTTGGCCACCAGCACCGGTCGGCGGGGTCGGGCCCGGGCGGCCAGCAGCGATCCGGCGAGCATGCCGACGGCGCCGGCCTGCTGGAGCAGCACCCAGACGCCTTCCCCGCCAAGGCGCTGCACCGCGACCACCGGCCCCAGGGTGAGCAGCACCGCGGCGGCGCCGTTCCAGACGCCGTGGGCGAGCAGGCTGCTCCAGAACCAGTCGCGGGAGCGGACTTCCCGCCAGCCGAGCGCGAGGTCGGTCCGGATGGAGCGGCGGGGTACGGGGACGTGGCGGACCCGGATGACCGACAGCAGCAGGGCGCTGAGGGCGAAGGAGAGGGCGTCCAGCACGAACGCCCAGCCGGGGCCGGCGGTCCAGATCAGCAACCCGGCCAGGGCGGGGCCGAGCAGTCGGCTGGCGTTGGCGGTGACGCCCATCAGCGCGTTGGCGCGTTGCCGGCCGTCGGGCTCGACGGTGCCGGCGACCAGCGGTGAGGCGGTGGGCATGGCGAAGGCGGAGGCGACGCCGCCGAGCGCGGCGGCCACCGCGATGTGGGTGAGCGACGGGGTGCCGCCGAGCAGTTCGGCGCCGACGACCAGTTGGGCGGCGCAGCGCGCCAGGTCGGTGCCGATGGCGACGCGGCGGGCGTTGAACCGGTCGGCCACCACGCCGCCGAGGGGCAGCAGGAGCAGCCGGGGGAGCATCGCGCAGCCCAGGACGAGGGCCAGCGCGGTGGTGGAGCCGGTGGCGCGGAGCACGGCGAGGGCCAGCGCGGTGGGCACGACCGCGTCGCCGACGGCGGAGACGGTGCGGCCGAGGAAGAGCAGCCGGAAGGAGCGGAGCCGGAGTGGATGGGTCACCTCCGCAAGTTACTTCGACATCGAATATTTCGTCAACGAATATTTCGGTGTCGACGTATGCTGGCGCGGTGACCGACCGCGTAGACCTGCACGTGCGGCGCTGGCTGCCCGTGCTGCCCGACCTGGACCCGGACGTCGAGGGTGCGGTCACCCGGATGCAGTTCCTCACCCGGCACCTGCGCGCCGTCAAGGACCAGGCGCTGGCGGACCTCGACCTGCAGGAGAAGGAGTTCGGCACCCTGCACGCCCTGGCCGGGCGCGGCGGCCGGGCCGCGCCGTCGGAGATCGCCGCCGACCTCGGCATGGCCCCCGCCTCGATCACCGCCCGGGTGGACGGGCTGCTGCGGCGGGACTTCGTCCGCCGGATCCCCTCCGCCGTCGACCGGCGCCGGGTCGACGTGGAGCTCACCGACGCCGGCCGGGCCGCCTGGCTGCGCGCGATGGACGTCGTGGGCGGCGAGGAGCACCGGCTGCTCGGCGCGCTGGCGCCGGACGAGCGCCGGCTGCTGTCGGACCTGCTGCGCCGCGTCCTCATGGTCGCCGAGGGGCCTGTCGGCTGACCGCCAGCCGCCGACCCCGACCATGGTGGCCGGGACGGAAAAGCCGTTGACCGTCCGGCGACGATCGGGCGGTGACAACCTGGACGACGAGTCTCACCCATCCCGACGAGCCCGACGCGATCTTCCTGCTGCGCGAGTACCTGACGGAGCTGGTCCGCCGCTACCACGGGCGCCCCGACCTGCCCGGCGAGGTGGATGCGGCCCTGGCCGAGTCGCCGAGCGACCATCTGGCGCCGCCGACCGGGCTGCTCCTGCTCGCCCGCCACGACGGGGAGCTGGCCGGCTGCGCGGGCCTGCGGTGGCGGCCCGGCTGGGCCGAGCTGACCCGGGTGTACGTGCGGACGTCCTTCCGCGGGCGCGGCGGCGGGGCCGCCCCGCTGGCCGCGGTCGAGCAGCGGGCCCGCGCCGCGGGTGCGGATCGGATCCGGCTGGACACCCGGTCCGACCTGGTCGAGGCCCGTGCCCTCTACGCGCCGCAACTACGCGGAGATCCCCGCCTACAACGACGACAGGTACGCCGAGCACTGGTTCGAGAAGGCGCTCCGGCCGGAGTTGACGACGCCGACCCGACGCGCTAAATAAGAAACCGAGGACTTGAGTCGCGATGACTCAACTTGACACCTTCGGCCAGGAGACCCGAGGAGGCACGACCATGCTGATGCGTACCGACCCGTTCCGTGAGATCGACCGGCTCGCCGAGCAGTTCTTCGGCACCACCGCCCGGCCGGCGGCCATGCACCTCGACGCCTACCGCGACGGCGACTGGTTCTACGCCGCCTTCGACCTGCCCGGCGTCGACCCGGACAGCATCGACTGCACGGTCGAGCGCAACGTGCTGACCGTCCGCGCCGAGCGGCGTCGTCCCGCCGGTGACAACGTCGAACTGGTCGCCGCCGAGCGGCCGATGGGCACCTTCACCCGGCAACTGTTCCTCGGCGACACCCTCGACACCGACAAGCTGGAGGCGGGCTACGAGAACGGGGTGCTGACCCTGCGCATCCCGATCGCGGAGCGCGCCAAGCCGCGGCGGATCAGCATCACCGCGCCGGCGAACGCCCGCAAGCAGATCAACGCCTGACCACCGGGCCGGCGGGGGCGTCCGCGCCGGACGTCCCCGCCGCCTCGGCGGGCAGTGGGTACAGCCCGGCGAGCGCGTGCGCGGTGGCGGTGAACCGCTCCCGCAGCTCCGCCGGGGCGAGCACCTCCACCTCGGCGCCCAGCTTGAGCAGCTCCACGTGCCCGTGCCTGACCGACTCGATCGGCACGGTGGTCTCCAGCCAGCCGGACTCGTCGGGCGCACCGGCGGCGGCCCGGGCGGCCCGGCTCATCTCCGGCGGGGAGACGTACGACATGAACTCCAGCGCGGCCACCGTCATCCGCACCCGGGCCTCGTCGCGGTAGACGCCGCGCTCGTACCGGGCGGTCCACTCCCGCCAGAAGCCGGCCAGGTCGAAGTCGGCCAGCCGGTCGAACCGCTCGTCGAGCACTACCAGGTCGAGGACCGCGCCGACCCGGTAGGTCCGCACCTGCTCGCCGGAGCGGGCCACCAGGTACCAGCGGCCGGCCTTGAGCACCACGCCCAGCGGGGCGAGCACCCGGGTCACCTCCCGCGGGGTCTTCCACCGGCGGTAACGGACCTCGACCAGCCGGTCCTCCCACACCGCGCGGGCCAGCGCGGTCAGGTGCGGGGTGGGCTCCGGGTTCCGGAACCAGCCCGGCGCGTCCAGGTGGAACCGCTGCCGAGCCCGGCCACCCCGGTCGGCCAGTTCGTCGGGGAGCGCGGCGAGCAGCTTCAACTCCGCCGCCGCGAGCACCGGGCCGAGGCCGAGATCGGCCGCCGGACCGGGCATGCCGGCCAGGAAGAGCGCCTCGGCCTCCGGCGCGGTCAACCCGGTCAACCGGGTCCGGTACCCCTCCAGCAGCCGGTACCCGCCGGCCGGACCGCGGTCGGCGTACACCGGCACCCCGGCGGCGCTGAGCGACTCGACGTCCCGGTAGACGGTCCGCACCGACACTTCCAGGGCGCCGGCGAGTTCCTGGGCGGTCATCCGCCCCCGGGTCTGCAGGAGCAGCAGCAGGGAGACCAGCCGGCTGGCACGCACCGGCCGACCGTAACGCCGGCCCCGCGCGGCGTCGACGCCGGGAGGCGGAATCGCTCGCCGACGGCCGGCTATCGGAGGGGATGGTGTGACCTTTGTCGGATTCTCGTCGGGCGCGCCTCGTCGCCATTCGCCGTGAAGGCTGAGAGCCTTTCTCACATGCTTCGCCCCGACACCCCGGTGCTGGCCCGCGCGTCGGCCCGGCCGGCCCTGCCGGGCGGGCCGACCGACTTCACCGAGGCCTGGCTGCGCAACCGGCGGCTGTCGGAGCACACCCGTGACGCGTACCGGCGGGACATCGCCGGCTGGCTGGCCTGGTGCGCCGGGCGGGGCCTGGACCCGCTGCGGGCGAGCTTCCTCGACGTCAACGATTACGGTCGGGCGCTGGAGGCCACGCTCGGGGTCCGCAGTGGCCGGCCGCTCACCCCGGCCACCGTGGCGCGCCGGCTCTCCGCCCTGTCCAGCTGGTACGACTTCCTGGTCAAGCTGCGCGCCGTCGACGCCAACCCGGTCTCCGGGGCGGACCGGCCGCGGATCGACCGGGACCACTCCGCCACGGTCGGCCTCACCCCGGAGGAGGTCGACGCCCTGCTCGCCGCCGCCGAGGCGGACGGCGGCCCGACCGCCGCGCGCAACCGCGCCGCGATCGCCCTCCTGGCCGACCTGGGGCTCCGGGTCGGCGAGCTGATCTCGCTCGACCTGACCGACCTGGGTGCCGAGCGGGGGCACCGCAGCGTGCGCTTCGTCGGCAAGGGCGGCAAGGTCCGCCGCCGCGCGCTGACTCCCGGGACCGCGTACGCGGTGGACGCCTACCTGGCCACCCGGGCCGCCGCGGAGGGAGTGACGGTGCCGGAGCTGACCGGCCCGCTGCTGGCCACCGCGACCGGCGGCCGGCTGGATCGGCACTCGGTGTTCCGGCTGGTGCGCCGGCTGGCCCAGGCGGCGGGCATCCCGGCCTGGGCGAAGCTGTCGCCGCACTCGCTGCGGCACGCGTTCGCCACCACCGCCCGGGCGGAGGGGGTGCCGCTGGAGGACGTGCAGGACGCGATGGGTCACGCCGACCCCCGCACCACCCGCCGGTACGACCGGGACCGGCACAACCTCGACCGCGACCCGGCGTACGTCATCTGGGCCGCCCGGGCCCGGCGCCGCGGCTGACTCATCCGGTAAATCCGTTGGCGGAGGGAGCGCGCACTCCGCCATGGTCCGCGACGACTCCGGCAACCTCTACGAGGTCATGTCCCCGGCGTGACCGTCGCACCCGCGGCCTACGGTGCGACGATGAGACACGGACTGGAGATCTGCTGCGGCGGCCCGTCGGTGACGGCATCCCTTCTGGTCGAGCTGGGGGAGCTGGCCGAGCGTGCCGGCTGGGACGGGTTGTTCTTCGAGGACTACCTGATTTACTACGACGGCGATGACCCGCCCACGTACGACCCGTGGCTGCTGCTCACCGCGATCGCCGGGCGCACCGGCCACGTCCGGCTGGGCACCACGGTGACCTCATTGCCGCGCCGACGTCCGGCGAAGCTGGCCCGGGAGGTGCTCACCCTCGACCACCTCTCCGCCGGCCGCGCCACCGTCGCGGTCGGCGTGGGCGACCCGAAGGACCGCGGCGTGGCGGCGTTCGGGGAGCAGACCGACCTGAAGACCCGGGCGGCGATGCTCGACGAGGGCCTTGACCTGCTGGTCGGGCTGCTCGGCGGTGACCGGGTCGCGCACCGGGGCGCCCACTACCGGGCCGACGGGGTGACGATGCGCCCGGCGCCGGTGCAGGCGCCCCGGGTGCCGGTCTGGGTCGGCGGCAGCACCCAGGCGAAGGCGGTGCTGCGGCGCGCCGCCCGCGCCGACGGGATTGTGCCGTACAAGCTGACCGACACCGACGGCTGGTCCGACCTCACCCCGGACGAGGTGCACGACCTGGTGACCGCGCTGCCGGCGACCCGCGCCGACGGGGAGCCGTTCGACGTGGCGATCGGCGGCCGCCGGCGCCGTCCGGACGAGCGCGCCGAGCGGGCGTACGTGGGCGAGCTGGCGGCGGCCGGGGCGACCTGGTGGCTGGAGTTCATCAAAGCCGGTGACCCGGCGGCGATGCGCGCGGCCGTCGCCCGCGGCCCGCTGCGCTGACGCGCCACCCGGCAGGCTCCGCATCGCGGAAGGGGGTGCGGCGGGGCCGGCGCGCGGGAACCGGTTGATCGCCGCCGCTTCTCACGAGCCCTGAGTCGCCTTCTCGGTCGGTGTCGCGTGGCGCACGCGTTCGGCAGTGCTCCGGTAGGCGAACCACGGCATGAAGAACTGGGTGGTCGGGCCGACCGCGAGCGCGTACAGCACGGTGCCCACGCCCACGCCCCCACCGAGCAGCCAGCCTGCGGCGAGCACGGCGATCTCGATCAGGGTGCGGACCAGCCGGATGGAACGGCCGGTCGCGGCGGACGCGCCGGTCATCAGCCCGTCCCGGGGTCCGGGGCCGCAGCGCGCGCCGACGTAGACGGCGACGGACACCCCGTTGAGGAGGACACCTCCGGCGAGCAGACCGACCCGGGCGGGGAGCGCGAGGTGCGGGGGGAGGAGCGCGAGGCCGAGGTCGGATGAGTACGCCAGGACGACGATGTTGGCGACGGTGCCGAACGTCGGCCGCTGCCGGAGGGGGATCCAGAGCAGCAGCACGAGAACTCCCAGGACGGCGCTGATCGTGCCGAAGCTCAGGGAGCTGTGCTGCTCCAGCCCCTGGTACAGGACGCTCCAGGGGTTGACGCCCAGCGAGGCCCGGACCATGAGCGAGAGGCTGAATCCGTACAGGGCGAGGCCGACGAAGAGCTGGGGCAGGCGTCGCAGCGGGCGCTCACCGAGAGGCACGTAGCTGAGCGTGGGCGGGGACGGCCTCGTTCGGGACGTCTCCGCGGTCGCGGTGCGATCCGCGGGCGGGACCTCGCGGTCCGTGATCTCCAGGTGCATGCCCGTTGCCTCCACAGGTTGCTCGTATGCCGTCAAGGCCATTGCGGCAACTCTGTACAGTGATTGGCCCAGATAACATGGCCAATCCCGGGAGAATGGTGTGGCTGACCCGAACCCCCTCCCGCCCGCGGAGCGGACGGGCCGCGCGGACCGCACCCTCGGCAGCCGGCAGCTCGCCGCGATGCTGCCCGGCCTGGTGGGCGCCCGCCCCGCCTACCGCCACCTGGCCCAGGGCATCAGCGAGCTGATCCTGGACGGGCGCATCGCCCTGCACGTCAGACTCCCCGCCGAACGGGAACTCGCCGCCGCCCTGAACACCAGCAGGACCACCATCACCGCCGTGTACGACCTGCTGCGCGAGAGCGGCTACGCGCACAGCCGCCAGGGCTCCGGCACCTGGACGGCCCTGCCCGCGGGTCGCCCTCCGCGCGGCGTCACCCGCCTCCTCGACGCCCAGGAGAGCGCGATCGACCTGGCCCGAGCGGCATCCGGTCTGCCGGAGCAGGCACTCGTCGACGCCCTCGGCCAGGTCACCCCGCAGCTGGCCGAGCACGCGCACACCCCCGGCTACCACCCCTACGGCCTGCCGGAGCTGCGCGCCGCCATCGCCGAGCGGTTCACCGAGCGGGGCCTGACCACCGGGCCCGAACAGATCCTGGTGACCTCCGGCGCCCAGCACGCGTTCACGCTTGTCACGGGGCTGCTGTGCCGCCCCGGCGACCGGGTGATGGTCGAGAATCCGTCGTACCCGAACGCTCTCGAGGCGATGCGCCGCGCTCGGCTGCGCACCGTGTCGGTCCCCGTGACCGATGCCGGCTGGGACATCGAGATCGTCGAGTCGACTCTGCGTCAGGTGGTGCCCCAGCTGGCCTATCTGATCCCCGACTTCCACAACCCGGCCGGCTGCCTCATGCCCGAGCAGGAGCGCGGCCGCGTCCTGCGCGCCGCGCAACGCTCCGGCACCTGGCTGGTCGTCGACGAGACCCTGGCCGACCTCGCCCTCGACGTGCCCGCCCCGCCACCGTTCGCCTCCCACGCCCCGCCCGGTGGCGCCGGCCAGGTCATCACCGTCGGGTCGATGAGCAAGACCCACTGGGGCGGTCTGCGCATCGGCTGGCTGCGCGCCCCCGCGCGGCTGGTCACCGAGCTCGCCGGCCAGCGAGTCGCCACCGACATGGGCGGCTCGGTCCTGGACCAGCTCCTGGCCCTCGCCCTGCTGGCCCGGACCGGGGAGCTGCTGCCGGCCCGTCTGGAACAGCTGCGCCAGCAGCGCGCCGCCCTGGCCGCGGCCCTGGCCGAGCAGATCCCACAGTGGACCTGGCGAGTGCCGCCCGGCGGCCTGTCGCTCTGGGTCGACCTGGGCGAGCCCGTCGCTTCGGCGCTGGCCGAGCGAGCGCTGGAGAACGGGGTGCGGATCGAGGGCGGCGCCTACTTCGCGACCGACCCGGGGATCTTCGAACAACGCCTTCGCATCCCGTACACGACCCCTCCGGACACCCTGCGCGAGGCGATACACCGGATGGCCGCCGCCCTCGCCGGTGGCCTCCCGCTCTCGGCCGCCTCCCGACGACCGCACTGGGTCGCCTAATCGGGGCCCCCTGTCCCGGTCCTCGCCGATCAGCGCCGGGTGCGGGTCCGCTCGCGGGCGTCGTAGTCCTCTCGGGCCCGGTCGACCTGGTCGAGGTTGGCGGTGGACCATTCGGCGAGCGTGGCGAACAGGGGTGCGAGGCTGCGCCCCAGGTCGCTGATCTCGTACTCCACGCGGGGCGGGACCTCGGCGTGGTAGGTGCGCACGACGAGGCCGTCGCGTTCCAGTTGCCGCAGCCGCTGGGTGAGCACCTTCGGGGTGATGGTGACCAGGCGGCGTTCCAGCTCGACGAAGCGCTGCCGGCCGTACTCGTGCAGCGCCCAGAGGATCGGCGTGGTCCAGCGGCTGAACACGATGTCGACCACCGGGGCGATCGGGCAGGCCTGCTCCGGGTCGACGTCCACTCGGGACGCCGGGATGGTGGTGCCGGTCACAATCGCTCCCTCTGCCGTTACTTTCCTCTAGGTACCTACTATAAGCAGGAAGGTAGCGTCCTCTCCGTCCACAACGAACGGGGAGGAGTTGTCATGATCGTGGTGACGGGAGCGACCGGGAACGTGGGGCGGCCGCTGGTGCGGGCGCTGGCGGCGGCCGGTGAGCGGGTGACGGCCGTGTCACGGCAGGTGTCGGCGGCGGACCTGCCACCGCAGGTACGCCCGGCGGCGGCCGACCTGGCCGACCCGGCCGGTCTGAAGGCGGCGCTCGACGGCGCGCAGGCGCTGTTCCTGCTGCTGACCGGTGATCTGCTGACCGGCGGCGCCGACCCGGCCGCCATCCTTGGAGTCGCACGGGACGCCGGCGTACGGCGGGTGGTCCTCCTCTCCTCGCAGGGCGTCGCGACCGGGCGGCACCCCGCCGGCCTGGAGGAGGCGGTGACCGGGTCCGGTCTGGACTGGACGGTGCTGCGCCCCGGCGGGTTCCACTCCAACGCGCTGCAGTGGGCCGGGACGGTCCGGGCGCAGCGGCTGGTCGCCGCGCCCTTCGGCGACGTCGCGTTGCCGACCGTCGACCCGGCCGACATCGCGGCGGTCGCCGCCGTCGCGCTGCGGGAGCCCGGCCACGCCCGTGCGACGTACGAGCTGACCGGGCCGGAGCCGATCTCGCCGCGGCAGCAGGCGGCGGCGATCGGGCAGGCGCTGGGCGAGCCGGTGCGCTTCGCCGAGCAGAGCGCGGCGCAGGCTCGGGCGCAGCTGCTGCGCTTCATGCCCGAGCCCGTCGTCGAGGCCACCCTCGGCATCCTGGGCATGCCCTCGCCGGCCGAGCAGCGGGTGAGCCCCGACGTCGAGCGGGTCCTCGGTCGCCCGGCGCGCCCCTTCGCCGACTGGGCGCTGGGCAGCGTCGACGCCTTCCGCTGACGGGCCGGCCACCGGCTCGTCGGGCGGGTCCCGCCCGACGAGCCGGTGGTGGCTCAGCCCTGCGGGCGGGGGCAGATGCAGAACGGCTGGCCGATCGGGTCGATCAGCACCACCCAGCGCTCGCCGCCGGGCTGGAACTCCGGCTTCGCCGCGCCGGCGGCCACGAACTCCTTCTCCGCCACGGTGAGGTCGTCGACGTAGAGGTCGAGGTGGTAGCGCTTGCCGGCGGTCTCGTCGGGCCAGGCTGGCGGCGTGTAGCCGGGCACCAGCCCGAACCCGACGGAGACCCCGTCCTTGCTGATCATGGCGTATTCGGTCTGGCTGTGGGTGATCTCCCAGCCCAGGACGCGGGAGTAGAACCCGGCGTGGGCGACCGGGTCCGAGCTGTCGAGGTTGACCATGGCGAGGTCGGCGGTCACTGTCATGCAGGCCAGTCTGCCGCCGGTACCTGACACCTTGTGGCAGGTACGTCAGTCGGGTTTCAGCAGAGCAGTTCCAGCTGCCGGTGCGCGTCGGCGGCGATGTCCTCGTGCCGCAGCCAGCGCCGCGCCCACAGCCGGGCGGCCGCCTCGGCCTGCTCGTCGCCCCACGCCGCGTGCTCCACCAGCAGCGCGGTGGTCAGCGCGTACGCCATCCGCAACGCCAGCCCGCGCGCGCCAGCCACCACGTCGTCCCCGGTCGGGTCGGCGGTGACCTCGGCGAGACCGTCGCGCAGCTCGTCGGTGGCGGCTGCGAGGATGTCGGCGAGCGCGGGGGAGAGCGGGCGGGCCAGGTCGACCGCGGCGGTCAGCCGGCGCAGCAGCGGCCCACCGGCGTCCTCGCGGGTCACCGCGCGCAGCACGTCCAGGGCGAGCACGTTGGTGGTGCCCTCCCAGATCGGCAGCACCTGGGCGTCGCGCAGCAGCCGGGGCACCCCGGTGTCCTCGACGTACCCGGCGCCGCCGAAGGCCTCGACGTATTCGCTGGCGGAGGAGACGGCGAGCCGGCCGGTGGCCAGCTTGGCCAGCGGCGCCACCACCCGCAGCTCGGCGGCGGCCTCCGGGTCGGCGCCCACCTCCACCCGGCCCAGCAGCGCGAAGGCGTGCCCGGCCAGGACGAACGCGCCGGCCGCGTCGACCGCGAGGGTGCCGAGGGTGCCCCGGTGCAGGGGCGAGTCGGCGAGCCGGCCGCCGGCGACCTGCCGCGCCTGCGCGTACGCCCGGGCGTAGGCCAGGCCGCGGCGCATGCCGGAGGCGGCGGCGGAGGCGTTGTGCACCCGGGTCACCACGACCAGGGTCATCGCCCGCACCAGCCCGGGCACGGCCGGGTCACCCAGCGGCAGCGCGTACGCGTCGTGCAGCCCGATCTCGGCGGTGGGCAGGGCCCGGGTGCCGAGCTTGTCCTTGAGCCGGCGCACGGTGACCCCGGGGGCGGGAGCGTCCGGCGCGACGGTCGCCCCGGTCAGGGGCGAGTCGGCGGCGTACCGGGGCACCAGGAACGGCGTGAGCACCCGGCTGCCCCGGCCCGCGCCATCCGGCCGGGCCAGGGCCACCGCCATCGGCGCGTCGGCGGCGGAGCAGAACCACTTCTCCCCGGTCAGCCGCCAGGAGCCGTCGGCGGCGGGCCGGCCGAGGGTGCTGGAGCGGGACAGGTCGGAGCCGCCCTGCGACTCGGTCATCCACTGGCCGCTGACGATCGCGGTGTCCGGGTCGGTGGAGATCAGCCGGGGCAGCCAGGCGTCGCGGACCTCGACGTCGACCTCGGGGAGGCTGAGCAGCGCGGCGGCGCCGTCGGCCATCGCGACCGGGCAGGAGAAGGTGGCCGACTCCGGGGCGTACAGGTGCAGCAGGGCGTGCTGGACGACCCGGGCGGCGGCCCCCCAGGTGCCGCGCGCGGACTCCAGGTAGGGCAGCGCGACGACCGCGTGCCGGGCGGCGGCGGCCCGCTGGGCCTGCCAGCCGGCGGAGGTGTCGATCCGGTCGACGCGGGCACCCCACGGGTCATAGCGGACCAGGGTCGGCGGCTGCGCCTCGGCGTCGGCGTGCGCGGCGCGCAGCGGCCCGGCGACCTCGGCGGCCAGGTCGGCCAGCCGGCCCTTGGCGGCCGCGTGCCCGGCCGGGCCGAGCTGCCGCTCCAGCCAGGACCGCAGCAGCGGATCCCCGGTGTACGGGTCGTCGGCGGTGGGCACCGGCTGCACGTAACGGGTCATCCGTGGCTCCTTCGAGGGTGTGCGCCGACGGTAGACGATGCGGTGGCGCGGGCGACAGGGGCCGGAGTTCCTGCGCTCGGGTCGGCCGGTTCTCTACCGTCGAGGTGATGGGCGGAAAGCAGGAATGGAGCAGGCCGGCCCGGCCACGCCGGCCGGTGCGCACGGGCCTGCTGCTGGGCGGCCTCGGGGTGGGCCTGTGCCTAGTCGGGGTGGCGGGGCTGGCCCTGTGGAATGTGCAGCTGGTGATGCAGGCCAACGGCCCGGTGCGGGAGACCGCCGACGGGTTCTTCCACGAGGTGTCCGCCGGGGACACCGACCAGGCGTACGAGCGGCTGTGCAAGGACACCCGCAGCCGGTGGAGCGAGGTCGGCTTCGGCAGCTGGGTCCGCACCCCGCCGCAGGTCAGTGGCTACGAGATCACCGACGTGTCGATCTCCACGCTGCGCGGCCGCCCGCGCGCCACGGTGGCGGTGCGGGTGACCCGCGACGGCGGGGCCAGCGAGGAGCGCAAACTCCCCGTGATCCAGGAGAACGGAAAGTGGCGGGTCTGCGGGGACCCGTTCTGACCTCAGCTGCGGGGGCCGAGTTCGCCGGAGCGGTAGTGGCGGCGGCAGAGCACCTGGTAGCGCACGTCGGCGCTGTCCATGGTGTCGCCGATGACGACCTGCGCGCCCTCGCGGACCACCCGCCCGTCGACCACCCGGGCGTTGAGCAGTCCTTCCCGGCCGCACCAGCAGAGCACCTCGACCTGGATGCGGGCCACCTCGTCGGCGAGTTCGAACAGCCGCTGCGCGGCCGGGAACAGGCAGGAGCGGAAGTCGGTGGCCAGGCCGAAGGCGTACACGTCGACGTCGTAGTTGTCGACCAGCTCGGCCATCTGCTCGACGTGCTCCAGGTTGTAGAAGGAGGCCTCGTCGCAGATGAGGTAGTCCACCCGTAGCCCCTCGGCCCAGGCGTCGCGGACCAGGTCGCGGAGGTCCAGGGAGTCGGTGACCTCGATGGCGGAGTGGGCCAGCCCGATGCGGGTGGTGACCTGCGGGCCGAGCGAGCGGTCGATGCGGGTGGTGACCAGTCCGCGGCGGCCCTGGCGGGCGTGGTTGTAGTTCATCTGCAGGGCCATGGTGGACTTGCCGCAGTCCATCGGCCCCCAGAAGAACTTCAGCGCGGCGGCGTGCAGCGGCCGGCCGTCGAGGCCGCGGGCGGCGGCGCAGCCGGTGCGGGTGTCGTCCGGGCCGGGGAGGGGTCGGGCCAGGCAGATCGGGGCGGCGGCGTCGTCGGTCACGTCGGGGCAGCCTAGCCCATCGACGCGCGGCGATCAGGACGGTGCGGCGCGCGCTACAGCACCCGGGGCGGGGTGTTGCCCGCGGCGACGATGGCCCGGCGGATCGGCACGGCAGCCAGCAGCGCGAACCCGACCACGAAGAAGATCAGCAGTGAGACCAGGCCCACCCGGTAGGAGGCGGTGAGCTGGAACACCAGGCCGAAGGCGAGCGGCCCGAGCCAGCTGGTGCCCTTGTCGCTGATCTCGTAGAAGCCGTAGTACTCGCCCTCCTTCCCGGCGGGGATGAGCTGGCTGAACAGCGACCGGCTCAGCGCCTGGCTGCCGCCGAGGACCAGGCCGATCGCGCCGCCGAGGACCATGAACGGCAGCGGCGCCTCGGCGGGCAGCCGGAACGCGGCGATGATCACACCGGTCCAGAGCACCAGGCTGATCAGCACGGTCTTCCACGCGCCGATGCGCCCGGCGAGCGCGCCGAGCGCCAGCGCACCGCCGAAGGCGAGGAACTGCACCAGCAGGATCGTCGTGATCAGCGTGCTCTGCCCCAGCCGCAGCTCCTTGGTGCCGTACTGGCTGGCCAGAGTGATGACGGTCTGGATGCCGTCGTTGTAGACCAGGAAGGCGAGCAGGAAGAACAGCGTCAGCGGGTACGCCTTGATATTCCGCAGGGTGTGGCCGAGCTGCCGGAACCCGTCGGTGAGGACGTTGCCGCCGCCGACCCGGGCTGCCGCGGCGGCGGCGGGATGTTCGCGCAGCCAGCGCAGCGGCACCAGAGTGAACGCCGCCCACCACACGCCCGCGGACACGATCGACCAGCGGGCCAGGTCGAGGGTGCGCTGCGGGTTGCCCTCCTCGCTGAGCACGGTGATCGCGACCAGGTTCAGCGCGAGCAGCAGGCCGCCACCGAGGTAGCCGATGGCCCAGCCGCGGCTGGAGATGGCGTCGCGTTCGTCAGGGCCGCCGAGCTGCGGCAGGAACGAGTTGTAGACGACCACGGCCGCGCCGAAGGAGATGTTCGCGACCAGGAACAGCGCCCCGCCGAGCAGGTACCGGTCGCCGGTCACGAACGCCATCGCGATGGTCGCGCCGGCGCCGGTGAACGCGGCGGTGGCCAGCAGCCGCTTCTTGTGCATCGACCGGTCGGCGATCGCGCCCATCACCGGCAGCACGAAGACGGTGAGGAAGACCGACAGCGAGATCAGGTACGGGTAGTAGGAGCCGGCGGCGACCCGGATGCCGAGTGGATGCACGTACCCCTCGCAGCTGTCCGCGCCCAGTTCGCAGCCGGCCGCCAGCTCGGTGACCGTGGTCAGGAACGGGCCGAGGAAGACCGTGATGACGGTGGTCTGGAAGGCCGAGTTGGCCCAGTCGTAGAGGTACCAGCCGCGCCGCTCGCGGCGGGTGCTCGACGGGGGCTCGTGCAGGGTCGGGCTGACCGTCTCGGCCATCGGTTCCTCCGCCAGGGGTTCAGGCGGCCCAGTGGCCGCGGCTGCGGTAGACGTCGCGCAGCACGCCGACGTGATCGGTCATGATGCCATCCACCCCGAGATCAAGTAAGTCGTGCATCTCGGCAGGTTCGTCGATCGTCCAGACGTGCACCTGCAGCCCGATCCGGTGGCAGTACGCCAGGAACCGCCGGTCCACCACCGGGATGCGTCCGTAGCGGACCGGGACCTGGGCGGCGACCACGGACGGCGGCAGCCGCAGCGACCGCCCGTGCAGGGAGGCCATCCGCAGCCGGGCCACCCCGCGCATGCCGAGGCTGGTGGCGACCTTCGGCCCGGCCAGGGTGCGCAGTCGGGTCAGCCGGGTGTCGCTGAAGGAGGCGAGCAGCACCCGTTCGCCGGCGCCCGTGCGGGTGACGGTGGCGACGGTGGGTTCGACGCCGCCGTCGGCCTTGACGTCGATGTTGAAGCGGACCTCCGGCCAGGCACCGAGGACCTCGTCGAGGCGGGGGACCACGGCCGCGCCGCCGACGCGTACCGAGGCGAGGTCGGCCCAGCGCAGGTCGGCGATGCGCCCCGGCTCGCCGGTAACCCGGCGCAGGGTGGCGTCGTGGAAGACCACCGCCAGCCCGTCGGCGGTGGCGTGCACGTCGGTCTCGACGTACCGGTACCCAAGGGCGATGGCGCGGGCGAACGCGGCGGCGGTGTTCTCGTCGCCGTCGGCCGCGCCGCCCCGGTGGGCGAACGCCAGCGGCGCGGGGGCGTCGAGGTAGCCGGAGCGGGGCTGCACGCCCGGCAGTATGACCGCCCCGGATGGCGCCCGGGTGACCGGCCGGCGAGCGCCGCGCGCCGGAATCGGCACGGGCGGGACAACAGGCTTCCCTATCGTTCCCTATCCTGCCTAGAATCGTACCCAATGAGTGAGGATATGTACTCGGTTGAGCAGGTGGCCGACCGGCTCGGCTTGCACCCGCGCACCGTGCGCGGCTACATCCGCGCCGGCCGGCTCAGGGCGGTGCGGATCGGCAAGCAGTACCGGATCGCCCGCGCCGACCTCGACGCGCTGACCGGCCGGCCGCCGTCGGCCCGGCCCACCGCGCTTTCCGCGGTGGAGGTGTCGAGCATCGTGCAGGTCGACGGCGTCGACCGGGCGGCGGCCGACCGGCTGGGCACCCTCGTCCTGGCCGCGGTGAACACCGTCCACGACCCCGCGCACCCGCTGCGCGTCCAGACCGTCCACGACGAGGAGCGCCAGCGCATGAAGATCGTCATCCTGGGTGGCGCCGCTGCCACCGCCGACGTGCTGCACCTGCTCGACGCCGTCCTCGACGGCGACAACGGCCTGCTCGCCGGGGAGGCCGAGGATGCCTGACGTGGTGCAGCAGCGGATGGGCGTGCCGGTGCTGGTGTGCGACCCGGCCGGCCCGCCGGTGGCCACCGTGGGTGACGCGCTGGACCTGATCGGCGCGGCCTTCCTCGGCGCCGAGGTGGTGGCCGTGCCGGCGAGCCGGCTGGACGAGGGCTTCTTCTCCCTGGGCACCCGCTTCGCCGGGGAGATCATGCAGAAGTTCGTCAACTACCGGCTGCGCCTGGCCGTGGTCGGTGACATCTCCCGGCACCTCGCGCCCAGCGCGGCCCTGCGCGCCCTGGTCCACGAGTCGAACCGTGCCGAGCACGTGTGGTTCGTCGCCGACCTCGACGCGCTCGACGCCCGGCTGGCCGGGGCGCCGCCGCACCCCCGTTGATCAGACCAGCCAGCCGGCGGTGATCGTGGCGACCGCGCGGCCGTCGAGGTCGGCGAGCTTCGCCCCGACGAACTGCCGGGCCGTGGTGGAGGTCTGCACCCGCGGCGCCGGCTCCGGGTCGGTCAGGGTCGCGACCACCGCCGCGGCGGCGTCCGCCGGGGACTGGGCGGCGGCCGCGAAAGCGCCGGCGGTGCGGTCCAGGTACGCCCGCAGCGCGGGCGCGTACACCCCGGCCTGCGCAACGGCGGCGTCCCGATCGACGCCGACGTTGGCGACGAACTCGCTGGCCACCGCGCCGGGCTCGACGACGGTGACGGTGACCCCGACGGTCGCGGCGACCGGGGCGAGGGCCTCCATGAACCCCTCGACCGCGAACTTCGCCGCGCAGTACCCTTCGTTGAACGGCTGCCCGACCACCCCGCCGACGCTGGTGACCGTGACCAGCCGGCCCCGACTGGCCCGCAGGTGCGGCAGCGCGGCCCGGCTGACGTGCAGGACGCCGAAGAAGTTGACTTCCATGACGGCCCGTACGTCGTCGACGGTCTCCTGCTCCAGGGTGCCCACGTGCCCGGCGCCGGCGTTGTTGACCACCGCGTCGAGGCGCCCGTGCTCGGCGATCACCGCAGCCACGCAGGCGCTCACCGAGGCCGGGTCGACGACGTCGAGCCGGCGTACCTCGACCAGGTCGGCGACCCCAACGGCGTCGGCCGCGCGGCGCAGCGCGTCGGAGCGCGACACGTCGCGCATGGTGGCCACGGCCCGCCAGCCGGCCCGGGCCGCGCCCACGGCGATCGCCAGGCCGATGCCGCTGGACGTGCCGGTGATCAGCGCGGTCGGTGCGCTCATGGCTGCCTCCTGCGCGGGACGCGGTGTCCCGGCCCGAAGAGTCTCACCGTTCGCGCGCGCTGGCAGGCAAATCAGCCCGGCGGGTGCCGCCGGTGCGACCGGGTGGTCTCGCTGGGGCGGCCGGGGTCGACGTGCCGGGGGCGGTCGGGCTCGTCGGGGCGCAGCGGCGCCAGGTCGTCGGTGATCGCGTCGATGATCCGGCCGGTGGCCCGCCGGGCCGACCCGGGGGTGCCGGGGTGCAGGTCGCGCAGCGCCACCGGGGCGCCGAAGTGCACCCGGATCGTCGGCCGGCGCACCAGCGCCCGGGCCAGGCCACGCAGCGCTCCCTTGGGGGCCCGGTACGGCAGCACCTCGTGGGAGCCCCACTGGGCGACCGGGATGACGGGGGCGCTGCTGGCGATGGCGAGCCGGGCGGCGCCGGTCTTGCCGCGCTCGGGCCACATGCCGGGGTCCAGCCCGATCCGCCCCTCGGGGTAGACCAGGATCACCGAGCCACGGGCGACGGCCGAGGCGGCGGTGTCGAGGGCCTGGTGGACGGCGGCGGTGCCCCGGTCGACGCGGATGTGTCCGGCCCGGCGCATCAGCGACCCGACGACGGGGGCGCGGAACAGCCCCGCGGTGGCCATGATCCGCGGGGCGACGCCCCGGGCGCGGCAGGCGGCCGCGAGGACCACCGGGTCGAACGGGCTGATGTGGTTGGCGGCCAGGATCAGCGGCCCTCGGCGCAGCTCGGCCGGCACGTCGCCGGTGACCTCGAGGTGGCCGAGCGCGCCGACGATGCCGCGGGCGAGCAGTTGGGCGGCGCGCCAGAGCAGCGGCGGTCGCCACACGGTCGAGGTGTTCATCAGTGCTGGATGGTCGCACGCGTCGGGGTGAGCGGGGGACCCGATCCCGGGTCGGGCGGCAGAGGTGATCAGGGTCATTGGTCCCGGGTCGGGTCGGGACCCCCGGCCCTGCCGATTTATCTACGACGGGCGGTAGTATTTACTACGTCCCGTAGTACGCACAGCTGGGGGTTTCAGGTGGACGCGTTGGACGTCGCCCGCTGGCAGTTCGGTGTCACCACCGTCTACCACTTTCTCTTCGTGCCGTTGACCATCGGACTGTCCATCCTGGTGGCCATCCTCCAGACCCTGTGGCACCGCACCGGCAACGAGCGGTACCTGAAGCTCACCAAGTTCTACGGCAAGCTCTTCCTGATCAACTTCGCGATGGGCGTGGTCACCGGCATCGTGCAGGAGTTCCAGTTCGGCATGAACTGGAGCGACTACTCGCGCTTCGTCGGCGACATCTTCGGCGCCCCCCTCGCCATCGAGGCCCTGGTCGCGTTCTTCCTGGAGTCGACCTTCATCGGCCTGTGGATCTTCGGCTGGGACCGGCTGCCCAAGCGGGCGCACCTGGCCAGCATCTGGGCCGCCGCGATCGGCACCAACCTGAGCGCGTACTTCATCCTCGCCGCGAACTCGTTCATGCAGAACCCGGTCGGCTACCGGGTCAACCCGACCACCGGCCGGGCCGAGCTGACCGACTTCGTCGCCGTGCTCACCAACAAGGTCGCCCTGATCACCTTCCCGCACACCCTGTCCGGGTCGTTCCTGGTCGCCGGATCGCTGATCGTCGCCGTCGGCCTCTGGCACGTCATCCGCAACCGGGACAGCGCCGACACCGCCGCCTACCGGTTCGCCACGAAGTTCGGCTCCTGGGTCGTGCTGGTCTCCTCGGCGCTGGTGGTCTTCACCGGCGACATCCAGGGCAAGATCATGACCGACGTGCAGCCGATGAAGATGGCCGCCGCCGAGGGCCTCTACACCACCGAGAGCCCCGCGTCGTTCTCCGTGCTCACCGTCGGCAGCCTCGACGGCAGCCGCGAGGTCTTCGCCATCAAGATCCCGTACCTGCTGTCGTTCCTCGGCACCGGCGACCCCAACGGCACCGTGCAGGGCATCAACGACCTGCAGGCCCAGTACGCCAGCCAGTACGGCGCCGGCAGCTACACCCCGATCATCCCGGTCACCTACTGGAGCTTCCGCTTCATGATCGCCTTCGGGATGGCCGCCGCCGCGATCGCCCTGCTGGTGCTCTGGAGCCAGCGCAAGGGCCGCACCCCCACCAGCAGGTGGCTGCTGCGCGCCGGCCTGGTGATGCCCGTGCTGCCGCTGCTGGCCAACTCCTTCGGCTGGATCTTCACCGAGATGGGCCGCCAGCCGTGGATCGTCTTCGGCGAGATGCTCACCCGCAACGGCGTGTCCCGCAGCGTCTCGCTGGCCGAGGTGCTCACCTCGTTCACCGCCTTCACGCTGATCTACGCCACCCTCGCCGTGGTCGAGTTCAAACTGCTGGTCCGCTACGCCAAGGCCGGCGTACCCGACCTCACCCCGGCGCCCGTTGACGACGACACCGACGACGCCGAGCGCCCGCTGGCGTTCGCCTACTGATCCCCGGAGCCCATCGTGGAACTGACGACCGTCTGGTTTCTCCTCGTCGCCGTGCTCTTCACCGGCTACTTCATCCTCGAAGGCTTCGACTTCGGCGTCGGCATGCTGCTGCCCGTGCTGGGCCGCGACGACCGGGAACGCCGCGTCCTGATCAACACCATCGGCCCGGTCTGGGACGGCAACGAGGTCTGGCTGATCACCGCCGGCGGCGCCATGTTCGCCGCCTTCCCCGAGTGGTACGCCACCCTCTTCTCCGGCTTCTACCTGCCGCTGCTGCTGATCCTGCTCGCGCTGATCGCCCGGGGCGTCGCCTTCGAGTACCGGCACAAGCGCCCGGAGGCGTCCTGGAAGCGCCGCTGGGACCAGGCGATCTTCTTCGGCTCGCTGCTGCCGGCGATCCTGTGGGGCGTCGCGTTCGCCAACATCCTGCGCGGCGTGCCGCTGGACGCCGACCACGAGTACGTCGGCGGCCTGTTCGACCTGCTCAACCCGTACGCCCTGCTCGGCGGCCTGACGACCCTCGCGCTCTTCCTCACCCACGGCGCGGTGTTCATCGCGCTGAAGACCACCGGGGAGATCCGCGAGCGGGCCGGCGCCCTGGCCGTGAAGCTCGGCGTCGGCACCGCCGTGGTCGCGGTGGCCTTCCTGGCCTGGACCCTGACCATCCGCTCCAGCGCCGCCGCCGTCGTGCTCGCCGTCGGCGCGGCCCTCGCCCTGGTCGGTGGTGTGGCCGCCGCCCGGGTACGCCGGGAGGGCTGGGCGTTCACCGGCACCGCCGTGGCGATCGCCCTGGCCGTGGCGACCCTGTTCGCGGCGCTGTTCCCGAACGTGCTGCCGTCGACCCTGGACGCCGCCGGCACGCTCACCGCCACGAACGCCTCCTCCACCCCCTACACCCTGAAGATCATGACCTGGGTGGCGGTGGTGTTCACCCCGATCGTGCTGGCCTACCAGGGCTGGACGTACTGGGTGTTCCGCAAGCGAATCGGGGTAGTGCACATTCCGCAACACTGATGAGCCTGCGGGCGCGGGACGCGGGGCCGGTGCGAGGGGGTCGCACCGGCCCCGCGCGGCGTTTCAGGCCAGCGCCAGCTCGGCGTCGGCCCGCTGCTTCAGCAGGGTGAGGACGCGGCCGGCGACCTCCAGTTCGGCGGCGGGGATGTCCGCGTACAGCCGGGCGACGATGCCGGCGACCGCGTCGGTGACCTGCCGCTGCCGCGTCCGACCGGCGTCGGTGAGCGCGAGACCGGAGCCTCCGGCGGGCAGCGTCCGGAGCAGCCCGGCGTCGGTCAGCTCGGCGAGCGTGGTGCGCACCGCCGACTCGTCGACCTTCAGGCCGCCGGTCATCCGCCCGACGAGCGCGGTGCGGTCGACGACCCCGCCCTCGGCGGCGACGGCGTTGAGCGCGACGGACTGGGGGAAGGTGATCCCGATGCCGGCCAGCTCGCGTTCGAGGACCGCCCGGGTGGCGTGGTGGGCCTGGCCGATGACCTGGCCGGAGAGGGTGATCGACATGCGACGCTCCTTCCATCAGCTCGTTGGCGTCGCCAACGTTGGTTTGGCCAACGTAGCAGGGATCGTGGGTGCTGCCAACGATCGCTGGTAGGGTGGCCGTCATGGAACCCGGCACCCCGGCCCGGCTGCGCACCACCCCGAGCTGGCTGCTCACCCAGACCGCCGCGCACGCCGCCCACCTCGTCGCCGACGGCCTCGGCGCGCTCGGCGCGCGCGGCTACCACTACCGGCTGCTCGCCGCGCTGGAGGAGCAGGGCCCGGCCAGCCAGGCCGACCTGGGCCGGCGCTGCCGCATCGACCGCAGCGACGTCGTCGCCGTGCTCAACGAGCTCGCCGCGAAGGACCTCGTGGTCCGCGCACCCGACCCGGCCGACCGGCGCCGCAACGTGGTCACCCTCACCACTGCCGGCCGCTGCGAGCTGCGCCGGATGGGGGAGACCCTCGACCGGGTCCAGGACACCCTGCTCGCCCCCCTGTCCCGGGCGGAGCGCGACCAGCTCACCCGGCTGCTCACCATCCTGCTCGACCACCACGCCGACCGGTAAATCCCGTCCACCGCCAAGATCTACGCCGCTAGGGTGGGCCGGTGCCCGTCACCGTCCGCGAACTCACCCCCGACGACCTGACCGACGCCTGGCAGCTCGGCCGGCTCGCCTTCGGCTCCGACCCGCGGCCGCCGCCGCACGCCACCGCACCCGTGCCCGGCCTGACCCGCTACGGCGCCTTCGACGACGACGGCCGGCTCGTCGGCAAGGCCGTGGACCTGCACCACGAACAGTGGTGGGACGGCAGGACGGTGACCGCCGCCGACGTCGGCGGTGTCGCCGTCGCCCCGGAGGCGCGCGGCCGGGGCGTCGCCCGCGCCCTGCTCGGCGGCCTGCTCCGCGGTGCTCACGACCGTGGCGCCGCCGTCAGCGCGCTGTTCCCCACGGTCACCGCCCCCTACCGGGCCTGCGGCTGGGACGTCGCGGGTGTGCTGCGCACCGTCACCCTGCCCACCGCGGCGCTGCCCCGGCACCGGCCCGCACCGCACCTGACGCTGCGCGCCGCTCAGGCGGCCGACCTGCCCGCCGTGGCCGCCCTCTACGAGCGGGTGGCCCGCCACCGCCGCGGCCTGCTCACCCGCCGGGGCGAGCTGTTCACCCCAGCCGCCGGCAGCCTCCCGTTCGACGGCCTCACCCTCGTCGAACACGACGGCGAGCTGGTCGGCTACGCCGGCTGGAACCGCGGCCGTGGCTACCGCCACGACGCCGTCCTCACCGTCGAGGACATCGCCGCCAACACCGGCGACGCCGCCCGTGCGCTGATCGGCAGCCTCGCCAGCTGGCAGAGCGTCACCCCCACCCTGCGGATCTGCCCGCTGCCCGGCGACGCCGTCGGCGCTCACCTGCCCCTGGAAGCCGCCCGGGAACACGGGCGGGAACTGTGGATGCACCGGCCCGTCGACGTGGCCCGCGCCGTCGCCGACCGCGGCTGGCCCGTGCACCTGCGCGGCAGCGTCGAGTTCACCCTCGACGACGACCTCGCCGACTGGAACACCGGCACCTGGCGCCTCGAGGTCGCCGACGGCGACGCCCGGCTCACCCGGGTAGCCACCGACGCCGACCTGCGGCTGACCGTCCGCGGCTTCGCCCTGCTCTACTGCGGCGCCACCGACGCCCCGGCCGTCGCCGAGGCGGGCCTGCTCCACCTCGCCGCCGGCGCGGACCCCCGCCCGCTGAACCTGCTCGCCGCCGGGGGAGCAGCCCACCTGCACGACTACTTCTGAGCCGCAGCGGGCCCGGTGGAAGAGCGGATCCTCGGCCAGCCCGCGTGCTCGACCACCGACAGCCGCGACCGACGGCTGACCCCACCGGCGGCCCGTGCGGCGGCCTCGACGGGCCGCCGCACCGGGCCTCCGTCAGCGCGCGTCGCGCAGGTCCGCCAGCCGCGCCTCGATCTCCGCCAGCTCGGCGCGCAGCTTCTCCGCCTGCTGCTCCGCCTCCGCCCGCTCCGCGGCGAGGATCTGCTCCACCGCCTCCTGCACCCCCGGCACGTCCACCAGCGCCACCATCCGCAGCGCCTCCGCGGGCTTCACCACGTACGGCTTCGCGAGGGCCTTCGCGCCCTGCTGCGCCGCCACCGTCCACTCACCCTCGGCGTACGCCAACGTCACCGTCAGCCCCGCCGGGCCCTTCGGCTTCGCCGCCTTCACCGGCCGCCGCGCCGGCGGCTTCGCCTCCACCTGCTGCTCCACCTTCGGCTCCTCCCGACGCGGCGCCGGCACCCGCGGCGTGTCCAACACGAACTCCGGCTCCGGCGGCGCAACCGGCTCCTCGACCTCCGGCTTCGGCTCCGCCGGCGCCTTCCGCCCCGCTCCCCGCGGCGCGACCGCCACGTCGGCGGGGGAGAAGGGCAGCTCGTCCCGGCCGAACCGCACCACCACGAACTCGTCCGAGGCCGCCGGATCGGTCAGCTCCACCACCTGGCCGAGCTGACCCGCCATCTGACCCGCCGCCGTCGTGAACACCACCTTCGGCTTCCGGCCCGCGGCCAACGCCTCCCGGATGCCTTGCACCTCGTCAGTGGACAAACCCTGGCCCGCCATCACAGCCCTCTTCCGTACAAATGTTTGATTGCAGCCTTGATACCAGCCGGCTGCGACACCACGAAGATCAGGCCCCCAGCGCCCGTAAGGCGGCGTCCGCGTGCTCGTTCATGCTCAGCTCGCTGTGCACCACCGCCAGCACCCGCCGGTCCTGACCGATCACGAACGTCATCCGCCGCGTGCTCAACGCCCCCAACGGCAGCCGCCGCCGCACCCCGAACGCGTCCGCCACCGCGCCGTCGACGTCCGACAGGAGCGGATAGTCGAACCCGTGCCGCCGGGAGAACTCCGCCTGCTTCTCGACCGGATCCCGGCTGATGCCCACGCGCTGGGCGCCCACCGCCGCGAACTCCGCCGCCAGATCCCGGAAGTGGCAGCTCTCCGCCGTGCACCCCCGCGTCATCGCCGCCGGGTAGAAGAACAACACCACCGGCCCCGCCGCCACCAGCTCCGACAGTCGCCGAACCGTCCCCGTCTCGTCCGGCAGCGCGAAATCGTCCACCAGATCACCGACACCCACACCCACCGCGCACCTCCGCTGATCGATCCGACGCGCGGAGCCTAGGCGATCAGCCCCACACCGCCGCCACCTCGTCGGCCACCGCCGCCGCCTGTGCCCGACCCGCCCGCGCCGCACCCGCCCGCCGCGCCGGATCCAACACGTTGCGCCCGATCGCCCGACGGGCCGCCGCGTCCGGCGCCACCACCGCCACCCGCGCCGACCGACGCAACGCCGCCACCTGCGTCGACAGTCTCGGCATCGGCCCGAACGCCGACGACACCGGCGCCAGCACCACCACCGCCTCAGCGCCCGCCGCCAGGTCCGCGTTCACCGCCGACCGCATCCCACCGTCGACGTACCGGCGATCCCCGATCGTCACCGGCGGCCACACCCCCGGCACCGCGCAACTGGCCCCCACCGCCTCCACCAACGACACCCCACTGGCCGCGTCGAACACCACGAACTCACCCGAGCCCGCGTCCACCGCCGTCACCAGCAGCCGCCGCGCCGGCCACTCCCGCGCCGGCAACCGCCCCTCGATCACCGCCCGCCGCGACGCCTCCGACGGCGTCCGCGCCGCCACCGCCATCGCCCCGATCCGCGCCCGCGACCGCACCTCATCCCGGGTACGCCCACCCGCCCACAACAGCCGCGCCACCGCACCCACCCCGAACCGGGCCGCCACCTCACCCGTGGCCGGGCGCAACTGCGCCGCGTACAACTCCTCCACCGGCACCCCGGAACACAGCTGCGCCCCCACCACCGACCCCGCCGACGTGCCCACCACCAGGTCCGCCCCGGCCAGCTCCACCCCCCGCTCCGCCAACCCGGCCAGCAGCCCCAACTCCCAGGCCACCCCGGTCACGCCGCCACCACCCAGCACCAACGCCCGCGTCATCGTGTGATCGTCCTCTCCACCACCGCACCGTGCCGGTCACGGTAACCTCACCCACACACCAGGGCAGGGGAGTGGGCGTTGACCTCCGTCACCATCGTCACCGGCGGCAGCCGCGGCATCGGCGCCGCCACCGCACGCCGGCTCGCCGCGGCCGGCCACGACATCGCCATCGGCTACCGCCGCGACCACACCGCCGCGAAAGCCGTCCTCGACGACATCCAGGCCACCGGCCGCCGCGGCCTCGCCGTCCCCGCCGACACCACCGACCCCGACCAGGTCCAGCGCCTCTTCGACGCCGCCGCCGACCTCGGACCCGTCACCGGCCTGGTCAACAACGCCGGCATCACCAGCCCGATCGGCCCCTTCACCGAGCTGCGCACCGACGACCTGCGCCAGGTCGTCGACGTCAACCTCATCGGGTACGTCCTCTGCGCCCAGCAGGCCGCCCGCCGGATGACCCACGGCGGCGCCATCGTCAACGTCTCCTCCGCCGCCGCCACCCTCGGCAGCCCCGGCGAATACATCCACTACGCCGCCGTCAAGGCCGCCACCGACACCCTCACCCTCGGCCTGGCCAAGGAACTCGCCCCGCACGGCATCCGCGTCAACGCCGTCGCACCCGGCATCATCCGCACCGACATCCACGCCCTCTCCGGCGTACCCGACCGGCCCGACAGCGCCGCCGGCCGCATCCCCCTGGGCCGCGCGGGCGAACCCGACGAGGTCGCCGCCGCCATCGCCTGGCTTCTCGGCCCCGACGCCTCCTACACCGCCGGCGCCGTGCTCCGCGTCGCCGGCGGCCTGTAGTCCCGGCACGGCGAACGGCCCGGGAGAGCGCACCCCCGGGCCGTCCTCATCGGCGCCGCGTCAGCTCGTGAACAGCTTCGCCGCCGTGATCACCGTCTGCACCACCCCGTAACCCAGCAGCGCCGACACCACCAACCAGGAGATCCACAACCGGGCCCGCTGCCCGTGACCGACCTCGTTCATCGCGTGCCGCTCCTCTCCGCCGCCACCGGCTCCGCACCCTCATTCGCGTCCCGACCCGACGCCGGCTCGTGGAACCGCGCCGGCACCGGCCGGATCAACAGGTTGGCGATGAACCCCACCGCCAGCAGCCCGACCATCGTGAACAACGCCGGCCGGTACGCCGCCGCCGTCAACGTCCCCGGCTTGCCCTCGGCGTCGAGGAACCCGTTGACGATCAGCGGCCCGGCGATCCCCGCCGCCGACCACGCCGTCAACAGCCGACCGTGGATCGCGCCCACCTCGAACGTGCCGAACAGATCCCGCAGGTACGCCGGCACCGTCGCGAACCCGCCCCCGTAGAAGGACAGGATCACGCACGCCAACAGCACGAATAACGCCGTCGCCGTCTGCCCGAACAGGGCCAGCAGCGTGTACAGCACCATGCCCACGCCCAGGTACACCAGGTAGATCGGCTTACGCCCGATCAGGTCCGACGTCGACGACCACGCGAACCGGCCCGCCATGTTGAACAGCGACAGCAACCCCACGAAGCCACCCGCCGCCGCCACCGACACCGCCGACGTCCCGTTGTCCCGGAAGAAGTCCTGGATCATCGGGCTCGCCTGCTCCAGGATCCCGATGCCCGCGGTCACGTTGCAGAACAGCACCACCCACAGCAGCCAGAACGACCGCGTCTTCACCGCGTTCGCCGCCGACACGTTCGCCGTGGTCACCAGCGGCTTCGCCGCCACCCGCGCCGGGTCGAAACCCGCCGGCCGCCAGTCCGCCGCCGGCACCCGCACGTTGAACACCCCGAACATCATGATCAGGAAGTAGCCGACGCCCAACGTCACGAACAACCACACCAGCGCGCCGCCCGACGCCGTCGAAGCGGCGTTCGCCGGGTCGTACCCCGGGTCGTAGAACGACAGCAACTGACGAGACAGGGGAGAGGCCACCATCGCCCCACCCCCGAACCCCATGATCGCCAGACCGGTCGCCAGCCCCGGCCGGTCCGGGAACCACTTGATCAACGTGGAGACGGGGGAGATGTACCCGATCCCCAGACCGATGCCGCCGAGCAGCCCGTACCCCAGGTACAGCAGCCACAACTGCTTCGTCGCGATGCCCAGCGCGCCAACCAGGAACCCGGCCGCCCAGAAGCACGCCGAGACGAACATCGCCTTCCGCGGCCCGTTCGCCTCCACCCACGTGCCCGCCACCGCGGCCGACAACCCCAGCATCACGATCGCGATGCTGAAGATCACCCCGATCGCCGTCTGACTCGCGTCGAAGTGCGCGATCAGGGAGTTCTTGTACACGCTGGTCGCATAGACCTGCCCGATGCAGAGATGGATCGCCAACGCCGCCGGCGGAATCAGCCAACGGCTGTACCCGGGCGGCGCGACGGTGTGCCGACGATCGAGTGCGGAAAGCATGCTGCTTCCTCTCCGGAAGATGGCAAGAAACCTCCCCGCTTCATGCCCCCACCACAGCCTGCGCCGAAACCCACCACGCGCCCGACGGTCGAAACCCTGAGCCGAGCGGTCACCCGCACCGCGCCCGACTCACCCCACGTCGCTCCGCCGTCACGCCACGGAAGCGCCCGGCCCCACCTCACCCGAACCCGCCAGCGCCGACCCGCCACCGTCGGCCTCCCGCCACGGGATCAGCCGCAACGCCAACCGCGCCCGCCCCGGACCCGCCAACCGGCGCGGCCCGTACTTCGCGTCGAACAACGCGAACACCCGCGCCCGCTGCGCGTCCGCGTCCACCCGCGCCAACCGGAACCGCGTACCCGACCAGCCGTCCATTGCCAACGGCCGCGACAGCTCCACCTCCAGCGGCCCCGTCCCGTGATCAGTCAACTGGTCCACGATCGGCGAGCCGTCGATGCACCACCCGTCGACCAACGTCACGAAGTGCACCTCGCAGGACCGCAGCACCACATCGTCGTACCGCAAGGCCATCGGCAGGCAGACGTACTCCTCCAACCGCCGGGTGCTCGGATGCCGCCACAACTCGTCGAAGCGGCTCTCCACGAACTCGCCCAACGGGCTGCCCATGAACACCTCCAGGTGCGGCGCCGCCGAAGCCCGCACCCCGATCGGGAAGAACGAGATCAGCGCCTTGTCGTCCCACCGGAACATGTGCGCCGTCGGCGAGGCGTCGTAGATCCGTACCTGAAAACGGGTCCGCGTCTCCGCGTCCAGCGACTCGGCGAACTCGTTCAGCCGGCGCAGATTGTCCACGATCACCTCGCGCACGTTCACCGGCCGGATCTCCTCCGCCCGCTGCGACGCCGCCGCCGAATCCGGATCCAGCAGCAGCACCCGCACCAGGACTCCGTTGCCCAGCGCCGTCCGCAGGGCGCGCAGGAACCGGTCCCGTCCGGAGCCCTCCAACAGGTGACTTCCCGTATCCATGATCGAGACCATCGAGGAGGCGGCCGCCACGTGCGCGCTGAACTCCTCGTCGTCGAAGTGCGGATGCTCCTCCACCCGCGACCGGCGCAACTCCTCGAACAGCGGATCCACGATCGCGTACGAGAACGCCACGATGACAATGCTCGCGCCGATGTTGAGCAGCAGCTCCTGGTTGTAGCCGGTGACCGTCCGACCCCAGATCAACAGCGCCGCCGACAACGCCAGCAGGCCGAGGAAACCGGCCGTCCGGCGGGCGCGCCACCGTAGGCGCCGACCGAGAACCCCCGCGATCCGTTTGCCCACGCGTCCTCCCCACTGACGCAGGTAGATCGATGATGCCCACCACAGTGGACGCAGCGCAACGGCGACAGCCCGGCCGGCCATGGATCATGGCCGGGGAGTGGCCCTCTCCAAGCGGACCGCGCCGGGACCCCGAGTGAACACATCAAGGCGATTCGGGTCTAGGGGCGACCCCGGAGCACCTGGTAGAAGGTCTCCGAGACGCGGGCTGGACGCTGCCCGTCGTGCCAGCCGATTTCCTCAGCACGACGCCGGATCGCTGCGCCGGCCTGCTGTGCGGCTGCATCGTCCTCGAAGACGGCGACGGACAGCCCGTTGCCGGTCTCGGGATCGAGAAGGTGGTAGACCGCGTGTACGCCGGGAACATCTGACAGCGCGTCGACAAGCCAGTCCCGGTCGTCGGTCGGCATGGGCTCCCACACAGCGACTCTGGCGATCATGTCCAACTCCCGTCAGTCGGTACCGCTATCCCGGCGCACGCCGATGGGGTCAACGTAGCGGTGGGTGGGGACACCACAGACCCGCTCTGCGGACACCTTGCAACCAACCTTCCGGCCCCGCCGCCACCGATGCCACGGGTTTGACCGCCGTCAAGCAGGTCCGGGCCCTGCTGGCCGGGGTTCAGCTCGCATTGGGCTTCTCTGTACGCGGTGGCGAGAAGCCCGGTCCGTTCTCATTCATCCTGAGCCGCCTGGTCCGCCTCTCAGCAGCGGTGGCTCAGGTTGGTTGAGCTGTCCCAGCCTCCAGCTATTCTCACTATCTTGAGCCACGCCGGCCGCTTGTCGTCTGGTCGTGGCGGGCGTAGCTGGCCCCGTCGCCGATCCGGACAAAGCAAGCGACGTTTACGCTGCGTTACCGCTGCGCAGCCAGCACCACGTCCGTCGCTGCGACTGCTGGCAGCGGAAGGCGTCGTCGTTCTGCCAGATGTTGCACCGCCGGTACGCCCCGACCCGGTCAGGATCACGTGGGCTGCGGGCCCCGCGGACCACGGTAGGGCAACGTCTGGCTGTAGACGATGTTGGTGGTGGTACTGCCGAACTGGGCCAGTTCGTTGATGAGCTGCTCCAGGTGGGCCATCGAGGTGGCCGCCAACTTGAGCGAGTAGCAGTCCTCGCCGGTGGTGCGCAGGCACTCCAGGATCTCGAAGCGCTCCCCGAGCAGCCGGTGCAGTGGCTGGTGCCGGCTGCCGGGGTATTTCAGGCGCACGACGGCGAGGACCGGGTAACCGACCTTCACCAGGTCGACATCGGCGCGATAACCGGCGATGACGCCCGTCGCCTCCAACCGCTTGACCCGCTCGGTCGTCGCGGAGGCGCTCAAGTTCACCCGCCGTCCCAACTCGGTGAGCGGGATGCGGCCGTCTCGTTGGAGTTCGCTCAGGATCGCCCAGTCGGTCGCATCGAGACTCTCGGTCATCCGTGCAAACTACCGGCAGATCCACGGTAGAAGCGCCAACTCGCGGGCAAGATTCTCTTCTATCAGGTTGGGGCGGATGGATAGCCTGGACCGGTGAAGATCGGCGTGAACGTCCCCAACTTCGGGCCCGGCACCGGCCCCGACGTGCTGCGCCGCTGGGCGCAGACGGTGGAGGGCCTTGGTTTCGACCTGCTGATGGTGTCCGACCACATCGCCGTGACAGCCGACGTGGCCGAGCAGTACCCGGCGCCGTTCTACGAACCCTTCACCACCCTCGCCTGGCTGGCCGGCGTCACCGACCGGGTCCGGCTGGGCACCACCGTGCTCATCGCGCCGTACCGACACCCGCTGCTCACCGCACGCATGGCCGCCAACCTTCAGCAGCTCAGTGGCGGCCGGCTGGTGCTCGGCGTCGGCGTCGGCTGGGCCCGGCAGGAGTTCGAAGCGCTCGGAATCCCGTTTCAGCGCCGCGGAAGGCTGACCGACGATCACCTCTCGGCGGTACGCGAGGCCTGGGAGAACCACGACGACTACCGCAGCGGGCAGATACCGATCTGGATCGGCGGCAACAGCGACGCCGGCCTGGGCCGAGCGGTACGCCTCGGCGCCGCCTGGCATCCGCTGCGGTTCACCCTTCCCTGGTTGCGCGAGGCGCTGGACCGGATGAAGGCCGTAGCGGACGAGCAGCAACGACCTGCTCCCACCCTGGCTCCCCGCATCGCGCTGCGACTGACCACGGCACCGGTCACCGGCCCCGGACGGCTCGCCGGCGAGGGCACCATCGAGCAGATCGTCGACGACCTCGAACAGTTGCGTCTCCTCGGCTCGGACACGGTCGTGCTCGACCCGTTCAACGGAGACCCACGCGAAACCTGCCGGCCGCAGACCGCGTGGCAGGCGCTCGCGACCGTAGCTGCCTGCTGGGAACCGAGCGAACACCACACCTGAACGGAGCAAGCGTGAACCTCGACGACGAACGTCATCTCCGCAGGGCCATCGAGCTGGCCGGCGCGGCACGGGAGGCGGGCAACCCGCCGTTCGGATCACTGCTGGTGGGCCCGGGCGGCAAGGTGATCGCCGAAGAACAGAACACCTCGATCGCCGACAACGACATCACCGCGCACCCTGAGCTGAAGCTGGCCCGGTGGGCGGCCGCGAACCTGGCCCCGGACGTGGCGGAGGCCACCACGATGTACACCAGCTGCCAACCCTGCGGAATGTGCACGGGCGCGCTCGAACGGTCCGGCCTCGGCCGCGTCGTGTTCGCGCTGGCAACCAAACAGCTCAACAGCCTCAAGTCGCCCACCTCCACCGCCGGCCCGCGGCCCGTACGCCAGGACGGTCCGGCTCTGCTCGACGAGGCACGCAAACCGGTCGAGGGCTACTACCGCTGATCCTCCGACCCGGGGCGGCAAGGGATGCGGACGCCCCGGGGCTGCCCGGCTATCCGCAGAACCGCGCCGCTTTCCAGGCAGGCGGCTTCTCCCGGCTACGCCGGTCGCCAGCCACAACCTCGCCTTGGGCGGCCTGATCGTGCTTGGCCCAACCGGAGCCTAGTAGGGGAGAAGGTCGCGAGCGACGCGCTGGCGACCACGGTGGCTCAACTTGGTGAGAAGGATTGGAAAACGAACACCCACTGGCCGTCCTCATTCATCCTGAGCCACCTGGACCGCCGCCGAGCTGCGATGGCTCAGTTGGGTTGAGAAGCGGTGGGCTCCAGCTCTTCTCACGACGGGTGAAGACTGGCCCCCGAGCCCGGCGGGAGTCCGGCGCCACGAAAGATTTCACTCCGAGGAGCAACCCTCGGAGCCGGACCACACGTGACTATCTCGAATCGGGGGATCGGAGGCTCGGATGGGCGATCGCGACGCGGCGTTCGCGGAGTATTTCGCGGCAAGGTCGGACGCGATGCGCGGCACCGCGTACCTGCTCTGCGGCGACTGGCATCGGGCGGAGGACCTGGTCCAGACCGCGTTCACGAAGCTCTACCTGGTCTGGAACCGGATCTCCCGGCACGAGGTGCTCGACGCCTACGTGCGCCAGATCCTGATCCGGACCTTCCTCGACGAGCGGCGCCGCGGCTGGTGGCGGCGGGAGCGGCTGGGCGGGGAGAACGCCGAGCGGCCGGCACCGCCCGACTCGCCGGAGAACCGGTTGGTGATGCTGCAGGCACTGGCCGCCGTACCGCCGCGCCAGCGGGCCGTCCTGGTTCTCCGGTACTGGGAGGACGTGTCGGTCGAGGAAGCCGCAGCACTGCTGGGGTGCTCGTCCGGGACGGTGAAGAGCCAGGCGGCCCGCGGCCTGGACACGCTCCGCGGCCTCCTGTCGCCCACGCACAGCGGGATCGAGAAGGGGGCACGATGAACGGCGAAGAGTTGCGCGAGGCGCTGCGCGGCGAGATGGCGTCCACCACCCCGCCGCCACCGTTGAGTGCGGCCGCCGCGCTCGGCGCCGCCCGGCGGGCGCGCGGCCGCCGCCGTACCGCCTGGGCCTGCGCCGGATCCGCGGCCGCGGTTCTGGCGGTCGCCGGCGTCGCGGCCATCGGCGCCCCGGGTGCCGGCGGCCTCAGCCCGGGGGGCCCTGGGCCGCAGGCTATCCCGCACCCGTCGTCAAAAGACACTGCGAAGCCGTGGCCAACCGGACCGGACGGCCGCCCGCAGGAGAACCGGACCGCGCGGGCGGGTACCAGGTACGACCAGGCGATCCGGCTGCTCGACGAGATCGTCTCCGTCGCGCCCGCCGGCTACACCGCACCGGAGAAGCCGGCGAACCAGCCCGCTGACCAGATGCCGCTGCGGGACCACCAGGCGCAATTCGAGGACAAGGTGAACGGCGTCGATGTGTGGAGCTACATGTCCTCGGCCGCCCTGGCCCAGGGGGAGCGGATGGGGCGCTTGCTCGTCGAGGTGCACACCGCAGGCAGTCAGCTACCGGCCGAACCGTGCGCGCTGGCCCGGCAGTTCTGGGGCATGCAGGGCGAGTGCCAGCTGGTGACGGTCGGAGGGGCACAGGTCGGCGTGGTCGTCCGGCCTACCGGCGACGACCGGTTCGACCAGTGGGCGGCGTACCGGCACCCGGACGGTGTGACGGTCTTCGTTGCGCAGGGCGCGAAGCTCGGCGACGGCCGGCCGGGGCTGACGACCCTGCCGTTCTCCGTGCAGCAGCTGGCGGCCCTCGCCGTCGACGAACGGTTCCACCTGCGGTGAGGCGGCATCACATGGGCTACGGCGGCCGCCGCGCCTCGCTGGCGGGGTCAGCCGGGTAGGTGGACGCCGCGGGCGTCCCCGCCGCGTTCGGCGAACAGGCGGACCAGCCAGCGGAACTGAGCGGACTGCAACCCCGTGAACGGGCAGACCCACTCCGGGCGGGGCTGATGTACGGTCCCGGCAAGGTAGTGGAACGCCCTGATTGGGACACTCTCGGCTGGCCCGCTCAACCCTGTCCTGTACCGGACAGGTTGAGCGGGCCGGATCCGGCTCAGGCGAAGTCGAACACGGGCGGGAAGACGAGGACGACTGTCCAGGCCCAGACGGCATACACGATCATGTAACGGGTCTGCCAGTGTTCCAGGCGGGCGAAGGGCATGCGGCCACGCACGAAGCCGAGGAACAGCCATGCCGACCAGGCCAGGTTGGTGAGCAGGATGACGTTCTCGCCCAATGCTGCGGTCTTGTTGGGGCTGAAGCCCCATTCGGTGATCCGGCCGGTGATCGCCAGCAGCACCATGACGTCGATGATCAAAGCGCTGACGACGAGCGCGAGCTGCAAGCGGTCAAAGAGACCGGGCCGGGCCGCAAGGTCACGGGCGGAGATGGCATACAACAGCAGGCCCAGCACGATGACGAGCAGCAGGTCGAAGAGGATGAGCGCATCGCGCTCGACGTCGATGCCGTTGTTGGTCCAGATGATGGCGACCAGGAAGGCCAGCAGGGTGGCCGCGAAAAGCGGCGTGAAGACGCGGGTCAGCACCGGCGCCATGTTCTCGATGACGCTCTGCTTGGCCTCCACCAGCCACGCCGACACGATGACCGCGGCCATGGCACCGCATGGCAGCAGCCACGATTGGACGAATCCCTCGGCGTCAAGGCCGATGGCACGGAAGGTGCCCATCGTGAAGGCCATGAGCACGCCACCACCCAGTCCAATGAGGCTAAAGTAGATCAGCCACTCGCCGGTGAACCGGATGAAGTCCATCCGCCGCCGGTCTGAACGCCAATCACCGCCCACATAGGCGACGCCGACAACCAGCCACAGCGCGAGCGGCAGGTGGATCGCCGTGAGCACAGTGGTCTGCGAGTCATCGGCCAGCGGATACGCGTTCGCGGCGACCGCGCCGAGAATGAACAGCAACGCGAGCACCGCGATGACGCGAAGACCGACCCGGCGTTGCCAAGCGAAGTAAGCGGCCAGCGCCGGCAGCGCGAAAAGGCTGACGTTTCGCGCGTAGAAGCCGGCATCGTCCCCGGACATGTCAAGCCCGAACCAGCCCGGCACCTTGATCGCAAGCGCCGCGACGGCCGCACAGAGCACCATGACAAGCAGCTCGCGGCGGGAACGGGCGGCGGCGGGCGCGTCCGGCTCCCGGGGCAGCACGAGCTGCTTCCACAGCCGCTCGGAATGCTCGCGAGCGAACTCCCGCGACAGCTCATCGAGGCTACCCATGCGTTTGACAGCGATGAGGAACGCCTCGTCGGCTCGCAGGCCCGCCTCGGTCAGCTCGGTGATCCGGCTGCGAAGATGGTCTTCCAGCTCCTCGGCATCGGTGTGGTGCAGCTCCCGGCGGCGGTGCATGTAGGCCCGCCACTCGGTGATCTGGCCCTCCAGATCGTTGTCGCGGTCGACGGTCACCGTCCCGCCTCCCATGCCGGTGCCATGATCGGCTTGATGGACTGTGTCGTGCTCCAGACGCCCCGCAGGGCGTCAACGACCGCGGCCCACTGGCGGCGCTGCTCGGCGAGCTCGGCCCGGCCCTGGTCGGTGATGCGGTAGTACTTGCGGCGGCGTCCCCCGGGCGGGGTCTCCCAGGCCGAATCGACGTGGCCAAGCCGCTCCAAGCGGTGCAGCAGCGGGTACAGCAGGCCGTCGGTCCACTCCAGCTGCCCGCCCGACAGTTCGTTGACCTGCTTGAGGATTGCGTAGCCGTAGCTCTCGCCCTCGGCGAGGATCCCCAGCACGAGCGGCGTCGCCGAGGCCGCGACGAGGTCTTTGGTGATACGCATGTGACCCCCTAACCCTAGAGCTGCAATGCATGATACTTCTAGGTATAGCGATCGCGCAATCCCGACTGCCGGACGTCGTCGCCGAGCGTGATCAGCGCAAACGGTGGGCGAGGTCGCGGATCGGGCGGATAACGACGGTGTTGATCAGCCAGCGGGACTTGATCCTCCTCGGCCCGCCAGCCGATGCCGGTCAGTTGCGGAGCGCCCGGGGCGGAATCAGGCCGTTGGTCGCCGGGGGGAATCGCTACGACACTCTGGATCGGCCCGCCCTCGGTCTCCTTGAGCGCGGCGACCTCGTCGAGCGAGTGGAGAACGGTGGTCTCGCCCCAGTTGTCGACCAGGTCGTCGTCGGTCAGGTCGTCGAGACGACGTTCGACGAACTCGATGTCCTTGAACGTGGACAAACCGGGGTCGAGCGGACGCGGAGTGGGGTGGGATGCCAGCGGCGCTGGGCAACTCCGGCACGTCGTGGCACGATCCGCAGGTGACCAGCAGACCCGCCGCAGCGCAGCACCTGCGCGACCTCGCGCGGCTGCGCCGCGTTCGCGACCGGATCGACCGGGAGTACGTGCAGCCGCTGGACGTCGAGGCGCTCGCCCGCGGCGTGAACATGTCGGCCGGGCACCTCAGCCGCCAGTTCCGGCTCGCCTACGGCGAGTCGCCGTACGGCTACCTCATGACAAGGCGCATCGAGCGTGCGATGGCGCTGCTGCGTCGTGGCGACCTCAGCGTCACGGAGGTCTGTTTCGCGGTCGGCTGCGCGTCGCTGGGCACCTTCAGCAGTCGCTTCACGGAGTTGGTCGGTGTACCGCCCAGCGTCTATCGACGCCGGGCGGCGCGCGCGACGGCGGGGATGCCGCCGTGTGTCGCGAAGCAGGTGACCAGACCGATCAGGAATCGAGAAGCGCCGGCCCCCGAGCCGCACTTAGCATGATCTTCATGGACGTCACCATTCACACGAGCTTCCTCCCGCATGTCGACCCGGACGCCTCCCTGGCCTTCTACCGCGACGCCCTCGGCTTCGAGGTCCGCAGCGACGTCGGACAGGGCAAGATGCGTTGGATCACGGTCGGCCCCGTCGACCAGCCCGGCACGTCCATCCTCCTGGCGCCGCCGGCCGCCGACCCTGGGGTCACCGAGGACGAGCGCCGCACCATCGCCGAGATGATGGCCAAGGGCACCTACGGCTGGATCCTGCTGGCCACCCGGGACCTCGACGGCACCTTCGAGAAGCTGCAGGCCGGCGACGCCGAGGTGGTCCAGGAGCCGACCGAGCAGCCGTACGGCGTCCGCGACTGCGCCTTCCGCGATCCCGCGGGCAACCTGATCCGCATCCAGGAGTTGCGCTGAGCCGTCCGGCGATCGCAGCCATGACCTGCAGCGACGGCACCGTGAAGGAGCCCGCGCACGACGTCGGTGGTGGCCGCCTGATGGCCGCCGTCACCGACTCCGATGGCAACGTCCCCGAGCTGCTTCACGACCGATGAGTTCCGACCCCCGCTCCCGGCGCTCAGCGTCGTCGCGACACCGAGCATCGGCTCACCCACGACAAAGAGGTATGGGTGGCCACTGCCTCGGCGGACGGTGCGCCGTACCTGGTGCCGCTGTCCTTCGACTGGGGCGGCGAGGCGCTGCTGGTGGCCACCACGACGGACAGTCCGACCGGCAGGAACCTGGCTGCCACCCGGGCCGTTCGGCTGGGGCTGGGCCACACCCGCGACGTCCATGTCCAAGGCGAAGTCGAGGTCGTCGAGATCGACGCGCTGCCGCAGGAGCGGGGTGACCGGTTCGTCGTACACACCGGCTTCGACCCGCGTGCGCTGGCCACGCAGAACCGCTGGTTCCGCATCTCCGCGCGCCGCATCCAGGCTTGGCGCGAGGTGAACGAGATGCCCGGCCCCGAGCTGATGCGGGACGGCCGCTCGTTGGTCTGACGCCCCGGCCGGGCGCGCCGCGTGGCCGAGGCCACAGGGGCTCCACGGGCCGAAGCGGCGTGGATACCTTGGTTCTTGGGCCGAGCGACACCCCGGCCGACACCGCCGATCAGGTAGACAGTGACCGTTGCCGCGACCGCGCCCACGACCCAGAACCAGACGTACTGCTCGAAGCTCGTCAGATAGAGCCAGGCGACGCCGACGGAGACCGCGAAGGCGGACCCGCCCAACAGATGGAGACACGATGAGCATGGTCACGAGGACGGACACGCAGTCGCCTGCGCTGCACGTTGCCGACAGCCACGAGCTGATCCGCGTGCAGGGCGCGCGCGAGAACAACCTCAAGGACGTCAGCATCGAGATCCCGAAGCGCCGGCTGACGGTGTTCACCGGCGTCTCCGGCTCCGGCAAGAGCTCGCTCGTGTTCGGCACGATCGCCGCGGAGTCGCAGCGGCTGATCAACGAGACCTACAGCGCCTTCGTGCAGGGCTTCATGCCGACGCTGTCGCGGCCGGAGGTCGACGTACTGGATGGCCTGACGACGGCGATCATCGTGGACCAGGAGCGGATGGGCTCCAACCCCCGCTCCACCGTCGGCACCGCCACCGACGCCAACGCGATGCTGCGCATCCTCTTCAGCAGGCTCGGGAAGCCGCACATCGGCTCGCCCAACGCGTACTCGTTCAACGTCCCCTCGGTGAAGGCCAGCGGTGCGATCACCATCGAGCGCGGCGCCGGCAAGACAAAGACCGAGAAGGCGACCTTCACCCGTCTCGGCGGCATGTGTCCGCGCTGCGAGGGCATGGGCTCGGTCACCGACTTCGACCTGTCTGCGTTGTACGACGACAGCTTGTCGCTCAACGAGGGCGCGCTCACCATCCCCGGCTACAGCATGGACGGCTGGTACGGCCGCATCTTCCGCGGCAGCGGCTTCTTCGACCCGGACAAGCCGATCAGCAAGTTCACCAAGAAGGAACTGCACGACCTGCTCCACAAGGAGCCGACCAAGATCAAGGTCGACGGGATCAACCTGACGTACGAGGGGCTGATCCCGAAGATCCAGAAGTCGTTCCTGTCCAAGGACGTCGACGCGCAGCAGCCGCACATCCGCGCCTTCGTGGAGCGGGCGGTGACGTTCACGACCTGTCCCGAGTGCGAGGGCACCCGGCTCAGCAAGGAGGCCCGGTCGTCCAAGATCAAGGGGAAGAACATCGCCGACGTCTGCGCGATGCAGATCAGCGACCTGGCCGACTGGGTCCGGGGCCTCGACGAGCCGTCCGTGGCCCCGCTGCTCACCGGGCTGCAACACCTCCTCGACTCGTTTGCGGAGATCGGGTTGGGATACCTCTCGCTCGACCGGCCGTCGGGCACCCTGTCCGGGGGAGAGGCACAGCGCACCAAGATGATCCGCCACCTCGGCTCGTCGCTCACGGACGTCACCTACGTCTTCGACGAGCCGACGATCGGGCTGCACCCCCATGACATCGAGCGGATGAACGACCTGCTGCTGCAGCTGCGGGACAAGGGCAACACCGTGCTCGTCGTGGAGCACAAGCCCGAGACGATCGCAATCGCCGACCACGTCGTCGACCTCGGCCCCGGCGCCGGCACGGAGGGCGGCACCGTCTGCTTCGAGGGCGCCGTGGAAGGGCTGCGGGGGAGCGACACCACCACCGGCCGCCATCTCGACGACCGGGCGACCCTCAAGGAATCGGTGCGTTCGTCCTCCGGCACCCTGGAGATCCGCGCGGCGTCGACGCACAACCTCCAGGACGTGGACGTCGACATCCCGCTCGGGATGCTCTGCGTGGTGACGGGCGTCGCCGGCTCCGGCAAGAGCTCGCTGATCCACGGCTCGGTCGCCGGCCGCGACGGCGTGGTGGTGATCGACCAGGGCGCGATCCGCGGCTCGCGACGGAGCAACCCGGCGACGTACACCGGCCTGCTCGACCCGATCCGCAAGGCGTTCGCGAAGGCCAACGGCGTGAAGCCGGCGCTCTTCAGCTCCAACTCCGAGGGCGCCTGCCCCACATGCAACGGCGCCGGCGTCATCTACACCGACCTGGGCGTCATGGCCACCGTCGAGTCCACCTGCGAAGAGTGCGAGGGAAAGCGGTTCCAGGCCTCGGTGCTGGAGTACCACATCGGCGGCCGCGACATCAGCGAGGTGCTCGCGATGTCGGTGAGGGAAGCCGAGGAGTTCTTCGGCGACGGCGAGGCGCGCATCCCGGCCGCACACAAGATCCTGTCCCGGCTCGCCGACGTCGGGCTCGGCTACCTCACCCTCGGCCAGCCGCTCACGACGCTGTCCGGCGGCGAGCGGCAGCGGCTCAAGCTGGCCACCCAGATGGCCGAGAAGGGCGACGTCTACGTCCTCGACGAGCCGACCACCGGCCTCCACCTCGCCGACGTCGAGCAGCTGCTCGGGCTGCTGGACCGGCTCGTCGACTCCGGCAAGTCGGTCATCGTCATCGAGCACCACCAGGCGGTCATGGCGCACGCCGACTGGATCATCGACCTCGGCCCCGGCGCCGGCCACGACGGTGGCCGGATCGTCTTCGAGGGCACACCCGCCGACCTCGTCGCCGCCCGCTCCACCCTCACCGGCGAGCACCTCGCGGTCTACGTCGGCACCTGACCGAGGCCCTCGCGGACACCGTGCGACGACTTCTCTCACCTGTTTCGACTCGTCCACTCCACGGTCGATACGCCCGAAGGGCCCGTCGAGTTCTGGCATCAGACTGCTGCAGTCGCGTTGCCTCTGGGCAACTACGACTCTCGCGGTGTCATCGTCACCACGGTGCCCGGTTCCGGGTCCAGCTCAATGTTCGTGACCGGTTTCAGCCCGGCGCGGTCGTTGTAGATGAGCTGGTGGATTGGACGGTAGAAGTCGCGAGTATCGAGAAGATCGATCGCGTCCGCGATGTCCTTCCTTTCCAACAGAAGGATGCCCGGCACCACCTGCTCGGCAGCTGCAGTTGCGGGGGAATGGTTCGGTCAGATCCATCGGCAGGGGCGGCGGGGGTCGACATGATCGACATTGTTCACTGCGGTACCCGTGACTCCAACCTGAGCCGGTTGACGGCCGAGCCTTCCGAAGCGATGCGCGCGCGTGCATTACTGAACGTAGCAGGAAACATGATCACGGCGACCTCGCAGCGGCCACCCGGTGGCTCAACTTATTGAGAGTGGCCCAGGATTAATGAGAAGGGAACATCGCTCGAACGCGCCGGAGCTCATCTGGTTGAACTCGTCCCACCTTAGATTCGATAATGTACATTATGTCAAGTAAGCGGGTTGGGTCCTCCTCCGGGGCGAGCGGACGCCGAGTCACACGGCAGGCCCCCATGAGGACCCGTTGACGGAACGGGTGCCACGACAGCCGGTCACGAGGCGTCGGCGAACCATCGTCCGGTGGTGCGGCCCGGAATGGTTCGACGGCCTGTGTGGCGACGCGACTGGACGTCGAATCGTTGCGGGACCCATCTGCCGGCGATGCTCACCTACGCCACCGGCAGCGGAAACCTGGTCGCAGACGTTCCGTCCGCAGCGCCCTCAGCCGCGGCGGTCGTCGCGGAGATGGCGACCGTGGGCCGGCGAATCCTCGGTGACAAGCTCGGAAGTCCTCCGTGTCGGCCGCGCGGTCGACACCGCTCCCCTCTTCCAGGATGGCCGAAAACCCGAATATCCTGCATAATATCCCTTATGCATGATAAACAGGACGAATCGGCAGGACGACTGATCGAGGAGTTCCTGACCGCGCGGGCCACCCGCAAGCCCTCCCCCCACACCCTGGCGGCGTACCGACGCGACCTGAACAGTGTGGCCACCCTGGTGGGCGAGGACAGCACCCCTCCCCTCCCCCTCGACCGGCTCATGATCAGTGCCCTCTCTCCCCGGGTCATGCGGGCCGCGTTCGCCCGGTTCGCCGCTCCCCGCGCCGCCGCCTCGGTGCACCGGGCCTGGTCGACGTGGAGCAGCTTCTTCACGTTCCTGGTGGCCGAGGGGGTCGTACCGGGAAATCCGATGCCGGCGGTGGGACGGCCCCGCGCCCCGCTCCCCCAGCCCAAGCCGCTACGGGGCGAGGACACCCCGGAGGAACTGCTCGCCGCGGTGGCCCGCGAGGACGGCCGGCAGCGCGATCCGTGGCCGGAGCGGGACGTGGCGGTGCTGGCTTTGGCGCTCTGCGCCGGGCTGCGCCTGTCCGAGCTGCTGGCGCTGCGGGTGGCGTCGGTGGCCGGTCGGCCCGGGGAACGGCGGGTCGACGTGGCGGGCAAGGGCGGACGTCCGCGGGTGGTGCCGATCGAGGACGACCTGGATCGGGTCCTGCTGGACTATCTGGACAGTCGGGGGCGCCGGTTCGGGGCGCGCAGTGTGCGACCGGATTGTGCGCTGCTGGTGGACCGGCGGGGCGAGCCGTTGCGCCGGGGTGGGCTGCAGTACCTGGTGGAGTCCTGTTACCGGCGGGCCGGCATCGGTGACCGGGTGCCGCGCGGGGCGCGGCTGCACGCGCTGCGGCACACGTTCGCGACCCGGTTGGCGGAGGACGGGGCGAGTGCGGCGGAGATAATGCGGTTGCTGGGGCACGCGTCGTTGGCGTCGTCGCAGACGTACATCGAGGTGACTGCGATTCAGCAGCGGGCGGCGGTGCGGTCGAACCGCACCAACCGGGCGTTGGCCGGGTTGACCGGGGGTGCCGCTGTCGGACCGGAGGTCTAGTCTCCCGCCATGGCTGTCCTGCGGATCGATGGTGTCGAGGCCCGGCGGATCGCAGTCCGTGCACAGTTGCTCGACGCCCACCCTCGCACCGACCTGGTGGATGTGGTGCGGCGGTTGACGTTCCTGCAGTTGGATCCGACGGCGGCGGTGGCACCGAGCGCCGACCTGGTGGCGTGGGGACGGCTCGGGTCGGCATACCGGCCGCAGGACCTGCTGTCGGCGGTGGAGCAGGACCGGGCGTTGTTCGAGCAGACGACTTATCAGGCGATGGTGCGGCCGATCACGGACCTCGGGCTGTACCTGGCGGAGATGGCGGCGTGCCCGCTGGACGGGCGGCGGCGGGACTGGTTGCGGGCCAACGAGTCGTTCCGCCGGTACGTGCTGGACCTGTTGCGGGATTCGGGGCCGCTGCTGTCGCGGGAGGTGCCGGACCGCAGCGAGGTGCCGTGGCCGTCGTCCGGGTGGACGAACAACCGCAACGTCACGCAGATGTTGGAGTTGTTGGCCGCGCGAGGTGAGATCGCGATTTCCGGGCGGGTGGCGCGGCAGCGCCGGTGGGATCTGGCGGAGCGGGTGTACCCGGTCGACACCCCGATGGTTCCGGTGGCGGAGGCGCTGCGGCTTCGCGACGAGCGGCTGCTGGGCTCGCTGGGCATCGCGCGGGCGTCGGTGGTCGGCCAGGCGGGTGAGCCGGCGGTGGTCGAGGGTACGTCCGGTGAGTGGCGGGTGGATCCGGCGGCGGTCGGTGCGCCGTTCGCGGGGCGTACGGCGTTGCTGTCGCCGTTCGACCGGCTGGTGCACGACCGTCGGCGGGCGCTGGAGCTGTTCGGCTTCGAGTATCGGTTGGAGATGTACGTGCCGAAGGGGCAGCGGCGGTGGGGGTATTTCGCGTTGCCGGTGCTGCACCACGACGAGTTGGTGGGGAAGGTGGACGCGACGGCGGACCGGAAGACGTCGATCTTGCGCGTGCACGCCGTCCATGAGGACGTGCCGTTCAGTGCGGAGGTGGCGGAGGCGGTGCGCGCCGAGCTGGAGGTGTTGGCGTCGTGGCTGGGTCTGACGGCCGTGGAGCACGCCCATCGCTAGTGCGATGTCCATGAACGTTGGCGGGGTTGGGACGCTGTCCTAGGGTTGCGGTCGGTGTTGCGCCTGCATGTCCCAACCCACGTCCATGCCGGCGACGGACGTCTGCGCGTGGGTGGAGCGCAGGTTGGGTGGGGTCTACGACAGCGGGGCCGGTGGCGGGAGAGAGGTCGGCGGATTGAGGCACCTTCGATGAGTTCGGCGGCCTCGAACAGCCCCATTGCGACGAGGTGGGTGCTGGCGTGGTTGTTTCCGACGTTGCGGCCGGCGTTCGAGGCGGCGGTGGCGGATCTGGGGGTGTTGTCGGCGGCGGACCGTCGGCGCCGGGCGGACGAGGTGGTGACGGCGCTTCCTGGTTGGTGGGCGGTGTCGGGTGCGGTCGGCGGGTGGGATGTGGCAGGCTGACCGCTGACGCGACTGGCGGCACCGGGGATGGCAGTAACCATCGGGGAGCTCGTCGCGGGGGTCGACCGCCTGGGCCTCCGCGGGCGGGGTGAGCCATGTCTTCTACGGGTACGACGGCCCGGATTCTGTCCGGTCAGCCGGTGGCGGAGCAGGTGTTGGCGGAGGTCGCCGAGGGGGTGCTGGCGCTGCGCGCGGCGGGGGTGACGCCGGCGCTGGCGACGGTGCTGGTGGGCGACGACGACGCGAGTGCCGGGTACATCCGGATCAAGCAGCGGCAGGCGGCGGAGCTGGGGTTCTCCTCCCCGCACGTGCATCTGCCGGCGTCGGCGTCGCAGGCGGATCTGCACCGGGTGCTGGCGGACTTCAACGCCGACAAGGACGTGCACGGGGTGCTGGTGCAGCATCCGATCCCGGGGCACCTGGACTACGACCGGGCGTTGCAGGTCCTGGATCCGGACAAGGACGTGGACGGGATGCACCCGGTGAACATGGGCCGGTTGGCGTTGGGCCTGCCGGGGCCGTTGCCGTGTACGCCGGCGGGGATCGAGGCGTTGCTGGCGTTCCACGGGGTGCCGGTGTCGGGCCGGGAGGTGGTGATCCTGGGTCGGGGCGCCACGTTGGGCCGGCCGTTGGCGATGCTGCTGGCGCAGAAGCGGCCGACGGCGAACGCGGCGGTGACGGTGGTGCACACCGGGGTGGCGGACTGGCCGCGGTACACGCGCCGGGCGGAGATCCTGGTGGCGGCGGCGGGGGTGCCGGGCATCATCCAGCCGGAGCATGTGCGCCCCGGCGCGGTGGTGGTCGGCGGCGGGGTCCGGTACGAGGGTCGGCGGCTGCTGCCGGACGTGGACGAGTCGTGCGCCGAGGTGGCGGGGGCGATCACCCCGCGGGTCGGTGGGGTGGGCCCGACGACGGTGGCGATGTTGTTCCGCAACGCGGTGCGGGCGGCGCAGCGGGCGGCCGGGATGGGTTGAGCCGCTCTGCACCGTGCTGGCCGCGGCCGGCCGTTCGCGGCGTGGGTGCCGGTCAGCCGAGGTCGACGACGAGGGGCCGGTGGTCGGAGATGGCCGACAGCGGGGTGTCGACGGCGGTGACGGGTGGGAGCCGGTCGAGGCCCTGCCGGTCGGCGAGGATGTGGTCGAGCTGGACGCGGGGTTGCCCGGCCGGGTAGGTGGGGCGGCGGCCGAGGGGGCGCCACCGGGACAGCAGCGCGGCGGGTCCGGCGGGGAGGTTGAGGTCGCCGAGGAGGATCCGCGGGGCGGGCAGGGCGCGCAGGGCGCGCACGACGCGGCGCAGTTGCAGGATGTTCCAGCCGGGGACGAAGGACAGGTGGGTGGCGGCGACGGTGAGCGGGCCGTGCGGGGTGTCCAGGACGGCGGCGAGGACGACGCGGGGTTCGTCGTGCAGCAGGACGAGGCCGCCGCCGGGGCCGGGGACGTAGATCGGGGACCGTACGGGGGCGGGGCGTAGCCGGGTGACCTGCCAGGAGCGGACGGGGTGGCGGCTGACCAGGCCGATGCCGTAGCAGGGTTCGCCGTGGCCGTCGTCGTCGTGGGTCAGGGGGCGGAACTGTTCGCCGGGGGTGCCGACGACGGCGGCGGCGAAGCGGTGTTCGGGGGCGCCGAGGGCGCGGGCGGCGATGGCGGTGAGGTCGTGGTTGCCGCTGCGGGACTGGTCGCGATCGACCTCCTGCAGGGCGAGGATGTCGGCGTCGAGGGCGGTCACGGCGGCGGTGAGCCGCTCGGGGTCGACGAGTCCGTCGGTGAGGGATCGCCCGTGCAGCAGGTTGAAGGTGGCCAGGCGCACCTGCACACCCTACGTCTCCATGGCAGGGTTGCCGGGTGCTCAAGGCGTTGGTGTGTTCGGTGCTGGTGTTCGTGGCGGTGGCGTCGGCCGGTCTGTGGTTGCGGCGGCGGCGGGGCCGGTGAGGCTCGCGGCGCTGCGGTGAGCCTGGCCACAGGTGGTCTCGCCGGTCCGCCGGGGGTGGGCAGAATGGCCGCCCGTGGACCCCTTGTCGCTGACCACCCTGCTGACCGCGGCCGCCATGGCGGGCTGGGTGGACGCGGTGGTCGGCGGGGGTGGGCTGTTGCTGCTGCCGGCGCTGCTGGTGGCCGCGCCGGGGCTGCCGGTGGCGACCGCGTTGGGCACGAACAAGCTGGCCGCGATCTTCGGCACGTCGACGGCGGCGGTGACGTACGCGCGGCGGACGAAGCTGGACTGGGCGGTGGCGGGGCCGTCGGCGGGGTTGGCGGTGGTGACGGCCGGGCTCGGCGCGGCCCTCGCGGGGGCGGTGCCGGCGGGGGCGTACCGGCCGGTGGTGCTGGCGGTGCTGGTGTCGGTGGCGCTGTTCGTGCTGGCGCGGCCCCGGTTGGGTGTGGTGGCGCAGCCGGCGCGGCGTACTCCGCGGCGGGTGGTGGCGGCGGTGGCGGTGGCCGGGCTGGGCATCGCCCTGTACGACGGGTTGATCGGCCCGGGTACGGGCACGTTCCTGGTGTTGGCGTTCACCGCCCTGGTGGGGGCGGACTTCGTGCACGGTTCGGCGATGGCGAAGGTGGTCAACGCCGGGACGAACCTGGGCGCGCTGGTGGTGTTCGCGTACACCGGGCACGTGTGGTGGCTGCTGGGCGCGGCGATGGCGGTGTGCAACGTCGCCGGAGCCGCGTTGGGCGCGCGGATGGCGCTGCGGCGCGGCTCCGGCTTCGTCCGGGTGGTGTTGCTGGTGGTGGTGCTGGCCCTGGTCGGGAAGCTGGGCTACGACCAGTGGCTGGCCGGCTGACCCGGCTGCTGGCCCGGCGGTTGCGCTGACCGGCGCGGCGGCGGGTCAGGCGTGCTTGACGACGTCGTCGTAGTCGAGGCGGGGCAGGCGGGGGAACCAGGCGTCCGGGCCGGGCTTGCCGATGTTGACCACGAGCACGGACTTCCAGCCGTTGTCGGCGAAGAACTCCTTGTCGAGGCCGTCGGCGTCGAAGCCGCCCATCGGTCCGGCGGCCAGCCCGGCGGCCCGGACGGCGAGCAGCCAGTAGCCGATCTGCAGGGTGGCGTTGAACCGCGCCATCCGCTCGCGGCCCTGCACGTCGCCGGCGAGGGCGTCGCGCATCTGCGCGCGGATCGGGAAGACCCGCGGGATGAACTCGTGGAAGTCGGTGTCGGCGGCCAGCACCGCGACGACGGGGGCGCTGGCGGTCTTGGCCTGGTTGCCCTCGTTCATGTGGGTGAGCAGCCGTTCGCGGGGCTCGCCGTCGCGGACGTAGAGCACCCGCAGGGGCTGGGTGTTCGCGGCGGTGGGCGGGTACTTGGCGAGTTCGAAGATGGCCCGCAGCTGCTCGTCGGTGACGGGCTCGTCGGTGAAGGTGTTGGCGGTGCGGGCGTCGGTGAACAGCTGCGCCTGCGCCTCGGGGTGCAGGGTGATCAGGTCGCTCATCAGGGTCCTCGCTCTGACAGGAGGGGTAACTCCCGCAACGGTAGCAGCTAGCTTTTTAGTAGCCCATTCCCGTGTGGGGGTGGCCGGTATTCTGTGGGGATGACGGTCAGGCCGGACGCCGGCGGTACGGCGCGCATGTGCGACGGGGGGCTCGCCGCCGTGTTCGCGTTCCTCGGCAAGCGGTGGAACGGCGTGCTGCTGGGCACCCTGGCCAACGGTCCGGCCGGCTTCGCCGAGCTGACCCGCGCGCTGCCCGGGATCAGCGAGTCCGTGCTCTCCGACCGCCTCGGCGAACTGGCCCGGGTCGGGCTGGTCTCCCGCACCGTGCGGGAGGGGCCGCCGCTGGGGGTGAGCTACCAGCTCACCGAGCGGGGCGCGGCGCTGCTGCCCGCCCTGGACGCCCTGGCGCGCTGGGCCCACGAGAACCTGCCCGTCGAACCGGGACGCCGCCTGGGCTGCTGACCGGCGCCTGTGTGATCATGATCGGATGCCCGTACGCGCCGAACACGACCGGGCCGTCCTGGCCGACCTGCTGGGCCGGGACCCGGTGCTGCACGCGTACCAGCTGGGTGACCTGGACGACTTCTTCTGGCCGTACACCTCGTGGTTCCGGCGTGGGGAGCAGGTGGCGCTGCTGTACCACGGCGTGGAGCTGCCGACGCTGCTGGCGTTCGCGCCACCGGAACGGACCGCGCAGCTGGCGGAGCTGCTGACCGAGCTGGCGCCGCTGCTGCCGGCCCGCCTGTACGCGCACCTGTCCCCCGGCCTGGGCCCGGTGCTGGCGCCCTGGTTCCGGGTCGACGCGGCCACGGCGCACCTCAAGATGGCACTGACCGATCCGGCGCGCCTTGCGGCGGTCCAGCCGGCCGGTGAGCCGCTGTCGCCGGCGGACCTCCCGCAGCTGCACGAGCTGTACGCCGCGGCGTATCCGGGCAACTGGTTCGATCCGCGGATGCTGGACACCGGCCAGTACGTGGGGATCCGGCAGGGCGGTGACCTTGTCGCGGTGGCCGGCGTGCACGTCTGGTCCCTCACCTGGCGGGTGGCGGCGCTGGGCAACGTCACCACCCACCCCCGGGTACGGAGGCGGGGGTTGGCCGGCGCGGCGGTGGCGGCGTTGTGCCGGCGGCTGCGCGCGAGCGTCGACCACGTCACGTTGAACGTGAAGGTGGACAACGCCACGGCGGTGCGGCTGTACGAGCGGCTGGGCTTCACCCGGGTCGCCGACTACGGCGAGTACGAGCTGACCGCCCTCGGTCGGATGTGACGGTCTGTCACGTCCCGCCGCCATGCCAGGTCAGCGGCGCCGGCTGGGTGAGTCGAAGCGGCCGGCGCGGATCTCCCGCAGCGCCTTGCGGCGGGTGTCGCCGCGCAGCGTGTCGACGTAGAGGCGGCCCCGCAGGTGGTCGGTCTCGTGCTGCAGGGCCCGGGCCAGGAACCCGCTGCCGGAGATGGTCAGCGGCTGCCCGTGCTGGTCGAAGCCGTGCGCGGTGGCGTGCATCGCCCGCGTGGTCGGGAAGTACAGCCCGGGGATGGACAGGCAGCCCTCGTCGTCGTCCTGCGGCTCCTCGGAGAGCTCCAGCGTCGGGTTGATCATGTGCCCGCGGTGGCCGTCGGCGTCGTAGACGAACACCTGCGCGCTCACCCCGATCTGCGGGGCGGCCACGCCGGCCCGGCCGGGCGCGCCGAGCAGGGTGTCCATCAGGTCGGCGACGAGGGCGCGCAGGTCGGCGTCGAAGCTGGTCACCGGCTCGCACGGGGTGCGCAGGACAGGGTCGCCGATGATCCGGATCGGGCGCATAGTCATGCCCGGAAGGCTAGCCGTCCGTTACGGCCGCCGGTGCGCGCACCCGCCGGTCAGGCGTCGGCGGGCCGGTCGCGGACGAGGACCTCGATGCCGTCGAGGATGCGCGCCAGGCCGAACTCGAAGGCCCGGGCCGGGTCGGCGGCGGCCTGGTACTCCTGACCGGGCGGCGAGTCGACCCGGGCGGGGTCCCGCCCTCGCGGCGAATCCGGCTCGCCGGGGCGTCAGCCGCGCGTCGTGTCCTGGTGGTGCCACTTCTCCCCCAGCTCGCCTGCCCCGGGTCGTCAGCGAAAACCACTATGAAGACTGCGGCTTTCGATCCCCTTTCGAGAAACTTATCCGTTATCGCACCCTAGGTTGGTAACGTTCTGACCGCCTGGAAGGACCGCTTCACCCTGAGGATTCCTCTCCTTCCATGTCGGACCGAATTGGGCGGTTAGTGAAACAGGCTGCACAACGTCGGAAGGGGCTTTCATGGCGGCCGATGCTGCTCTGCCGGCATGGCTGACCAGGGCGCACGCGCACCCGCATGCCGGACAGGAGGCGGTCGCCTGGCCCGAGTCCTCCACCAAGGGACTCGGACGAAGCCGTCAGGGAAAGGGCGTCCCATGCGTGTCGTGACAACGGGAGCCGCTGGCTTCATCGGCTCAACCCTGGTGGACCGCCTGTTGCGCGAAGGCCACAGCGTCCTTGCGGTGGACGACCTGTCCACGGGTCATCTCGACAACCTCGCCGACTCGGTCGGCGACCCACGCCTCCGACTCCTCCAGGGCGACGTGGCCGCCGATGCGACGCGCCGGGAAATGGAGTCGTACCAGGCCGAGGTGTTCTTCCACCTGGCCGCACAGATGGATGTACGCCACAGCGTGGCGGACCCGGTCGCGGATGCCCGCAGGAACGTGCTCGGCTCCCTGGCCGTCCTCGAGAGTGCCCGGGCGAGCGGAGCTCGCAAGCTCGTCTTCGCGTCATCGGGAGGCACGATCTACGGGGACCAGGTGCAGTACCCGGTCCACGAGTCCGCGCTCGTCGATCCGGTCTCCCCGTACGGCGCCGCCAAGGTCTGCGGCGAGACCTACCTGCGCGTCTACCGTCACCTCCACCGCCTGCAGACGACAGCGCTGGCCCTCGGCAACGTCTACGGACCCCGTCAGGATCCCCACGGCGAGGCCGGAGTCGTGTCCATCTTCGCCGCGGCTCTTCTCGACGGTCGGCCCACGATGATCTTCGGTGACGGCAAGGCGACCCGGGACTACGTCTACGTCGACGACGTCGTCGAGGCATTCGTGCTGGCCGCTGGTTCGGCCGGGGACGGGCTGCGGCTCAACATCGGCACAGGGCGGGAGACCTCGATACGCCACCTGCATCGGCTCATCGCCGAAGCAGTCGAGCGCCCGGACACGCCGAAGTTCATGCCCCCACGCGCCGGGGAACTGAACCGCGTCGCGCTCGCCAGCAGCGCAGCCGAACGCGTGCTCGGCTGGCGCCCGAAAATGGACCTGACAGAGGGCCTTGCTCAGACCGTGGCATGGCTTCGGGACAAGGCCACCGTCCGGCCCCTCCACGCGGTCGCGGTGCGTGACCTGGCCGCGTTTTCCGCGGTCGAGTCCCTCCCGTCTCCCGTCGGCAATCGAACGGTACGGCGACCGGAGACCACGCCTGCCCAGAACGGGCGCGGCTGGAAGCCGGAGGTCATCGAGGACGCTCCCCTCGCGGCGACCATCCGGTCTCGATGATGGCTTGACCGAGGCCCCACGACGAAACGTTCAAGAGGCGGGACGAGCCGCCCGCAGGCTTCTACGCACCCGGGTCATGCCGGCACCGGTGGGGCCGCCGGCGTGGCGAGCGAGTTGTCGAGGATCGCGGCAACGATCGGCCCGGCATCGAAGTAGGCCTCCGCGATCTCCCGGGCAGCGTGAGACTGGCGTCGGTAGTCGGCGTTGACTGCGGCCAGCGAGTCGACGGCCTCATCCGTACTGCGGAACCGGAACAGCCCCTCTCCGTTCGGCAGGTATCCACTCGGGCCGGTGTACTCGACCACGGCAGGCTTACCGCTTGCGAGGTAGCAGACGGTCCGATCGCTGATCCAAGCGTTCTCGAAGAAGGAGCAGGAGGGTTTCGCGCAGCTGAACTCCCCCCGCGACTCCCGTACGTACGCCTGGTATCGGTCGGGGGAGCCAGCCACCTCGGTCGCGCGGCGGATTCGCCAACCGTGCTGCCGGAGCAGCGCGACGTCCGTCGCATCGTCGACGTACGCGGTGACGCCCTTCGGCGCCGCGCGCTCGGGTTCCCACGTGGATCGCTCGGGCGCGCGCGGCAGGTGCTCATCTCCCTGCCCGAGGGCGAGGGCGAGTTCCAGCGGTTGGGCAGTCAGCCGGGGAAGGTTGACATGGGCCAGGAAGCTCACCCGCTTGTTGTTCTCGAAGACGAGTCCCTTGCCATCGGTGATCCACTCGCCGCTTCCCGCGCCGCCCCACCAACTCGATACGGTGGTGAAGGCCTCCGCGTCCGGCGTGTAGGCGACCGGCCACAGGCGCAGGCAGACGGGGGGCCGGACGTGTTGCCATTCGATGCCGCAGTCGGAGAACCCGGCAGCTGGCGTCCCGACCGTCTCGCCGGTGGTGAAGTACCGGTCGTGGACGGACAGCCGTAGCTGGCCCACCGATACCCAGAACTGCAGCAGTCCGGGATCGATGTCGACAAGCGCCCGCCGCCGGAACCGATCGGCGAGACCTTGATGGATGCCGTAGTCGAAGTTGAGGAGCAGGTCGGCGTCGCGGGCCATCCGCTCGAGCTGGATCGCGTCGCCCGTCGCGAACTCGAGGTCGCCGTTCTCGCGCGGCCGGTAGAGGACCACGTCCTGGTCGAGACCGAGGCGCCGGAGACGGTGCCGGAACCGGTTGACGAGATGCCGATCGAGGTCGGCCTGGTCGCTCGGCTCGAAGCGCTCCAGCCACCCGACCCGGCACCCCAGGTCCCGCAGTGTCGCGGCGTACTGCGCGAAGACCCAGAAATGACCGCCGACCGCGCTCGACTGGGCGACGTTCGTTGCGCTGAGCACCACGTAGGTCACAGCGCCTCTCTTTTCGAGCCGGTGAAGAGGTCCGCGAAGCCGACGAAAGTGATGTCGAGCGCGGTGGCGGCCCCTCGGATCCGCGGGTGCAGCAGTGTCGCGAGTTCGATCTCCCGCTCGCGCCGGTAGCTGGACCGCAGGTCGCCGTCGGCGTACCCGGGGTGGCAACCCACTTCCGACCAACCCGCGGGCAGCCCGGCCAGGATCCGGATCAGCCCCTCGACGCTGATCTGCTCGGGGTGGCTGCACCCGTCCCACTGACCGTAGAAACTCGACTCGTACGCCGGCAGCGCGTCCTCCCGCAGTGGCAACCCGTGCCCGACGGCAACCTCCCGGAAGGCTGGGCGTATCTGCGGATGACGATGGACGTTGCGGTGCGAGTCCAGGTGGGTGGGCTGGCGGCCGACAAGCTGCGAGAAGCGCTCGATCTGCCGCTCGACCTCCGCGCGGCAGGCCGCGGTGTCCGCAGGGTCGACGAGCGGGCGGCCGTCGGCGTCGGCGAGGTCGACGTGCAGTCCGACCGACAGTCCCGGCGCGTCCCGGACGGCGCCGGCCGCCGCCGCACTGGCCGCCCGATCCACGAGCAGGCTCGCGCTGGTCACGACCCCGTGCTCGTACGCCTCGAGAATGCCGCGGGTGACGCCTGGGCTCAGCCCCAGATCGTCCCCGTTCACGATGACATACCTCAATGGACTCCTGCCTTTTCTTCGTCAAGTTCGGGATCTACCTGGTGCCACCAGGTCAGGATGGACCGCAACTCCTCGGCGGCCCACGCCGCGGCCGGCCCGGCAGGCGCGTGCAGGAGGTCGAGCATTCGCCAGCTGACGAGCGTCGCGAGCCGGGCCCGCTCAAGCGCGGTCGACAGGTACGTGACCTCTGCTACGGTCGGCACGGGCCAGCCAGCGGCGGCGATGTGCGCCAAGTACCGGTCGAGGACTCGCCGGCGGGCGGTCGGTGGCAGGCGGAGGAGCAGCGTCGACAGGTCGTAGATCGCGGGCCCGACGCCGAGCCGATCCCAGTCGATCAACCGCAGCCAGCCCGCGCCGGCCACCACGTTCTTCGGCCAGAGGTCGCCGTGGACAAGAGTGTCCGGACCACCGACCTCGTTCAGGCGTATCAACAATGCTGGCGCCGTTTCCTGGGCGCACCGGACGGCTGTCTCGAGATCCATGAGGAGCGCGCCCGCGAGATGCGCCCGGATGTCGGGGTCGCCCCTGGCGGCGGCGAGTGCCAGCATCGCGTCGTTGAGCCGACCGGCGTAGGCGTCGCGTCCGAAATACGCGCCGTGGTGACGGACCTCGGCCAGCACAGGGTGACTGGCGAATCGGACGTGCATTGATGCCACGACATCAACCAGCCGGTCGATGTCGTCGGGTTCGGGCGCCACCGGGTTCCAGAACCGGCCGTCGAGCCACTCGTACACGCTCCAGGCGGTGTTGCCGTCCTGGTCGCAGGCACTTCCCAGCAGGGGCGGGCCGGCATCGGCCAGACCGACAGCGGGCAGCCACCGCAGCGCGAGGAGGCAGTCGCGGTGCGCGGTGGCCGGATCAAGGCGCTTCATCACCACCGACGCTGGCTGGCTGGTCGTCAGCGTCAGGTGGTAGACGTCCGCCGACAGCTCACGACAGTCGGACACGTCGAGATCGTCCCGGCGCAGCGCTCGGCGGAGGAGGCCGCCGAAGCGGGCGTGGCTCGGCGGACGCGCGTCCCGCACCTCACACAGCGGGCGGTGGACCGTCACGACAGGCAGGCTTCCAGGAAGGCGGGCAGGACGACCCGGTGGTCGAGGTGCTCCGCGGCGAGTTCGCGGGCGGCCCGGCTGTGCAACTGGTACGCGCCGTTCACCGAGTGGATCGCGTCCGCCGCCGACTCGCAGGTGTCGAAGGCGATCAGGCCGGTTCCGGTGGGTAGGTGTTTCTCGACGCCCGTGGCCTGCGCGACCACGGGTCGGCCCGCCGCGAGGTAGTGTGCGGAGCGGTCACTGAACCAGCCCGAGGTCGCGGCGAGGTAGGCATCCTTGGCGATGCCGATCTCCCCTCGGGAGGCGATCACGTAGTTCCGGTAGGCATCCAGGTGACCCGCGGCCCGTCCGGCCGCCACGACGTGCCAGCCCTGGCGCCTGGCCAGCGTCTCGTCGTCTGGATGCTGCCGGCGCAACGCCAGCTCGAACTCCTGATCGGGGACGCGACGCGGCAGGCTGGCGACGCGTTCGAACGACGCCCGCTTGCCCCGGTACCACCGTCCCTCGTGAAGGAGGTCGCCGAAGCTTTCCCACGAAGCGATCGTCGTGAAGCGCCCGCCGGTCAACACGTCGTGTTCTGTCCAGAAGTCGAGGACGACGGGCGGTAGCACGGGCCGCCAGTCGAGGCCGCAGGAAGGTACGTCGGTGGCGGTGGTTCCGATGTTCAGCCCCACGGTGGCGAACACATCGTGGCGGTCGAAGCCGAGTTCCTTGCCGTACACGGCACGCCACAGCTGCGTGTAGACGGGGTCCTGGTCGACGTAGACGCGCCGGCCAGTTGCTTCGAGCACGGAGTCGGAACGGATGTGTCCGGCCATGTTGAGCAGCAGATCGGTGCCGGCCAGTCGCCGGTCGAGTTCGCCGCGGGTGCCGGCGAGCGGCTCGCCGCGGTGGTCGATCTGCCACGACGAGCCCTGGAAGCCGAACCGCTGCATCGTCGCGGCAAAGACGTCCCGATTGATGCTGACCTCCGGCGGGCAGGCTCTGCCATGCTCGTCAACGCACCAGGCCGGATCGACCTGTTCGAGGTAGATCACGTCGTGGCCGAGGCGGCGCAGGCCCACCGCCCACTGCATCCAGGTCCAGGCCATCCCGGCGGAGAACGGGACCAGCGAGATGACCGCGCCGAGCACGATCCGGAGTTTCTGTCCGCTCCTGGGCATCATCGCATCCGCTCGAGCGCTGTTTCGGCTTCGTCGATCCACGCCTCGAGACGGCGCTCGGGCAACGACCAGCGCGGACTACGCCACAGGCGGACGTTCGTCTCGTGTATTTGGCAGGCGGCCATCACGGCCATCAGCTCCTTTTCCTGGCGGGGCAGGACATCGCCGCCGCCTGCCGCGTCGTGGTACCTGGCGCACAGCTTGGCTTCCTCGGCCGGTTCAAGTCCGTACTTGAGATGCACCAGATCGAGCAGTCCACATCCGATCCCGGCCATTTCCCAGTCGACGAAGCAGGTGCGTACCGGCTGTGCCGACCGGTCCACCAGGACGTTCTTGGGAGACAGGTCGTTATGCACCAGCGTCGGTGGCTGGACCGCAAGCAGCTCCGCGCCGGGCCGGAACGCTTCGACTACCCGTTCATGCCGCCGCCCGAGTCGGGTCGACTGCCATCGGACCGCCTCCAGCGCCCGCTGCGCCCAGGCGTTGAAGTACTGCGTGTCGAGGCGAAGCAGGTAGTCACCGGCGAGGAGATCGTCGCGTGCCTCGGCGAAGGCGCGGTGGAGCTCGCCGAGATGGCCGGCGGCGAGATACCAGTATTCGAGGTCCTGGTAGCGCAGGTCCCAATCGTCGACGTGTTCGAGGTAGAGGTCGTGGCGCCGGATCGCGGGGTTCCAGCCGCCCCCCAACCAGCGTGGGACGGGTAGGACGCGACCGGCGAACAGGTCGGCGTAAACGAGTAGTTCGCGGTCTCGGCGCTGCTTGTCGGGGTGATCCGCGTCCTCGTCACCGAGACTCTTGAGGAACAGCAGGTGGCTCCGGTCGCCGCGCAGCCGCGCCGTGACGACTTCGGCGGGACACAGGGAGGCGAACGGGCTGGCCGAACGGGAGACGTCTTCGACCACCACGGTCTGCTGCAGCAGGTCGCTCAGCACGGCCTGCACGGTGTTCGTCAACTGGACCGGATCTCGCCTGACCAACGCATGGCCAACTCCGCGGGTCGTCGTCATGGCGCCCGCCGCGCTGCGCCGTTTCGTCGCCGTAGCGCCCGGGCTGCGGCGACTTCAACCATCCGCACCAACTTGTGCACGCCGTCGACCGGGAACCCGCGGTCAGCGGCCTTGCCCAGCGTTTTCAGGTTCTTGTGTAGGTCACACCCGTCGAGCAGCACGTCGGCTTCCTCGCCCTCATGCACCCGCAGGCCGTGCTCGGCGGCCGCCATCCGGTAGGCCGCGACGAGAAGCTGCCGGCGTTGCTCGTCGAAACCGTCGCTCAGGTAGGCGAGGTCGTATCCGGCGGGCCCCAGGGCAGCCCCTTCCCAGTCGACCGGGCACATCGGCGGCTGCGCGCCGGGGCCGGCGCCGGCGCGCAGGAGAATGTTCTGTGGCCGGTAGGAGCCGTGGACGAGGGTCGGCGGCTGCGACGCGATGCGGCCAGCCAGCTCGGGGTACCCCTCAAGAGCCCGGACGACACGCCCGGCCAGTTCCGGCGCGTATGCGGCTGCCGCGCGTTCGGCCGTGGCGGCCGTGGAGAGGAAGAGGCCGTGCGTGAGTGGCTTCAACAGCCGGCAGCGGTGGAGCAACTCCGGGTGTGCGGCAACGTGGGCCTGCATCCGGCCGAGCCACGCGGCGGCCTGCACCCACACGCTGAACGGCTCGTCGCGGAGACAGGTGCCCTCCACGTGCTCGAGCAGCAGCCAGAAGCGGTTACGGCCGGGATCACTGACGGATCCGTAGTAGCGCGGAGTGCCGAGGTTCGCATCGGCGAGGAGGTCCCGGTAGACGGCGATCTCCAGGCTCCGGCGTTCCGCGAGATCCCGATCGTAACGGCGGGACGACAGGTCCTTCAAGAAGATCTTGACGACCCGTCCGTCGGCGAGTCCCACCGTCACCACTTCGGCAGGGTAGGAACTCGCCATGACGGATGCTGCTCGGTTGAGGGTCTGAACCGCTGACGGTCCATACTCGGCGCGCAGCATGGCCGTCACGAGGACGCGTAGGTCGTCGGTCACCGCACGGTCGCAACGCACCTCGGTGCTCATCCGGTCTCCTCCTGAGCCGTTCTTCTCGGGCAGTAGTTGGCCGAGCCAAGGGCCGGCACCTCACGGCGTCGGTTCTTCCGCGCTAGGCCTCTGCGTTCAGCGAACGTAGGCATTCGGGCAACATGAGGTTGTAGATGGCGATTTTGCCTAGGTCGCGCGGCGAGACGCCCCTGCTCGCCCACTCGAGCCACGTGATCAGGCCGAAAATTCGGCCGGCCGTCGCGAGCCGCCGGAGCCGGTCAGCGGGTGACCCGTACGTGAACCCCATCTGGTCCAGGATCCCGGACAGTTCCCGCCATCGCCCTTCCACCGCGAACTCGGCAAAATCTGCGGCGGGCACGCCGAATCCGGCGAACTCCCAGTCGAAGGCAATGAGTCGAAGACTTCCGCCGCGATCGTGAATCCTGATATTTTTCGATTGCAGGTCGCCGTGGACAAGGCCCGGCCGGACGTCCTCGATCAGCCATTCGACCGCGTCCCATTGACGATCCAGGGAATCGCAGTGGTGGACGGCAGTCCGGAGGCGAGACCGACCGTCTTTGTCGATCATGGCGATAACTGCCGCTGCGGAAATCGCATCACGCGCTTTGCGCAGTTGATTCCGGTAATACCCTGCATCGTGCCCGGGCAGCAGCTGGTCGAGTGGCATGTCCGAAGTGATGGAGTAGACGTCACCGAGCCAACGCGCGATGACGGCCCGATGTTCGGCGAGGCCTGCCGCGTACCGCTCGCCATCGACGTGCTCAAGGAAGGTCCAACGGCGACCGTCGCGGCCCGGAGCAATCCCGTGGCAGCGCGGGGTGCCGGGCAGCGCGGCGAGGACATGCTCGTAGAGGACCGGCTCCACGGCGCCGCTGGATGAGCGCTTGGCGATGATGTCGCCGCCGGCCGGGGCGCCGCCCACCAGGCGGCACACGTTCGGCTGCTTCTGGCGCTTCTTCAGCACGTCGATCCGCTCCGGTTTCCGGTGGCTGCGCCCGAGGCTGGTCCAGGCATCGACCAGCTCCTCGACCAGCGCCGGGTCAGGCGCCTTGCGCACCTTAGGCATCGGGGCGCACTCCCTCACTCATTCTCGTCACGCGGCCCGAAGCGACCTCGATCCGCTCGTCGCACCCGTCGAGGGTGCTCAACCGGTGCGCGATCATGAACGTCGTCCGGCCCTCCATGAGCCGGTACATCGTGTCCATGATCGCCGCCTCGGTATGTACGTCGACGGAACTCGTGGGCTCATCCAGGATCAGCACCGGCGCGTCCTTCAGGAACGCCCTCGCGAGCGAGATCCGCTGGCGTTCCCCTCCCGACAGCCGCGTACCGCGCTCCCCGACCCGGGTGTCGTAGCCATCGGGGAGACCCGCGATGAAGTCGTGGACTCCGGCGGCTCGGGCGGCGGCGACGATCTCCTCCCGACCGGCGTCGGGACGCGCGTAGGCGATGTTCTCGGCGACGCTCGTGGCGAACAGCAACGGCTCCTGGAGCACGATCGCGAACTGGTTCCGCAGGTCAGCGAGCCGATACTCACGCAGGTCGACCCCGTCGAGGAGGATGCGCCCCTCGGTCGGGTCGTAAAAGCGGTTGAGGAGGCTCACGAGCGTCGTCTTGCCGGCGCCCGTCGCGCCGGCGACCCCGACGCGGGTACCTGCTCCCACACGGAGGGAGACGTCCCTGAGGACGGGCCGCTGGCCGTCGTAGGCGAAGGAGACATCGTGAAAGACGATCTCTCCACCCGCGCGAGGAAGCGGGCGCGCTTCCGGCCGCTCCTTCACGTCGGGCTCCTTGTGGAGCAGTGCGAAGGCACGCTCGGCGCTGGCCAGGTAGCCCTGCAGCGAGCCGGCTTTCCTGCTCATGGTCTTGAGTGGCGCGTAGAGCTGCGACACGTACGTCATGACCAGCACGAGGTCACCAAGAGTGATCCTCCCCGTCTGGACGCTTCGCGTTCCGATGTAGAGAACCCCGGCGGTACCGACCGCCGTGGTCAACCCCATTACCAGTGAGTAGCGACTCGTGGCGAGGGTGTAGCGGATACGTGCCCACATCCCCTCGTGGAAGCGACGGACAAAGCGCTGCTCCTCGTGTTCCTCTCGCCCGAAGGCCTGCACGACCCGCACCGCCGAGAGAGCCTCCTGAACCACAGACATGGCGCCGCTCTCCAGCTTCTTCACTTGGCGGGACTGCTTGCGGAGCTGACGCCGGTAGCGCCATGACGCCAACAGGAGCACCGGAGAGATACCCAGGGCGACGACCGCGAGCTGCCAGTCGATCTTCGCCGTGACGTAGAGCATGGCGCCGAGAGTGAACACCGCCGTGATGAACGACGGGATCGTGTCCACCGCGATCTGCTGCGTGGCCGTGGCGTCGTACTGGATGCGGTAGGTCGAGTCGGTCGTGCCCCTCAGGTCGTGGTATGACACGGACAGCCGCTGCACGTGCCGGAACAGGCGCGTGCGAAGGTCGAGCAGCACGCGCTCGCCCACGAAGGTCCGCAGGACGGTGGTGGCGAGGTCCAAGAGCTGGGTGAGCAGCGCGACGGCCACGAAGAAGAGCGCGGCCGCGATCACGAGGGTCGCGTCGGACACCGCCGGCAGGATGCGGTCGAGCGCCGGCGGCGGGGGATGCGCGCCCAGCACGCTGTCGATAACGATCTTGAGCGGAACCGGTGTGAGTAGTGCCAGCGGCGTCGCGAGCATGCTGAGTACCAACAGCCCCAGTATCCGCAGCCAGTAAGGCCGCAATTCCCGGGCGAGGCGCCGGGCGAGTCGATGCTCGGCAACCGCGTTTTCCCGCACCGGTTGATCCCGGAACTCGGCTGTCGCCGGCTCGATGACGAACGGCGGGCCGTCTCGCAGCCGAGCTCCCAGGTCGCGGCCGTCCTTCCCCGTGCCGTCCAGGGGCGTTCGCGTCATCGTGCGTCTTCCCCAGCCCGGACGACGCGGCTACGAGAGGCGGCGGCATGGTCCGGACCGGGCTCGCCAGGCACGCCGATCGCTCGCATCGCGCTGACCGTCGCCGATCCGCACTCGATTGCCAGGCGGAGCACGACCGCGCCGAACACGGCCGCCAGCGCGGCCGCGGCGACAGCCGCGCCATCGACTGCGGCCGCCGCGGCAAGGGACCCGAACCCGGTGAGCAGAACCGTTGCCAGCCCGGAACAGCGCGGCCACACCCGGTAGCGGGCCAGCTGGCGACCGGCCCCGTGCTCCTCCACCGCCATCCGGACCCTTGCCGCGCCGAGCAGGCCGCCGCGTATGTGCAGCTCCCACCGGTCGAAATCACCGCCGCGACGGAAGACGGCGCCGGCGCACCGCAACCGCTCCTCGACCCATTCCAGCCACTCCGCTGCCGGCCACCAGCGCTCGCTCCACAGCGCGAGCACCGTCGTTCGCGGCAGGGCGACGCGATCGCCGCCGCGCCGGCGCCAAGGCGTGAGACCGTGCGCGAGGCGTCCCGACAGCCGGGCCAGCGGCTGGGCGAGATACAGGGCGGCGGTGAGGGCGCGCAGGCCCGCCGCGGCCCGGTGCGAGCGCGGCGGGGTGGGGAAGCGCGCCCGCGCGGCCCCGCGGACGGCCTGCGCCATGAGCGACGCCAGGCCCACCCCGAGTACGGGCAGCGCGAGCAACAGCGGCGGCCAGACGACGCCCAACGCGGCCAGTGCGGCCAGCGCGGCCAGCACCAGATTCCACTCCGGCATCAGCGGCAGCGACGCGAGGATCCCGTCCGCCGGGCGGTAGAGCCGCTGGAACAGGCCGCCGCCCCAGGTGCCGTGGTAGACCCGCCAGCGTACGGGCAGCGCGGTGTGCAGCAGGCCGAGGCCGTAGAGGCGCCCCCGCCACGAGAGGTGGCCCGGGCCGTTGTACTTCTCGGGCCACTTGCGCTCGAGGAGCGCCTCCGCCCGCCCGTACCCGCGCTGCTGTCGCCAGTAGGCGCGTAGCGAGTTGCGACGGTGGTGCCAGACCACGGCGGCGGGGTTGAAGCCCAGACTCCACCCCTGGTCCTGGAGCCGCCAGCAGACGTCGACGTCGTCGCCGGCGGTACGGAACTGCACGTCGAAACCCCCGATCGCCTCCAGGCAGCGCTTTCGGAACGCCATGTTGCAGCCCGGAATGTGCTCGGCTTCCCGGTCGGAGATCAGCACGTGGATCGGGCCGCCGGGGGCGTTCGCCACGCACTCGGCCACCGAACCGTCGCCGGGGGGCGGGATGTTCGGACCCCCGACGCCGGCGTGGTCGGTGCTCAGGAAGGTGAGCGCGAGCTGGGTCAGCCAGTCCGGATCGGGGCGGGCATCGTCGTCGGTGTAGGCGACGATCTCGCCGGTCGCCGCCCGCATGCCCGTGTTCCTCGCCGCGCTGAGGCCGCGGTTCTCGGTGCTGATCACCCGACAGGGGTATTCGGCGGCGATGGCCGCCGTGGCGTCGGTGGAGCCGTCGTTGACGACGATGACCTCGTAGTCGGGGTAGTCGAGTTTCAGCAGTCCGTCCAGGCAGTCCCGCAGCGTGGGCTCGCCGTTGTAGGTGCACACGACGACCGAGATCCGGGGCCAGTCCCCTGCCGCTCTGGGCGGCAGCGTCGTGAACGCCGCGCGCACCGCACTTAGCGCCGGCTTGGGCTGGCGGTCGCGCGTGGTGAGGCCGAAGTCCCAGTCGTCAATGTCGTGGCCGCCGCGGTGCCACTCGTCGGTCCACGCGAACACGAACGCGCCCGCGCAGCCCGCGGCCGCCGCCGTCTCGATCTGCCAGCGCAGCACGCGCGCCTGCTCCTCCGTGCCGTGGCGGCGGCTGTCGAACCCGACCTCCGCCATCACCAGCGGACGGTCGCCGGCCAGGTTCTGCAGCCGGGCGAGGTAGGCCTCCAGCGGCTGCTGGGATTCGAGGTACACGTTGAACGTGACCAGGTCGAGAAAGGGCAGTTCGAGGTATTCGGTGGACGGGAAGTTGACGTAGGTGACGAGTCCCTGCGGGTCCTCCTGTTTCGCTGCCCGGTGAAGGCGTTCCAGAAACCGCTCCACCCGGCGACGGCCGTGCCAGCGCACGATCGAGGCCGGGATCTCATTGCCGATGGTGTAGCAGAGCACCGCGGGATGGCCGGCGCAGGCGCGGACCCCCGCGCGCACACTCTTCTCGATCGAATGGGCGCGGCGCCGATCGTCGAGGAAGGTCAGGTGCTGCTCCCAGGGCAACCCGACCATGACCCGTAGGCCCTGGGCGGCCGCCGCGTCCAGCACCCACCGGGGTGGGACGGTGTACGTGCGGACGGCGTTGATGCCGTTGTCGACCATGGCCGCGAAGTCCGTCTCGAGCACCTGGGGCACGGGGAACTCGCAGTCGCCGTTGCGTGGCCGAAATGTCCCGTAGGTCACGCCGCGGATGTACAGCCGCTGGTCGCCCACGGACAGGAACTTCCCGCCGACCGTGGGGCGTAGCGGGTGGGCGGATGCCGAGCTGACCGCGGGACGTGCGGCTACCACCACCGGCGAGCCTCCTTTGCGCCGAAGAATCCGGGCTCACTGGTTCGTGGGGGCAATGCCAGGAAGTAGCGAGTCTGTCCGAATCACGAGCAAGATACCATTTGGGCGAAAGACGTCGCGTCCGCTACGGCATGGCCGCTAAAGATCATCCCTGGGCGTCAAGGGCACGACCGAGCAACTTCCCGTCCCGTCGTCGGAGTGCGGATCCTCGATGACAATCAGGACCACGGCATGACCGCGTCTACCGGCGGACCTGTGGCAACCCGGGGGCCAGCGGCATCCGCGTCGGGCCTCGGAGCTGATGCGACTCCCGGTCAGCGGGCGGTCGGACGGTCCCGGACGAGGACCTCGATGCCGTCGAGGACCCGCGCCAGGCCGAACTTGAAGGCCCGGGCCGGGTCGGCGGCGGCCTGGTACTCCTGCCCCGCGGCGGTGCCGACCCGCGCGGCGAGCGGGAACCGGCGCGGGTCCAGCGCCTTCTCCAGGTACGGGGCGTGGGCGTGCCACCACTGCTGTTCGGTCAGGCCGGTGCGCTGGGCGGCCTGGGCGGCCTCCACCGCGCCGCGTACCGCGCCGTGGACGTAGCCGTCGACGAGGGTGACCACGGCGTCCATCTCCAGGTCGGTCAGGCCGATGCCGTCGACCGCGTGCAGCTCGTACTCGTACTTGGCGATCAGGTTCGGGCCCAGCGGTGGGCGGGTGGTGGCGACCTGGAGCAGCCACGGATGGCGCAGGTACAGCGCCCAGTTCTCCCGGGCGATCTGCTCCAGCCGGCCCCGCCAGCCGCCGGGGACGTCCTCGGGCCGGGCGGTCTCGCCGTGGACGGTGTCGAGCATGACGTCGAGCAGCTCGCCCTTGCCCGGCACGTGCGTGTAGAGCGACATCGTGCCCACCCCGAGCCGTTCGGCGACCCGGCGCATCGACAGGGCGGCCAGCCCTTCGGCGTCGGCGACCTCGATGGCCGCCCGGACGATCCGGTCCACGCTCAGGTCGCCGCCCCTGCGGCTGGTCTTCTCCCCGGTGCGCCAGAGCAGGGCGAGGCTGCGGGCGGGGTCGCCGGTGCCGCTGTACTCGGTGGTCACCACCGGACCCTACCGGCGGCGACGCCGGCCGGCCGTCACCCCGCACCGTGCGGCCGCGCCCGGCTCCCCGGCGCGGGGGCCAGGCCGGTGTCGGCGATCCGGTCGCGCAGCGGCCGGCGGCGCAGCGCGGCGAGGACCGCGTACAGCTCGTCGGCCAGGGGCACCGGCAGCTCGACGTCGAGGTGCCGCATCGCGGTGGTGGTGGCCGCCCACTCGGCCTCGACCGCCGGCAGCAGCGCGTACGCCCGGTCGGTGAGCGTGACGATGCGCTGCCGGGCGTCCGCGCCGGGGGCGAGGGTGACCAGTCCGGCGCGGCTCATCTGGGCCACGGTCTGGCTGGCCGCGGAGTGGGTGACCCCGACCCGGGCGGCGAGGTCACGGATGGCGAGGGGGCCGTCGGCCACCAGCACCCGCACCAGCGGTGAGAAGCGCGGCCGGTAGTCGGTCAGGCCCAGGTCGGCGTAGACGGCGGCGACGTCGCCGTCGAGCAGCTCCAGCACGTGGCGCAGCAGGGTGCCCAGCGCCTCGCGGTCGGGGGTTGCGGTCACGTCCGCTAATGTAACAGCGCTGTTGTATCTGGTCCGTGGGAGGGAACCGGGATGTATCCACCGATCGAGCCGTACGCCCACGGCATGCTCGACGTCGGCGACGGCCAGCGCGTGTACTGGGAGACCTGTGGCAACCCCGACGGCCGCCCCGCGCTGGTCGTGCACGGCGGGCCCGGCTCCGGCGCCACCCCCGGCTGGCGCCGGATGTTCGACCCGGCCGCCTACCGGGTCGTCCTGTTCGACCAGCGCGGCTGCGGACGCAGCACCCCGCACGCCAGCGACCCGGCCGTGGACCTGTCGGTCAACACCACGCCCCACCTGCTGGCCGACATGGAGCGGCTGCGCGTCCACCTCGGGATCGACCGCTGGCTGCTGCACGGCGCGTCCTGGGGCTCCTCGCTCGCCCTGGCGTACGCCCAGCGCCACCCCGAGCGGGTCGCCGCGCTGGTGCTGTTCAGCGTGGTGGCCAACACCCGCCGCGAGATCGAGTGGGTCACCCGCGACATGGGCCGGATCTTCCCGGAGGAATGGGCCCGCTTCCGCGACGCGGTGCCGGAGGCCGACCGGGATGGCGACCTGTCCGCCGCGTACGCCCGGCTGCTCGCCGACCCGGACCCCGGGGTGCGCGACCGGGCGGCGCGCGACTGGTGCGCCTGGGAGGACGTGCACGTCTCCCTGGCCGGCGGCTACCGGCCCAGCCCCCGCTACGCCGACCCGGTGTTCCGGACGGGGTTCGCCCGGCTGGTCACCCACTACTTCTCCAACGGCGGCTTCATGCCGGACGGGTCGCTGCTGCGCGACGCCGGCAAGCTCGCCGGCGTCCCGGGCGTGCTGGTGCAGGGCCGGCTCGACGTCAGCGGCCCGCCGGACATCGCCTGGCAGCTCACCCGGGCCTGGCCCGACGCCCGGCTGGAGATCGTGGAGAGCGGCGGGCACGGCACCGGCCACGGCATGACCGAGACCGTCGTGGCGGCCCTGGACGAGTTCCGGCACCGCTGACCGCGCCCCGCGGGCCGGGGCGGTGGCCCGGTCAGCCGGCGGCGAGCAGGGCGCGCACCGGGGCGGCCTTCGCCGCCGCCTCGGCGACCTCCGCCGCCGGGTCGCTGCCCCAGGTGATGCCGCCGCCGGCCCACACGTGCAGCCGGTCGGCGTCCGCGGCGGCGGTGCGGATGGTCAGACCCAGGTCGATCCGGCCGGAACCCACCCAGCCGAACGCGCCCATGCTGGCCCCCCGACCGACCGGCTCCAGGGCCGCGATCCGGTCCAGCGCGGCGAGCTTCGGCGCCCCGGTCACCGACCCGCCCGGGCAGACCGCCCGCAGCAGCTCCGCCAGGCCCAGGCCGTCGGCGGCCGCCGCCGACACCGTCGACTCCGCCTGCCACAGATCGCACCACCGCCGTACGGCGAACAGCTCGTCGACCCGCACCGAACCGGTACGGGCCACCCGGGCCAGGTCGTTGCGCTCCAGGTCGACGATCATCACGTGCTCGGCGCGTTCCTTGGCCGAGGCGAGCAGCTCCCGCCGGCCGGCCGCGGTGGCCGGTCGGGTGCCCTTGATCGGCCGGGTCACCAGCCGTCCGCCGTCGACCTCGACCAGGGTCTCCGGGGAGGCGCAGCCGATCGCCCAGTCCAGGCCCGACAGCGTGCCGCCGTAGCGGGCGCCGGGCAGCGCGCCGAGTCGGGCCAGGGCGGGCAGCGGGTCGCCGGCGTACGGCGCGGCGGCGTGCCCGACCAGGTTGACCTGGTAGACGTCGCCCCGGCCGATGGCGGCGCGGACCGCCTCGACGGCGTCGGCGTGCTGGCCAGGGGTCCAGCTCTCCCGCCACCGCCCCAGCCACCACCGCTGCGCCGGGTCGGGCCGCCGGGCGGCCGTCGCCGGCCCGGCCAGCGTGCCTAGCCCCGCGGCCGGCGTGGCGGCCTGGTGGGCCTCGGGCGGCCGGTGCCGGTCGGTGTGGGTGTAGACGACGACCACCAGGTCGGGCAGTGCCGGCACGGGGGTGGCCGCCGCGGGCGCGCCGCCGGCCAGCAGCGCACCGGCGGCGGCGGAGAGGTACAGGGCGGCGCCGCAGACCCCGTCCGGGTCGTGGCGGGCCGGGCGGCCCAGGTCGGCGACGGCGACGCCGTGGCCGGTGAGGAACTCCTGCGCCAGCGCGGCCGGGTCGCCGCCGTCCCCGCAGCGCCATTCCAGCCGGTCCCGCTCGACGAGCCGGCCGCGGCAGTCGTCCGGCGTTCCGGGCACGGAGATCAGCGCCTGTGGGAGCGCTTCCACGCCGGTTGGCTCATTCTTCCTCATCCGTTCAGTGGATTTCGCGTGAACAAGACGGATGGCTGCTCGATACCGCGCACTTTCGCTTGGTACTGTGCGTCACTGGTCATGTGAACCATGACACAGTGCCCCCACAGTCCGGAGAACCCGATGTGCCAGCACCAACCCACCTGCCCCTCCGCCGAGGCGACCGACCGTGAAGCCGCCAGGGTCATCGCCTGCTTCCGTGAACAGGGCTGGAGCCTGCTCTGCAACGGTGTCATCGTCTTCGAGGACACCGGTGAACTGCTCCCCGACGGCAGCACCATCGCCCCTCACCGCGGTCCCGCCCGGCACGCCCTCGTCGCCTAACTGATCACTCAACGTAACCGAGCGTATCCGCCGACCCAGGCTAGTCCCCCGCGGGGGGACCGCACTCCCCAGGTTGGCGCGCCGGCCGGGGCGGCACGACGACCGCCCCGGCGCAGCCCGGCTCAGCTCTCGAACGCCTCCGGCGACGGGCACGAGCAGACCAGGTTCCGGTCGCCGTACGCCCCGTCGATCCGCCGCACCGGCGGCCAGTACTTCGCCATCCGGTCGACCGTCCCGGGGTACGCGCCCACCGACCGCGGATACGGGTGCGACCACTCGTCGCCGGAGACCATCGCCGCGGTGTGCGGCGCGTTCGCCAGGGGGTTGTCCCCCGCCGGCCACTCCCCCGAGCCCACCTTGTCGATCTCCGCCCGGATGGCGATCATCGCGTCGCAGAACCGGTCCAGCTCGGCCAGGTCCTCGCTCTCGGTCGGCTCCACCATCAGCGTCCCCGCCACCGGGAACGACATCGTCGGGGCGTGGAAGCCGTAGTCGATGAGCCGCTTGGCCACGTCGTCGACGCTGACCCCGGTCGCCTTGGTCAGCGGCCGCAGGTCGAGGATGCACTCGTGCGCCACCAGGCCCTTGTTGCCGGCGTACAGCACCGGGAAGTGGTTGCGCAGCCGGGCCGCCACGTAGTTCGCGGCCAGCACCGCCACCCCGGTCGCCCGGGTCAGCCCCTCGGCGCCCATCATCCGCAGGTACGCCCACGGGATCGGCAGGATCCCCGCCGACCCGTACCGGGCCGCGGAGATCGCCGGCCGGCTGTCGACGTGCGCGCCGGACGGGTCACCGGGCAGGAACGGCGCCAGGTGCGCGCGGACCGCCACCGGGCCGACGCCCGGGCCGCCGCCGCCGTGCGGGATGCAGAACGTCTTGTGCAGGTTCAGGTGCGACACGTCCGCGCCGAACTTGCCGGGCTTGGCGAATCCGACCAGCGCGTTGAGGTTCGCCCCGTCGACGTACACCTGGCCGCCGGCGTCGTGGACCTTCGCGCAGAGCTGCGCGATGCCCGTCTCGTACACCCCGTGCGTGGACGGGTACGTCACCATGATCGCGGCGAGGGCGTTCCGATGCTTGTCGATCTTCGCGTCGAGGTCGACCAGGTCGACGTTGCCGTCGGCGTCGCAGGCCACCACGACCACCCGCATGCCGGCCATCACCGCGGACGCCGCGTTGGTGCCGTGCGCCGACGACGGGATCAGGCACACGTCCCGGTGCCCCTCGCCCCGGTCCCGGTGGTACGCCCGGATGGCCAGCAGCCCGGCCAGCTCACCCTGCGACCCGGCGTTGGGCTGCACGCTGACCGCGTCGTAGCCGGTCACCTCCGCCAGCCACGCCTCCAGCTGCCCGATCAGCTCCCGGTACCCGGCGGTCTGCGACTCCGGCGCGAACGGGTGCAGGTGCGCGAACTCCGGCCAGGTGATCGCCTCCATCTCGGTGGTGGCGTTGAGCTTCATGGTGCACGACCCGAGCGGGATCATGCCCCGGTCCAGGGCGTAGTCGAAGTCCGACAGCCGCCGCAGGTAGCGCAGCATCGCCGTCTCCGAGTGGTGGCTGCGGAACACCGGGTGGGTGAGGAAGTCCGAGCTGCGACGAAGATCGTCCGGCAGCGCGTCACCGCCGGCGCCGTCGAAGGCGGGCACCCCGAACGCGTCCCACACCTTCCGCAGGTGCGCCGCGGTGGTGGTCTCGTCGCAGGAGATGCCGACGTGGTCGCCGTCGACCAGCCGCAGGTTCACCCCGCGCCCGGCGGCGTCGGCGACGACCGCTTCGGCGCGGCCGGGGACCCGCGCCAGGACGGTGTCGAAGAACGCGTCGTGCACGACCTCGACGCCGTCGACAGCCCGCAACCCGGCGGCGAGCCGCGCCGCCATGTCGTGGGTGCGCCGGGCGATGGCCCGCAGCCCGTCCGGGCCGTGGTAGACGGCGTACATGCCGGCCATCACCGCGAGCAGCACCTGGGCGGTGCAGATGTTGCTGGTCGCCTTCTCCCGCCGGATGTGCTGCTCGCGGGTCTGCAACGCCAGCCGGTAGGCGGGGTTGCCGTCCGCGTCGCGGGACACCCCGACCAGGCGGCCGGGCAGCATCCGCTCCAGGCCCGCCCGTACCGCCAGGTAGCCGGCGTGCGGCCCACCGAAGCCCATCGGTACGCCGAACCGCTGGGTGGTTCCGGCGGCGATGTCGACGCCGATCTCCCCCGGCGGGCGCAGCAGCGTCAGGGCCAGCAGGTCCGCGGCCACGGTGACCAGCGCCCCGACGGCATGCGCGGCCTCGACCAGTCCGGCGTGGTCGCGGACCGCCCCGGACGCGCCCGGGTACTGCAGGTGCAGGCCGAAGAACTCGGCCGGCAGCTCGTCGACGCCCAGGTCGAGCACCCGCACGTCGATGCCGAGCGGTTCGGCCCGGCTGGTGATCACCGCGATCGTCTGCGGCAGGGTGTCGGCGTCGACGACGTACACCGGGCTCTTGCTTCTGCCGGCGCGGCGGGCGAGGGTCATCGCCTCGGCCGCGGCGGTGCCCTCGTCGAGCATGGAGGCGTTCGCGACTGGCAGCGCAGTCAGCTCGGACACCATGCTCTGGAAGTTCAGCAGCGCCTCCAGCCGGCCCTGGCTGATCTCCGGCTGGTACGGCGTGTACGCGGTGTACCAGGCCGGGCTCTCCAGCACGTTGCGGCGGATCACCGCCGGGGTGTGGGTGCCGTGGTAGCCCAGCCCGATCATCGAGACGGCGACGGTGTTGCGGGCGGCCAGGGCGCGCAGCTCGGCGATCGCCTCCCGCTCGCTGGCCGGGGCGGGCAGGTCGAGGGTGCCGTGCCAGCGGATCACCTCGGGGATCGCCGCGTCCATCAGCTCGTCGACCGAGTCGTAGCCGACGGTCTCCAGCATGCGGCGTTCGTCGTCCGGGTCCGGGCCGATGTGACGGTCGGCGAACTGCTCAGCGGTCATGTTCGCTGCGCTCCTTGTGGGGGCGAGGTCGACAGGTCGGCCTCCCCCTGAGTCACGCGCGAAGCGCTCCACAGCGCCTGCCCACGAGGTCCTTTTGCCTGAGAGGTTCCGGGGAGGAATCTGCCCCTTCGGCGCCGCCCGGTGCTGCTGGGCGGTCTCTCCCGCGTGGGTGGTACCGGCATGGTCAACGCTACCAGCGCCGGTGTTCCCGGCGGATGTCGTACCCCCGGAGCAGCCTCATGGGCAGGTTGGAGGCGGCCCCGTGCCCGGGCCGGCGACCGCCGGCGCGTGCGGTGGGGGTCAGCGGGCGGCCGGGGCCGCTCCCGCCGGCACCGCGCCCGAGGTGGCGTCCCCGGCGGGGCCGGCGCCCAGCCGGTCGGCCAGCGCGGGCAGCAGCCGCCCCAGCGGCGCGTCGACGGTCAACGCCGCGTAGTCGTCACCGCGGGTGGGGCCCTGGTTGGCGATGGCCACCGGGATGCCGAGCTTCGCCGCCCGGATGACGAACCGCCGGCCCGACATCACTGTCAACGACGAGCCGAGCACCAGCAGCGCGCGGGCCCGCTCGACCCGGGAGAAGCAGTCGGCGACCCGGGCGGCGGGCACGGCCTCGCCGAAGAACACCACGTCCGGTTTGAGCATGCCGGTGCCGCAGATGCCGCAGTCGACCGTGCGGAACCCGGTCACCGCCTCGTCGGGCAGCTCCACGTCGCCGTCGGGGTTGACCGCGGCGACGTGCGCGTCGAAGCCCGGGTTGGCCTCCCGCAGCCGCCGGTCCAGCTCCTCCCGGGAGGTCAGGTTGCCGCAGTCGAGGCAGACCACCTCGTCGAGGCGGCCGTGCAGCTCCACCACCGCGCCGCTGCCGGCGGCGGTGTGCAGCCCGTCCACGTTCTGGGTGATCACGTCGGTGACCAGGCCGGCGCGTTGCAGCCGCGCCACCGCCCGGTGCCCGGCGTTCGGCGCCGCCCGGGCGATGGTGCGCCAGCCCAGGTGGCTGCGCGCCCAGTAGCGCCGCCGCGCGTCGGGGTCGCGGGTGAACGCCTGGTAGGTCATCGGGGTGTGCCGGCGGGCCACGCCGCTGGGGCCCCGGTAGTCCGGGATTCCCGACTCGGTGGACAACCCGGCCCCGCTGAGCACCACGACCTCACCGGCGCCCACCAGCCGGGCCAACGCGTCCAACGTCTCCGTCACCCGTCCATGCTGCCTCACGCGGCGGGCAACGACGACCGGCCGCCCGTGCGGGCGGGTACCGGCCTCATCACCGTGCGGTCGACCGGCGCGGGTGACCGCCTGCGCAGGTCCGGCCCCGGCCGGCCTCCCCGGGAGCGCGGCGGGCGGCGGGCCCGGCGGTTAGGTTGGGGGCATGCGCGTCGTCATCGCCGGAGGCCACGGCAAGATCGCCAAGCTGCTGGAACGGGACCTGGCCGGGCGCGGTGACAGCGCCGTCGGCCTGATCCGCAACCCCGACCACGCCGCGGTGCTGCGCGCCGCCGGGGCGGAACCGGTCGTCTGCGACCTGGAACACAGCGACGTCGACACCGTCGCCGGGCACCTGACCGGCGCCGACGCGGTGGTCTTCGCCGCCGGCGCCGGCCCGGGCAGCGGCGCCGCCCGCAAGGACACCGTCGACCGGGCCGCCGCCGTGCTGCTCGCCGACGCCGCCGCCCGCGCCGGGGTCCGCCGCTACCTGCTGGTCTCCTCGATGGGCGTGGAGCAGCCGCCCGCGCCGGGCACCGACGAGGTGTGGGCGGCGTACCTGCAGGCCAAGAAGGCCGCCGAGGAGGAGGTGACCGGGCGGGACCTCGACGTGACCGTGCTGCGCCCGGGCCGGCTCACCGACGACGGACCCGCCGGCCGGATCCGGCTGGACCGGCACGTCGAACCCGGCGCGGTCAGCCGCGCCGACGTCGCCCACGTGCTGCTCGCCCTCCTCGACGACCCGGCCACGACCGGGCTGACTCTGGAACTCGTCGGCGGGAACACCCCGATCGGCGAGGCCGTCCGGGCGGTCACCGCCCGCTGACCCGCTCCCGGGCACGGACCCGGGGGGTCCGGCTGACCGGTCCCTGCGCGCGGACCCGGAGGTGAATTCCCCCCCGTCCCCGGCTACCGGCCCGGAGCCTTCCCGCCGAGCGGCTGACACCGCCGCCCCGGCGTGCCAGACTGCCCAACCGTGGGAGACCAGACGGGCCCGGTCGCCGTGGTGACCGGCGCCAACCGGGGCATCGGCCGGGAGGTCGCAGCCCGGCTCGCCGCCGACGGCCACCGCACCGTGCTGGGCGTCCGCGACGTCGACAGGGGGCGCGCCGCCGCCCGCGGCATGACCGGCGACGTCACCGTGGCCGAACTCGACGTCGCCGACCCCGGCAGCGTCACCCGCTTCGCCGGCTGGCTGCGCCAGCACCACGGCCGCGTCGACGTGCTGGTCAACAACGCCGCCGTCACCTACGACACCTGGCAGGACCCGCTGTCGGCGGACCTCGACCTGGTCCGCGACACCCTCGACGTCAACGCCCTCGGCGCCTGGCGAGTCGCCCAGGCGCTCGCCCCGCTGATGCGCCACCGCTCACCCGGTCGGCGGATCGTCAACGTCTCCAGCGAGAGCGGCTCGCTGACCGGCATGGGCGCCGCCGCCCCCGCGTACGCGATGTCGAAGGCGGCGCTGAACGCGCTGACCCGGCTGCTCGCCGCGCAGCTCGCCGGCGACGGCGTCCTGGTCAACTCGGTCTGCCCCGGCTGGGTCGCCACCGACATGGGCGGACCCGCCGCGCCCCGCACCGTCGCCGAGGGCGCCGCCAGCGTGCTGTGGGCGGTGCGGATCCCCGACGACGGACCCACCGGCGGGTTCTTCCGCGACGGCCGTCCGCTGCCCTGGTGAGCGAGGTCGGCCCGCCGGTTGCGGACGGCGGGCCGACCCCGGCTCAGCGGTGGTGGCGGGGCAGGGCGACCTGCGGCTGCCCGCCGCCCACCGGCGCCGCGCCCGCGGTCTCCCGGACGATCCGGTCCATCGTCCGGGCCAGCTGCTCACTGCCGTCGTCGAGGTGCCGGGCCGCCGCCTGCATGTGGGAGATCATCATCTCGCCGAAGATCCGCAACGCCTCCCGCGCCGCCACCGAGTCGTCGAAGTTCGAGCCGGCGCTGCTGCGGTACTCCGCCACCGCCCGCTCGGCCTCCAGCTTCGCCTCCTCCGCCGCCGCCCGCAGGTAGCTCTCGTACTGCATCCGGGCGTACTCGGCGACCCGCCGGGCGTAGTCGTGGGCCTGCGCGATGATCTGCTCGGCCTCCCGCTGCGCCGCCGACAGCAGGTTGACCTCCCTCGCCGCCGGCACGGTCGCCGCCGCGCCGGCGCTGGGAATCACCCCGTGCCGGTGCAGCTCGACCCGGTCGGTGAGCCGTTCGTTCTCCGCCCGCAGGTGCGCGATCTGCGTCGACAGCAGATCCAACTCGTCGGCCACCTGCACCCGGAACCGGTCCACGTCGGCGTGGTCGTAGCCGCGCCGGGCGAACGACGCGGTGCCGAACTCCCAGCGGCGCACCCGGTCGGCGGTCATCCGCACCTGCGCACCGCCGGCGACCTGCGCGCCGTCGTACCTGCTGATCGGGGTCGCGCTCACCGGACACCTCCGGAATCGTCAGGCGCGGTCACGGTCCGCCACGCCGGCCCGTACCACTGCTTACCGAAGCCCTCGTGGTGCAGCTGACCGGCGTGGTAGCCGGCCCGGGTCAACGCCGCCACCGAGTGACCGACCATCTCGTCGGAGCCGCACACGTACACGTGCCGGGACCGCCAGTCGCCGTCGGCCAGCGCCCGGTCCGCCACGTGCGTGAACTCCCCCGGCCGCCGCGCGTCCGAACCCGCCACGTACGTCACCGACAACCACGGGTACGACGACGCCAACTTGTCGATCGCGTCGGTGTCGTAGAACTCGCTGCGCGAGCGGGCTCCCACGTACAGGTCCACCGTCCGCCCGGACCCCTCCGCCGCGACCTGCTCCACCAGCGCCTTCACCGGCGCCCAGCCGGTGCCGCCGGCCAGCAGCAGCAGATCACCCGACCCGGCCGACCACAGCGTCAACCGGTCCCCCACCGGGGCCGCCAGGTGAATCTGGTCGCCCACCGCGCACCCGTAGACCAGCCGCGACGACACCGCCCCACCCGGCGCCGCCCGCACGTGCAGCTCCAGGGTGCCGTCGGCGCGCGGCGCGTTCGCCGGCGAGTAGTACCGCCACGACCGCACCGCCGGATGGGACACCCCGATCGACTGGCCCGGCGTGAACGGCAGCAGGTACTGCGGCCGCACCGTCAACACCGCCACGTCGAACGCCCGCCGCTCGTGGGTGAGGATCTCCGCCACCCACCACGGCGGGTGCACCGCCTCCGCGGCCTGCGCCGCCTCCATCATCACCTGCGACACCAGCCCGTACGCGTCCGTCCAGTCCTGGGCCAGCTCGTCGGTCCACGCCTCACCCAGGAAGTGCCGCAACGTCGCCAGCAGCGCCTCGCCGACCGCCGGATAGTGCTCGGCCCGCACCGCGAACTTGCGGTGGTCGGCCCCGAGGTCCTGGAGGAACCCGACCAGGCGGTCCACCTGGTCCACATGGGACACGATGTGCCCCAGCGCGGTGACCAGCCGATCCCGCTGCCCGGCCATGCCCGTGGGGAACATCTGCCGGGTCTCCGGATACGCCAGGAACAGCGTCGAGTAGAAGTAGAGCGGCACCTGGTCGCCGTGCGCGGTGACCTGGGACCAGCTCAGCTTGAGCCGTGCCGCGTCCACGCTCAGGCGCCCGCCCCGGCGTCCGCGGACACCACCTGGTCCTGGACCTGCCCCAGCACGGTCCGCACGTCGCCGATGATGTCCGCCGGCACCCCCAGCTCGGTCAGCGTCGCGGCCAGGTGCTCACCCACCTTCGCGTAGTGCGCCGCCGGGATGCCCAGCGGCTGGTGCGCCTCGGCCAGCCCCCGGCCGGCGTACTCGTTCGGCCCGCCCAGCACCACGGTCAGCATCAGCGCCAGGTGCCGTCGCTGCTCCACCATGTCCACGTGCACGAAGTAGCCGGCGAGCTCCGGGTCGGCGAGCACCTTGTCGTAGAACAGCTCCACGGCGGCCTTGACCGAACTCGCGCCACCGATGCGCTCGTAGTGGGAGGTGGGGGTGACTTCTTCCGTAACCGTCACGGTCGTTCCTTCCGGGGTGAAGGGTCACGCGGGTCTCGCCGCGAGGGGCAACGGCCGCCGGCGTCCGCCGGCGTCCGTGCCGGGACGGGAACGCGACAGCGACCGTGACGGACCATAGCGCGCAGCATCGATGCGGTCACGGCCCCCCTATCGGATTTTTGACAGGATGCGATCACGCTACGTGACGGTTGTGCGGACCGTTCCTTCACCCGCCGCTACCGCGCCGCCACACTGCGTCCACCAGCGCGTTATCCGTGGACGAGACAGTCCACAGTCGACCGTGTCCGCCGCCGGCCGGCCGCGCCCGCCTGGCCACGCACGACACCGAGAACACCGACGGTCCCGCCCACCGGACTCACCGGACCCCATCGCAGCGTCCACATCGGAACACCCATCGTCACCAACGACAGATCGCGCCGGGCCTCAGCCACGACGCGATCCGAAAACACCCCGGGCGTGTCACCGCCCGACGACGGGTCAACCCGCCCGACGCCGCGCCCGACGCGCCGCCAACTCGTCCCCCGCCGACTCCGAGACCTCGGGCGCCGGCGCCGCCGGCTCCTGCCCGGCCGGCTCCGCCGGCAGATGCGACAGCGAACCCTGGATCTCCTTGAACGCTCCGCCGATCGCGATGCCGAACACGCCCTGGCCGCCCTGCAACAGGTCGACCACCTCCTCCGGCGACCGGCACTCGTACACCGTCGTCCCGTCCGAGATCAGCGTGATCCCCGCCAGGTCCTCCACCCCACGCGACCGCAACGCCTCGATCGCCTTGCGGATGTTCTGCAAAGAAACCCCGGCGTCCAGCAGCCGCTTCACGACCTTCAACACCACCAGGTCGCGGAAGGAGTACAACCGGGACGTCCCCGAACCCGACGCGTCCCGCACGCTCGGCACCACCAGGCCCGTCCGGGCCCAATAGTCCAACTGCCGGTAGCTGATACCCACCGCCTGGCAGGCCGTCACACCCCGGTAGCCCACCGCACCATCACCCTCGGTGCCCGGGTCGGGCGACGCCCCACCCGACCGCTGCGGCGTACCCGGATCAGGATCTCGCGACTCGTGCATCCGGACAACCTCCCCGCCCGTGCGGCGACACGCCGTTTTTTCCGGACGTGCACCCCTCGACACCGCAACCCTATAGCGGCCTTCAGGAGTTACCACGGAGGAACCGACGCGACACGCCGCGCAGCCACCCGGAAGATCACCTAAGACACCACATCGTCACCCACCGTGACGGCGGGTCGCCGGCCGTCGACACCCGACCGGGACGGGACTCAGCCCGCGAAGTCCTCCGGCCGCACCTGCTCCAGGAACTCGCGGAACTTCTCCACCTCGTCCTCCTGCTCGTCCGGGATCACGATCCCCGCCTCGCTGAGGACCTGCTCGGCACAACGAATCGGAGCCCCGACCCGCAACGCCAACGCGATGGCATCGCTCGGCCGCGCGGACACCCGCACACCGTCCCCGATCAGCAGATCGGCGTAGAAGACGTTCTCCTTCAACTCGGTGATCTCCACCGCCCGCAACGGCGCCTGCAACGCCGCCAGCACATCGCGCAACAGATCATGCGTCAACGGCCGGGCCGGCTTGACCCCCTGCTGCTCGTAGGCGATCGCCGTCGCCTCGACCGCGCCGATCCAGATCGGCAGATAGCGGTCCCCCTCGACCTCCCGCAGCAGGACGATCGGCTGGTTGCTGGGCAGCTCCACCCGAACTCCGACCACGCTCAGCTCGCGCACCGCCGCCTCCGTGTCGTTGTCACCTACGCCCGCACCGCGCCCTTCCCTGCACGGTACACGGACCGCGACACGGGAGTCCCATGCGCTACGTGCACCACGCGTCTCGACAGAAAGGGGTTACCCCGGCAAGCCTACGACACGCTTCCCGGGGCAGATCTTTCCGCTCTCACACGACGAAGGGCCGGGCGTCACCGACACCCGGCCCCACCGTCACCGACCCAACGTCGACCGCAACCCCACCCGCACCAGGGCCGCGTGCAACTGCTGCGACAACGCCACCAACTCCCGCGCCGTCTCCGCCGCCCGGGACCGCGCCGCCGGATCACTCTGCCGCGCCAACGGAGCCACCAACTGCGCGAACAGACCGACCTCCCGATCCGCCGCCGTCCGGTAACCCCGCAGATGCCGCGGCTCCAGCCCGTACGCCGCCAACCCCGCAACCGCCCGCGCGATGATCAGAGCGTCCGCGTCGAACCAACCCGCCGGATCGGACACCAGCACACCGAGCCGCTCCAACTCACCCAACGTCGACTCGTCGATCCCACTACGGGAGATCAGCTCCGCCCGCCCCAGGCGCAGCTCCGACGACTCGACCGGCTCCTGCTCACGCTGACCCGGCACCTCACCACCGGGACCGACCGCCACCAACGTCGGCCGCTGCCGACCCGCCGCCCCACCCGACGCGTTCCACTCCGTCAACTGGTCACGGATCACCCGCAACGGCAGATACTCGTCCCGCTGCGCGGTCAGCACGAACCGCAACCGCGCCACATCGTCCCAGCTGTACTTCCGATACCCCGCCGGCGTCCGCTGCGGCTCCACCAGACCCTCGGTCTCCAGGAACCGCAACTTCGAGATGGTGACGTCCGGGAACTCCACCCGCAACTGCCCCAGCACCTCACCGATACTCATCAGCGGGTGAGACCCGGCCGCCCCGGGCGGCGTCGAAGCCGCAGGCTCGTTCACCCCCGGCCGGCCTCCTCCTCCGGGCGCGGACCGGCGATGAACACCACCCGGAACTTGCCGATCTGCACCTCGTCACCATTGCTCAACGTGGCCGCCTCGACCCGCTCCCGATTCACGTACGTGCCGTTCAGGCTGCCCACGTCCCGCACCGTGAACGTGCCACCGTCCCGGTGGAACTCCGCGTGCCGCCGCGACACCGTCACGTCGTCCAGGAAGATGTCACTGTCCGGGTGCCGGCCACTCGTCGTCACATCGTGGTCCAACAGGAACCGGGCGCCCGCGTTCGGACCCCGGCGAACCACCAGCAGCGCCATCCCCGGCGGCAACGAACCGGACATCCGGCTCGGCACCACATCGGTGTCCGGACCCTCCAGCACTTCGTCGAGCGAGCCGAGATTGAGCGTCGAAGTGACGTCGAGTGGGGGGAACTCGTCGTCTGGGCGCGTCATGGGGACCACCTCACGGATCTGTTCGGTCGGCGTCGGGTAATGGCGGGTCTGGCCGCCGGGCAGTCACACCCGGCGGCTGGCTCCCCGTGCCCGGGAAGGCGCATTCCACAAACGCTCAACTATTGGGTTCTCGGTCGACTGGGCGAGCCTAGCCAGCGCCGAAATGCAGGGCAACCCGGACGCGCGGAGACAAGCCCCGCCCGCCCGGCACGACACTCAGCTCTCAGTGAGCTCGCGGTACGCGCCAGCGGTCAGCAGACCCTCGACCGCCGCCGGATCATCCGGAGTGATCTCCAACAACCACCCCGCACCGTACGGGTCCGTGTTGATCACCTCAGGGGTGTCGCCGAGCGCCTCGTTACGCGCCGCCACCGTACCGCTGATCGGCGCGTAGATCTCCGACACGCTCTTCGTCGACTCGATCTCACCAAGCGGCTCACCCGCCGCCACCACCGCACCCTCGTCCGGCAACTGGACGAACACGATGTCACCCAGGGCGTCCTGCGCGAAGTGCGTGATGCCGACCCGGACGGCGCCGCCGTCCGCACCAACCACCCACTCGTGCTCGGCGGTGTACCGCAGATCCTCAGGAATCACCAGCTGCGTCCTTCATCCATCGGTGCACCGGGGGAAACCGGTGCCGGCCGCGCCCGGTCAGGAAACCGGACGGGCGTGTTCCAGCTTGATCGGCGCGTGCAGCTGCGAAACCTCCACAACCTCACGATCCACCGGGGTCACGCTACCGCCGGCGTCGTTGACCGATGCGACCACCCCGCCGGGAATGTTCAAGGCCGTGCGCATCGTCGCCGGATCACCGATCACCAGGATCGTGTATGGGCCGCTCAACCGCCGCCCGTCCACCACCAGGCCGCCGTCCTCCGCGTCCACGAAATACGTCGACGCGATGATCCGCACCGCCGTCCCGTCCGCACCGGCGATCTGCATCGCCTCCGCGCCCGCGCCGCGCAGCTCCTCCACCGCGTCCAGGATCCGCGTCGACGAGATCGCCTTGCCGCTCCCCACGAAGCCCACCGACAGGCCCGGCCCCACCGCCGGCAACGTGCCCGCCAGGATGCCCAACTCGTCGGCCCGCCGCGTCGCCTCCTCCAGCGCCGCCTGCCGACCCTGCTCACCCGAGCGCAGCTGCCGCTGGCTCTCCTCCAACGCCTCGATTTCCTGCCGCAGCCGCCGCTCCCGGGAATCCAGATCCGACGAGATGCGGACCAGGTCCTCCTCCCGGGTCGCCGCCAGGGTCGGATCCGCCGAGGTCGTCTTCAACTGCACCACCAGGGTGAACCCCAGCAACGCCAGCAGCACGGCGATCATCGCCCCCGCCGACGTCAGCCGCCGCCGCACCGATCCCGCCGCCACCGCACCCACGGCCGGCGTGGACGCCTCCGGCTCGGCCTCGGGACCCGCCGGCGCCTCGGCCTCCCGCTCCGCCGGCTCGTGCGGCTCCCGCTCCGCCGGCTCGTCCGGCGCCAGCGGACTCAGCTCGTCGGGATCCGGCGCGTCCGGCCGCGGATCCGGCTCACCCGCCGGCCCCTCCGGCCGGGTCGGCTCCGCCGCCGGCCAACCGGTCCCGGTCTCCCTGTGCTCGTCACTCATCGCCATAAACCTACGCCCGGAACAGGTGCCGACGGATCGCCGCCACGTTTCCGAAGATGCGCACCCCGAGCACGACCACCACACCGGTGGAGAGCTGACCGCCCACCCCCAGCTGGTCGCCCAGGTACACGATCAGACCCGCCACCAGCACGTTCGAGATGAACGACACCACGAACTGCTTGTCGTCGAAGATCCGGTCGAGCTTCGCCCGCACCCCGCCGAACACCGCGTCGAGCGCGGCCACCACGGCGATCGGCAGGTACGGCTGCAACGCAGCGGGCACGGTGGGGTCGAGGTACACCCCGAGGACCACACCGGCGAGCAACGCCAGCACCGCGATCATCGGCCACCTCCGGAGGGGCTGGGAGAGGTCCCCGAGCCGGTCGGCCCGGGACTGGTCGAACCCGCGACGCCCGAGCCCGACGGCGACGGGCTCGGACTGACCGAGGGCTCGGCGTAGCGTAGCCGTGGCTGCGGCGCGGCCGGCAGGGTGAGGTCCTCGGCCTCCTTCACCCCGAACGACAGGCCCGTGCTCCGCGCGACCTCCCGCATCAGGCTCGCCGCCCGGCTGTCGTCGAACCGGTCCCGCATCGAACCCGGCCCGATCGCCGCCACCTCGTACGGGCCCGTCACCGGCCGGTAGTCGACGAGGATCGCCTCCCCCGCCGACCGGATCGTCGACGTCGCCGTCAACCGCTGACCGTTGACCGCGACCGCCTCCGCGCCCGCCGCCCACAACGCGTTGGCCACCTTCTGCAGGTCGGAGTACAACACCCGGGACGGCCCCGCGTCCGCGCCCGTCACCGCGTCCTTGTCCTCGGCGGCGTCGGCCAGCCGCACCACCACACCGTCACCCCGCACCCGGGCCAGACCGGTGCCGGCCTCCAGGTTGCGCAACCGGGACGCCTGCGAGCCACTCAGCGCCGCGTCCCGCTGCCGGCTCACCTCCTCGCGCAACTGGTCCGCGCGCGCGGTCAACCGGTCGGTCTCGCTCTCCCGCTGCTTGATCTCGGCGATCAGCCCGGCGCGGGCCTTCGCCCGGCCCGGCTCCTCCGCCATCGTCTCCCGGTAGGCGACGGAGAAGAGGAATCCGATCGCCACCACGACCACCACGGTCACCGGGCGGGCCGCCAACCGGCGGAGGCGGGACGGCGGGACCTCCCGACGGCGCGCCGCCGCATCCCCGTACCCGGGGTCGAGGGGGTTGCGGAACAGGTCGGTGAGGAAGTCCGGCGCGTACACCCGGGCCGAGGGGTCCCGGCCGTCGCGGGGGGTCGAGCTCATGCCGGCGCACCTCCCGAGCGGGAGCGCATCTCGCGGACCAAGCGGCTGGCCTGCACCACGTACATCGCGCCGGCCACCCAGTAGAGCACCAGCCCCCACCAGGCCAGCCCCCAGCCGATCGCGCCGGCGGCGGTCGCCGTGGCCGGCGCCGCCGCGGCGAGCAGCAGAATCGGGAACGCGGCCAGCAGCAGGAAGGTGGCGGTCTTGCCCACGTAGTGCACCGGCGGTGGCCCGTAGCCGTACCGGCGCAGCACGGCCAGCGAGCCGAGCAGGAGCAACTCGCGGGCGAGCAGCGCCCCGGTGAACTGCCACGGCACCACCTCCCGCGCGGTGAACGCCAGCAGCGTGGCCAGGATGTAGAGCCGGTCGGCGAGCGGGTCGAGCAGCTCCCCCAGCCGGCTGACCTGGTGCAGGCGGCGGGCGATCCAGCCGTCGACCCAGTCGCTGGTGCCGCCGATGGCGAGCACCACGATCGCCGCCACGTCCGCGCGGACGACCAGGAAGAGGTAGAGGAAGAGCGGTACGCCGACCAGGCGGACGAAACTGATCACGTTCGGCAGGGTGAGGACGCGGTCCCCCACGACCGCCGTCGTACCGCGGGAAGCCGAACGCTCCGCGCGAGCCGGGCGACGCGACACCGAACCCTCCCTTCGCAGCACGATCCGGCAGCCGACCGTGGTCGGCCGCTGCGGAGGAACGTGCGCGTTGCCGGCCGGTCAGCGCCGGCGCCCTCTGCGATCCCGGGCTGGGACCTCCCCCGATGCGGCCCACGATCGGGTTGATCGTGGGCCGGTGAGTTGCGCTGCCACTATATCGGGCCCTCTCTCGCGGCCCCGGGACCCAGCTCGCGTCGCTGCTCAGCTTTCGGTTTCTGTGAGGCCTCGCACTATCCGTAGGGCATCCTAGGACACTAGTTGAACGGCTGGGGGCAGGGCGGAACGCCTGATCGGCCCGGGCGATCGGTCAGGCGGTGCGGGCGGCGGAGGTGGAGTCGGTGCCGGTCTGCGGCACCGACATGGCCGCCGCGGCCTGGCTGAACGCGACCAGGGCCAGCAGCAGCTCGTGCTGCACCCGGTTGGGCATCCGGTCGAGGACGGCCTGCACGGCCTGGTGCCGGCGGTCCGTCAACTCCCGCAGCAGCGTCTCGGCCGCCGCGGTCGGGATCAACCGGACCTCGCGCCGGTCGCGGGGGTCCGCCACCCGGCGGACCAGACCCACCGCCTCCAGCCGGTCACAGAGCCGGCTCGCCGACGACGGCACCACGTCCAGCAGCTCGGCCAGCCGGTTCACGTTGGTCTCCGGGTGCGCCATGATCAGCGAGAGCACCCGCAGCTGGGTCGGCGAGACGCCGACGTTGTGCCGGGACGTCGCCGAATCGAGCACGCCGACGAGCGCCTCAGCGGCCGCGTCGATGGCCGCGGCAAGATTCGGAGGTCGCTCCACCCGCTGTCCCCTGCGATCGTCCCGCTCGTGTTCACTCCGCCGGTCGGTTCACCGCTCGCACCCGTCGTCCGCACGGCCGGAACCGCGCCAGTCCAGGCAGACGACGACCGCATCGTCACGGAGGTCCGCGTCGACGTGGTACGCGTGCAGTTCGCGCATCACCGTACCAACTGCCTCCGTCGCCGGCTGCAGCCGAGTCGACCGCATCGACCGCGCCATGGCCCTTTCCCCGTAAGGCTCCTGGCCAGCCGGCTCGGCGGCGTACACGCCGTCGCTGACCACGAAGAGCCGGTCCCCCAGCTCCACCGCGAACTCCTGCACGTCGTACCGGGTCTCGGCGAACATGCCCAGCGGCAGCTGCTGCTCCAGGGCGATCGGGGTGACCGTGCCCCCGCGCAGCCGCAGCACGTGCGGCGAGCCGGCGTCCACCGCCTTGACCACGCCGCGCCGGGTGTCCAGCTCCAGCAGGAGCGTCGCCACGTGCCGGCTGCCGCGGTGCTGGTAGAAGATGGTGTCCGAGGCCAGTTCGGCCTGCTCGACCAGGCTCCCGCCGGACCGGCGGGCGTTGCGCATCGCGTTCACGGTGACCGCGGTGAGCAGCGAGGCCGCCAGGCCGTTGCCGGTGCCGTTGAGCACGGTGACGGTGAGCCGGTCGCCGTCGACCGACCAGTCGAAGTGGTCACCGCCGACCGTGTACGCCGGTTCGAGCTGCCCGGCCAGCAGGAACGCGCCGTGCGCGATGCTGCGCCCGGGCAGCAGGTCCCACTGCATCTCGGCGGCCATGCTCAGCCGCTCCCGGCGCCGGGCCCGGCGGTAGCGGTCGGTCTCCCGGTCGGCCGCGCGCAGCGCCACCGCCAGCTCGCCCGCGATGTCCTGGGCCACCCGCACCGTCGCCGGGTCCGGCTGGCCGGTCAGCTCGACCAGCAGCACCCCGAGCCGCTCGCCCCAGACCGACAGCGGCAGGTAGACGCGGCACCGGCCGTTCTCGCCGGCGTCCAGCACCGGGTGCTGGCTGCTGAAGCAGCGCTGAGCCACGCCGTGGCAGGAGAGGAAGCCGGCGTCCGGCAGCTCCGGGTCCAGCACCGGCCAGAGCCCGCTGAACCGGTAGTCGGCGATGAACACCTCGCTGCGCGACGCCCCCAGCGCCGCGCGGATCGCCCGGTCGGCGGCCTCCGCCAACTGGTCGGGCGGCGCCAGGCGCAGGGCGCGCGACACCTGTCCGGCCACATCCGGCATGTGCATCCTCCGAGACGATTATTGCTCTGGGGCAAGCATCATACGGAGGTCGGCTGCCGTCCCGGACGCCCGGTTCCGACCGGCGCAGGGCAGCGCCCCGCCCGGCGGCCCGCCCCCTTGGCGGGACCCCGGTCGAGGGGCGTAAGAGAGTGACCGTCAGGAGGCCGGCTTCGTCGCCACCACGCCGTAGCAGGCGTCCGGCACCGCGGCCGGCTCGCCGTCCGGACGCCACCGGGCAACCGGCACGACGCCGTCGGCGGTCGGCTCCCAGCAACCCAGCAGCGGACCGAACGCGGCGGGCGGGCGCATCCGGAACGCAGGCCCCAGCAGCGCCAGGGCCTGCGGATACCCGGCCAGCTCCTCCCCGTCGAAGTCGACGGCGAGGAAGCTGCCCGGCGCGACCGCCACGTAGAGCTCGTCCAGGGTCCGGGAGAGCGTCTCGTCGTCGAGGAACGCGGCCAGCCCGAGGAAGACCACCCCGACCGGCCTCCTCCCCCAGCCCGGGACGAACCGGTGCAGCTGGGCCGGGTCGATCGTGCCGATGTCGGTGGCGTCGCCGAAGCCGTAGCCGGCGCGGTCGCTGCCGGCGAGGATGCGCTGGCCGAGCCGGATGGTCACCGGGTCGACGTCGGTGTAGAGGACGGTCGCCTCGGGGACGACCTCGTGCACGTTGCCCCGGGTCGGCACGCCGGCCCCGAAGACCAGGAAGCTGTCCACCCCCGCGTCGGCGATCGACCGGACCGCCCGGCCGAGGAACTCGCGCAGGGACCGGAAGATCAGCGCGCCGGGGCCGTGCGCCTCCTCGAAGGCGCGGGCCGCGGCCACGTCCACCGGGAAGTGGTGCTCGCCGCCGAGCCAGAAGTCGATCATGCGGGCGATGCTCGGCCGGTCGGGCTCGGCCATCGACGAGGCTCCCTTCCTCGGGCGATGGTCGACAGCGTACCCAGGGGGTCGGCTCCGGCGGTATCGCCCCGTGGACCGGTCGCGGGCCGCGATACTGGCCGCGGGCGTCCGGCGGCCAGGAGGTGCAGCGGTGAACTCGGCGAACGGCGCGGCGGTGGTGGTCGGCGTGGACGGCTCGGAGCCGTCGCTGCGGGCCGTCCGCCTCGCCGCGGCCGACGCGGCCCGCCGGCACCGCCCGCTGCGGGTGGTGCACGGCTTCATCTGGCCGCTGCTGCGCGTACCGGTGGATCCGCTCGCCGAGGGGCCGCCCGGCGGCGGCCTGCGGCACCAGGCGCAGGAGCTGGTGGCCGCGGCGGTGGCCGAGGCGGAGGCGGCGGCGCCGGGGCTGCGGGTCTCCGGGGAGATCATCGACGGCGAGGCCTCCGCCGTGCTGGTCGGCGAGTCCCCCACCGCCACGATGATCGGGCTCGGCGACCGGGGCCTGGGCGGCTTCGCCGCGCTGGTGGTGGGCGCGGTGGCGATCCAGGTGGCCTCCTACGCGGACTGCCCGGTACTGGTGGCCCGGGGCGAGGAGCACGCGGGCGGGCCGGTGGTGGTCGGGGTGGACGGCTCGGCGCTGTCCCGGGCCGCGGTCGAGTTCGCCGCGGAGGAGGCGGCGGTGCGCGGCACCCGGCTGCACGCGGTGCACGCCTACACCCACCCGGTCTCCGGCGGGCCGGGCGACATGCAGCCCCTGGTCTACGAGGAGCACCAGCTGCGCGGCGAGGAGGAGCGGGTGCTCGCCGAGTCCATCACCGGGCTCACCGAGCGGTACCCGGACGTGCCGGTCACCCGCGCGGTGGTGCAGGCCCGGCCGGTCGCCGCGCTCACCGAGGCCGCCCGCGACGCCCAGCTGCTGGTGGTCGGCAGTCAGGGCCGGAGCGAGCTGACCGGGCTGCTCCTCGGATCGGTCAGCCACGGCGTGCTGCATCACGCCGCGTGTCCCGTCGCCGTGGTCCGCGCCCCCGCCTGAGCCTCGCGGGCACGAATGACCCCGACGGCGCCGGGTAGACGACCCGGGCACGCCTACAGGAGGAGGCAGCAATGCCAGGACCACGGCCGGGCAGCAGCGCGTACGACAAGCAACGGGCACGGCTGCGCGATCTGATCGAGCAGTCCGGGCGGGCGGCGGACCAGGAGGCGAACCAGGTCGCCAACCGGATCCTGCAGGACGACCGCGGCCAGCGGGGCGTCGTACGGGGGGAACGGACGTTCGGCCCCAAGGGCGAACGCGAACCCGGCGATCCGAAGTGAACACGAGGGAACTGGTCGACGGCGCCATCGCCGGTGCGGTGGGCAGCGTCGCGTTGAACGTCGTCAGCTACCTCGACATGGTGGCCCGGGCGCGCCCGGCGAGCAGCATCCCGGAGGAAACGGCGCGCCGGCTGGCCAGCGTGGCACACGTCGACCTCGGGCCCGAGGACCGGGCGGCCAACCGCCGCTCGGGCCTCGGGCCCCTGCTCGGGTACGCCACGGGAATCGCGGCCGGGGCGGCCTTCGGGCTGCTCCTGGCCCGTCGGCGGATCCCGCTGCCGGTGGCGGCGGGCCTGCTCGGCGGGGGCGTGATGGCCACCACGGACAGCTCGATCACCGTGCTGGGGCTGAGCGACCCCCGGACCTGGCGGCGCACCGACTGGGTGGCTGACCTCATTCCGCACCTGGCGTACGGAATGGCGGCCGCAGCCACCTGGAAGCGGCTGCGACCGCCGTCGCGGCGTGCGCGTTAGGCGTCGCTCTCGTCGTCGGCGACCGACGCACCGGCCGGACCGTACGGCGAGACCTGACCCTTCGGCGTCGGTCGTCCCCGGTCTCCCTGGGACCTCCCGCGGTTGCGCGGTGCGCCGTCGGGGCCGGGCTCCTTGCTGTCCTGGACGGTCGGGTTGTGCCCGTTGCGGCGCATCTCGGGCTGCTGCACGTTCGTCACGGGTTGCTCCTTCCGGTGGACGCACACGGCGTAGGCCGCGCACCTGTGCGGGTTACCCGCCGCCGTCGGACGCATTCCGGGTCCCGGGCACGGCCGAAGGTCTGGGCCGACGCGGGACGGGTACACCTCCGGGATGCGGGACGATCGGAACGTGGCGCGGGTGCTGCTGGACCGGCAGGACCGGACGTACGCCGAGGAGGCGGGGATCCGGCTGGCCGACCGCCCCGGGCCGCTGTACCAGCTGCTGGTGCTCACCACGCTGTTGAGCACCCGGATCCGGGCCGGGGTGGCCCTCGCCGCCGCGCGGGAGCTCTTCGCGGCCGGCTACCGGACCCCGCAGGCGATGGAGGCGGCGAGCTGGCAGGACCGGGTCGACGCGCTCGGCCGCGGGCACTACCGACGCTACGACGAACGGACCGCCACCATGCTGGGCACCGGCGCCCGGCTCTGCCTGGACCGCTGGCACGGGGACCTGCGCCGGATGCACCGGGAGGCCGACGGCGACCGGCCGGTGCTGCGCCGGCTGCTCACCGAGTTCCCGGGCATCGGCCCCACCGGGGCGGACATCTTCCTACGCGAGGCGCAGACGGTCTGGCCGGACGTGCGCCCGTACGCCGACCGGCGGACCCTGGCCGGCGCGAAGCAGCTGGGGCTGCCGGCGAACCCGGGCGGGCTGGCCGGCCTGGTCGGCGACGCCGACTTCGGGCGGCTCGCCTCGGCGCTGGTACGGGTCGCGCTGGGCGAGGAGTCGGCGGGCGAGGTCAGCCGGAGCGCGGCGGCCCGCTGAGGCTCACTTGACCGGCCCCGCCGGCGGCTTGGTGAGGTGCCACGCCAGCAGCGCCGCGCCCAGGGCGAGCAGCACGACCCCGCCGGAGATCCCGCCACCCTCCTCGCCGCTGCTCTGGTGCCCGGTGACGCCGAAATAGATCACCGCGAGCCCGGCGAGCACGGCGACGAACGTCCGCATGCCTCGGTCCTTCACATTCCGGACGGTACGGCCCGTCCGCCTCGGCTCTGCGGCTTTCCGGCTGATTCCCCCGTCCGGGTCACTCCGGCCGGCCGCCGGCGGCCGGACCGCGTAGCCGCACCCGGCGGACCGCCCGGTCGGCCACCTCGACCACCGTGACGGTGAGCCCGGGCAGGCGCACCGTCTCCCCGGGCCCGTCGGGCACCCGCCCCAGCCGAGCCAGCACCAAGCCGGCGACCGTGGTGTAGTCCCGGGACAGCGGGAAGGTCAGCCGCACCCCGACGTCCGGCAGGTCGTGCAGCGGGAAGTCGCCGGAGAGCAGCAGCGCGCCGTCCGGCTCCCGGACCACCCCGCGCACGTCCCGGTCGGTCTCGTCGTAGAGCTCGCCGACCACCTCCTCGAGCAGGTCCTCCATGGTCACCAGGCCGTCGACCCCGCCGTGCTCGTCGACCACCAGGGCGATCTGCTCGTGACGCTGGCGGAACTGGCGCATCGCGTCGGCGACGGGAAGCGTCCCGGGCAGCAGCAACGGCGGCCGGGCCCGCTCGCCCGCGGTGGCGTCACCGGCATCGACCAGGTCGCGGATGTGCAGTACGCCGCACACGTCGTCCAGGCCGCCCGGCCCGACCACCGGGGCCCGGGACCGGCCGGCGGCCGCCAGTCGCCGCATCGCCTCCGGGGCCGGCGCCGACGCCGGCACGACCGTCACGTCCCGGCGCGGGACCAGGATCTCCCGCAGCGTCCGGCCGGCGATGTCGAACGCCCCGGACAGGATCTCCCGCTGCTGCGCGGACAGACCCCGCTGGCTGACCAGCATCTCGCGCAACTCCTCCTCGGTCACCTCCTCGCGGCTGGCCCGCGGGTCCCCACCGGCGAGCCGGACCAGCAGGTCGGTGCTGCGGCTGAGCAGCCACACCGCCGGCCGGGACAGCCGGCCCAGCAGGTCCAGCGGAGCGGCGCTGAGCAGCGCCCAGCGCTCCGCCCACTGCATCGCCAACCGCTTCGGCGCCAGCTCGCCGACGACGAGGGTCACGAAGGTCAGCACCACCGTCACCAGCACCACCGCGACCGGGCGGGCAGCCCGGCCGAGGAAGGCCAGCGGCCCGACCAGCGGCTCGGCCAGCGACACCGCGGCCGCCGCCGAGGCGAGGAAGCCGGCCAGGGTGATGCCGAGCTGGATGGTGGCCAGGTAGCGGTTCGGCTCCCGGGCCAGGCGGACCAGCCGCCCGCCGGTACGACCGGCGCGGCCCAGCCGCCGCAGCTGCCCCTCGCGGAGCGTCACCAGCGCCATCTCGCTGCCGGAGAGCGCCGCGTTCACCAGGACCAGGACGGCCACCAGGGCGAGCTGACCGGCCATCACACCCCCTCCCGCTCCACCGCACGCCCGCCGGGCACCCGGTCAGTCGTTCTCCAGGTCGTCCAGGGAGATGGCGTGGGTCATCAGCCACCGGGCCAGCGCGGCCATCCCGAACAGCCACAGCGGCGCCGACTCGGTGGTGCCGTTGGTGGCGAAGATGGCGAAGCGCAGGTCCGGCGCCCGGTACGCCTCGATGCGCCACCGGTGCTGCTTGTCCCGCCAGACCGCCGATGGGTCCATGGCGTCACGGTAGGCGACCGCGCCGGCCGGGCGGGTCGTCTTCGTCCGCGCCGGTCAGCCCGGCGGGGCGACCACCTCACGGGCGTCGTCGGGCAGCCGGCGGGTGGCGCCCCGCCGGTCGAGCAGCTCGAGCAGCGGCACGGCGACCCGGCGAGTGGTCTCCAGGGCCTGCCGGGCGGCGCTGAGGGTGAACGGCTGCGGCAGGCGTGCGAGGACCCGCACCGCGTCGTCGAGCGCGCCGGGGAGAAGCACCACGTTGTCGGCGAGCTTGAGCAGGGCACCGGCCCGCACCGCCGCGCCGATCTCCCGGGGGCCGAGCCCCAGGTCGGCGAGGTGGTGCGTCTCGGGGGCCTGGAAGGGGCGGTCGCCGTACTCGGCGCGGACCCGGTCGACGGCCCGGGCCACCGGCTCCGGCAGCGCGTCGACCGCCGCCGCGGTGACCCGGCCGGCGCGCAGCCGCAGCGGTGGCCGGAGCAGCGCCTCCACCAGTGCCCGGTCGGGCAGGGCGAGGCGCTGGCGCAGCACCTCCACCGGCACGCCGGGTTCGAGGGGATGTTCCCCGGCGTACCGGGTGACCTCCTCGGTGAGCCGGACGCCGAGGCGGCGCCAGTGCTCCGGGTCGGCCAGCCAGTCCCCGGTCACCAGCGCGACGGTGACCGGCACGCCCATCCGGGTCAGCTCGCCGGCCCGGACCAGGGCCCGGCGGCGCAGCTCCCCGGCGAGGTCGGGCCGGCCGTCCAGCCCGGCCAGCACCACCGCCCGGGCGGTCGCCGCGCCGCGGCGGCGCAGCGGCGGCGGGGCCACGTCCAGGACGGTCACCCCGCCGGCGACGTGGTGCCGGCCCGGGTCGCGCAGCAGCGCCCGGTCGCCGATCAGCAGCGGCAGCGGGCGGGCCAGTCGGAGCCGTACCGTGTCGGGGGCCAGCGGCCTGACCCGGGCGGGCACCGCGGCCGAGCCGACGTGCAGGGTGAGGGTGGCCGGCAGGTCGGCGGCCGGGTCGCCGGCGAGCCGCACGTCCAGCAGATCGGTCAGCCGGAAGCGGCCGGGGCTGAGCAGCGCGTCGCCGCGGGCGACCCGGTCCCGGGATACCCCGCGCAGGTTCACCGCCACCCGGGCCACCGCGTCCACCTGCTGGTGCGCGGCGTTCAGGGAGTGCAGGCCGCGGACCCGGACCGGTTCGCCGGTGGCGGCGAGTTCGAGCTGGTCGCCGACGCGCAGCCGGCCGCCGCCGAGGGTGCCGGTGACCACGGTGCCGCTGCCCCTGATGGTGAACGAGCGGTCCACCCACAGCCGGACCGGGGCGTCGAACGCCGGGGCGGGCAGCCGGGCGGCGAGGCGGTCCAGGGCGGCCCGCAGCTCGGGCAGGCCGGCGCCGGTCGCGCCGCTGACCGCGACGGCCGCCACCTCGCCCAGCGAGGTGGCCGCGATCTCCGCCCGGGCCTGGGCCAGCGCCGGCCCCGGGTCGGCGAGGTCCGCGCGGGTCACCGCCAGCAGGCCGTACGACACCCCGAGCGCGTGCAGGGCGGCCAGGTGCTCGGCGGACTGCGGCATCCAGCCCTCGTCCGCGGCGACCACGATCAGTGCGGCCGGCGCCGGCCCGACCCCGGCGAGCATGTTCGGCACGAACCGCTCGTGCCCGGGCACGTCGACGAAGGCGACGGTGCCGCCGGAGGGCAGAGTGGTCCAGGCGAAGCCGAGGTCGATGGTCATCCCCCGGCGGCGCTCCTCGGCCCAGCGGTCGGGTTCCATCCCGGTGAGCGCCCGGACCAGGGTGGACTTGCCGTGGTCGACGTGTCCGGCGGTGGCGACGACCCACACCTCAGTCGCCCACCCGCAGGACGGCCGCCCGGATCGTCCCGTCGGCCTCGGCCGGCACGCAGCGCAGGTCGAGCAGGAGCCGGCCGTGCAGCACCCGGCCGAGCACCGGCGGCTCGCCGGTACGCAGCGGCTCGGCGTACCGCTCGGGCAGGCTCAGCGCCCACGAGTCGAGTTCCACCCCGGGAGCGCCGCCGCCACCGACCACCGAGACGCAGGGCACCACCTCGGCCTTGCGGCCGTCCTCCCCGAGCCGGTCCCGCAGCCGTTCCGCCCGCTCACGCAGCACGGCGGGGTCGGCGTGCAGCGCCTCGCGGGTGGGGGTGGTCGGGGCGTGCAGGGTGGCGGCGAGGGCGGCCAGGGTGAGCTTGTCCGCCCGCAGGGCCCGGGCCAGCGGGTGCCGGCGCAGCCGCTCGACCAGGTCGGCGTCGCCGAGCAGCAGCCCGGCCTGCGGGCCGCCGAGGAGCTTGTCGCCGCTGGCGGTGACCAGCGCCGCGCCGGCGCGCAGGGTGCTGGCGGAGTCCGGCTCGTCGGGCAGCAGCGGGTCGGGGGCGAGCAGCCCGGAGCCGATGTCGGCCACCACCGGCACGCCGAGGGTGGCCAGCTCGCGCACCGGCACCGCCGAGGTGAAGCCGGTGACCAGGAAGTTCGACGGGTGGACCTTGAGCACGAAGCCGGTGCGCGGGCCGATCGCGGCGGCGTAGTCGGCCCGGGTGGTGCGGTTGGTGGTGCCCACCTCGCGCAGCCGCGCGCCGGTGCTCTCCAGCAGGTCGGGCAGGCGGAACCCGTCGCCGATCTCGACCAGTTCGCCGCGGCTGACCACGATCTCCGCGTCCGCGGCGAGGGCGGTGGCGGCGAGCACCAACGCGGCGGCGCCGTTGTTGACCACGTGCACGGCCGCCGCGTCGGGCACGGCGGCGGCGAGCGCGTCGAGGGTGTCCCGGCCGCGGCGGGCCCGCCGGCCGGTGCGCAGGTCCAGCTCCACATCGGTATGCCCGGCGGCGGCGACCATCGCCTCGACCGCGGCGGCCGACAGCGGCGCCCGGCCGAGGTTGGTGTGCAGCACGACGCCGGTGGCGTTCAGCACCGCCCGGGGCGCCGGCGCCGGCAGGTCGGCCAGCGCGGCGTCGCGTACCTCTTCGGGGGTGATGTCGCCGCGACGGGCGCGCTGCTGCGCGCGGACGATCGCGGCCTTGACCCGGTCGCGACCGAGCGTGCCGGCGGCGGCGGCGAACACCGGGTCGGCGAGGAGCGCGTCGGTGCGCGGCACCCGCCGACGCGGATCGGCCGTGCCGTCGGGCATGCGTCATCTCCCTGCGCCTGCTTGGCGGAGACGGACGGGAATCGAACCCGCCTGGCCCGGGTCCCGGACCACACCGGTTTTGAAGACCGGGAGGGGCACCAGCCGCCTGAACGCCTCCGCCCAGCAGTCAACCACATATGATCTCCATCCGCCGGGCGAAGGGAGTGACCGCGCCGGCCCGGCTCAGGGCCCCGACGTCTCGAAGGGCGGCCGCGGCTTGCCCGGGCTGGTCGGCAGACGGGTGATCGGCGGCAGCAGCAACCCGCTGCGGCGTTGGCGGTGCGCTGCGGGTGGCGTACGAAGGTCACATCCCCAGAGGGACCGCCTGGCCGGACTCGTAGGCCACAGTCAGCTGCTGCCCGCTAACCCGCTCACCGATGCCGCTGAGGCTTGGTCACGGCAAGCCGATGGGCGCCGCACAAGCCGGATCGTGCCGACGCCCGGCGGTACGACGCGCTGCACTACCTGAGGCGTTCGTGCTCTTCCCCGGCGGCGGAGGCGGGTGCGTGGGCGGCAGCCGCTGGAGCGGACGGGTCGCGTGACGGGAGCGGCGATCACTCGGTGATCAGCTTCGCGGCGGTGATGACGGTCTGTACCACGCCGTAGCCGAGCAGCACGGTGACCAGCGCCCACGATATCCAGAGCCGGGCCTGCTGCGGGGCCACGGCGTTGGCCGCGGGCCGGCTCTCCGGCCGCAGGGCGACGGGGTCGGTCCGTTCGGCGGGCGCTACGGGAACCGCTCCGCCAGTGTCCGGTTCGTGGAAACGTTCCGGGACGGGGCGGACCAGCAGGTTGGCGATGAATCCGACGGCCAGCACGGCGACCATGGTGAACAGCGCCGGCCGGTACGCCGAAGCGGTGAACGTGCCCGGTTTGCCCTGGGCGTCGAGGACGCCGTTGACGATCAGCGGCCCGGCCACGCCGGCGGCGGACCAGGCGGTGAGCAGCCGGCCGTGAATGGCGCCCACCTGGTGAGTGCCGAACAGGTCGCGCAGGTAGGCGGGGACGGTGGCGAAGCCGCCGCCGTAGAAGGAGATGATGATGCCGGCCAACAGCACGAACACCACCGTGGCGGTGTGTCCGACCAGCGCGAGCAGGGTGTAGAGCACCATGCCGAGGCCGAGGTAGGCCACGTAGATCGGCTTGCGGCCGATGATGTCGGACGTCCACGACCACCCGAACCGCCCGGCCAGGTTGAACAGCGACAACACGCCCACGAAACCCGACGCCGCCGCGATCGAGACGGCCGACACGCCGTTGTCGCGGAAGAAGTCCTGGATCATCGGGGCGGCCTGCTCCAGGATGCCGATGCCGGCGGTCACGTTGGTGAACAACACGATCCAGAGCAGCCAGAACGAGCGCGTGCGGATCGCGTTCGCCGCGGACACGCTCGCCGTGGTGACCAGTGGCTTGGCCCGGACCGAGGCGGGATCGAACCCGGCCGGGCGCCAGCCGGGTGGGGGAACCCGCACGTTCAGCACGCCGAGCATCATGATCAGGAAGTAGCCGACGCCGAGCGTGAGAAAGAGCCGTACCAGCGCGCTGCCCGAGGCCACCGCACCGGCGTTGGTGGGGTGGAAGCCAGGATCGTAGAGCGAAAGCAGCTGACGGGAGACCGGGCTGGCAAGCATCGCGCCGCCGCCGAAGCCCATGATGGCCATGCCGGTGGCGAGGCCGGGCCGGTCCGGGAACCACTTGATCAGGGTGGAGACCGGCGAGATATAGCCGAGGCCGAGTCCGATGCCGCCGATCACCCCGTAGCCGAGGTAAAGCAGCCAGAGCTGCTTGGTGGCGATGCCGAGCGCCCCGACCAGGAAACCCGCTGCCCAGAAACACGCGGAGGTGAACATCGTCTTGCGGGGTCCGCTGCGCTCCGCCCACGTGCCGCCGACCGCCGCGGAAAGCCCCAACATGACGATGGCGATGCTGAAGATGACCCCGATAGCCGTCTGGCTGGCCCCGAAATACGCGATGAGGGAGTTCTTGTAGACGCTGGTCGCGTAGACCTGCCCGATGCACAAATGCACCGCCAGCGCCGCCGGCGGAATGAGCCAGCGACTGTATCCGGGAGGGGCGACGGTATGGCGGGGGTCGAGCACCGACAACATGGGTATGTTCCCCTCCTGCGAATCATTGGGTATCCGCAGTGCGACAACTGTGGGCACGTGTCCCACTGAGAAGTGCGGCGGCCTACCCGAACCGGGCCGGATCAAACCCAGGCGCGGCCGGAGCGAGCCGGTGCAGGCCAGCGGACGATGAGGCGAGCCCACCTCCACTCGCGGGGCGCGGGGGGTCTGCCGAGCGAGGGGCGCCGCTCAGGCACCGCGGGCGAACAGGGCCAGGCGTACCCGGTTGGGGCTGCTGGTCTCGGTCATCAGGCTGGTGATGTGGGTCTTGACCGTCGCGGCGCCGATGTGGACCCGGTCGGCGACGGTATGTCCGATCTGGAGGCTGGCGAGGGGCCGTTGGGTCGGACGCGCAGGGCGGGCGGGGGCCGTAAACGCCTGGTGGAACTCGATGCACGCCCGCGGCCGGCGTTGCTGGCCCTGGTGGAGCCGGACATGCGTGGTTGACCCGATGTCGCCGCTGCGGTGGACGACCAAGTCCACCCGCAAGCTAACTGAACGGCGTTGGGGCTAGGGGCCTGTCCTGTCGATCATGGAAGCCGACCCCCACCGGCCCCGTGTCGGTTGTCGGTTTCCCCGCGGACCCACGGTTGTTGTGGCCATGAGCTGAACCCCGTATCGGCTCATGGGCCTGGCGCCTGAAGCGTGGCTACCCCGGATTCGGGCCGGCGCCCGGCCCGCTGTCGTCTGGTGTCTGCCCGTCGCGCTGCCGTGCGCGCTCCCGCTGCGGCACCACCGTGTACTTCGGGTCCTTCGCGGAGGCGACTCCGCCGTGGAAGATGCCGAACCGGGTGCAGAGGGCCGCGGCCAGCAGCGCCCCGCCGGAGAGCGCGGAGACCGCCCGGCTGCGCCGGCCGACCAGCGCGCCGGCCACCCCGGCGGCGGTCAGCGCCCGCCCGGCGCGCAGCAGCCGGCCGGCGGTGCCGACGGCGTACGGCTCGCTGAGCAGGCCGAGCCGGTTCTCCACCCGGTGCGAACCCCACAGCTCCAGGGCCGCGCCGGCCACCGCCATGCGCCGGGCCGGGCCGGCCTGCGCCAGCGGCGCGGCGATCAGCCCGACGCCAGCGCCGCTGGCCAGCGCGCTGCCCGCGAAGATGGTCGGCAGCTCGGGGTACGCCTCGTGCCAGGAAGGCACGGCCGTGTCGGCGAGCAGCACCCCGGTGTACGTGGCAAGGGCCGGCGCGGTGACCGCGGCGACCAGCCCGGCGGCGTGCCCGACCGGGGGCAGCAGCCGCCGGCCGAGGCCGAGCAGCCCGCGTTCGGGCAGCCAGGGTGCGGCCTCGGCGACCGCGGCGACCCCGGCGGCCGGGCCGAACGTGGTGAGGATCCAGGTGCCCACCGACATCGGCGAGGTCAGCTTCGCCACCCGCAGCATGTGGTGGAAGCGGCTCGGCTTGCCAAGGTCGTTGACGAGGAAGTACGCGCTGGCGCTGACCGCGGCCAGGGAGGTGACCCGGCCGGCCCGGCGCAACGCCGGCCGTCCGGTGAGCTGCCCGCCGGCGGCCAGCATGGACGACCCGGCGGCCAGACCCCCGGTGAAGAGGTACGCGGCGATGTCCCACTTCCACACCGGCGCCTTGAGGATGGGCCGGCCGTAGTAGGAGGTGAACTCGGCCGGCGGCACGTTCAGCTGCTCCCCGCCGCCACCCTTGCGGCCGCGGCGCCGCGAGTGCTCGACCGGCTCGACGTCACGCGGCGGATGCGGGGCCAGGCGCAGCTCGGCGGCGCCCGCATCGGTCCGGGCCACGCCCGCCCCGGCGGCGGTCGCCCGGGTGCCGTTCGCCTCCGGGCTCACCTTCGGCCCGTGGCCGGCGCGCGCGCCCGGTCCGCCGAAGCGTCCCGGGCCCTCGGTGGCGAGCCGCTCGCGGAAGCGGCGGAACAGGGCGCCCACCGGGGCGCGGTCCGGACTCACGATGAACCTCCGACGAACGCGGCGACGGCCGCCGCCACCATGGCCAGCGCGGCCAGGCCGGCCCGCTTGTACATCTTCGGCAGGTCGCGGGTGGTGACCACCGGGTCCGGGGGTAGGCCGTAGACCTCCGGCTCGTCGAGGAGCAGGAAGAACGCGCCGTCGCCGCCGACGCCGTCGGTCGGGTCGTGGCCGTAGAGCCGGGCCTCCGGCACGCCCCGGTCGTGCAGCGTGGCGACCCGCTGGGCGGCCCGCTCCCGCAGCTCGTCCAGCGGCCCGTACTGGATCGACTCGGTCGGGCAGGCCTGCGCGCAGGCCGGGGTCATGCCGGCGCCGAGCCGGTCGTAGCAGAGCGTGCACTTCCACGCCCGGCCGTCGTCCTTGCGCTGGTCGATGACGCCGTACGGGCAGGCGGAGATGCAGTAGCCGCAGCCGTTGCAGATGTCCTCCTGCACCACGACGGTGCCGAACTCGGTGCGGAACAGCGACCCGGTCGGGCAGACGTCCAGGCAGGCGGCGTGGGTGCAGTGCTTGCAGACGTCCGACATCATCAGCCAGCGGAAGTCGGTGCGCGACTCGGCGCCGGTGCCCCGGCCGGGCGGCTGGGCGCCCGGCATGCCGAGGAGCTCCGGCCCGGCGGCCATCCGGGCGGCGGCCTGCGGCTGCCCCGGGGGCACGCCCGGATCGGTGCCGCTGTCGTTGCCCAGCTCGGCGGCGATCGCCGCGGTGGCCGGGCTCGCCGCCGGCCCGGTCGGGTCGCCCTCGAACGGCGGGGTGCGGTGCCCCGCCGGGCGGGGCTGCTCGATGAAGGCCACATGCCGCCAGGAGTTGGCGGTCAGCGCGCCGGTGTTGTCGTACGACATGCCGAGCAGGTCGAAGCCGGACGCCGGGACGGCGTTCCACTCCTTGCAGGCCACCTCGCACGCCTTGCAGCCGATGCAGACGCTGGTGTCGGTGAAGAAGCCCATCCGGGGTTCGGCGTCGACCCAGCCGGCGTCGGGCGCCGGGTCCAGCGGGCCGTAGAGGCTGTTCGCGTCAGGCATCCCCGTCTCCGTCCTGCGCCGCCGCCTCGGGGGACTGCTCGTCGGTGCTGCCGGCCGCGTCCTCCCCGCCGAGCACGTCGGTGGTGACGATCGGCACCTTCCGGTCGGCGGTCATGCCGGCCCGGCGCTGGTACTCGGCGACCAGGTCGAGCAGGGCCGGGCCGGTGGGCCGCCGGCCGGGCCGGACGTCACAGGTGCCGACCTTGCTCTCCTGGATCAGCACGTTCGGGTCCAGGGTGATGCCGAACAGGTCGTTGGCCGAGTCGCCGGTGACCAGGCCCTCGCTGCCGAAGTGGTACGGCAGCCAGAGCTGGTGGATCACCCGGCCGTCCACCCGCAGCGGGGTGAGCCGGTCGGTCACCAACACCTTGGCCTCGATCACCGCGCGGCCGCTGATCAGGTGCGCCCAATCGAGGTGCTCCAGCCCCACCTCGGCGGCCAGCTCCGGGGACACCTCCACGAACATCTCCGGCTGCAGCTCGGCGAGCGGCCGTACCGTGCGGCTCATCCCGCCCGCGGTGTGGTGCTCGGTGAGCCGGCTGACCGTGAACACGTACGGGAAGACCTGGCTGTGCGGCTCCGGCGGGCTCGGGTTGATCCGGTTCAGCGGGTGCTCGTAGATCTTGCGGGTCGGGTTGGCCTGCTGCCCGTACAGCGGGTTGCGCATCGGCGACTCGGCCGGCTCGTAGTGCGTCGGCAACGGCCCGTCGAGCACCCCGCGCGGCGCGTAAAGCCAGGCCTTGCCGTCGCCCTGCATCACGAACGGGTCGTCCCCGGCGAGCGCCTCCGGCCCCGAGGCGTCGTCCGCCGGCCGGTACGTCGGCGGCTTGGTCTTCTCGAAGTCCGGCACGTCGTGGCCGGTCCACTCGCCCTTGTCCGCGTCCCACCAGACGTACTTCTTCCGCTCGCTCCACGGCCGGCCCTGCGGGTCGGCGGAGGCGCGGTTGTAGAGGGTGCGCCGGTTGGCCGGCCAGGCCCAGCCCCATTCGGGGGCGACCCAGCTCTGTTCGTGGCCGGGCTTGCGGCGGGCGGCCTGGTTGACCCCGTCGGCGTAGACGCCGCTGTAGATCCAGCAGCCGATCGCGGTCGAGCCGTCGTCACGGGCCTCGGCAAATCCGCCGAGCGGGCGCCCGGTGGCCACCTCGTACCCGTTGATCTCCCTGAGCACCGCCTCGGCGCTCGGCTCGGCGTGCGGGCCGTGCGTGGGGTAGTCCCAGGCGAGGTCGAGCAGCGCCCGGTCCCGGGGCTTGTCGGAGCCGGCCAGCTTCTCCCGCAGCACCCGCCCGAGGTGGTAGAAGAACCACAGCTCGGAGCGGCAGTCACCCGGCGGGTCGAGGGCTTTCTCCCGCCACTGCAGCAGCCGCTGGGTCTGGGTGAAGGTGCCCTCCTTCTCCACGTGCGAGGCGGCGGGCAGGAAGAAGACCTCGGTGCGGCACTCCTCCGGCACGATCTCGCCGGTGGCGATCTCCGGGCTGTTCTTCCAGAACGTGGCACTCTCGATCATGAACAGGTCGCGGACGACCAGCCAGTCGAGGTTGGCCATGCCCAGGCGCTGGGCCTTGCCGTGCGCCGAGCCGACCGCCGGGTTCTGGCCGAGCAGGAAGTAGCCCTTCACGTGGCCGTCGATCATGTTCAGCACCTGCTGATACGTCCCGTGGTCGCCGGTCATCCGGGGCAGGTAGCCGTAGCAGAAGTCGTTCTCCGGCGTGGCCGCGTCGCCCCAGTACGCCTTGAGCAGGCTGGCCGCGAAGGCCCGCGAGTTGCCCCAGAAGCCCTTCTGGCCGGGGTGGCGGATGCTGTCCACCCACCTGGCGAAGGTCGGGTGGTCGGCGTGGTGCGGCATCGGCAGATAGCCGGGCAGCAGGTTGAACAGCGTCGGGATGTCGGTGGAGCCCTGGATGCTGGCATGCCCGCGCAGCGCCAGGATGCCACCGCCCGGCCGCCCGATGTTGCCCAGCAGGGTCTGGATGATCGCGCCGGTGCGGATGTACTGCACGCCGACGCTGTGCTGGGTCCAGCCCACCGAGTAGACGAGCACCCCGGTCCGCTCCCGGCCGGAGTTCTCCGTCCAGGCCCGGGCGAGTTCCAGGAACTTCTCCTGGGGGATGCCGCAGACCCGCTCGACCATCTCCGGGGTGTAGCGGGCGAAGTGCCGCTTGAGGATCTGGTAGACGCAGCGGGGGTGCCGCAGGGTCTCGTCCCGGTGCGTCTCCGCCGCCAGGGGCGCGCCGTGCGACTCGTGCTCCATCCCGGCCGCGGTCTCCCGCTCCTTGCCCGTTCCCCTGGCCCGGGTGCGATTCCCGTGCCCCTCGTACTGCCAGCTGGCCTGGTCGTACGAGCCGGTCTCCGGGTTGTAGCCGGAGAAGAGCCCGTCCAGGTCCTCGGTGTCGGCGAACCGCTCGTCGACGATGGTGGCCGCGTTGGTGTACGCCAGCACGTACTCCCGGAAGTCCAGTTCGTTGTCCAGGATGTACCGCACCACGCCGCCGAGGAGCGCGATGTCGGTGCCCGCCCGGATCGGCAGGTACGTGTCGGCGAGCGCGCTGGTCCGGGTGAACCGCGGGTCGACGTGGAAGACCTTGGCGCCGCGCTTCTTCGCCTCCATCACCCACTGGAAGCCCACCGGATGCGCCTCGGCCATGTTGGAGCCCTGGATGACGATGACGTCAGAGTTGATCAGGTCCTGCTGGAAGTCCGTCGCGCCGCCACGACCGAAGCTGGTCCCCAGACCGGGGACGGTGGCGGAGTGTCAAATCCGGGCCTGGTTCTCGATCTGGAGCGCCCCCATCGCCGTGAACAGCTTCTTGATGAGGTAGTTCTCCTCGTTGTCCAGCGTCGCCCCGCCCAGGCTGGAGATGCCCAACGTCCGATTCAGCGGCCGACCGGAGTCGTCGACGTCCTCCCAGGTCTCGTCACGGGCGGCGAGGACCCGGTCGGCGATCATGTCGAGCGCCACGTCGAGCTCCAGGTCCTCCCACTCCGTGCCGTACGGCCGGCGGTAGCGGACCTTGGTCTGCCGCAGCGGACTGGTGACCAGGCTCTTGCTGGCCGACCCCTTCGGGCAGAGCCGACCACGGGAGATCGGACTGTCCGGGTCACCCTCGATCTGGGAGACCTGCCCGTCCTTGACGAACACCCGCTGCCCGCAGCCCACCGCGCAGTACGGGCAGACCGACCTGGCCACCGAATCGGCGGTCTCAGTGCGGGCGGTCAGCGACGTGGAGCGCGCGGACTTGGCCGCGGCGCCCCGGCCAAGCGGATCGGTGCCGGTGAGCTGCCGGTAGACCGGCCAACCCTCGATGAAGGTCCGGAGACCCAACCGGAACACCCCCCTCCCCCGCTGGCGGAAGCTGACCATCTGAACATAGGCCAGTGATCGGGTGCCCGCGACCCGAGTGGCAGATCATCTCGCGGCACCGGCCCGTCCCGTCCGGCATCCTCATCTGGGTGCACAGACAGCGGCGCCCCGGCCGGATGGCCGGGGCGCCGCTGGGCGTCGGTGTGCAGGTCGCCTCTCGGCGAGTGGCACGACGCGGCTCCAGCCGAACGGTATTCCGCGAAGGCAATTTAGGTGAGGCCCGGGGACACTGGACACACCGACGCTCTGCACAACGATGCCACCCGGTCCGGTGTTCCGGCACCCCCGGTGAGCGCCGTCACTGGGTCCGCGGTGGCTGCTGTTGGTGCCCGCGTGGCGTGGTTGCGGCGGGGGCTGGGGGCGACCGTCCCCGGCTTCGGGCGGTCAGGCTTGATCCGTCCGCCGGGAACGGTCGCCCCCAGCCCTGACCTTGGTCACCGTCCGTCCGGCGGTCACGGTTCTTTCGCCGGTACGTGGATACGCCGCTGGCCGGCACCCCGTGTCTCGGGGTGCCGGCCAGCGGCTTAATGCTTTATGGGGTCAGCTGTTCCAGTTGGCGGCGACGATGTGGGCGGCCTGCTTCTCCCACTGGGCGTAGGCGTCCGGGTAGGCCGACACCTGCACCGTCTGGGCGGCCTCGGTCAGCGGCATGTCCTGCCACCCGTCGACCTGCTTCAGACCCTTCAGGAACGCGGTGGTGGAGTACTCGGGGTCGGTGATCTGCTCCGGCGTACCCCAACCCGAGGACGGGCGCTGCTGGAACAGGCCCAGCGAGTCATGGTCGTTGCGGTCACCCAGATGACCCAGGTTCTCCAGCTTCGACTCCTGCAGGCTCGTGGCGATCGAGATCACCGCGGCCCGCTCCGGCAGACCCGCCTTCTTCGTCGCGGCGATGATCGCCTTCGCGTTGCCGGTCTGCTCATCGTTCAGCGAGATGTGCGACTGCTTGCCCTGCACACCATGCGGGATCAGCTTGCCGCTGTCCGGCTTGTCAGCCTGCACCGCGACCGGCTTGCCGGTGACGGGGCCGGTGTCGGCGTGAGCGGCGATCGGACCGGCGAACACACCACCGGCAAAAGCCAGACCAGCAACACCCAGCACGCTCTTACGCAGCATCGTGTTCATGGAAAGCTCCTTGGGGGTTGGCGCACACCCGGTGGGGGCCGGGACATGCGCAAGCACCGTCAGGCGCTCACTAAGTTCAAGGGGGGAAAGTCTCTGCCCGGTCCGACCGCGGAGCGGGGGCCTCTTCGCGGCGCCGGGACCATATGTAACGACCGGCAGGCCGCCATCATTCCGGGGCCCGACCATCGGCCCGGTCGAGCGGGCCAGGTACTCGGTCGTACGCCAGATGTAACGACCCCCGGCCCGCCACGATTCCGCCGTCAGGATGCCGCCGGTCACACCCAGAAACGGACACCCGACCCAGACCGTCCGCCACCTGCCGGCCGGAAACGGACACCCGGCACCAGATCCCCCATGTGGCGGAATCCGCGCCTGTCGGACATCGCCACATCGGGGACACGGAGTCGATCACGCCCAACCGGCACGGCGCGGGCCCGAGCCGGCAGGGCACCAGACGACGACCCGACCAGGGGCTGACGCCAGCAGGGGGCGGCACCGCGTACCCGGAAAAAGAACCGACCCCTACCCGGCGCCGGAGCGCGGAGCCCGCGCACAACGGGGGTGTGGCCCGCCGTGGCCGGTGCAGAGATCAAGCCTGACCGCCCGGAGCCGGGCACGGCCGGCCACACCCCCCACCGCAACCAACAACGGACCGCAACAGGCGCAGCCAGCCGCAGGAAAGAGGCACCACCAGGAAAACCCCACAACCGCAGAACAGCGCGCAGCCGAGTTGGCGTTACCCTGACACCATGCAGGCGCTCTCCCCCACGTCGACCCCGGTGGCCCCGCTGGCCCGACCGGGTCGCCCCGCCGTGGTGGCCCGCACCCTCGCCGAGCTGACCGGCCCCACCCGGGGCATCGTCGAGCTGCCGGTGCGGCTGATGTGGAGCAGTGAGCGCGTCTTCGACCTGGGTGACCCGGACGACCTGCTCTGGATGTACGAGAACGTGCTGCGCGAGACGACCCGCACCGACGACCTGCGGGCGCTGATCAACGGCCGGACGCTGCGCCGGGTATGGCGGCGGCTGAACCTGCCGCGGGGTGTACGCGTGGCGTGGGAGAGCCGGCACCGGGCCCTGCGTACCGCGTGACCCACCTGCACGACTTCTACCGGGAGGTGGCCCGGGTGGCCCTCGCGGCCGCCGGGCCGCACCGGTTCGTGCTGGGTGGCGGGGTGGCGTGGGCGGCGCACGGGCTGGTCACCCGCCCGACGGAGGACGTGGACCTCTTCGCGGACGTGGAGGGGGCGGCCGCCGCGGCGGCGGCCGGGGTGCGTACGGCGCTGGAGCGGGCCGGCTACGAGGTGGTGGACGCCGACCCGGACAGCGAGCTCGGTGAGCTGTTCGACGGGTTCGACCGGGACATGCGGGACTTCGTGGTGAGCCGGGACGGCCGGCAGATCCGGTTGAGCCTGGCCCGCCTCGACCGGTACCGCAGTCCGGTGGTGATGGACCTCGGCCCGGTGATGGACGTCCGCGACCTGGTGGCGAACAAGACCGCCGCGCTGGTCAACCGGCGCGAGGTGCGCGACTACATCGACGTCTCCTCGGCGCTGGACCACTACGACGTGGCGGAGCTGCTGGAGCTGGCCCGCCAGGTCGACCCGGCGCTGGACCTGGCCGACGTCCGCGCGGCGGGCCGCTACCTGGATCAGGTGCCGGACCGTCGGTTCGCGCGCTACGGGCTCGACGCGGCCCAGGTGGCCCGGGTGCGCCGCCGGATGGCCGCCTGGCCCCGGTGACGGCCGGCGGCCACCCGGCGGGGCGTCACCTGGTGAGCTTGCCGCCGGTGACGCCGAGGATCTCCCCGGCGGCGTGGCTGGACTCCTGAGAGGCGAAGACGGCCTCCGGATGGCCGCCGTGTTACGCGCCCGCGGCCGGTGACGCTGGTCTGGTGAAAGACCTCGGGCCGCTGTGGCAGGAGTGACTGCCGCTGGCTATGGTGCGCAACGGCGCCCACGAGGCGCGTCCACCCCCACCGAAAGGCACGGCATGACCTCCTCCTCCGGCGCCTCGCGCCGCCAGGTGCTCGCCGTCGCGGCCGCCGCCGCGACCGCTCCCCTGATCGCCGGCGCCCCGGCCCGGGCGGCCGAGTCGAAGGGCCCGAAGACCTGGGACCTGACCGTCCTGGGCACCTCGGACACCCACGGCAACGTCTACAACTGGGACTACTACAAGGACGCCGAGTTCGACGACAGCAAGCACAACGACGTCGGCGTCGCCAAGCTGGCCACCCTGGTCAACCAGATCCGCGCCGAGCGCGGCAGCAAGCCGACGCTGGTCCTCGACGCCGGCGACACGATCCAGGGCACCCCGCTGGCCACCTACTACGCCAAGCAGGAGCCGATCACCACCACCGGTGAGACGCACCCGATGGCCAACGCGATGAATGTGCTGAAGTACGACGCCGTCACGCTGGGCAACCACGAGTTCAACTACGGCCTGCCGCTGCTGGCGCAGTGGATCGGTCAGCTCGGCTTCCCGGCCCTGGCCGCGAACGCGATCAACGAGGCCACCGGCAAGCCCGCCTTCCTGCCGTACGTGATCAAGAACGTGGCCCTCGGCGGCTACGACTCCCCCACCCTGAAGGTCGGCATCCTCGGCCTGACCAACCCGGGCGTGGCGATCTGGGACAAGGCCAACGTCGAGGGCAAGCTGGTCTTCGCCGACATGATCGCCACCGCCGCCAAGTGGGTGCCGATCATGCGCGAGCGCGGGGCCGACATCATCATCATCTCCGCCCACGGCGGCGACAGCGGCACCTCCAGCTACGGCCCGGAGCTGCCGAACGAGAACCCGGTCGCGCTGATCGCCGAGCAGGTCCCGGGCATCGACGCGATCCTGTTCGGCCACGCGCACAACGAGGTCGTGCAGAAGTTCGTCACCAACACCGCCACCGGCGAGCAGGTGCTCACCTCCGAGCCGTCCAAGTGGGGCCAGCGCCTCACCCGGATGGACTTCACCGTCGCCAAGCAGAACGGCCGGTGGCGGGTGCTCAGCAAGTCCGCCACCATGCTGAACACCAACACCGTGGTCGAGGACCCGGCGGTGCTCGCGGCCGTGCGCGGCCAGCACACCAAGACCGTCTCGTACGTCAACACGGTCGTCGCCCGGTCCAGCGTGGAGCTGTCGGCCGCCGAGTCGCGGTACAAGGACACCCCGATCCTGGACTTCATCAACCACGTCCAGACCGAGGTGGTCATCGGGGCGCTCGCCGGCACCGCGTACGCGGGCCTGCCGGTGCTGTCGATCGCGGCGCCGTTCAGCCGTACCGCGATCTTCCCGCAGGGTGACGTGCGGATCCGCGACGTCGCGGGCCTGTACGTGTACGACAACACCCTGGAGGCGGTCGTGCTGACCGGCGCCGAGGTGAAGGCCTACCTGGAGTACTCGGCGAAGTACTTCAAGACCTTCGCGGTGGGCGAGACGGTCGACCCGGCGAACATCAGCGACCCGCTGGTGCCGGACTACAACTACGACGTGATCTCGGGTGTCGACTACGACATCGACATCTCGAAGCCGGTCGGCCAGCGGATCAGCCGCCTGGTCCTGCCGGGCACCGACACCCCGGTCGCCGCCGACGCGCAGTTCGTCATCGCGGTGAACAACTACCGCCGCAGCGGTGGCGGCAACTTCCCCGGCATCGTGAAGACCCAGGTCTACAACCAGCAGCAGGAGATCCGCCAGCTGCTGATCGACTGGGCGCAGGCCAAGGGCGTCATCGACCCGGCCGACTTCTTCGAGCCGAACTGGAAGCTGGTCCGCGCGGGCGTGCCGGTCTTCTGATCCGTACCGTGCGACGGGCCGTGGGTTCCCACCCGCGGCCCGTCCGCGTCTCAGCCGCCCGGGCCGAGGCGGAGGTTCCACTCGTCGGGGCTGCCGGCCGGCTCCGGCCGGTCCCGGCGGGGTTCGGTCTCGGTGAACTCGACCCGCTCGTCGGGGCCGACCCGCGGCGGCAGCTCACCGAAGCGCACGTGCCGCAGGAACGCGTACTCCTCGTCGGTGAACGACTCGGCCGGCTCGCTCATACCCGCATTGTGCGTCCGCCCGTCGACCCGCCGCATCAACCTGACGGCCGTGGGTAAGCCGCGCCGGCGGCCGTCGGCGACGGCCGCCGGCGACGAGGCGGAGGACAGACATGCGCGCGGTACGGATGACCGCTCCCGGGGTGCTGGAACAGGTGGAGGTACCAGCGCCGGACGCCGGGCCGGGTGAGGTGCTGCTGCGCGTGGGCGCGGTCGGCGCCTGCCACTCCGACCTGCACATTCTCGACGCCCGGGCCGGGATGTTCCCCACCCCGATCACCCTCGGCCACGAGATCGCCGGCACGGTCGACACCATCGGCGCCGGCGTGACCGGCTGGTCACCCGGGGACCGCGCCGCCGTGTACGGGATCATCGGCTGCGGTCGCTGCCGCGCCTGCCTCCGTGGCCTGGAGAACCAGTGCCGGGTCGTGGCCGTGGGTGGCATCGGGCTCAGCCGCGACGGCGGGCTGGCCGAGTACGTGGTGGTGCCGGCGTCCCGGCTGCTCCACATCGGTGACATGGAGCTGGAGCAGGCCGCCCCGCTCACCGACGCCGCGCTGACCCCGTACCACGCGGTGGAGCTGGCCCGGCCGAACCTGCGCCCCGGCACGTCCTGCGTGGTCATCGGGATCGGCGGGCTCGGGCACATGGCCGTGCAGATCCTGGTCGCCACCACGGCGGTACGGGTCATCGCGGTGGACACCAGCGTGGCCGCGCTGGACCTGGCCACCCGGCTGGGCGCCCACGAGGTGGTGCAGGCCGGCCCGGACACCGTCGAGAGGATCCGGGCGACCGTCGGCCCCCCGCCGGACGGGGCGGACGTGGTGCTCGACTTCGTCGGGGCGGACCCCACCCTGAGCACCGCCCGCCAGGTCGTCGCCACCGGCGGTCGGGTGATGCTGGTCGGTCTCGCCGGCGGGACGCTGCCCGTCCGGCCCGTCGCCGACGAGCCGCCCACCCTGCCGCTGGAGACCAGCGTGGAGGTCCCGTTCTGGGGCACCCGGGCTGAGCTGCAGGAGGTGATCGCGCTGGGCCGCGCCAGGCTGCTCCAAGCCGACGTGCAGATCTTCCCGTTGGAACGGGCGCCGGAGGCGTACGAGCTGCTGCGGCGGGGCGAGATCCACGGGCGGGCGGTGATCGTGCCCTGACCGGTCAGGAGTGCTGGAAGACCAGGGCCAGCACCTCGGCGAGCCGGGCCCTCACCGCGTCGCCCCCACCCCGGCCAGGGGCCCCGACCGGGCCGGGGGAAGGCGGTCCAGCAGGGCCAGGGCCGCCCGGACCGGTCGGCGGGCGAGAGTCTCGTCGAAGCTGGCCCGGCCCTGGCAGAACCGGACGAACATCCGCCAGCCGGCCGGCGTGGCCAGCAGCCCGTGGAAGACGTCCGGCCGCCGCTCGAAGACCTCCAGCAGCCGCTGCCCGGCCCGCATCGACGGCGCCAGAAGCCGGTCCACCTCCCGCTCGTAGCCGGCCAGGTCACCCCCGGCGACCGCCGCGCCGGCCAGCCGCCCGGACCGCAGCGCGTAGCTGATCCCCTCCCGGCTCCACGGCTCCAGCAGCCCCGCCGCGTCCCCGGCCACCAGCACCCGGCCGCGGCGCACCGGCGAGTCCTCCGCCCGGCAGCGGGTCAGGTGACCCGAGTCGTGCTCCGGGGTCACCCCGGACAGGCCCAGCCGGTCGACGAAGTCGCGCAGGTAGGCCCGGGTCCGCTCCCCCTCGCCCCGGGCGGCGATCACCCCGACGGTGAGCCGGTCGCCCTTCGGGAAGACCCAGGCGTACGAGCCGGGGACCGGCCCCCAGTCCAGCAGCAGCCGGCCCCGCCAGCGGCCCTGCTCCTCCGGTGACACCGGCAACTCCAGCTCCAGCCCGAGGTCGACCTGCCGGTGGCGGACGCCGACGTGCCGGGCGGTGACCCCGGATGAGCCGTCCGCGCCGATTACGGCCCGGGCCCGCACCGTCCCGCCGTCGGCCAGCCGCAGGCGTACCTCGTCGGGGTCCTGCTCGACCGCGCGGACGGCGACGCCCTCACGGACCTCGGCCCCGGCGGCGACCGCGGCGGCCCGGAGCCGCTCGTCGAACTCCTCCCGACGGACCATGGCGACCAGCGGCCCGGCGGCGTGCCGGCGGGTGAAGCCGCGTCGCCCGTCCCGGGTGAACGTCACCCGGTCGACCCGGTCGTGCACCGGCACCTCGATCCGGTCGGTGACCTCCGCCAGCGAGGTGCCGATCAGCCCTCCCCCACAGGTCTTGTAGCGGGGATGGGTGGCGCGCTCGACGACCAGCGTGCGCGCCCCGGCGCGGGCGGCGGCGTGCGCCGCGGAGAGCCCGGCGGGGCCGGCTCCGACGACGGCGAGATCCCAGACGATCACGGTTGCAGCCTAGGCCACCCCCGGGCCGGAACGCCCGGTGTGACTCCCCGATCGGGTGGGCATCAACGGACACCCGACGGGTAACCGCCGGGAGCAGGCCGCCCGCGGGTCGGGCGGGTCACGCCGAGGAGGAAAGCCATGCAGCAGGTACGACTGTCGGAGGTCGAGGAACGGGTGTACCAGGCGGTAACCGCGCTGGAGACCCGGGGACACGTCCCCTACCCCGACCTGATCGCCCAGGAGACCGGGATGAGCGAGGAGGAGCTGAACGCGCCGCTGCACCTGCTCACCGAGAAGGGCCTGCTGCACCGGGAGGACTCCCCGATGGCGGGGCTGGACTTCGGGCCGCGGTGGTGCGCTCGCCAGATGGCGTGACGTCCCGTTTGCCTCTTGAGGGCCCGGGTAGCGATCAGCAATGCGTGATCGACGGCCTTCGGGGGGCACCATGAGCACGGACCGGTCGTCGGCACCGGCCGACACCGGCGGGTACGACGAGCGGAAGCGCTGGCAGGCGCTCGGCGTCGGCCTGGTCGCCGCCTTCATGACGCTGCTCGACGTCAGCATCGTCAACGTCGCCGTGCCCTCGATGGACCGCGCGCTCGGCGCGACCCCCAGCGACCTGCAGTGGGTGCTGTCCGGGTACGCGCTCACCTTCGGGCTGGTGCTGGTGTCCGCCGGACGCTTCGGCGACGCCCGCGGCCGGCGCAACGCCTTCGTCCTCGGGGTGGCGCTGTTCACCCTGACCAGCGCGCTGGCCGGACTGGCCCGCTCGCCCGAATGGCTGGTCGCGGCCCGACTGTTGCAGGGCGCCGCGGCCGGCATGGTGAACCCACAGGTGACCGGCCTGATCCAGCAGCTGTTCCGGGGCGCGGAACGCGGTCGGGCGTTCGGCCTGCTGGGTGCCACCATCGGCATCTCCACCGCCATCGGGCCGCTGCTCGGCGGGCTGCTCATCCAGCTCGGCGGCGAGGAGCACGGCTGGCGTTGGGTGTTCTTCGTCAACGTCCCGGTGGGCATCGTCGCGGTGCTGCTCGGCTGGCGGCTGCTGCCGGCCCGCCCCACCGGCCAGCAGGACCGGCACCGCCTCGACCCGGTCGGGGTGCTGCTCCTCGGGATCGGGGTGACCCTGGTGCTGCTGCCGCTGGTGCAGCGCGAGCAGTGGCACACCCCGTGGAAGTGGGCGCTCATCCCGGCCGGCCTGGCCGTCCTGATCGGCTTCGGCCTCTGGGAACGGTGGTACGCCCGACACCGGCCACCGCTGTTCGACCTGCGGCTGTTCACGCTGCGCTCGTACACCCTCGGGGCGCTGATCGCGCTGCTCTACTTCGGCGGGTTCACCGCCATCTTCTTCATCTTCACCCTCTACCTGCAGAACGGACTCGGCTACAGCGCCCTCATCGCCGGCCTGGCGATCACCCCGTTCGCGCTGGGCTCCGCGGTGGCGTCGGCCCTCGGCGGCCGGGTCGTCACCCGGTACGGCCGGCCACTGGTCGCCATCGGCCTGCTCGTCGTGGTGATCGGGCTCGGGGCCACCGTCTGGGTGCTGCGCGGCTCGCCGTCCAGCTCGGTGCCGCTGCTGACCGCGGTGCCGCTGCTCCTCGCCGGGCTGGGCAGCGGGCTGGTCATCGCCCCGAACCAGACGCTCACCCTGTCGGAGGTGCCGGTGCCCCAGGCGGGCAGCGGGGCCGGCATGCTGCAGACCGGCCAGCGGATCGGCTCGGCGGCCGGGATCGCGGCCGTCGGGTCGTTGTTCTTCTCCTCGCTGGCCAGCAGCCGGGGCGACTGGTCGACGGCGTTCCGGCACTCGCTGCTGCTGGCCAGCGGCATCATCACGCTCGCGCTGGTGGCGGCGTTGATCGACATCGCTGGAGGGGATCGGGGTCCGGCCCGGTGAACGGCTTGTCCTGGTGGTTGCGGTGGGGGCTGGGGGCGACCGTCCCCGGCTCCGGGCGGTCAGGCTTGATCCCTGCGCCGGGGACGGTCGCCCCCAGCCTGACTGTGGTCGCCGTCCCTGCGCCGGTCACGGTGGATACATCGGTGGATACATGAAGATGCCGCTGGCCGGCACCCCGTGTCTTGGGGTGCCGGCCAGCGGCGTGGTGCTTTATGGGTCAGCTGTTCCAGTTGGCGGCGACGATGTGGGCGGCCTGCTTCTCCCACTGGGCGTAGGCGTCCGGGTAGGCCGACACCTGCACCGTCTGGGCGGCCTCGGTCAGCGGCATGTCCTGCCACCCGTCGACCTGCTTGAGACCCTTCTCGAACGCCAGGGTCGCGTACTCGGGGTCGGTGATCTGCTCCGGCGTACCCCAACCCGAGGACGGCCGCTGCTGGAACAGGCCCAGCGAGTCGTGGTCGTTGCGGTCACCCAGGTGACCCAGGTTCTCCAGCTTCGACTCCTGCAGGCTCGTGGCGATCGAGATCACCGCGGCCCGCTCCGGCAGACCCGCCTTCTTCGTCGCGGCGATGATCGCCTTCGCGTTGCCGGTCTGCTCATCGTTCAGCGAGATGTGCGACTGCTTGCCCTGCACACCGTGCGGGATCAGCTTGCCGCTGTCCGGCTTGTCAGCCTGCACCGCGACCGGCTTGCCGGTGACGGGACCGGTGTCGGCGTGAGCGGCGATCGGACCGGCGAACACACCACCGGCAAAAGCCAGACCAGCAACACCCAGCACGCTCTTACGAATGATCGTGTTCATGGGAAAGCTCCTTGGGGGTTGGCGCACACCCGGTGGGGGCCGGGACATGCGCAAGCACCGTCAGGCGCTCAGCAAGTTCAAGGGGGGAAAGTCTCTGCCCGGTCCGACCGCGGAGCGGGGGCCTCTTCGCGGCGCCGGGACCATATGTAACGACCGGCAGGCCGCCATCATTCCGGGGCCCGACCATCGGCCCGGTCGAGCGGGCCAGGTACTCGGTCGTACGCCAGATGTAACGACCCCCGGCCCGCCACGATTCCGCCGTCAGGATGCCGCCGGTCACACCCAGAAACGGACACCCGACCCAGACCGTCCGCAGCCTGGCGGGCCGGAACGGACACCCGGCACCAGATCCCCCATGTGGCGGTATCCGCGCCTGTCGGACACCCCCACATCGGGGACACGGAGTCGATCACGCCCGCCCGACCACTCCGCAGGCGGAGACCGGACCCGACCAGGCGCAAGCCCAGCCGCCCGGCGCGAACCCCAGCCAGGGGTGAAACCTCGTACCCAGAACAGCCGACGCGCGACCCGACGCCGACGCGCGGAGCCCGCGCACGACGGGGGTGTGGCCCGCCGTGACCGGCGCAGGGATCAAGCCTGACCGCCCGGAGCCGGGCACGGCGGGCCACACCCCCCACCGCAACCACAGTCGGAGCGCAACGGACGGAAAGAAAAACCGGCCGGCCCCAGAAGAAGGGACCGGCCGGTGAAGGAAAAGCTCAGCTCACCAGAGCTGCTGCACGATGTCCGCCGCCTGCTCCTCCCACTGGGCGTAGGCGTACGGGAAGGCGGAGACCTGGACGGTCTGCGCCGCGGCGGTCAGCGGCAGCTGCTGCCACCCACCCACGTTCTTCAGCGCGTTGAAGAACGCCTTGGCGGAGTAGTCCGGGTCGGTGATCTCCTCGGGCGAACCCCAACCGGACGACGGGCGCTGCTGGAACAGGCCCTGCGAGTCGTGGTCGTTGTACGCGCCGAGGTGACCGAGGTTGTACAGCTTCGACTCCTGCAGCGAGGTGGCCACGCCGATGACGGCGCCGCGCTCGCCCACGTCGGTCTCCTTGGCCGCCTTGACGATGGCCTTGGCGTTGGCGATCTGCGCGTCGTCGAGCGGGACGCGCGACTGGGCGCCCTCGACGCCGTGCGGAATGAGCTTGTCCCGGCTCGGCTTCTCGGAGGCCGGCTGGTTCACCTTGTGGGCGCCGGTGGTCTGCGCGGGCACGGCGGTTTCGGTCTTCTTGCCCGTTGCCAGGTCGATGGCGGCCACGGCGCCCGCATGGGGTCCGCCGGTCACCGGCGCGGCGATGGCGGTGGGGCCGAACGCCAGGGCGCCGATGGCGGCCACGCCGGCGACGCTCAGCGCGGCCTTGCTCTGCGGGACATTCGCGATCTTGCTCCGCGTTGCCTCCGCGATGGCGGGCAGCCGTCGGGAGAAGTCCTGCCTGGTCTTGGCGATGGCGGGGAGCCATCGAGTGAAGTGCTGCTTCACGATGGTTGCCCTTTCGATCGTTACGACGCGCTCCGGGGTGAGCGCACCTCGGGGGGAACTACCGGCCGGTACGGGTTTGCGGTCCGGCGCCACGGGGGACACAACCAGCTACGCGTGTCGGTCATTCCGGAAATGCCAGGCGCGGCTGAAGCCGCGACCCAGGTCACGAGGGGTATCCGACGAGCTGACCGCCAGCGGCTGCCGTGGGCATGAAGCCCGCTTTCCGGACGCACGGCGACGAACCGGCCGGCTGCCCACGAGCGGGTGGATTTTTCCGGGACGCGGTCAGCGGTTGGCGGGCGTACCGAACCGGACGAGAACGTGCCAGAGCTGCTTGAGGTGCTGGAGGGTGTCCTCCGTCGGGCCGCGGTCGGCCCAGCGCCCGGGCTCCGCGACGACCGACGCGGCGGCCCGGCCGATCAGGGCGGCGTGCACCGGCTCCCCGGGCCGGGCGAACTCCGCGTGCACGCGGGCGGCCAGCGGTGGGATGGCCGGTCCCCGGAACTCCGCGTCGATCCCGTCCACCGGCAGCTCGAAGCCGGCGTGCCAGAGCAGCGGGAATCCGTGCCGCCGGGCGATGCCCGCCAGCGTCCGCCCCGTGTCGGTGTCCCGGAACGACGGGTCGGCCACCAGCGCCTCCACGTCCCTCGCCAGGCTCAGCTCGCCGTGGATCTGCGCCTCGACGTAGTCGTCGAGCGCCCGCCCGGCAGCCCCGGGCCGCGCGGACTCGCGCTCCCGGCGGCGGACCAGCGTACGCAGCAGCATGGCCGTGTCCATGCCCGCCACTCCGAGGCTGACGCCCGTCCCGGCGGTGGCCTCGAGCAGCGCCGCGAGCACCGGCTCGACGACGTCGACCGTGCCCAGGTCCTTCGGGCCGAGGTGGCTGTCGCCGAAGCAGAGGGTGGCCCGGCCGAGGACCTCGGGACGCAGCCGCAGGTGACAGGAGCCGAACCGAGGGCATGCGCCGTCCGGGTGGTCGAGCAGGTTCAGGCCGCCGTACTTGGGGCGGTCGGCGGGGAGCACGTTGGCGCTCTGGTACGCCCCGCCGAACAGGGTCTCCTCCCAGCGGTCCCGGTCCCCGCCGGGGAAGGCGGTCAGGCCGCCGTTGGAGATGCCCGTCTCGAACTGGCTGCGGTAGACGCCCTCCTCGTCGAAGGCGGTCGCCACCGTACGGCCGTCGCGCAGCAGGCGGTCCGGGTGGAAGTTGAGTGTCAGCCGGCCGTGCGCGGCGACGGCGGCGATGACGTCCTCCGGTTGGTACGCGGCGCCGGATCCGGCCAGGTGCCGCGCGATGACGGCGAGCGCGGCCGGCCGGTCCCGCAGGGCGACCTGCCGGACGTGCCGCAGGGCGGCGGTCTGCGCCGGCGTGAGCGCGCGGGGTTCGGCCGTGGCGGTGCGCGGGACGGACACGGCCCGAGTATCGGCACGGTCCCCGCCGGGCGCACCTCAATTCCAGCCGCCCGGGGGCGCCGAGCGCGGTCAGGCCTCGCGGTCGGTGCCGAAACCCTCGAGATTGGTCCGCTCGTCCAGCGGGCGAAGCTCCTGGAAGACGGTGATGTGCAGGCCCGCCGGGGCGTCGAGCCGGGCGTTGAGCGACTGCCACGGTGTGACCGTGGGCGGGGCCACCTCGGCGGCGCCCGCCGCGACCAGCCGGTCGGTGACGGCCCCAGCGTCGTCCACTTCGAACGCGACCCGGATCCGTGGGGCGACCTGCCGGCCGACCTCCACCTCGTCGATCATCCGCTTCTGCGCCGGGTTGGCGATCTCCAGGGTGGCCCGCCCCGCCTCGAGGATCACCACCCGAGCGCCGTCCCCACCGGAGAACGCGGCCTGTTCGGGCAGGCCGAGGGCGTCGCGGAAGAAGGCGACCGCGGCCTCGTAGTCGTCGGCCTCCACGACCAGACGCAGCTGGCGGACGGTGGGCGGACGGTCAACTGGATCATCGGTCATGCGACCCGATACTAGCCCCGGGTCGGCGGGTCCAGCCGGGCGAGGAAGCGGTGGTTGTCCGGCGTGCCGGCGAGCTGACGGAGGAGCTGGTCGAGGGCCTGGTGCCGGTCCAGCCCGGACAGAGCCGTACGCAGGCCGCGCAACCGGTGCAACTCGGCGCCGGTAGCGAGCAGCTCCTCCCGGCGGGTGCCGGACGGTCGGATGTCGACGGCCGGAAAGGTACGCCGGTCGGCCAGTGACCGGTCCAGCCGCAGCTCGGCGTTGCCGGTGCTCTTGAACTCCTCGTAGATCAGCGTGTCGGCCGCTGATCCGGTCTCCACCAGGGCCGAGGCGACGACGGTCAGCGAGCCGCCCTCCTCCACGTTGCGGGCCGCGGCGAGCAGCCGCTTCGGCGGGTTGAGCGCGGCCACGTCGACGCCGCCGGAGAGCGTACGGCCGCCCGAGCGGGCGGCGAGGTTGTAGGCGCGGCCCAGCCGGGTCAGTGAGTCGAGCAGCACGACAACGTCGTGCCCCAGCTCGACCAGGCGCTTCGCCCGCTCGATCGCCAGCTCCGCCACCGTGGTGTGGTCCTGCGGCGGACGGTCGAACGTGGCCGCGATGACCTCGCCCTTCACCGACCGAGACATGTCGGTGACCTCTTCCGGCCGCTCGTCGACCAGCACCACCATCAGGTGGCACTCCGGGTTGTTGCGGGTGATCGCGTTCGCGATCGCCTGCAGCACCATCGTCTTACCCGCCTTCGGCGGCGAGACGATCAGCGCCCGCTGGCCCTTGCCGATCGGCATGACAAGGTCGATCACCCGGGTGGTCAGGATGTGCGGCTCGGTCTCGAGCCGCAGCCGCTCCTGCGGGTACAGCGGGGTCAGCTTGTAGAACTCCGGCCGCCGCCGCGCCTCCTCCGGCTCCATCCCGTTGATGGTGTCCAGCCGCGCCAGCGCGGCGTGCCGGCCCCGGCGCGGCTCGTCGGCGCGTACGGCCCCGGTGACCAGGTCGCCGCGGCGCAGGCCGTACCTCCTGAGCTGGGACAGGGAGATGTGGATGTCGTCGGGGGACGGCAGGTAGCCGTGGGCCCGGACGTAGGCGTGGTCGTCGTCGGTGTCGACGATGCCGCTGACCGGGGTCAGGGCGGTGGATTCGGTGGTCATCTGGTGCCTTTCTGATGAGGTGGCCGCCCCGCCGGTGACTGATGTCCGGCGGCGGGAAGCGGGCGGCGGACCGGGCGAATGCCGGGTCAGGGGTTGGCGGGCGCGGCGCCCGGCCGGAGGGCCGCGCCGTCACCGGCGGACAGTGCGGTGAGAGGGCGCCGCGGCCGCGGGCTCGACCGGCGGTCGGTGCCGTCCTGGGTGAGCTGGGCCGGGAAGGCGCGCATCGCCGTGATCGACCCCGGCGGCGACCGGCGTTCGGCCGGGGCGCGGCAACAGCGGCGACGAAGCCGGATCACGGCGAGAGCCGCGTCACGGAGAACAGGCGCGTCACGGTGACGCGGGAGGCGAATCGAAGCTCCGGGACGGTGCTGGACCGGGCGGAGCGGGATGAGTGGCACTCCGGGCGGCGTCGTCCGCCGGCATCCGGGTCCCTCCGCAGGGTAGCCGGGCGCACCCCCGTCCGGCAAGAAGGTGGCCCGACAGTGGCCCGTTAGGCCGATACCGGAGCCGGCGCTACAGTGGGGCCGCGCGGACCGGAAGGCGATGACAGTGACTGCTACCGCCGTGGTCGACCGGGTCCACCTCGGGGACCACGTCTGCTGGGCGCACGACGACAAGCGTGACGCGCTCGACGCCGTCACGCGCTTCACCGCCACCGGACTCCGCCTCGGCCACAAGGTCATCTGCTTCACCGACACCTTCACGCCCCGGACGCTGCGGGCGCACCTGGAGGACGCGGGGGTGCCGACCGAGACGGCGGTCGCCGTCGGCCAGCTGCGCATCGTGCCCGCGGTGGAGAGCTACGTGGGCCTGCTGTCGGGCGGTCGACTGGCCACCGAGTCGATGATCGAAACCCTCGTCGGCGAGATCGACCGCGCCCATCGGGAGGGCTACCCCGGGCTCCGGTTGGCCGGAGACATGGGCTGGACCGTCCGGACCGGCACCACGCAGCACGACCTGTCCCGGTACGAGGCACAGGTCAACCGGGTGTTCCTCGACCGGCGGGTGGCCGGGATGTGCCTCTACGATCGGCGGCTCTTCCCGCCGGAGCGGCTGCACGCGGTGGCCGCCGCACATCCGGGGACCGTCGGGCCGCACACCGATCGGGCCTGGACCCCGCTGCTGCGGGCGTACCGGATGGCCGACCCGCCGGGGCTGCGGCTGGAGGGGCAGGTGGACCGCAGCAACCAGGAGGCGTTCGCCGCCGTGCTCGCGGCCGTGACCGGGCCGGCCGCGCAGAGCCGGCCCGCGGTGCTCGACGTCTCCGGGCTGAGCTTCGCCGACGTACGCACCGCCACCGCCCTCGTCCGGGCCGACCGGGCCGCGGCGGCGGGCGTCCGGCTGGTGGGGTGCCGCCCGGGGCTGAGCCGACTGCTCGGACTGGTCCGGGAGAGCGAACCTGCGGTGCGGCCGGAATGAGCGCGCAGACCGGGCCAACGGCGGGCGGACTCATCCACGAGGGGCTCTTCTACACCGACGCCGCCAGCCTGCTGGAGACGACGGTGCCGTTCGTCCAGGACGGGCTCGCCGCCGGCGAGCCGGTGCTGGTGGCGACGCCCGGGGCCCAGCTGGCGCTGATCCGCGCCGCGGTCGGGCCGACCGGGGACGCCGTCCGGTACGCCGACATGACCGAGGCCGGCCGCAACCCGGGACGGATCATCCCCTGGGTGCTCCAGGCCTTCACCGACAAGCACGCCGGTCGGCGAGTGCGGATCATCGGCGAGCCGATCTGGGCGGGCCGCACCGACCAGGAGTACCCGGCCTGCGCGCAGCACGAGGCGTCGATCAACTGGGCGCTCGCCGGTCGCGAGGTCACCGTGCTGTGCCCGTACGACGCGGGCCGGCTCGACCCGGGGATGCTCGCGGAGGCCCGCTGCACCCACCCCGTGCTGGTCGACCGCGCCGGGCGGCGGCGCAGCGCGGGCTACGCCCCGGCAGACGTGGTCGCCCGGCACAACAAGGCGCTGCCCGTCCCGGCCGAGGAGGTCGCCGCCCTCCGGTACGACCTGGAGACGTTGCCGCGGGTACGCCGGGTCGTCGCCGACCACGCGACGGGCGCCGGCCTGGACGCCGACCGGATCGCCGACCTGCAGATCGCGGTGACCGAGTTGGCCACCAACAGCGTCGCGCACGCCGGCGGCACCGGCACCCTCCAGGTGTGGCTGACCGGTACGCACCTGGTCTGCGAGATCCACGACGACGGCTGGCTGGCCGACCCGCTCGCCGGCCGGCTGGCCCCGGCGCTCGACGGCATCGGCGGTCGGGGCCTGGTCATCGTGCACGCCCTCTGCGACCTGGTCCTGGTGCACACCACCGCCGCCGGCACCACCGTCCGGCTGCACATGCTGCGGGAGGAGGCCACGGCGTGAACGACGACGGGTACGCGCTGCACCCGGTCGGCCGGGTGGAGTCGCCGCTGACCGACCCGGCCCTGGCCCCGAAGCAGGGCGACGAGGGGGCGCCGGAGGCCTGGCTGGTCTTCGACGAGCGCGTCGCCCCGGCGCTGCGCGACCTGCGTGCCGGCGCCGACCTGCTGGTGCTGACCTGGCTGGACCGGGCCCGGCGGGACGTGCTGGCGGTGCATCCGCGCGGGGACCGCTCCCGCCCGGAGACCGGCGTCTTCAGCACCCGCTCGCCGCACCGGCCGAACCCGATCGGCCTGCACCGGGTCCGGGTCCTCGACGTGGACGGGCTGCGGGTCCGGGTCGCGGACCTGGAAGCGCTGCACGGCACCCCGGTGCTGGACGTCAAGCCGGTCCTCGACGGCGAACGCTGACCCTCCCCCGGCCGCCCCTGCTGCCGGCAAGGACCGGCGGCGCGGTCGCGGCGGTGAGCGATCAGTGGCCCCGGGCCAGCCACTCCTCCAGGTGGGGCGCCTCGGCGCCGATCATGGTGCTGTCGCCGTGGCCGGTGTGCACGACGGTCTCCGGTGGCAGGGAGAGCAGCCGGGTCCGGATCGACTCGATGATGGTGCCGAAGTCGCTGTAGGAGCGGCCGGTGGCGCCCGGCCCGCCGGCGAAGAGGGTGTCGCCGGTGAAGACCACGCCGAGTTCGGGGGCGTGGAAGCTGCACGCGCCGGGGCTGTGGCCGGGGGTGTGCAACACCCGCAGGGCGGTGCCGGCCACCTCGACGGTCGCGCCGTCGGCCAGCTCGCCGTCGGGCGGCGTGTCCGGGTGGACCAGGTCCCAGAGCACCCGGTCCGCCGGGTGTAGCAGCACCGGCGCGCCGGTGGCCCGGGCCAGCTCCGGCGCCACGCGTACGTGGTCGTCGTGGGCGTGGGTGGCCAGGACGACGACCACCCGGCGGTCGCCGACGACGCGCAGGACGGCCGCCACGTCATGCGGCGCGTCGACGACGACGCAGTCGGCGTCGTCGCCGACCACCCAGACGTTGTTGTCGACGTCGAAGGTCTGCCCGTCGAGGGAGAAGGTGCCGGAGGTGACGGTGTGATCGACGCGGACGGTCACGGGAAGACCACCACCGAGCGGAGCACGTCGCCGTGGTGCATCCGGGTGAACGCCTCCTCGACCTGGTCCAGGGCGATCTCCTCGGTGACGAAGGCGTCCAGGTCCAGGCGGCCCTGCAGGTAGAGCTCGGTGAGCAGCGGGAAGTCCCGGCTGGGCAGGCAGTCGCCGTACCAGCTGGACTTGAGGGCGCCGCCCCGGCCGAAGACGTCCAGCAGCGGCAGCTCCACCTTCATCTCGGGGGTGGGCACGCCGACCAGCACCACCGTGCCGGCCAGGTCGCGGGCGTAGAAGGCCTGCTTCCAGGTCTCCGGGCGGCCGACCGCGTCGATCACCACGTCGGCGCCGAAGCCGCCGGTGGCCGCGCGGATCGCCTCGACCGGGTCGTCGTCGGAGGCGTTGACGGTGTGCGTGGCGCCGAACTTGCGCGCCCAGTCGAGCTTGCGGGAGTCGGTGTCCACCGCGACGATCGTGGTCGCCCCGGCGAGGGCGGCGCCGGCGACCGCGGCGTCCCCGACGCCGCCGCAGCCGATCACCGCGACCGAGTCGCCCCGGGTGACCTGGCCGGTGTTCATCGCCGCGCCGAGACCCGCCATCACCCCGCAGCCGAGCAGCCCCACGGCGGCCGGCCGGGCCGCCGGGTCGACCTTGGTGCACTGCCCGGCGTGCACGAGGGTCTTCTCGGCGAAGGCGCCGATGCCCAACGCCGGCGACAGCTCGGTGCCGTCGGTCAGGGTCATTTTCCGGGCGGCGTTGTGGGTGTTGAAGCAGTACCAGGGGCGGCCCCGCCGGCAGGCCCGGCACACCCCGCAGACGGCGCGCCAGTTGAGCACCACGAAGTCGCCGGGCGCCACCCCGGTGACCCCCTCCCCTACCTGCTCGACGATGCCGGCGGCCTCGTGACCCAGCAGGAACGGGTACTCGTCGTTGATGCCGCCCTCGCGGTAGTGCAGGTCGGTGTGGCAGACCCCGCAGGACTGGACGCGGACGACCGCCTCACCCGGCCCCGGGTCGGGCACCACGATCGTGGTGACCTCCACCGGCTCGCCCTTGCGCCGCGACACGACTCCCCGGACTTCCTGGCTCACGGTGCCCTCCTGCCTGCGACTGCGATCACGCTCCCCCGCGAACCTACCGCCGGGCGCCGCCGTCGGCCCAGCGCCGTTCGGCGGGTTAGCACCGCCCGTACCGGGTAGGCCGGGGCACGGTTCTCGGCACCGACGGGAGTGGTCATGAAGCTGACGCATGCGCCGCTGCGGGTCAGCATCGGCGCGTTTTTCCTGAATTCCGGGCTCAGCAAGCGCAGCCTGGAGGGCCAGGCCGCCGAGGCGATGCACGGCATGGCCGTGGGGGCGGTCCCGCAGCTCCGGCAGCTGGACCCTGCCCGGTTCGCCAAGCTGCTGTCCAGGAGCGAGATCGCCCTGGGTGCCGCGCTGCTCACTCCGTTCGCACCGTCGTTCCTGGTCGGGCTGGGGCTGACCGCGTTCGGGGCCGGGCTGATGCAGCTCTACCTGAAGACGCCGGGGCTGCGGGAGCCGCGCAGCCTGAAGCCCACGCAGGCGGGCGTCCCCATCGCGAAGGACGTCTGGCTGGTCGGCGCGGGGCTGACCCTGGTGCTGGACTCGCTCACCCACCGACGCCTCCGCAGCTGACCGGGCCGCCGGCCCGGTGGCCAGGGGTCAGGCGGCCGCCGGGACCGGAACAGCGACCCGGTCCGCCGCGTACCGACGGCGGGCGGCGTTGCGGTAGCGCAGCACCTGCACCGCACCGAAGCCCCAGAGCAGGTACTGCACGGCGAAGGCCCAGCGGAACGCGTCCAGCGGCGGGGTGGACCGCCCGGCCGGGGTGGCCAGGTCGAGGACCACGCCGACGGCGAGCACCAGGGCGATCGAGGCGACGAAGCCGCCCACGTTGACGATCCCGGTGGCGCTGCCGATGCGGTGCACCGGGTTGGACGTGCGCGCGTAGTCGAAGCCGATGACCGAGCCGGGTCCGTTCACCGCCAGGACGACCACCAGGGTCACCAGCAGCCAGTGCGGCGCGCGTCCCGGCCACGCGAGCACCACGGCCCAGACGCCGGCGGTGGCCGCGGTGATGGCGAAGACCACCACCGAGCGGCGGAACGGGTGCCGGGCGCACAGGTGCGCGACGACCGGACCGCAGGCCAGGGTCGCGACGGTCATCAGGGTGAGCAGGGAGGCGGCGGCGGTGGGTGAGAGGCCCTGGCCCTGCACCAGGAACGGGTAGCCCCAGAGCAGCGCGAAGACCGAGCCGGAGAACTGGGTGACGAAGTGGGTCCAGAGGCCGAGGCGGGTGCCGGGCTGGGCCCAGGCCGCGGCGAGCCGCCGGCGCACGGTGGCCAGGTCCGGGGCGACGGCGGCGGCGAGTCCGGCGTGCGGGGTGTCCCGTACCGCCACGAGCACCAGCAGCAGCACGGTGGTGCCGAGCGCGGCGGCGGTGAGGAAGGCGGGGGTCCAGCTGGCGTGGTGCAGCAGCGCCACCAGGGGTACGGCGCCGAGGACCGCGCCGAGCTGCCCGACGGTGCCGGTGAGCTGCACCAGCAGCGGGTTGCGCCGCCCGGGGAACCAGAACGCGACGATCCGCAGCACGCTGATGAAGGTCATCGCGTCGCCGAGGCCGACCAGGACCCGGGCGGCGACGGCGAGCCGGACGTCGGTGGCGACGGCGAAGCAGAGCTGCCCGGCCACCATCAGCGCCCCGCCGGTGAGCAGCAGGCGGCGGGAGCCGAACCGGTCGAGCAGCACCCCGACGGGGACCTGCATGGCCGCGTACACGGCGAGCTGGGCGACGGAGAAGGTGGCCAGCGCCGACGCGTTGATGTGGAAGCGCTCGGCCGCGTCCACCCCGGTCACGCCGAGCGAGCTGCGGTGGAAGACCGCGGCCACGTACGCGGTGAGCGCGACGGCGTAGACCAGGACGGCGGGGCGGCGCGCGACGGCGGCGCTCACCGCAGGGTCCGCAGCACGGTCGCGGCGTTGTCGATGTGCGCGCGTACGGCGTCGAGCCAGGCCTTCGGGTCCTCGCCGTCGAGGGCGGCGAGCTGGCCGGCGTGCTCGGTGAGGGCCACCTCCGCCCAGCCGGGCGAGAGCCGGAAGCTGGCCTCGCCCATGCGCAGCTGCCGGTCGCGCAGCCGGTGGTACAGCTCGGCGAGGATCTCGTTGCCGGCGGCCTCGACAACGGTGGCGTGGAAGGCCCGGTCGGCGGCCATCAGCGCGGTCACGTCGCCGGCGGCGTGCGCCCGACGCATCTCGGTGAGCCAGCGGGCCAGGTCGGCCTTCAGCTCGGCGCGGCGCGGCCACACCCGCTCGGCGGCGTGCAGCTCGACCAACCGGCGGGCCTCGATGACGTCGGCGATCTCGCGGGCGGAGACCGGCCGGATCAGCGCGCCGCGCTTGGGGTAGAGGGCGACCAGCCCCTCCGCCTCCAGGCGGAGCAGCGCCTCCCGGACCGGGGTGCGGGAGACCCCGGCCGCCTCGGCGATCTCGCCCTCGCTGATCAGCGAGCCACCCGGGTACACCTGCTCCAGGATCGCGCGCTTCAGATGCCGGTAGGCCCGCTCGGCGGCGGACGGCGCGGTCGCGCGCGGCGAGGCGGTGGGATGCGTCATGTATCTATGGTGCGTCCCAGTCCGGCCTGGTGGTTCCGCCGGGCCCGCGAAGGTGGCCCACGCCACGTGCCGCCGCGTCAGTCGGGTCGCAGCGTGATGAGGCCGTCGTCACCGAGGACGAACCGGGTCCGGTACGGTGCGCCCAGCCCGTCCAGCAGCTCCGCCAGCCAGCGGGCCTCCGCCGGCCCGGCCGGCTCCAGGCGCATGCGTCGCATCCGCACCGGGGCGAGCCGCAACCGGCGCAGCTCCCCGGTGTCGGCGTCCAGCGTGGCCAGGTGCAGCAGCCGCAGCTCCGGCCGGTACGACTCCTCCCCGCCGATCCCCTCGTAGTCGTCGATCAGGTCGCCGCAGCCGTAGAGGACGAGCCGGTCCCGGTACCGCTCGACCGGGCGGGGGTGGTGCGACGAGTGCCCGTGGACCAGGTGCACGCCGGACTCCAGGAGGCGGTGCGCGAACCGGACGTGCTCGTCCGGCACCTGGTAGCCCCAGTTCGTCCCCCAGTGCACGGAGACCACCACCAGGTCCCCCGGCCCCGCCTCCCGGCCGATCCGGTCGGCGAGCGCCTCGGCCGTCGCCTCGGAGACCTCGGGCAGGTACGCCACGCCGGGTCGCCCGCCGGTCGCCGCCCACTGCGGCGGGACGCCGCTGGACGGGGCGCTCACCGACCAGACCAGCAGCCGCCGGTCGCCGTCGAGCGGCACCCGCGCGGGCCGCCAGGCCTCGTCCTCGTCCCGGCCCGCGCCGACCGGCGTGATGCCGGCCCGGCGCAGGCCGTCCAGGGTGTCGGTGAGCCCCTCCGCGCCGAAGTCGAGGACGTGGTTGTTGGCCAGCGCGCAGACGTCGAGCCGGGCCGCGGTGAGGCAGGCGAGGTTGTCCGGGTGCATCCGGTAGTGGATGCCCTTGCCCGGGGCGTACTCGCCGCGCCCGGTCACCGCCGTCTCCAGGTTGACGATCCGCACGTCCGGACGCAGGTCGTCGAGGAGGCCCAGCGCCGCACCCCACGGCCACTGCGGCGGGGCCGGGCGCGGAACCGGTCCGGCGACGGACTCGGCCAGCTCGACGTAGCGACGGGCGTCGGTGACCGCCGCCTCCCGCAACGCGGGCGGGCCCGGCCGGGGCAGGATCTGGTCGACGCCGCGACCGGTCATCACGTCGCCGGCGAGCAGCAGGGTCACCTCGGCCACGCCGGCCGTCTTCCCCGCCCGGGCGTCTCCCGCACCTGATCGGACCCGGGAATTGCGCCGGGCTGGCCGAATCGGCCCGGGAGCTGGGCTCGGCGCTGCGGCACCGGCGCCCGCTGCCGGAACGGCTGGAGGCGAAAACTGCTCGCGCTGCCCCGGACCGACGTCGGCGCGCCGCCGCGGCGCTGACCGGTTCCGCGATCGGGGCCGTCGGCCCGGTTATCGTGTGGGCGCAATCGGCGGGCCTGCGGCGAGGAGCACTCTCGTGACCACCAGCACCACGCACGTCCGCTCCTGGTACCGGCCGATGCGGGGCCGCCGGCCCGACGAGGAGCACCGGGTCGCCACCCCGCTCGAGCTCTTCTTCGACCTCTGCTTCGTGGTGGCGGTGGCCCAGGCCTCCGGCAGCCTGCACCACGACCTGTCGGAGAACCACCTCGGGCACGCGGTCACCAGCTACCTGACGGTCTTCTTCGCGATCTGGTGGGCCTGGATGAACTTCACCTGGTTCGCCTCGGCCTACGACACCGACGACGACGTCTACCGGATCACCACCCTGGTGCAGATCGCCGGGGCACTGATCCTCGCCGCCGGCGTGCCACGGGCATTCACCGACGCGGACTTCACCACCATCACCTACGGCTACGTGGTGATGCGGCTCGCCACGATCGTCAACTGGCTGCGCGCGGCCGCCGGCAACCCGGACCGACGGGCCACCGCGACGACCTACGCGGCCGGCGTCCTCGTCGTGCAGCTCGGCTGGCTGCTGCGGCTCGCCCTGCCGGACGGCTGGGGCCAGCCGGCGTTCCTGGTACTGGCCCTCGCCGACGTGCTGGTCCCGGTGGTGGCCGAGCGGCTCGGGAAGACCAGCTGGCATCCGCACCACATCGCCGAGCGGTATCAGCTGTTCACCCTGATCGTGCTCGGTGAGGCGATCCTCGCCATCTCGGTGGCGATCCAGAGTGGAGTGGACGCCGGGAATCCGAGGCTGTGGTGGCTCGCCGCGGCCGGTGCGGTGATCGTCTTCGCGCTCTGGTGGCTCTACTTCGACCGGCCGGGCCAGCTGCCACCCGGCTCCCTGCGGGGCTCCCTGTTCTGGGGGTACGGCCACTACCTGATCTTCGCCGCGATCGCCGCGGTGGGCGCCGGCCTCGCCGTCGCGGTCGACCAGGACCTGCACGTCGCCCACGTCTCCGGCCGGACCGCCGGGTACACCGTGGCGGTGCCCGTCGCGGTCTACCTGCTCGCCCTCTGGGCCCTGCACCTGCGCTGGAAGCGGGGTCTCGGCCTGGTGCTGTTCCCGGTGGCGGCCGTGCTGGCCCTGGTCACGCCGTGGCTGCCGGCGCCGGTTCCGGTGCTCGCCGGCCTGCTGTTCGTCCTGGTGGTGGTGACGCTCGTGCTGCGGCACCACGGGGCGGCCGACCGCACCGCCTGACCCGGCCAGGAGGAGAAGCGGGGCAGCACCCCGCCCTGGCGGGGTCAGGCCAGGTCGGCGTCCGCCCAGAAGTCGCGGAGCAGCGCGTGGAACTCCTCGGCCCGCTCGATCTGCGGCATGTGCCCGGTGTCGGCGAACAGGTGCGTCCGTGCCCGGGGCAGCCGGGACCGGGCGGCGGTCAGGTGGGTGGCGGGGAGGATCAGGTCCCGGTCGCCCCAGACCACCAGCGTGGGGACGTCCAGCGCGGCGACCGCGTCGAGCAGCTCGGCGCGCCACTGTGGTCGGACCCCCCGCCAGGTGCCGAGGCTGCGGACCAGCTCCAGCATCACCCGGGCGGCGTGCGGCTGGCGGGCCACCGCGAGCGCGGCCGCCACCCGCTCCTCGGTGGCGTACGCCGGGTCGCGGAAGATCGCCAGCTCGGTGCGGCGGGCGACGGCCGGGTGGGGGCGCCGCAGCAGCAGCCGGCCGAGCGGGCGCAGGGCGAGCAGCCGCAGCGCGACGGTCACCTCCCGGCCGAACCCGGCGCTGTTGACCAGCGCCAGGCTGGCCGCCCGGGACGGCTCGTCGGCGGCGAGCCGCATCGCCACCGCCCCGCCGAGGGAGTTGCCGACCAGGTGCGCCGGCCGGTCGACCCCGGCCGCGTCGAGGAACTCCGCGACGGCGGCGGCGAGCGCCGGCAGGGTGTGCGGGGCGTCCAGCGGCGCGGAGCCGCCGTGGCCGGGCAGGTCGACGCTGACCACCCGGTGGTCGGTGGCGAGCAGCTCGTGCTGGCCGGTGAAGTCGTCGAGGGTGCGCCCGATGCCGTGCAGCAGCACCACGGCGGGGCCGCTGCCGGAGATCCGGCAGCGGATCCGCCGCCCGGCCACCGTCAGCTCGTCGGCCGGCGGGAGGGAGACTGTCACGCCGGCCGCCCGGGGGTGGCCTCGGGCGTCAGCGGGTCGACCGCCGGCCGGGGCGCGGGCACCGGCTCCGCCGCCGGGGCGGGCTCCAGCCGGGACGTCGACCTGGCCGCGGGGCCGCCCGCGCCCCGGTTGAGGCCGGTGACCAGGACCCGGTGGTAGGAGGCGGGGGCGAGCCGGGCCAGCAGGTCGGGCAGCTTCGCCGACCAGCCGATCAGCACCCGCCCACGGCGGCGCTCCACCCCGCGCAGGATCACCTCGGCGGCCTTCGCCGGGTCGATGGAGAGCAGCTTCTCGAACTGTCTGCGGCCGGCCTCGTACTCCTCCCGGGAGACGCCGCTGCCGACCCGAGCGCTCTGCGCGATCCGGGTCCGGATGCCGCCGGGGTGCACGGAGGTGACCCCGACGCCGTCGTCGACCAGCTCGTGCCGCAGCGCCTCGGTGAAGCCGCGGACGGCGAATTTGCTGGCCGAATAGGCGGCCTGCCCGGCGGGCGCGATCAGTCCGAAGAGGCTGGAGACGTTGACCAGGTGGGCGCCCGGCTCGGCCTTGAGCGCGGGCAGCAGCGTGTGGGTCAGCCGGACCACGGCCCGGAAGTTGATGTCGACGACCCAGAGGAACTCGTCGAGCGTGACCTGGTCGAACCGGCCGCCCAGCGCGACGCCGGCGTTGTTGACCAGCAGCCGGATCCGGGGGTGCGCCCGGCGGATCGCCGTGGCCACCCGGTCGGTCGCGTCGGCGTCGGCGAGGTCGACCAGGTGAGTGTCGATCCGCCGGTCGGGGTGGGCGGCGCGGATCGCGGTGACCACCGCGTCGAGCCGCTCGGCGTCCCGGTCGAGCAGGACGAGGTCGGCGCCGCGCCGGGCCAGGGCGTGCGCCAGCGCCTCGCCGATGCCGCTGGCCGCCCCGGTGACCACCGCGGTGCCGCCGGGGAAGACGAAGTCACGCATGGAGTGCTCCTCTCGGTCAGGCGACGGGGGTGTCGGCGGGCGTGCCCGCCCCGCGCACGGCAGCGTTGGTCGGGGAGTCGTCGGGCGGGGCGCCGGCGCGGGAGAAGCGGACGCCCTCGTCGGTGAGCCGGCCGTGCCGCATCAGCAGCACGTCGCGGGGGTAGTTCTGGTGCAGCCGCCAGGGCGCCGTCGCGCCCTGCTTGGGCAGCTGGTCGACCGCGCGCAGCACGTACCCGGACTTCAGGTCGATGATCGGCTCCAGCTCGCCGGAGGCGGGGGCGACCGGGGTGACGATCTGCTGGCCGGTGGCGTCGAGGTGGCGCAGCAGCCGGCAGACGTACGTGGCGACCAGGTCGGCCTTGAGCGTCCAGGAGGCGTTGGTGTAGCCGATCGTCATGGCGAAGTTCGGCACGCCGGAGAGCATCATGCCCTTGTACGCGACGGTCTGCGCGAGGTCGAGCTCCCGCCCGTCCACCGCCAGGGTCATCCCGCCGAAGGCGAGCAGGTTGAGGCCGGTGGCGGTGACCACGACGTCGGCGGGCAGCTCCTCGCCGGAGGTGAGCCGGATGCCCTGCTCGGTGAAGGTGTCGATGGTGTCGGTGACCACCGCCGCCCGCCCGGCCCTGACCGCGTGGAAGAGGTCGCCGTCGGGGACGACGCAGAGCCGCTGGTCCCAGGGGTTGTAGCGGGGTGAGAAGTGCCGGTCGATGTCGTAGCCGACCGGCAGCCGGCCCTTGGCGGCGCGGCGCAGCAGCTTCCTGACGACGCCGGGGGCGCGCCGGCTGAGCTGGAAGTTGGCCACCCCGAGCAGCACGTTCTTCCACCGCACCACCGGATACGCGGCCTTCGCGGGGAGCCAGCGCCGCAGCGCGTCGGCCAGCACGTCGCGGGAGGGCAGCGAGATGACGTACGTCGGTGAGCGCTGGAGCATGGTGACGTGCCCGGCCCGCTCGGCCATCGCCGGCACCAGGGTGACCGCGGTCGCGCCGCTGCCGATGACCACCACCCGCTTGCCGGTGTAGTCCAGGTCCTCGGGCCAGTGCTGCGGGTGCACGAGCTGGCCGGCGTACCGGTCGACGCCGGGGAACTGCGGGGTGTAGCCCTCGTCGTAGCGGTAGTAGCCGGAGCAGGTGAAGAGGAACGCGCAGGTGAGCACGGTCTCCTCGCCGGTGTCGTCGCGGCGGGCGTGCACGGTCCAGCGGGCCTGGCCGCTGTCCCACTCGGCGCGGACCACCCGGTGGTGGAAGCGGATGTGCTGCTCGACGCCGTACTCGCGGGCGGTGTCCCGGACGTACGCGCGGATCGAGTCGCCGTCGGCGATCGCCTTCGGGTTCGTCCACGGCTTGAAGGAGTAGCCGAGGGTGTACATGTCGGAGTCCGAGCGGATGCCGGGGTAGCGGAACAGGTCCCAGGTCCCGCCGATGGCCCCGCGGGCCTCGAGCACCGCGTAGGTCTTCTCCGGACAGTTGCGCCGCAGGTGCACGGCGGCGCCGATGCCGGAGAGCCCGGCACCGACGATGAGGACGTCGACGTGGTCGGAGGCCATGACATCTCCGTTCGCGGGGCAGTGGACCGGACACTATCCACCGCCGTCGACGCCAGTCAACACCCTGTCGAATCGAGTCGACACAGTGTCGAGCGGGTGTACCATCAGCCGTCATGACCGCCGCCCGTACGCCCACCGGAACCGCGCCGACGCGCGGCCGGCGACCGGGCCGCTCGACGGGCGACGACCGGGAGCTGGCCATCCTCGCCACCGCCGAACGGCTGCTGACGCAGCGTGCCTTCGGCGACATCTCCATCGACGACCTGGCGAAGGGGGCCGGGATCTCCCGGCCCACCTTCTACTTCTACTTCCGGTCCAAGGACGCGGTGCTGCTCACCCTGCTCGACCGGGTCATCGAGGAGGCCGATGCGGCCGCGGGCGACGTGCTGGACCGACTCGCCGAGGACCCCCGGGCCCGCTGGCGGGAGCTGATCGGTCGGTTCCACGCCACCTTCGGCAGCCACCGCGCGGTGGTGCTGGCCTGCGCTCAGGTGCGCGGCACCAACGCCGAGGTGCGCCAGCTCTGGGCCGCCGTGCTGGAACGCTGGGTGCACGCGGTCGAGACCGCCATCGAGGGGGAACGCCGGCGCGGCGCGGCCCCGGACGGGCTGCCCGCCCGGGACCTCGCCATCGCGCTGAACTCGATGAACGAGCGCGTCTGGTACGCCACCTTCGCCTGCGACGGCCCGGCCGTGGCCGAGCGGGACGTGGTGGACGTCCTGCTCGACGTGTGGCTGACCGCGATCTACCGCACCACGACCCCGCCGCGGGCCTGAGCCGGCTCAGCCGGTCGACGCCCGGGTGAAGTCCATGATCCAGTTCGTCTCCCAGGTGCGCTCGCCGTCGGTGGAGAACGCCTGCTCCCAGCGGCACGAGGTGGGCGTGGTCCGGGACCAGATGAACCGGCAGCGGACCGCCCGCCCCTCGTCGGTGTCGTCTGCGAAGAAGGTGCCCACCCCGTCGACGAACCGGCCGACCACCGGCGGCAGCTCCAGGATTCCCCGCCGGCTGTGCATCCAGTAGATCGACCAGAGCCCGGTCGCCGGGTCGAGGATCCGCACGGTCGAGCCGGAGAAGCCCCGGGTGGGACAGCGCATCTCGTCGAAGCTGCCGGCGCCGTCGAAGAACCGGTGCGCCACCGAGGTGGCCGGGAACTCGTCCCACTCGTCGCTGCCGACGTGCCGCTGCTTCAGCCGCCGGTTGGTCACGTCCCAGGCCCCGACCAGGAAGTCGAAGTCGCCCATCAGAAGCCCACCGGCCCCTCGGCGCGGGTGTCGGCAAGGTAGCCGGCCAGGTCGGGCCGGTCCGGGGCGAGCATGTGGCGGACCCAGGCCGTGCGCTCGTGCTCCAGCACCCCCAGCTCCCAGACGCAGCCCACGCCGGGGCGGGGCATCGGCACGAAGTGCGCCGGGTCGTCGTCCGGGCAGTCCAGGGCGGGCTGGCCGGCGACGGCGATCCGGCACTCCACCACATTGTCCCAGAACCAGCTGTACGCCAGCAGGTAGGCGCCGCTGTCCGCACCCCGGTGCAGCACCACCCAGCTCGCCGGCGGGGTGCCGCCGTCGGGCTCGGGGAGCAGCCGGGGCAGGAAGGCGTACCCGGCCTCCACCACCTCCGGTTCGAGCCGGCGGTCGGGCTGGTCGATGTGGTAACGCTTGACGTGCCGGCCGGCGACCTCGACGGTCCCCGGCACGGTCAACTCCTTGTCGCGAAAAGCCATGCCGGGACGGTATTACCCCTTCCCTGACAGCTACTGTCAGTGGATGCGGGCCAGTCGCCTCCTGTCGATCCTGCTGCTGCTCCAGACCCACGGCCGGCTCACCGCCGCCGAGCTGGCGCAGCGGCTAGAGGTCTCCGTCCGGACCATCTACCGGGACGTCGAGTCGCTGCACGCCAGCGGGATCCCGCTCTACGGCGAGGCCGGGCACGCCGGCGGCTACCGGCTGGTCGACGGCTGGCGGACCCGGCTGACCGGGCTCACCGCCGAGGAGGCGGAGCGGCTGCTCTTCGCCGGGCTGCCCGGGCCGGCCGCCGAGCTGGGCTACGAGTCGGTCGTCGCCACCCTCCAGCTCAAGCTGCGGGCCGCGCTGCCGCCGCCGCTGGCCGACCGGGCCGCCCAGCTCCAGCAGCGGTTCCACCTGGACACCCCCGGCTGGTACTCCGACGGCGACCCCTCGCCGCACCTGGCCACCACCGCCGACGCGGTCTGGCGGCAGCAGCGGATCCGGGTCCGCTACCGGAGCTGGCAGGGCGAGGTGATTCGGGTCCTGGAGCCGTACGGCCTGGTGCTCAAGGGCGGCCGCTGGTACGTGGTGGCCGCCCGGCCGGAGCGCGCCGAGCCGGCCACCTACCGGGTGAACCAGATCCTCGAGCTGACCATCCTGGACGAGCCCTTCGACCGGCCCACCGACTTCGACCTGCCGGCCTGGTGGCGGGCGCACGTGGTGGAGTTCCGGGCCCGGCTGCACCGCGACGAGGCGGCCATCCGGCTCTCCCCGCGCGGGCGGGACCGGCTGCGGGAGGTCGGCAGCGACGCGGTGGTCGCCGCCGTCGACCGGAGCGCCGGCCCCCCGGACGACGCCGGCTGGGTGCGGGCGGTGGTGCCGATCGAGTCGCTCACCCACGCCCACGGCGACCTCCTCCGGCTCGGCGCCGAGGTGGAGGTGCTCTCCCCCGCCGAGCTGCGCGCCCGCCTCGCAGACACGGCCGCCGCGCTCGCCGCCCTCTACGCGCCGGCGCAGCCCGTACCCGTCGTGGGCTGACCGGCCGGCGGCGCGGGCGTGCCCGCCGCGATCTCAGCGCAGCTCGCGCAGGGCGGCGCCGAGGGTCGCGACCCCCCGCTCGAGGTCGCCGGGGGCGTTGGCGGCGTAGCCGAGGACCAGGCCGGGGGGCTGCGGTCGCTGGCCGTGCCAGGAGAGCGGCTGCACCTTGACGCCCCGGCGCAGGGCCGCGGCGGCGAGGTGCACGTCGGACACCTCCGGGCCGAGGGTGACCGACAGGTGCAGGCCGGCGGCGGCGCCGTGCACCACCGCGCCGGGCAGGTGCCGCCCGATCGCCCGGATCATCGCGTCCCGCCGCCGCACGTGCCGGCGCCGCAGCAGCCGCAGGTGACGTTCCAGCTCGCCGGAGTCCATCAGCTCGGCCAGTACCAGCTGGGGCAGCGCCGCGTTGCCGAGGTCGGCCATCCGCTTGGCGGCCACCAGCGCCGCGTGGTACCGGGGCGGCACCAGCACCCAGCCGGTCCGCAGCGCCGGGGCGAGCAGCTTGGAGACGCTGCCGGTGTAGCAGACCCGCTCCGGGAGCATGCCCCGCAGGGCCGGCACCGGCGGGCGGTCGTAGCGGTGTTCGGCGTCGTAGTCGTCCTCGATGATCAGGCCGCCCCGCTCCGCCCAGCGGATCAGCGTGCGCCGCCGCTCGCCGTCGAGCACCACCCCGGTCGGGAACTGGTGCGCCGGGGTGAGCAGCACCGCCGGGGCGCCGCTGGCGGCCAGGTCGTCGACCCGCAGCCCGTGCGCGTCGACGGCGACCGGCGGGGTGTCCAGCCGCCAGTTGCGCAGGTGCTGGCGTACCCCGAGGGAGCCGGGGTCCTCGACCGCCACCGTGTGGATGCCGTCGTCGTGCAGCACCTGGGCGAGCAGGCCGAGCGCCTGGGACACGCCGGCGACGATCACCACCGCCGCCGGGTCGACCCGGATGCCCCGGCTGCGGGCCAGCCAGGTGGCGACGGCGAGGCGCAGCGCGGGCGTACCGGTCGGGTCGCCGTAGCCGAACGCCGCCGGGGTGAGGCGGTGCAGCACCGACCGCTCCGCGCGCAGCCAGGCCGCGCGGGGAAAGGCCGCCAGATCCGGTACGCCAGGCGTCAGGTCGATCTCCGCCGGGGCGGTCCGGAGCGCGTCGAAGACGTCGGTCCCGGGCTGATCGGCGAAGACTTCGGTCGGCGCCGGGGGCGCCGGTGCGGGGGCGGGCACCGCTCCCGGGGTGGCCACGACCACGGTGCCGGCCCGGCCCCGCCCCACGACGTGCCCGTCCTCGGTCAACCGCTGGTACGCCTCGGTCACCACGCCCCGGGAGACGCCCAGCTCGGCGGCGAACACCCGGCTGGCCGGCAGCCGGGCGCCGACCGGCAGCCGGCCATCGGCGATCGCCGCGCGCAGCCGGGCGGCGAGCCAGTCCGCGAGCCCACCGGGGGGCGCCTGGCCGACGTCGAGCTGGAGGAAGTCCGAGCCCGCCGTTATGGACCGCTCGACATCCGCTGGTTTGGCTCTGTCCACCGGACCATTGTGGTCGCAGGGTGGACCGGTGAACAGCACCTTCCTCCTGACCACGCTGGTCGTGGCCGCCACCCCGGGCACCGGGGTGGTCTACACCCTCTCCGCCGGGCTCTCTGGCGGCCGCCGGGCCGGCCTTGTCGCCGCGCTCGCCTGCACGCTCAGCCTGGTGCCGCACGTGGCGGCGGCGGTCAGCGGCCTCGCCGCGCTGCTGCACGCCAGCACCCCGGTGTTCCGCGTGGTGACCTGGCTGGGCGTGGCGTACCTGCTCTGGATGGGCTGGTCCACGCTGCGCGAGCGGGGCCCGCTGCCGATCGACGGCGAGCCGGTCCCGACCCGGACGGCCCGGCTGGTCCGCGACGGGGTGCTGATGAACCTGCTCAACCCCAAGGTGACCGTCTTCTTCGTGGCGTTCCTGCCCCAGTTCGTGCCCCCGGACGCGCCCGCCGCCGCGCCGCGGATGCTCGCCCACGGGGCGGTGTTCATGCTGGTCACCCTGCTGGTCTTCACCGGCTACGGGCTGCTGGCCGGCACGGTACGGCACCGGGTGCTGGCCCGGCCCCGGCTCACCGCGCTGCTGCGCCGCGGCTTCGCCGGCAGCTTCCTCGCCCTCGGCGTCAGCCTCGTCCTCACCGCCCGATAGGAGCCCCCCGTGCGTTTCCGGCACTCCCCCGAGATCTGGTCGACCTTCCCGGAGCTGACCTGCGGCGTCCTGCACGCCACCGGGATCACCCCCGACGTGGACGTCGACGCGCGGCTGGCGCCGTTCGTCGAGACGGCACGGGCCCGGCTGGCCGACGGCCCGGAGAGCGGCTTCCCGGAGATCCGGGCTTGGCGGCGGGCCTTCGCCACGATGGGGCTGCCGCCGACCCGCTACCGCTGCGCGGCCGAGTCGCTGCTGCGCCGCTACCGGCGGGAAGGTTCGCTGCCCCGGCTGCACCCGCTGGTGGACCTCGGCAACGCCGTCTCGCTCGGGTACGCCGTGCCGGTGGCGGTGCTCGACGTCGCCCGGATCTCCGGCGACCTGGCGGTCCGGCACGCCACGGGCGAGGAGCGCTACCTGACCCTGGCCGGCGAGGAGGAGCGCCCGGAGCCGGGCGAGGTGATCTTCGCCGACTCGGCCGGGCGGGCGCACTCCCGGCGCTGGACGCACCGGCAGAGCGGCCGGTCGGCGGTCGGGGCCGCCACCGGCGAGGTGCTGATCATCGTGGAGGCGATGCACACCTCGGCCGGGGTCGACGTGCCCCGGATGCTGGCGGAGCTGGAGTCCGCGCTGGCCGAGGTCTGGTCGGCGCCGGCCCGGACGGCCGTGCTCAGCGCCACCGCACCGGTCTTCGAGCTCCCGGTCGGCTGAGCCGGCGACGACGCCCAGGTTCGCGGCGCGGCGGCTGCTCCCGGCGCTGTCGGGCGCCGGGAGCAGCCGGGGTGCTCACAGCTCGGGCGGGGCCACCCAGGACCAGGTGCGGCCGTCGGCGGAGAGCCAGGCGCCCTTGCTGTCCGGCCATCCGGTCTGCACGTACCCGCCGGGCACCGGGCGGGCGTCCGCGCCCGGCCCGAGGGTGGTGGGGCGGACCGAGCGGCCACCGTCGGCGCTGGCGAGCATCACCGGCTTCTCCGCCGCCGAGATGCCGGCCTGGATCAGCAGGACCCCGTCGGGGCGGACGGCCGCCCGGAGAGTGCGGTCGCCGACATCGGCGGTGCCGGCGGCGCGCTGCCAGGTGCCGCCGCCGTCGGCGCTGCGCCAGATCACCAGCCGCCCGGTCACCCGGCCGACCGCGTAGACGGTGCGGCCGTCGTACGTGGCGATCGCCGCCGCGCCGACGTCGTCGGTGGCGGTGAGGTGGTCGGGGAACTCGTGCCGCTGCCAGCTGCGGCCGCCGTCCCGGCTGACCTCGACAGCGCTGCCGGTCCAGACCGTCGGGCCGCCCTTGCCGTCTCTCGAGCCGGTCCAGCCGCTGACCCAGAGACCGGCCGCGTCCGGCAGACCGGCGACGTACGCGGCGTTCAGCAGCGTGGACCGCTTCGTCAGCTGGGCGATCTCGCCGGTGGTCGGGTCGACCGCGAGCAGCGGCTCGACGTCCGGCCCGGGCACCTGGTCCAGCACCCGCCAACCCGCCGGCAGCGCCGCCACCCGCCGGACGGTCACCTGCCGCCAGGTCGTCCCACCGTCCGTGCTGGTGGTCCAGGCGGACCGCCTGTCCGGCGCGGACCGGGAGAAGTACCAGGCCGCCAGGGTGCGCGGGCCCACCGCCCGCAGGTCCACCATGGCGTCGTCCGGCACCGGCAGCCCGCCGGTGCGCCAGGTTCGACCACGGTCGTCGGTCGCCGCGAACCGGACGGGGCAACCGGTCCGGCACTCCTTGTAACGCAGGTAGAGGTGGTCCAGGTCGCCGGCGGCCGGGCGGCCGGTGGAGACCTGCCGGCCCACCCCGGGCGTCGGCGTGGGCTGCGGCCCGGGCATGAACTCCGGGGTGCGGTCCGGTCCGAAGGCCGGCGCCGGGGACCGCTCCCCCGCCGGCCGGGCGGCGACCGCGATCCCCGACCCGGTGGCGACCACCGCCGCCGCGACGACCACCGCCGCGATCCGGGTGCGCCGTCGGCGTCGGGCGCGGGCCCACACCTGCTCGAAGTGCGGCTTGAACGCGGCCTGGACCGCGGCGTCGAATCCGGCGAAGTCCAGGTCAGGCATGGCGGGCCTCCCGCTCGACGAGGGTGTGGACCGGGCCGGCCGGCTCGGTCTCGGCGAGGTGCCCGGCCAGGGCGCGGCGGGCCCGGACGAGGCGGGTCTTGACCGCCTCCACCGAGCAGCCCATCGCGGCGGCCACCTCGGTCACCGGCAGGTCCGCGAGGTGGTGCAGCACGACGGTCTCCCGGGCCTGCCGGGGCAGCTTCTGCAGGGCCGCCACCAGGGCGACGTGGTCCGGTGACAGGGCCGGTGCGCTCTGCTCGGCGAGGTGCAGGCGACCGGACCGGGCGATGCGGTGCAGGATCGACCGGCGGCGGAACCGGGACCGGGCGACGTTCAGCGCCACCGTCCGCAGCCAGGCCTCCGGGTTCTCCACCTGGCGCAGCTGGCCGGGTCGCGCCAGGGCCCGGACGAACGCCTCCTGCACGACGTCCTGCGCCTCGGCGTAGTCGCCCGTCATCGCGTACACCTGGGCCACCAGGCGGGCCGCCGAGGTGGCGTACACCTGTCTGATCTGTTCCTGCGGGTCCACATCGTCCCCTCCCGTGTCGGTCGCTGCACCCGGTACGACCCGTCAGCGGGCGGCGAGGTGACATTCTCATCGGAACACCGATGAGTCCCCGACCGACCCGACGTTGTACGTCACGACAGCCGTCACCGAAGGCCAGGGAGGCCGATCATGGACTGGAAGCTCGAACTCGTCGTGGTGCCCGTCTCGGACGTGGACCGGGCCAAGGCGTTCTACCTGGACCAGACCGGGTTCCGGCTGGACGTGGACCACTCCGCCGGCGAGGACTTCCGCGTCGTGCAGCTCACCCCGCCCGGCTCTGCCTGCTCGATCGCGCTGATGCGCAAGCCGGACGCCGCGGGCTCGGTGAGCGGCCTGCACCTGGTCGTCCCGGACATCGACGCGGCGTGGGCGGAGCTGGTGGAGCGGGGCGCGAAGCCCAGCGAGGTCTTCCACTTCGCAGCGGGCGGCGTGCAGACCTCCGGGCCCGACCCGGAGCGACGGGACTACGGCTCCTTCCTGTCGCTGCGTGACCCGGACGGCAACGAGTGGCTGATCCAGGAGGTCGGCCGGGCCGGGGCGGTGGCAGCGTGACCGCCGACCTGCGCCCCGCGCCGGCCGACCCCGACTTCGCCGCGCTCACCGAACGCCATCGGCGCGAGTTGCACGTGCACTGCTACCGGATGCTCGCCTCCTTCGACGACGCCGAGGACGCCGTCCAGGAGACGTACCTGCGGGCGTGGCGGGGGCGGGACGGCTTCGACGGGGCGCAGGCCCGGGCCTGGCTCTACCGGATCGCCACCAACGTCTGCCTGGACCTGCTACGCCGCACCGGCCGGCAGCCACGCGCCGTGCGGTCGTACGCGGAGGTGCCGTGGTTGCAGCCGTACCCGGACCGGCTGCTGGACCGGGTCGCGCCGGGCGACGAGCAGCCGGACGCGGTGGCGGTGACCCGGGAGACCATCGAGCTGGCGTTCCTCGCCGCCATGCAGGTGCTGCCGGCCCGGCAGCGGGCCGCCTTCCTGGTCCGCGACGTGCTCGGCTGGTCGGCGGCGGAGACGGCGGAGCTGCTGGAGACCAGCGTGGCGGCGGCGAACAGCGCCCTGCAGCGGGCCCGGGCCAGCCTGCAGTCCCACCTGCCGGCCCGGCGGGCCGACTGGGCGGCCAACCCGGCCGACGAGCGGGAACGGGAGCTGCTGGCCAGGTTCATCGACGCCCACGAACGCTGCGACGCCACCGCCGCGCTCGCCGCCGCCGCGCCGGACCTCCGGATCACCATGCCGCCGGCGCCGATGTGCTTCGACGGGGTCGCGGCCATCGCGCCGCTGCTCGAGCGGGCCTTCGGGCCGGAGCGGGAGGGCGACTGGCGGCTGCTGCCGACGTACGCCAACCGGCTGCCGGCCGCCGCGAGCTACCTCCGGCGCCCCGGCGACCAGGTGTTCCGGGCGTTCAAGCTGGACGTGCTGCGGGTGCGGGACGGGCGAATCGTCGAGATCACCACCTTCGGCCACGCGCTGTTCCCCGCGTTCGGCCTGCCGGCGGAGCTCTGAACCCGGCCGGTGCCACGGCCACGGCAGCCTACCGGGAACCCCGGTCGCCGGGCGGAGTCCCGCCCGGCGACCGGCCGGCGTGGGGGGCCGGTGCCGAGCGGGCCGGGACACCGGACGGCCGCGCCGCCACCCCCGCCGGCACGGGCGCGGTGGCGGATCAGGCGGTCTCGCCCGGAGCGAGGTAGCGGTAGCGGTCGCCCAGGGTCTCGCCGAACCAGCCGTTCACGCTGGCCAGGCCCCGCTCGTTGAGCTGGGCGTCGTGGATCGGGACGACCCGGCGCGCGTCGACCGCCCCGGCGAAGTCGATCGCCTCGGTGAGCTTCAGCCAGGACGCCTGGGCCGGCACCAGCAGCGTGTCGACCGGTCGACCGGGCGGGTGCAGCGAGTCCCCCGGGTGGTAGAGCGCCTCCTCGACCAGGTAGCCGAGGTTGGCGCAGTCCGGCTCCCCGTCGTGGATGGTGGCGTGCCGACCGCCGACCGCGGTGACGGCGAAGCCGGCGGCGGTGAACCGGTCGCCGGCTCCGACCCGGGTGACCGGCAGCGGAGCCACCGCCGGCAGCCGTGCCTCCCGGGGCGCGAAGACCGGCACCCCGAGGCCGGCGAGCCGCAGCACGTCGACGTGGTCGGTGTGCTCGTGGGTGACCAGCACCGCGTCCGCGCCGACGAGGGCGGAGGGCTCGCTCCAGGTACCCGGGTCGATCACGAGGACCCGGCCGTCGTGCTCGATCCGGACGCAGGCGTGGGTGAACTTGGTGATCCGCACCCGTCGGAACCTACCGTCGTCGCCCGGCCCGGGGTGCCCGTCAGTCGCCCGGCCGCCGCTGCGGATCCTGGCGGGTCGGGCCCGCGTCGCCGCCGGTGAGCTCCTCGAACTCGGCCGGGCTGAGCTCCCCGGCCCGCAGCCGGCGCGCGTTCGCGGCGAAGCGGGCCGTCGCCGCGCCCCGCGCGTCCGGCTCGGGAAGGAGGCCCTCGTCCGCGAGGATCGCCGTCCCCTCGTCGGCGACCTGACGTGGGTCGGCGGTGTCGACCGGGTCGCCATGCAGCTCCCGCAGGGCCACCGCCAGCTGGGCGTCGGCGGCGTCCCCGGTGCCCCACCGCCGCGCGAGCCCGACGGTGCGGCCGAGGGTGTCCGCACCGACCTTCTCGCTGCGCAGGACGGCCCGCATCATGCTGCGGAAGATGACGGTCACGGCGTCGGCGTCGTCTGCGATCATGTCCGCAACCTAGCCGCCGGCTCCGACAATTCACCGTGACCTACCGTGGCGGGCCGGCATGATCGGGGGATGGACCGACGACCGCCGCGGGGGCACCGCATGGTGCCGCACACCGCCGACGTCCGGATCGAGGCGTGGGCACCGGACCGGGAGGGGTGCGTGGCGGAGGCGGTCACCGCGCTGGTCGACACCTTCGTCGATACCACCGGCGCGACCCCCGAGGCCACGGTGGAGTTCCAGGTCCCGTCGGGCGACGACCCGGACCTGCTGGTGGGCGTCCTCAATGAGGTGATCTTCCGGCTGGAGACGGAGGGTGACGTGCCGCTCGCGACCGAGGTGCGGGCGGCCAACGACGGCGGCCTGCTGGTGCGGTGGCACACCACCGGCTCCGACGCGGTGGAGCTGGTCGGCGCGGTGCCCAAGGCGGTGTCGCTGCACGAGCTGCGCTTCGGCCGCGGCCAGGAAGGCTGGTCCGGCGCGGTGACCCTGGACGTGTGAGCCGCCTCAGCCCTTCACCACGCCGATGGGGACGAGCCGCGCCACCCGCCGGCACAGCCCGGCGCCCTCGGCCGCCGCCACCACGGCGGTGATGTCCTTGTACGCGGCCGGCATCTCCTCGGCCAGCCCCCGCCGGGACGCCCCGCGCACCGCGATGTCCTGCGCCTCCAGCTCGCGCCGTGGGTCGTGCCCGCGTTCCGCCTTCGTCGCCTGCTTGCGGCTCTGCACCCGGCCGGCGCCGTGGCAGGTGGAGGCCCACGCCGGCGCGCCGGGGACGCCGGTGAGGACGTACGAGCCGGTCCCCATCGAGCCGGGGATGAGCACCGGCTGGCCGACCTCGCGCAGGTCATCCGGCAGGTCGGCGTGGCCGGGCGGCAGCGCCCGCGTGGCGCCCTTGCGGTGCACGCAGAGCTGGCGCGCCGCGCCGTCCACCTGGTGCGTCTCGATCTTGGCGAGGTTGTGCGAAATGTCGTACACCAGGTTCAGGTCGCCGCCGGTGACCTGTTGGAAGACCTGTCGGGCCGCGTGGTGGAGCAGCTGCCGGTTGGCCCGGGCGTAGTTGGCCGCGGCGGCCATCGCGCCGAGGTAGGCCCGCCCCTCGTGGGACGAGACGGGGGCGCAGGCGAGCTGCCGGTCGGGCACGTGGATGCCGTACCCGCGCATCGCCTTCTCCATCTCGTGGACGTAGTCGGTGCAGATCTGGTGGCCCAGCCCCCGCGACCCGCAGTGGATCATGACGCAGACCTGGCCGGCGCGCAGCCCGAACGCGCTGGCCACGGCCTCGTCGTAGACGTCCTCGACGACCTGCACCTCAAGGAAGTGGTTGCCGGAGCCGAGGCTGCCGACCTGGCGCGCGCCGCGCTCCACCGCCCGCTCGCTCACCTGTGCCGGGTTCGCGTCGTCGACCGCGCCGTAGTCCTCGCACCGGTCCAGGTCGTGCTGGCCGCCGAACCCGCGCTCGACGGCGTAGCGGGAGCCCCCGCGCAGCACCGCGTCGAGTTCCGCGCGGTCGGTCAGGTGCCACACCGCGCCCTTGCCCATGCCGCGCGGCGTCGCCTCGCCGAGGCCGTCCATCAGCGCGTCCAGCCGGGGCCGCAGCTCGGCGCGGTCGAGCTCGGCGGTGAGCAGCCGCACCCCGCAGGAGATGTCGAAGCCGACCCCGCCGGGCGAGACCACCCCGCCGTCCTCGATGTCGGTGGCCGCGACCCCGCCGATCGGGAAGCCGTAACCCCAGTGCACGTCCGGCATGGCGTACGAGGCGCCGACGATGCCGGGCAGGGTGGCCACGTTCGCCACCTGATCCAGCGACTTGTCGGCCCCGGCGTCCGGCAACAGCGACCGGGAGGCGAAGACCACGCCTGGAACCCGCATCGGATCGTGCCGGTCGATCCGGAACCGGTACGGCGACTCCTCGACCAGCTCCATGCCGCCCCGGCTACCCCGGTGCGGGGCGGTTACACCCGACCTGGTTGAGCACGTCCGGTCCGGGTAGTGCGGCCAGCATGCCCCAGCGATACGAGGACTACCCGAGGATCGCCGTCGTCACCGGCGCGGACTCCGGCATCGGCAAGGCCTGCGCGGTGACGCTCGCCGCGGCCGGCTTCGACATCGGCCTCACCTGGTACGGCGATCCGGCGGGCGCCGAGCGCACCGCCGCCGAGGTACGCGGGACCGGCCGGCGCTGCGAGGTGGCCGAGCTGGACCTGACCCGGCTGCCCGACGGCACCGCGGTGGTGGACGAGCTGGCCGACCGGCTCGGTGGGATCGGCGTGCTGGTCAACAACGCCGGCACCGGGATGGCCACGCCCTTCGTCGAGGTGGCGTGGGAGCAGTGGCGGGAGGTGCTCAGCGTCGACCTGGACGGGCCGTTCCTCTGCTCGCAGCGGGCCGCCCGCCGGATGCGGGCGGCCGGCGCGGGCGGTCGGATCGTCAACCTCACCAGCGTGCACGAGCACGCGCCCCGGGTCGGCTCGTCGGCGTACTGCGCGGCGAAGGGTGGGCTGGGGCTGCTCACCCGGGTGATGGCCCAGGAGCTGGCGGCGGACGGGATCACCGTCAACGCGGTCGCCCCCGGGGAGGTCGCCACCCCGATGACCGGCCAGGAGGACGTCGACCCGTTCACGCAGGAGCGTCCGGGGGTGCCGGTGGGGCGGCCGGGGGACGCGCGGGAGGTCGCCGCGGTGGTGGCGTTCCTCGCCTCGCCCGCCGCCGCGTACGTGACCGGGGCGTCGTGGGTGGTGGACGGCGGCATGCTGCTGATGGGTCCGCAGGCCGCCGCCCTGCCGTCCGACGACTGGCGATCGGTCTGAGGTCGCCGCGTCCCCGTGCGGCCGACATCACCGCTGCGGGGCGTCGTCGGGGGCGTGCAGGTGGGCCCGCTCGCCGTCGTGGTCGAAGATGGTGAGGATCTCCACGGGACCGGCATGGGCGCCGATGGCGTGCGGGACCATGGTCGAGAACTCGGCGGCGTCGCCCGCCCGGACCAGGATGGTCCGCGCACCCAGTCGCAGGCAGGCGGTGCCGGACAGGACGGTGAACCACTCGCGGCCGGGGTGCACTCCCAGGTGCTCCGCTCCCGTCGGCCGCTCGGGCGTGATCCGCATCTTCGCCACGGTCACGCCGTGGAGAGCGTCTTCGCGGGACAGCAGCCAGGTCGTCAGCCCTCGGGTGTGCGTCGGCTGCGGTCGGATCACCACGTCCTCGTCGTCGACGGCCTCGACGAGCTGATCGAGCGTGGTGCCGAGCGCCCGGGCGATGGGGACCAGCTGGTCGAGGGCGATCCTGCGGTGCCCGGTCTCGAGGCGGCTCAGGGTGGAGGGGCTGAGGTGGCAGCGGGCGGCGAGGGCGTCCAGCGACCAGCCGCGAGCCAGTCGCAGGCCGCGGATGCGCTGGCGGATCACGGTGTCGAGGGCGACTTCTTGCGTCACACGCAAGATTGTATGCCGCAGGCGCACAGGGCGGTTAGCGTCGGGGGCATGGCACACCACTCTTCCCACCACCACGGCGGCGGACCGGCACATCACGACGAGGCAGGGCTGGCGGACCTGCTGGACCTGGACGCGGAGGTGCTCGGCCCGTACCTGGACGAGGTGACCGCGTGGGTCGGGCGGCACGCCTCGGACGCGCCGCGCACGGTCGTCGACGTGGGTGCGGGCACCGGCACCGGCAGCCTGGCGCTGGCGCGCCGGTTCAGCTCCGCCGCCGTGGTCGCGATCGACAGGTCGGCGGTGATGCTGGACCGCGTCCGCGGGGCGGCCCGCGAGCAGCGGCTGGCCGATCGGCTGCGCGTGGTGCGGGCCGACCTGGACGTCGCCTGGCCCGAGGTCGGCGCGGCGGACGTCGTCTGGGCGGCCTCGTCGCTGCACGAGGTCGCCGACCCCGACCGGGTGCTCCGCGACGTCCACGCCGCACTGAACCCCGGTGGCCTGCTGGTGGTCGTCGAGATGGACGCCCTGCCCCGCTTCCTGCCCGACGACGTCGGGCTGGGCCGGCCCGGCCTGGAGTCACGCTGCCACGAGGCCCTGGCGCAGGCGGGCTGGAACGCGCACCCGAACTGGCGGCCGCACCTGGCGGGGGCCGGTTTCGAGATCGCCGCGCAGCGCAGCTTCACCGTCGAGGCGACCCCGGCGCCGCCGAGCACCGGGCGCTACGCGCACGCCTACCTGCGCCGCATCCGCTCGGCCCTCGACGGCCGGCTGGCCAGCGACGACCTCGGCACCCTCGACCGTCTCCTGGCGGACGACAACCCCGACAGCCTCCTGCGCCGCCGCGACCTGACGGTCCGGGGCAGCCGGACCGCCTGGGCGGCCCGTCGCCCGTGACCTCGCCCCGCGCCCGGGTCACTGCCGGCCGTCACCTGCTCGCCGGCGTCCCGGCCGTGGTCACCCCCGGGCTGGCCACCATGAGCCAGCAGGCCCGTCCGCGGTGGGTCGGCGCCGGCTCACCCCAGCGTCTCCGCGGCATCAGGAGTGGCGGCGACCGGCCCCTGCTCGGGGTAGTGGCAGGCGGTGAGTTGCCGGCCGCCGTCGCGGCTGACCAGGGCGGGTTCCTCGGTGGCGCAGCGGTCCTGAGCCTTCCAGCAGCGGGTACGGAACCGGCAGCCCGAGGGCGGGTTCAGCGGAGTCGGCACGTCCCCGGTGAGCCGGATGCGTCCGGCCGGGCCGAGGGTGGTCACGTCGGGGATCGCCGACAGCAGCGCCCGGGTGTAGGGGTGCTGGGGGCGTTGGTAGATGTCGTCGCGGTCACCGATCTCGACGATCTTGCCCAGGTACATGACCGCGACGCGGTGGCAGAAGTGCCGCACCACGGCCAGGTCGTGGGCGATGAACACGAACGCCAGGTCCAGGTCGCGTTGCAGGTCGCGCAGCAGGTTGATCACCTGCGCCTGGATCGACACGTCCAGGGCCGAGACCGGCTCGTCGGCGACGATCAGCTTCGGCCGCAGCGCCAGGGCGCGGGCGATGCCGATGCGCTGGCGCTGCCCGCCGGAGAACTCGTGCGGGTACCGGTTGTAGTGCTCCGGGTTCAACCCCACCAGCTCCAGCAGTTCCTGGACCCGCTTGCGGACCCCGCCGGGCGGGGTGATCCCGTTGACCTGCAACGGCATCGCCACGATCCGACCCACGGTGTGCCGAGGATTCAACGACGCGTACGGGTCCTGGAAGATGATCTGCAGGTCCTGCCGCAACGGCCGCAGCTCACCCCGCCGCGCATGGGTGATGTCCCGCCCCGCGAACTCGATCGACCCCGCGGTCGGCTCCAACAACCGCACCAACATCCGACCCGTCGTCGTCTTCCCACACCCCGACTCCCCCACCAGGCCCAGCGCCTCGCCAGGCCGGACGTTGAGGTCGACGCCGTCCACCGCCCGCACCAGGCCCCGGCTGCGGAACGCGCCGCGGACCGGGAAGTGCTTCGTCAGGCCACGCACCCGCAGCAGCGGCTCCGCCTCGGGCCGGGCCGGCCGGGCGCCTGCGGCGGTGAGCACCGGGCCGGCCGGGATGCCGCCGGCGGGGCCGTTGCCGGATTCCGTGCTCATCTGGCCACCCCCACCTGGGAGATCTCGTCGCGGTAGATGCGCTGGCGGTCGGCCTGCGGCAGGTGGCACGCCACCAGGTGCCCACGCTCGACCACCTGCCTCAGCTCGGGCACCTGAGTGAAGGAACGGGCGCCGTTGCGACCGGCGTACCGGCAGCGGGGATGGAACGCGCACCCCGACGGCAAATTGATCAACGACGGCGGGTTACCCGGGATCGGCAACAGGTCCGCGTCCGCATCACCGTGCAACGACGGCACACTCGACAACAACCCCCACGTGTACGGATGCTGCGGACGCCGCAACACCTGCTCCACGCTCCCGCACTCCACCGCCCGGCCCCCGTACATCACCAGCACGTCGTCGGCCACCTGGGACACCACCCCCAGGTCATGGGTGATCAGCACGATCGCCGAGTGGAACTCCGCCTGCAGATCAGCCAACAGATCCAAAATCTGCGCCTGCACGGTCACATCCAACGCCGTCGTCGGCTCATCCGCGATCAACAGATCCGGATCGTTCACCAACGCCATCGCGATCATCACCCGCTGCCGCATCCCACCCGAGAACTCATGCGGAAACTGATCGAACCGCCGCGCCGGCTGCGGAATCCCCACCCGACCCAACATGTCCACCGCCCGCTGCCGGGCCTCCCGCTTCCCCGCCCGCGGGTGATGCACCCGGTACGCCTCCGCGATCTGCCGCCCCACCGTGTAGTACGGATGCAGCGCCGACAACGGATCCTGAAAGATCATCGCCATGTCCCGGCCCCGCAGCCGCCGCACCTCCTCCTCCGGCAGACCGACCAACTGACGGCCGCCCACGGAGATCTCGCCGGTGATGGTGGCGCGCTTGGCGTCGTGCAGGCCCAGGACGGCCAGCGAGGTCACGCTCTTGCCCGAGCCGGACTCCCCCACGATGCCCAGCGTGCGGTCCCGGTCGACGGCGAAGGAGACGCCGTCCACGGCGCGGACCACCCCGTCGGTGGTGTCGAAGTGCACCCGCAGGTCGTCGACCCGCAGGTAGGGATCCCCACCCTGCCGGGGCACCGGTACGTCCCTTCCGGTCATCACCTGCTCCTCTCGTCAGCTCAGCCGGACCCGCGGGTCGATGACGGCGTAGAGCACGTCGACCACGATGTTGGCGACCACGATGAAGACCGCCGCCAGCAGGACGGTGGCCATGACCACCGGCAGGTTGAGGAACTGCACCGCTTCCACGGTGGCCTTGCCCAGCCCCTGCAGGCCGAAGATCGTCTCGGTGATGAAGGTCCCGCCGAGGCTGGTGCCGATGTCCAGACCGGCGATGGTGACGATCGGCGTGATGGCGGCCCGCAACGCGTGCCGGGTGTGCACCTGCCGCGCCGACAGCCCCTTGGCCCGGGCGGTACGGACGAAGTCCTCGGAGAGGGTCTCCAGCATCTGCGCGCGGGACAGCCGGGCGTAGAGCGCCGAGTTGAGGAACCCGAGGGTCACCCAGGGCAGCAGCAGCCCGACCGCCCAGCGGGCCGGGTTCTCGGTCAGCGGTGTGTAGTTGGGGAACGGCAGCAGCCCGGTCGAGTAGACGAGCAGGTAGAGCAGGATCAGGCCGAAGAAGTAGACCTGCATGGACGCCCCGGCCAGGGTGACGCCGATCGCGGCCCGGTCGAAGACGGTCCCCCGGCGCAGCGCCGAGACCATGCCCAGCGAGACGCCGAGCAGCAGCCAGATCACCGCGCCGCCGAAGACGATGCTGAAGGTCACCGGGGCGCGCTGGGCAATGATCTCGGTGACCGGCTGGTTGTTGCGGAACGAGTAGCCCAGGCAGGGTGCCGGGCACTCCTGCCGGAAGTCCCCCGAGCCGTACGTGCGGCCGACGGCGATGCCGCGGACGAAGTCGACGTACTGCCAGGGCAGCGGCCGGTCGATGCCGAGGCGCTGCTCCACCTGGGCGATGTCCTCGGCGGTGCAGTTCTTGCCGCACATCACCTTGGCCGGGCTGCTCGGCACCGCGAAGAACAGCCCGAAGGTGACCAGGCTGATGACGGCGAGGGTGACGACCGCGACGAGCAGTCGGCGGACGATGAATCGGAACACGAACACCTCCCCGGGGGGCCCGGGGTGGGGGCGGCATTCGCGCCGCCCCCACCGTCGGTCACTGCTTCACATAGATGGTGTTGAGCTGGATGATGCCGAAGGCGTCACTGAGGAAGGCGTTGCCGATCTTCGATCCGCGCAGTTCGTAGGTGGCGTCGTAGTAGCAGGGCACCACCGGCGCGTGCTCCCGCATGATCTTCTCGTCCAGGGCCATCCAGGCCGCGTCCTGCTCGGCCGCGGGCAGGTTCCGCACCCGGTCGATCTCCGCGTTCACCCCGGGCTCGTTGAGGTACGAGAGGTTGTTGTTGCCCTCGGGCCCGATCTCCCGACCGTCGTAGAGCGGCGGGATGACCGTCGAGCCGGTCGGCCAGTCCGAGCCCCAGCCGCTGAGGTAGAGGTCGTACGGGTTGTTCTTCCGGCCGATCTCGTCGTAGTAGCTGCTCTGCTCGATGGGCTTCATGACGATGGTGAAGCCCATGTCGGTGAGGTTCTTCCGGATCGCCTCGGCCTGCTGGGTACGCAGCTCGGTGTTGACGTGGGCCAGCACCAGCTTCGGGCCCTTCCCGCCGAGCAGCTCCCGCACCTTCTGCTTGTCACCGGTCACCGGGGCGTTGAAGACGTCGTACTTCTTCCAGCCGGCGGTGGTGGGCGACATCAGCGTGGTGGCCGGTGAGCCGGCGGCCTGCCCGCCGATGGCCTTGAGCGCGGCGTCCTTGTCCACCGCGTAGTTCAGCGCCTTGCGGACGTTCAGGTCGGTGACCCGCTGGGTGTTGATGTCCAGCACCCAGGTGTACTGCGTCGGACCCTTGATCACCCGCTCGGCGACCGTGCCGGAGGTGGTGCGGGGCAGCACCGCGGGCGGCACGTCGGTCCAGCTCAGCGAGGCCTGGTCGGCCGGCGCGTCGGCCACGAGGCGCTCGGCGATCTGCGCCTGCTCCAGTCCGAACGTCACCTTGATCGCGTCCGGGTAGGCGGTGCGCAGCGGGTCGGTCTGCGGGTCCCAGTGCGGGTTGCGCTCCAGCTCCAGGGCCACGTCCCGCTGGTAGGACTTCACCCGGTACGGGCCGGACGAGAAGGGCCGCAGGTCGTAGTTGGCCCGGGTGTCCTTGGCCGCCGGGACCGGGGCGCTGGTGGGCAGCGCCGCCGCGTACGGCATGTCGCAGTGCGGCTCCTGGAAGGTGAACCGGATGGTCCGGTCGTCCGGCGTCTCGATGCCGTCCGGCGCGGGCCTGCCCCCGTCGTACGGCCCCTGGTATTTCGCGTTGTACGCCCCGCCCGGGTAGAGCCACTGCTGGATGTAGTGCGGCCCCTCGTTGAGGTTGGCCGAGTACGACCGGGCGATGCCGTACGCGACGTCCTTGCTGGTCACCGGCGAGCCGTCCTCGTATTTCACCCCCTCGCGGAGGGTGAACTCCCACACCTTGCAGTCCTTGTTCACGTCCTTGCCCGGGTCGGTGGCCAGGTCGCCGACGAGCAGCAGCTTGCCGGTGCCGTCCTCCTTGTAGCCGTTCAGCGACCGGTAGATCAGCCCGCCGGTGACCTGCTGGACGTTGACGTAGTTGCGGGCCGGGTCGAGGTGCTCGAAGTCGGCGACCTGCATGACCGTCAGGGTGCCGCCCTTGGTGGCCCCGTCGACCGCCTTGGCCGGTCCCTGGTTGTCGGCGGCGTCGTAGGAGATCGAGCCGGTCTGGGTCTTCGCCTTGTCGTCGTTCCCGCCACCGCCGGAGTCGGTGGTGGGGCTGCAGCCGGCGGCGACGAGCGCCGCGGCGAGGACCCCACAGGTCAGGGTCCGGGTTTTCGCTCGCATGGTGTGCTCCCTTCCCGCCCGGCGGCCCCCGCCGGCCGGGCGTACGTGCCTGATGGCCGGGGGTTACCGGGTCGACCGGGGATCCAGCGAGTCCCGCAGCGCGTCGCCGAAGAGGTTGAACGCCAGGACCAGCAGGAAGATCGTCAATCCGGGGAACAGGGTGTACCAGGGGTCGCTCGCCACGTATCCGACGCTGCTGTAGATCATCCGGCCGAGGTCCGGGGTGGGCTCCGTGACGCCGATGTTGACGAAGGCCAGGGCCGCCTCGACCGCGATGAACTGCGGCACGTTCAGCGACACCGTGACCAAGATGGGCGCCCAGATGTTCGGCAGCAGCTGCCGGAACAGGATGTGCCCCGTGCCGGCGCCGGCCGCCCGGGCCGCCTCGACGAACTCCCGCTCGCGCAGGGAGATCACCTGACCGCGCACCAGCCGAGCGGTGTACGTCCAACTGAACAGCCCGAAGGTGGCGATGATCAGCGCCACCCGGAAGGCCGGCGGCGGGGCCTCCCGGTCGGTGTAGAAGCGGTCCTCCAGGATCGGGATGACCGCGAGCGCGAAAATGAGGAACGGGAACGCCAGGGTCACGTCGATCACCCAGTTCACCGCGCTGTCCAGCCAGCCCCGCGCCCAGCCGGCCACCACGCCCACCGCCACCCCGATGAACGAGGCCAGCAGGGCCGAGGCGAAGGCGATGAACAATGACGTCCGCAGGCCGTACACCAACTGGAGCAGGATGTCCCGGCCGCTGCCCGGTTCGAGCCCGAGCCAGTGCTCGGCGCCGATACCTCCGGCATAGCCGATCGGCATTCCGAAATCGTTGAGACGATCGACGAACTTGTCCGTCGGATCAATTCCGGTGAGCCAGCCGAGCAGCGGCGCGCAGACCGCGACGACCGCCGCGACGACGAGGGTCAGGGCGCTGGCGCGGGCCGTCCGGTCGCGCTTGAGCCGCAGCCAGGCGAGCTGATTCGGCGAGCGTCCGACGATCTCCCGACGGTCGGTCGACGGCAGCGGATCGGCCGGCGAGTTGACCTCGACGGCCGGGTCAGCGACGGTCGCGTCACCGGCGGCGGAGAGCGATGGCGGGTGGGACATGTCGCTCATGGCGGGCCCCCTCGGCGGCGACGAATGCGTCCTTCCCACCGAAGGTAAACCGAATTGCCAGAGCGCTATGAATCGTTCCGATAACGGCGGTATCGGTTGTCAGCGATTGACAACGATCCGGTTTCGTGGATGACGCTGTGCAATAACGGCGGGATTCGGTTGTCATCCTTTCGGCCAACTGCCCGGCAAGGTGGAAAATCGTTGACAGTGGGCACCGTTCCGGTTGTCAGCCGTTCGGACAATGTCGAGGAAAGCGGGTCCGGCGCGGCCCGTGCCGTCCGGTGTCGGCGGCCCGCCGGCGTAACACTTCGTGACGTTTCGCGTTCACACCGTCCACTTAGGGTTTGCCACGGCCCGGCCGCACGACGGCCGGTCCGCAGCCGGCCCCCATCCGGGCCCGACAAAAGGACGTCACCGTGCCCTTCGCCCGACACGCCACCGCGCTCGCCCTGGCCGCGACCCTCGGCGGGCTCGCCGTCGTGGCCGCCCCGCACCCCGGGGCGGCCGGGGCGGTTCCCCGCCCCGGCCCCGAGACGCCCTCGGTGCTGCTGCTCACCGTCGACCCGCCGCCCGCCGGGCCCCGGGCCACCGTGCTGGTCTGCGGTCCGGCCGGCGGCCTGCACCCGGACCCGACGACCGCCTGCCGGCTCGTGGCGCGGGTCGACGGCGACCTCGCCGCCCTGGACGTGGAGCCGGGCCCGTGCACCCTGGAACACGCCCCGCTCACCGTGCGCGCCGTCGGCTTCTGGCAGGACCGCTCGGTGGCGTACACCCGGACCTTCGACAACCGCTGCGCGCTGCGGCGCGGCACCGGCGCGCTCTTCGACTTCTGACCGGCCGGCGGCGCCCGCGCCCGCGCGGTCGCCGCCACCGCTCAGCCGAGCGAGATGGAGGCCCGCTGGATGTACGCGACCTGCGCGCCGAAGGCCACCAGCGCCACCGCCACCCCGACCGCGACGGCCAGCTTCGGGGAGCCGCCCGTCAGGCCGGTCAGCAGGGTGGCGGCCAGCCCGATCAGCAGCGCGTTGACCGCCCCGACCATCGCCCCCGTGGTGAGCAGCAGCTGCCAGCGGCTCGGCCGGTTGCCGACCGCCGCCCATTCGGCGCGCTGCAGGTCCCCGTCGAGGACCGCGTCGGCGAAGAAGTCGTGCTCGCCGGCGAACTGCCGGTGGTAGTAGGCGCGGATGCGCTGGATGCGCTGGAGATCCAGCTCGTTCTCCACCATGGTCTGCACCAGCCGGCCGAAGGTGAACAGGCCGGTGATCACCAGGGTCGGCACCACCGCGCCGAGGTACGGCTTGAGCAACTGCCCGCTGGTCGAGACGAAACCCAACCCGATCAGCGCGGCGGAGAGCATGGTCAGGAACACCGTGGCCCGGCCGACCGACTCGGCGATCGTGGCGCTGCGGGAGGTCTGCAGCACGAAGTGCTCGGTGGTCAGGGCGGTGAGCAGCGCCTGCTCCCGTGCCTGCTCGTCCATCCCGCCGCCCTTCGTGCCGGTTACGGCCACGATACGAAGGTCCGGGGCGACGGCGTGGGCGAACGGACGGGACGACCAGCGCGGGCACCCGGGCCGCCGGGACGGCCCCCGGCGGGTGGGCGGAGAATGGGTCCGGTCGCGGCCACCCCGCCGCGGGCACCCTCAGCGACTCCGAGCGGCGGGAGGCCGGTTCAGCGTGTCGGACACGGCAGAACAGCAGTCGTCGGCGACCGTCGGCGGACGGGAGCTGCGCGCGGACTGCGCGCGCTGCGTCGGGCTCTGCTGCGTCGCGCCCGCCTTCTCCGCCTCCGCCGACTTCGCCCTCGACAAGCCCGCCGGGCAACCATGCCCGAACCTGGGTCCGGACTCCCGCTGCGGCATCCACCGCGACCTGCGCCAGCGCGGCTTTCCCGGCTGTACGGTCTTCGACTGCTTCGGCGCCGGCCAGCAGGTCGCCCAGGTCACCTTCGGCGGGCGGGACTGGCGGACCGACCCGGCGACGGCGCGCCGGATGTTCGACACCTTCGCGGTGATGCGGCCACTGCACGAACTGCTCTGGTACCTGACCGAGGCGCTGGCCCTGACCCCGCCCGGTCCGCTGCGCGACGACCTCACCCGGGCGCTGGAGGAGACCGGTCGGCTCACCGACGGCAGCCCGGAGGAGCTGCTCGCCCTCGACGTGGACGCCCACCGGGGTCGGGTCAACGCGCTGCTCTCCCGCGCCGGCGAGCGGGCCCGGGCCGGCCACGCGGGCGCGGACCGGCGCGGGGCGGTGCTGATCGGGGTGGACCTGCGCCGGGCGGACCTGGCCGGGGCGAGCCTGCGCGGCGCCTGCCTGATCGGCGCCGACCTGCGCGGCGTGGACCTCGGCGCGGCCGACCTGACCGGCGCGGACCTGCGCGGGGCCGACCTGCGCGGGGCCGACCTGAGCCGCTGCCTCTTCCTGCACCAGTCGCAGCTCGACGCCGCCCGCGGCGACCACCGCACCGCCCTGCCGGCCGCGCTGCGCCGCCCCGCGCACTGGTCGCTCACGGTCACGCCGGCCCGCCCCCGGACCGGACGCCCGGACGCGCGCCGCCGGCGCTGACCCCGTGACCGTCGCGGGCGGTGACGTTTCGCGGCAGCGCCGTCGGGTAGCCGGCAGCACTGCGTCGGCGGCCGGCGGCACCAGGGAGGCGACCGTGGGATATCGGGCACGGCAGGGCAAGCAACCGGTCGATCCGGCGCATGCCGAGGACGAGGCCGGGCAGGCCCGGTTGGTCCAGGTGGGGGCGGACACGGACGTCCCGGCGCCGGAGGACGGCGCGCCGAAGCCGGACGTGGTCACCGAGGACGACGGCTCCGGGGTGGCCGGCGGCGCCGCGGGCAGCAGCTCGGGCGGCTCCGGCATGCCCGGGCACCCCGACGCGCCCCGCTGATCGGCCCCGGCCGGACGACGTTTGCCGTCGCCGGACGCGGGCAGGAGGGCGACATGACGAGTGAGCATTCCTTCGGCCGGGCGGCGACCGACGAGCCCGACGGTGCGACCGCGTACGAGGCGTCGCTGCGACCGCCGGGCGATTCCCTGCGCACCACCGACGACACCGGAGACGACTTCGCCGACCTGCCGGCCGAGGAGGCGCGGCCCGCCCGGGAGACCAGCCGGGCCGGCTACGACGTCGACGCCGTCTCGGGCGCCGGCGACCCCAACGCCGAGGAGTGACCCGGCCCGCGCCGTCAGCCGAGATCACCGGCAGCGCGCCGAGGCCGTAGCCGATCGAGCTGTCCCAGGTGGGCAGCCGCCGCGCCGCCGTCGCCTCACCGGACGGCGGCCACCTCCGCCCGGGCCTCGGTCATGCCCCGGTTGGCCAGCGCGTCGGCCCGCTCGTTCTCCGGGTGACCGTTGTGCCCCTTCACCCAGAGCCAGGTCACGTCGTGCCGGGCGCAGGCGGCCTCCAGTTGCTGCCACAGGTCGGCGTTCTTCACCGGCTGCTTCGCGGCGGTCAGCCAGCCGTTGCGCTTCCACGAGGCCAGCCAGCCGGTGATGCCGTTGCGCACGTACGTGCTGTCGGTGTGCAGCCGGACGGTGACCGGCCGGGTCAGGCTCTCCAAGGCCCGGATCGCCGCGGTCAGCTCCATCCGGTTGTTGGTGGTCGGCGTCGCCTCACCGCCGCACAGCTCCCGCTCGTGGTCGCCCCAGCGCAGCAGCACGCCCCAGCCGCCGGGGCCGGGATTGCCGCTGCACGCCCCGTCGGTCCAGATCTCCACGACCCTGCCGGCCGCCGCCTCCACCATGCCCGCAACCTACCGGGTACGCCGGCCGGCGGGGCCACCCGGCCCGCGTTGGCCCGGGTACGGACGCGCGCCTGCGGAGATCGTCCGGCTCTTCCTCGCCGACCTGGCCGCCGCGCACGGCTCGGTACGCGGCTACGCCACCGACCGGCTCGGCGTCGACGACGCGCTGGTCGCCGCGCTGCGCTCCCGGCTGCTCACCGACGGAAAAACCCGCGACCGGCGCGGGCCGCTCTGGCAGGCTGGCCCCTCGTGGACGGACGCTGGGACGGCCTGCGGGCCGAGGTGCGCAAGACGATCGACGCGCTGGTCTCCTCCGGTCGGGAGGCCGGGGTGCAGGTCGCGGCCTACCTGGACGGTGAGTCGATCGTCGAGGAGCAGGCCGGCCTGGCCGACCCGGCGACCGGCCGGCCACTGACCGCGGACACCCCGGTGCACGCCGTCTCCACCGGCAAGGGCCTCACCGCCACCGTGGTGCACGTGCTGGCCGAGCGCGGGCAGCTCGACTACGACCTGCGCATCGCCGAGGTGTGGCCGGAGTTCGCCCGGCACGGCAAGGACGGGATCACCCTGCGGCACGCGCTCACCCACACCGCCGGGGTGCCGGCGCTGCCCGCCGACGTGACCCCGGCCGACTTCGCCGACTGGGAGCGGATGTGCGCGCTGGTCGCGGCGGCGCGGCCGCGCTGGGCGCCCGGCGAGCGGGTCGCGTACCACGCGTGGACGTTCGGCTGGCTCGTCGGCGAGGTGGTGCGGCGGGCCACCGGACGGCGGATCTCGCAGGTGCTCGCCGAAGAGGTCGCCGCGCCGCTCGGCGTGACCGGGGAGCTGTTCCTCGCGGTGCCGGCGGCGGACCTCGACCGGCTGGCTCGCCTGGAGGACGCCGGGCTCGCCGCGCTGATGGAGTACGCCGGCGCGAACCTGCCGAACTTCGACGCGGTAGCGCCGCCCGCCGTCCGTCCCGACGCGACGACCGGCGGCAACCCCGACGTGCTGCGCGCCGACGTGCCGGCGGTCGGCACGATGACCGCCCGGGCGGTGACCCGGATGTACGCGGCGCTGCTCGGCCCGGTCGACGGCGTACGGCTGATCTCGCCGGAGCGGCTGCGCCGGGTGTCGGCGGCGGCGGCGCGCGGCACCGAGTGGGTGTTCGGGCAGGAGCTGGCCTTCGGGCTGGGGTACGCGGTCGAGGACGACGGATCGTTCGGCACCGCCGGCAGCGGCGGCAGCCTCGCCTTCGCGTACCCCGAGCTGGGCCTGACGGTGGCCGCGGTGCGCAACCGGCTCGGCGCGGGCGACGGGGCCCCGATGGAGGGCCTACGGACGCTCATCCGTGGCGCGGTGGTCGCCGGACCCGCCTGAGTAGACCGGGGCATGGGCGGACCGGGGTGGGTTGATCAGGCCCGTCGAGGTGGTCGCTCCCGCCGATCGGATACCGCACCGTACCGAGCGGCCCGGTCCTCAGTGGTCCGCTCGGACATCGGAGCCCGCGGCGGACCGGCCGACGCACCACCTCATTCGGTGAACATGTTCGGATTACCCGGCGGATGGCGACAGCGCTTTCCGGAGGCGAGCGTTCCACCGAACGGCCACCTGGGCTCGACTGAAACAATTCCCCGGCCGTCGCGCTCAGTGAACGCAGCCGGCAGCACGCCGGCCCACTGATCCGGTCGCTCGGATGTCGTACGCCGTTGAATGAAAAGGCGTCTGCCCGGCCGGGACGACCCGCGGCGTGTCCTCGCAGACGCCGCGCTACGTTACTCAGCGCAGTAGGACGATGATCACTCCGCAGTCTGCGCAGGTGGGCGGGGTGGCCGAACGGCTGGATTTCCGTGCGCGTTCCTGTCGTGTTCACGACTCGTTGAGTGTTGGACACCTCGTGTTCACCTTTCGTAACCTCTGACGAACCCGCAGCCACCCCGTCATTTCCGATCGCGCCGAACCAGTGTCGGTCCGGCGCACATTTCCCGTACGGCACGCTTCTTTCGCCCGTTCCTGAGCCGGATATCCGGCGGCTCGTTACTGCCCAGAAGCGCAACTGATGGAGGGTCGAATGACCGAGGTTGCACAGACACCGTCGATTGGTAAGGACGACGAAGAGCCCGGAAATCCGGGCGGCGAACTCCGGCGACGCCAGAACGGGCGCGAACCAGACCTCGCACCGCACTATCTGCACCGGCCCGCGGCGGACCAGCAGGTCCGCTTGAGCGTCATCGTGCCGACCCGCGACGAGGCGGAGAACATTCCCGCGCTGCTGTCCAGACTGGGCCCGGCTCTCGCGCCGCTCCACGCGGAGATCATCGTGGTGGACGACAGCGAGGACGACACGCCGGCCGTGCTGGCCCGGCACGCGGCCGACGCCCCGGTCGCCGTACGGCTGCTGCACCGGCCGCCGAGCGCGCGCACCGGTGGCCTGAGCGGCGCCGTGGTGCTCGGCGCGCGGCACGCCCGCGGCGAGTGGATCCTGGTGATGGACGCGGACCTCCAGCATCCGCCGGAATCGGCCGGCATGCTGGCGGGTATCGCGTTGCGGCACGACGTGGACGTGGTGGTCGGCACCCGCTACGCCGGGGAGGGCTCCAACGAAGGGCTCGGCGGCGCCGCCCGCGAGGCCACCTCGTCGTGGGCGACCCGGCTGGCGAAGAGCCTGTTCCCGCGCCGCCTGAACACCATCACCGATCCGATGAGCGGCCTGTTCGCCTTCCGCCGCACCGCCGTCGACCTGGACCGGGTGAACCCGATCGGCTTCAAGGTCCTGCTCGAACTGCTCATCCGCCACCCCGGCGCCCGGGTCGCGGAAGTCGCATACGAGATGGCTCCCCGGCACGCCGGCCATTCCAAGGCGTCGGTGCGGGAGGGGCTGACCTTCCTGCGGCACCTGTGGCGGCTGCGCAGTCAGCGGCTGGTCGGCCAGATGCGCGAAGGCCCGGCCGCCACCCGGGACCGGCTGCGGGAGCTCGGCCGGATGATCGCCTTCGGACTGGTCGGACTGTCCGGGTTGGTGGTCAACACGGCCGCGTTGTGGTTCTTCTACGAGCCGGCCAACCTGCACCACCTGCTGGGCGCCGCACTGGCGACCCAGCTCTCGACGGCGTGGAACTTCGTCCTCGTCGACGCCCTCATCTACCGGCGCAACCGACAGGGCGCCCTGGCCGGACGGGCGGGCCGCTTCTTCCTGCTGAACAACCTGCTGCTGCTGTTGCGCCTGCCGATGTTGCAGGCCCTGGTCTGGGCCGGCGTCGGAATCCTGACGGCGAACGCGCTCACGCTGGTCGCACTGTTCCTCGTCCGATTCCTGGTCAACGACCGGGTCATCTACGCCTGGGGCAGCACCGGCCGGCGCGATCCCGTGCGCATGCTCGTCAACCTGGAGGCCCCCGAGGCCGCCGCCACCCCGTCCCGCAAGCGGTACCAGTACCTCAAGTACCGGTACGACGTGGCCGGGGTGGTCACCATCGGGTCCCAGATCATGCTGCCGGAACTGGAGTTCTTCCGCGCCCAGTGGATCGCCGACTCGGATGTCGACATCGCGGTGCGGGTCAGTGACGTGGGAGGCCGGGGGCCCCGGCGCCGGGCCGCCATGACCGAGTACGCCAACCAGTCGGTCCTGCGGTACGAGGAGCACCTGGGCCGGTTGGGCGCCAACTTCCGGATACAGCTCGGCTCGCCGATCGACATCCAGGTCGGTCCGCTGCTCGCCCGTTCACCGCACGTGGTCTACACCAACATCATCGAAGCGCTGCTGCGGTTCGTGCTCGTGTCGCGGGGCCACATGCTGCTGCACTCGGCGTGCGTCAGCCTCAACGGCGTCGGGGTGATGCTCTCCGCCCTCACCGACACGGGCAAGACGGCCACCGTGCTGCGCCTGCTGCGCGACCACGGCGGGCTCTTCCTCTCCGACGACATGACCCTGATCAGCCCCGACGGCGTCGCGACGTGCTTCCCCAAGCCGCTGACCATCAGCGCGCACACCCTGCGCGCCGTGCAGGCCCAGGACCTCACCCCGGCCGAGTGGCGCCGGTTGCAGTTCCAGAGCCGGCTGCACTCCAAGGGCGGTCGGTCGCTGGCCCTGACGCTGAGCCGGTTCAACCTGCCGATCATGGGCATCAACGCCATCACCCAGCGGCTCGTCCCGCCGCCCAAGTACAGCGTCGACCGGCTGGTTCCCTGCCGCATCGGCACCACCACGCAGGTGGAGGAGCTGTTCATCATCGAGCGCGGCACGCCCCGGATCAGCGACCTCGGCCAGGCCGAGACGCTGGAGCGGATGATCCAGAACACCGACGACGCGTACGGGTTCCCGCCGTTCCGCTACCTGGCGCCCGCGATCACCATCGGCGAGCAGGGGTACGGGCAACTGCGCCAACGGGAGCGGGAGATCCTCACCGGCTTCCTGTCCCAGGTCCGCAGCCGGGTGGTGGCCTCGGACAGGTTCGGATGGGCCGACGAGATCCCGCGCCTGCTGCGGGAGGAGCGCGGGGAGCCGGCGACCACGCAGACGGCGGTTCTGCCGGCCTGGCCGCGGTGGAGTGGAGCGCTGGCTCCGAGCGGAGCTCGTGCGTGAGCGTGACCCGATCCTCGGTCGAGGAGGTGGAGCACGACCGTTGCGCGACGACGGTCGTGCTCCGCCCCGTCGACCATCCGTCACCCGAGCCGGCGTCACGGCCCGGGGGCACCGGCCAGGAACGTTGGTGGCGCCGGTGGGCGGCGCCCGCCGCCCTCGTCGCCATCGCGGCACTGGCGCTGCTCCTGCGGGTGTGGCAGTTGGACGCGCTCGGCTTCAACAGCGACGAGGCCGTCTACGCCGGGCAGGCCGCCTCGCTCGCCGGCAACCCGAACTACTCGCCGTTCTTTCCGGTCTTCCGGGCCCACCCGATGCTGTTCCAGACCCTCCTGTCGCCGTTCTTCCGCAGCGGCGAGGTCGACGTGGCCGGGCGGGTGGTGGTGGCGGTGCTGGGCGTGGCGACCGTGCTGGCCGTCCACCTGCTGGGTGCCCGGCTCTACGGCCGGCGCGTCGGGCTGGTCGCGGCGCTGCTCATCGCCGTCATGCCGTACCACGTGGTCGTCACCCGCCAGGTCCTCCTCGACGGACCGATGGTCCTGTTCGCGACGCTCACCCTGTACTGCCTGGTGCGCTTCGTGCAGGGCCAGCAGGCGCTCTGGTACGTCGCGGCCGGCGCAATGCTGGGCGTGACGATGCTGACGAAGGAGACGAGCGTCGTCCTGGCCGGCGGCGTCTACGCGTTCCTGGCGCTGACGCCGACCGTGCGTCGGCCGATACGGATGTCGCTGCTGGCCCTCGCCCCGACGGTGGCGGTCTTCGCGACGCACCCGGTCTCGCAGGCGCTGGCCGGGCGCACCGAAACCGGCCGCAGCTATCTGGTGTGGCAGCTGTTCCGGCGGCCCAACCACTCGATGGGGTTCTACCTCGAGACCGTGCCGGTGGCGATGGGGCTTCTCGTGGTGGCCGCCGCCGTCGGCGGCCTGTGGTGGCTGCGCCGGCGGCGCTCCTGGCGCGAGACCCTGCTGCTGTCGTGGATCGCGGCGCCGGTGGTGTTCTTCCAGCTGTGGCCCGTCAAGGGTTTCCAGTACCTGCTGCCCGCCGCGGCGCCCGTCGCGGTGCTCGCCGCGCGGGCGCTGACCGCGCTACCGGTACCCCAACGGATCGGCCGTCTGCTCCGCCGGGCCGTCCGGTCACCGGACGCCGAGCCGTCGAAGGCGGTACGGGCGGCGCGGACCGTGGTGATCGCGGTGGTCACCCTGAGCCTGCTCGTCCCCAGCTGGAACGCGGTCAACCGGGCCGACAACGCCACCTTCCTCGCCGGGTCGGGCGGAGTGCCGGGGGGCCGGGAGGCCGGCCGGTGGCTGGCAGCGAACACGCCGGAGGGTTCGGTCGTGCTCACCCTCGGCCCGTCGATGGCCAACATCATCCAGTACTACGGCCACCGCCGCAGCTACGGGCTCTCGGTCAGCCCGAACCCGCTGCGGCGCAACCCGTCGTACGCGCCGCTGCCCAACCCCGACTGGTGGCTACGCCACAACGATCTGCAGTACGTCGTCTGGGATTCATTCTCCGCCGGACGCTCGGCATTCTTCTCCGAGCGGTTGATGGTCCTGATCCGCCGCTACCACGGGCGCGTCGTGCACACCGAGTACGTCGACGGGACCGACTCCACCGGGGCTCGGGTCCCGGTTCCCGTGGTCATCATCTACGAGGTGCGTCCATGACCGACCCCACCCGCCCGCGCGGAAGCCGCGCCCGTCGCCTGCTGACCCGCGCGCTGCTGATCACCTGCCTGCTGGCGCTCGCGAACCCGGCCGCGGCCGCGCACGCCGCACCCCGGACGGCACCCCCGCCGAGCCCCACCACACCGATCGACCACTTCGTCTTCCTGATGCAGGAGAACCACACCTTCGACAACTACTTCGGCACCCGACCCGGCGTCGACGGGATCCCCCCGGGCACCTGCATGCCGGTGCGCCGGGGCCAGGCCGAACCCTGCGTCAAGCCCTTCCACCTGGGCGAGTTGGGCAGCCTCGACCTCGACCACACCGCGGAAGCGTTCCGGGTCCAGTACAACAAGGGCCGGATGGACGGCTTCGTCGAGGGAGTGAGCACGCAGGGCAAGGAAGGCAAACTCGCGATGGCCTACTACGACGACCGCGACCTGCCGTACTACTGGAACATCGCCGACGAGTACGTACTCTTCGACCGCTTCTTCAGCTCGTCGAATTCGGGCAGCATCCGCAACCACATGTTCCGGGTGACCGGCGGCCCGGGCGCCACCGGAGCCTCAGAGTCCATCCCGAAGGAGGGCTGGGGTGACATCCCGACCATCTTCGACCGGTTGGAGGCCGCCGGGATCAGCTGGAAGTTCTACGTGGAGAACTACGACCCCACGATCACGTTCCGGACCCGCAGCAGTAAGGAGGACATCGACCGGGGGGCGCAGGTGATCTGGGTGCCGCTGCTCGCCTACGCGCGCTACGTCGACGACCCCCGGTTGTTCGGCAAGATCGTGGACCTGGACGAGTACTACGAGGACGCCGCCAAGGGTCAGTTGCCCGCCGTCTCCTTCATCGCCCCGGCCGGCGACAGCGAACATCCGCCCGGCAGCATCCGCGCCGGCCAGAACCTCGTCCGGACGCTGCTGACCCAACTGATGCGCTCACCGAACTGGGACTCCTCGGCCTTCCTCTGGTCCTACGACGACTGGGGCGGCTGGTACGACCACGTCGCGCCTCCCCAGGTCGACTCCTACGGATACGGCTTCCGGGTACCCGCCCTGCTGGTGAGCCCGTACGCCAGACGCGGCCACGTCGAATCCACCACACTGGACTTCGCCTCGGTGCTCAAGTTCATCGAGGTCAACTGGCGGCTGAAACCCCTGGCCGACCGGGATCGCAAGGCGAACACGTTCCTCGACGCCTTCGACTTCGACCGACCGCCACGGCCGGCGGCCTTCCTCAGCACCGAACGCACGCCCCCTGTCGTCACCAGACCGGACCCGGTCCCGGTGTACGCCTCGTACGCCGTCACGGGCAGCCTCGTGGCGGCGCTGGTCGGCGCCGCGGCACTCAGGCGGCGGCGATGGACGTGACCCGGCGGATCGCGCGGGCAGTCGTCCTGTCGCTGTTCGCGGCCGTGCTGACGGTGGTCGTGCTACCCACCGCCGCAGCCGCGCGGCCCGCTTCGGCACAGCCGGGAACGCTGCACCTGCAGACGGTGCCCCCGCTGCCGGGCGTGGTGGTGAGGGTGGACGGGACGGTGGCCACGTCCGACGCCAAGGGCCGGATCCGGGTCCCCGTCCGCAACTTCATCGACCTGGACAAGCGCGTCGTCGTCCCGGAGACCCGGATCAGCCAGGATCGCAAGGTCGTCTTCGACCGCTTCCGCGGGGACGTCGACGCCGGCGTGCGTGGCAAAATCGTGGAGCTTGGTCTGCGTACCGCCCGACTGGTCTCCTGGAGCTTCCTCGACCGCTTCGGCAACACGGTGCCCGCGGACCGGGTCACCGCCATGCGGCTGCGCAGCAACACCGGTGAGATCCACGACCTGAGCGGCGCCGAGCTGGCCCGGCCCCGCTGGGTCGCGGAGAGCCGCACCCAGCAGGGCCCACAGGGCCTGGCGTCCAAGCAGCTCTACTACGTCGTCGACAGCGCGATGGTCGACGGCACCTCGGTGGTCAACCGCGCGGGACAGCGGTTCGTGCCGTGGGAGCAGCAGGCGTGGGTGGTGCAGTTGCTCTTCTTCCGAGTCTCGTTCACGGCGACCGACATGTTCTTCACCCAGCAGGTCGGCGACGGCATCGAGCTCACCCGCGCCGACGGCGGCGTCCAGCGGCTGCCGTTCGGCCGGGACGGCACGGCCCTGGTGCCCGACCTGCCGCGCGGCACGTACACGATCACCGTCCTCGGCGGCGGCGTGTCGTTCGGACGTCCGGTCAGCATCAGCAAGGACCAGGAGGTGACGCTCACCGTGATCAGCCCGGCCGACCTGACCCTGGTGACGGTAGCGGTGCTGGTCGTCGCGGTGGGCCTGGTCCTGCTCGGACGGCCGCATCTGCTCGGACGGCTGCGCCACGCCGGCAGCGTCCTGATGGCCCTGACCCGGGCACGGCGCCTCCGATCGCGACACCGCAGGCGGTTGCGGACGGAACCCGCGGCCGCACGCCAACAGCAGGTTCAGGCCGGGGACGACCGGCGGCCGGCACCGGCCCGCGGCGGAGTCGCCCTGCTGCTGCTGCTCGCCGCGCTCGCGGTCACCCTGCTGCCGCCGGGGACGGCGCACGCCGAGGTGGGCCACCGGCGGGACGTCCCCCGCCCGTCAGTGGCGCCCGTCCCGGTCCTCGCCTACTACTACATCTGGTTCAACCCGACGTCCTGGAACCGGGCGAAGATCGACTACCCGCTGCTCGGGCGATACTCCAGCGACGACGCCGAGATCATGCGGCAGCACGTGCGGATGGCGAAGACCGCCGGCATCAACGGATTCCTGGTGTCGTGGAAACACACGCCGCAGCTCGACGAGCGCCTGGCCAAGCTGGTCGAGGTGGCTCGGGAGGAGAAGTTCCGCCTGGGTATCGTGTACCAGGGGCTCGACTTCTCCCGTACCCCGCTGGCGTTCGACACCGTCCGCACGGACCTGTCGTTCTTCGCCACCCGCTACGCCACCGACCCCGTCTTCGACATCTTCGGCCGGCCAGTGGTGGTCTGGACGGGCAGCGACCGCTTCACCGCCGCACAGATCAAGGAGACGGTCGGCGGCGTACGCGGCAAGCTGCTGGTCCTCGGCAACGCCAAGAGCCTCGAGGATGTCGAGTCGAGTCAGGCTGCGCTTGACGGCCAGGCCTACTACTGGTCCTCCGTGGACCCGGTGACCGGTACCACCGGGCGGAAGCTGGCGGCGATGGCCCAGGCCGTGCACCGGCGGGGCGGATTGTGGATCGCCCCGGTGACGCCCGGATTCGACGCCCGCCTGGTCGGCGGCAAGCGGGCGGTCCCGCGCCGCGAGGGTGACACCCTGCGGGCCTCCTTCGCCGCGGCGCGCCTCTCCCAACCTGACGCGCTCGGGGTGATCAGCTGGAACGAGTTCAGCGAGAACACCCACATCGAGCCGAGCGAACGCTTCGGCGCGGCCGACATCAACGTGCTGGCCGACCTGCTCGGGGTGGGCGTCGACGTGGACGTACCGGTGGACAGCAGCGAGCCGGGCAACGGCGCCCACTGGGGGCTGAGCGCCTGGGGCGCGCTCCTGGTCGCCGGTGCGGCGGTCGTGCTGTTACCGCTCGGCGTGGCCTTCCACCGACGTCGCTCCACACCGGCCCCTCGCGACCGCCCATCCGGCGCCGGAACGGAGGGTAGTTTCGCCGATCTCTGATGATGATCCGCTCCTGGGGAGGGCGCGGCATTGCCGTGCGCGCGGCTCCGCTAGTTCCACGCCCACATCTTCTTCTCGGGAGGGATTCCATGTCACGAACGCACCGTCGGGCGACGGTGGGCAGAGCCGCCCTGGTCGCCCTGCTCGTCGCGGCGACGCTGACCATCGGGGAGCCAGCCCACGCCGCGTCCGCCTTCATCCCGGTGGCCGACACCTTCGTCACCAGCGCCGACCCGGGCACCAACTTTGGCTCGAAGGTCTACCTCAAGGCCGATGCCTCCCCCCGGCAGGTGACCTATCTCCGCTTCGACGTCCAGGGCGTCGAGCCCGGCACGTCGGCGGTGCTGCGGTTCTACGCCGAGTCGAGTCTCCGCGCCGGAGTGGAGGCGCACCAGGTCAACGACAACGGTTGGGGCGAGGCCACCGTCACCTACACCAACGCGCCCGCCGTGGGCGCCGCGGTGGACGCCAGCGGTCCGATCAGCGCCGGCACCTGGGTGTCGCTGAACGTGTCGGCGATGGTGCCCGACGACGGCCCGGTCACCATCGCTCTCACCACCACCGACGACACCGCCGTCCGGATCACCAGCCGCGAGGGCACGAACAAGCCCCAACTGTTCGTGCCGGCGCCGTCGTCTCCCTCACCGTTCGTCGTCACCGCCACCTCCGGCGGTTACCAGGCGGTCTCCCAGACCAGCGGACAGACGTACGCCGGGAGCCTGAAGTTCGTGGTGGAGCGCGCCGTAAGCGACCTCAACGAGACCGGTGGGGGGACGGTGCAGTTCGCCGCCGGCGTGTTCGACCTCGGCGCCGAGTACTTCAAACTCGTGCAGATCACCAACATCGCGTTCGCCGGCACCGGCGTCGACGAGACGGTCATCCGCAACTACAGCAGCACCGCCAGCGACACCGAACCCTTCAACTTCACCGGCGCGTACGGGGTCACGGTCCGGGACCTGACCGTCTCGGCCGGTGGTCCGACCCGGTCCACCAGTGACGCGCTCGACTTCGACGAGGGCAACGACGTCCTCGTGGAGCGGGTGAAGGTGACCGCCGCGCGAGGTCGGGGCATCGTGTTCGACGGCAAGAACGCGGACTGGACGTCCACGGGCAACACCGTCCGGGACTGCGTCGTCGTCGGCGTCCCCGGCGACGGGATCGAACTGCTCGCGTCCAGCGGCGACACGATCACCGGCTGCCGCATCACCGACGTCGGCGGGCACGGTATCCAGATCAACAAGTCCTCGCCCACGGCGGACCAGCCGAACAAGAAGGCCACCCGCAACCTCGTCACCGGCAACACGATCACCCAGGCCGGCCAGGACGGCATCAACGTGACCAGCGGCGACGACAACGAGATCACCGGCAACACCATCACCGACAGCTCCGACGACACGTCCGGCCGCGATGGCATCCGTATCACCTCGACGGATGCGGTCTCCTGTGACGGCAACCGCGTGTGGGGCAACCTCGCGACCGACGACCAGACCACCAGGACGCAGAAGTACGGCCTGAACATCGCCTCGACGCTGTGCCACTCGACCGTGGTCGGCCCGGACAACGTGCTCACCGGCAACCTCGTCGGTCCGATCCGAGACGTCGGCACCGGCACCATCTACCCCTCAGCCAGCCGCTGAACAGGGAGAGGACTCCCGATGAACCTAGGCAGAGCGACCCGTCCCAGGGCCGCGTTCGCAGTCGTCGCTGTGCTCATTGCCGCCGGACTGAACCTGGCCCTGAGCGGCCGCGCGGAAAGCGCCTCCCCCACCTGTCAGACGTCGAACGCGCCGGGCGGGCTCTACACCGTGCTGGTCTGCCTCACCCAGCCGTCGAGTGACAGCACGATCGTGGGCGACACTCTCGTAACGGCGACCGTCAACGTGACGGTCGGCACGAGCCCCGGCGTTGCCAAGACGGAGTGGACCCTGGACGGCCAGCACCTGCTCACGGACTTCCAGTCGCCGCACCAGTTCACCCTCTCCACCGCCGATTTCGCCGACGGCGAATACGCGATCGCCGTCTCGGCGAAGATGCGCGACGGGTACGTCACCCCGGCGACAGTCATCACCGCCACCTTCGCCAACGGCAACGCCACCGCCCCGCCGAACACCCGGCAATGGTCGGTCCCGCCCATCCACGCTCGCGGCCCGCAGGAACCCTTCGTAGTGGCCGCCGTCGGTGACGGCGCCGGCGGCGAGACCAACGCGGTCAACGTCACCAACGCACTCGTCGGGTGGGACCCGGACCTGTTCCTCTACCTCGGCGACGTCTACGAAGAGGGCACCCTGACGGAGTTCAAGAACTGGTACGGGGGCGCTACGGCATTCTACGGTCGGCTGCGCGGCGTCACTACCCCGATCATCGGGAACCACGAATACAACGGTTCCGTGGCTGAGGGCTATTTCCACTTCTGGGACAACATTCCGCACTACTACAGCTATGACGCCAACGGCTGGCATTTCATCGCCATCGACTCGACCAGCAACTACAACAAGGTCGCGCCGGGCACCCCGCAGTACGAGTGGCTCGCGGCGGACCTCGCCGCCAACCGCAGCCCGTGCACAGTGGTGTTCTGGCACCACCCCCTCTTCTCAGTCGGGTCCGAGGACCCCGCGCCACGGATGCAGGCCATGTGGGACCTCATGGCCGCCAACCACGTCACCCTGCTCGTCACCGGACACGACCACAACTACCAGCGCTGGGCGCCCATGGGCGCAGGCGGCGCGCTCGCCGGCGACGGCATAGTCGAGCTCGTGGTGGGAGGCGGCGGCCACTCGAGTCAGGGCTTCGCCAGCTCGGATGCCCGGGTGGTCAAGACGAACAAGAGCTACGGCGCGGTGCGCATGGAGCTCTTCGGCAACCGCGCCGATATGCGGTACCACGCGGCCGGCGCCACCGGCACGACCCTCGTCGACTCGTCGACCGTCTCCTGCAAGGGCACCGACGGGCTGGCCCCGACCCCACCCGCCGACCTGACCGCGACCGTGAACCCGACCCCGTCCGTGAGTCTTGCCTGGAGCGGTGCGACCGACAACTATGGCGTCACCGGCTACCGCGTCTACCGCGACGGCACCGCTGTGGCCGACCTGGCCGCGACCGCGACCTCGTGGACGGACGCCTCCGTCGCCGGCGCGACCCGGTACGAATACACGGTCGATGCCGTTGACGCCGCCGGAAACCGTTCCACCCGCACCCCGCCGGTGGCCGTGACGACCCTCGGCCCGGACACCACGCCCCCTACCGCTCCGGGCGGGCTCGCCGCCGCAGCCGCCCCGGATGCGGTCACGCTCACCTGGTCGCCAGCGACGGACAACGTCGGCGTCACGGGGTACACGGTGCTCCGCGACGGCGTGATGGTGGCGACCGTGACGGACCCGACATACGCCGACAGCGCCGTGCCGGCGAACGAGTCGCACACCTGGACCGTGCGCGCGTGGGATGCGGCCGCAAACGCCAGCGCCGAATCCAACGCGGTCACCGCGGTGCGCGACACGCTCGCACCGTCGGCCCCGCCGAACCTGAGGGTCACCAGCGTGCAGCCCGGCGCGGTCAGCCTCGCCTGGGACGCGTCGACCGACAACGTCGGGGTCGCGGAGTACCAGGTTTTCCGCGACGGAAACCTCCTGGCGGCGATCTCGCCGGACCGGACCTTCTCCGACTACACGGTCGGCACCACCGGCACGTCACACACGTACCTGGTCACGGCAGTCGACGCCGCGGGGAACGTCTCCGGCCCAAGTAACCCGGTGACCGTCACCGCCGCCGACTCCAGCCCACCCACGGCGCCCACCAACCTGCAGGCTTCGGCCACCGGACCCAACCGGGTCGAGCTGTCGTGGGGACCCGCGACGGACGACGTCGGCGTGGCCGCGTACACGGTGTACCGCGACGGCACGATCCTCGGTACCACCACGGGCGCGACCTTCACCGACACCACGGCCCTCTCGGAGACTTCCTACACGTACCTGGTCTCCGCCTTCGACGCGGCCGGCAACTCCTCCGGCCCGAGCGCGCCGGCCCTGGCCACCACGCCAGCCACCACGCCGGTCCTGGCGGTGGCGGACACCTACGTCAAGGCGTCCAGCCCCACGAGCAGATACGGGAGCGCCACGGTCCTGCGGGTCGACGCAGATCCGGTCACGAACGCCTATCTGAAGTTCACGGTGTCCGGGCAGACCGGCGTGGTGCTTCGAGCGCGCCTGAAGGTCTGGGTCGCGGCCGGCTCGTCCAACGGCTTCGTGGTCCGCCCTGTCGCGGACTCGACGTGGTCGGAGGCATTGACGAACTGGAACAACGCCCCCCTGATCGACGACACGTCGATCGCCGCCACCGGTCGGACGACGAGCGGCACCTGGGTCACCCTCGACATCACGCCCCTGATCAGCGGGAACGGCACGTTCACCGTCGGTCTGACCTCGAACGGCGCCTCGTCGAGCAGCTACGGTAGCCGCGAGTCCAGCACCGCCCCGCTGTTGCTGCTGGACGTGACCTCATGAGGGTCGGCGGAGCCGGGCGACGGCGTCGCCGAGCACCGCGCCGGTCATCGGCAGCAGTGGGCTGGACCGCATCACCGCCAGGTCCTCCACCGGGGAGGTGGACCCGTCGAGGAAGCGCAGCACCCGCTCGGCCGGATTGCGGTCGAAGAGCCGGTCGAAGAACTCCACCCCGCCGACGTGCCCCCGGTCCAGGGCGCGCAGCGCCACCGCGTCCATCCACAGGTGACGCCGGGGGTACGCGGCCCGCGGCACCGGTGGCCGACCCGCCGCGAGGGCCGCGGCGACCTGCTCGGCCTGGCGGTGCATCGCGGAGAAGGTGAACCCGGTGGAGGGGCGGGTGGCGCCCCCGCCGGTGCCGATCCGGACCACCCGGGGCGAGGGGCGGGCGACGAACGGGCCGTCGGTCATCGGGATCACCCCGTTCTCCACCTCCCGGACCCGCAGCACCGCCGGGTCGAGGCCGAGCAGGTCGAGGTAGCCGCGCAGCGCGGCGTCGTACCCGGAGTCGGTGAGCAGGTCGGGTGCGAACTCGGTGTACTCGACCAGGGCGTACCGGTCGCTGACCGGCAGCACGTAGCCGAACGAGACCCCCCGGGCGGGCTGCGGGGTGCGGAAGTCCATCAGCACCGCCCGGTCGGGGTCGAACGTCGGCGCGTCGGCCTCCAGCCACCAGCCACGGAAGTGCTGCAACCAGCTCGTCCGGCCCGGCCGCGCCGGGGGGCGGGGCCGGGAGTCGAGCACCCAGCCGGCCCGGACCAGCACCCGGCCGTCGGGGTCACGGACCGTCACCCGGTGACCGTCGTCGTCGAGGGCGCCGGCCGCCGCGCCGATCCGGATCGCGCCGAGGCGGCGTTCGGCCTCGGCAGCCCGGTCGTAGACCGGGGCCGAGCGGAGCATGGCGTACCGCAGCGGGGCGAGCGAGAGGACGCGGCGGCCGGCGGGCGTGACCACGTCGACCCGCGACCAGCTCGCGCTGAGCAGCGGGTCGAGGTCGTTGCCGGGGGCGCCCCAGAACGCCCAGGTGCGGTCCTGGCCGCGCTTGTGCACCGGGTCGACCACGGCCACCCGCAGCCCGGACACCCCGTGCCGGTCCAGGGCGGCCAGCACCAGGGAGGCGGCGCCGCCGCCGCCCACCAGCGCGAGGTCGACGTCGGCCGGGGATGCGTCCACCCCGCCACGCTGCCACACACCCGGCCGCCGCCCGCCGGGGGACCCGCCGACCCGCGCCCCGGGCGGCGCGTAGATTCGGGGAATCACCGAGGAACGGGGGGACGGCATGGCGCAGGCGCCGCTGCGAGTGGGGCTGCTGGGGTACGGGATCGCCGGGCGGGTGTTCCACGCCCCGCTGATCGCCGCGACCCCCGGGCTGCGGCTGGACGCCATCGTCACGGCCAACCCGGAGCGACGGGAGCAGGCCCGCCAGGAGCATCCCGACGCCCGGCTCCTCGACGACGCCGACCAGCTGTGGCGCACCGCGGACACCCTCGACCTGGTGGTGGTGGCGACGCCGAACCGGCAGCACGCGCCGATGGCCCGGGCGGCGCTGGCGGCCGGGCTGCCGGTCGTGGTGGACAAGCCGCTCGCGCCCAGCGCCGCGGAGAGCCGCGCGCTGGTCGACGAGGCGGCCCGCCGGGGGGTGCCGCTGACCGTGTTCCAGAACCGCCGCTGGGACGGCGACTTCCTCACGGCCCGCCGCCTCGTCGAGGCGGGCGAGCTGGGGCGGGTGAGCCGCTTCGAGTCGCGGTTCGAGCGCTGGCGGCCGGCGATCAAGCCGGGCTGGCGGGAGAGCGCCGCGCCCGGCGAGGCCGGTGGCGCGCTGTTCGACCTCGGCGCGCACCTGGTCGACCAGGCCGTCCAGCTCTTCGGCCCGGTGGAGCGCGTCTACGCGGAGGTGGACCGCCGACGTCCCGGCGCCGAGGTCGACGACGACGCGTTCGTCGCGCTGACCCACGCCGGCGGCGTCCGCTCGCACCTGTGGATGAGCGCGGTGACCCCGCAGCTCGGACCGCGGATGCGGGTCCTCGGCGACCGCGCCGGCTACACCACGTACGGGCTGGACGTGCAGGAGGCGGCGCTGCGCGACGGCGGCCGACCGGACAAGCCGGGCTGGGGCGAGGTCCCGCCCGAGGGGTACGGCCAGCTCGGCGCCGACGGCGACCTCCGCCCGGTGCCCACCGAGCCGGGCCGCTACCAGGACTTCTACGCCCAGGCCACGGCGGCGCTGCGCGACGGCACGCCGATGCCGGTCGACCCGCGCGACGCGGTCGCCACCGTCGCGCTGATCGAGCTGGCGCACCGCTCCGCCGCCGAGGGTGTGGTGCTGCCCGTCCCGCCGCTCGCCTGACCCCGGTCAGTGCGGGAAGGCCCGGGGCACCCGGCGCTCGACCTCCTCGCGGAAGTCGTCGATCCGGGACGCCACCTGCCGCATCCCGACGGTGTGCTCCAGCCGGTCCAGGTAGAGCGAGCGGCGGGCCAGGCCGGCCAGGTCGAAGCTGAAGTAGACGGCCATCAGCGGGTTGACGAACAGCGTGCTGCCCCGGGTGCGCCGGGTGACGTGGATGTCGCCCGACGCGCCGCGGGTGGCCGCGGCGATCTGCCCGTGCACGATGCTGGGCCGCAGCGGGGTGGCGGCCTGGCCGTACGCGACGGCGTCCCGGTACAGCTCGGCCTCCCGGCTCGCGCCGGGGATGGACAGCGCGCCGAGGTAGGCGCCGTCCCGGTCGAGGTCGGCGATGTTCTCCAGCACCTGGCTGTGGTTGACCCCGTGGTACGCGTCGATGCCGAAGCCGAGGCAGACGACCAGCTTCACCGGCACGTCCAGGCCGGCGACGGCGGCGAGGCTGGTCATGTCCTCCACCGGGGTGCCGAGGCCGGCCTCGTCGCCGCGCATCAGGATGTCGGTGCCGCCGTCGACCAGCACCACCGCGTCCACCCCGAGGATGTCGACCAGCTGCCGGTAAGCGGCCCGCAGCGGCTGCACCCCCACCTTCGGGAACGCGTACACGGTCGACGGCAGGTCCTGCGCGGCGAGCCACCGGGCCAGCGCGCGTTCCGGGAAGTAATCGTCCGGTCCCGCGGTGTGCGGGGTGACCGCGGCGACGTTCTCCGCCGCCCAGACGTCCAGGTCGAGTAGTTCGAGCTGGGTGAAGGAGAGGTTGGCCAGGTGCACCCGCCGGCCGGCGGCGCGGAGCGAGACGGCCAGCGGGAGGCCGGCGTACACGTCGAAACCGCCGCCGGCGCCGGCGATCAGGACCCTCGCCGACCCCTCCAGCGCGGCCAAGAGCGGCGGCACGGCGAGCGACGGCACGGGCGGTCCTCCTTCGGTCGGCCCCACCCTAGGCGACGGTCGCCGGGCGATCGTCGGGCGTGGGCGCGGGGACGGCGTACGCGGCGGCGACCGTCGACCGGGCGAAGACCCGCCAGGTCACCGCCGTCACCGCGACGGCGACCACGAACCCCACCCAGTACGGCGCGGTCAACCCGAACCGGGCGGCGACCACCCCGCCGAGCAGCGCGCCGAGACAGTTGCCGCCGGCGGCGATGAAGAGCGTGGTGCTGCCCACCCGCCCCTGCAACACGGCCGGGGTCAACCGCTGGCGCAGCGAGTTCGACACCATGTTCCACAGCGCGCCGTGCACCCCGAACGCGAAGAGCGCGACCGCGATGACCACCGCGCTGCGGGACGCCGCGAGGGCCAGGTGCAGGCCGGCCTCGATCAGCAGCCCGATCCGGATGGTCCAGGTGGCGGTGATCCGGGCGACCAGCCGGTCGCCGACCACCGAGCCGAGCAGCCCGCCGACCGCCATGCAGGTGAAGAGCACGCCGTAGCCGACCGAGCCGAGGCCCAGCCGCTGCGTGGCGAGCAGCACCAGCACCGCGATGGCGGCGGTGAGGGTGACGTTGAGCAGCCCGATCAGCAAGGTCATGGTGCGCAGCAGCCGCTGCGACATCAGCCAGCGGAACCCCTCGACGACCTCCGCGCGGACCGAGCGGCGCCCGCCCGGCTCCGGGCCGGAGCCTGCCCGGTACGACCCGGCGACCAGGCCGATGAGGACGGCGCTGAGCGCGTACGTGGCGGCGTTGACGCCGAACGGGATGCTCGCCGCCAGCACGAAGAGGAACCCGCCGAGCGGACCGGCGATCATGCCCTGCGTCAGGGTGGTGCCGCCGCCCAGCCAGCCGTTGGCGCGTTCCAGCAACGACCGGGGCACCAGCGTCGGCAGCATCGCCTGGCCGGCGGCCCGGAACACCACCTCGCCGGCGTTGACCACGAAGAGCACCGCGTAGAGCAGGGCCACCCCGGCCCGGCCGTTGACGATCGCGGCGGTCAGCACCGCCAGGGCGACGACGCGTACCCAGTCGATGACGACCATCAGCCGACGCCGGTCGACCCGGTCGACCAGGACCCCGCCGGGCAGGGCGAAGAGCAGCCACGGCAGCCACGCCACCGCCGAGGCCACCGACACGGTCAGCGGGTCGTCGGTCCGCGCGGCCACGAACAGCGGCGCGGCCACGGTGGCCATCCCGCTGCCCAGCGCCGACATGGTGCTGGCCGCCCAGAGCCGGGCGAAGCGCCCGTCGAGCCGTTCCCCCGTCGTCCCCGTCACGGCGAGCGAACCTACCAGGCGGATCCCGGTTGAACCGGCCGTCGGGCCCGTGCGAGGGGTCTGCCGGTGACCGTACTTCGAGCGGCCGGAGCCGCTGGTGTGGGACGGGCCAGGGACGTACGTGCAGACCGAGGTGACCTTCCAGCACACCGTCACGCACTCGTGGAACCACGGACTCGGCGAGGTGGTCACCGCCCTGCTCGAGGCGGGGCTGGACCTCACCATGCTGGTCGAGCACGACAGCGCGCCCTGGGACGCGCTGCCCGGCGCCATGGTCCGCGACGTGCACGGCGAGTGGCGCTTGGCCGACCGGCCCTGGCGGCTGGCGCAGACGTACACCCTCCAGGCCCGCCGGCGGGGCTGACGGTCAGACGCTGCTCGGCCGGGCCGGGTCGAACAGCTCGGTCACCCGGACCCGGTCGAAGGCGGCGAGCAGCGCGTCCGTGCCCTCGGTGAGCTTCACTCCCCCATCCAGTCGCCGGGCAGCAGCTCCCGCAGCGCCTCCCACGCCTGCGGGGTGCGGGCCCGCGCCGACAGCCAGCCGCCGTCGTCGCGGACCAGCAGGTCGTGGCCGTACCACCAGCGGCTGCCCTGCTCCGGCTGGTCGATCGGGGTACGCCGGGACAGGCAGCCGCGTGAAGTGGGCGGCGAGCAGCGCGTCGTCGGCGTCCTCCCCGTCGCGGTGGTCACTCAGCCCGTCCTCGCCGGCCAGGCTCTCCGAGAGGACGACCTCCACCAGGGACATCGACACGGTCGGCAGCCACGGCTCCCAGCGCTCGGCGGACTTGTCGGCCAGGTCGGGGCGCATGGCCGTCGGCGGGTCGGCCCGGCCCAGCTCCGCCAGCGGCACCCCCCAAAACGCGCACGCCTGGTTCTCCACCCGGAACACCAGCGCCCCGTCGTCGACGTAAAGCTCGTCGGGTGGCGGCAGCGTGTCCTGGTTGCTGGTCAGGTCGGGGCGGCCACCGAGCAGGGCATACCCCTCGCGCAGCGCGGCCGGCAGGGCGAGCGCCAACGCGGCCTCCGCCGCGCGCAGCGCCGCGCCGCCTCGGCGCAGCCGTCGTCCGGGCCGAACGGTGCCAGCCAGGCGGCGCAGAAGCGGCGGATGAACCGCCAGGCGGCGGCGCGGTCAGCCGTCGCGGCGGCCAGCTCCGGTACGGGATAACAACGGTCGGACACGGCCGCAGTTCAGCCGGGGCCACCGACAGCGTCAGCGCGGGTCGGGACGGCGAAGGCGCCACAGCGTCTGCCGGCGCAGCGGGCCCTCCTCCTCCGGGTCGTCGAAGTCCTCGCCCGGGTCGGTGGTCATGCCGAGGCGACGCACCCCGTCGTCCACGTCGTCCAAGCCGGTGAAGCCGATGAACTCACCGGTGTCGCGCACCTCGACCGCCCAGAAGCCGTAGCCCTTGCGGTCGATGTCCTGCTGGAAGTGGCGCACCGAGGCGGTGGCCTGCTCGAGGTCGAGCAACGGGCCCAGGTGCTCCCGTACCAGCGGGTCCGCGTTCATCGCGGCCCACGGGGCCAGATCGGACTCCCGCCAGTCCCGCAGGACCAGCCGCTTGCTGTTGATCTCCGTCACCGCGCGAAGATATCCCGGCGCACCAGCCGCCGTTGCCCCTCAGCAGAGCGTGACGGCCATCCGGTCACCGGCGGCCCGCAGCAGACCGCTCTCCTCCACCGGGGCCTGACCGTTGAAGATCAGCGCCTGCTGGCGGCCCACCGGGAGCAGAGGGTGAACGGCCCTACCTCCAGCCGCCAGTCCCCGGTCACCGTGCCCTCGTTGACGTCCACCACGTCGGGCACCGACGCCGCGCCCGGCCCGATCACCGCCCGGCGCTCCCCTTCCCAGGAGCCAACGGTCACCTCCACGAGGGACGGACCGGCGGCCCGCGCGAACCGGCACGGCCAGTACGGCACCAGCCGCAGCCCGTGCCCGGCGAGCCGGACGAACACGTGACCCACGTCGACCTCCCCCGGTCGGACGGCCACACGTGGGGCCGTCCGACCGGGAAGCGTCGAGCGTCAGCCCTCGCCCGCCGCGCCCAGACCCTCGCGGCGCAGCTCCACCTTGCGGACCTTGCCGCTGACGGTCATCGGGAAGGCGTCCAGCACCCGGACGTACCGGGGGATCTTGTAGTGGGCCAGCCGGTCCCGGCAGAACTCCGCCACCTCCTCGACGGTCAGGGTGTCGTGCCCGTCGCGCAGGATCACGCAGGCCAGGATCTCCTCGCCGTACCGCTCGTCGGGGACGCCCACCACCTGCACGTCGGAGATCTTCGGGTGCCGGTAGAGGAACTCCTCGATCTCGCGCGGGTAGACGTTCTCGCCACCCCGGATGATCATGTCCTTGATCCGGCCGACGATGGTCAGGTAGCCGTCCTCGCGCATCACCGCCAGGTCACCGGTGTGCATCCACCGCGCCGGGTCGATCGCCTCAGCGGTCTTCTCCGGCTCCTCCCAGTAGCCGAGCATCACCGAGTACCCGCGGGTGCACAGCTCCCCCGGCTCGCCCCGGGGCACGGTCACCCCGGTCGCCGGGTCGACCACCTTCACCTCGACGTGCGGCAGCACCCGCCCCACCGTGGCGGTACGCCGGTCCAGGTCGTCGTCGTGCCGGGTCTGCGTGGACACCGGCGAGGTCTCGGTCATGCCGTAGCAGATCGACACCTCGGCCATGTTCATCTCGGCGATGACCCGCTTCATCACCTCCACCGGGCACGGCGAGCCCGCCATGATCCCGGTGCGCAGGCTGGACAGGTCGTAGGAGGCGAAGTCGGGCAGGCCCAGCTCGGCGATGAACATGGTCGGCACCCCGTACAGCGAGGTGGCCCGCTCGGCCGCGACCGCGCGCAGCGTCGCGGCCGGGTCGAAGGTCGGCGCCGGGATGATGACGCACGCGCCGTGACTGGTCGCGCCCAGGTTGCCCATCACCATGCCGAAGCAGTGGTAGAACGGCACCGGCAGGCAGACCCGGTCCTGCTCCGTGTAGCGGACCAGCTCGCCGACGAAGTAGCCGTTGTTGAGGATGTTGTGGTGCGACAGCGTCGCACCCTTCGGAACCCGGTGGTGCCCGAGGTGTACTGGATGTTGATCGGGTCGTCGCAGGAGAGCTGCGCCGCCCGCTCGGCCAGCCGCGCCGCCGGCACCGCCACCGCCCCGGCCACCAGGTCGTCCCAGCTCGACTCCCCGATGTAGACGACCCGCCGCAACCCCGGGCAGGCGTGCCGGACCTGCTCGATCATCGACCGGTAGTCGCTGGTCCGGTAGCTCGGCCAGGAGACCAGCAGGCTCACCCCGGACTGGTTCAGCACGTACTCCAGCTCGTGCCGCCGGTAGGCCGGGTTGATGTTCACCATGATCGCGCCGATCGCCGCGGTCGCGTACTGGACCAGCACCCACTCCGGGCAGTTCGGCGCCCAGATGCCGACCCGGTCACCCTTGCCGACGCCCGCCGCGAGCAGGCCGCGGGCCAGCTCGCCCACCGCGCGGCCGAATTCGGCGTACGACCACCGCCGGCCGCTCGGGCAGTCGACCAGGGCCTCCCGGTCCGGGTACGCCTCGACCGTCCGGGCCAGGTTCGCGCCGATGGTGTCGCCGAGCAGCGGGACGTCGGAGATCCCGCTGGCGTACGAGGGCAGCCTCACCGGAAGTCCTCCTCGCGGAACTCGCCGGCCGGACGGGCCTGCGCGTCGGCGTGCTTGTCCCGCTCGGCCGAGCGCAGCTCGGTCCGCCGGATCTTGCCGGAGATGGTCTTCGGCAGCTCCGCGAACTCCAGCCGCCGCACCCGCAGGTACGGCGCCAGCCGCGCCCGCGAGTACGCGAAGATCGCCGCCGCCGTCTCCTCCCCCGCCGCCCACCCGGGCGCGAGGACCACGTACGCCTTCGGCACGGCCAGCCGCACCGGGTCCGGCGACGGCACGACCGCCGCCTCGGCCACCGCCTCGTGCTCCAGCAGCACGCTCTCCAGCTCGAACGGCGAGATCCGGTAGTCCGACGCCTTGAACACGTCGTCGGTGCGCCCCACATAGGTGAGCCACCCGTCGGCGTCGCGGGAGGCGATGTCGCCGGTGTGGTAGTGCCCGCCACGCATCGCGGTGCCGGTCAGCTCGTCGTCGCCGTGGTAGCCGACCATCAGCGCGGTCGGCCGGTGCGCCAGGTCGAGGCAGACCTCGCCGTCGTCGCCGGGCTCGCCGGTCACCGGGTCGAGCAGGGTCACCACGTAGCCGGGCAGCGGCCGCCCCATCGAGCCGGGCTTCACCGGCGCTCCGGGCGGGTTGCCGATCTGCGCGGTCGTCTCGGTCTGCCCGTACCCGTCCCGGACGGTCACCCCCCAGACCGCCTCGACCTGCTCGATCACCTCCGGGTTCAACGGCTCCCCCGCGCCCACCACCGTCCGCGGCGGGGTCCGCAGCTGGGTCAGGTCGGCCTGGATCAGCATCCGCCACACCGTCGGTGGGGCGCAGAAGCTGGTCACCCCGCACCGGTCCATCGCCGCCATCAGCCCGGTCGGGTCGAAGCGGGAGTAGTTGTAGACGAAGACCGTCGCGCCGGCGTTCCACGGCGCGAAGACGTTGCTCCAGGCATGCTTCGCCCAGCCGGGCGAGGAGATGTTGAGGTGCACGTCGCCGGGGCGCAACCCGATCCAGTACATGGTGGACAGATGCCCCACCGGGTACGACGAGTGGGTGTGCTCGACCAGCTTGGGCCGGGCGGTGGTGCCGGAGGTGAAGTAGAGCAGCAGCGGGTCGTCGGCCCGGGTCACCCCGTCGGGCGTGAACCCGTCGGACTCGTGGCACGCGTCGGCGTAGGGGTGCCAGCCGTCGACGGGTGCGCCGACCGCGATCCGGGTGTAGTCGCCGGGCACCTCGGCGAACTTGCCGGTGTGCTCCGCCCCGACCACCACGTGCCGGGCGGCGCCCCGCTCCAGCCGGTCGGCCAGGTCGGCGGGGCCGAGCAGCGGCGTCGCCGGGATGATCACCGCGCGCAGCTTGATCGCCGCGAGGATGGTCTCCCAGAGCTCCAGCTGGTTGCCGAGCATCAGGACCAGCCGGTCCCCGGCGCGCACCCCCCGGCCACGCAGCCAGTTCGCCACCCGGTTGGAGCGGGCCGAGAGCTCCGCGTACGACCAGCGCCCCTCTCCCCCGTCGGCCTCGACGATCCAGAGCGCCGGGGTGTCGTTGCCCTCGGCGAGCACGTCGAACCAGTCCAGCGCCCAGTTGAACTCGGCCAGGCGCGGCCAGCGGAACTTCTCGTACGCGGTGTCGTAGTCCTCGCGGTGCGCGAGCAGGAAGTCGCGCGCCTCGCGGAAGGCGTCGGTGCCGGCGGTGGCCATGGGGGTGTCCTTCCTGTCACCGGGCGCGCGGCCAGGCGGGGACGGCGCCGCGCGCAGTACGCTGATCCTCGATCGGGTGACGCAGGTCTCACCACCCCCGGACGGGGGTGGCAACGGGACGCCCGGTCGCCGGGGAGGTGAGGACGCTGGAGCCGCTGTATCCGCGCGACGACGGCGACCAGATCCGCCGCGCCCTGCTGACCCTGCTGCGCGGCACCGGGCTGCCGGTCGCCTTCGGCGGCATGGTCCAGCCGGGCGGGCCGCCCCGGATGACGATCACCGAGCTCGCCGGCACCACCACCGCCGCGCTGCGCGGCCTGGCCATCAACGCCGGCGCCGGCCTCGGCGGCAAGGCCCTCGCGCTCGGCCTGCCGCTGCGGGTCAACGACTACCCGGTGGCCCGCTCGATCAGCCACGAGTACGACGGCCCGGTCGCCGCCGAGGGGCTGCGCTCGGTCGTCGCCGTGCCGGTGGTGGTGCACCGGGAGGTCCGCGCGGTCCTCTACGGCGCCGTCCGACAGCGGCTCGCCCTCGGCGACCGCCTCGTGGCCACCGCCGTGGGCGCCGGCCGTGAGCTGGAACGACGGCTGACGGACCGGGATGCCGCCCGGGCCGCGCTCACCACCCTGCGGACGGCCGCCCCCCGACCCGTGGACCGGGGCGGTTCCCCCGACGCGGTCCTGGATCCGGGTGTCGCCGGTCCGGACTGGGAAGAGGTGCGGCAGGCCCACGCCGAGCTGCGCGGACTGCTGCGCCGGATCGACGACCCGGAGCTGCGGGACCGGCTGGACGCGGTGGCCGACCGGCTCGCCGGCGCGGTGACCCGGCCCGAGGGCGGCGGGCCGGCCCCGGCCAATCCGCTCTCCCCCCGCGAGACCGACGTGCTGGCCTGCGTGGCGCTGGGCTGCACCAACGCCGACGTCGCCGACCAGCTCGGGCTGCGACCGGAGACGGTGAAGAGCTATCTCCGCTCGGCGATGCGCAAGCTCGGTGCGCACACCCGCCTGGAGGTCGTGGTCGCCGCCCGCCGCGCCGGGCTCCTCCCCTAGGCGCCGCGATGAGCTGGTGGCGGCGACGCGGCGCGGGCTGGATCCTGCTGGGCACGGTCCTGCTGATCGGCGCGGTGCCGGTGGCCCGGGACCTGCTCCGCCCCGACCACCAGGAGATTTCCGTCGAGGCGTACGACCGCACCGACGATCCCCAGGTGATCGTGGCGCACCTGCACAAGGACCCGGGGTACGTGGTGTCCCGGGTGGCGACCACCGAGGACGCCAGCTCGGTCGTCGTGCACGTCTCGGTGCGGCCGTCCCGGCTCTTCTGGTCCGGCGGCGACGAGGCGGTGGAGTGGCGGATCCGCATCCCGCTCGACCGCCCGCTGGCGGACCGGCAGGTGATCGACGGCCACACCGACGCCCCCATCCCGGAGCGGTGACCCGTCCCTCGACCGCTGCGGTGGCGTCCCTTGTTCTGGCGCGGCACGTCACTACCTTTAGGGCATCCTAGGAGGCTAGCTCTCAGCCGCCTCTGAGCCGGAGGCGCCGGGAGGACTGGACAGGCAGCCAGGTGGTTGCCTATTGTCTGAAGCGCAGCCAAACGGTTGCCTATTTGAGGACGGTGCCAGGGTGGACGAGGTGTTCCGGGCGCTGGCCGACGCCAGCCGGCGCCGGCTCCTCGACAGCCTGAACGCGCGCAACGGGCAGAGCCTGCGCGAGCTCTGCGCCGGGCTCGACATGACCCGGCAGTCGGTGAGCAAGCACCTGGCGGTGCTGGCGGCCGCCGGGCTGGTGACCACCACGCGGCGGGGCCGCGAGAAGCTGCACCATCTCAACGCCGCCCCGATCAACGCCGTCGCCGACCGCTGGATCGGCCGGTACGACCGGGAGCGGGCGCGCGCCCTCGCCGACCTGCAGACAGCATTGGAGTCCGAGCCCATGCAGAACCCGACGTTCGTCTACACGACCTACCTCAGGACCACCCCGGAGCGGCTCTGGCGGGCGCTGACCGAGCCGGAGTTCACCCGCCGCTACTGGGGCGGCGTCACGCTGGTCTCCGACTGGCGGCCCGGATCGCCCCTGCTCTGGCAGGACGCGCCGGACGCGGAGGCGAAGGACCTCGGCCAGCGGGTGCTGGCGGCCGAGCCGTACCGCCGGCTCTCGTACAGCTGGCACGGCTTCCAGCCGGAGCACGCCGCGCACTTCGGCTGGTCGGACGAGGAGCTGACCGCCCGCCTCGGCGAGCGCCGGTCCAAGGTCACCTTCGAGATCGAGCCGTACGGCGACACGGTCCGGCTGACCGTTACCCACGACGACTTCTCCCCCGACAGCGAGATGCACCGGGCGATCAGCGGTCAGCTCGACGGCAGCGGCGGCTGGCCGGAGCTGCTGGCCAGCCTCAAGACGCTGCTGGAGACGGGCGAGCCGCTGCCGGAGCCGGTCCCCGCCGCTCCGGCCGGCTGAGGACGGCCGCCGGCGGCGGAATCACGGGGCGACAGCGGCCCGGGCCGGCCCAAGGCGAGCCAGAACCGATCCGAGCCCGGTCGACCGCCACAAGCCAGGTTCGGCCCGGTAGATCGCCAGGACCCGGCCGGCGTCTTCCACAATCCACCACTCCAACGGCCTCACGGACTGGCTGGACGGGGCCGGTCGACCGGGTTTGTGGCGCGGGACGGCGGGTAGCCCGCGTCACCCACCTGCGTTGACGGCCCCGTGGAGGCGTGGTCAGGCACGTCTGAGGATCCTTCAGCCCGTCGCCTCACGGGTGACTCGCCGTCGCCTTCCCCACGAGCGCCCGTGCCCGCCGTGGCCCAGATCTCGTCACCGACGTCGACGGCCGGGAGGTCGGAGCGATCGGCGCCGGTGGCGGCACCCCTGATCAGGACCATGAGGTCGCCACAGCCGCCCTCACGGGGATGTAGTGAAGGCCGGGGCGGCGCCTGCGGAAAAAACGGGGCGGCGGCCCCCGGACGTGAGGAGGACGCGCATGGCGGTTCTACCCCAGCGAGAGGACCACCGCCTCATGCCCGTGCTGTCCGCCGACCGGGTCTGGACCGGCGTCACGACCACTGCAGACGGGCGGATGTTCGTCAGTTTCCCGTCCGCGGACGGTCCCGGCCTCCAGGTCGCAGAGGCCAGGCCCGGCGGCCGGTTCGTCCCCTATCCGAATGCGGGGTGGAACCAGGCCCGCGACGACCACGACCCGGTCGGGGCGTTCGTCTGCGTCAACGGGCTGCGGACAGGTCCCGACGGGCGGCTCTGGATCGTTGACGCCGGCGCCCCCGGCATCGGCCTACCCGCCGTCACCGGCGGCGCGCGGCTGATCGTGATCGATCTCGCCACCGACGCGATCGCCCGCATCTTCGACCTCGGCGCGGCGCTGCGGGAGACAAGCTACATCGACGACGTACGGTTCAACCGTCAGATCGCATACATCACCGACGCCGGCGCACCCGGGCTCATCGTTCTCGATCTGACGACCGGGCAGGCGCGCCGGGTGCTCGACGGTCACCCGAGCACGATCGACCGCCGCACCATGCACGCGGACGGGCAGGTCCTGCGCGGCCAGGACGGCAGCGAACTGCGCGTCCATGCCGATCAGCTCGAGGTGTCCCCCGACGGACAGTACCTCTACTTCCAGCCGGCATCCGGGCCGCTCGCCCGGACCGAAACCCGCTGGCTCGACGACCCGTCGGTGCCCGACGACGCCCTTGCCGAACGGGTCGAGACGTGGCTCGACACCCCGACCACCGGCGGCACGGCCATCGACGCGGCCGGCACGATCTACCTCAGCGACGTGGAACAACGCCGGATTCTCACCATCTCGCCCGACCGGCAGGTCGACACCCTCGTCGCCGATCCGCGCCTGATCTGGGGCGACGCGATGTGGATCGACGGTTCAGGGCACCTGTGGATCCCGGCCGCCCAGCTCAACCGAACCCCGGGACTGGCCGGTGGTGCGCGGTCCGTCGATTACCCCGTCTGGATCTACAAGCTGAAGATCGATGCCACCCCGCCGACCCACGATCACCCCTGAACCGAGGGCGCCTGCTACGTCGGGCGCGACGCCAACCAGGCGATCAGCTCCTCGTTACCGCTGGTCCTGGCCACGTCGGCGGCCGTCTGCCCCGACCAGGGCGCCGGCCAGCGCGGTGACGCACCGCGTGCGACCAGGAGCTTCGCGGTGTCGAGCTGACCGGCGCGACAGGCGTTCCAGAGCGGACCGTTCAGGTCGGTCGCGTCCTCGGCGAGGCGGGCGACGACGGGCAGCAGGCCACCGCCGCGGCGTGCCACAGCTCGGTGCGGGCGCCCCGCGCCACCAGCCGGCGCGCCGCGCGCCACTGCCCGTAGCCGACCGCGCTGGACAGCGGCGAGCCGCCGTCGATGGACGAGCCGGGGGCCTCGATGTCTGCCCCGGCGTCGAGCAGCGCGTCGACGAGTACGACATCGTCGTTGCTGGCCGCCCAGTGCAGGGGCCGTTCGACGTGCCACATCCCCACCGCCGCCGCCTCGAGTGGCGCGCCCGCGGCGACAAGCACCCCGACGGTCTCGGCCGCCCGAGGGCGGTGCCCGGGCGCGTCGGCCAGCAGGTGCAGCGGTGACCGCATTCCGCCGTCGCGGTCCTGCACCGGCTCGGCGGCGAGGTGCGGATGCTCGTGCAGCAGGCGGGCCAGCCGTTCGACCTCACCGTCGACGATCGCGGCGGTCAGCTCGGCAGCGAGCGGCTCGTCGGCACGCATGGCTGTCATTCTCCTCCCCCCATGGTGGCGGTCCAGGCACCTCGCCGGCGCCCGGACCGCCGCAGCCTGCGGTCAGGGCACCATCCAGTCGAGGACCGGCGAGCCCTGCAACGCGACCAGCACGCACATGAACAGCAGCAGGAGCAGGCTCCAGCCGAAGACCTTGCGGAAGATCTCCCCCTCCCGGCCGGCCATCCCGACCGCGGCGGCGGCGATCGCCAGGTTCTGCGGGCTGATCATCTTGCCGAGCACGCCGCCGGAGGAGTTGGCCGCCGCCAGCAGCACCGGGTCCAGCCCGGCGCGGGCCGCGGTCTGCACCTGCAACGCGCCGAACAGGGCGTTGGCCGAGGTGTCCGAGCCGGTCACCGCGACCCCGATCCAGCCGAGGATCGCCGAGAGGAAGACGAACGCCCCGCCGGCCGCGGCGAGGAACGCGCCGAGGGTGTTGGTCTGCCCCGACTGGTTCATCACGTAGGCCAGCGCGAGCACCGCCATCACGGTGACGATCGCGTACCGCAGCTCGACGTAGGTGCGCCCGTACGCCCGCAGCGCCCGGCCGGCGGAGACGCGCAGCACCAGCGCGGTGAGGACGCCGGCGAGGATCATCAGCGTGCCGGCGGCGGGCAGCCAGTTGAAGGTGAAGGTGGCCGACGAGAGCGGCTTGCCGTTGCCGCCCAGGATGTCCAGGCCGGGCCAGCCGAACTTCACCGTCCACGGCTCCGTCCCCAGGGCGTCCTTCACCGCCCCGAGGTTGGCGACGGAGAAGATCGCGATGATGATCAGGTAGGGCGCGTAGGCGCGGAACACCTCGGCCGGGGTGTCGGCGAGCCGCCGCCCGCCCGCCGCGGCGGCGGCGCGAGCCTGGTCCGCCGGCCGGGGCGTCAGGTCGTCGCCGGTGCGGTGCCGCCCGACGGGAGCCGTCGCGTCGATGCGCGGGTCACCCGGTGGGGTCTCCCCACCCGGTCCGTCCAGGGCGGGCGCGGCGGTGGTCGTACCGGAGCGACTGGCGGCGGCGGCGCGGACCGTGCCGGGACCGGCCAGCTCGGCCTCGGCGGGCCCCCTGGCAGCGGGCACGGCCGCCGGCTCGCGGCCGAGGTCGGCGGGGGTGACCGGGCGCCAGACGCGGACCAGAAGCACCACGGCGGCGGCCGAGACCAGCGCGGCGACGATGTCGGTCAGCGGCACCGAGATGTAGTTCGCGGCGACGAACTGCGCCAGGCCGAAGCTGATGCCGGCGACCAGCGCGGCCGGCCAGGTCTGCCGGATGCCGCGCCGCCCGTCGACCAGGGCCACCAGCATCAGCGGTACGACCACCGCGAGGATCGGGGTCTGCCGGCCGACCATCGCGCCGAGGGTGTCCACGGTGAGCCGGGAGTCGTCGTTGACCCCGGAGGTGACGCTGGCCAGGGTGACGATCGGGGTGGCCAGCGCGCCGAAGGCCACCGGCGCGGTGTTGGCCAGCAGCGCCACCGAGGCGGCGTGGATCGGGCGGAAGCCGAGCGCCATCAGCATCACCACGGTGATCGCCACCGGGGTGCCGAAGCCGGCGAGGGCCTCCAGCAGCGCGCCGAAGCAGAACGCGATGATGATCGCCTGGATCCGCATGTCGGGGCTGACCCGTTCGAAGGAGCGGCGCAGCACGTCGAAGTGTCCGCTCTCGACGGTGAGGTTGTAGACCCAGATGGCGTTGATGACGATCCACAGGATCGGGAAGAAGCCGAACGCGGCACCCTCGGTGGCCGAGAGCAGGGCCTGCCCGACCGGCATGGCGTACACGACGACCGCCACCACCAGCGCGACCGCGAGGGAGATCAGCCCGGCCAGCCAGGCCTTGACCTTCAGCACGCCGAGCAGGACGAAGAGGGTGAGCAGGGGCAGGACCGCGAAGATGGCCGAGAGCGCGACGGAGTCACCGACGGGATCGGTGACGACTGTGAACTGGTCGAACATGGGTCACCTCGACGCTTGGGGACGGTGGCGGGTGGGTTCGGCCCTACAGCAGCTCCTCCACCGGGCGGGCGCGGAGGGAGGCGTCGAGGACCTGGGCGGTGTGTGCCAGGGCGATGTCGCCCCCGGCGCGGGCCACCGAGGCGGCGACCTGCATGAGGCAGCCGGGGTTGGCGGTGACGAGCAGCCGCGCCCCGGTGGCCAGTACGGTGCGGGCCTTGCGGTCGCCGAGTTCGGCGGCGGGCCCGGGGTGGAGCAGGTTCCAGATCCCGGCGGAGCCGCAGCAGATCTCCGGGTCGGCGATCTCCCGCAGCTCCAGCCCGGGGATGCCGCGCAGCAGCCGGCGGGGCTGGGCGCGGACCCCCTGGGCGTGGGCGAGGTGGCAGGCGTCGTGGTACGCGACGGTCACCGGCAGCGGGTGCCGGGTGGCGACCGGGCCCAGCTCGTCGAGGAGTTCGGACAGGTCGCGGACCCGTCCGGCGAAGTCGGCGGCGAGCGCGGCGTAGCGGGCGTCGTCGCGCAGCAGGTCGCCGTACTCCTTGAGGGTGGAGCCGCAGCCGGCCGCGTTGACCACGAAGAAGTCGATGCCGGCGGCGGCGAAGGTGTCCAGCGTCCGGCGGGCGAAGCGCCGCGCCTCCGCCTCGCGTCCGTTGTGCACGCTCAGCGCGCCGCAGCAGCCCTGCCGGCCGGGCAGGATGACCACGTCGCAGCCCTCGGCGGCGAGGACCCGGGCGGTGGCCGCGTTGACCTCGGGGAAGAACGCGGACTGCACGCAGCCGGTGAGCATGCCCACCACGGCCCGCCGGGTCCCGACCGCGGGCACCCGCTGCGGCGGGCGCGCGGCCCGGCCGAGCCGGGGCGCGAGCGACTCCAGCGCCGCGAGGGTGGGCGCGAGCCGGGGCAGCAGGCCGGTCCGCCGGAGCAGGCGACGCAGCCCGCTGGCCTGGTACGCGCGCAGCGGCCCGCGCAGCAGCCGCAGCCGCCGCGGGTACGGGAAGAGCGCGAAGATCGCCGCGCGCAGGACCCGCTCCCGGGGGCTGCGGGTGTGCCGGCGTTCGACCTGCTGGCGGGTGTCCTCGATGAGCCGGTCGTAGCGGACGCCGGAGGGGCAGGCGGTGACGCACGACATGCAGCCGAGGCAGCGGTCGAAGTGGGCGACCATCGAGTCCGACAGCGGCTCGCCCTCCAGGCCCTCCTTCATCAGGTAGATCCGCCCGCGCGGCGAGTCCGCCTCCTCGCCCCACAGCACGTAGGTGGGGCAGGTGGGCAGGCAGAAGCCACAGTGCACGCAGTCCGAGATCAGCTCGGCGGCGGGTGGGTGGTGCGCGTCGAAGGCGCCCTCGCCGGGCGGACGGGCGGCCAGGCCGAGCACGTCGCGCGGTCCGCTGGCCGGGAAGGTGCCGCCGGGCGAGGTGACCGGGGCCGGGCGGTCGTCGGGCTGCTGGGGGATGGTCATTCAGATCCCTCCCACGAATCGGCCGGGCGCGAGCCGGGCGTCCGGGTCGAAGCGCTGCTTGACCCGGCGCATCAGCGCCAGGCCGTCGACCGGCCCCCACAGGTCGACCCGGTCCCGCACGGCCGGGGGCGCGGTGAGCACCACGGCGTGCCCGGCGACGGCGGCGGTCGCCGCCCGCAGCGCGTCGACCAGGCATCCGACCCGCTCCGGGTCGGCGGTGCCGGGCACGCCGGCGTGGAGGACGCCGACGCCGGCAGAGCCGCGCAGCGCGAGCGGCAGGGCGTGCCGGTCGGCCGCCGCGCGGGCGTCGGCCAGCAGTCCGGGTACGCCGGAGAGCGCGGCGGTCAGCTTCAGCCCGATGTCCCCGCCCCGCCACGGGTACCGGCCCCAGCCGTCGGGGGCCTCGTCGGAGGCGGTGGCGTCGGCGCCGAGCAGCCGCCGGGTGGCCTCGGCGCGGGCGGCCACCCCGGCCGGGGTGCCCTCCAGCAGCACGGTCACCGCCGCTCCCCCGCCGGCGGGCGCGTCCACCTCCAGCGCCGCGGGCGCGAGCTGCGCGGCGCGTACCGTGCCGGCCAGCCGGCCCGCCTCGGCCGCGTCGCCGACCCGGCGGGTGACGTACGCGGCGGCGGCCGGCAGCGGGTGCAGCCGGAACGCGCACTCGGTGACCAGCCCGAGCGTGCCGTACGCGCCGGTGACCAGCTTGGCCAGGTCGTAGCCGGCGACGTTCTTGACCACCTTGCCGCCGGCGTGCGCGACCACCCCGTCGGCGCGGACCAGGGTGACCCCGATCAGCAGGTCCCGCGCGGTGCCGTAGAGCATCCGGCGGGGGCCGCTGGCGTTGGTGGCGACGGCCCCGCCGATCGTGCCGCCGGGCAGCGGCGCGTCGAGAGCGAGCTGCTGGCGGGCGCCGGCCAGGGTGGCGGCCAGCTCGTCGAGGCGGGTGCCGGCCCGGACCACGGTGATCAGGTCACCGGCGGCGTGCTCGACCACCCCGGCCAGCGCGGTGGTGTCGAGGATCAGGTCGAGGCGGCGCGGCGGGCTCCCCCAGTCCTGCCGGGTGCCGCCGCCCCGGACGGTGACGGCCAGGTCGAGGTCGGCCGCTGCCCGCAGCAGGGCCGCGGCCTGGGCGGTGTCGCGGGGCGCGGCGACGTAGCGGGCCGGCACCCCGGCGATCGTGTCGTGCGCGTCGGCAACCCGGACGGGGTCCGGGTTGTCCGGCCCCCCGCCGGCCGCGGCGGCGCGGAGCCGGCCGAGGACCCCGTCGGCGGGCATCAGAAGACCTCCGCCAGGCCGGCCTCCTGCGCGGGGTGGACCCCTTTGCGTCGCCCGGGAACCTCGCCGCAGAGCCGGGGCGTCGGGAAGACCTTGCCCGGGTTGGCCAGCCCGGCCGGGTCGAACGCGCAGCGCAGCAGCTGCATGGTGTCCAGGTCGTCGTCGGTGAACATCCGCGGCATGTACTTCGCCTTGTCCATGCCGACCCCGTGCTCGCCGGTGATCGACCCGCCGTGCCGGACGCAGAGGTCGAGGATCGCGCCGGAGACCTCCTCGGCGCGTTCGGTCTGCCCGTCGACGGACGCGTCGAAGAGGACCAGCGGGTGCAGGTTGCCGTCGCCGGCGTGGAAGACGTTGGCGACCCGGATGCCGCGTTCGGCGGAGAGCTCACCGATGCGGCGCAGCACCTCGGGCAGGGCGGTACGCGGGATCACCCCGTCCTGGACGATGTAGTCGGGGCTGATCCGCCCGACGGCGGCGAACGCGGACTTGCGGCCCTTCCAGAACAGCGCCCGCTCGGCATCGTCGACGGCGATCCGGATCTCGAACGCCCGGTTGTCCCGGCAGAGCCGCTCGACCTGGTCGAACTGGGCGGCCACCTCCGGTTCCGGCCCGTCCAGCTCGACGATGAGCACGGCCCCGGCGCCGGCCGGGTAGCCACAGTGCACGGCCGCCTCGGCGGCGGAGATGGCGAGGGCGTCCATCATCTCCACCGCCGCCGGCACCACCCCGGCCGCGATGATCGCCGAGGTCGCCGCGCCGGCCTGGTCGGTGCTCTCGAAGGCGGCGAGCAGCGTCCGCACCGACTCGGGCAGCCGGGTCAGCCGCACGGTCACCTCGGTGGCGATGCCGAGGGTGCCCTCCGAGCCGACGAACGCGCCGAGCAGGTCGTAGCCGGGGGCGTCGGGGGCGCGGCCGCCGAGGCGTACCAGGTCGCCGTCGGGGGTGACCAGCTCGACGCCGGTGACGTGGTTGGTGGTGAAGCCGTACTTCAGGCAGTGCGCGCCGCCGGAGTTCTCCGCCACGTTGCCGCCGATGGAGCAGATCTGCTGGCTGGACGGGTCGGGCGCGTAGTACCAGCCGTGCGGGTTCGCGGCCCGGCTGACCGCCAGGTTGATCACGCCCGGCTGCACCACGGCCCGCTCGTCGGCGGGCGCGACCTCCAGGATGTCCCGCATCCGCGAGGTGACGATCAGAACCCCGTCGGCGTGCGGCAGCGCGCCGCCGGAGAGCCCGGTGCCGGAGCCGCGGGCCACGAACGGCACGCCGGCGGCGACGCAGGCCCGGACCACCGCGGCGCACTGCGCGGCATCGACCGGCAGCGCCACCAGCGCCGGCACGACCTTGTACTGGGCCAGCCCGTCGCACTCGTAGGTGCGCAGCTCCTGCCGGTCGCTGATCACCCGGTCGGCGCCGATGGCGGCCCGCAGCGCGGCGCCGAGGGCGGCCAGGTCCGTCGTGGTCGTGCTCATCGCCCACCTCCGCGTCGGTCGTCGGTCAGGGCATCCGTTCGTACGCGGGCACGGTGAGGAAGTCGGCGAAGTCGTCGGCGACGGCGACCTCCATGAACAGCGCCCGGGCGTCGGCGTAGCCGCCCGGGTCGCCGGGGAGTCTGCCGATCTCCTCGTCGGCGATCCGCTCGACCAGCTCCCGGGTGACCCGCTCGCCGGTGTCGTCGAGGGTGACGTCGTTGTGCAGCCACTGCCAGACCTGGCTGCGGGAGATCTCCGCCGTGGCGGCGTCCTCCATCAGGTTGAAGATGGCGACCGCGCCGGAGCCGCGCAGCCAGGCGGCCAGGTACTGCACACCGACGCTGACCGCGTTGCGCAGCCCGGCGTCGGTGTGCGGTCCCGGGGTGGCGTGCACGGAGAGCAGGTCGGCGGCGGCGACCCGGACGTCGTCGCGGGTGCGGTCGAGCTGGTTCGGCCGGTCGCCGAGGACCCGGTCGAAGGCCTCCCGGCAGATCGGCACCAGGTCGGGGTGGGCCACCCAGGAGCCGTCGAAGCCGTCGTTCGCCTCGCGGGTCTTGTCGTCGTGGACCTTCGTCAGGGCGACCTCGTTGACCTGCGGGTCGCGCCGGCTGGGGATGAACGCGGCCATCCCGCCGATGGCGTGCGCCCCCCGCCGGTGGCAGGTCCGCACCAGCAGCTCGGTGTACGCGCGCATGAACGGCACGGTCATGGTCACCGAGTCGCGGTCGGGCAGCAGGAAGTCCGCGCCGCGGGTGCGGAACTTCTTGATCACGCTGAACATGTAGTCCCACCGGCCGGCGTTCAGCCCGGCGGAGTGCACGCGCAGCTCGTAGAGGATCTCGTCCATCTCGAACGCGGCCGGGAAGGTCTCGATCAGCACGGTGGCCCGGATGGTGCCGCGCGGGATGCCGAGCCGTTCCTGGGCGGCCAGGAACACGTCGTTCCAGAGCCGCGCCTCGAGGTGGCTCTCCATCTTGGGCAGGTAGAAGTAGGGGCCGGCGCCCCGGTCGAGCTGCCGGCGGGCGCAGTGGAAGAAGTAGAGCCCGAAGTCGACCAGGCTGCCGGAGGTGCGCTCGCCGTCGACCAGGATGTGCTTCTCGGTGAGGTGCCAACCGCGGGGACGGACCACGATGGTGGCCAGCTCGCCGTCGTGCAGCGCGTACTGCTTCCCCTCCGGGGAGGTGAAGTCGAGCTTGCGGTCGATGGCGTCGCGCAGGTTGAGCTGCCCGGAGACGACGTTCTCCCAGAGCGGGGTGTTGGCGTCCTCGTGGTCGGCCAGCCACACCTTCGCGCCGGAGTTCAGCGCGTTGATGGTCATCTTCGCGTCGGTGGGGCCGGTGATCTCGACGCGGCGGTCGACCAGGCCGGGCGCCGGCTCGGCGACCCGCCAGTCGGCCGCGCGGATCTCCCGGGTCTCGGGCAGGAAGTCCAGCACCGCGCCGTCGGCCAGCTCGGCCTCGCGTCGCCGCCGGCGGTCGAGCAGGTCCCGGCGCCGCGGGTCGAAGGCGCGGTGCAGATCGGCGAGGAAGGCCAGCGCCTCCGGGGTGAGGATCTCGTCGTACCGAGGGTGCATCGGTCCCGTGACCTCGACGCCCGCGGGGTTGGTCATCGGCTCGCTCCTCACCGTGATATGTGTCGCGATCTATCCGGTGTGCTCCTGCAGACTGTAGTTCTCGCTGGTCGGGGCCGCGACCTGAGTGACGGCACAGCCGCCGGGAGCGGTCGGCCCGGTGCGGCGAACGGTGCCTTCCGGGCGGCGAGCGGCAGGTCGGGGCGGGCAGCCCTCCACTATGGAGTGACGACCGCTGCCAGCCGCCGGCCGGTCACGCCGGCTGGCGCTCCGCCCCGGGGCCCGGCCCGAAGAATGCGGCGACCGGGGGCCGTCCGACGCGGCGTCGAGGTTTCCGACATCGGGTACAGGAGCGGTCGCACCGGACGCAGGGCCGCGACGGCCCGCGCGGGCGCGAACCGGACGGACGCCCCACGAGGGACCACGACCGCCGGGTGTTACGGGCGGTCCTGGGTGGGCATTTCCGCAGCTCCCCGGCGGGAGGGGGAACACGTGACGGCAACGAAGATTTCTCATTTACGCCGGACGGGCACCCCAACCCTCCTAGTGTTGGCCACACCGGTGCTAGTCACGGAGTTGGCCACCCGAACGACGTCCCACGCAGACAGCGGACGAAAAGTGAGGGAAGACGCGCATGAAGGCACAGTCAATTCTCGGATCGGCGGCGCTCGGCGTGGGCCTCGGCACGCTCCTGCTCCCGGCCGCCGCGCTCGCGCAAACCACCACCGTCTCACCAGCGACCACCCCGGTCGGCGGGACCGTCGTGCTCACCACGACCTGCAACCCGAAGGTGGGTGACGCGATCTTCCGGGTCACCGGGCCCAACCGGGATCAGAACGTCCGGTCCACCACCGCGGCGGCCGGCGGCGGCCTGAGCGCCGAACTCTTCACCGCCGGATTCACCCTCGGCACGTACACGGTCACGACGACCTGCGGCGACGGCAGCAACGGCGGCACCGCGCAGTTCACCGTCACGCCGATCGGCGGCGCCCAGGCCGGCGCCGGCGGCCAGGGGCCGGACACCGGCGTCCTCGTCGCGGGCGGCGCGCTGGCCGCCGGGGCCGTCGCCGGGGGGACGTACGTGCTGCTGCGCCGCCGGCGCCGCGCCTCCGTCGTCGCCTGAGGGCGTCGCCACACACCATCCCTTGTGCGAGGGTGCCCGCGCCGGCGTGACCGGTGCGGGCACCACGCCCACGTCGGACGGAGGTGGGAACCTGTCGCCGCAGCGCAACCCCGAGCGCGGGCCGTCGCGGGCCCGCACCGCCGCGGTGGTCGCGGCGGTCACGCTGACCGGCGCGACCGGAGCCGGGCTGGTCGCCGCCGGCCTGGGCACCACGTCCCTCCGGCCGCCCCAGCCCGGCGCCTCGGCCGCCCCGACGGGCGAACGCTCCGGCTCGCCCGGGCCGGTGCTGCCGCGGTCCGAACCGGTCCGGATCACCATCCCCCGGATCGGCGTCGACGCGGAGATCGTCCCGGTGGACAGCGACAGCAACGGCTCCCTGGAGGTGCCGCCGCTGAACCGGCCCGAGGTGGCCGGCTGGTACCGCCGCGGCCCCACCCCCGGCGAGGCCGGCAACGCGGTGCTGGTCGGGCACGTCGACTCGCAGGCCGGTCCGGCCGTCTTCTTCGACCTCGGCCGGCTCCGGGCCGGCGACGTCGTCCAGGTCACCCGCGCCGACGGCCGGCAGGCCACGTTCACCGTGGACGGTGCCGGCGCGTACCCGAAGGAGCGGTTCCCCACCGAACGGGTCTACGGCGGCGACGCGGCGGCCCGGCTGCGGCTGATCACCTGCGGCGGCCGGTTCAACCCCCGCACCGGCAACTACCCCGACAACATCGTCGTCTTCGCCACGGCCACACGCTGACCGCGCCGACGGCACGTGCCGTACGGTAGGCCGTCAGTTCCCGGCGGGGCGGAGGTGCGGCGGTGGACCGGACGGCGGTACGGACCCGGCGGGGGCCGCGGCTCCCCGCCCTGCTCGGCCGGCTGCTCGGCCGCCCGGCCGACGCGGCGGCCACGCCGGCCGCCCGACGGTCCAACCCGGACGCCGTGGTGGACTGCGCCGTCTACGTCAACGGCCGGCGGGAGCCGGGGCGCCCGCACTACGCCGACGCGTACGCACGCAGCCGCCGCACCCGGCGCTCCTTCGTCTGGCTGGGCCTGCACGAGCCGGGCGCGGCGGTGATGGCGGCGGTCGGCCGCACCTTCGGGCTGGACGAGCTGAGCGTCGAGCAGGCCCTCGCCGACGGGCACCGCCCCACCGTCCAGCGGCACGGCGACGTCACCGTGCTGGTGCTGCGCACCGCGAGCTACGTCGAGCACACCGAGCTGACCGACACCTCCGAGGTGATCGACACCGGGGACGTGATGGTCTTCCTCGGCGACCGCTTCGTGATCACCGTCCGGCACGGCGCGGCCGGCGCCCTGGCCCCGGTCCGGGAGGACATCCAGCGCCGCCCGGGCGTGCTGGCCGAGGGGCCGTGGGCGGTGGCGTACGCGGTCTGCGCCCGGATGGTGGAGCTCTACCTGGAGGTCTCCGGGCACCTGGAACGGGACCTGGAACGCGTCGAGGAGAGCGTCTTCGCCCGCGACCGCGGCACCGACATCCAGCACATCTACCAGCTCAAACGCGAGGTGGTGGAGTTCAAGCGGGCGGTGCTGCCGTTGCAGGCGCCGCTGCGCAGCCTCGTCGAGCAGCGCGACGGCGGGCCGCCGCCGGCGTTGCAGCGCTGGTTCGTCGACGTGGAGAGCCGGCTGACCCGGGCCGTGGACCGGATCGGCGGGTACGACGACCTGCTCAACTCGATCCTGCAGTCCCGGTTGGCGCAGCTCGCCGTGGACCAGAACAACGACATGCGCAAGATCGCCGCCTGGGCGGCCATCGCCGCCACCCAGACCGCGGTGGCCGGCATCTACGGCATGAACTTCGCCCACATGCCGGAGTTGGGCTGGCGCTACGGCTACCAGGGGGCCCTGCTGGTGATGGCGCTGGCCGCGGTCACCCTGTACCGGTTGTTCCGCCGCTCCGGCTGGCTCTGACGCCCGTCCCGGGCGACGGTCAGGGCCTGGCGAGGTCGGCCAGCTCCCGATCGAGCAGCTCGGCGAGCCGGGCGACCCGGCCCGGATGCGACCCGGCCGTCATGCCGCGGCTGGGCATCTCCACGGTCATCAGCAGGTAGAGGTGCAGCCGGTAGAGGCCCAGCCGGCGCCGCGCCCCGGCGTCCAGCGGGTACGGCGTCACCATCCGGTACCCGCGCAGGAACGGGTCGTCCGGCTCGTCCTCGGTACGCCGGAACAGCAGCGGCGACACCAGGTCCAGCAGCGGGTCGCCGTGCAGGTGGCGCTCCCCGTCGACCAGGCCGCTGAGCCGGGGCGCCCCGTCCGCGCCGGGCACGGCGAGGACGTTGCCGGCCCAGCCGTCGAAGTGCAGCAGCGCCGGGCGGCGTACCGCGTCGAGGACGTGCGCGTGCCGGCCGACCAGCTCCCGGATCCGCCGCGCCGGCACGGGCAGCGGCACCCGCCAGTCCGCCGCGTCGGCGAGCAGGTCGTCCAGCATCGCGGTGAACGCGGCCCGCCAGGTAGCGCCGCCGGCACGGTCACCGTCGTAGCCGTACCGGTCGCCGGTCACCCGGTGCAGCGCGGCCAGCGCGGCCCCGAACTCGGCCCGGGCCCGCCGCGTGTCGACGCCGGCCTCGGCGAGATCGTGCAGGGTGCGGCCCGCCAGCAGGCCGGTGAGCAGCCAGTCCCCCAGCTCCGGGTCGCTGCCGTGGTGCAGCAGCGGCGGGACCGGGACGGTGGGCGCCTGCGCGGCGACCCGGCGCAGGTAGCGGGCCTCGGCAGCGACCAGGCCGCGCTCGTACCGCAGCAGCGGCACCTGCGGCGGCGGTCCGACCTTGAGCACGACGCGGCGCCGGTCGTCCAGGGTCACCCACCACACCGCGGCGAAGCCGCCGCCGTCGAGCGGCCCGCAGTCGGTCACCCGGGACGACGGGCCGAGGGACGCGGCGACGTACCGGCGGACCTGGTCGGGGTCGAGGCGGCGTCGGGTGGGACTCATCCGGCACCACGCTAATGGCCGCGGTGGCCGTCCGGTGTCCCGGCGCGGGGCCGCCCTAAGCTGGCGACCATGTTGTGGCAGCGGTACGTGGCGATCGGCGACAGCACCACCGAGGGGCTGGACGACCCGGACGGCGCCGGCGGCTACCGGGGCTGGGCGGACCGGTTCGCCCTGGCGGTGGCCCGCGCTCAGGGCGGCCTGGAGTACGCCAACCTGGCCATCCGCGGTCGTACCACCGCGCGGATCCGGGCCGAGCAGCTGCCGGTGGCGCTGGAGCTGGCGCCGGACCTGGCCACCGTGGTGGCCGGGATGAACGACGTGCTCCGGCCGTCGTTCGACGCGGACCGGATCGCCGAGGACGTCGGCGCGATGCAACGGGCCCTGGTCGGCCAGGGCGCCACCGTGCTCACCTTCACCCTGCCCGACCCGGCGCCCGTGATGCCGCTGGCCCGACCGCTGCGCGGCCGGGTGGTGGCGCTCAACGCGGCGGTCCGGGCGGCCACCACCGAGACCGGCGCCACCCTGCTGGACCTGGGGGCGCACCCGGTCGCATCGGACCCCCGCCTGTGGAGCGACGACCGGCTGCACGCCAACAGCGCCGGACACGAGCGGATCGCCGCCGCGCTGGCGCACACCGCCGGCCTGCCCGGCTACGACGACTCGTGGTCGCACTCGCTGCCGGTACCCGCCCGGCGACCCCGCCACGAGGTGGTCCGGGCCGAGCTGGCCTGGACCCGGCGGCACCTGCTGCCCTGGCTGGCCCGGCACCTGCGCGGCCGGTCCTCCGGGGACGACCGGGTGGCCAAGCGCCCGGTGCCGCTGCCGGTGGAGCTGCCGTAGCGGCGGCGCGGCCGCGGCAGCGCTGCGCCGGAGGGCGGGGGCGCATAGATTGGCCGGATGCGCGTCCCGCTGCTCGCCGGCGCTCTCGCCGCCGCGCTCCTCGCGACGCTCGGCGGCTGCGGAGAGGGGGACGAGGCGTACGCGCCGCTGCGCCACCCGTTCCGCGGCGCGCGGCTGCTGGTGGACACGGACAGCCCGGCGGCGCACTGGCGACGCGACCATGACGCCGCCTGGCTGGACCCGATCGCCGGCACCCCGCAGGCGCGCTGGCTGACCGGCCCGGCGGAACTGCCCGACCTGGCCGAGGTGCTGGCCGCCGCCCGCAGCCAGGGCGCGCTGCCGGTGGTGGTGATCTATCACGTCCCGAACCTGGACTGCGCCGGTGGCGGCGCCCGGGACGCCACGGCGTACGCGCGCTTCGTCGACCAGGTGGTCGACGCGCTCGGCGACCAGCGGGCGGCGGTGATCCTCGAACCGGACGCCGTCGTCGCCGAGTGCTTCGACGACGCGCGGGCGGAGCTGCTGTCCCGCGCGGTCCGGGTGCTGGCCGACGCCGGTCACCACGTCTATCTCGACGCCGGCCACCCGCGCTGGCGCGGTCCGCGGGAGACCGCCGAGCGGCTGCGCCGGGCGGGCGTCGCCCGGGCGGAGGGCTTCTCGGTCAACGTCTCCAACCGGCAGTCCACGGCGGACAGCCACCGCTGGGGCCTGGCGGTGTCCGACCTGGTCGGCGACCGGGAGATGGTCATCGACACCTCCCGCAATGGGCTGCCGGCGCCGCCCGACGACCGGTGGTGCAACGCCACGCCGCAGGCGCTGGGCGTACCGCCGACCACCGATCCCCGCCTGGAGCGGGTGGCGGCGCTGCTGTGGGTGAAGAGCCCCGGCGAGTCGGACGGCCCGTGCGGTCGGGGCGAGCCCGCCGCCGGGGTCTTCTCCCCGGCGCAGGCCCGCGCGCTGATCGCGGCGGCACCCTGGCTGCCGGCGGCGGCCCGGCGGGCGGCCCGGGCCGCGATGGCGCCGCTCACCTGATCCGCCGTCACCCGGCCGTCGGCTGGGCCACCACCTCCCCGGTACGGCGCAGCTTCTGCCACTTCAGCGCGCCCCCGCTGAGCGCGGTGACCACCGAGTGGACCAGGACCAGGTACATGACCTGGCGGTAGACGAACTGCTGCAACGGCAGTGCCCAGAGCGGACGCAGCGGTTCCCGGTCGAGGCGGAACGCGAGGATCGCGGTGATCACCTGGAGGGCCAGGACGGCGAGCCATGCGACGACGGTCTCCACTCGGTCGAGGAAGAACAGCCCGTAGACGGCGAAGATGTCCACCACCGGCGCGAGCAGCGGCAACAGCACCGAGAAGAGGGCGATGAACGGCAGGCCGCGCCGGCCGAAGCGACCGGAGGGACCGCGCTCGATCAACGCCCGCCGGTGCCGCCAGAGCGCCTGCATGGTGCCGTAGCTCCACCGGTAGCGCTGCCGCCACAGCTGCGGCAGGGTGCTCGGCGCCTCGGTGCGGGCCACCGCCGTCTCCTCGTACACCACCCGCCAGCCGGCCCGGTGGATGCCCATGGTGAGGTCGGTGTCCTCCGCGAGCGTCGCCCGGCTCAGCCCGCCGGCGCCGCGGACGGCCTCCCGGCGGAACGCGCCGAGGGCGCCGGGGATGGTGGGCATGCAGCGCAGCGTGTCGTAGAGCCGACGGTCGAGGCTGAAGCCGATGACGTACTCGATGTGCTGCCAGCGGCCGATCAGCCGGCGGCGGTTGCCGACCTTGACGTTGCCGGCGACGGCCCCGACCCGCGGGTCGGCGAAGGGCTGCACCAGGCGGTGGATGGCGTCGGGTTCCACGACGGTGTCGGCGTCGACCATCACCAGCAGGTCGTGCCGGGCCAGCGCCACGCCGGCGTTGAGCGCGGCGGCCTTGCCGCCGCCGGGCACCCGGACCACCCGGACGTTGGGCAGCCCGAGCCGCTCCACCTCCTCCGCGGTGCCGTCGTCGGACTCGTCGTCGACGACCAGCACCTCCACGCCGGGGTGACGTCCCGACGCCAACGACCGCACCGCCGCCGCGATGGTGGTGCGCTCGTTGTACGCGGGCACGATGACCGTGACGGGGTCGTTCACCTCGCCACCCCAGGACCAGGTCGGGGCGCGGCGCCGTCGGGCGTGTCGGACGGCGTAGCCGAAGAGCAGGAGGGTGCGGGCCAGGGTGAGCAGGCCGACGACGATCAGCAGCAGCCAGAGTCCGCGTACCGTGGCGTCGGCGATCCGCACCGCCCAGACGAGCAGGCCGCCCTGGATCCTGTCGCCGGTGGAGGCGGCAGCGGCGGCCGGCCAGCCGAGCCCGCCGGACACGGTGGTGAAGCGGTAGCCGCGGGCCTGCATCTCGGGAATGAAGCGGTCGAGCGCGGCCACGGTCTGGGCGCGGTCGCCGCCGCTGTCGTGCAGGAGGACGACCGCGCCCCGGTCGCCCTTCGGGGTGGAGTTGCGGACGATCGCGTCCGAGCCGGGTCGGGCCCAGTCCTGACTGTCGGTGTCCTCGAAGACGGTGACGTAACCCCACCGGCCCGAGTCCCGGACGATCGGCCAGTCGGCGTCGTCGACGGCGTCGACCCCGCTCGAGTACGGCAGCCGGGCCAGCGGCGTGCCGACCCCGGTGGTGTAGCCGATGACCGCCTCGGTCTGGGAGTACTCCAACCGGCGCCGCCAGGACGGCAGGTCGGTCAACTCCGGGTGGGTGAAGGTGTGGATGCCCAGCTCGTGGCCCTCGCGGACCATCCGCCGGCTGATGTCCGGGTACCGGCTGACCTGGGAGCCGAGGACGAAGAACGTGGCCGGCACGTGGTGCCGGCTGAGCACGTCGAGGACCCGCGGTGTCCACACCGGATCCGGACCGTCGTCGAAGGTGAGCGCGATGGTCCGCGCCGGCATCCGGCGCGCGTCGAGCCGCCCGCTCCGGAGGTCCACGACCGTCCCGCCGTCGCGTACCGCCGCCGGCACCGACGCGGCGCTCTCCGGTCCGGTGCGCTGGTTGTCCGGGGTGAAGCGCGAGTTGGCGTACGCGCCGACGGCGAGCACGTTGACCAGGATGAAGGTGGCCAGGGCGGCGAACATCCACCGCTGGCGGGCCCGCCTACGCTGCCGGGGGTTCTCCGGTGGCGGGGGGTCGAGGTCGGCGGCGCCGCCGATCCGCTGCCCGCCGCGCCAGAGCGCCATCAGGCGGGCACCCGCAGTCCGAGCACCTCCGCGCCCTGGCTCGCCCAGAGCGCCACGATCAGGAGCAGGGCCAGCAGCACCACGGCGGAGACGACGCGGCGGAGCGTGCGAGCCCGCCGCCCGGAGCCGTCCACGAAGATGGCCGCGGTGACGTCGGGCGCCTGGAGCAGCTGGGTGGCGCCCTCGATCCCGGCCCCGTCGGCCGGGTCGGGCAGCGGCGCCACTCCCCGGACGGGCCCGGGCCCGCTGGTCGGCGGCGCCGAGCCGGGCGGAACCGGAGCCACGCCGGTGGGCGCCGCGACCGGGGGCTGCGGCGGTGGTGGAGTGCCGCCCGGCGCGGCGGCGACGGCCGCCACGCCGACGTCCGGCGCGACAGCGGTGTCGGCGCCGGGGGGTGTCGCGCTTCCCCGGGCGACGGGTGGTCCGTCAGTCCGCGATGGCCCCCGCGCGAAGCGGCCGGGCATGGAGACTCTGGCGACATACCGCTTCTTCATGTCCTCACGCTACGCAGGATCTTCGTCCCTCACATGATCAACTAAGCGGCCGGTCGGCGCGCGGTTGGCCGGCCGGCGCACCGACCGGAATGGATCATCCCGTGGCCACTGTGGTGCGAGCGGCGGGGGCAACCGGACCGAGGTGAACCGCTGGGCGCGCCCCGCCGACCGTGGCGGCGGCGGTGGCGTGGAGCGCGCCGAAGACCCGCCACCCGACCGGTCCCTGGGGACCGTCCACCGCTCAGTGCTCGATCGGCCGGCGGGTACGCGCCCGCTTCAGCTCGAAGAAGCCGTCGGTGCCGGCGACCAGCAGCACGCCGTCCCAGAGCCGCCCGGCGTCCTCGCCGCGTGGGATCGGCGCGACGACCGGCCCGAAGAAGGCGCTGCGCCGACCGGCGTCATCGGTGACGTGAATGGCGGGGGTGCCCAGGTCCTCGCCGACCGGCGTCAGGCCGGCGTGGTGGCTGGCCAGCAGCGCCTCGTCGTGCTCGGTGGAGTCGGCCGCGTCGGCCAGCTCGACCGGGAGGCCGACCTCGGCCAACGCCGCGACGTAGAGTTCGCGGCCGATCGGGGCGCGGTCGTGGTGGATCCGGGTGCCCAGCGCGGTGTAGAGCTCGCGCAGCACCTCGTTGCCGAACTTCTGCTCGGCGGCGACCGCCACCCGGACCGGGCCCATGCCGGGCTTCAGCCACTCCCGGTACCACTCCTCCAGCCCGTCGCGCCCCTCGTTGAGCACGGTCAGGCTGAGCACGTGGAAGCGGACCCGGACGTCCCGGACGCGCTCCACCTCCAGCAGCCAGCGGGAGGCGTTCCAGGCCCACGGGCAGCGCGGGTCGAACCACATGTCGGCGTTCGTCATCGTCGTCTCGGTCCCCTCCTGAGCGGTTACGAGACGACGGTAGGCAGCGGATCGGCCCATCGTGAGAGCCGATCAAGACACCGTTCATTGGGCCAATCGACGGTCGACGTCGCGGCGCTGACGGGCGTGTTCCCGTCCGACCGCGGCGAGCAGCCGCTCGGCGTCGTCGATGCGCCGGCGCAGGTCCTCGGTACGCCGGCCGACCACCCGTACTCGCGGAGCCGGTCCACGGCCTCGGCGAGCCGTCGCTCGCTCTCCTCGTCCATGTCGCCCCAGCACACGCCCGGCGCAACGCCCGACCCGGGCCCCGTCCCGGCCTCCTGATCGTCGCGCGGCGGCGCCCGGCTGACGGGGCGTAGGCTGGGATCATCCCGGAATCGACGACATCCCACTCTCGAGGTGGCCGCCACGCCGGACCCACCCAGGGACGTCATGTCCGTACCGCACCCCGCCCGGACCCCAGCCGCCGACCTGACCGACGCATCCCGCCCGTCGCGGAGCTTCCGGTGCCGCACCGGTGCCACCCCTACGCGCCCCGGCGGCCGCTGGGTGGCCCCGGTCGACGGGCCCGGCGGCGGAGCCGCCCGTCCTCGCCGTCGACCCGCCCGCGACTGCGCCGTGCCCTGCTCGCGGCTCCACGTCTCTGACCCCGACCCCGGGCGACGCCCGAGACCTTCGCAACAGCCTCATGAGGGAGCAACGATGAAGATCGCCAGACACCGGATCATCGACGTCCTGCGCGCCCGCGGCCAGCATGTCCGGGCCGACTGGATCAGGCGGGAGCTGCCCGACGAGGTCGACGTCGACAAGCACGCGGGCCTGCTCGCGACGCTGCACCTCGATCCGGCCGACCTGGCCGAGACGCCGTCGCGGTGAGGGTGCCGCCGCCGGGTTCGGTGGCGTAGCGGGGCACCGCGTGCAGCACGAACCGGGTGGGCGCGCCGGCGCCCGGGAGTTTGGGGGTCGGGGACGGGGGAAGACAGCTGCCCGCCGTGTCGGCCGGTCCGACGCGGCTGGCCAGCGCCCTGCCCCGTCGGCGGCACTGCCGGCCGGGGTCGGGGCAGATCCCCGAGGAGGAGCGACGATGGCGGACGCGGCGAGGGGTACCACCCGAGCGGCCACCAGACCCACCGGCGCGCGGAAGGCGACGGGGGCCCGCAAGGCGCCGCTGAAGCGGGCGGCGGCGGCGAAGAAGGTCGCGGCCGCCACGAAGCGGGCCACCGGGACGAGCGCGGCCAAGACCCCGGGCGGGAAGCCCACCCCGACGACGGCCCGGGTGGCCCGCAAGAAGGCCACCGCCGCCACGACGGCGACCCCCACCCGGAAGCCGACCGCCAAGGCGACCGCCGCGAAGAAGGCACCCGCCAAGAAGGCCGCCGCGAAGAAGGCACCCGCGGCGAAGGCCCCGGCGAAGAAGGCACCGGCCAAGAAGGCCGCGGCGAAGAAGGCCCCCGCCAAGAAGGCCGCCGCGAAGAAGGCGCCGGCCACGAGGGTCGCGGCGAAGAAGGCGCCGGCCAGGAAGGCGACGGCGGCGGCCCTGGACCGGGCCACCGCGGAAACCCGGGCGCCGGCGAAGAAGACGACGACCATGGAGTCGTTCGGCAGGCGGAACACGGCTCGCCGGCCGAGCCGCGGGCCGATTCGCGGGGCTGGTCGCTCGGCGCGCTGAGCCCCTCGGCGAGAATGACCGCATGGCGAAACGCGGTGCCCGCCGAAGCGCGGCCGACCAGACGACCGGAGCCTGCCCGTGCGGGTCCGGCCTGCCGTACGCCGACTGCTGCGGCCGGTTGCACCGGGGCGAGGCGGACGCCGCGACCGCCGAGGCGCTGATGCGCTCCCGGTTCAGCGCCTTCGCCGTCGGCGACGTCGACTACCTGGTACGCAGCTGGCACTCCTCGACCCGGCCGGCCCGGCTCCGACTCGACCCGGGGCAGCGGTGGACCCGCCTGGAGATCCTCGGGACCGACCGGGGCGGCCTCTTCGACTCCGAGGGCACGGTCGAGTTCCGGGCCCACTACCGGGCGGCGGGGCGCCCCGGCACGCTCGACGAGCGCAGCCGCTTCGTCCGCGAGGACGGCCGGTGGGTCTACCTGGACGCGCTGCCCGGGTGAGCGCCACCGGGCCCGGACGCACGCCCGGGCCCGGTGACCCTACGGGCCGCCGACCGCGCTGCCGGCCCGCAGTCCGAGCCGGTCGACCGCCGCGGTGACCAGCTCGTCCGGCGGCAGGGTGATCTCCAGGACGACGCCGGGCTCGTCCTGGTCCAGGTGTTCCAGGATCGCCCGCTGGGAGTCGAGCAGGCTGGCCGGCATGTAGTGCCCGGCGCGGCGGCTCATCCGGTCCCGGATGAGCTCCGCCGCCCCGGCCAGGTGGACGAACTCCACGTTCGGCGGGCCCTGCCGCAGCACGTCCCGGTAGGACCGCTTCAGCGCCGAGCAGGCCAGCACCGTGGAGACCCCCTCGGCGTGCCGGGCGGCCATCCAGTCGGCGAGGGCGCGCAACCACGGCCAGCGGGCGGCGTCGTCCAGCGGTACCCCGGACCGCATTCGCGCCACGTTGGACTCGGAGTGGAACTCGTCCGCCTCGGCGAACCGGAGCCCGGTCTGCTCACTGATCCCCCGGGCCACCGTCGTCTTGCCCGCCCCGGACACCCCCATCACCACGATGTGCCGGGTGGGCCGTCGATCACCAGTCATGGACGGTGCCGTCCTTGAGCCGGTTGAACGGCAGGTACGCCGGCTGGTACGGGAACCGGGCGGCGGCCGCCTCGTCGAGCTCGACACCGAGACCGGGCTGCTCCCCCGGGTGCAGGTAACCGTCGGTGAAGGTGAACGACTGCCGGAAGACCTCGTTGGTCAGCGCGCCGTGCTGCATGTACTCCTGGATGCCGAAGTTGTGGATGGCCAGGTCCAGGTGGAGCGCGGCGGCCATGCCGACCGGTGAGATGTCGGTCGGGCCGTGGATGCCGGACTTGATCTGGTACTGGGCGGCGAAGTCGAGCAGCTTGCGCATGGCCGTGATGCCCCCGGTGTGGGTGACGGCGGACCGGACGTAGTCGATCAGCTGTTCCCGGATCAACGTCTGGTAGTCCCAGACCGTGTTGAAGACCTCGCCGATGGCCAGCGGGGTGATGGTGTGCTGGCGGACCAGGCGCAGCGCCTCCTGGTTCTCCGCCGGGGTGCAGTCCTCCAGCCAGAACAGGTCGTACGGCTCCAGGGCCTTGCCGAGCCGGGCGGCCTGGATGGGGGTCATCCGGTGGTGCCCGTCGTGCAGCAGCGGCAGCTCCGGGCCGAACTCGTTGCGGACGGCCTCGAAGACACCGGGGAGGTGGCGCAGGTACGCCCGGGTGTCCCAGTCCTCCTCGGCGGGCAGCGGCGTGCGCTGCGCCGGCTCGTAGTCGTACCGCTTGCCGTCGACGCCGGGCTGGGCGGCGACGCCGTAGACGGCGTTGATGCCGGGCACCGACGTCTGCACCCGGATCGACCGGAAGCCGAGGTCGAGGTACTGGCGGATCGAGTCGAACAACTCCGGCAGATCCCGCCCGGAGGCGTGGCCGTACGCCATGATCCCGGTCCGCGACGCGCCGCCGAGCAGCTGGTAGAGCGGCATCCCGGCGGCCTTGGCCTTGATGTCCCAGAGGGCGACGTCCACGGCGGCGATGGCGGCCATGGTGACCGGCCCCCGCCGCCAGTAGGCCGACCGGTAGAGGAACTGCCAGGTGTCCTCGATGCGGTGCGGGTCACGGCCGATCAGCAGGGGCACGACGTGGTCGGCCAGGTAGGACGCGACGGAGAGCTCGCGCCCGTTGAGGGTGCCGTCCCCCAGCCCGGTGAGTCCCTCGTCGGTGGTGATCTTGAGGGTGACGAAGTTGCGGTCGGGGCTGGAGACGATGACGTCCGCTGCGACGATCTTCACGCAGGTGCCTTTCTCGGGGGTGGGGTCAGCGAAGGGTGCTGCCGGGCTGGAGGTCGTCCAGCAGGGACAGTTCGTCGCGTCGCGGCAGGCCCTCCCAGTCGCCGTCTCCGGCGACGGCGAAAGCGCCGAGGGTGACCGCGCGGCGCAGCCGCCCGGCCAGGTCGAGGCCGTCCAGGTGACCGGAGAGGTAGCCGGCGGTGAAGGCGTCACCGGCGCCCACGGTGTCCACCGCGGTGACCGGCAGCGCCGCCGCGTGCCGGACGCCGTCGCGGGTGTACGCCCGGGCGCCGTCGGCGCCGAGCTTGACCAGCACGGTCGCCACACCCCGCGCCAGCAGCCCGGCCACCGTGGTCTCCTCGGCGGCGCCCGGTTCGCCGACGAGGTCCAGCTCGTCGGCGGAGGCGACGACGACCGAGGCGTACCCGGCGAGGGGGGCGAGCGCCGCGCGGGCGTCGTCCCGCCTCCACAGCTTCGCCCGGTGGTTGACGTCGAGGCAGACCAGCGCCCCGGCCCGGGAGGCCGCCTCGGCCGCCCACCGGGTGGCCTCGCGGGCGCTGTCAGAGAGCGCCGGGGTGATGCCGGTCAGGTGCAGCACCCGGGCGCCGGCGGCCAGCGCCGGGCGCAGGTCCTCGACCGACAGCGCGGAGCCGGCCGAGCCGGCCCGGTGGTAGCGCACCCGGGTCAGGTCGGCGGTGCGCCGTTCCAGGAACATCAGCCCGGCCGGGCGGTCCCGGTCCCGGGTCACGTGGTCGACGGCGACGCCCTCGGCGCGCAGCTGCCGCAGCACGTACCCGCCGAGCTCGTCGTCGCTGACCCGGCCGGCCCAGGCCGTCCGGTGGCCGAGCCGGGCCAGCCCGATGGCGACGTTGGACTCCGCGCCGGCCAGGCGCATGGTCAGCGCGCCGCCCGCGGTCAGCGGCCCGGCGGACCGCAGCGACACCAGCGCCTCACCGAAGGTGAGCAGGTCGACGGCGGTCACGACGTCGCGGCGAGGTAGGCCCGGGCCCGCTCCCGCAGCGCGTCGAGGTCACCGCCGGAGGCGGCGTCGCCGACCAGCGGGCCGCCGACGCCGACGGCGATCGCGCCGGCGGCGAGGTAGCCGGGCAGCTCGGCGAGGCCCACCCCGCCGACCGCGACGAACGGGATCTGCGGGAACGGGTCGCGCAGCGCCTTCAGGTACGCCGGCCCGCCCACCGACGCCGGGAAGAGCTTGACGGCGGCGGCCCCGGCCCGGACCGCGGCGTACGCCTCGGTCGGGGTGAGCGCCCCGGCGGCGACCGGCAGGCCCCGGCGGACCGCCTCGGGGATGGAGTCGACGACGGCCGGGGTGACCACGAACTGCGCCCCGGCGGCGGCCACGTCGGCGACGGCGGCCGGGGTGAGCACCGTGCCCGCGCCGACCAGCGAGCCGGCCGGGGCCGCCGCCCGGATCGCCGCGATGGCGTCGAGCGCGCCCGGCGTGGTCAGGGCCACCTCCACCACCCGTACGCCCTCGGCCAGCAGGGCGGTGCCGGTGGCGATGGCGGCGGCGGTGTCGGAGCCGCGGATGACCGCCAGCAGGCGGGTGGCGGCGAGTTCGGCGGTGAGGTCGAGGGTCATGGTCACCATTCCGCGTAGGAGCCGTCGAGGTGCCGGAACATCGGGCTGCGCCAGGCGTGGCCGCGCTTGTCCGCGGCGCGGACCGCCGCCTCGTCGATCTCGATGCCCAGCCCGGGCGCGGTGAGCCGCTCGACGTACCCGTCCACGAAGGTCAGCGGGGTCTTGTCCAGGCAGTAGTCGAGCACCTCGGCGCCGAGGTTGTAGTGGATGCCGATGCTCTGCTCCTGGATCAGGTAGTTCGGCGTGGCGAAGCCGACCTGGAGGCAGGCCGCGAGGGCGATCGGTCCGAGCGGGCAGTGCGGGGCGAGCTGCACGTCGTACACCTCGGCGAGCGCGGCGATCTTGCGTACCTCGGTGATGCCGCCGGCGTGCGAGAGGTCCGGCTGCGCGACCGCGATGCCGGCCTGGAAGACGGGCAGGAACTCCTGCCGGCTGTAGAGCCGCTCCCCGGTGGAGACCGGGGTGGTGGTCGACCGGACGAAGTCGCCGATCAGGTGGGAGTTCTCCGGGACGACCGGTTCCTCCAGGAACAGCGGCCGGTACGGCTCCAGCAGCGGCGCCACCCGGCGGGCGTTGGCCAGGGTGAACCGGCCGTGGAAGTCGACGGCCACGTCGCGGTGGTCGCCGAGCACCTCGCGGGCCGCGGCCACCCGGGCGACCACGCCGTCGAGCTCGGCCACCGAGGCGATCGGGCTCATCCGGCCGGAGGCGTTCATCTTGACCGCGGTCAGCCCCGCCTCGACCTGGGCGGCGATGTGGTCGCGGACCTCGCTCGGCTCGTCGCCGCCGACCCAGCCGTACACCCGGATCCGGTCCCGGACCGGGCCGCCGAGCAGCTGGTGCACCGGCGCCCCGAAATGCTTGCCGGCGATGTCCCACAGCGCCTGATCGAGGCCGGACACGGCGCTGGCCAGGATCGGGCCGCCCCGGTAGAACGAGCCCTTCGTCATGACCTGCCAGTGGTCCTCGATCCGCAGCGCGTCCCGGCCGACCAGCAGCTCGCCGAGCTGCTCGACCGCGGTCCGGACGGTCTCGGAGCGCCCCTCGCAGGTGGCCTCGCCCCAGCCGACGATCCCCGAGGAGGTCTCCACGCGGACGAAGAGCCAGCGGGGTGCGACGAGGAAGGTCTCGATGCGTGCGATGGTCGTCATGTTCAGCCCTTCGTCGCGCCGGCGGTGAGCCCGGAGACCACGTACTTCTGCACGAACAGGGCGATCAGCATGATCGGCAGGGTGACCACGGTGGCGGCGGCCATCAGCCCGCCCCAGTCGATGCTCGCGTAGCCGACGAAGTCGAAGATCGCCACGGGCAGGGTCTTGGTGTCGGCGCCGGAGAGCACCAGGGCGAACATGAAGTTGTTCCAGGAGAAGATGAAGGAGAGGATCCCGGCGGTGGCGACGCCCGGCACGGAGAGCGGCAGGGTGATCCGCCGGAACGCGCCGATGTGGGTCAGCCCGTCGACCAGCGCCGCCTCCTCCAGCTCCTCCGGCAGGCCGTCGAAGTAGCCCATCATGATGTAGACCACCAGCGGCAGCGAGACGAACATGTGGCTGAGGATCAGCACGCCGAAGCCGCCGACCATCTTCAGGTTGGAGAAGACGTAGTACCAGGGCACCAGCAGCGAGACGCCGGGGATGACCCGGGCCATCAGCACCACCAGCGCGGACTTCCGCATGTTGAACCGGCTCATCGAGTACGCGGCCGGCACGCCCAGGATCAGCGACGCCACGGTCGCGGCGAAGGCCACCCAGAGGCTGTTGCCGATGAACTGGACGTAGTTCGCCCGCTTGAGCACGGTGGCGTAGTTGTCCATCGTGGGCGAGAAGACCAGCGCCTTGCCGGTGTCGTAGATGTCGACGTTGGTCTTGAACGACGCCGCGACCATCCAGAGCAGCGGCGCGAGCAGCGCCAGCACCACGACGGCGAGCGCCACCACCCGGAACACCCGGTACGCGGGACGGGGCTTCATCGCTTGGCCTCCTTGCGGCGGGCGGTCAGCGCCCACATCGACCCGATGATGATCAGGAAGAAGATGATGAGGACGGTCGAGGAGACGCCGTACTCGTTGTAGTCGAAGCTGAGGCCGTAGGCGTACACGTTGAGGGTCTCCACCTCGTGGAACGATCCGCCGCCGCGACCCTTGGTGGCGTAGAGGATGTCGAAGGTCTTCAGCGCGTCGATGCCGCGCAGCAGGATCGCCACGATCACCGTGGGCATCAGCAGCGGCAGGGTGACGTGCCGGAAGCGCTGCCAGGTGCTCGCGCCGTCGATCCGGGCGGCCTCCTGCGGCTCCTCCGACAGCGAGGTGAGCCCGGCGAGCAGGATCAGCACCACCATCGGCGTCCACTGCCACACGTCGATGAAGATGGTGGTGGGCAGCGCCGAGTGCTGGCCGGCGAGCCACGGCTGGGGGCCGATGCCGACCCAGCCGAGCACCTGGTTGGCCAGGCCGATGTTCGGGTCGAAGATGAGCCGCCACATCATGCCGACGGCGACCGGGGTGGCGACCAGCGGCATCAGGATGGCCACCCGGACCCATTTCTGGCCGCGGAACGGCCGCCACAGCAGCAGCGCGACCGCCATGCCGAGGACGACCTCGAAGAGCAGCGCGACGACGGTGAACGCCGCGGTCCGCCCGACGGCCGGCCAGAACCGCTCGGTGTCCGACAGCACGTCGACGTAGTTCCGGAAGCCGACGAACTCACTCTCGGCGCGGACGGAACCCTCGGCGTCGGTGAGGCTGAGGTAGCCGGTCCAGGCCAGCGGGAAGACGATCAGCGCCGCGACGAAGATCATCGCCGGCGCGGCGAAGAGCCACTTGCGGTGCTCGTTGGCCCAGCGCGCCCAACCGGGCGTGTCGGGCATTTCCGAGGCGCCGCCGGGCGCTCGGGCGGGAGTGGTGACTGTTGCCATGGGATCTCCGGGGGTGGGCGGGGCCGGCGGGGAGACGCGGGTGGCGGGGCCGACCGGCCCCGCCACCCGCGCGCGGCTTACTTGGCCTCGTCGTCCAGGAACTTCTGGAACGCGGTGTTCGCCGTGTCGGCCGCGGCCGCGGCGTCCTTGCCGGCGATCGCGTCGACGATCGGCTGGCCGACGATCTCGCGGGCCTCGGCGACCTTCACGACCAGCGGCCGGTCGTGGCCCACGCCGACCTTGGTGCTGGCGGCGATGGCCTCGACCAGGTCCTTCGGGTAGGTCGCGGTGCCCTCCGGGTTGGCCCAGACCGAGGTACGGGCGCTCGGCACGCCGGCCTTCTGCTGGACGAGCGTCTGCTGCTTGCCGGTGGCCCACTCGATGAACTTCCAGGCGTTGCTCTTGTTCTTCGAGCTGTCGTTGACGCCCAGCGCCCAGGAGGGGATGTTGTACGGCTTCGAGCCGGCCGGGCCGGCCGGGAACGGCGCGAAGCCGACGGTGTCGGCCACCTTGGACTTGGCCGGGTCGGTGGCGTTCTTGTAGAGCGAGTCGGCCTCGGTGTAGAAGGCCGCCTTGCCCTGGGTGAAGATGGCCATCGCCTCGGGCCAGCTCATGTCGGTGCTGACGTTCGCCGGGCCGGAGTCCTTGATCAGCCCGCCGTAGTAGGCGTACGCCTGCTTGGCGGCGTCGCTGCTGACGCCGGCCTTGCCGCTGTCGTCGACGAAGTCACCGCCGAAGCTGTACAGGAAGCTGGAGAACTGGGTGACGGCCGGCGACTTGCCGGTCCGGGCGACGAAGCCGGCGACGCCCGGCTCGGCGGCCTTGACCTTGGCGGCGGCGGCCTTGAGCTCGTCGAGGGTCTTCGGCGGGGCGCTCAGGCCGGCCTTGGCGAGCAGGTCCTTGCGGTAGTAGAGGACCTCCTGCTCGGTGATGATCGGGACGCCGACCGGCTTGCCCTCGTACGAGGTGGCCTCCACCGGGCCGGCCTGGAAGTCGGCGAAGTCCCAGTCCTTGTTGGACTTCACCTGCTCCGACAGGTCGGCGAGGTACTTGTTCTTGGCGAAGAGCTTCCCCTCCTGCAGGGGGCGGTACATCATCACGTCGATGTCGGACGAGCCGGCGTTGAGCTTGACGTTGTACTGGTCGGAGAGCTGGTCCTCGCCGAGCTGGGTGATCTCGACCTTGAGGCCGCTCTGCTTCTCGAACTCGGGCAGGGCCTGCTTGATGTTCTCCGTCCACACGTGGTTCGCCAGGGTCACCCGGACCGTCTTGGACGCGCTGCTGTCGTCGCCACCGCCGCCGCACGCGGAGAGGCCCATGGCGACAGCCACAGCCAGAGAAGTACCGAATATCGATCGACGCCGCACGTCCATCTCTCCTTCTGTCGTGGCCGCCGCCCGGGGGGAGGGGCGCCACATCGTTGTAACGTCCGCTTAACGACCGGATGCTAGGCCCAAAAAGCTGACTTATTCAAGAGGTGATCTCTAACTGATATGCTCCGAGCCGTGGATCAGTCCTCCTCAGGGGTCGCACCCGCCCAGCACGCCCCTGCCGAGGCCGGGCTGCACGCCCGCGTTCTCGACCACCTCGGCACCGCCATCTGCGGCGGCGAGGTGGTCGCCGGCTCCGTCCTCAACATCGACGACCTGGTCGAGCGGTACGCGGTCTCCCGCTCGGTGATCCGCGAGGTCCTGCGGGTGCTCGCATCCATGGGACTCATCGAGACCCGGCGCCGGGTCGGGGTGATGATCCGACCGGCCGAGGTGTGGAACGTCTTCGATCCGCAGGTGATCCGCTGGCGACTGGCGTCGGCCGGGCGGATGGCCCAGATGCGCTCGATCACCGAGCTGCGGACCGCGGTCGAGCCGCACGCCGCCTGGCTGGCCGCCGGCCGGGTCGACCACGACGAGGCGAGCGACCTGGTCGGCCTCGCCGCCAAGATGTGGGCCGCCGGCAAGGCCGGCGACGAGGAGCGCTTCCTCAGCCTGGACATCGAGTTCCACCGGCGGGTGCTCGCCGCCTCCGGCAACGAGATGTTCATGAAGCTCCAGGAGCTGGTCGCCGAGGTGCTCACCGGCCGGCACCACTACCACCTGATGCCGCACTACCCCGACGAGCAGGCCCTGCAACTGCACGCCGACGTCGCCCAGGCGATCCAGCGGCGGGACGGCGAGCGCGCCCGGGAGGCCATGGTGCGGATCATGGAGCAGGCGTTCGACGAGATGAAGTCGATGTGGGAGCAGACCGGCGAGCCCGGCCGGTGAGCCTCAGCCGAAGGCCACCCGCTTGAGCCAGAAGTCGAGCAGCTGGCCGTCGCCGAGCATCTCGACGTCGGCGGTCTCCGGTCACCGCCGCCCGTAGACGAGCAGCAGCAGCTCGGTCAGCGGCCCGCGTACGGCCACCGCGCCGGCCAGCTCCGCCGCTCCCTCGACCAGCCAAGGGCCGACCCCTGCCGGATCCTCCCGAGTTAAGGCCGACAGGTCGCGGAAGTGCGTCGGAGGGCGGCCTCGCGGCCCGGGTCCGCACCGCCTCCGCCGCCCAACGCCGACCCCGCCGAGGTCAGGACTGCCTCCCGGTCAGGCCCCGCGCGGGACCGGCTCGGCCAGGGCGCGGATCTGCGCGGGCAGCTCCGACATGGCGTCCCAGAACTCCCGGTGCGCGACCACGCGGTGCAGGGTCTGCAGGACGGCCCGGGCGCCCCGCTCGGCGACGTCGTCCGCCACCCCCGCGCGCGCCGCCACCCGGCGCAGGAACTCGTCGTACGCGAACACCTGCGGCTCCTCCGGACGGGCCCTGGCCAGGAACGGGCGCAGCTGGTGCGCCACGTGGTCGGCCAGGTCCGCCGCCTGGCCGCCACTGATCCGCTCCGCGAGGGTGCGCAGGGTGGCCTCGGTCAGGGATTGCGCCGTCTCCGGCGGTACGCCCGCCCGGGCGGCCACCTTTTCGAAGAACTCCAGCTCAGCCATGCTCCGTCCTTCCCGTCCCGGAGACCGCGTGGCTACCCGCCGCCACCGGCCGCAAACGATCGGCGGCCTCTCGTTGCCCCGACGCCGCAGGGCGACGGGCGCCCGCGGTCGAGACGTGCCGGCGCGAGCGGAATGACCGGAAACCTGCGTCTCCGCGCGCGGGATTGGCCATGATCGAGGCGTGAGTGCCAGGATGCCGGGTCTCGTGCCGCCGATGCTGGCGTCCAGTGGCGCGCTGCCCGGCGGGCCCGGCTGGGCGTACGAGTTCAAGTGGGACGGCGTGCGCGCGATCGCCTACGTCGACGACGGGTTACGGCTGCTCAGCCGCAACGACCGCGACGTCACCCGGGCGTATCCGGAGCTGGACGAGCTCACGCAGCTCCTGGCCGGGCGGCGGGCGGTGCTCGACGGGGAGATCGTCGCGCTCGACGCCAACGGCCGGCCCAGCTTCTCGGCACTGCAACACCGGATGCACGTACGCGCGCCGAGCGCCGCGCTGGTCGACGCCACGCCGGTCCGGCTGTACCTGTTCGACCTGCTGCACCTCGACGGGCGGGACCTCACCCGCCTGCCGTACGCCGAACGCCGCACGGCGCTGCAGGAGCTGGGGCTCAGCGGGCAGAGCGTCGACACGCCGCCCCATTGGACCGGCGACGCCGGTCGGGACCTGTCCACCGCGGCGGCGGACCTCGGCCTCGAAGGGGTCGTGGCCAAGCAGATCCGCTCGCCGTACGAACCGGGTCGCCGCTCGCCGGCGTGGGTCAAGGTGCCGCTCAACGACACCGTCGAGGTCATCGTGGGCGGCTACAAGCCGGGCGCCGGCCGGCGGGCCGGCACCATCGGCTCCCTGCTGCTCGGCATGTACGACGAGCAGGACAGGTTGGCCTACATCGGACACGTCGGCACGGGCTTCACCCAGACCGTGCTGCGCGACCTGCAGCAACGCCTGGAGCCGCTGCGCCGGCCGGACCCGCCGTTCGCCTCGCCGGTGCCCCGCGAACACGCCCGCCATGCCGTCTGGGTCGACCCGGTCCTGGTCGGGGACGTCGCCTTCCGGTCCTGGACGCCCGACCGCCGGCTGCGCCACCCCTCCTGGAAGGGGCTGCGCAGCGACCGCGAACCCGCCGAGGTCCGGCTGCGGGCGTGACGCGGCCGGGCCTACGTGCCGATCCGGCGGGGTTCGAGCCGGGTGGCCGCCGGCCCCGTCAGCTGCCAGAACTCCTTCGGCAACTGGGCGATGGAGTCCTGGTACTCCTTCTCGCTGACCGCGTCCCGCAGCGTGTCCAGCACGGCGCGCACCCCGTCGGTCGCCGTCTGGAACTCCACCGCGGCGCGTTGCTGCACCCGCTCGAAGAACTCGGGAAGCTCGAACGGTTCGGCCTCCTCGTCGGGCTTGCGTAGGTCTCCCCGCAGCCCCTCGGGGAGCTGCGCGGCGAGATCCCGTGCCTGGCCGCCGCTGAGCCGCTCCGCCAACGTCGCGAGCGTGGCACGGGTGATCGGCTCGGCCAGCGTCGGTGACATCTTCGGTCGCGTCGCCACCGACTGGATGAACTCCGCGTACTTCACCTCGAACCCCCTCCTGCCGCGAATGCTGCGTCTACCCGCGCGCCCGGGGGTGAAACGGCGCCCGTCGCGTCAGCGGCCGGGGGCCTCCGCGGCGCGTGCCGCCGCGACGATGGCGCGCACCCCGATCCCGGCCTGGTCCATCAGCTGGGTCGGGGTACCGGAGGTGGGTAGGCCGCGTACCGCCAGGTGCGTCACCCGCACCGGCTCGGCGAGGTTGGCCAGGGACTCGAGGACCGCCGACCCCACACCACCCTCCGGGTAGTGGTCCTCGACCACCAGCAGCCGACCGCCGGTGGCCCGGACGGCGTCGAGCAACCGGTCCCGGTCCAGCGGCTTGACCGAGTACAGGTCGATGACCCGGGCCTTGATCCCCTCGCGCGCCAACTCGTCGGCGGCAGCCAGGCAGTTGTGCACCGTCACCCCGGCGCCGATCAGCGCGACGTCGTCGTCGTCGCCGCCACGGAGCAGTTTGCTGCCGCCCACCGGGAAGGTGTCCTCGTTGTCGTAGAGCACCGGGTACTTGCCTCGGGTGGTGCGCAGGTAGTTGACGCCCTTGCGGTCGACCATCTGCGCGACGAGGGCCGCGCAGGACACGGCGTCGCTGGGATACAGCACCGTCGACCCCTGCACGGCGCGCATGGCCGCCAGGTCCTCCAGCCCCATCTGCGAGGGACCGTCCGCCCCGATCTCCACCCCGGAGTGCGACCCGGACAGGGCGATGTCGGCCCGGGAGATGCCGGCCATCCGGATGAAGTCGTAGGCGCGGGAGAGGAACGCCGCAAAGGTCGCGGCGAAGGGCCGATAGCCGCGTACCTGCAGCCCGACCGCGGCGGCGACCAGTTGCTGTTCGGAGATGAACATCTCGAAGAACCGGTCCGGGTACGCCTCGCCGAACTTGTCGGCGCGGGTGGAGTCGCTGACCTCACCGTCCAGGGCGACCACGTCCGGCCGCGAGCCCAGCGCGCGCAGCGCGTCGCCGTACGCGTTCCGGGTGGCCACGTTCGCCCCCTTGTCGTACCGGGGCATGGTGGGTGGCTCGCCGGCGGGGGCGCCGGCGGGCGGGGCGGGCTCGGGCCGCGGCCCGGTGACGCGGATCTGGCGTACCCCGCCGAGAGTCTCCACGGCACGCTCGGCCATGTCGGGTTTCAGCGGCTTGCCGTGCCACCCCGGCTGGTTCTCGACCTCCGACACCCCCTTGCCCTTGAGCGTGCGGGCGAGCACCACGGTCGGACCCGTCGCCTGCCGGGCCCGGCCGAACGCCTCGTCGATCGCGACCAGGTCGTGGCCGTCGATGACGAGCGCCTGGCAGCCGAACGCCTCGACCCGGCGGCGGTAGGTGTCCAGGTCCCATTCCAGCTCGGTCGGGCCGCGCTGCCCGAACCGGTTGATGTCGACGATCGCGGTGAGGTTGTGCAGGCCGTAGTGGCCGGCCTTGTCCAGCGCCTCCCAGATGGAGCCCTCGGCCATCTCGCTGTCGCCGCACAGCGCCCAGACGTGGAACGGCAGATGATCGAGGTAGCGGCCGGCGAGCGCGATCCCGACGCCGGCGGGCAGGCCCTGACCGAGCGAACCGGTGGCGACGTCGACCCAGGGCAGGGCCGGCGTGGGGTGCCCCTGCAGGCGCGACCCGAACTGGCGGTAGGTCTCGACCAGCTCCTGGTCGGTGATGGCGCCCACGGCCTTGAAGACCGCGTACAGCAGCGGCGAGGCGTGACCCTTGGAGAAGATCAGGTGGTCGTTGGCGCGCCCGCGCGGGTCCGTCCAGTCGTAGCGCAGGTGCCGGGAGATCAGCACCGCGAGCAGGTCGGCGGCGGAGAGGCTGGAGGTCGGGTGCCCGGACCCGGCCCGGGTGCTGCACCGGATCGCGTCGACCCGGAGCTGGGCGGCGAGCTCACCCAGCCCGGCGAGGTCCTCCGCGCGCAGCGTGCGCTCTGCTTCCATCGTCACCGGCATCGCCTCCGCACCTACCGTAATCAGGAAAGAAACGGCCTTACCCGGTAACCACCGATTTGCCGGGCGCCGGCGCGTCCCGCCACGACCGGGAGCCGACCAGCCAGCCCGCCACCGCCAGGTACGGCAGGGCGGCCAGCGCGAAGGCGATCCCGTTGCCGGCCGCGCCGGCCACGACGGCGTACCCGCCGTAGAACGCGACGATGGTCAGGTCGGTCGCCATCCCGGCCACCGAGGCGACCGTCGCCCGGCCCGGGCCGGTGATCCGGGCCTGCAGGCGCACGTCCGCGAGCACCGTGGCGAGCTGGAACGCGGCGAAGGCGACCGCGAGCGGCAGGAAGCCCACCGGGCTGCCGACCAGGGCGCCCACCGCCAGCGCCGACGCGGCGAGCACCAGCAGGCCCGCGTACCCGCGGATGGTCAGCCGCTCCCCCGCCGGGGCGAGCAGCCCGCCGGCGGTCATCCCGGCCCAGAGCAGCAGGAGCAGCAGCGGCACGGTCGCGTCGGCGACGCCGGTCTCCCGGGCCAGCAGCGCGGTGTACTCGTCGAGCCCGCCCCAGATCGCGGTCACCGCCGGGACGAGCAGCACGGCGGCGCGTACCGTGCGGTCGGCCCGGGCCTCGGCCAGCCCGACGCGCAGGGTGGCCAGCCACCCCAGCTCGTCGCCGCCGTCCGGCTGGTCCCGCCGCTCGGCCGTGGCCGGTCCGGGAACCGCCGCGGGCTCGACGGGCCGGCCCGGTCGGTGCTCGGGCAACCGGGTCGCGGCGGCCGCGGCGAGCAGGCAGGCGAGGATGCTGGCCGCGCCCACCGCCGGGTAGCCGCCGACGGCGAGGACCGGCCCGGCCAGCGCCCCGGAGCCGGCCGCACCCAGCACCCCGGCGGTGTGCGCCCGGCCCATCAGGCGGGCGTACCGGTCGGTGGCGCCGAGCCGGTCGAGTTCGGTGAAGACCAGCGCCTCCAGCGCCCCGGAGCGCAGTGCCCCGCCGGCGCCCCAGAGCAGGAACCCCACCGCGAACGCCGGGTAGGACGGGGCGAGCACCCAGCAGGCGAAGCCGGCGGCGGGCAGCAGCGGCGCCAGGACGAGCAGCAGCCGCCGGGAGACGGCGTCGGCCCACGCCCCGGAGGGGACCTCCAGGACGATGCCGGTCGCCGACCAGATCACGAAGAGCGAGGAGATCTGCCCGACCGACAGGCCGTTGTCGCTGAACAGCAGCACGTACACCGGGTAGAGCAGGACGAGGTCGGTGAGGAACGCGTAGCCGTAGAGCGCGCCCGCCAGCCGGCGGGCCGCGGGTACGCGCGCAGGAGAGATGATCATGAGGCCTTCCCACGGGGACGGAACGGACGCCGGACGTACGGCGTCCGCGGCGGCCCGCGGCCACGGCCTCTAAGGCAGGATCAACATCGCCAGGTCATGAAGCCGATGCTAACGCTCGTCGAGTCTGCCCGGAACACACGTCGGGGTGGGACCCGGCTGGGCCCCACCCCGGTGCGCGTGCGGACGGTCAGCGGCGGAACTTCTCCACGTCCGCCTGCGGGATGACCATCGTGGACTCGTTGTCCACCGCCTGCTCGGCGGTGGGCTGCCGCGGCGTGGTCGGCTGGGTGCGCTCCGACTCGCCGTACGGCGGGACCGGCTGGGTGGGCTCCGCCGCGCCGTACGGGGCGACCGGCTGGGTGGGCTCCGCGCCGCCGTACGGGGCGACCGGCTGGGTGCGGTCGGCGTCGGTGTCCCGGGCGACCGGCTGGGTCAGCTCGGCCTCCGCGTACGGGCTGACCGGCTGGCTCAGCCGGGCCTCGACGTCGCGCCGGCCCGCCTGGTACGCCCGGGCGTGCGTGGCGATGGCCCGCGACTCCTGCTCGGCGCGGGTCAGCCAGTTCTCCCAGCGGCTCTGCATCGGCCGGACCAGCCCGCCGCCGACGCCCACGACGAGGATGCCGCCGACGGTCGCGAGCACCGCGATCAGCACCGGGGTGGTCACCGCGGTGGCGACGCCGATCTGGTTCAGGGCGGCGATGACGCCCAGGCCGAGGATGAAGATCGAGGCGATGTTGGCCAGCACCCGGCCGTACGACAGGCCACCGAGGGCGCTGGAGATGATGTCCTTGACCGCCTTGGCGATCGCGGCGGCCACCACCACGATGACGATGGCGACGAACGCGCGGGGCAGCCAGGCGATGACCCCGGCGATCAGGTCGGAGATCGGGTTCGGGCCCCAGATGCCGAAGGCGAGCTGGAGGGTCACCAGCAGCACCCCGTAGTAGGCCAGCTTCGCCACGATGTCGCTGGCGTCGTACTTGGACCGGGCCAGGGCGGTCTTGATGCCGCCGCGCTCGACCGCCTTGTCGAAGTGCACCCGCTCCAGGACCGTGTCCACGAGCTTCAGCACGGCCTTGGCGATCAGCCAGCCGACCACCAGGATCGCGATGAAGGCGACGGCCTTGGGCAGGAACAGCATCACCGAACGGAACGCGTCGCCCACCGCGTTCCCGAAGTTGTCTTTCATCGAAGGGCCTCCACACACGGATTCAGGTCGGTCCGCGGGGGACCTACCCGAACGCGGTGCGCGGGAAACGCGGTCAGCCCCGCCGGCAGCGGTAGCTGACCTCGGTGCCGGCCTGCACCGGCGACGGCTCGATGATGTTGACGGTGGCCGTCTCCTTCGTCGTGCCGACGCCGCTGAAGCTCCACCTGAGGGTCAGCAGGACGGTCCGCTGGCCCCGGCCGACCCGCTCGCTGAGCAGGCTGCCGGGCGCGGCGTCCGAGCGGAGCCACTGGTAACGGAGCACGCCGCCCCGGCCGTTGGTCCGTACGGTCGCCACCACGTCGACGGTGACGTCGCACCGGTCGCCGGCCGGCTGCGGCACGGCCACCGTCACGCCCTCGACCTCCAGCGGGCTGATCCGCTGCCACAGGTAGAACCCGACCGCCACCAGCAGGACGACGGTGAGCAGGGTGGAGAGCACCGAGACGACCCGGCGCCACAGCGGGCGCGGCCGGCGCGCCGTGGCCGCCGCGGGCCAGGCGGGGGCGGCCGGCGGGGTGGCCGGCACGCCCGGCCCGAAGCGGACCTCGCCGCCGGGCGCCGGCTGGGACCGGCCGGTCGCGGCCCGGGCGTCGCCCGCCACCCCCGGGTACGCGGGGCTCGCCCCCGCCGCGGGGTACGTCGAGGTGGCCGGGCCGGTCGCGGTGGGTTCGGTCCCGCCGCTCGCCGGGAAGTGGACCGTCGGCTCGGTGCCGCCGGTGGTGGCCGCAGCGCCGGCCAGGTGCACGGTCGCGTCGGTGGCCCCGAGGCGGGTCGTCGCGTCCGGCCCACCCAGGTGCACGGTGGCGTCCGGGGACCCGAGGTACACGGTGTCAGCGCCCAACCGCACTGTCGAATCGGGCGGACCGAGGTGGACGGTGGCGTCCGTGTCCCCAAGGTGCACGGTCGCATCAGTGCCGCCGAGGTGCATCGTGGAGTCGGTGGCATTCAGGTGCACGGTGCTGTCGGTGGCGCCGAGCGTCCGGGTGCGGTCCGGATCGACGGGTGCGGCCGGCAGCGGCACCGCCCGGGTGGGCAGTGCCTCGGTGGGCTCCTCCGGCCGGGTCACCCGAACCGTCCCGTGATGGAACTGTCGAACGAAGGCACGTCGCGCTCCTATCCGGGGGTGCAGTAGTTGTAGAGCGTCACGTACACCGGTGACGTCGAGCTGGTCGAGTTGCCGGCGGCGTCGACGGCGGTGACGAAGATCGGGATGCGGCTGCTCTGCTTCGGCGCGGTCAGCGGCCCGAGCGTGCCCTGGAACCGGCCACGCCCGACGGAGGTCATCTGCACCGTCGCGGTGGCCCCCTCCAGGGTGTAGCGGAAGCTGACCTTCAGGGCGTCCGCGCCGGTGCGATCGTCGGTGACGGTGGCGGTGACGGTGCTGGACTTGTACCCGTACGGGCAGCCCTTCGGCTCCAGCTCACCGGGGTTGACGCTGACCCCGCCGAGGGACGGGGCGGTGACGTCGGGCGGTGGCGGCGGAGAGGTGCTGGTGGACGGCCGGGGCGCCGGGGCGGTGGTGCGTACCGGGGAACGGTTCGGCGTGGCGGACGGCGACCGGCTCGGGGTCGCCGACGCGGCGGCGGCGGGCGTCGGGGTGGCCGGCGGGGTCGGCGTGGCGCTCGGCGGCTCCGCCGGGGTCGCGGCGGGTGTACCGGTGGGATCGGCGCCGGGCGGGTCGACGCCGGGCGGGCTGGCCGCGACGGCGGGCTCGCTGCGGGAGGCGTAGCTGTACCCGGCCCCGCCGACCAGCAGCGCCGCGACCAGTGCCCCACCGGCGAGCACCGCGGTCCGCCGGCGGCCCTGCCGGAACACCGACCGGCGCACCGGAACCGTCCCGCCGAGGACGGTGCTGGCCAGGCTGGTGGCGCCGCCGGACCCGTCGGGGAACGGCCAGAGGGCGGCGAGCAGGGCCGCGCGGCGGGCCAGCTCCCGCAGCCCGCGCTCCTCCCACTCCTCGCCGTACGCCCCGGCGGCCACCTGCTCCAGCACCTCGATGAAGACCTGGGCGGGTTGCGGCCGGTCGGCGGGCTGCTTGGCCATGCCGTGGCGCAGCAGCTCGTGCACCGGCGCGGGCGCCGGGTCGGTCGGGATCGGCGCGGTGGCGTGCTGCTGGCGCAGGGTGAGCAGGTCCCGTCCGTCGTACGGGGGGCGGCCGGTGAGGCACTCGAAGAAGGTGGCGGTGGCGGCGTAGATGTCGCAGGCGGGGCTGGCCGGCGCGCCGGTCCACTGCTCCGGCGCCATATAACGGGGGGTGCCGGTGACGGTGCTGTCGGCACCCTCGCCGATCGGCATCGCGATGCCGAAGTCGGCGAGCTTGCTGAGACCCTCGCCGGTGACCAGCACGTTCTCCGGCTTGTAGTCGCGGTGCACGACGCCGCGAGCGTGCGCGGCGGCGAGCCCGGCCAGCGATCCCTTGAGGACGCAGAGCGCCGACTCCGGGGTGGTCGGGCCGTGGGCGCGCAGCATCTGCCGCAGCGACACCCCGTTGACCAGCTCCATGACGATGGCGGCGCCGGCGGGCGACTCGACGTACTCGTAGAGCCGGGAGACGTGCGGGTCGTCGATCTCGCCCAGCAGCCGCGCCTCGGCCTGAAACGCGGTGCGGAACGACGGGTCCTCGCCGACGCTCTTGATCAGGTACTTGATGGCGACCGGGGTGCCGGTCCCGTCGTGGGTGGCGAGCATGACGCTGCCCGACGCGCCGGCGCCGAGCCGACGGACCGGCGTGTAGCCGGAGAGTTGCCAGCTCGCGCTCATGCGACGGACTCCACCGCGATCCAGGGGCGGCCGTCGGTCACCGCCACGCTGATCATTGTGGTCCCGCCGGGGCCGGCGTCCATCGGCGCAACGGCTGCTTCCGTCGCCCGGATGTCGCGCCGCGACCGGTCGTGGCGGCCGTGCGTGCCGCCGCCGCGGGGCCGGCCGGGCGAGGTGGACGAAGCATGGTCGGTTACGGACACGTCGCCACTGTTAGCAGACCCAGGCAAGCGGACGACGCTCCGGCGTCAGATCGCTGTCGCCTTGACGACCTTCCATTCCCCGTGGACCGGGACCATGGTGAGCACGACCCGGTTCTGGTCGACCTTCTCCCCCGCCGTGCTGACGTTGCGCCGGTACTGGTTGAGGTAGACGAGCAGTTCCACCCGGTCGGTGCCGGCGGTGACCACCCCGGTCGCGGAGACCTCGGCCAGGACCACCGCCTGCTGTCTGGTCGCGGTCTGCTTGAGACTGGCGGTGGTCCGGGCGTACTCGTCGGCGAAGTCGCCGGTGGCGAAGGTGCGTCCGTTGGCGACGCTGTCGTCGAAGGTGCGGTAGTCGTACGAGAAGATCGCCTTCGCGGCGGCGGGCGCGGCGGCCAGGGCCTGGCGGACGGCGCGGTCGCGCTGGCCGGCGCGGTGGTCGCCGGACCAGCCGGCGGCGGCGACGGCCGCCGCGACCAGGAGCGCGACGACGAGCGTCGGCAGCAGCGGGGGACGTCCGGGCCGTCGGCGCAGGACTGTGGGGACACGCATGGGACTCCTCCTCGGGTCAGCCGACGAACTGCAGGCGGGACACCAGCCAGTCGCCGGAGTCCTTGTCGCGGACCAGGTCCACCTGGATGCGGTAGTGCGACGGGCGGCCGTCGGGTGCCTTGACGTTTCGGACGGTGGCGTCGACGGCGACGAGCACGACGGCGTGCCGGCGGTCCCCGGAGACCAGCCCGGCGCGCAGCACCGACCCCTGCGACTGGACCTTGTTCTCCACCACCGCCGTGCGCACCTGCGCCTGGCCGCGGGTGAACTCGTCCCGGAAGTCACCGGTGGCGCCGGCGACGATGCGTTGCAGGTCCCGGTCGACGCTGGCGGCGCTGACCGAGACGAAGTTGACGCTGGCCTGCCGGGCGGCGGCCACGGCGTCCCGCCGGGCCTGGTCGGTGGCCCGGTCGACGTACCAGCGGTGCCCGTACACCCCGGCCGCCGCGAGGGCGGCGGCGAGCAGCACCGCGAGCAGGCCGGCCAGCGCCCGTCGGCGACCCGGCGGACCGGCGTCGTGGTCGGCGGCCTCGGCGGTCCGTGCCTTCGTCCCCGTTGGAGCTTCGTCGGGGTCCGGCAAGTCCTCGACCTCCGCCGGGTCGCCGAGCGCGGTCAGGTCACCGGGCTCGGTCGGGTCGTCGACCGGTTCCCGGTCGAGGCGTTCGAGCACCTCCTCGATCGGCTCGGCCGGTCGGGGCACCGGACGGGTGACGAGGCGGCGTCGGGTGGGCGTCGGCCCGCCGGACTTCGCTCCCTTGATCACTTTCAGGGTGGTGTTCCTGCGGTTGGGCACCGCCACCTCCTCCGGTACGCCGGTCACGGGGTCACCCCGGCGAGCAGCAACTGCTTCCATGACTGGTCACCCGCGGTCCGGTACTGCCCGCCGGTCCCGCCGAACTGCAACGGTCGCCCGTCCGGGCCGAGCACCAGGCCGGTCGCCGGGTCGTACCCGCCCGGGCCGGCCTGGTTCGACGGGGCGGGAGCGGGCTCGCGTCCGGACGGTCGCGGCGCATTCTGCGCCCCGCGTACGCCGGCGCCGGCGGCTCGCTCCTGGGCGCTGCACCGGGTGCCGCCGCCGCGATAGACGCAGGAGGGCGGGTCGTTCACGTTGACGACGAGGCCGAGGTGAGCGGTGCCGTCGCCCGGGGTGACGGTGAAGCCGCCGGCCACCGCGACCGGGTAGACCACCAGCAGCTGCTCGATGCCGGGCAGCCGGCGGGCGGCGATCCCGTTGACGGTGACCAGGTTGCCGAGCAGCGTGCCGATGCTGGGTTCCAGCCCGCGCAGCAGGGCCTGCAGCTCGGCGCCGGCCGGCGGGCCGGTGGCGAGCAGCCGGCGCAGGTCGGGATCGGCGGCGCGGACGGTGGCGGCGAGCTGCGCCAGGCCGGCGGACCAGCGGCGCAGCGCCTCGGCGGACTCCGCCTGGGTGGTGAGCACGGTGCGCCCGTCGCGGATCAGCGTCAGCGTCTCGGGCAGCCGGGCGTCGGCCTCGGCGAGCAGCGCGTCGCCGGCGTCGAGGATCCGCGCGAGGGCCCGCTCGTTGCCCTCGAACGCGGTGCCCAGCTCGCTGATCAGCACGGTCAGGTCGTCCGGGTCGATCGAACGGACCAGGGCGTCGAGGTTGGTCAGCAGCGTCTCCGGGGCGAGCGGGACGCCGGTGCGGTCGACCGGAATGACGGCGCCAGCGGCGAGGAAGGGGCCACCGTCGCGTTCGGGTCGCAGGTCGAGGTACTGCTCGCCGACGGCGGAGCGCTGGGTGACCACGGCCCGCAGGGCGTCCGGCACCCGTACGCCCCGGTCGATCCGCAGGTCGGCGCGGACGCCGTCGGCGCGCAGGGCGACGGCGGTGACCCGGCCGACGGGGACCCCGCGGTAGGTGACCGGGGCGTTGGCGAAGATGCCGCCGGCCCGGGCCAGGTCGACGTGGACGACGTAGCCGCCGCCGAAGAGCCGGTCGCCGAGGCCGACGTAGCGGAATCCGACGTAGCCGATGCCCAGCACGCTCACCAGCACGAAGGCGATGACCTGGAGCTTCGCGGTGCGTCCGATCACGGGATCAGCCCTCCTCCCAGGACGTCCGGCAGGCCGCCGACCTGCCCGGTGATCGCCCCGGTCACCGGCAGCACGCACTCGGCGGTCAGCACGGTGCCCGACGGCAGTTCGGTGCCGGCCGGGAAGACCGTGCCCGGCGGCACGAGCCCCTTGGGCAGCAGCAGGCCGCCGAGGGGCACCGCCGAGCCGGGCTTGAGCAGCACGCAGCCCTCGGGCAGCCCGCACTCCTTCGGCGGCGTCCAGCGGTCCGGGAAGTCCTTCGGGTCGGGCAGGCACTGCGTCAGCGGCAGGTCGGGGAGGCCGGTGCCGCCGGGCAGGCCGCCGGGCGAGGGCTTCGTGCCGCCCGCGGCGGGCGGCCGGGGCGCGGCGGGGGCGTTCGGCCGGGTGGCCGGCCGGGCCGGGGCCGGGGCGGCGGCCACCAGGTTGGCCAGGATGCTGGCGGCGTCGAGGTCGGCGGTGACGGAGAGGTTGACGAAGTCGCCGACGATCGCGCCGGTGACGTTGGGCGGGAACGGGTACGACAGCATGAAGTCCAGCGACTTCGGCAGGTCGTCGCCGGCCCGGGCGAGCTGCTCCAGGATCGGTTGCAGCGCCTTTACGCTGGCCAGGGTGTCGTCGCGGCTGCGGTCGACCACCCGGCTGCCGACCTCGCCGAGTTCGCCGAGGGCGGTCAGCGCCCCGGTGAGCTGGGCGCGTTGCTGGGCCAGCACGGTCAGGCCGGGGGCGAGGGAGTCCAGCGCGTCGCCGACGACCTGCCGCTGCCGGTCGAGCCGGCCGGTCAGCCGGTCGAGCGCGTCGATGGCGCGGACGATGTCGGTCTTCTGGCGGTCGAGTCCGCCGATGAAGGTGTCGAGCTGCCGCAGGGTGTCCCGGACGTCGGGTTCGCGGCCGTCGAGGGCCTTGCCGAGCTCCTGGTTGATGGTCCGCAGCTGGGCCAGGCCGCCGCCGTTGAGCAGCAGCCCGAGGGCGGCGAGCACCTCCTCCACCTCGGCGCCCCGGGTGGTGCGGGAGAGCGGGATGACATCGCCGTCGCCGAGGCGCCCGCTGGCCGGCCCGGTGGGCGGCGCCGCCACCGTCACGTACTTCTCCCCGAGCAGGCTGCTCTGGCGTACGGCGGCGGTGGCGTTCGCGGGCAGCCGCACCGCGCGGTCGATGCGCAGCCGGACCCGGGCGTGCCAGCCGGCGAGGGAGATCTTCTCCACGGTGCCGACGGTCACGTCGTCGACCTTGACGGCGGCCCGGGGCACCAGGTCGAGCACGTCGCCGAACTCGGCGGTGACGGTGTAGCCGTCGCCGGCCGGCGCCCCGCCGGGCAGCGGCAGGTCGGCGAGCTCGGGCAGCCCGCAGCCGGCGGGCAGCAGCGCCGCCACGACGACGCCGGCCAGCATCCGCAGCGCCCGGGCGGTCATGCCGGGCCCCGCAGGATGCCGCCGAGCGTCGGGTCGCTGGTGCTGGTGGAGCCGCCCGGCGCCTGGTCGGCGGTCGGCGCACCGGGGGAGCTGATGGAACCCGGTGGGGACCCGCCGGCCGCCGGGGCGCCGGGCGGCAGCTTGAGCAGCTTGCGCAGCTGGTCGGTCAGGGGCAGGCCGCGGGAGCGCAGGGTCTGCGCCAGCGCGGTGCACTTCGCCGGCACCTGGCCGGCGGGGAGCTGGTCCACCATCAGCGAGCAGACGAAGGTGGCCGGGTCGTAGGGGCCGAGGGCGTTGTCGCGGGTGTCGAGGGTGCCCGAGCGGGGGTTGTAGGCGAGGCTGAGGTTGTTCACCGCCAGCGGCGTCACGTCGAGGATGTCGATGACCGCCTGCTGCTGGCGGACCAGCACGCCGGTGATGTCGGTCAGCGCGGCCACGTTCGAGGCCAGCGCGGTGCGGTTCTGCCGCACGAAGGTGGTGACCTCGGCCAGCGCGGCGGAGAGGTTGCGCAGCGCGGCGGCCAGCTCCTCCTTCTCGCCGGCGAGCTGCTCGGCCACGTCGGCGAGCTGCTGGTTGAAGCCGCGTACCTGCTGGTCGCTGCGGGCCAGCGCGGTGGTGAAGCGTTGCAGGTTGGCCACCGAGCCGAAGAGGTCCTGCCGCCCGTCGGCGAGGGTGGTCAGCGCGCGGGACAGCCCGTCGAGAGTGTCGTGCAGGTTGCCGCCGTTGCCCTCCAGGTTGGCCCGGCCGGTGGCCACCAGGTCGGAGAGGGCGCCGTCGGCGTTGGCGCCCTGCGGGCCGAGGGTGCGGTTGAACTCGTCGAGCGCCTGGTAGATGTCGTCGATCTCCATCGGGGCGGCGGTCCGCTCGACCGGGATCTGGGCGCCGTCGGCCAGCGCCGACCCGCCGGTGAACGCCGGGGTGAGCTGGACGTACCGGTCGCTGACCACGCTGGGCGGGACGATCAGCGCCTGGGCGTCGGCGGGGACGTCCACGGTGGGGTCGTAGCGCATCTCGACGCGGACGGTGCGGCCCTGCGGGGTGACCGCCTCGACCTCGCCGACCCGGACCCCGAGCACCCGCACGTCCGAGCCGGGGTAGACCCCGACCGCCTTGGTGAAGTACGCGACCACCCGCCGCTGCGGTGGCTCGTGGCGCCACAGCACCACCCCGGCGGCGACGGCGGTCAGCAGCACGGTCGCGGCGGCCAGGGGGCGGCGCCAGCGCTGGATCGGGCCGGGCATCAGCGTCCTCCCGTCGTGGGCAGGTACGGCTGGAGCAGGCCGTCGACGTACGAGTCGAACCAGCGGCCGTTGCCGACCACGTTGGCGAACGCGGTGACGAACGGGGCCATCCGCCGGACGGTCTGCTCCAGGTCGTCGCGGTTGCGTTGCAGGATCGCCACCACGTCGTGCAGCTTGCGCAGCGCCGGTTCGAGCTGGGCGCGGTTGTCGGCGACCAGTCCGGAGAGCTGGACGCTGAGGTCGTTGGTGCCGACGAGCAGCCGGTGGATGGCGTCGCGGCGGCGGCTGACCTCGGCGAGCAGCTTCTCGCCGTCGGTGACGAGCTTGCGGAACTCCTCGTCGCGTTCGGCGAGCACGCCGGTGACGTCCCGGGTCCGGGCGAGCAGGGTCCGCAGCTCGGCGTCGCGGCTCGCGACGGTCCGGGACAGCCGGGACAGCCCGGTCAGCGAGGTGGTGACGCTGGCCGGGGTGTCGGCGAAGGTCCGGGAGAGGGTGTCGAACGCCTGGGCGAGCTGGTCGGTGTCGACCTTGTCGAGGGTGTCGGCGAGCCCGGTGACCGCCTGCACCACGTCGAACGGGGCGGCGGTGCGGGCGAGCGGGATCTGCCCGTCCTCGGGCAGCTTTCCCGGTCCGGCCGGGGACAGGGCGAGGTACTTCTGCCCGAGCACGGTCTTGATCCGGATGGTGGCGCCGGTGTCGCGGCCGAGCCGTACGCCGTCGTCGTCGACCCGGAACCGGACCCGCACGTACGGCTGGGCGCCGGGGGCCAGCTCCACCCCGGTCACCGCGCCGACCCGGACCCCCGCGACCCGGACCTCGTTGCCGGTGGCGAGGCCGCTGGCGTCGTGGAACGCGGCCTGGTACGTGCGGCCGGTGAGGGCGGCCAGCCGGTCGAGCTGGAAGGCGCCGAGCAGGGCGGCGAGGATCAGCGTCAGCGCGGTCGCGCCGACGACGACCGGGTTGCGTTCGCGGAAGGGTTTCACTGGCTGCCTCCGGTGGCGCAGCGGGCGGCGGGGGCGCTGAAGGTGGCCGGGTTCAGCGGGGCCCGGCCGGCGACGGCGACCCGCCCGTCGAAGTCGCAGAGGTAGAAGTTGAACCAGGAGCCGTAGGAGGCGACCCGGGTGAGCGACTCGTAGCGCTGCGGCAGCCGGCCCAGGGTGCCGTCGATGACGGCGGAGTTGCGGTTCAGGGTGCCGGCGAGGTCGTCGAGGGCGCGGACGTCGGCGGCCAGCGGCGGTCGCACCTGACCCAGCAGCGAGGAGGTCGTGGTGGTCAGCTCGCCCAGGTTGACCAGGGCGTCGCCGATGGCGGTGCGGTCGGCGGCCAGTCCGGAGACGAACTGCTGCAGCTGGGCGATGCTCTGGTCCAGCTCCCGGTCCCGGGTGGCCAGGGTCGCCAGGACCCGGTTGAGGTTGGTGACCACCCGGCCGATCACCGCGTCGCGGTCGGCGAGGGTGTTGGTCAGCGACGCGGTGCGGTGCAGCAGGCTGGCGACGGTGCCGCCCTCGCCCTGGAGGACCTGGATGATCTCGTACGCCAGCTTGTTGACGTCGTCGGGGTCCAGCGCGGTGAACAGCGGCCGGAACCCGTTGAACAGCACGGTCAGGTCCAGCGCGGGCGTGGTCTGGGTGAGCGGGATCAGCCCGTCGGCGCGCAGCGGCCGCCCCTCCCCCGGGCCCTCGCTCAGCGCCACGTACCGCTGGCCGACCAGGTTCCGGTAGCGGATCTTCGCGCGGACGCTGGTGGCCACCGGCACGTCGCGGTCGACGGTGAAGGCCACCTCGGCGACCGTGTCGTCGACCACCGCGATGTCGCTGACCTTGCCCACCCGCACCCCGGCGATCCGCACGTCGTCGCCGGGCAGCAGCCCGGTCACGTCGGTGAACCGGGCCCGGTAGGTGACGCCGTCGGGCGGGAACGCGCCGAGGGTCTGGGCGAGCAGCGCGGTGGCGAGCAGGGTCACCACGGCGAAGACCACGAGCTTGACCAGCGAACCGGTCGTCTTCCCGGTCATCGGGCGTTCACCACCGCTCCGCGCAGCAGCGGCCCCCAGAGCAGCACCGCGATGTCGGGCACCTCCGCCGCGGGCGTGCCGGTGAGCCCGCCGACGAGCGGTTTGACCAGGGCGCTCTCCTCGCCGGTGCCGGCCCGCCCCATCGCGGGGCCGGCGGCGGGGGCGGCCGGGCCGGCCGGCGTGCCGACCGGCAGGAGTGACCGGGTACGGGTGCCGCCGTGGTCGTAGCCGTCGGCGACCGGCACCTCGGGTGCGGGCACCTTCGGGTCGGGCAGGCCCCGGCAGTCGGGGCCGTCGTGGGCGGCGTAGACCGGCTCGTCGCGGCCCCGCTCGTACGGGCCGCCGTCGCGGGTCACCTCCAGGGTGATGTGCATCCGCCCGCCGGCGAAGACCTCCTCGACCCGGGGTTGCAGGGCGACCAGGCCGTGGGCCAGGCACGGGTACTCGGGGGCATAGGTGGCGAGCAGTTCCAGCACCGGGCGGCTGACGTGGCCGAGCCGGATGAGCTGGTCGCCGTGCCGGTCGAGGAAGCCCCGGGTGGTGTCGGCGGTGTCGGTGGTGTCGGCGAGGAACGCGGCGAGCTGCGTGCGCTGGTCGGTGACCGTGGCTGCGGTGACGGTGACGTCGCGCAGCAGGGCGAGCAGGTCCGGCAGCGCGGCGTCGTAGCCGTCCAGCGCGACGGCGAGCTGGCGGACGTCCTCGGCGATGGTGGGCAGCTCCGGGTTGAGCTGCCGCAGGTACGCGTCGAGCCGGGTCAGGTTCGCCCCGAGCTGGTCGCCGCGCCCCTCCAGGGCGGTGGAGATGGCGCCGAGGGTGGCGGCGAGCTGGTCGGGCCGGATGGACTGCAGCAGCGGCAGCGCCCGGTCGAGGACCCGTTCCAGCTCGACGGCGGTGCGGCTGCGGTCCTGGGTGATGACCGCGCCGTCGCGGATCGGCCCGGCGGTGCTGGTGGGCGGGGGGACCAGCTCCACGTACCGCTCGCCGAAGAGGGTCTTGGGCAGCAGCCGGGCGGTCACGTCGGCGGGGATCCGGTCGGTGGTGGCCGGGTCGAGCGCCAGCCCGATGACGGCCCCGCCGCCGTCGCTGCGTACCGAGCGGACGTCGCCGACGACGACGCCGCGGACCTTGACGTCGGCGCCGTCGAGCAGTTGCAGGCCGGCGCGGTCCGCGTGCAGGGTGACCCGCTCGACCGGGGTGAACGCCTTGCGGTACTGCAGCACGGAGGCGGTCAGCGCCGCGGTCAGCACGGCGATGAAGACGATGCCGAGGACGCGATGTCTCATGTTCACCCCGCGATCCGGACGGTGGTCGTGGCGCCCCAGATGGCCAGGGACAGGAAGAAGTCGACGACATTGACCGCGACGATGGCGGTGCGGACGGCCCGCCCGACGGCGACGCCCACCCCGGCCGGCCCGCCCTTGGCGGTGTAGCCGTACCAGCAGTGCACCAGCACCACGATCACGCTGAAGACCAGCACCTTGCCGAAGGACCAGAGCACGTCCCCGGGCGGCAGGAAGAGGTGGAAGTAGTAGTCGTAGGTGCCGGCGGACTGTCCGAAGTAGCCGACGGCGATGGTGCGGGTGGCCAGGTAGCTGGCGAGCAGGCCCACCACGTACAGCGGGACGACCGCGACGAAGCCGGCGATCATCCGGGTGGTGACCAGGAACGGCAGCGACGGCACGCCCATCACCTCCAGCGCGTCGACCTCCTCGGAGATCCGCATCGCGCCGAGCTGGGCGGTGAACCCGCAGCCGACGGTGGCCGAGAGCGCCAGCGCCGCCACCAGCGGCGAGATCTCCCGGGTGTTGAAGTAGGCCGAGACGAAGCCGGTGAAGGCGCTGCTGCCGATCTGGTCGAGCGCCTGGTAGCCCTGCAGGCCGACCTCGGTGCCGGTGAAGAAGGTGAGGAAGCAGATCACGCCGACGGTGCCGCCGAGCACGGCGAGCGCGCCGGAGCCGAAGCTGACCTCGGCCAGCAGCCGGACCACCTCGCGCTTGTAGCGGCGCAGGGTGCGCGGCGTCCAGGCGAAGGCGCGCAGGTAGAAGGCGAGCTGTCCGCCCAGGTCGTCGAGGTAGCGCAGCACCGCCACGTCAGCTCCCCTTCTGCGGTACGACCTGGAAGTACACGGCCGTGACGACGAAGTTCAGCGCGAACAGCAGCATGAAGGTGATGACGACGCTCTGGTTGACGGCGTCGCCGACGCCCTTGGGGCCGCCCTTGGCGTTCATCCCCTGGTAGCAGGCGACGAGCGCGGCGGTGGCGCCGAAGAGCGCCGCCTTGACCTCGCCGACCAGCAGGTCGGGCAGCTGCCCGAGGGCCTGGAAGCTGGCCAGGTACGCCCCGGGGGTGCCGCCCTGCAGCACCACGTTGAAGGTGTAGCCGCCGGTCACCCCGACCACGCTGACCAGCCCGTTGAGCAGCACGGCGACCAGCACCGAGGCGAGCACCCGGGGCACCACGAGGCGCTGGATCGGGTCGATGCCCAGGACCTGCATCGCGTCCAGCTCCTCGCGGATCTTGCGGGAGCCCAGGTCGGCGCAGATCGCCGAGCCGCCCGCGCCGGCGATGATCAGCGCGGTGACGATCGGGCCGGCCTCGCGGACGACGGCGAGCACCGACGCGGCGCCGGTGAACGACTGCGCGCCGAGCTGCCGGACCAGGGAGCCGAGCTGCAGGGCGATGACCGCGCCGAACGGGATGGAGACCAGCGCGGCCGGCAGGATCGACACCGAGCTGATGAACCACGCCTGCTGGACGAACTCGCGGACCTGCACCGGCCGGCGGCCCAGGCCGCGCAGCGTGTCCAGGCAGAACGCGAAGAACTCGCCGGAGCGGCGCAGCGCGGCCACCGGGGCGCTCATCCGGCCACCTCCCGGTGGTTGCGCAGGTCCACGCCGTCCAGCTCGACGGTGGGGCGCTCCGCGTCGTGCCGGCCCGCGAACGAACCGGGCGGCGGGGTGACGCCGTGCTCCCGGCACCACTGGCCGGGTGGGCGCTCGGCCCGCCGGGGCAGCCCGTCGGAGGGCGGGAGCTGCACGGGGATGGGCGGCAGCGGCGGCAGCTCGACGCCGGCCTGCGCCTCGGCCTCGAGCTCCTCGGCGTCCTTCTCCTCGGCCATGCCGATCGGCCCGACCCGTTGGGCGTTGAGGAACTGCCGCACCACCGGTTCGGTGCTGGACAGCAGCATCTCCCGGGGGCCGAACATGGCCAGGTGACCGTGGTAGATCAGGCCGATGTTGTCCGGCACGGTCCGGGCGGTGTTGATGTCGTGGGTCACGATCAGGAACGTCGCCTCGGTGCGCTGGTTGAGGTCGATGATGAGCTGGTTGAGGTACGCGGTGCGCACCGGGTCCAGCCCCGAGTCCGGCTCGTCGAAGAGGATGATCTGCGGGTCGAGGACGAGGGCCCGGGCCAGCCCGGCCCGCTTGCGCATGCCGCCGGAGATCTCGCCGGGCAGCTTCTTCTCGGCGCCGACCAGGCCGACCATGTCGAGCTTCTCGGTGACCACGGCGCGGATCTGCGACTCGGACTTGCGGGTGTGCTCGCGCAGCGGGAACGCCACGTTGTCGTAGATGTTCATCGAGCCGAACAGCGCGCCGTCCTGGAACAGCACGCCGAAGAGCTTGCGCACCTCGTACAGCGCCCGCTCGGAGAGGCGGGGCAGGTCCCGCCCCTCGATCACGATGGAACCCCGGTCGGGGCGGAGCAGGCCGACCAGCGTCTTGAGGAAGACCGACTTGCCGGTGCCGGACGGTCCGAGCAGAACGGAGATCTCCCCCGCCGGCAGGGTGAGGGAGACGTCCGACCACACGGGCTGCCCGCCGAAGGACTTGGTCAGCCCCTGCACGGTCACCTCGACACCCATCGACCCCTCCCTCCGTCGTCATCTGGGACATCGCGGGAGCGGCCGCCGGCGCAACACCTTTCTTTGCGTCAACCCTCCGTCACCCTCGGCGAACTAGGCAAAACGGGGGTGGGCTCGATAGCGTGCCGGTAACCGGCCGGTAATGAAGGTGCCTCGCAAACGCCATGACCAGAGTGATCGAGCCAGAGCTAGTCCGTCGGGCCGCCGCGGGCGACCGGGCGGCCACGTCGGCGCTGCTCACCGAGGTACGCCCCGGCCTCGTCCGCTACTGCCGGGCCCGCCTGGGTCGCATCGGCGGCGCGTACGCCACCGCCGACGACGTCGCCCAGGAGGTCTGTCTCGCGGTGCTGCGGGCGCTGCCCCGCTACCGCGACCAGGGCTCGCCCTTTGCCGCCTTCGTCTACGGCATCGCCGCGCACAAGGTGGCCGACGCGCAACGCGCGGCGATCCGCGACTCCGCCGTCACCCCCACCGACGCTCCGCTGGAGCAGCCCGACGCCGCTCCCGGGCCGGAGCAGCAGGCGGTCGCCACCGACCTGGCCCGACGGCTGTCGGTGCTGCTGAAGAAGCTGCCGGAGGCGCAGCGGGAGATCATCCTGCTGCGGGTCGCGGTGGGGCTCTCCGCCGATGAGGTGGGCGCGATCGTCGGGATGACCGCGGCCGCGGTGCGGGTGGCCCAGTCCCGGGCCCTGGCCCGGCTCCGTACCCTTGCCGGGGACGCACTGGACGAGGTGGCGGCATGAGTGAGCGCACGCCCGGCGGCGAGGACGCGATGGATCTCGAGCTCATCGCCCGCGACGATCTGCTGCTCGACGCGCTCGGCCGGGGTGCGGAGGCGCCGGCCGACGACGACGTCGCCGCCATGCTCGCCGCGTGGCACGCCGACGTCGCCGCCGACGCACCCGAGCCGGCGGAGGTGCGGCCCCCCACCCCGACCGGGGACGGCGGGACGCCCGAGCCGCCGGTTCCCCTGCGTCCGGCCGCCCGCTCCCGCCGGTCCCGCCCCTGGGCGCTGCGCCTGGCCGCCGCGGTGGTCGTGCTGCTCGCCCTGGTGTCGGGGCTCGCGATCGGCAGCCGCAACGCCGGGCCGAGCAGCCCGCTGTGGACCCTGACCAAGCTGCTCTATCCGCAGCAGGCCGAGGTGCGCGGCGTCGAGGAGACCATCGCGCAGGCCCGCGCGGCGCTGGTCGCCGGCCGCCTCGACGAGGCCCAGCGCCTCGTCGACCAGGCCCGCCGGGAGCTGACCGCGATCACCGACCCGGCCACCGTGGACCGGCTCCGCGCGCAACTCGACGCGCTGGCCCGCCAGCTCGTCGCCGCCCGGGCCGACGCCGTGCCGCCGGCCACCGCACCGGTCTCGCCCGCGCCCTCGGCGCCGCGGCCCGGCCCCACCGGAAGCGCCGCGACGCGCGCCCCGGCGCCGCCGCCGGAGCCGACGGAGCCGGGCACCGGACCGGCGCCGGGCACCTCTCCGACCGGCGACGGTGACGACCCGGTGCTGCCGCTGCCCCGGCTGCCGCTGCCGCCGGCCCCCAGCCCGTCGCTGCTGTCGCCGCTGCCCGGCCTGCCCCTGCCCCTGCCCACCAGCGGACTGCTCGGCTGAGCGCCCGCGCCCCCGACCCGCCGACCGAGCGTAGGTTAAGTGCTCCGACGACCCCGCTGTCGGCGGCGACGATCACCGGCGGGACTGCGGCTCCCGAGCCCGGCGCACCGAGGAGAGCGCGGCGGGCCGGACGGCCGGACCCGCGACGACGCCGCACGCCAGTCCCACGACGGCGCGCCCGCTCTCGGTTAGGGTGCTGCCGATGAGCAGCGCGACGACGGCGGGCCGGAGCCCCGGCGATGGCCGGCCCATGCGGATGACGACAAGCCGCTGGCTGAGCGTGATGATGCTGACGATGACCTTGCTGGTGCTGACCGGCGGCGCGGTCGGCGCGGCGGCCCTGTCGCACACCGCGGCGGTGTCCAACCGGCTGGCGGACCGGGTCGGCCCGGCCCGCACCGCGGTCGGCCGGCTGGAGAGCGGCCTGCTGGAGCAGGTGGCGGCCGTGCGGGGGTACGTCATCACCGGCAATCCGGAGCTGCTGCGCCCGTACGAGGAGGGGGTGGCGACCGAGCGCGCCACGGTGGACCGGGCGCGCGGCCTGCTCGCCGACGAGCCGGACGCGCTGCGCGAACTGGACGGCGCGATCCGGCTGGCCGACCGGTGGCGGACGGAGTTCGCCACCCGGCTGATCGGGGCGCGGCGGGCCGGGACGCCGCCGGAGCAGCTGGCCCCGGTGGTGGAGCGCGGCCGGCTCGCCTTCGACGCCGCCGGCGCCGCGCTGACCACCCTGGAGGCCCGGCTCGACCGGGTGCAGGCGGCCGGGCGCAGGAATCTGGACGATGCCCGGAGCGCGCGCGACGTGCTCTTCGTGGCGATCCTGGCGATGCTGCTGCTGTTCAGCATCGTCATCTCGGTGCTGGTCCGCACCACGGTGCTGCGCCCGCTTGGCCGGCTGGGCGCCTCGGTGCGGCAGGTCGCCGGCGGCGAGTTCGACCACCGGCTCCGGCCGGAGGGCCCGGCGGACATCGCCCGACTCACCGCGGACGTGGAGACCATGCGGCAGCGGGTGGTCGACGCGCTGATGACGAGCCGGGGGGACCGGGACGCGCTGGAGCAGCAGGCCGCCGAGCTGCGCCGCTCCAACGAGGACCTGGAGCAGTTCGCCTACGTCGCCTCGCACGACCTGCAGGAGCCGCTGCGCAAGGTGGCGTCGTTCTGCCAGATGCTCCAGCGCCGGTACGACGACCAGCTCGACGACCGGGCCCGGCAGTACATCAGCTACGCGGTCGACGGGGCGACCCGGATGCAGGAACTGATCAACGACCTGCTGGCGTTCTCCCGGATCGGGCGGGTCTACAGCGACGACCGGGAGGTGGACCTCGCGGAGGTCTTCGCCCGGGCCGAGTCGAACCTGTCCGGCCCGATCGCCGAGGCGGACGCCGAGATCGTGGCCGATCCGCTGCCGGTGGTGCACGGCGATCCGACCCTGCTCACCATGCTCTGGCAGAACCTGCTCGGCAACGCGGTGAAGTTCCGCAGCCCCGACCGGGTGCCCCGGATCCGGGTCACGGTGGCCGAGGACGCGACCGGGTGGACGTTCGGCGTGGCGGACAACGGCATCGGCATCGACCCGCGGTACGCGGACAAGATCTTCCTCATCTTCCAGCGGCTGCATCCGCGCGGCGGCTACGACGGCACCGGCATCGGGCTGGCCATCTGCAAGAAGATCGTCGAATACCACGGCGGCACGCTGCTGCTGGACGACACCTACGCCGAGGGCGCCCGGTTCACCTTCACGCTGCCGAAGCCGGCCGCCGCGGTCGTACCGGAGCAGGCGGGCGAGCGGGCGCCGGCGGTCCCGGCCTGAGCGCGGGACCGCCGGCGGCGGCTCAGGCCGCGGGTCGCTCCCGGTCGGCGTCGCGGCCGAGGGCGACCATCCGCAGCGTCTCCTCCCGGCGGCGGACGAGCAGCACCCCGGCGAGGAACGTCACCGCCGGCACGAGCACCAGCATCGCCCATTGCGCCGGTACGAGCGGAATGGCGTGCCCCATGTGCACGGTGGACACCGCCCAACCGGCCAGCGCGCTGTCGATCACCAGGGCCAGCGCGGCGACCGGCGCCAGCATGACGGCGACCCGCCGCCGGATCTCCGGGGCGAGGCCGGCCAGGCTGACCAGAACCACCAGGGCGGCGACGGCGAGCCCGGCGACGTAGAGCCAGATCACCAACTCGCTGCTGGCCTCCAGGTCGTACAGGACGTACACGGTGTACCCGGTGCTCGAGGTGACGGTGAAGGCCGGTCTGGCCAGTCGGTTGACCTCCAGGATCGATACCGCCGCGAGGGCCGCCAGCACGAGCGTCACCAGTGGGCGTACGCCCAGCACCGCGACGGCTCGGCGGCGCGGCGCGGGCACGGTGAGGGCGGCGGCCGCCACCACGGCGAGCGCGAGCTGCGGCAGGGTGTCCACCACGTACGTCGGCTGGTCGGCGATTCCCGGCGCGACCAGCACCACCCACGCGGCGACCCCGGCCCAGGCGAGCCCGGCGGCGACCCACCGCAGCCCGACCAGGGCGGTGACGATGACGCCCGCCCAGCCCATCACCCGCAGCCAGTCGACCGCGTTGGGACCGACGGGTCGCATCGGCGGTGGCACGGACGGGTCCGCCACGAGCTGGTCGAGCAGCGTCTTCCCGGCCAGGGCGAACAGGGCCAGCGCGACGAGCAGGCCCGTCACCGCGGCGGCGTCGGCCCAGGCCGGCTCGGTGAACCCCCGTGCGCTCACCCGCAGCCGGGCCCGCAGGCCGGCGCCGATCAGGTTGGCCGTGTCCGCGGCGGTGGGCCGGCGCTGCCCCGGTCGGGCGTCGGCGAGGAGGACCGCGAGCATCTCCTCCTCGTACGCCCGGCGGTGTTCCCAGGGGTAGACGGCGAGCAGCCGGCGGTAGCGGCGCTCCAGCTCCGCGTCGCTCACGCCGCTCCCCCCTCGGGGAGCAGGCCGGCGCGGCGCAGGCGGAGCCCGGCGGCCTCGGCGTTGCGGCGCAGCCGGGCGGCCTCGTCGGCGAGCCGGGTCGCGCCCAGCGCGGTGAGCCGGTAGTAGCGGCGCAGCCGGGACTGCACCACCTCCTCCCGCTCCACCTCGATCAGGCCGTCGGTGCGCAGCCGGTCCAGGACGGCGTAGAGGGTGCCGGCCCGCAGCCGCACCCGCCCGTCGGAGATGCGCAGGACGTCCTCGATGACGGCGTAGCCGTGCTGGGGTGTCTCGGCCAGCGCGGTGAGGACCAGGAACGTCGGTTCCCGGAGCGGGCTGTCGGTCATGTCGAGGAGCATATACCGCTTGTCGGTATATGCAGTGGCCTGTCAGTGCGGCGGTTCCTGCCGACCGCGGTGGCCGTCGCCCTCGGCTGCGGCGGCCACGTTCTCGGTGACCGGGCCGAGCACCGGCCCGACCGGCGTGGCCTGCTCCTTCGGCCCCGGCCGACCGGGAGCCGCCTGCTCACGGGCGCCCCGGGGGAACTCGCTGAAGAAGCGCAGCAGCTCCACCGGGATCGGCATGACCAGAGTGCTGTTCTTCTCCGCCGCGACTTCCACCACCGTCTGCAGCAACCGCAGCTGGTACGCCCCCGGCGTGTTCGCCATCGCCTGGGAGGCGTCGGCGAGGCGGCGGGACGCCTGGAACTCGCCGTCGGCGGCGATCACCCGGGCGCGGCGTTCCCGCTCGGCCTCGGCCTGGCGGGACATCGACCGCTTCATCCCCTCGGGCAGCGACACGTCCTTCACCTCGACCCGTTCGATGAGCAGCCCCCACGGCTTCTCGGTGGGCGCGTCGATCACCGCCTTCAACTCGGCGTTGATCCGGTCCCGGTCACGCAGCAGGGTGTCGAGGTCGGCCTTGCCGATCACCGACCGCAGCGCCGTCTGGGCCACCTGGAGCACCGCCGATGGGTAGTCCCGCACGTTGACCAGCACCTTCACCGGGTCGACCACCCGGTAGTAGACGACCGCGTCGACAGTGAGGGTGACGTTGTCCCGGGTGATGACGCCCTGCGCGGGCACCCCGATCACCGTGGTCTGCATGCTGACCCGGACCATCCGGTCGGCAACCGGAATGATCAGGTGGAAACCGGGCTGCCGGATGCGATCCAGCACCCGCCCGAAGCGGAACACGACACCGCGCTGGTACTGCTGCACCAGCCGAACGCTGAGCGCCAGCACGAGCACCGCGATCGCGATGACGATGACCAGGCCAACGACGACGGCGGCTCCCATTGTCCCCCTCGATCCCGGAGGCGCCCGCCTCCCGGCGCCGCGCCTACCCGTTCCCGAGCCGTTCACTCCCCCGACCCTGGCCGAGCGGAAGCGCGCCGTCACGGTCCGCACCCCGCGGGGCGGGAGACGGTGGTGGTGAACGTGCTGGCGCCGTGGGCGGTCGCGGGCTGGCGGAGAACAGCGGGCTGCTGGTCACCGCGTCCGGCGTCGGGGTGACCCTGGTGGCGCCCGGCCGGGTCGACACCCCGTTCCGGGCGGGCCGGGGCGACAGCGGCCCGCCGACCGACTCGACTCTCACCCCCGACGACGTCGCCCGGACCATCGGCTGGGCGCCGGCCCGGCCGTCCGGCGTGGACGGACGCCGAGCGGGGCGCCCGACGAGGAGCGAGTCCCCCGCATTCCCAACTACCGCCTGGCCATCTAGCGGTCCTGCCGAAGTCGATGGTCAGAACCGGCGAAGCGGCGGTATGTCATGGGTCTGCCGGCCCGGCAGGAGCCACGCCGGGTTGCTCACCCCCAGGAGCGCGCCATCCCTCCCCCTGACCTGGGTGCGGACGTAGGTGCCGTCGCCCGGTGTGATCCGCAGGTCGTACCAGCCCTGCCGAAGCTGCCGCCTGGAGATCCGGGTGGTCCGGGTGGCCGGGTTCAGGTCGCGGACGCCGGCCAGGTCGACCGTCCCGACGACCGCCTCCAGGGACGCGCCGGACGGCAGGTCGGTGGCGAGCAGTCGTACCGTCAGCTCCGGCGCGTCGGTGGCGGCGACCGCGCCCATCGCCGTACGGCCGTCGACCTCGATGTCCAGCGCGCCCCGGTAGCGGGCCAGGTCGGTGAACCAGGCCTGGCCGGCGCGCAGCGCGGCCACCAGGTCGTCCCGGGCGGTGGAGGACGCCCAGACGTACGTGATGTGCCGGTCGCCGCGTCCCCGCCAGTCGGTGCCGTCGTGGTCGTCGGTGACCCCGACGGCGGTGAAGAAGACGGCGTTGCGGGCGGCGACGTCGAGCGCCCAGAGGTGGTCGTCGAGGGGGCCGCGACCGATCTCGACCAGGTCGGCGCCGAGGTTGTTCCGCTCCACCATCAGCCGGGCCAGCGACTCCCGGCTCTCCACGTCGAGCGGGTGGTTCCAGCAGACCACGCCACCGTGCGAGTGCAGGAACTCGATCATCCGCTCGGTACGGGTCACGTCGTTGTCCCGGTACGGCGGCGACGGGAACGCCGGCAGGGTCTGGTCCCCACCGAACCAGTTGAGGTGCCGCACCATCGACACCTCGTACGCCCGGTGGTGGGTGACACCCGGGTACGCCCCGTCGTACGCGCGCAGCACCTCGGCCCGGAGCTCCTCGCCGGCCTGGCCTGCGCGACGGGCCCGGTCGAAGGCCAGCCGGTCGACGACGAAGCTGCCGCGCGCCGATCCGGTCACGCTGAGGCCGAGGCGCAGGCCGCGCAGGGAGTTGTCCCCGGCGACCAGGTCGGGCCAGAGCCGCCGGACGTCCGCCACCAGCGGGAGGGTGTGCCGCCGCCACTGCCCGGGCGGGGCGGGCAGGTCGACGGTGCCGACCAGGCCCTCAGTCCGGTGACCGGCGCGCCCGGCGCCGATGCGGTATCGCAGGATGTGCTGGCCGGCGCGGGCGGGATGGTACGAGAGGGCGATCTCGACGAGCAGCAGCGCGTCCGGCCCGGACGTCTCCGGCAGCACGTCGAGGTGGAGCGTGGTGTCCGAGATGTTGCCGGTGTGCGTCCAGTTCCAGGCCTTGCCGGCGTACCAGAGGATGCCCGCGCCGGCGGCCGTCAGGCGCAGGGCCTTCGCCGGGTCGTCGGTGGCGTGCGGGCTGTCCACGAAGTCGGCGGCCGACGCGGTGAGCCGGCCCTCGGTGGACGCCTGCCAGGTCCAGGCCAGCCCGCCCTCCAGCTCCTCCGCACCGTCGAAGTGCACCATCCGGCGGTGGTCGTGCGCGGCGACCCGGAAGTCGTGGTCGGTCCACCAGATCACGTCGACGTCGTTGCGCCGGGCCTGGTCGAGGTGGGCGGCGTAGCTGGCGATGCCCTCGCTGAACGAGGCGTGGATGTGCATGGCCATGCTGATCGGGCGACGGCCGAGGGCTGGGGGTGTCGGCGCCGTGCCGGACGACAGGGCGAGGCCGGCAGGGCCGGCGACACCCACCACCGCCAGGCCACCGGCGGCGGCGAGCACCGTCCGGCGGCGGAAGCGAGGCGGTGGCTGGGACATGACGACTCCAGGAAGGGCGTGCCGCGAGCCTACGGGACCGGACGCAGCGGCGATCGTCAGGATCCCGCTGGTGGGGATGTGGAGTGCCCCGAACCCACCCTCGCCGTCGTGGATCTGCACGTGGTGATGTGCGGTGCGTCGTGCGCCGCCGAGGTCGACGGCGAGGCCGCCGCCCTCGGCCAGGTGACCCGCCCCGAGGCTGAGGATCCTCGTCGGCTGGCGCCACTCGCCCGATCAGTCCGATTGGGGCACTCAGCTCTGCCTCATCGGCTCTTCTGACCGCCGATCTACACGTACCCAACGGCGTCGATCCGGCCCCAACGGCCAGGAATGTCGAGCAGCTCGATTCGACCGAATCTCGCGGGCAGCGCCGGCGCCACCACCAGGTCATCCCCGTACGGCTCCAGGCCGAGCACGGTTCGCAACAACAGGAGTGGCGCACCGGTGGACCGGGCCTGAGGGCTGGCCGCCGTCGGGTACTGGACGGGGTTCCTCGTCAGCTCGCGGTCGTAACCGCCGAAGGCCTCCGGCAGGCGCCCCTCGAAGTAGTGGGCGGCTTCGATGATGCTCTGGGCGATGTGCGCGGCTTCCTGAGCGAAACCGTAGCGGCGGAGTCCCCAGGCGATGAAGGAGTTGTCGAAGGGCCAGACGGTGCCGACGTGAAAGCCGAGCGGGTTGTACCGGGCCTCTCCCTTGGCGAGGGTGCGCACGCCCCAGCCGGAGAAGAGTCGGGGACCGAGGAGGTGTTCGGCGATCTTCGCGGCTCGGGACTCCTCGACGATGCCGCTCCACAGCAGGTGGCCGATGTTTGAGGACAGGGCGTCGACCTGGCCGCCGTCGGCGTCGAGGGCGAGGGCGTAGTACTCGCCGTCCTCGACCCAGAAGTCCCGGTTGAACCGTTCCTTGAGCTCGGCGGCTTCCCGTTCGAGGCGGTCGGCGTACGCCGGGTCGTTCCAGAACTCGCGGGCCAGGCGGGCGCCGCGGATCTTGGCGTCGTAGGCGTAGCCCTGCAGCTCGCAGGTGGCGCGGGGCAGCCCGGGCAGCCTGCCGTCGTGGTAGGAGATCGAGTCCCAGGATTCCTTCCAGCACTGGTTCTCCTCGCCGCTCTGCTCGTTGCGGCGCTGATACCAGACGTAGCCGTTGCCCATGATGTCGCCGTACTCGTCGATCCAGTGCAGGGCCGCCCGCGCCTCGTCCTCGAACTCATGCACCACGGCGGCATCTCCGGTCCACCGCTCGTACTCGTCGAGCAGGATCACGTAGAGCGGGGTGACGTCCGCGCTGCCGTAGTACGGCGACTGCGGGCGTTTTTCGAACGCGACCAGCTCGCCGTAGCGGAACTCGCGCAGGATCTTTCCCGGCTCCTCGTCGCGGAAGTCGTCCAGCACGGAGCCCTGATCGATCCCCAGCATGCGCAACGTGGCCACGGCGAGCTCCGGGGTGAAGGGCATCGCCTGCAGGCTGGTGAGGATGGGGTCACGCCCGGTGACGGTCGCGGACCACGGCAGGCCGGCGGCGGGCATCGCCTCCTTCGGAAGCGTCAGCGGCGAGTATCGCAACGCCGCAAGGTCGACGAGGCTACGCCGATACGTCCTCGTCAGCGGCTCCCAGTCACACGCCAGTTGCGGCGCCTTGTCGAGCCACTGGTCGAGATCCCGCTGGAGTTGCTGCTCGCTTCGCCTGCGGCGGCCGGGATACACATGCTCACGCACATCCTCGCCGTCCGGGCGCAGCACCAGTCCTCGGACCTGCAGTGTCGTGGTCCACTGTCCGTGCGGTCCGATCAGGATCTTGTACGTCAGCCCGCGTTCGTCGATCTGCGCCGGCTCGGTCGTGGAGATGACCGTCTCGCGCCAGAACTTCTCGCGCTCGTAGCCGAGATGCAGGGACCCGTCCTCGACACGCCGGTGGATCCTTCCCACTGGCTGCTCCGGCTGCGCGATCGCGAGCAGAGGCATGAAGTCGGAGTCCGCCTCGACGCGGACGGTGAACTCGGCCGATTCCGCGGAGTGGTTGAGGATGCTCAACCGCTCCTTGAAGCTGCCGGCGACCGACCGTTCACGGATGACCGACACCTTGGCGTCCAGGTAATGGGTCGGAGCGCCCGGAACCAGGAAGAAACGCACTTCGAAATACCGCGAGTCGTCCACCGCCAGCGCGTGCAGCCGCTCACCGTTGACGCTCAGCTGCCAGAGCGACAGGAATCGGGTGTCGAACGAGAAGAATCCGCACGGGACGGTGGGCGTCGCGTCGATGTCGCCACTGTCATAGCTCAACACGAAGATGTTGCCGTCCAGGATCCTGGCGAGCTTCGCACTCATCTACGCCCCCCACGTTCGCGGGCAAAGGCCCGCGGATGGCGCGCGCCGGGCGACTCGCGAAAGAGCCGCTCCAGCAGGACTATGAACCGAAATTTGCCTTCGCTCGTGATCTCGTTCCGCAGCCACGCCGGCAACGGTTTCTCCTCGCCGCGGGCCATGCGGTCGAAGAACGCGTTGTCAGCACGGATGACGCAGTCGGCGTCGCGCTTCTCCCTCGACACCTGAACATCACCATTGATGATGGTGACGAGCCAATGGTCGATCCCGTGATCGTGTTCGAGGTCGAAGCGTATGGTGCCGTTGGTCTTCTTCAGCAGGCGTTCGGACCCGCGGCGGTCGAGTTCGTCGAAGAACTCACTGGTCGCATCCGACATCAGCGCCACCCCTTACAGGTCGACCGGCTCAACAGGCAGCGTCGCTCACCCAGTGGTGCCGCGGCATCACCCGCAGCGGGTGAGATTGGAACACCGGTGTCGACCCGCACCAATCTCATCCGATACGGGTGATGCCGAGGTGCCCCGGCCTGGGTGATGCTGTGCTGGTCAGAACTGACCGAGGGAGTCTGATGTCGGATCCTACGGCGGAGTTCTTCGACGGGCTCGGCCACCGCGGCCACGAACCCCTGCTCCAGGAGGCCACCGGCACCATACGCTTCGATCTCGAGCACGATCACGGGGTCGACCGTTGGTTCGTGGTGATCCAGCAGGGTGATGTCCGCGTTTCGAGAGAGGAGCGCGAGGCCGACTCGGTCGTCCGCGTCGACAAGGGGCTCTTCGACCGGATCGTCAGCGGCGAGGAGAACCTGTACGCGGCGTGGGTGCGTAACGAACTCAGGGCCGAGGGCGAGGTGCGGCTGGCCCGCCTCATTCAGCGAGTCTTTCCGGGGCCGCCCGGCGCGCACGACCCGCGGATGTTCGCCCGGGAGCGGAGACGGCAGGCATGACTGAGGATCTCGTCAGGCTTCTCGACGGCAACACGTTCGTGGTCAGTGACGACACCGGCGACATCGACGCGTCTCCCACCATCCCGACCGGGCTGTTCTCGTTCGATACCCGGTTCCTGTCGAAATGGCTGCTCAGCATCGACGGTGAACGACTCAGCGCGCTCGCGGTCGACGACATCGAGTACTTCGAAGCGCGGTTCTTTCTCGTCCCGCCTGCTCCGACTCCCCTTGTCGACCCCAAGGTTTCGGCGATCCGCGAACGCTCGATCGGTGGCAGCTTCCACGAACGGTTGACTGTGATCAACCACCAAGATGAGCCGGTCGGCCTCCGGATCCGGTTCGAGGTCGGCAGCGACTTCGCCGATCTGTTCGAGATCAAGGACGTGCGGAAGAAGAAGGGAGAGTACTACGCGCGGGCCGAAGACGGGCGCCTGCGCCTCGGCTACAAGCGCAAGCAGTTCCAGCGGGAGACAGTCGTCTCCAGCACCGAGCCGGCCCGGATCGACGAGCACGGGCTGACGTACGACGTCAGGATCGGGCCACGTGCCGAATGGGTAACCGAGCTGCACGTGCAGACATTGGGCCTGGACGGACGTGATATCCGGGAGAGCCTCCAGGGCAGACCCGGTCGGGTCAAGACGGAGATGCGCCGGGACCTGGACCGGTGGCTCGCTGAAAGACCCCGCCTGGCCTGCGACTCCGGGTCACTGACGATGACCTACCGGCGTAGCCTCATCGACCTCGCCGCGCTGCGCTTCACGCCGCTGACGGCCGGCGGACGAACCCTTCCTGCCGCCGGTCTGCCGTGGTTCATGGCCATCTTCGGTCGGGACAGCATCTTCACCAGTCTGCAGGCGCTGCCGTTCGCACCGGATCTCGCCGCTACGACGCTGCGCCTTCTGACGCTGCTGCAGGGCGCCGTGCTGGACGATTTTCGCGAGGAGGAGCCGGGAAAGATCATGCACGAGTTGCGCTACGGGGAGACGGTCGGGTTCGAGGAGCAGCCGCACTCACCGTATTTCGGCAGCGCCGACGCGACGCCCCTGTACGTGATCCTCATCGACGAATATGAGCGGTGGACCGGAGACGCCAATGCGGTGCGGCTTCTCGAGCGCTCTGCGCGGGCCGCCCTCGACTGGATCGACGAGTGCGGCGACATCATGGGCAACGGCTACATCTGGTACCAGCGCCGCAACGAGGTCAATGGCCTGGAAAACCAGTGCTGGAAGGACTCCTGGGACGCGATCTCCTACCACGACGGCAGGCTGCCCGGGCTGCCCCGCGCCACCTGCGAGCTGCAGGGCTACGCCTACGACGCCAAGATCCGCGGCGCCCGCCTGGCCCGCGAGTTCTGGAACGACCCGGCGTACGCCGACCGCCTCGAACGGGAAGCCGCCGAGCTCAAGGAACGGTTCAACCGGGACTTCTGGGTCGAGGACGGCGAGTACTACGCCCTCGCCCTCGACGCCGACGGCGGCCAGGTCGACGCCCTGTCCTCAAACATCGGCCACCTGCTGTGGAGCGGCATCGTCGAGGAGTCCCGAGCCGCGAAGATCGCCGAACACCTCCTCGGTCCCCGACTCTTCTCCGGCTGGGGCGTGCGCACCCTCGCGGCGGGAGAGGCCCGGTACAACCCGCTCGGCTACCACGTCGGCACCGTCTGGCCCTTCGACAACTCCTTCATCGCCTGGGGACTCCGCCGCTACGGCTTCGCCCAGGAAGCCGCGCACATCGCCCAGGGCATCATCGACGCAGCCGAGTTCTTCGACGGTCGACTGCCGGAGGCCTTCGCCGGACATGACCGGGAGCTGACCAGGTATCCGGTGCGATACCCGACGGCCTGCAGTCCGCAGGCATGGTCGACGGGCACCCCCTTGTTGCTGCTGCGGACCATGCTCGGCATGGATCCGCGCGGGGAACACATGGTGACCAGACCAGCGGTGCCCAAAGAGATCGGCCGGATCGAACTGCGGGACATCCCGGGCCGGTGGGGTCGCGCCGACGCCTTCGGACGCGGGCGGATCGGCTGAGAGCCGGCGGCGCTCAAGCGGCGTACCGGGCGGCCAGGTCGACGATGCGGCGGGCGGCGGCCACCATCGCCCGGTCGGCGAACCGGCCGTCGGGCAGCACCACCGTGCCGGAGTCGCGGGCCTGCGCGTCGGCGACCGCGGCGAGGAGTTCCCGGGCCCGGGCCACCTCGCAATCGGCCGGCCGGAACGCCTCGGCGATCACCGGGAGCTGGCGCGGGTGGATGGCCGCCCGGCCGAGGAAGCCGAGCCGCCGGCCGGCCGCGCAGGAGGCGGCCAGCCCGTCGAGGTCGGCGACGTTCGCGTACACCGACATGGCGGGCGGCGGCAGGCCGGCCGCGCGGGCCGCGACCACGACGCGGCCGCGCGCCCAGAGCAGGCCGTCGTCGTCGGCGACGCCCAGGTCCGAGCGCAGGTCGGCCTCGCCGAGCCCGAGCGAGGCCACCGCCGGATGCGCGGTCGCGATCGGGTACGCGGCCTCCAGCCCGGCGGCGGACTCGATCAGCGGGTGCAGCGGCGTGTCGGTCCGGGCGGCGAGCGCGGCGACGGTCGCCGGGAACTCCACCTTGGGCAGTCGCAGCCCGGCCAGCCCCGGCGTGCCGGCGACGGCGGCCAGGTCGGCGTCGACGTCCGGGCCGGTCAGCTCGTTGACCCGGACCTGGACCGGTACCGGGTGCGGCGCGGCGAGGAACTCGGCGACGGCGGCGCGGGCGTACGCCTTGCGACCGGCGACGACGGCGTCCTCCAGGTCGAGGATGACCGCGTCGGCGCCCGAGGCGACCGCCTTGGCGAACCGGTCCGGCCGGTCGCCGGGCACGTAGAGCCAGGTGAGCAGCATCAGATCACCCCCCGCGCGCGCAGCGCGGCCAGTTCGTCGTCGGTGACGCCGAGCGCCCGGAACACCTCGTCGGTGTCCTGGCCGTGCCGCCGGCCCGCGTGCCGGATCTCCCCGGGGGTGGCGGACATCCGGAACGGCACGTTCTGCATCCGCACCTGGCCGAGCTCCTCGTCCGGGACGGTGGCGACGGTGCCGAGCGCCGCGTACTGCGGGTCGGCGAGGATGTCGCGGACGTCGTAGACGGGGGCGACGGCGGCCTGCGCGGCCTCGAACGCGGTGACGACCTCGTCCCGGTCCCGCTTCGCCACCCAGGCGGCGACGGCCGCGTCCAGCTCGTCGGCGTGCGCGGCCCGGCCGCTGCCGGTGGCGAACCAGGGCTCGTCGATCAGCTCGGGGCGGCCGACCAGCCGCAGCACCCGCTCGGCGATGCTCTGCGCGCTGGTCGACACGGCCACCCATCGCCCGTCGGCGCAGCGGTAGGTGTTGCGCGGGGCGTTGTTGTTGGACCGGTTGCCCAGCCGGGGCTGGACGTAGCCGAGCTGGTCGTACCAGGTGATCTGCGGGCCGAGCATCGCCATGATCGGCTCGATGATGGCCAGGTCGACGACCTGGCCCCGGCCGGTGAGGTCGCGGCCGCGCAGGGCCAGCATGACCGCGTACGCGGCGGCGAGCGCGGTCACCGAGTCGGCCAGCCCGAACGGGGGCAGGGTCGGCGGCCCGTCGGGTTCCCCGGTGGCGGCGGCAAAGCCGCTCATCGCCTCGGCCAGGGTGCCGAACCCGGGCCGGGAGGCGTACGGGCCGAGCTGGCCGAAGCCGCTGATCCGGGCGATGACCAGGCGCGGGTTGACCGCGTGCAGCTCGTCGGGGCCGAGCCCCCAGCGTTCCAGGGTGCCGGGGCGGAAGTTCTCCACCAGCACGTCGGCGTCGGCGAGCAGCCGGCGCAGCAGCGCCGCGCCCTGCGGGTCGGAGAGGTTGCAGGTGACGGTCCGCTTGTTGCGGCCGAGCACCTTCCACCACAGGCCGACGCCGTCCTTGGCCGGGCCGTGGCCGCGCGACGGGTCGGGCTTGGCCGGGTGCTCGACCTTGACCACGTCGGCGCCGAAGTCGCCGAGGAACGCGGCGGCGAGCGGACCGGCGAAGAGGGTGGCCAGGTCGACGACCTTGACCCCGTCCAGCGGCGCGGTCATCGGAGCTCCCCCGGCAGGTCGGCGGCGCAGCGGAAGCCGACCGAGTCGGAGCGGGTGAGCCCGGCCCCGGTCAGCAGCAGCTTCACCGACACGTCGGGCGGCTGCGGGCCGCCGTCGAGGTACCAGTCGGAGCCCTCCGCCCGGTACGCGCACCCGCCCTTGAGGATGACGAACCGGGTGCGCCCGTCGGAGTGCTCGCTCTCGGTCAGGTTCCAGACGAGGGGTTCCCGCCTGCTGAGCAGCCCCGCCTCGGCGGCGACCTGCCACTCGTCCTCGGTGGGCAGTCGCAGCCCCGCCCAGTCGGCGTACGCGCGGGCGTCGGCGAGGTCGACGCCGGTGACCGGGGCGTCGGCGGGTCCCCGCCCGGCGGTGAACCGTTCCGGTCGGACCGGTCGGTAGCCGGTGGCGGCGAGGAAGCGCGCGTACTGGCCGTGGGTGACCTCGTGGGTGTCGATGGCGAAGTGGCCGAGCCGGACCGGCCGGCGCAGCGTGCCGGTGTGGTGCAGCCGGGGCGGCAGCGGCTTCCACTCGTCGACGTAGGGCGCCTCCCCGTACAGGCCGGTCTCCCGGACCCGGTGGCGGACGGCCAGGTCGTGACGGCCGCCGTCGACGATGACCATGCCGTCGGGCAGGGCGGCGAGGGGCGCCCACGGGGTGCGGGTCCGCACCGCGGCGCGGGCCGGGAAGGACGGGTCGCCGGTCGGCGGCTCGTGCCGGTCGACGGGCTCGTCGGTGGCGACCACGGCGGCGATCGCGCCGGCCGGGAGCGGGCCGCCGACGGCGACCCGGCCGTCACCGGTCTCGCGGACGGTCAGGTCCGCGCCGGTGACCAGGTCGACGAAGCGCCGGCCCGGTCGGGCGTCGGTGAGCAGCCAGGGCCCGTCGTGGTCGTCGCCCCGGTTCACCACCGTCCACAGGGGTTCGCCCTGGTGGGTCCAGCGGGACGCGTACACCGGACCGGCGCCGGGGTGGTCGGCGAGCGGCACCCAGTCCTCGGCGCGCAGCCAGGCGGCGTGGCTGGCCTGCACCCGGCGCATCGCCCGCAGCACGGCCTTGTCCCGGTCGTTCCAGCCGACCCAGACGCCGAAGACGCTCTCCCAGACCAGCACCCCGCAGCCGTTGAGCCAGGCGGAGTGCAGCTCGTCCAGGTGGCTGCGGTGCCAGCGTCGGGTGTGGTGCAGGATGTGCCGCCGCTCGAACCACTTGGCCCGCAGCACCCCGGGCACCTCGGAGTCGGCGAACCACTGCGCCCAGGACATCGCGTGGTCCTCGACGCGGGCGAGCGGCACCCGGCTCTCCCCCTCCAGCACCAGGCCGGGCCGGACCGCGTCGAGGGCCTTGCGCAGCTCGCCGGCGCCCTCCTTGAGGGTGTCCAGGAAGACCCCGTCGACGCCGAGGGTGGCGGCCAGCGCGGCCACTTCCTCGGCGTCGGTGCCGGGCTCCCGTTTTGTGCCGGTGTCCCAGGGGTTGTAGTCGATGAACACCCGGACGCCGTGCGCCTGGAACGCGCGCACCACCTCGGGCAGCTCGGGCACGTCCCGGTACCAGTCGAACTGGTTGCGGTCGTCCAGCCCGATCACCGGGTACGCGTGCCAGAGCACCACCCCGCCGAAGCCGCCGAAGTCGCGCCGCGCGGACTCCAGGAAGGACTCGACGGTGAAGACCCCCCGCTCGTGGTCGTAGAGGGTCTCGTCCCAGAGCCAGGCGAGGCAGACGCTGAAACAGTCGCCGGTGATCTCGTCGTAGTGGCTGCCGGTGTAGGCGAGGCGGGTCCGGGCGTCGGCCCGCCACCGGGTGAGCTGGTCCCGCCAGGCGGGCCAGTCGGCCGGGTCGGCGGGGGCGGCGAAGATCTTCGCCTCGTCGAGGGTGGTCAGGTCGGCGTGCGCGCCGAGCGGCACGTCGGTCGGCCGGTCGATCGGCCGCGGCACGTAGGCGTTGAAGCTCACGCGGCATCTCCGTAGGTCGCGGCGTACAGGGCGTCGATCGCGGCCCGCCGCGGCAGGGCGGTGGACGCGCCGGGGCGCTGCGCGCAGGCCGCACCGGCGGCGCACGCCCAGCGCAGGACAGCGGGGGCGGTGTCGGCGGTGAGGGCGCCGCCGCGTTCGGCGAGGGCGACGGCGAGCGCGCCGGTGAACGCGTCACCCGCCGCGGTGGTGTCGACCGCGTCGATCTTCGGCGCCGGGACCTCGACGCGGACGTCGTCCCGGTCGGCGTACGCGGCGCCGCGCGCGCCCAGGGTCAGCACCACCCGGGGCACCAGGGTCACCAGGGCGTCGAGCAGCGCGCCCGGCTCTTCGGTGAAGACGCCGCCGACGACCGCCGCCTCGTGTTCGTTGACCACCAGCACGTCGACCAGGTCGAGCAGCTCGGCCGGGAGCGGCCGGGCGGGGGCGGCGTTGAGCACCACGGTGGTGCCGTCGGCGCGGGCCCACTCGGCGGCCTGGGTGACCGCCGCGAGCGGCACCTCGAGCTGGAGCAGCAGCACGTCGGCGGCGGCCACCGCTGTACGGTCGGCGGCATCGAGCGTGGTGAGGGCGGCGTTGGCGCCGGGGGCGACGACGATGAAGTTCTCCGCCGCGCCGTCGACGGCGATCAGCGCGACGCCGGAGGGCCCGTCGACGGTGCGCAGGCCCCGTACGTCGATGCCGGCGGCGATCAGGTTGTCACTCAGCAGCATGCCGAAGTCGTCGGTGCCGACGGCGCCGACGAAGGCGCAGTCCGCGCCGGCCCGGGCGGCGGCCACCGCCTGGTTGGCGCCCTTGCCGCCGGGCACGGTGCGGAAATCGCCGCCGAGCACCGTCTCGCCGGGCCGGGGCAGCTGCGGCGTGGTCACCACCAGGTCCAGGTTGGCGCTGCCGACCACGACCACCCGGGCGCTCACGCCGCACTCCCGGCGGTCAGGGCGAGGGTGCGGTCGGCGAGGGCGTCGAAGCCGACCCCGTCGAAGCCGGCGATGCTGCTGGCCAGCCGGTTGTGCAGCGGCGCGACCCAGCGGTCGGGCAGCCCGGACGCGCCGGTCAGCGCCCCGGTGACCGCGCCGACGGTGGCGCCGGTCGAGTCGGTGTCCCAGCCGCCGCCGACCACGGCGCAGATGGACCGCTCCAGGTCGCCGCGCCCGTACGCGAGGGCCGCCGCGACCAGGGCAGCGTTGTTGCGCACGTGCACCCAGTGCAGGTGGCCGTGCCGCTCGTAGAGGGTGTCCACGATGCTCTCCCAGTCGTCGGTGCCGGCGCCGAGCGCGCGCGCCTCCCGGACGGCGGCGGTGAACCGGCTGCCCGGGGGCAGCACCGACTCACCCGCGTCCAGCACCTCGTCGATGCTCCCGGCGACCGGCGCCGCCGTGGCGAGCGCGGCCACCCAGATCGCCCCGTACGCCCCGGCGCGGACGTGGCTGACGGCGGCGTCCCGCCAGGCCGCCTCGGCGGCCCGGTCGGGGCGGCCGGGGTTGGTCCAGCCGTACACGTCGGTGCGGATCTGCGCGCCGATCCACTCCCGGAACGGGTTGTGCCGGCGGGCGGTCTCCGGCGGGGCGTGGCCGAGCAGCAGGTTGCGGTAGGCGACCCGCTCGGCGGTGAAGACCCGCCCGGCGGGCAGCCAGTCCAGCCAGGCCTGCGCCACGTCGGCGCTGGTGAAGTCCGGGCCGTGGGTCTCCAGGATCCGCAGGGCCAGCAGCGCGAAGTTGAGGTCGTCGTCCTCCGGCATGCCGGCGATGTTCTCGGCCAGGCTGGTGGGGGCGCTGCGCCGGTTCCACGGCCAGCGGGCGGCGACCTCGGCGGGCAGCCCTTCGGCGGTGAAGTACCCGCGCAGGGGCCACCGGCCGGTGGCGGTGAGGATCTCCCGGATCCCGTGCCGGGGGATCTTCTCCACCGGCTTGCCGAGCAGGCAGCCGACGGCCCGGCCGAGCCAGGCGCCGTGCAGCCGGTCCCGCGTGGTGGTGGTCGGCAGGTCCCATGTCGCCGGCCAGCTGGCCCGGACGGCGTCGAGGTCGTCCGGCTCGTCCGCCGCGTGGGGCACGGGGAGGGCGTCGGCGGCGTCGAGCAGCTGGACGGCCAGGGCCCGCAGCTCCGGTGGCGCGGGCGCCGCCGACGCCCCGCCGACCGGGGCCTTGACGTCGCCGCCGGCCGCGGTCCAGCGATCGGCGAGGGCGGTGACGTCGCGGCCCTCGTCCCGGCTGGCCGCCAGCTCGTGCGGCAGCAGGTCCTCCGGCTGCACCCAGGTCAGCCGCGGCCCGCCCGCCGCGCCGGCCCGCGGGGCCGGGCCGCCCGGCCGACCGGCAGCCGTCGGGCCGCCGGTGGCCGGGGCACCCGCAGCGCTCATGCCAGCCCGCCGAACCGCTCGGCGCGGCGGGCGAAGCGCTCCCGGTCGCGCTCGAAGACCTCGGTGGCCACCTCGGCGAGCAGGCGCGCCGGCTCGACCAGGTCGGTGCGGGACGCCCCCGCCACCGTCTCGGCCCACTCGGCGGGCACGGCCGCCGTGCCACCCAGCGCCCCGGCGATCGCGCCGGCCATGGTGGCGGTGGAGTCGGCGTCGCGGCCGTAGTTGACCGAGCCGAGCACCGCCGCCCGGTAGTCGCCGCCGGCCACCACCAGCATGCCCAGCGCCACCGGCAGCTCCTCGATGGCGTGCAGCCGGCTGGGCCGGCGGGCGCCCAGGCCGGGGCTGCGGTACTCCTCCCCCACCGTGTCGTAGGGGGCGACCGCGGCGCGCAGCGCGGGGATGGCCGCCTTCCAGTCGTCGTACCCCCGGGCCTCCTTGACCACCGCGTCGATGGCGGCGCGGGTGCCGTCGCGGGCCAGGTCGAGCGCCGCGGCGAGCACGTCGTCGACGCCCGCGCCGGGGGCCGCGGCGGCGGCGACCGCGGCGGCGAAGACGGCCGCGGCCTCCCGCCCGTAGCTGTGCTGGTGCGCCCCGGCGATCTCCACCGCCTCCGCGTACGCCCCGGCCGGGTCGCCTGCGTTGACGATGCCGACCGGGGCCATGTACATGGCGGCGCCGCAGTTGACGATGTTGCCCACGCCGGCCTCGCGGGGGTCGGCGTGCGCGTGGTGCAGGCGGGTGACCAGCCACCGTTCGGCCGCGGCCAGCCGGTGGAAGGTCACCCCCTCCCGCTCCAGGTCGGGTATGTACACCACCCGCTCGATCAGGTCGGGGACGAGCAGTTCCACCACGTCGTACGCGTCGAGGTGGTCCCGCTTGGCCGCGTACGCCCGGACCAGGGCGTGGGTCATCAACGTGTCGTCGGTGATGTGCCCGTCGCCCTTGTGGTACGGCGCGAGTGGCCGCGCGGTGGCCCAGTCGGCGTGGTACGGGGGCACGATGCCCTCGACCCAGCCGCCGTAGCGGGCGCGGATCTGCTCGGGGAGCGCTGTCTCGGTGGCCCCGCCGAGGGCGTCGCCCACCGCGGCGCCGACCAGGCAGCCGACCGACGTGTCGAGCAAGAGTGACATGGTTACCTCAGAACCTGCTTGCCACCGTCGACCAGCTGCGTGCCGAGCTGGTCCAGGGTGATCTTGTTGGCGAAGTACTGCTGAAGGGCCGGGGTGGCGTACTTGGTCTTCCACTCCGGGTAGCCGTCGACCTTCTGGAACGGGGCGACGGTCAGGTCGGCGGCGCTGTCCGCGGCGACGTCCCAACCCTGCTTGCCGCCGGTGGCCTTGACCAGCTCCGCGTTGGCCTGCTTGCCGGTCGGCACCAGCCAGTCACCCTTGGCGAGGGTGGCCATGTTGGTCGGGTTGAGGAACCACTCCAGGAACCGCGCGGCCTGCTTCTTGTGCTTGCTGTCCTCGGAGACGGAGAGCGTCTGCGGGTTGGCCGCCTGCTTGGTCGACAGCCCCTTGATCGGCGGGAGGGTGACCCAGTCGAAGCCGGCGGGGGCCTGCTCGACCATCTGCTGGCGCAGCGACACCGAGCCGGGCAGCATGGCGTACTTGCCGCCGAAGAAGCCGGGGAGGGTGTCTGCGCCGCTCATGCCGAGCGCCTCCGGGGAGGCCGACTTGCTGGTGTAGATCATGTCGTGGATCCGCTTCGGCACCTCCTTCTCCGCGTCGCCGACCTTGACCTCGGTCCTGCCGCCGTCGGTGTAGAAGAACTTGCCGTCGTAGTTGAGGGCCAGGTTCATCACCCGGTTGGTGGGCGACTTCAGCGCCCAGGCCACGCCGTACTGGCCGGGCTTGGTGAGCTTCTGCGCGTTGGCCTGGAACTCGTCCCAGGCCCAGCCGCCGTCGGCCGGCGGCACGGCGACGCCGGCGGCGTCGAGCAGCTTCTTGTTGGCGATGACGACCTGCGACTCCAGCAGGAACGGCACGCCGGTGACCTTGCCGTCGAAGGTGGCGGTGTCCCAGACGCCCGGGTCGATCTGGCCCTTGAAGTCGTCGCTGAGCAGCTTGGAGACGTCGGCCAGGTAGCCCTGCTTGCTGAACTCGCCGATGGCGGAGGCCTCGTAGTGCACGATGTCGGCGGCGTCGCCGCCCTCGAACGAGGTCAGCAGCTGGTCGTGGACGGAGTTCCAGTCACCCTGGACGTACTCGACCTGGATGTCGGGGTGTTCGCTGTTCCACTTGGCGACCAGGTCCTTGTTGGCCTGGAGCGACTCCTTCTGCCAGGCCAGGCTGAGGAAGCGCAGCTTCACCGGGCCGGACGAGGCCTCGTCCGTGCCGCCGCCGTCACCGCACGCGGTGAGGGCGCCGAGGCCGACGACCGCGACCGCGGCGGCCGCGGCGAGTCGACGGAATCTGCTACGGAGCATGGGGGTTACCTCCTTGGTGGTGGGTGGGGGATGTGGTGCCGCTCGTCAGCCCTTGACGGCGCCGGCGAGCGAGCCGGAGGAGAGCCGGCGTTGCATGAACGCGAAGAAGATCAGGCTGGGCAGGGTGGCGAGCAGGGATCCGGCCGCGAGGGGGCCGAGCCGGGCGGTGCCCTCGATCCCGACGAACCGGGCCAGGGTGACCGGCAGGGTGGCCAGCTCGGGGGTCTTGAGCAGCACGAGGGCGAAGAAGAACTCGTTCCAGGCGGAGATGAACGAGAAGAGCGCGGTGGCGACGATCCCGGGCGCGAGCAGCGGGAAGACCACCCGGCGCAGGATCTGCAGCCGGCTGGCCCCGTCGACGCTGGCCGCTTCCTCCAGCTCGCGGGGGATGTTGCGGACGAAGCCCTGGAGCATCCAGAGCGCGAACGGCAGCGCCCACACCACGTAGATCAGCACCAGCCCGGCGTGGGTGTTGGCCAGCCCGACCTCGCGCAGGATCAGGAAGATCGGGATGATCAGCAGCACGAACGGGAAGAGCTGCGACAGCAGCACCCAGCCCAGCGCCGCGGTGCCGAGCTTCGTGCGGAACCGGGCCAGGGCGTACGAGGCGGGCAGCGCGACCAGGACGGTGAGCGCCGCCGAGGCGAGCGACACCTGCAGGCTGTTCAGCGCGGCCCGGCCGAGCTCCTGCTCGGTGAAGGCCTGCACGAAGTTCTGCACGGTCGGGTTGGTCGGGATCAGCGTGGGGTGCAGCTGGACCAGCTCCCGCGGCGGCTTGAACGCCGTGGAGACCAGCCAGACCAGCGGGAACCCGAGGAAGATCAGGTAACCGGTGAGGGCGACGTACTGCAGCGTCCGCCCGGTGCGGCTCGGCTTTCCGAACATCAGTTGGCCTCCCGGAGCCGGCGCCGCAGGTAGACCGCGAGCAGCGCGACGATGATCACGACCATGACGTTGCCGAGCGCGGCGGCGTAGCCGTAGTTGCCGTAGCGGAACGCCTCCTCGTAGGCGAAGAGCATCGGCAGCATGGTCTTGCCGCCCGGCCCGCCCGCGGTCAGCACGTAGACCAGGCCGAACGAGTTGAAGTTCCAGATGAAGTCCAGCGAGGTGATCGCGACGATCACCGGCGCGAGCGCGGGCAGCGTGACGTTGCGGAACCGGTGCCAGGTGCTCGCGCCGTCCACCGCGGCCGCCTCGTGCAGCTCGCGCGGCACGCCCTGCAACCCCGCCAGCAGTACGACGGTGGTCTGCGGCATGCCGGCCCAGACGCCCACGATGATCACCGCCGGCAGGGCGGTGCTGAAGTCGCCGAGCCAGTTGGTGCGCATCCCGTCCGCGCCGACCTGGTGGAAGAGCTCGTTGAGCAGGCCGGCGTCCGGGTGGTAGACCAGCTTCCACAGGATGCCGACCACCACCGGTGGCATCGCCCAGGGCACCACGGCGAGCACCCGGGCCGCGCCCCGGAAGCGCAGCTGCTGGTTGAGCAGCAGGGCCAGCCCGAGGGCGAGCACGAACTGCAGCACGGTCACCCCGACTGCCCAGAGCAGGCCGATCTTGAACGAGTTCCAGAACAGCTCGTCGCCGAGCAGCTCCCGGTAGTTGGCCAGCCCGGTGAAGCTCACCTCGACGTGGCGGCCGGCGCGGGCGTCGGTGAAGCCGAGGTAGATGCCGCGCAGCAGCGGGAAGACCGAGAGCACCACGATGGGCAGCAGCGACGGCAGGAGCAGCAGGTAGATGCCCATCCGGTCGGAGCGGGACCGGGCGGCCCGCGGGCCCTCGGCGCGCGCGACGTCCGGCCGTTCGGCCACGGTGGTCATGCGGTCACCTCCGGGGTACGCGGTGCGGGCGCCGGGTCCGTCGGCGCGGGTACGAACAGCGGCCCGACGTCGGGCACGGCCGCGCTGGAGGCGCGGACGGCGAGGTGGGGGGCGACCTGCTCGCGGCGGGGCGGCAGGGCCGGATCGGCGATCCGCTGCAGGAGTAGTTCGGCGGCGCGCCGACCACGCTCGGCGGAGCCGAGGGAGACGCTGGAGAGCTGCGGGAACATCATCCGGGCCAGCTCGGTGTCGTCCATGCCGACCAGCGCCACGTCCTCGGGGACCCGGCGGCCGGCGGCGAGCAGGGCGTGCAGCGCCCCGACGGCGATCAGGTCGTTGGCGCAGACCAGCGCGTCCGGGCGGGCCCGGGCGAGCAGCCGTTCGGCGGCGGCGCGGCCGGCGACGTACTGGAAGTCGCCGACCTCGACGAGCCGCTCGTCGAGGTCGATGCCGTGACCGGCGAGGGCGGCCCGGAAGCCGGCGTCGCGGGCGGCGCCGGGGACGGTGTCGAGCGGGCCGTTGACGAAGCCGATCCGCTGGCGTCCGGCGGCGACCAGGTGGTCGACCGCCAGCCCCACGCCGGCACGGGAGTCGGTGCGGACGTTGTCGACCGGGGCGTCGGCGCCGAGCTGACCGACCACCACCACCGGCGCCGGGCTGTCGACCAGCGCGGCCAGGTGGTCGTCGGTGACCCGGATCGGCGAGACGATCATCCCGTCGACGTAGCGGTGGGCGAGCCGGCGCAGCAGCGCCGTCTCGTTGGCGACCTGGCCGCCGGTGGCGTGCACCAGCAGCTGCCGGCCGGAGGCGGCGACCACCGACTCGATGGCCCGCATCATCTCGACGTACACCGGGTTGCCGATGTCCTCGACGGCGAGCGCGATCAGGTCGGTGCGCTGCGACTGGAGCGAGCGGGCGATGGCGTTGGGCACGTAGCCGACCTCGGCCGCCGCCGCGCGGACCTTGCGGATGGTCTCGGGGCTGCCGCCGACCCCGTTGAGCACCCGGGAGGCGGAGGCGATCGAGACGCCGGCCCGGGCGGCGACGGTGTGCACGGTGGGTCGACCGTCTCCCGTCTCCTGTAAACGTTTACGACCCACGCCCGCCACCTCCGCCTGCTTGCTGTAAACGTTTCCGGGAGTCTGCGCCTGAGCCGACGGTCAGGTCAAGGGCTCGTTACGAAAACGTTTCCAACCACGGAGAGCCGGCCCAGGCGCTGCGGGTCGGCGATCACCTCGATCGCCGTGATCCTGTCGGTGGAGATCGTGAAGGTCATGACCGTGACGAGACGTCCACGGGGTGTCACCAGGATTCCCGGCGCACCGCTCACGAGCCCGGTGTGGGCGTGCTCGGCCCGGTGCGAGAACAGCAGTGCCTGCCGGGCGACGGCACGGGCACCGCGCACGTGTGTCGGGCCCGGGGAGGGTGCCGCAAAACCGTCGGCGGAAACGGTGACATCGGGGTGGAGCAGGTTGAGCAGCGCCGCGAAGTCGCCCTTGCGCGCAGCAACCAGGAAGGCATCGACGGCCGCCCGCTGACGGGCCGGATCGGTGTCGGGCAGTTCGGCGGCCCGCACCCGGTGACGGGCGCGACTGGCGAGCATTTTCGTCGCGTCGGTCGAGCGCCCGACGATCGGTGCGATCTCCCGGTAGGGCACGGCGAAGATGTCGTGCAGGACGAGCGCCATCCGTTCCGCCGGCGTCAGCGTGTCCATCACGACCAGCAGGGCGAGCCCGACCGAGTCGGCCAGCACCGCCTCCTGCTCCGGGTCCGAACCGTCCAGGGGAAACGGTGCGGCGAGGGAGACCTCACGACGTGCCGTGCGCGACCGCAGCATGTCCAGGCACACGCGTGTCACCACGGTGGTGAGCCAGGCGCGGGTGTTCCGGACTTCGCCGGTGTCCGCACGGGCCGTCCGCACCCACGCCTCCTGAACCGCGTCGTCGGCCTCAGTTCGCGAGCCGAGCATGCGGTAGGCCACCGCGTGCAGGTGGCGCCGATGCGCCTCGAAATCGTCCACCGTTACCCTTTCGCCGCGCTCTTCGTCTTACCACTGACGGCTGCGAGCACGCACCGGTAACAAGGAGGGGCGATGGCACCACTGGTTTCCACGATCGAGATCGCGCGTCCACCGGACGAGGTCTTCGCCTACGCCACCGATCCTTCGCGGTTCGCCGAGTGGCAGCCCGATGTGGTGCGGGTGCGCCTTCTCGACGGCTCACGGTTCACCACCATCCGGAGGATCAGGGGAGCCGAGCGCACGATGAGCCAGCAGATCACCCAGAACGAGGCGCCGCACAGCTGGGCGGCCCGGGGCATCGACGGGCCCATCCGTCCGCACGCCACGATCACCGTGGAGCCGATCGAGGACGGCACCCGGTCCCGAGTGACGTTCACGCTCGACTTCGAGGGCCGCGGGCTCGGTGTGCCGCTGGTGCCGCTGGTGCGCCGGCAGGCGCGGCACGCCGCACCGACCAGCTACCAGAATCTCAAGCGACTCCTCGAGCGGGGCCACTAGGCGACCTCTCGTGGGTTGCCCCTGCGGTTACGAGGTCGCCGCCTGCCAGTGATAGGTCCACGGCGGGCCGGAGCCGGTGACCGGTTCGCGCACGTACAGGCCGTCGCCCACAACGTCGACCTCGCCCGGATGCAACTCGGCCGGCGGTCCACCGCGCTCGTCGAGCTCGACGGTCGCGGTACGTCCGTCGGCCGGTCCGCCCACGATCGGCACATCAGCTACGTCTCGCATACGTGCAGCATTGCGGTCCCGCAATGCTGTGCGGCCAGAACGCCGAAGTTCGGTCTCTTCGTTCTTCCCGGCGGCCTCTTGGTGACGGCACCCGCCACCGTCCGGGTTGACCACACTGGTTCGCATTCAACCCTCCGACCTGGACGGCGGCGGGCGGACACGGATTGATTCTTGTCGCCGTCGCCCCTAGCGCTTCGCGCATCCGTGGCAATATCCTCCGTCTCACGCGCGGCTTCTGAAGTTCCTTTTCACTGCTGATCCTCGCCCGCCGCGAAGGAGACGACATGCTCTTCAACCACCCCGAGCTGGACCGCCGTACGCTGCTGCGGGCCGGCCTCGGCGCCGCCGCGGTCGCGGTCGTCGGGACCGAACTCGCCTTCCCGGCCGCCGCGCAGGCCGCGCCGGGTGCGGACCTCGACTGGATCATCAGCTGCGACGAGTGGGGAGCCCGCCCGCCGGCGGACCCGCTGTCGATCAGCGCGATCGCCACCAACAAGATCATCGTGCACCACATGGCGTTCCCGAACAGCACCGACTACTCGGAGGAGCACGCCAAGCAGCTCGCCCGCGACTGCCAGGACCTGCACCTGGACGTCAACCACTGGTCGGACACCGGGCAGCACTTCACGGTCAGCCGCGGCGGTCACGTCCTCGAGGGACGGCACGGCAGCCTGGAGCGGCTGCAGGCCGGCGACCGCCAGATGATCTCGGCGCACTGCCCCGGCGAGAACGGCCGGGCGATCGGCATCGAGAACGAGGGCACCTACGTCACCGAGACCCCGCCGGAGCAGCTGCTTGACTCGCTGGTCAAGCTCTGCACCACCGTCTGCGAGCAGTACGGCCTGCACGCCCACGACATCTTCGGCCACTGGGACTTCCGGGCCACCCTCTGCCCGGGCGCGATGTTCTACCGGGAGTTCCCCGCCCTGCGCCGGCGGGTCTTCGCGAAGCTCGGCACCGACCTGGCCGACGTCCCGGCCCGCCGCTGGCCGGACATCTGGCGCTTCGTCGGCGGCCCGGTCGTCCGCGTCGCGCAGTACCTGCTCACCTTCCGCGGCTACACCGTGCCGGTCACCGGTGTCTTCGACGCCGCCACCGTCGCGGCCGTGCAGGACTGGCAGGCCCGCAACGGCATCCCGGTCGACATCGACGCCACGCTCACCGCGCCGACCTGGGAGACCCTCGCGCCGGAGCTGGACAAGGACGCCACCGGCATCCCGGTCAGCGCGGTGCAGTTCATGCTCAACTCCAAGGGCTACGCCGACGTCGCGATCACCGGCGAGTACGACTACGCGACCAAGAAGGCGCTCCAGGACCTGCAGGAGCTGCACGGCCTGGACACCAACGGAAAGGTCAGCACCACCACCTGGTGTGCTCTGGTGGGCGGTGTGGTGCGTCAGTCGTTCCAGGTGGACTGACGGCGCACCGGCGGGGTGCGGTGGGGGCGGCAACGGCGCCGCCCCCACCGCGCCGTTCGGCGCGCCGCCGCCCCGACCTGATTCGGTTGCGATCCGCGAGTCTCGTTGTTCACCCTCGGCCGCTCTGCCACGATGAGCCTGATCAGGACCGAGGAGGATGCTGTGACGTCTCGTCTCAACCCGTACATCAGCTTCACCGACGATGCCCGGCAGGCGATGGAGTTCTACCAGCGGGTGTTCGGCGGCACCTTGACGCTGAACACCTTCGGCGAGTTCGGAAACCCAGATCCCGCCCTCGCCGACCGGGTCATGCACGCGATGCTCGAGACCGACCGCGGGTTCACGCTGATGGCCTCCGACACCCCACCCGGGATGGAGCGCACCGTCGGAAACAACATCGCGATCAGCCTGAGCGGGGACGACGCCGACGAGCTGCGGGGTTACTGGGAGCAGCTGTCCGGCGGCGGCACGGTGCAGATGCCCCTGGAGAAGCAGATGTGGGGCGACGAGTTCGGCATGTGCGTCGACCGGTTCGGCATCGGCTGGCTGGTCAACATCAGTCAGCCCCAGTCCTGATCCGCTGCGACCAGGGGAGAGGTCGCCCGAACGGCGGTATCCACAGTGGCCCTCCCGGCGTTACCGTACGCAGGCTTCCCGCCGAAGCGGACCCCGCCGGAGAGGACCAGAGGCATGGACGGCAGAAGACGCACGCAGCGCCGGCAACTGACCCGGCTGGTCACCGCCGCCCTCGTGGTGGCCAGCCTGGGGCTCCTCGCCCCGCCCGCGCACGCGGAGGCCGGGCCCGAGGTCGCCGTGATGACCCGCAACCTCTACCTGGGCGGGGACCTCACGCCGTCGATCGGCGCGCCGACGCTGCCGGCGTTCCTGGCCGCGAACTCGGCCCTGCTCGGCCACGTGGACCTGGTCGACTTTCCCGCCCGGGCCGCGCTGTTCGCCGAGGAGATCCGCGAGCGCAAGCCTGACCTGGTCGGCCTGCAGGAGGTGGCGCTCTGGCGTACCGGGCGGATCGGTGACCCGGCCCCGGCCACCGAGGTCCGGTACGACTATCTGGCGCTGCTGACGGCCGAACTGGCCGCGTCCGGTCACCCGTACGACGTCGCCGTGGTGCAGGACGAGGCGGATCTGGAAGCCCCGGCCGGCGCGCCGTACAACGTGGATGTCCGGCTCACCATGCGCGACGTCGTCCTGGTCCGCCACGGCGGCCGGGTGAAGGTGACCGACACGTCATCGGGGAACTTCGTCCAGAACCTGGTGTTCCCGCTCGCGGCCACCGGTGGCACCGCCACGAGCACGCGCGGTTGGACGGCGGTGGACGCGGTGCTCGGCACCCGGGCGTTCCGGTTCGTCAACACCCACCTGGAGGCCTTCCACCCCGGCGTCCGGGTGCTGCAGGCGCAGGAGCTGCTCCGGGGCCCGCTGAACGTACCCGGCCGGGTGATCCTCGTCGGGGATCTCAACACCGGTCCCGAGCTGCCCGATCCGAACAACCGGATCGCCTACTTCACCCTGGTGGCCGGCGGACTCGTCGACACCTGGCCGATCCTGCACCCCGGCGAGCCCGGATACACCGCGGGGCTGGGCGACGACCTGACCCAGCCGGCCGACGACGTCGAGCACCGGATCGACATGGTCATGGTCCGTGGCGTGGTCGTACCGGTGGCGAGTGAGGTCTTCGGCACGGAGCGGCAGACCCCCGACGGCCGCTGGGCGTCGGATCATCTGGGTCATCTGGCGGTACTCGCGCTGCCGTAGACCTTCGTCCCGGAACCCGGCGCCTCCCGGCGGCCGGCCGGCGCCCGATCCGGCCCGGGTCCGGGGCGGCGCGCATAAGATCCGCAGGTGACCGGCGCGGAGGACATCAGGGACGAGCGGTTGGCCCGGTCCGCGGGGCGGCGATGACCGGCGGCGCGGTACCGATCGGACCGGCGCTGGTCGCCGCCCTGCTCGGGCTCACCCTCGCGGGCGCCGCGGTGCTCCGGCTGAGCGGCCTGGGCCGGGCCCGCGCGATCCTGGGCGCCGCCGCCCGGGCCACCGTCCAGCTCGGCGTCGTCTCCCTGGTCATCGTCGCCGTGCTGCGCCAGTGGTGGAGCACCGGCGCGTTCATCCTCCTCATGTACGCGGTCGCCAGCGTCACCGCGCGCCGGCGGATCGGGGCCGGCTGCCCGGCCCGGGTCGCCCCGCTGGCGATCGCGGCCGGGGTGGCGCCGAGTCTCGGCGTACTGCTGGCCAGCCGGGCGCTGCCCGCGACGCCGCTGGTGGTGCTGCCGACGGCGGGCATCCTGATCGGCGGCGCGATGACCGCGACGAGCCTGGCGGGCCGGCGGACCCTGGACGAGCTGCGCACCCGGCACGGCGAGTACGAGGCGGGACTGGCCCTGGGGCTGCTCCCCCGCGACGCCGCGCTGGAGATCTGCCGGCCGGCCGCCGGGCAGGCCCTGATCCCGGCGCTGGACCAGACCCGCACGGTCGGGCTGGTCACCCTGCCGGGGGCGTTCGTCGGGGTGCTGCTCGGCGGGGCGGGGCCGATCCAGGCCGGGGCGACCCAGCTGCTGATCCTGCTTTCCCTGCTGGCGGTGGAGGCGGTGGCGATCGCGATCGCCCTCGAGCTGCTCGTCCGCGCCCGGGCCCGCACCGAGCCCTGACGGGCGACCCCCACGATCCGGGTGTACCGGCGCGGCAAAGGGGTACCGGCGCGGGGTGACCGACGGCCGCGTGCGCGATGACCAGGGTCCGTAACCTGCGGGTGCGGCCCGACCTGCTGTACGTGGCGAGCGGGTGGAGCACGCTGGTCACCGACGTGCGGGGCCGGATCACCGGCACCGACCCGCAGGGCTTCTTCGCCCGCAACACCCGGGTGCTCAGCGTCGAACGGATCATTGTCGACGGCCGCGAGCCGGTCCCGTTCAGCACGGCGAACGTGCAGGGACACGCCCAGCTCTCCTACGCCGAGCTGGGCGACGGTGAGACGCTGCCGTCGCGGGCGGCGTACCTGCTGACGGAGCGGTTCGTCGGCGACGGGCTGCGTACCCGGCTCACCGTGGCCAGCTACGCCCCGCAGCCGCTGCGGATGGCGGTGGAGCTCCGCCTCGGCGCCGACTTCGCGGACACCGGCGAGGCGGAGCAGGGCCGCCGGCTGCAGGTCGGCGGCGTCGGCACGAGCTGGGACGCCGCGACCGGGGAGCTGCGGCTGAGCTACCTGCGCGACGACATCGACCGCGCGGTGGCCGTCCGGGTCCGCGCCGACGGCGTCCCCGTCCGGTACGCCGACGGCGCCTTCGCCGTCGAGGTCGTGGTGCCGCCGCGCGGCACCGTCCGGCTGGACGTGGTGGTGGAGCCGGTCTTCGACGGGGAGCGGCTAGTCGCGCCGCCGGCGACGTTCACCGAGCCGGCCGACGCCGCCGGGGCGGCGCGCGCCCGGCTCGCCGGTGAGCTGACCCGGCTGAGCAGCAGCAACTTCGACGTCACGGCCGCCTGGCGGTGCGCGGTGGAGGACCTGTCGGTGCTGCCGCTCGGGGAGCCGGCCGGCCCGACCGCGCCGATCGCGGGGCTGCCGATCTACCAGGAGATCTTCGGGCGGGACACGATGACCGCGTCCTGGCAGGCGCTGCTGGCCGGGCCGACGATGCTGGCCGACAGCCTCCGGCTCAACGCCCGCCACCTCGGGCGGCGGATCGACGACTGGCGGGACGAGGAGCCCGGCAAGCCGCTGCACGAGGCCCGCCGGGGACCGGTCTCCGTGCTGGGGCTGGACCCGTTCGCCGGCTACTACGGCGACTGGTCGACCGCGCCGGACTTCCTGGTCTTCCTCGGGCAGTACCTCGCCTGGACCGGTGACCTGCGCACCGTACGGGAGCTGCTGCCGACGGCGCGGCGCGCCCTGGCCTGGATCGAGCGGTACGGCGACATCGACCGGGACGGCTTCCTCGAGTACCACTGCCGCTCTCGGGCGGGGCTGAAGAACCAGGGGTGGAAGGACTCCGACACCGCCATCGTCGACGAGCACGGGCGGGTGGTGCCCAACCCGATCGCGACCAGCGAGCTCCAGGCCTACTGGTACGCCGCGCTGCGGCACGGCGCCGTGGTGTTCACCGCGGCCGGTCACCCCGCCCGGGGCGCCGCCCTGCTGGCCCGGGCCCACGCCCTGCGCTGCCGCTTCCACCGCGCGTACTGGCTGCCCGAGCGGGGCTGCTACGCGATGGCGCTCGGGCCGGACAAGCGCCCGGTCCGCTCGGTCAACTCCAACGACGGGCACCTGCTCGCCACCGGCATCGTGCCGACGCGGGTCGCCCCGGTGGTCGCCGGCCGGCTGCTCGCGCCGGACATGTTCAGCGGCTGGGGGGTGCGGACGCTGTCGGCCGAGCATCCGGCGTACAACCCGTTCAGCTACCACCGGGGCAGCGTCTGGCCGGTGGAGGCGGGCACGATCGGCCTCGGGCTGGCCCGGTACGGCTGCTGGCCGCACCTGCACCGGCTCGCCGAGGGGATGTTCGCCGCGGCGGCGCTGTTCGAGGAGCACCGCCTGCCCGAGGTGCTCAGCGGCCTGCCCCGCGACGCCGCCCACCCGCACCCCGGCGTGTACCCGAACTCGTGCTCCCCGCAGGCCTGGTCGGCCAGTTCGATCATCGCGCTGGTGCAGGCGCTGCTGGCGCTGCGCCCGGCCGCGTCGCTGCGGACGATCTTCGTGGATCCGCACCTGCCCGAGTGGCTGCCCGACCTCAGGTTGGAGGGTGTGCAGGTCGGTGGGGCCACCGTCGACCTGACGGTGCGGCGCCGCCGCGGCGGGCGGACGTCGATCAGCGCGCGCGGGGATCGGGTGGCGGTGGTCCGCCGCCCGACGCTGCAGGCGTTCGCCACCCGCCACCGGCGCTGACCGGCCCGGGCGGGACGTCGGCATCACCCGCAGGTGTAGTGCCGCCGGGACGGGGAATCCGGCGGCACCTGGGGGGAGACAGGAGTGCTGCCATGGAAAGTCGCGCGAAGGCCATGGGCCACGGGATCCACCCCATTCTGATCGTGTTCCCGCTGGGCCTGCTCGCCACCTCGGTGATCTTCGACATCCTGTACCTGATCACCGACCGGCCGGGTTTCCAGATCTCCGCCGCGTACACGATCGGCGCCGGCATCGTCGGCGGCCTGATCGCCGCGGTGTTCGGCCTGATCGACTGGCGGGCCATCCCCAGCGGTACGCGGGCCAAGCGGGTCGGCGCGGCGCACGGTCTGGGCAACGTGGTGGTCCTGCTGCTGTTCGCGGTGAGCTGGCTGCTGCGGCGCGCCGCCGACAACTGGGATCCGAACGCGCTGGCGTTGATCTGCAGCTTCGCGGGGATCCTGCTCGCCGGGGTGACCGGTTGGCTCGGTGGTGAACTGGTCGAGCGGCTCGGGGTCAGCGTGAGCGACGAGGCGGGCGTCAACGCGCCGAGTTCGCTGTCGCGCCGGTCCACCGGCCGGCCCCGCGCCCGCGGGGTCTGACCCGGGCAGGCGGGTGGCCGGCCCGCTCACGGCGCTACCGCGGAATCCGGGCGCGCAGGGCCCGGATGAACCAGTCGAGCGCCGGCGCCAGACTCTCCGGGGCCGTCCAGCCGTTGATCACCGAGAGCAGTTGGAGGTACCGCTCCCGGCGCGGGTCGTTCGCGGTCTCCAGCAGGGTCGTCAGCCGGCGCCGCACGTCGACGTCGTCGGGACGACCGGAGAGCTGCGCGTACCGCGCCGTGACCGCCGCGACGACCGGATCGGCCTCGGGCGAGGCCGGATCGAGGCCGGCCACCAGGGCGGGGCCGACCAGGTCACGGACCAGCGCGGCGGCGTCGCGGCGCACGACCGGGCCGTCGCCCCGGGCGCGCTCGGCCGCGTGCTGCTCGGCCATCCGTCGCATGCGCGCGCGGAAATCCGGGTCCTGGGACAGTTCGGCCAGCTCGACCCACGCCTCGACCTGCTCGGCCCCGGGGTCGTCGGGCAGTTCGGGGGTCATCGAGCGCCTGATCCCCACGAATCCGGCGTCGGCGTCCAGGCCGCCGAAGACGGTGTCGAGGAACTCGCCGACGAGACGTCGGCGCTCCTCCTCGGAGAGCTTGGCCAGCTGGTGCATGAGATCCATCTCCTCGGGGGTCGACCCGCGCCTGGCCACCGCCGTCAGCACCGCACGCCGCAGCCGCAGCGTGCGGATCTGCACCGCGAGCGCCTCGGCGTGCGCCGCGGCGACCTCGGCGAGCGAGATCTCCCGGTCCACGACCTTCCGGATGGTGGTCAGGTCCAGTCCCAGGTCGCGCAGGGTCCGCACGAGCTCCAGGCGGGCGAGGGCGTCGAGGTCGTAGCGGCGGTACCCGGCCGGGCTGCGGCCGGTCGGCGGCACGATCCCGCGGTCGGAGTAGAAGCGGATGGCCTTGACCGTCAGCCCGGTCCGCCGGGCCAGCTCACCGATCGAGTAGAGCGTGTCGCCGTTCATGCCCCCACCCTCGCGCCTCCCCCTACCGGAGACGCAACCCGTCCGGTTCTGCCGGGTCCGGTCGGTGGCCTCCGCGCCGCCGCTGAGGGTACGGGCTGTTCAGGAGGGTGGGAGCCACCGGTCGAGGTAGCCGACCAGCGCGGTCCAGCCCTCGGCGCCGGATCGGAAACCGATGTGGCCGTCCGGTCGGACCAGGTACAGCGCGGCGGCGTCGGCGCCAAGGCCGAGCCGGTGCAGGGCGCGGCCATCCGGGTCGTGCAGGGTGCCGGGCTCGTCGCCGAGGCCGAGGCGGTGGACCGTGAGACCCCGGCCTCGGCACAGCTGCTCGACCCGTTCGGCGGCCCAGGCCCGACCCGGCCCGCACAGCAGCAGGTGCCAGCCCGGCGGGCCGGTGACCTGGTGCAATGTCGCGGATCGCCCGTCGCGCACCACAGGCCCGTCGGGCAGCCGGTCGCCGGCCCGGGGCCCGCGCCGGGGCGGGCGCGGCCCCTCCACCGACAGGGGGCTGCGCCGGTACCGGATGTCGAGCTCGGCGACCGTGCGAAAGGCGAACGCCCGGCCGGCCCGGGCCCGCGCTGCCAGCGGGATGACGGCGGGGGCGAGGCGGGTACGGGCGAAGCGGACGAGCGGGTTGGTGGAGGTGGCGATGGTGAAGGCCCGGTCGGTGAAGCGCAGCACCATCCGCCCGATCGGGGCGCGTTCGGGTTCGTAGGTGTCCAGCAGCCCGGCCGCGCCGCCGCGGAGGGTGTGGGCGAGCTTCCAGCCGAGGTTGATCGCGTCCTGGATGCCGGTGTTCATCCCCTGGGCCCCGACGGGGCTGTGGATGTGCGCGGCGTCGCCGGCCAGCAGGATCCGCCCGGCCCGGTAGTGCCGGGCGGCGCGGTGGTGCAGCTTGAAGTTGGTCATCCACACCGGGTCGTGCAGCCGCACGGTCCCGCCGGTGTACCCGTCGGCGAGCGTCTGCACCTGGTCGAGGGTCACCGTCGCGTCCGGTGGGGTGGGGTCGGCCGGTGGTCGCATCACCAGCAGCCGCCAGCTGGCCGGCCGGCCGAGCGGGAAGAAGAGCAGCATCCCGGTATCGGAGAGGAACGCGTGCGCCGCCCCGGTGGCGGGACCGTCGGCCTCGACGTCGGCCAGCACGAACGTCTGCGGGTAGGAGCTGCCCTCGAAGGCGATCCCGGCGTCGCGGCGAACGGCGCTGTGCGCGCCGTCGCAGCCGACCACGTACCGGGCGCCGACCGTCTCCTCCCGGCCGTCGCGGTGGCGCAGCTGGCAGGTCACCTGGTCGGTAGTGCTGCGCAGGTCGACCAGCTCCACGCCGCGCTCGACGGTCACGCCCGAGGCCCGCACGTGTTCGGCGAGGACCCGTTCGGTCTCGGCCTGGGACAGGAACAGCAGGTGCGGGTAGGCGGTGTCGGCCAGGCCCAGGTCGAACATCGGCAGGGTCAGCACCCGGTTCCGGACGTGCAGGTGCAGCCGCACCGCCGGGTTGCCCTCGGCGATGAGCTGGTCGGTGACGCCGAACCGCGCCAGCACCTCCAGGCTGCGCGGCTGGATCGCCAGGGCGCGCGACTCGTGGACCCGGTCGAGGCTGCGGTCGATCAGGCGTGGCCGGACGCCGTCCGCGGCGAGTTGCGCGGCCAACGCCAGGCCGGTCGGGCCGGCACCGACGATCAACACATCCACCGCGGCGGTCATGGCGTCAACCTACGGCCTGGTCGGGGTTGGCGGGGGCCACGCCACGGTTCGGCTGCTGCCTCGGGTCGCACCTGCCGCCTGATCAGTACGCGCCGGCCCGCCCCACCTGCGCGGTCACCCGGTCCCGCAGCTCGGTGAGGCCGGGACTGACCGTCGCGGTGAGCGGGGTCGGGTCGGCCAGCCGGCGCGCCGCCTCGGGCAGCCAGGCGAGGTCCGCGTCGAACCGGCGGCGCGCGGCCTGCACCTCACCGGCCGGATCGGCGGCCTCGACGCGAACTCCGCCGCGCATAACCGGCACGAGCAACGGCTCGCGGCCCGCCGGTGGCGGTTCGTCGCGCAGCCCGACCACGTCGCCGCTCGCCCCGGTGGGGTCACGGAAGACCTGCTTGGGGCCGGGCAGGGTGGCCTTGCCGGGCGACAGCTTGAGCACCGGCCGGTCGCCGAAGGCGACGAGTTTGTAGGCGCTGTCCAGGGACGGGGCGTCGAAGGAGACGCCCATCCGGGTGCCGACGCCGTAGGCGTCGATCGGTGCGCCCTGTGCGACGAGGGCCGCGATGAGGTCCTCGTCGAGGCTGCCGCTGGCCACGATCTTCGCCTGGGTGAGCCCGGCGCCGTCCAGGATCGCGCGGGTCTGCTCGGCCAGGTCGGCCAGATCGCCCGAGTCGAGCCGGACACCGAGCGGCCCGGTCACCCCGAGCTCGGTGATGACGTCGACGGCGGCCCGTACGCCGGCGGGCGTGTCGTAGGTGTCGACGAGGAAGATCGGGTTGGCGGGAAAGTCGGCGGCGAACGCGCGGAACGCGGCCCGCTCGTCGGGAAACGCCTCGACGTACGAGTGGGCCATCGTCCCGGACGGTCGCAGGCCGTAGCGTCGGGCGGCCTCGACGTCGCTGGTGGCGGCGAAGCCGGCGATGGCCGACGCCCGCGCCACCCCCGCCCCCGCCTCGAGCCCGTGCGTACGGCGGAAGGCGAAGTCGACCAGCTCCGCGTCCCCGGCGGCGAGCCGGCAGCGGGCGGCCTTGCTGGCCACCGTGGTGTGGAAGGTGATCAGGTTCAGCACGCCGGTCTCCACCAGCTGCGCCTCGGCGATCGGCGCGGTCACCTCCACCAGCGGCTCGTCGGCGAAGACCACGCGTCCCTCCGGCACGGCCCGGACGTCCCCGGTGAAGCGCAGCCCGGCGAGCGCCGCGACGGTCGGCTGGTCGAGACCGACGACGTCGCGCAGGTAGCCCAACTCGTCGTCGTCGAAGGAGAAGGTCTCCAGGAACGCCAGCGCCTCGGCCAGCCCGGCGGCCACCAGGAAGCCGCGCCGGGGCGGCAGCCGGCGGACGAAGAGGCTGAACGTGGCGGCTTCCACCATGTCACGGCGCAGGTAGCTGGCCGCCATCCGCAGCTCGTACAGGTCGGTACGCAACCCGGTCATGCCACCTCCACCCGCTCGGCGCCGCCACCGGCGGACCGGCGACGTCGACCCGATCCCCGCCCGGCCTCGCTCCCACTGTCTGCGATCCGGTGGCGGTGCGTGCGGGAAATGGAACATCGTCGTCGACGCTCGGGGGCGACGTCTCCAGCGGTGGGCGCTCCGCGCCCGTCCGCGGTCTCGTCCCTACGCGGGCCGGCGCCCGTCGAGCCGGACGGTCCACGGCTCGACGGTGTCGACCTCGAGGTGCGAACCGCTCCACGGATCACGCGCGAGCGTCGCGCGCACGGCGCCCTCCGACTCGGCCTCGACGGCGAGCGCCACGCGGCGCTCGTCGGCCAACGGGCCGCCGAGGACGACGAAGCCCGACGCCACGAGCCCGTCCATGAACGCGGCGTGTGCCGACCAGTCGAGCTGCTCCTCCACCGGCCGCGCCGGGTCCCACCGGGGGCCGGACCGCCGGAGCGTGACGAGGTACATCGCCATGCGCCGATCGTAGGACCCCGGCCTCCGCGCGTCGCGGCCCGAGCCGCCCGACCGGCTCGAGGAAGGCCTCCGGCAGTCACCATTTCGGCAGGTCAGCGCAGTACGGCGAGCCCGCCATGCGAACATGTGTTCGTGTCGGGCGACGCCACCATCCTGCACGCCGACCTGGACGCGTTCTACGCGTCGGTCGAGCAGCGGGACGACCCACGGCTGCGCGGCCGGCCGGTGATCGTCGGCGGTGGCGTGGTGCTGGCGTGCAGCTACGAGGCGAAGGCGCTCGGGGTACGCAGCGCGATGGGCGGGCGGCAGGCGCGGCGGCTCTGCCCGGACGCGATCGTCGTGCCGCCGCGGATGGCGGCCTACACGGCGGCGAGCCGGGCCGTGTTCGAGATCTTCCGAGGGACCAGTCCCCTGGTCGAGGGGCTCTCCATCGACGAGGCGTTCCTCGACGTCGGCGGCCTGCGCCGGCTCGCCGGCCCGCCGCGCGACATCGCCGTGCGACTGCGCCGCGAGGTGCGGGAACGGGTCGGCCTGCCGATCACCGTCGGGGTGGCCCGGACGAAGTTCCTGGCGAAGGTGGCCAGCGGGGTGGCGAAGCCGGACGGGCTGCTGGTCGTCGCGCCGGACCGCGAGTTGGAGTTCCTGCACCCGCTGCCGGTGGAGCGGCTCTGGGGCGTCGGCCCGGTCACCGCGGCGAAGCTGCGCGACCGGCGCATCCGTACCGTCGGTCAGGTGGCCCGGTTGGGCGAGGCGACCCTCGTGTCACTGCTCGGCGCGGGCGCCGGTCGGCACCTGCACGCCCTGGCGCACAACCGCGACCCGCGCCCGGTGCAGGTCGGCCGGCGGCGGTCCTCGATGGGCGCGCAGCACGCCCTCGGTCGGGAGCCGCACTCCCCCACGGACCTCGACGCCGTCCTGGCCGGGCTCGTCGACCGGGTGACCCGACGGATGCGCGCCGCCGGGCGGACCGGCCGCACGGTAATGCTGCGACTGCGGTTCGGCGACTACACCCGGGCGACCCGTTCGCACACCCTGGCCAAGGCGACGGCACAGACCGGGCCGCTGCTGGCGGCGGCGCGGGCGCTGCTGCGGACGGCGCTGCCGGAGATCGACGCCCGGGGCGTCACGCTGATCGGGGTGTCGGTCGGCAACCTCGACGACGGGCACGAGCAGCCGCCGCTGCCGTTCGACCGTGATCCCGGCGCCGACCTCGACGCCGCGGTGGACGCGGTCCGGGACCGGTTCGGGTCGGCGGCGCTGACCCGGGCGGTGCTGCTCGGCCGCGACCCGGGCCTGGAGATGCCCCGCCTGCCGGACTGACCCCCCGAGCGGCCGTTGTATGGTCCACGGGTGTCGATGTTCCGCACGCCGCAGGTCATCCTGTTCAGCGAGGACGTCACCCGGGCGGCCGCCTTCTACGCGCGGCTCGGGTTCACCGAGACGTTCCGGGTGCCCACCGAGGGTGAGCCGATCCACGTCGACCTCACCCTCGACGGCTACCGGATCGGCATCGCGTCGGTCGACTCCACCCGCAACGACCACGGCCTCGCCCCCGTCCCGTCGGGTCAGCGCGCGGCGGTCGTCCTGTGGACCGACGACACCGCCGCCGCGTACGAGAAGGTCACCGGCGACGGCGCGCCCGCCCTCGCGGCGCCGCACATCTGGCTCGACCGGCTGCTGATCGCCTGGACCGCCGACCCGGACGGCAACCCGATCCAGCTCGTCCAGCACCTGCCGGCCCGATAACCGGTCGTCGCCACCCACGCCGCTGCCGCACAATCGGCGGTCATGAGTACGCGGCTGCGGGCGATCGCCCGCGACACCCTGGACATCCTCGACGCCGGCCACTACCGCAACGCCGCCGGCGCACGGGTCGACCTCGCGGGCCGGGTGCGTGCCGCCGTCGCCGGCACCCGGCTGCACCTGCCCGCCGACCCGCTGCCCACACCCCCGACCGGCGGTGGCGCGCCGGCCGTCGAGGTGACCGGGGAGAGCACCCTGGTGGCCGCCCGGCGGCTCGCCGAGGACGGGGACGTCGCCGCGCTGGTCTTCGCCTCGGCGAAGAACCCGGGCGGCGGCTTCCGTACCGGGGCGCAGGCTCAGGAGGAGAGCATTGCGCGGGCCTCCGCGCTCTTCCCCTGCCTCACCGCCGTCGGCGCGTTCTACGAGTTCCACCGGGAGCAGCGCGACCTGCTCTACAGCGACCGGGTCATCCACTCGCCCCGGGTGCCGGTGTTCCGCGACGACAAGGGCCGACTGCTCGACGCCGCCCACGAGGTGTCCTTCCTGACCGCCGCCGCGCCGAATCGGGGCGCGGTGCTGCGCAACCAGCCCGCCGACATCGACCGGGTGGCGCCGGTGCTGCGGACCCGGGCGCGCCGGGTCCTCGCGGTCGCCGCGGCGCACGGACACCGGCGGCTGGTGCTCGGCGCGTGGGGCTGCGGAGTGTTCCGCAACGACCCGGCCACCGTGGCGGAGGCGTTCGCGCTGGCCCTGGCCGACGCGGCCGGCTGGTTCGACCAGGTGAGCTTCGCGGTGCTCGACCGGGCCGATGGTCCGGTGTACGCCGCCTTCGCCGCCCGCTTCGGCGCCGCGCCCGCTGGCCCGCATCCTGGTAGCGGACCAGCCTGAGCGTGCCAGTGCGTCGCCGGCCAGCGGCCGACGACAACGGCGATGCATCCGATGCAGGCGCTGGTGTCGACCCCATCCGCGCTGGGGCTTCCGAGCCTGCGTGAGGCGCCGGGTCCACCGGGCCGTACCGGCTGTTGGCATGCAGCATCGATCAGGTTTCCTGGTCGCCGCCGCTGTCCGCAGCGCCGGTGGTGACGATCGGCGGGTATTGCGAGAAGAGGTCCCCCGACCGCCGCCGGTAATCGGCGACGAGGTCGCGCAGCTCCCGACCCCTCGGCCGTCGACCGGGTCGGATGTCGCAGGTCCCGACCTTGCTCTCCTGGATCAGTACATTGGGGTCGAGCGTGATCCCGAACAGGTCGTTGGCCGAGTCGCCTCGGGTGAGGCCCTCATATCCCCAGTGATAGGGCAGCCAGATCTGGTGGATGATCCGGTCGTCGATCCGCAGCGGCGTGAGCCGGTCGGTCACCATGACGCGCGCCTCGATGGCGGCGCGCGCGCTGACCAGGTGGGCCCAGCCCAGGTGGGTCAACCCCCGCTCGACCGCCAACTCCGGCGACACCTCGACGAACATCGCTGGCTGCAGCTCGGCGAGGTGTGTCACCGTCCGGCTCATCCCGCCCGCCGTGTGGTGCTCCGTGAGCCGGCTGACTGTGAAGACGTACGGAAAGATCTCGCTGTGCGGCTGCGGCGGGCTCGGGTTGAGCGAATTGACCGGGTGCACATAGACCTTGCGGGTCGGGTTGGCCTGCTGGCCGTAGAGCGGGTTACTCACCGGCGACTCGGCCGGCTCGTAGTGGGTGGGCAATGGCCCGTCGAGCACCCCGGTCGGCGCGTACAGCCAGCCCTTGCCGTCGCCCTGCATGATGAACGGGTCGTCGCCGGCGAGCCCCTCCACACCAGTGGCTCCCTCGGGCGGCCGATAGGACGGCGGCTTCGTCTTCTCGAAGTCCGGCACGTCGTAGCCGGTCCACTCGCCCTTTCCCTCGTCCCACCAGACGTACTTCTTCCGCTCGCTCCACGGTTTACCATCGGGATCGGCCGAGGCACGGTTGTAGAGGATCCGCCGGTTGGCCGGCCAGGCCCAGCCCCACTCCGGGGCCACCCAGGTCTGCTCCGAGCCGGGCCTGCGGCGGGCAGCCTGGTTGACACCGTCGGCGAACAGCCCGCAGTAGATCCAGCACCCGCCGGCTGTGGAACCGTCGTCCTTCATCTCGGTGAACAGCGACAGGGGCCGGCCGGTGGCCACCTCGTAACCGTTGATCTCGCGCAGCACGTCCTCGGCGCTCGGCTCGGCGTGCGGGCCGTGCGTCGGATAGTTCCAGTTGAGGTCGAGCAGCGCCCGATCGCGCGGCCGGGTCGAGTCCGCCAGCCGCTCGCGGATGATGCGGCCGAGGTGGTAGAAGAACCACAGCTCGGAGCGGCAGTCGCCGGGCGGGTCGAGGGCTTTCTCCCGCCACTGCAGCAGCCGCTGGGTCTGGGTGAACGTGCCCTCCTTCTCGACGTGCGAGGCGGCGGGCAGGAAGAAGACCTCGGTGCGGCACCGCTCGGTCACGAGCTCACCGGTCTCGATCTCAGGGGCGTTCTTCCAGAACGTCGCGCTCTCGATCATGAACAGGTCGCGGACCACCAGCCAGTCCAGGTTGGCCATGCCCAGCCGCTGCGCGCGGCCGTGCGCGGAGCCGACCGCCGGGTTCTGGCCGAGCAGGAAGTGGCCCTTCACCTTGCCGTCGATCATGTTCAGCACCTGCTGGTACGTCCCGTGGTCGCCGGTCATCCGCGGCAGGTAGCCGTAGCAGAAGTCGTTCTCCGGCGTGGCCGCGTCACCCCAGTACGCCTTGAGCAGGTTGACCCCGTATGCCTTCGCGTTGCCCCAGAAGCCCTTCTGGCCCGGATGCTGGATGCTCTCGATCCAGTCGTCGAACGTCGGGTGGTCGGCGTGGTGCGGCATCGGCAGATAGCCGGGCAGCAGGTTGAACAGCGTCGGGATGTCCGTCGAGCCCTGGATGTTGGCGTGTCCCCGCAGGGCCATGATCCCGCCGCCCGGGCGGCCCACGTTACCCAGCAGCAGCTGGATGATCGCGCCGATGCGGATGTACTGCACCCCCACGCTGTGTTGCGTCCAGCCCACCGAATAGACGAGCATGCTGGTCCGGTCCCGGCCGGAGTTCTCCGTCCAGGCGCGCGCCAGCTCCAGGAACTTCTCCGGCGGGATGCCGCAGACCCGCTCGACCATCTCCGGGGTGTAGCGGGCATAGTGGCGCTTGAGGATCTGGTAGACGCAGCGCGGATGCCGCAGCGTCTCGTCCCGCTCGGCCTGCCCGACGATCGGTGCGCCGTGCGACTCGTGCTCCAACCCGGCCGCGGTCTCCCGCTGGGTCTCCGTGTCGCGCACCGCGCCGATGGGCTCGTGCCCCTCGTACAGCCAGCTCGCCTGGTCGTAACTGGCGTTGTTTGGTTTGAAGCCGGAGAACAACCCGTCCAGATCCTCGGTGTCGCGGTAGCCCTCGGTGAGGATCGTCGCCGCGTTGGTGTAGGCGACCACGTAGTCACGGAAGTCCAGTTCGTTGTCCAGGATGTACCGCACCACGCCGCCGAGCAGCGCGATGTCGGTGCCCGCCCGGATCGGCAGGTACGTGTCGGCGAGCGCGCTGGTCCGGGTGAACCGCGGGTCGACGTGGAAGACCTTGGCGCCGCGCTTCTTCGCCTCCATCACCCACTGGAAGCCCACCGGATGCGCCTCGGCCATGTTGGAGCCCTGGATGACGATGACGTCAGAGTTGATCAGGTCCTGCTGGAAGTCCGTCGCGCCGCCACGACCGAAGCTGGTCCCCAGACCGGGGACGGTGGCGGAGTGTCAAATCCGGGCCTGGTTCTCGATCTGGAGCGCCCCCATCGCCGTGAACAGCTTCTTGATGAGGTAGTTCTCCTCGTTGTCCAGCGTCGCCCCGCCCAGGCTGGAGATGCCCAACGTCCGATTCAGCGGCCGACCGGAGTCGTCGACGTCCTCCCAGGTCTCGTCACGGGCGGCGAGGACCCGGTCGGCGATCATGTCGAGCGCCACGTCGAGCTCCAGGTCCTCCCACTCCGTGCCGTACGGCCGGCGGTAGCGGACCTTGGTCTGCCGCAGCGGACTGGTGACCAGGCTCTTGCTGGCCGACCCCTTCGGGCAGAGCCGACCACGGGAGATCGGACTGTCCGGGTCACCCTCGATCTGGGAGACCTGCCCGTCCTTGACGAACACCCGCTGCCCGCAGCCCACCGCGCAGTACGGGCAGACCGAGCGGGCCACCGAATCGGCGGTCTCAGTGCGGGCGGTCAGCGACGTGGAGCGCGCGGACTTGGCCGCGGCGCCCCGGCCAAGCGGATCGGTGCCGGTGAGCTGGCGATAGACCGGCCAGCCCTCGATCCAGGTGCGCACACCCATCTCGGAATCTTTCCGACGAAACGGACTAGAACGCGGACGGTCCGACACTAGATGAGTTGCCAGCCGGGCGCAGCGCGTTGACAACGGCGACCGCTGCCCAGCGGCGCGCGGTCTGACGCAGGGCCGCCACCATGATCTTCGTCGGCCTCCCGGTAGACCTGGCAGAGATCTCGGAGCAGCGCCTCCAGGAACTGGTCGAGCACGCGTGGCGCAACAAGGCACCCAAGCGGCTGGTGGCCGCGCACGACGCCCGGTAGTTTCGCGCACCCGCCGGCCGGGGAGAGAGGCGGGCATGAAGTGGGCCAGTCGTGCCGTACCCGTCGTCTCCGCCGCCGTCGCCGCCCTCGCCGCGCGCGACCTGCTCCAGCGCGACCACGCGCTGCTGCGCAACTTCCCGGTCATCGGCCGGGCCCGCTACCTGCTGGAGGCGATCGGGCCGGAGCTGCGGCAGTACATCGTCGCCGGGAACAACGAGGAGCGGCCGTTCACCCGGGACCAGCGCCGCTGGATCTACGCCTCGGCGAAGAAGGAGAACAACTACTTCGGCTTCGGCACGGACAACGACATCGAGTACACCCCCGGCTATCCGATCATCAAGCACCGGACGTTCGGCCGGGCGGTGCCGCCGTCGACGCCGACCGCCGGGCACGAGGTGGAGCTGCCCTGCGCCAAGGTGCTCGGCGGGCCGCGGGGCCGGGCGAAGGCGTTCCGGCCGGCCTCGGTGGTCAACATCTCCGGGATGAGCTTCGGCTCGCTCTCCGGCCGCGCGGTGGAGGCGCTCAACAAGGGCGCCGCGCTGGCCGGCTGCCTGCAGAACACCGGCGAGGGCGGCCTGTCGCCGTACCACCGCAATGGCGGTGACCTGGTGTTCCAGCTTGGCACCGCGTACTTCGGGTGCCGGGACGAGCGGGGGCGGTTCAGCCTGGACCGGCTCAAGGACCTGGTGGCCGGCGCGCCCGTGCGGGCGTTGGAGGTCAAGCTGAGCCAGGGCGCGAAGCCGAGCCTCGGCGGGCTGCTGCCCGGGGCGAAGGTGTCGGCGGAGATCGCCGCGACCCGGGGCGTCCCGCAGGGCCAGGACTGCGTCAGCCCGTCCCGGCACGCCGAGTTCTCCGACTGCGACAGCCTGCTCGACTGGGTGGAGCTCCTCGCCGCCGAGACCGGACTGCCGGTCGGCGTCAAGTCCGCCGTCGGCGACCTGGGCTTCTGGGACGAGCTGACCACGCTGATGCGGGACACCGGCCGGGGCGTGGACTTCGTGAACGTCGACGGCGGCGAGGGCGGCACCGGCGCCGCGCCGCTGATCTTCACCGACTCGGTGTCGCTCCCGTTCCAGCAGGGCTTCACCCGGGTCTACCGGACCTTCGCGGAGAAGGACCTGCACGAGCGGACGGTCTTCGTCGGCGGCGGCAAGCTGGGCCTGCCCGACAACGCCGTCGTCGCGTTCGCGCTCGGCTGCGACATGGTCAACGTCGGCCGTGAGGCGATGCTGGCGATCGGCTGCATCCAGGCGCAGAAGTGCCACACCGACACCTGCCCGACCGGCGTCGCCACCCAGAATCCCTGGCTGGCCCGGGGCCTCGACCCGACCCTGAAGTCCGTACGCGCCGCCAACTACCTCCGTACGCTGCGCCGCGACCTGGTCAAGGTCGCCGAGGCCTGCGGCGTCGAACATCCCGGCCTGATCGACACCGACGCGGTGGAGATCCTCGACGGCCGGACCGCGTCCACCCCGCTGCGCGAGGTCTACGGCTACCGCCCCGGGTGGGGCCTGCCGTCGGCGGCCGACCGGGCGGAGATCGTCCGGCTGATGACCGCCGAGGCGCCCCGCGGCGGCAGCGCCCCGCCGTCCCCGACCGCGGTCGGCTGAGGCTCACTCCTCGATCGCCCCGCCCACCGTGCGCAGGTGCGCGCGGAAGGTCAGCGCCGGATCCTCGACCCGCCCGGCGAGGTAGGCGGCGAAGCGCACCTGGTCGCGCAGCGCGACGCCGGCGCGGATCCGCTCGGCCTGCCGCCGCTCGGCGTCCCGGATCGACGCGGCGAGGGTGAGCAGCTCACCGGCGCGGCGCGCGGGCACGAAGAGCACACCGTCGTCGTCGCCCAGGGCGACGTCCTCGGCGTCCACCGTCCACTCCCCCACCGCCGCCGACTGCAGCGCCAGCGGCGGACGGGCGTCGAGGCGCTGCGGGCCGGTGGGGATCGCGCCCAGGCTGAACACCGGCAGCCCAACCGCCCGGATGTCGGCGGTGTCCCGGTGCAGCCCCCAGACCACCGCGCCGGCCAGGCCGGCGGCCTGCGCCTCCAGCACCACCAGGTCGCCGACGCAGCTCTCGTCGGTGCGGCCGGCGTTGTCGACGACCAGCACGTCGCCGGGGGCTGCCCGGTCGATCGCCTCCAGGAAGATGTCGACGCTGCCGACGTGCCGGGTGGGCGCGACCCGACCGGCCAGCCGCGCACCGGGCAGGACCGGCCGTACGGCGGCGGGCGCGCAGCGGACCGGGACCGCCGCCCGCAGGCAGGCGTCGGCCACGTGCGCGGCGGTCAGCGACGCGAACCGGGTGCGCAATTCGTGCGGATCGAGGCTCATGGCCCGACCGTAGTCAGCGGGGCCGGATCCGGTGGCGGGCCACTTTCACACTCGTGGCCTGTGCCGGCCCCGGCGTCGGCCGTGGGTCCGGCGGGTCGACCGTCGGTGCCGCCGGGTGCGGGGCGTCCCGGTGTGCGGGCGCGGCCGGTGCAGGTGGGCCCGCGCCGGCGGTCGCACCTCCGCCTGCCCCCGGCCGGCCGCCTCGCGCACCACCCGGTTGGCGTCGTCCGGTTCGTACTCGATCGCCCGGAGCAGTTCGCTGTCCGCCGTCCGCAGGTCGGTGATCAGCGCGTCGCCGTAGGACCGCACCCCCTCGGCCCAGGCCCGGCCGGCGAGCTCGGCGCTCTCCCGGACGAGCCGGCGGGTGCGCTCCGGATCCACGTCCGCCTGGTGGTCCTGGCGCAGCTGCCGTATCGCGTCGCTGAGCCGGGTGACGGCCACCGGCAGCGACGGCGGGATCGGCTCGTCGTACTGCAGCGCGGTGGCGGACCGGCGGGCCACGGACCGGGCGTACAGGATCAGCCGTTCCAGGTGTTCGGCGCCGCGGGCGTACCGGTGGTACCGCGCCCGGCGGTGCCAGCGGGCCGGTGCGAGGGTGACCACCTCACCGGCGCCGCTGAGCGCCTCGTTCAGCCGCCCGACGTCGGCGTCCATTCCGCGAAGCTGGTCCAGGGCGCGGATCGCCGCGTCGGCGTCCCGCGCGGTCAGGGCGTGCGCCACCGCGTCCAGCTGGCCAGTGACGGTGGCGAAGATCGGCGCCGCCGCCCGGTCCAGCACCCGCAGCGGGTTGATCGGCAGCAGCAGGGCCACCACCAGGATGCCGACCAGGGCGCCAACCAGGGCGTCGAAGATCCGGGGCACCTCCAGGCCGGGCTGCATCGGGGCGAGGGTGGAGATCAGGACGGCCGTACCGCCGGCCTGGCCGACCAGGGCGCCGCCCCGGCCGGCGACCAGCAGCGCGGTGGCGATCGCCAGGGCGACGACCAGGCCGGTCTGCCAGGCCCCGGAGCCAAGCATGAAGCGCAGCAGGTCCCCGACGACGATGCCGAGTCCCACGCCGCCGAGCAGCTCGAACGTCCGGCGGGCCCGCTGGCCGATGGCGGTGGCGATCGTGCCGACCGCCGCCGCCGGGGCGAAGACGTGCGCGCCGGGGCCCAACAGCTTCTGGGCGATCAGCGCCGCCAGCGCGGCGGCCAGCCCCGCCTGCACGGCGATCACGATGGTGACCTCCAGCTGGCGCAGCCGGACCCGGCCGGCCTGCCCGCCCTGCCGGCGGGCCTGGGCCACCACCCGGCCGCCCCGCTCGACGACCTCGTCCAGCGGCGACCGGACGGAGTCGGCGGCGGGGCGGTCGTCGGGCATGGCGGCGGTTACCCGGCCGGTGGCGGGTGAATCGTCCCCGGGCGGGTCATCTGCGCCGGGTGGCGGCCCCGCCGGCGGCGGAGGTCAGCGGTGGACCGTGCGGTCGAGCAGGTCGAACAGGGCGTTCCAGTGCCGCTCGGTGGCCTGCTCGTCGTACATGGCGGTGTCGGCCATGGTGAAGCCGTGCGGCGCGCCCGCGTACAGCTCGGAGCGGTAGGTGACCCCGGCGGCGTCGAGCGCCTTCTCCAGAGTGGCGATCTGCTCGGCGGTCATCGACTGGTCGTTGTCGGCGTGGGCGAAGTACACCTCGCCGGTGACCGACCCGACGCCCAGGTGCGGGCTGTCCGGCGCGTCGGTGACGACCCGGCCGGCGTGGAAGCTGGCCAGCGCCGCGATCCGGTCCGGGTACGCCTCGATCGCGCGCAGCGCGTTGGTACCGCCCATGCAGTACCCGGTGATGGCGACCGGCCCGGCCGCGACATCCTCCCGCGCCTCCAGGACGTCCAGGTACGCGCCGGCGTCGCGGGCGACGGCGTCCGGGGTCAGCGCGCCGATGAACGGCATGAGCTGCCCGAAGATCGCGCCCCGCCGCTCCGGGTCGGCGAGCCCGGACAGTTCGACCAGCGGCGCCCGGCCGGCCCGGTAGAACAGGTTGGGCACCAGCACGACGTAGCCCCGGGCGGCGATCCGCTCGGCCATCTCGGCCAGCCGGGGCCGCAGCCCGAACGCGTCCATGAAGACCAGCACCGCCGGGAACGGCCCGTCCCCGTCCGGCCGGACGAGATACGCGTCCGCGACACCGTCGCTGGTCGGCACGTCCACGGTCGTGGTTTCCACCCCGGAGCCTCCTCGCTGATCGTCTCGCCGTGCACGCTACCCGCGGCGCTGCCGGTCCGCCCGGTTCGGCTGGCGGGGCCACCGGCGGGCGCTCACACTGGGTGCGGCCGTCCGTACGACAGTTGGGATTCGGGTGCCGGTGGACGTGGTGTCGGAGGTGGTGATCGACCGCCCGGTCGCCGAGGTGGCCGCGTACGCGGGCGACCCGTCGAACGCGCCGGACTGGTACGTCAACATCAGGTCGGTGCAGTGGCTGACGCCGCCGCCGCTGCGGGTCGGCTCCCGGGTCGCCTTCGTGGCGCACTTCCTCGGCCGGCGGCTCGCCTACACGTACGAGATCGTCGAGCTGGTCGCCGGCGAGCGGCTGGTCATGCGGACGGCCGAGGGTCCGTTCCCGATGGAGACGACCTACCGTTGGGAGCCGGTCGGCGAGGGTCGAACCCGGATGACCCTGCGCAACCGCGGTGAGCCGAGCGGCTTCGCGACGGTCGCCGGGCCGGTGATGGCCGCCGCGATGCGCCGGGCGAACCGCAAGGACCTGGCCCGGCTGAAGGCCCTGCTGGAGGGGCTCGGGGACTGAGCCGCCCGCCGCCGAAAATCGGGCGCGTGCCGCGTCCCGGTGCGCCTATCGTGTCCGCGATGCTGATCAGACGCGAAACCCCCGCCGACGTCGACGCCGTCCGCGCCGTGCACACCGCCGCCTTCGCGAAGGACGACGCCGCGGGCGCCGTACCGGTGGAGGCAACCCTGGTCGACGCGCTCCGCGCGGACGACGACTGGCTGCCCGCGTTCTCCCTCGTCGCCACCGATGCGGGCGGCGAGGTCGTCGGCCACGTGGTCTGCACCCGCGGCACCGTGGCCGGCGCGCCGGTCGCGCTCGGCCTGGGGCCGCTCGGCGTGCTGCCGGCCTGGCAGCGCCGCGGTGTCGGCTCGGCGCTGATGCACGCGGTGCTGGGCGCCGCCGACGCGCGGGACGAGCCCCTGGTGGTGCTGCTCGGGCACCCGGAGTACTACCCGCGGTTCGGCTTCCGGCCGGCGGTGGACCTGGCGGTGACGCCGCCGGGTCCGTGGGGGCCGCGCTTCTTCATGGCCCGCCCACTGAGCGCCTGGCAGCCGACGATCCGGGGCGAATTCGCGTACGCGAAGCCGTTCGCCGCGCTCTAGCCCCGCACAGCAGGCTCGGGCATGCTGGGTGGATGGGAGAGGTGCGACCGATGCCCAGCTTCGGTGACCTGTTCACCGACCTGCGCGGCGAGGACCGGACGATGCGCGTCAGCTACCACCCGGACCGCGGCGCGGTGGTGGTGTCCCTGTGGAGCGGCACGTGGTGCCGGGGCTCCTTCCGGATGCCCGTCGACGACGTGCGGAGGCTGACGACCCTGCTCACCGAGATCGAGGCGTCGGTGGCGGGGCCGTCGGTCGCGCCGGCCGGCGACGGGCCCGCGGCGAGGGCCGCCGTCGCGGTCGAGGCCGCGTCGCCGGAGCCGGCCGTCGACCAGACCGGCGACATCTCGGGTACGACGCACCGCGCGGCCCTGCCGATCCTGCCCACGCCGCGGGTGGCCTAGCTCAGGGGCGGAACTGACGCAGGGACCGCACCTGCCGGAACTCCAGGCGGGCCCTGGTGATCAGGCACGGCCCGCTGGCGCGGTTCTCGAACGTCACGTCGAGGTGCGGGCCCCACAGGTCGTTCTCCTTGTCGGAACCACCGTTGCCGTTGCGCGAACTGCCCGCGATGCCGTCCTTGATGTAGGCGCTCACCCTGGCCACCTTCAGCGCCGGCAGGCGGGCCGCCTCCGACGCCTGGAGTTGCTCCTGCCTGCCGTCGCTCCGTGCCGACTTCCAGGCGGGATACAGGGCGACCGCCGCCACGACGAGGGCGAGCGCGACGACGTCGGCGCCCGGGGTCCGCCACGACCAGTCGGCATCGCGCCGCGCGGCTGGAGGCGGGGTCGGCCTCTTCTTCCTGCCGCGGGCCGGGTTCCTCACGCGGTGCCTCCGATTCGTGACTGGGCGGCATGGGCGTCTCCTATTCGGACCGGGTAACCGCGTGGGAGCGGCTGATCTCCGCCCTCCGGCGGATTGAAGCGGTGCCGGTCTCGGGCCGGGTCGCCGGGGGCGGTGCGGGCCGAGCCCGCCGGTAGCATCGGCGGGATGTCGATCAGGCCGGCGCTGGTCCGGGTGCTCATGCTGGTGGCGGCGGCCCTGTTCCTGGCGGTCGCGCTCACCATCCGGGCCCTTTCCGACGGCCGCCTCGAGCAGTACTCCGGCACCGCCCTCTATGCGTCGATGGTCTACGCCGGGGTGCTGTTCCTGTGGCCAAGGATGTCCCCGCTGCCGGCGGGGGCCGTCGCGGTCGCCTTCTGCTGGGCGGTCGAGTGCGCGCAGCTGACCGGCATCCCGGCCGCGCTGTCGGCGCGCAGCCTGCTGGCCCGGCTGGTGCTGGGCGTCCAGTTCGACCCGACGGACCTGCTCTGGTACCCCGTCGGCGTGGCACCCCTGGTCGCGGCCCACTGGATGCTGGCGGCCCGCCTCCGGCCGGCCGCTCAACGGCTGACGCCGACGTGACGGATCAGTCAGCCGGGAGCGACGGGGCGCCGGCCGCCCACCGGCAGGACGGCGGGGGCTGGCGATCAGCTCTCCTCGGCGGCAGGGCCGCCCGGCTTGCCGGAAGCCAGCCAGGCGAGCACCTCCGCGGTGTGCTCACCGAGCCGGGGCGGTCGCCGGTGGTAGACCGCGGGCGCACCTGACAGCGTGATCGGGTGGGCGACCTGACGCACCGGCTGCGGTCGTTCCGGCCCGGGGATCTCCACGACCGGCGCCAGCCCGAGCTCCGTGGCGAGGCTGAAGGCTCCGGCGAGGTCGTTGACCGGCCCGCACGGCACGCCGAGGCGGCTGAGCGCCGCGGCCAGGTCGTCGGCGGACCGCAGCGCCGTTCGCTCGGACAACGTGGTGATGAGCGTTTCCCGGTGGCGTACCCGGTCGGCGTTGCTGACGTAGCGCGGGTCCTCGGCGACGGCGGGGATGCCGAGTGCCCGGCACAGCGCGCCGAACTGCGCGTCGGTGCCGACCGCCACCGCGAGCGGCCGATCGGCGGTGGGCAGCAGCTCGTACGGCACGATGCTGGGGTGCGCGTTGCCCAGGATGCCCGGGACCACGCCGGCTGCGACGTAGCCGGATGCCTGGTTGACCAGCGCGGACAGCAACGACGAGAGCAGGTTGACCTCCACGTGCTGGCCGGCGCCGGTGACCTGGCGGTGGCGCAGCGCGGCCAGGATGCCGACGGTGGCGTGCAGGCCGGTGATCACGTCGACCACGGCGACCCCGACCTTGACCGGCTCGCCCGGCCGGGTGCCGGTGACGCTCATCAGCCCGCCGACGGCCTGGACGAGCAGGTCGTATCCGGGCCGGTCGGCGCCCGCGCCGGAGCCGAAGCCGGTGATCGAGCAGTAGACGGCACGCGGGTTGGCGACGGCGATGTCGGCGTGACCCAGGCCGTAGCGTTCCATCGTGCCGGGGCGGAAGTTCTGCACGATCACGTCCGCCCGGTGCGCCAGGTCCCGAGCGACGGCCAGATCGTCCGGATCGGTCAGATCCAGCGTCACCGACCGCTTGTTGCGGTTGACGGACAGGTAGTACGTAGCGGTGCCGTCGTGGTCGTACGGCGGACCCCAGGCGCGGGTGTCGTCACCCGCACCGGGACGTTCGACCTTCACCACGTCGGCGCCGAGGTCGGCCAGGAGCATGGTGGCGTACGGCCCGGCGAGAACCCGACTGAAGTCGGCGACGAGCACCCCGTCCAGAGTCCCGGTCATGCGGCCCACTCCTCAACGACTGCGACGTGGTGGCGTCATCGGCGGCGCCGTCCTGGCGCAGTCGCTCACCCTAGTGAGGCCTCCAGGAGATCCCGGAACGGGTCGCCCCGCCGGTGGCGCTCGCGCGCTTTCCCGTTTGAGGTGGCGGTGCGCGGGAAGACGCCGCTGACATCCGAGAGAAAGGCCCTGAAGGTGGACGACAACGAGTTCATCGGCTTGGTGGCGAAGCGCTCAGGGACGTCATCGGAGCAGGCGACCGCGGTCACGCGGGCCACCCTGACGACCCTGGCGGAACGGATCGACGGCGGCGAGGCGCGTGACCTCGCCGGCCAGCTTCCCGAGGGGCTGCGGGCGTACGCCTTCGGCTCGGGCGAGACCGCCGAGCGGTTCGGACTCGACGTGTTCCTGGCACGGGTCAGCGGGCGCGCCGACGTGGACGTGACACAGGCGAAGGACGGGGTGACCACGGTGTTCGACGTCCTCCGCGAGGCCCTCACACCCGAGGGGTACGACGACGTCGTGTCCCAGCTTCCGGCGGAGTTCGGGGAGGTCGCCGACCCGACCGCGCCGTTCGTGCAGCGCACGCGCGGCTAGCACAGGGACGGACGTGCGGGGTCGGCCCGCACCGGTGAGGGCCGGGCCGAGGTACGTTGCTGCGCTGGGAGGACGAGGTGCCGGACTATCCCAAGGCGATCACCCCGGTCGACCACATCGAGCCGGCGCCCCGCCGGATCCGCGCGTTCCTCGCCGGTGAGCAGGTACTGGACACCACCCGTGGCCGGTACGTGTGGGAGTGGCCGTTCTACCCGCAGTACTACATCCCGATCGCCGACGTGGCCCGCGATCTCCTGGTCGATGAGGAGCGCACGGAGGGGTCCGGGCGCGGCACCGCCCGGCTGCACGGGCTGCGGGTCGGCGAGACCTCCCGTCCGTCGTGCGGGCGGTGGTACGGGGACGACGCGCTGCCCGGGTTGAGGGACACGATCCGGTTCGACTGGGCCGCGATGGACCGCTGGTTCGAGGAGGACGAGGAGGTCTTCGTCCACCCCCGCAACCCGTACGCCCGGGTGGACGCGCTGCGCTCCACCCGCACCGTACGGGTGGAGCTCGACGGGACGGTGCTGGCCGAGTCGACGTCGCCCGTGCTGGTCTTCGAGACCGGGCTGCCGATCCGCTACTACCTCAACCGCACCGACGTGAACTTCCGGCACCTCGTGCCGTCGGCGACGACGACCGCCTGCCCGTACAAGGGCCGGACCGGCGCCTACTGGTCCGTGCGGGTCGACGGCACGGACCACCCGGACCTGGCCTGGTCGTACGACTTCCCCACCGGGGCACTCCTGCCGATCGCCGGCCTGATCGCCTTCTACAACGAGAAAGTCGATCTGACCGTCGACGGGGAGCGGCTCGCCCGCCCGAAGACGCACTTCTCCTGATCAACCGTGCCGGCGGGTGGCGCCCGCCGTGGAGCGGGCCTGCGGTCCGATCACCGAAGTTCCGTCCATAGAGGAGGGACCACCTCGGACCGGGGCGGCGAGTTGCGATGTGTCATCAACCGCGATCGCGGCCCGGGGGCTGGTGATACTCGCCAGCAGGCCCCACAGGGCGGTCATGGCCGCGATGGTGGCTTTGCTGGTGACCGACCACGCGGTCAGGGTACGGACGACTCGGTCCGGCGCGGTCCGATCGAGCCGGTAGGTGGCGGGCACCGGGTTGAACACACCCATGCAGGTGATCAGCCCGAGCTCGACGGCCATGACGAGCACGAGCCCGGCAGCGCCGGGGCGGATGAAGGCCAACCCGAGGGACCAGCACCTTCGCAGCGCCCCAGCAGTGACCATGACCTTGCGCTGCCCGAACCGCGCGACAAGTCGGCGGGCCAGTCGTGAGCCGATCAGACCGCCGACGCAGGGCACGGCGAAGGCCAGGCCGTACTGCCAGGGGGCGAACCCGAGGTGGCCGAGCATGAGGACGGCGAGCAGCGGCGAGGTCGCCATGATCAGGCTGCTGACCAGGATCGTGTTGAAGAACAGCGGACGCAACGCCGGGTGGGTGAGGATGTACCGCCACCCGTCGAGCAGGTCGCCGGCTCGGAGCCGTGGCGGTGCGTCGGTTCGCGCGGTGCGCGGTTCCCTGCCGCCGGTCGCACGGATGCCCACTGCTGGGCACAGTGATCACACCGTCGCGTCAACCCAGCGGCAACAACGTCATGAGCCGTAGCACCTAACGGTCCGGGCTGTCGGCGGCAGCCATGACGCGCAGCGCGTTGGGGTCCAGGCCGATCCGGATCGGCGTCTCGCCGTACGGCTCGCCGTCGACCTCGACGCGCGCCGGCGGGTCGGTCTCCAGCCAGAGTTGGCGGACGGCGAGGAACGGGTCGTCGCCGAGCGTGCGACGGTGCCCGGTCGCCGCGTTGCGGGCCGTGTCGCGCAGCAGCTCGCGGCGGCTCGGGCCGCCCACCGGGTACGCGACCAGGAGCCGGTCGTCGGCGTTCGCGTCGGCGGTGATCGGCCGGCCGGCGTGGAAGCCGCCGTTCGCCACGTACAGCTGGTGGGTGACGAACTCGTGCTCCCGCCCCTCGGCGCGCACGGTGGCGCGCAGCGGCCGGTGCCGGCGCAGCAGCGCCAGGGCGGTGACCGGATACGCGAGCCGGCCGGTGACCCGTTTGAGGCGCGGCGGCGCCGTGAGCATCACGTCGGCGGAGAGGCCGATGCCGACGTGGTTGGTGAAGCGCATGTCGCCGACGAGCCCGAGGTCGACGTCGATCACCTTGCCGTCGGTCAGGACCGCGACCGCGGCGTCCAGGTCGAGCGGGATGCCCACCGTACGGGCGAAGTTGTTGGTGGTGCCCAGCGGCAGCAGGCCGAGCGCGATGTCGCGGTGGGCGAGCAGGCGCGCGGCGGTGCCGATCGTGCCGTCGCCGCCCCCCGCGACCAGCAGGTCCGGCCCGAGGTCGGCGGCCTCGGCGAGACTCCGCTCGAGCTCGTCGGGCCGGTCGACCGGGTACGTGCCGAGCAGGGTGAAGCCGGCCGCCGTCAGCCGCGACCGGGCGCCCTCGTAGAGCCGGCGGCCCCGGCGGGAGTGGGCGTTGACGACGAGCGCCGCGCACCGCTCCCGCCGGATCGCCGCCCCCAACTCCTGCTTCGTCCGCACAAGGCCAGACCCTATCGCCGATCAGAGGTCAGGAACCGTCGGTACGTGGACCGTGGCCGCAGGTCGACCACGAAGGCGTCAGATCGATATCGATGGCGGTGCGTTTGACAGTTATCCTTTGCTCCCGCGGACTACCGTCGAATCCTGGCAGTTCGGAAAGGAGGGACGATGATTTCCTTCGCACGACGCACCACTCATCAGCGCCACGGCCGTTCACGTACCGCCCTCGGGGTGGCAGTCCTGGTCGCCACCGGCGGCCTGTTCATCCCCGCCAGTTCGGCGTCGGCCGGCGTCCGCACCACGGCAGAGGTGAGTACGGCTCACGTCGCCGCTCAGACTCTGGCCGCGACAACGTCTCAGCCGGTGCTGCGGCAGGGCTCGCGCGGCACGGCGGTGACGACCCTTCAGCGCCGGCTCGCCGCGCTGCACTACGACGTGGGCCCCATCGACGGGATCTTCGGACCCTCCACGTACCACGGGGTCGTCGCCTTCCAGAAGGTGAACAACCTGGTCCGGGACGGGATCGTGGGGCCGCAGACCTGGGGGGCCCTCGCCCGACCGCTGATCCCGAAGCCGAAGTACACGCACTCCGGCTACTCCATCGAGGCGAACCTGACCAAGCAGGTCCTGTACCTGGCGCGCCAGGGGTCCGTCGTACGGATCCTGGACGCTTCCAGTGGCAAGGCCAGCACGCCGACGCCGACCGGCAACTTCAAGATCCAGCGCCGGATCGACGGTTGGCGGCAGAGTTCGCTCGGCCTGCTGTGGCGGCCGAACTACTTCTACTACGGCTACGCGGTGCACGGCGCCACGTCCGTCCCGACCTACCCGGCCAGTCACGGCTGCGTCCGGGTGCCCATACCGGCCATGAACCGACTGTGGTCGATCATCGGCATCGGCACACCGACGCACATCTACCGCTGACTCCCCCATGACGGTGGCCCCCGGTCCTCCCGGGGGCCATTGTCATGCGGCGTTTACACCCGCAGGAGAATTTCGACAAGATCTGCTGGTGATAAACTTTCGGCATGGCAACGGCCCCCTGGCAGGCAGTGACGGCCCTCGTCGACCAGGTACGACGGGCGCTGTATGACTACGTCCGCAGCCAGGACCACCCGGTGACGCGGGACGAGGCCGCCGAGGCACAGCACATCTCGCGCAACCTGGCGGCCTTTCACCTGGACAAGCTGGTCGGCGCCGGGCTGCTGCAGGCTCGGTACGAGGCGCCGACCGACCAGCCGCGCGGCCGTGGTCGCACGCCGAAGGTGTACGAGGCGGCGCCGGGCTGCATCGCACTGACCATCCCGGAGCGCCGCTACGACCTGATCGGCGAGATCCTCGCCCAGGCCGTCGCCGAGGATCCCACCGATGCCAGGTCGGCGGCGCTACGCCTGGCAGCGCACCGGGGCGTGACCATCGGCCGTCAGGTCGCCGGTGGCGGGCCGGTCGCGGCCGTCCTGGCCGAACTCGGCTTCGAACCGGCCGACGACGACGTGCTGATCCGGCTGCGGAACTGCCCCTTCCACGAACTCGCCGCCCAGCAGACCGAGCTGGTGTGCGGCCTGAACCAGGCCTTCATCGCCGGCCTGCTCGACGGGCTCGGCCGGACGGACCTCCACGCGCGGCTGGCCCCCAGCCCCGGCGCCTGCTGCGTACAGATCCATCCGGCCTGACCCGGCTCGCCGCCGCTTCCCGCTCGGCGGCACGCCCGCTCAGCTCAGCACATCGCCGAGCGGCACCCGCGGGTCGGCAAGCCTGGCCAGGTCGACGGCCCGGCCCCCGTGGCCGGCCCGCACCAGCGTCTGGATCTGGTCGGTCACGTCCCACACGTTGGCGTTCATCCCGGCCAGCACCCGACCGTCGGAGACCCAGAACGCCATGAACTCCGGCGCCCTGCCATCCACCACGGCCGGATCCCCCCGGAACACCACCCGGTCGTAGCCGTCCGGGGCCACCCACCCCGAATACTCCATCCCCAGGTCGTACTGGTCCGAGAAGAAGTACGGCAAGCGGGCGTACTCGACCTGCTGGCCCAGCATGGACCGCGCCGCGGCCGGGCCGCCGTTGAGCGCGTTCGCCCAGTGCTCCACCCGGATGTGTCGGCCCAGCAGCGGGTGGTAGGCGTTGGCCACGTCCCCGGCGGCGTGGATGTGCGGGTCGGAGGTGAGCAGCCGGGCGTCGGTGACGATGCCGTTCTCCACCTTCAGGCCCGCCGCCTCGGCCAACTGCACGTTGGGCTGGATGCCCACGCCGACGACGACGGTGTCGGCGGCCAACTGGGTGCCGTCGGTCAGCACCACCGAGGACACCCGGCCGGTGCCCCCCAGTTGTCGGACCCCGACGCCGAAGTGGAAGGCGACGCCGTGGCGGCGGTGCAGGGCGGCGAAGACCCGGGCGACCTCGTCGCCGAGGACCCGCTGCAACGGCAGGTCGGCGGTCTCCACCACGGTCACGGCGGCGCCGTGCCGGCGGGCGGCGGCGGCGATCTCCAGACCGATCCAGCCGGCACCGATCACCACGAGCTGGGCCTGGTCGGTGAGGGCTTCGGCGATCCGATCGGAATCCGCCAACGAGCGCAGGTACAACACGCCGCCCAGGTCGGCGCCGGGAACGTCCAGGCGGCGGGGCGTCGAGCCGGCGGTCAGCAGCAGCTTGTCGTACCCGAGCCGTTCGCCATCGGCCAGGACGACCTGGCGGTCGTCGCGGTCGATGCCGGTGACCCGGGTCGCGGTACGCAGCTCGACGTGGTTCGCCTCGTACCAGCCGGCGTCGTGCACGTACACGTCGCGCCGCGGCGTGGTTCCCAGCAGCAGGCCCTTGGACAGCGGTGGCCGCTCGTAGGGCCGTTCGGGTTCCTCGCCGAGCAGTACCACTCGGCCGTCGAAGCCCTCCTCGCGCAGGGTCTGGGCGGCCTTGGCGCCGGCGAGGCCGGCCCCGACGATGACGAAGTTCTCCATGCCGCGTCTCCGAATCGTGTCAGTGGGCTCCGGTGAGGGAGAAGAACTCGGCCCGGGAGCGGGCGTCGTCCCGCAGGGTCCCGAGCAGGGTGGAGGTCACGGTGGTGGCGCCGACGGCCCGCACGCCGCGCAACGTCATGCACAGATGCTCCGCCTCGATGACGACACCGACGCCCTTGGGCGCCAGTTCGAGGGCCAGCCAGTCCGCCACCTGCTTGGTCAGCCGCTCCTGAACCTGGGGACGGTGGGCGAAGAGTTCCACGACGCGGGCGAGTTTGGACAGGCCGAGGATCCGGTCGCCCGGCAGGTAGCCGACGTGCGCGACGCCGACGAACGGCAACAGGTGGTGTTCGCACACCGACCGGATCGGGATGGACCGGGCCAGCACCAGTTCGTCGTAGCCCTCGTCGTTGGGGAAGGTGGTCAGGTCGAACGGACGCGCGGTGAGCAGCTCGGCGTACGCCCTGGCCATCCGGCCCGGCGTGTCCCGCAGGCTCTCGGAGTCGAGGTCGATGCCGAGTGCGGCCAGAAACCGGGCGGCGGCCTGTTCGGCGGCGACCAGGTCGCGCGCTGGTTGCTGGTCGACGCGACGTGCGGCCGGTGCGATGGTCACGTCAGGTGCCCTCTCCAATGGTCGTCGCCTTCAGTCGCCATCCTGGGCCTTCAGGTCCGGAATTTCAATAGCGGACGCTGGTGAAATTACACGGGTTATCAGTTCGCGGCGCTGGCGCAGCTGGTCAAGCGTGGTGGATCGGGGTCTCGAGGTCGGCGAGAGGGCGGCCCGAGCCACCCCAGGCCTGGGCGATGATCTCGGCGGCGATCGCCACGGCCGTCTCCTCCGGCGTCCGCGCGCCGAGGTCCAGCCCGATCGGGGAGGAGAGTCGGGCCAGGGCGGCCTCGTCCATACCTGCCTCGCGCAGCCGGCGCAGCCGGTCCTCGTGGGTGCGACGGCTGCCCATCGCGCCGATGTAGCGGGCCGGGGTGCGCAGGGCGACCTCGAGCAGCGGCACGTCGAACTTCGGATCGTGGGTCAGCACGCAGAGCACTGTGCGCTCGTCGACGGCCGTCGACTCCAGGTACTTGTGCGGCCACTGGACGACGAGGTCGTCGGCGTCCGGGAAGCGCTTGCGGGTGGCGAACACCGGGCGGGCGTCGCAGACCGTGACGTGGTAGCCGAGGAACCGGCCGATCCGGGCCACCGCGGCGGCGAAGTCGATCGCACCGAAGACGATCATCCGGGGCGGGGTCACGTATGACTGGACGAAGACGCTCGTCTCGTCGCGCCGCTGCTCCCCGTTCGCACCCAGGTGGACGGTGCCGGTGGTGCCGAGCGCGAGCATGCCGGCCGCCTGCTGCGCCGCCGCGTGGTCCAGGTCGGGGTCGCCGAGGCTGCCCGCGACCCGGCCAGACCAGATCACCAACTGCGCGTCCTCAACCGACGCCGTGGCGACCGGCCGGCCGTCCCGGATCGCGGCGAGCACCTCGTCGGGCTCGGTCATCGCGGCGTCCGGCTGGACCAGGATCTCGATCGTGCCGCCGCAGGTCAGGCCCACATCGAACGCGTCGTCGTCGCTTACGCCGTAGGTCTGGGTCCGGGCCTTACCGGTCTCGATCGACGCCAGGCAGAGCTCGTAGACCGCGCCCTCGACGCAGCCGCCCGAGATGCTGCCCAGGACCTCGCCGTGGGCGGAGACCGCCATGGCCGCGCCCGGCTGCCGGGGCGCCGATCGCCAGGTCCGTACGACGGTCGCCACGGCGAATGCGACGCCGGCGGTGCGCCAAGCCATCAGCCCGTCGACGATGTCCCGCATGGCCGCACGATCCGTGAGCCGCGGCGGCACCGTCAACGCCGACCTAAGCAATTACTTAGGTCGGCGTTGACTTTGGTACGTGCCGGGGCCAGATTTTGCCGGACTGCGGAGGTGCGACATGCAGGTCCCGGCACCGTTCGAGTACGAGCGAGCTACCAGTGTGGATCAGGCCATCGGCCTGATGGAACGGCTGGGCAGCACAGCACGACTGATCGCCGGCGGGCACAGTCTGCTGCCGATGATGAAGCTGCGCCTGGCCAACTTCGACTATCTGATCGACATCAACGACCTGCACGCGGAACTCGGCTACATCGAGCCGGGCCCCGACGAGGTGCGGATCGGCGCGCTCACCCGGCACCGGGAGCTGCTCGAGTCCGCCGGGCTGGCCGCGGCGTTCCCGATCTTCGCCGATGCCGAGCGGGTGATCGCCGACCCGGTCGTGCGGAACCGGGGCACACTGGGCGGCTCGCTCTGCCAGGCGGACCCGTCCGAGGACCTGTCCGCGGTCTGCACGACGCTGGACGCGAGTTGTGTGATCCGCGGGCCCGGCGGCGCCGAGCGTGTCGTGTCCATGGAGGAGTTCCACGTCGGGCCCTACGAGACGACGGTCGGCGACGCGGAAATCCTGATCGAGATCCGGCTGCCGGTGCGGCCGGGCGGCGGCAGCGCGTACGAAAAGGTCGAGCGCCGGGCCGGCGACTGGGCCGTGGTCTCGGCCGGCGCGGCGGTCTGGCTCGACGGCGGCGCGATCGTGGACGCGCGGGTCGGGCTCGCCGCGGTCGGGCCGAACACCACGGGCATCCCGGAGATCTCGGCGGCGCTGCGTGGCCGGGAGCCCACCGAGAGCCTCTTCGAGCAGGCCGGGGCGATCGCGGCGCGCAGCTGCGACCCGGTCACCGACCAGCGCGGCAGCGCGGACTACAAGCGGCATCTGGCCGCCGAGCTGACCAAACGGGCCCTGCGCCGGGCCGTCGAACGGGCGAGGAGTTGAGCATGCAGGTCACGATGACCGTCAACGACGTCGAGGTCACCCGGGAGATCGAGGGTCGGCTGCTGCTGGTGCACTTCCTGCGGGATGTGCTTGCCCTGACTGGCACGCACTGGGGCTGCGACACCAGCAACTGCGGCACCTGTGTCGTCCTGCTGGACGGCGAGCCGGTGAAGTCGTGCACGGTACTCGCCGCGATGGCCGGCGGCCACGCGGTGCGCACGGTCGAGGGCCTGGCCAAGGGCGCCGAGCTCGACCCGATCCAGCAGGGCTTCATGCAGTGTCACGGCCTGCAGTGCGGCTTCTGCACCCCCGGGATGATGATGACCGCTCGGGCGCTGCTCAACACCAACCCGGACCCGACCGAGGCGGAGATCCGCGAGGCGATCTCGGGCCAGATCTGCCGGTGCACGGGCTATGCCACCATCGTGCGCTCGGTCCGCTGGGCCGCCGTGCACGAGGCGGCCGCTGCGGCCCGGGTCACCGAGACCACCGAATCAGCCGAAGCCGGCGAGATCGCGGACGCCGGCCAGCCCGCCGGGAGCGTCGCATGACGACCGTGCACGAGCGCGTGGACACCTTCCACGACAACGACCAGAAGCCGGTCGGGCATGGCCGGATGCTGCGCAAGGAGGACCCGCGGTTCGTCCGCGGTCGCGGCCGGTACGTCGACGACATCCAGCTGCCCGGCATGCTGCACCTCGCCATTCTCCGGGCGCCGGTCGCGCACGCCCGGATCGTCGGCATCGACACGAGCGCCGCCGAGGCCTCGCCCGGGGTCAAGGCGGTCGTGACCGGGGCGATGCTGGCGCAGCAGGGCCTGGCCTGGATGCCGACCCTCTCCAACGACGTGCAGGCCGTGCTCGCCACCGACAAGGTGCGCTTCCAGGGCCAGGAGGTGGCGTTCGTCGTAGCCGAGGACCGATACGCGGCGCGGGACGCGCTCGAGCTGATCGACGTCGAGTACGACATCCTCGACCCGGTCATCGACGCTCGCCGCGCGCTGGAGCCGGACGCCCCGCTGATCCGCGACGACCTCGAGGGCAAGGCGAACAACCACTGCTTCGACTGGGAGACCGGCGACGAGGCGGCCACCGCGGCCGTGTTCGCGCGCGCGGACGTGGTGGTCAGCCAGGACCTCGTTTATCCCCGGGTGCATCCGGCACCGTTGGAGACGTGCGGAGCGGTCGCCGACTTCGACGCGGTCGACGGCAAGCTGCGGCTCTGGTCCACCACCCAGGCGCCGCATGCGCACCGCACCCTCTACGCCATCGTGGCGGGCATCCCCGAGCACAAGATCCAGGTGATCTCGCCGGACATCGGTGGCGGGTTCGGCAACAAGGTGCCGATCTATCCCGGGTACGTCTGCGCGATCGTCGCCTCGATCGTCACCGGCAAGCCGGTCAAGTGGATGGAGGACCGCTCGGAGAACCTCATCAGCACCGGCTTCGCCCGCGACTACATCATGCGCGGCGAGATCGCGGCAACCCGGGACGGCCGGATCCTCGCCATCCGCACCAATGTCCTCGCCGACCACGGCGCGTTCAACGGCACCGCCGCGCCGGTGAAGTACCCGGCCGGCTTTTTCGGCGTGTTCACCGGCAGCTACGACATCGAGGCCGCCTACTGCAAGATGACCGCGGTCTACACCAACAAGGCGCCTGGCGGCGTCGCGTACGCCTGCTCGTTCCGGATCACCGAGGCCGTCTACCTGGTCGAGCGGATCGTCGACTGCCTCGCCGACGAGCTGGGCATGGACCCGGCCGAGCTGCGGTTGAAGAACTTCATCAGACCGGAGCAGTTCCCATACACGACGAAGACCGGCTGGGTGTACGACTCCGGCGACTACGAGCCCACCATGCGGCTGGCGATGGAGATGGCCGGCTACGCCCAGTTGCGCCGCGAGCAGGAGGAGAAGCGGGCCCGAGGCGAGCTGATGGGCATCGGCATCTCGTTCTTCACCGAGGCCGTCGGCGCCGGGCCCCGCAAGGACATGGACATCCTGGGACTGGGTATGGCGGACGGCTGTGAGTTGCGCGTGCATCCGACCGGCAAGGCCGTGGTCCGGCTCAGCGTGCAGTCCCAGGGCCAGGGGCACGAGACGACGTTCGCGCAGATCGTCGCCGAGGAGATCGGGATCCCGCCGGCCGACATCGATGTGGTGCACGGCGACACCGACAACACGCCGTTCGGCCTCGGCACGTACGGCAGTCGCTCGACGCCGGTGTCGGGCGCGGCGGCGGCCCTGGTCGCCCGCAAGGTCCGCGACAAGGCCCGGATCATCGCCTCAGGCATGCTCGAGGTCTCGGTCGCCGACCTGGACTGGGAGAAGGGCGCATTCCACGTCAAGGGCGACCCGGGCAAGTCCGTCACGATCCAGGACATCGCCATGCGCGCGCACGGCGCCGGCGAGCTGCCCGAGGGCGTCGAGGGCGGGCTCGAGGCGCAGATCTGCTACAACCCGTCGAACCTGACCTACCCGCACGGCGCGTACATCTGCGTGGTGGACGTCGATCCCGGCACCGCGCAGGTGAAGGTGCGGCGGTTCATCGCGGTCGACGACTGCGGCACCCGGATCAACCCGATGATCATCGAGGGGCAGGTGCACGGCGGGTTGACCGACGGGGTCGGCATGGCGCTGATGGAGATGATCGCATTCGACGAGGACGGCAACTGCCTCGGCGCGTCGCTGATGGACTATCTGATCCCGACGGCGCTCGAGGTGCCCGACTGGGAGACCGGCTTCACCGTCACCCCGTCGCCGCACCACCCGATCGGCGCGAAGGGCGTGGGTGAGTCGGCCACGGTCGGCTCACCGCCGGCGATCGTCAACGCGGTCGTGGACGCCCTCAAGCCCTTCGGCGTACGGCATGCCGACATGCCGTTGACGCCGTCGCGGGTCTGGGACGCGATGCGCGGTCAAGCGCGCCCGCCGGTCTGAGGGGCCCATCATGACGACTATCGCCGACCGCACCCGCGAGCTGACCGTCTCGCGCGAGCCGTTCGTGCACGCCACCGTGGTCCGCGCCCAGGAGCCGACGTCGGCGCAGCCGGGCGACGCCGCGGTGATCCTGTCTGACGGCTCGATCGAGGGCTTTGTCGGCGGGGTGTGCGCCGAGAGTTCGGTGCGGGCGGCCGCGCTCGACACCCTGCGGGACGGCAACACGCTGCTGCTGCGGGTGCTGCCAGACGGCGCGGCCACGTTCCCCGAGACCTCGGGGGCGCGGGTCGTGGTCAACCCGTGCCACTCGGGCGGCGCGATCGAGATCTTCCTGCGGCCGGTGCTGCCCGCGCCCGTGCTGGGGCTGGCCGGCAGCACGCCGATCAGCGCCGCGGTGGCGACGCTGGCGGCGTTCCTCGACTTCGAGGTCTCCGTATCCGGCGACTACGCGGGCGCGACCGCGGTCGTGGTGGCCGGGCTCGGCAAGGGCGAGCATGACGCGATCCGGGCCGCGCTGGACGCCGGCGTGGGCTTCATCGCGCTGGTCGCCAGCCGCAAGCGCGGCGCGGTCCTGCTCGACGAGTTGGAGCTGACCGACGCCGAACGGGCCCGCATCCACTCGCCGGCCGGGGTGGACATCGGGGCGCGTTCGCCGCAGGAGATCGCCCTGTCGATCATGGGTGAGGTGGTCCGGGCGATCAGGGTGGACGGGCTGGCCGCGTCCTCGGGCGCGCCCGTGGCGCGGCCGCAGCAGGTCGTCGACCCGGTGTGCGGGATGACCGTGCTGGTCGGGCCGGAGACGCCGCACGCGCGAGTCGACGGGCAGGACTCCTGGTTCTGCTGCGCCGGCTGCCTCGCGAGCTTCACGGCGGCGTAGCCGTGTTCGTGACCGGCCTGGTGCTCGCCGCAGGGGCATCCGTGCGCCTCGGCGAGGCCAAACAGCTGCTGCCGTACCGCGGGCGGACACTGCTCGACGCGACCCTGGAGCTGGCCCGCTCGTGCCGCTTCGACCAGCTGCTCGTGACGCTGGGCGGCGCGGCGGACCTGGTCCGCGACCGGGTGGACCTGACCGGGGTCCAGGTCGTCGAAAACGCGGCGTTCAGCACCGGGTGCGGGTCGTCGATCAGCGCGGCGGTGAACGTGGTGGACCCGCGCGCCGACGGGCTCGTCCTGCTCCTCGGCGACCAGCCCGGCGTGCGCGCCGCCGACGTCCGGCGGGTTGCCTCGGCGGCCACCGAGCTGGGCGTGTGTCGGTACTCCGACGGGCTGGGGCATCCGTTCCGGTTCGGCCGCGAGGTGTTTCCCGAGCTGCGCGGCCTGCACGGCGACAAGGCCGTCTGGAAGCTGCTGCACTCCGGCCGCTACCCGGTGACCGAGGTGCCCGCCGAGGGTCCGGTGCCGATCGACGTGGACACCCGCGCGGACTACGAGCGGCTGCTGGCGGGCGAGGCGCGGTGAAGGATCCCCTGGCCGTCCGGCGCCGCCTCGACGCCGTCGACTACCTGGTCGACGACGGCATGGCGATGGCTGTGTTCCTGGCGCTGAAGCTCGGCAAGCCGCTGCTGCTCGAGGGCGAGCCCGGCGTCGGCAAGACCGCGGCTGCCAAGGCCCTGGCCCGGGCGCTGGACACGACGCTGATCCGGCTGCAGTGCTACGAGGGCCTGACCGCCGGCGAGGCGCTCTACGAGTGGAACTACCAGCGGCAACTGCTCGCGATCCGGCTCGCCGAGGCGCAGCACGCGAAACTCACCGACGCCGACCTGTTCAGTGCCGAGTTCCTCCAGGAACGGCCGATCCTGCGGGCCGTACGTCATCAGGGGCCGGTCCCGCCGGTGCTGCTGATCGACGAGATCGACCGCGCCGACGACGAGTTCGAGGCACTGCTGTTCGAGTTCCTCGGCGAGGCCGGCATCACGATCCCCGAACTCGGCACGTTCGCGGCGAGCACGCCGCCGATCGTCGTGCTCACCTCCAATCGCAGCCGGGAGCTGCACGACGCGCTGCGCCGTCGCTGCCTGTACCACTGGATCGACTTCCCGGAGCCGGGCCGGGTCGCCGAGATCGTCCGCCGGGCCGTACCGGGTGCGGCCGAGCCGCTGATCCGCACGGCGACCGATTTCATCGGCGGCGTGCGCGACCTGGAGCTGGACAAGGCGCCCGGCATGGCCGAGACCATCGACTGGGTCGCCGCGCTGCGCGTGCTCGGCGCCACCGACCTCGCCGCCGGCGACGTCCTGCGGACCATCGGCACCATCGCCAAGACGCCCGACGACCGCGCCGCCGTCGCCGCCGCGCTCGGCACCTACCAGGAGAGTCAGCCATGAAGATCACCAACGAGTTCGCGGTCAACACCCCGATCGAGCGGGCCTGGGCTGTCCTCACCGACCTCGAAGGGATCGCGCCGTGCCTGCCGGGCGCCCAGCTGACCGGCGTCGACGGCGACGTCTACCAGGGCAAGGTGAAGGTCAAGGTCGGGCCGGTCATCTCCGAGTTCGCGGGCACCGCGCAGTTCGTCGAGAAGGACGACGCGCGGTACCGCGGAGTGATCGACGCGAAGGGCCGCGATGCCCGGTCGGCGGGCAACGCGGCCGCGCTGGTCGCCGCCCAGCTGCGGCCGGACGGCGACCGGACGCTGGTCAGCGTGGACACCGACCTGAGAATCTCGGGGAGGCTGGCCCAGTTCGGCGGCGGGATGATCAAGGAGGTGTCGGGCAAGCTGCTGGCTCAGTTCGTCATCAACCTCGAGGCCAAGCTGGCGGCCGAGGAGACGGGCAGGGCGGCGCCGGCCGCCGAGCCGGCGGGCACTCCGGCCGTGTCCGCCGCCCGGCCCGAGCCTGAGCCCGTCACGGCTGCATCCGCCGCGGCCGTCGCCACCACGTCCAGCACCACCGCCGTCGAGCCCACGCCCGTCGAATCCCCGGCCACCACCACCCTCGCCGAGCCCGCCGCCGAAGCTGAGGCGCTTGACCTGCTCGGCATTGCCGGTCGCTCGATCTCCAAGCGGCTCGTGCCGGTGCTCGTCGGCCTCGTCGCGGTCGGCGCGGTGATCGCCTGGCTGGTCGCGCGCCGGTGAACTCCGCCGTGCTGCGCGGGATCGACCGAGCCGCGTTCGCCGTGGCTTTCGCCGACCGGCTGCGGCACGCCGGCGTTCCCGCCGGGCTCACCGAGGTCGACGACTTCGTTCGGGCGCTCGCCGCCAGCCCGCTCGTCTCGATGTCCACGCTCTACTGGACCGCCCGGATCAGCCTGGTCCGCCGGCACGCCCATCTCGCCGCGTTCGACCGCGTCTTCGCAGCCGTCTTCGCCGACGCGCCGCCGCTGCCGCTGACCCGGTCCGCGGCCCCGCCGGGTCGCCGTGACGACGTGCACGTGCCGGTGCCCGCGGACACCGACAACGCGGGCCCGGGCGGTGGGCTGCCGTGGGCGACACTGCCACCGGCCGTCGCCGAGGCGCGGGAGTCCAAGGCCTCGATGCGGCTGCCCGAGCGGCGCCCCAGCGCCCTCGCCGTCCTCGCCGACCGGCCGTTCGAGGAGCTCGACGCCGCGCAGGTCGCGCTACTCGGCGACGCCCTGCGCGCGGCCGTCGCCGGCTGGCCGACCCGGCGCACCAGGCGGCACGCCGTCGGCCCGGCCGGACGGCGGGTCGCGCTGCGGGCGACGATCGCCCGGGCCCGCCGCACCGCGTGGGAACCCGTCGAGGTTGTCCGCGAGCGGCCGGTGCGGCGACCGCGCCGGGTCGTGCTGCTCTGCGACGTCAGCGAGTCGATGCGGGCGCAGGCGACCGCTTACCTGCACCTGATGCGGGCGTTCGCGGTGGTCGCCGACGCGGAGGTGTTCGCGTTCGCGACGACGCTGACCCGGCTCACGGTCGCGCTGCGACACACCTCGGCGGCCGCGGCGGTCGCGCAGGCCAGCGCGGCCGTGTCCGACCGGTTCGGCGGCACCCGGATCGCGACGAACCTGCGCGCCCTGCTCGCGTCCCACCACGGTGACGCCGTCCGCGGGGCGGTGGTGGTGATCGGCTCGGACGGCTGGGACAGCGACCTGCCCGGCGAGCTCGCCGCCATGATGGCCCGGCTGCGCCGCCGCGCGTACCGGATAATCTGGTTGAATCCGCGGGCCGGCGCCCCCGGCTTCGTCCCTCGGGTGGCGGGCATGGCCGCCGCGCTGCCCTACTGTGATCGGCTGCTGCCGGCCGGGACGTTCCGGGACCTGGTGGACGCCGCCAGTCAGCTCCAGAGCGTCACGTGCACCGACGGTCTGAAATGGCCCACGCTGACACCCGCGCCGCGCATCATCGCCTGAATCGCCCGCGGCGTCGACGCGAACCGCGACAGCTCGGCCGCGGCCGACGGGGTGCCCGGGTTGGTGAGCACCAGCGAATGCCAGACGGCCTCGAAGGTCGCATGCGGCCCAGCCAGCAGCAGGAGATGGCCCTTGCGGACGTCCGGCGCGACGGTGAACGACAGCGCCGGCGCGACGCCCTTGCCGCGCTTCGCCTCCCCCAGCGCGGCCGCGTGGCTCTGGAAGATCTGCTGCCGGTCGTCGGGCACGGCGAGCCGGCGCAGCATCGCCGGGACCGCGCCCAGGTCGGTGGCCGCCGACGGCCCGAGCAGCCAGGTCTGGTCGCGCAGCTGCCCCGGCGACGCCTGCACGCCGGCCAGCGGATGGTCCGGGCCGACGACGATCACGAGCCGGAAGTTCATCACCGGCCGGCAGGCGATCGCCTTGTCGACGACCGGGGGCTGCGGCCCGATTGCGATATCCGCAGCCCGGGTCAGCAGCAGCGTCTCGAACGATCCCGGGTTGGGCACGCTCAGCTCGACATCGAGGTCGGCGGCGCGCTTCGCGAACAGCTCGATCAGCCCCGGCGCGGCGAGTTCGGCGAACAGGCTGGACGCGGCGACCCGCAGCAACCGGCGGCCGCGTCCCGCGGCGCTCACCTCGAGCACCGTGCGGTCCTGCAGGCCCAACAGCTCGGCCGCGCGGCTGGCCAGCCGCAGCCCGCCAGGGGTGAACGCGAGCCCCGCCGCCGTCCGGGAGAACAGCTGGTCTCCGAACTCCTTGCGCAACTGTCCGATGTGCATCGAGACGGCCGCCTCGGAGACCTCGAGCTGCGCGGCGGCCTGCTTGACGGATCCCAGCCGGACCACCGCGACATATGCGCGCAGCTGCGTCGGGGTCATCGGCGTCGACCCACTTCCCCGCCCCCGATCGGCTGATCCGGAGTTTCCTCGCAATGAACCTCGATCATCCCCGCTCAGCCACTTCGCCGCCAGCGTCAGTTCAAGCCCGGCTGGGGCGCCCGCACCCTGGTAGCCCGGCCCGGCCGGGGCCGGTGAGGCGCCCGCCGCTGTACGGGGTCCCACCGCGGCCCGCAGCGTGATGTGAACTACCGCCTGCCCGCAGTCGGGGCAGGCGGTAGTTCTGCAGGGATTGGGGTCGAATCACGCTCCGACTCGGCGTACCGGATGAAGCAGCTGCCGGATGTCCTTTGGCAGCTCGGATTCCAGGTCCTTGAGTTCTTCGGCGCTCACCGCCTCGCGCAGGGTGGCCAATACCGCGCGGGCTCCCTCAGCGGCCCGCTGGTCATCCATTCCCGTGCGCGCCCGTACCTCATTGAGGAACTCCACGAGATCGAGCCGTTCGCCGAAGTCCACTTCCTTGTGCAGGTACCCTCGGAACTCCTCGGGGAGCTGCGCGGCCAGGTCGCGGGCCTCGCCGCCACTGACCCGTTCCGCCAATGTCGTGAGGGTGGCTCGGATGACGTTCGCCGCCTCCGCCGCTGGCATTCCCGCCCGCTTTCCCACCGCTTCGAGAAACTCGGCGTAGTTCACGGGTTCTCCTTCCGGACCGTGGGTCGCGTCCTCACCGTTGAGGCGACGAGCGCCGCTTACCCGAGCGATGTCTGGCAAAACGGCGCCTGCGGAGGCCGCGCGGCCAGGGTCAGGCGGAGGCGGCCCGACCCATCTCGGCGAGGATCCCGGTGCCCTGCCCCAGCTCGATCAGGTAGCCGTCCGGATCCCGCAGGTAGCACCGGATCTCGACGCCATGATCCTTCGGCTCGGTCAGGAACTCCCCACCCCGTGACCGCCACTGCTCATAGACCGCTCGGACGTCAGTGACCCGGATGTTCATCGCGCCGCTGAGCGTGTTCGGATCCGGCGGCGCCTGTGCCCGTACGCCCGGCTTGTCGTCGGTCGGACCGCCTTCGCTGTTGATCACGATGTAGCTGTTGTGGAACCGCAGGATCGCCGGCTGGCGTTCCCGCACCACCGTCGCTCCCAGCACCCGCCGGTAGAACTCCCGTGAACGGTCCACATCCCGCACGATCAGCAGATGCGTGAGCACCAGCCCACCCTCGGGCTGGAAGTAGTCCGGCGCCTCGATCGCCATCCACGCCTCCCCGGGTCCCAGTCGGCAGGGCGCGTACCCGCTTGCGGCGCCGGCACACCCGCGGAATTGCTGGGCCGGTGTCGCGAGGCCGGGTCAGCGCCGCAGCCGGCGGGTGCGGGGGCCGTCGTGGTCGGGCACGGAGCAGGCAGCGCCGGCCGCCGGGCATCAGCAGGTCGCAGAAGACCCGACGGCGTACGTTCTGGTCGTCCTCGGCGGAGACGGTGGTCTCCGCCCGGTCCGGTGGCGGCTGACGCGGCGGCGCGGCGGAGCATTTTGACAAACGCGTTAGCCACCACTAACGTGTTTTAGGTGATCGACGCGTTGTCTGCCGCTGCTGAGCCCACCCGGCGACGGATCCTGCAGCTGCTCGCGTCGCAGCCCCGCACGGTGAGCAGCATCGCGGCGGAGTTCACGGTCACCCGGTCGGCGATCTCCCAGCATCTGTTGCTACTGGCGGAAGTCGGCCTGGTGGAGGCCGAGAAGGTCGGCCGGGAACGCATCTACCGGGTCGTTCCCGACGGACTCCGTCAGCTGCAGGCCGAGATCGACCGGTTCTGGACCGCCGAGCTCGACCTGTTGGTCGCCGACGCACGCGCCCTGAAATCTCAACGGATCGAGAGAGGTCACTGATGTTCACCAAGACCGTCGTCCTCCCCGTCGACATCGACGAGGCATTCGCCCTCATCACCGAGCCGGAGCGGCTGCGCCGCTGGCAGACCGTGTCGGCCCGCGTCGACCTCCGCGTGGGCGGTGACTACCGCTGGACCATCACCCCCGGCCACGTGGCGGCCGGCACGTTCCGGGAGGTCGAGCCCGGCAAGCGTGTCGTGTTCGGCTGGGGTTGGGAAGGCAACCCGGACCTCGCCCCCGACGCCTCGACCGTCTCGATCACGATCGAGCCGGTCGCCGACGGCACCCGGGTCACCCTCACCCACGAGGGGCTGACCGACGAGCAGGCGGCGATGCACGCCGAGGGCTGGAACCACTACTTCGGCCGCCTCGAGAAGGCCGCGATCGCCGGGGACGCCGGCCCCGACGAGTGGTCCGCCGCTCCCGAGCGGCTCGACGAACTGTCCGCCGCCGACGCCACCCTGGCCGTGCTCCAGACGGTCCTGCGCCAGCTGACCTCCGAGGACCGCCCCAAGCAGACCCCCTGCGCGGACTTCACCTGCCACGACCTCGCCGAGCACCTGTTCGGCTCCATGGTCGCCTTCGGCTCGATGGCCGGCGTCGAGGTCGTGAACCCCGAGACGGGTTCGCTGGAGAACCGGGTCGCCACCATGGGGGCGCAGGCCATCGAGGGATGGCGCGCCCGCGGACTCGACGGCACCGTCCCCGCCCCCGGCGGCGGCGAGATGCCGGCCACGTTCGCGGCGGGCATCATGCCGGTGGAATTCCTGTTGCACGCGTGGGACATGGCCCAGGGCAGCGGCACGCCGCTGGTCGTCAGTGACGAGGTCGTGGCCTACGTCCACAAGCTCGCCGAGCAGCTCGTCCCCGGCGCCCGCGGTTCCTCGTTCGCCGAGGAGGTCGCCGCGCCCAAGGGCGCCGACCCGATGGAGCGGCTGGCCGCTTTCACCGGCCGTCGCCCCGTGGCCGGATGACAGGATCCGACGATGCAGATGCCCAAGCCCACCGACGCTGACAAGCAGTTCTTCCGGTCCGTCATCCCTGACGACCCAGGGGTCGAGGTCAAGCCGATGTTCGGCAATCTCGGCGCGTTCGTCAACGGCAACATGTTCGCCGGGCTGTTCGGCTCGTCGGTCGGGGTGAAGCTCGCCGCCGACGACCTGGCCGAGCTGGCGACGATCGAGGGCGTGGAACCGTTCGGCCCAGCCGAGCGCCCGATGGGTGGATACCTGTCGCTGCCCCCGTCGTTCACCACCGAGCAGGCGACCGGGTGGGTCAACAAAGCTCAGGCGTACGTCGCGACGCTGCCGCCCAAACCCAAGAAGAAGCGGTAGTAAGGGCGCCTGAGTCGGAGGACTCAGGCCCACTCACCCGTGAAGAGCGGAGCGACGGGGCGCTCCCGGCGTCCGATCCGCAGATCCCCGAAAATCGTGCTCCGCTCCGCTCGCTCGACCTCCGCGTCCAGGTCGATCCGCAACTCCTCGGAGGCGTCGTGGGCCGCACCGATGAGCACCATCTCGGTCCCGGGGTGGTCGAGAAAGTCGGGCGGGTCGAGCGGGGCGAAGCGACGATTGTGGAACTTTCCCTGCAGCGCGGCGGGCAGCTTGACCTTTTGGGACCCACGCAGGCCGACTCCGGGCGGGGAGGGTGCCTGCGGATTCTTCACCGTGACGATGTAGCTCGCCTCCGGCTCGATGCCGAGTTCGTGCTGCGCCTCGCCGGGACGCGTGGGCAGTTCGAGTTCGTACGCGAGATGGGTGTGGTCGTCGTGCCGCGCGATCACGTACGCCCCCTCCGCCGCCGGCCGGGCGGGCGGCTGCTCCCGCCTGCCACGGGTCCTCGTCCGGTACTCCCGTGCCTGCAGGGCCTCGTGCAGCTGCTCAGGCCGGTCCACCACCGCGTCGACGAACGCCCAGAAGCGGTCGTGCTCGTCGATCTCGGGCATGCGCTTACGCCCGACCACGAGTAGCCGCAGATGGCGGCCGTGCCACGGGTGCATCACCACCAGCAGCCGCTGGACCTCCTCCAGGGAGTCGACGTGCTCCTCCTCGACCCTGGGACGGTAGAGGAAGTAGATGTCGCCGTCCTCCAGTAGCTCGGCCATTCGCGCCGCGTACCCCGAAACGGGCAGCGGCCAACGCTGCAGCTCATGCGTCTCCGGCGGGGCACCTGTCCGAGCGTCCCGTACTCCTGGCTCCGGGCCTCAGGCGTTTGCTCGCGTACGCCTCGGGCATTCGCGCGACGAAGCACCGTCACACGGGAGGAGCAGGTTATGAAGATCCACGACCCGGCCAGCCAGGCGACGCAGAAGGACTACGAGATTTCCGACATCGAGCGTCTGATGGGCAAACGGGACTGGAAGAACTACGACGAAGTGATCAACTGGCTGAAGAAGGAGGGCGACGCGGACCGACGGTTCACCCCCGGCGAGGTGCAGCACATGATCGACGACCTCTCCCGGGCGCGGGACAAACGAATGGACTTCGTTCGTGATCCTGAGAAACTCCACCGGAATCTCAAGAGCAGCCGGTAGGCCCCCGTCGGGCCTCGACCCGCCGTCGACATGCCCGGGTCGCGCTGAAGGACACCTTCCGCGGCCCGGTCATGCGGAGGCGCCTCGACCCGTCTCGGCGAGGATCCCCGTGCCCTGACCCAGCTCGATCAGGTAGCCATCCGGATCACGCAGGTAGCACCTGGATCTCGACGCCATGATCCTTCGGCTCGGTCAGGAAATCCGAACTCCTGTCGCCGAATGCCGGGCTATCCCCCGGCCATCGCCCCGAGGACGATGAACGGTTCCTCGCCGGCGATGACCTGCTCAGGCAGTGGTGCGTCGGGCGAGTCGTTGGACAGGTCCTCCTCGCACGCGTAGAAGCGGACGAACGCGCGGCGCTTGCCGCTGTGGCGGTCGCGGATCGTGCCGAGCAGCATCGGGTATCGCGCCTCGAGGGTGTCCAACACCAGGCGCTGGGTGACCGGGCCGGTACCCGGATCGGGCAGCTCGAGACGTACCTCGCCGCGGACGTGAGCCAGGTTCTTCAGGTGCGCCGGGAGGACGACCCGGATCACGGCAGCACCTGGACTTCCACGGAGAGCACGGCCGGCAGGTCCCGTACGATGGGCGCCCAGCTGTCGCCTCCGTCCGCCGAGTGGTAGACCTGGCCACCGGTGGTGCCGAAGTAGATCCCACACGGGTCGAGCGTGTCGACCGCCATCGCGTCGCGGTACACATTGACATAGCAGTCGGACTGGGGCAGGCCCTTGGTCAACGGCTCCCAGTGCTCGCCACCGGTGCGGCTGCGGTAGACGCGCAGCTTGCCCTCCGGCGGGAAGTGCTCGGAATCGCTCTTGATCGGCACGACGTAGATGGTCTCCGGCTCGTGCGCGTGCACCGCGATCGGGAACCCGAAGTCCGACGGCAGGTCGCCGCTGACCTCGCGCCAGTTCGCCCCGGCGTCGTCGCTGCGCATGACGTCCCAGTGCTTCTGCATGAACAGCGTGTCCGGCCGGGACGGGTGCTGGGTGATGTGGTGCACGCAGTGGCCGACCTCGGCGTCCTGGTCGGGGATCTCCCCGGACCGCAGGCCCTTGTTGATCGGCAGCCAGCTGGCGCCGGCGTCGTCGCTCCGGAACGCGCCCGCCGCCGAGATGGCGACGTAGATCCGGTCCTTGTTCGCCGGGTCCAGGATGATCGTGTGCAGGCACATGCCGCCGGCGCCAGGCTGCCACGTCGGCCCGGTCGGGTGCGTACGAAGGGCGGTGAGTTCCTTCCACTTCAGACCGCCGTCCGTGGACACGTAGAGGGCGGCGTCCTCCGCACCCGCGTACACGGTGTCGGGGTCGTCGCGGGACGGCTCAAGGTGCCAGATGCGCTTGAACTCCCACGGGCGTGGGGTGCCGTCGTACCACAGGTGCTCGCCGACCTCGCCGGAGTAGGCGAAGTCGTTGCCGACCGGGGTCCAGGTCTTGCCGCCATCGTCCGAGCGCTGGATCAACTGACCGAACCAGCCGCCGGACTGGGACGCGTAGAGCCGGTTCGGGTCGGCCGGCGACCCGGCGAGGTGGAAAATCTCCCAGCCGCCGAAATGAGGTCCGTCGACCATCCAGTCGCCGCGCCTGCCGTCCGACGTCAACGTGAACGCACCCTTGCGCGTGCCTACCAACACCCGTACGCCGCTCATGCCCTCATCCTTCCGTTCTGTCTGACGATCCGCTCCGTTAGACCGTCCACCACGCCGACACTCATCGGTCTCAGTCGGTCGTACTCTCCGGGTACGACGAATCGGCTGCCTGGCGTCGGACACTCGTCGCCCGTCGAGGACCCGGATGGCGGGACAAAGGCGCTGGAGCAGCTCCTCGACGAGTCCGAGCCGACAGGCCATGACGGCCGGGGCGTGCACAAGCCGCCGGATCAGCGCTCCGCTGGGCGGGGCCTGTCGGAGGGGCCGGGTAGCGTCCCGCGCGTGACTGGCCCTGGAGACGTCCCACCCGAGATCCTCGACCGGCTCCGGCCCGTCTGCCTCGGGCTGCCGGAGACCTACGAGGAGCCAGCGTGGGTGGGAACGCGCTGGCGGATCCGCAAACGCACGTTCGCCCACGTGCTCTCGGTCGACCCCGACCACCAGCTGGCCTACGCCCGAGCTGCCGCGACCGACCAGCCGATCTGCGTACTGACGTTCCGGTCGCCCGGCGACGAGATCGCCGGGCTGATCGCCAGCGGCCACCCGTTCTTCAAGCCGGGCTGGGGCGCCGACGTCGTTGGCATGGTGCTCGACGAGGGCGTTGGCTGGGACGAGGTCGCCGAGCTGCTCACGGAAAGCTACTGCGTCCTGGCGCCGAAGAAGCTGACCGCCCTGGTCGACCGGCCGTTCGAGCTCGGATAGCGGAACTACCGGCCCCTGGCCGGAACTCCTCGGCCTCTCGCAGCGAGGATCCGAAAGATTACCGGCGAAGGACCCGGGCCTGGGTAGCCGGTCGGACGGCGGCGAGGAACAGGGCCAGGGCGACGGCCTGGATGCCGGCCACGGTGACGATCACGGCGGTGATCGAGTAGTCGTAGAGGGCGCCGGTGAGCAGCCCACCGACCAGGGTTGCCGCGCCCAATCCGGCGGCGAAGATGCCGTAAGCGGTGCCCCGCCGAGCGGCGGGGACGATGTCGGCGATGGCCGCACGCATGGTGGATTCCTGGATGCCGAGCACGGCGCCCCAGGCCAGGACCCCGGCGACCGCGGTCGCCACGGTGGTGGTGAACGCGGCCAGCGGGATCAGGGCGGTCAGGACGGGTACCGCGACCAGCACCCGGAAGCCGGCCCGGTCGTACAGCCACCCGGAGGCCAGCGCGGCGAACGCGTCGATGCCCATCGCGCCGGCGTACACCACAGGGACCACCGCCAGCGGTACGACGTGCCGCGTGGCGAGGTGGAAGCTGAGCACTCCGAAGGTGGCGTAACCAGCCGTGGTCAGCACCGTGAACGCCAGGTAGGTCCAGAACACGCGGGGCAACCGGCCGCCCGATGGGGCGGGCGCCGCGCCGGGTCGAGGGCCTGGTTCGAAGCGACGCGGGTCGGGTACGCCGGCGCGCAGCCACAGCAGCACGAGCATCCCCGCCACGGCGGGTACGGCCAAGGTGAGGAACGCGGGCCGGTAGTTGTAGGCGGTGGCGGCCAGTACGGCGGCGACCAGCAGCGGCCCGGCAACGCCGCCGGCCTGGTCGAGCGCCTCATGAACGGCGAAGCCCTTGCCACGGCCTACTGCCGCAGCGGCGTGGGAGAGCATGACATCCCTCGCCGGACCGCGGATCGCCTTGCCGGCACGCTCCGCGATGAACAGCGCCGCAGCCAGCCACAGCGCGGTGGTCAGCCCGAGGGCGGGCACGGCGACCATGGTCACGGCGTAGCCGACCAGGACGAGCGGCCAGTAGGCCCGGGTGCGATCGGCGAGGGGTCCGGTGGCCAGCCGCCCGGCCAGGGCGAACGCCTCCCCCACGCCGGTGACGAGCCCGACGAGGGTCGCGGATGCGCCGAGGGTGGCCAGGTAGGGGCCGATGACTGACCGGGCGCCCTCGTACACCACGTCCGACAGCAGGCTGACCACACCGAACGCGGTCACGAACCGCCACGGCGTCCACCTGACGGTGAGCGCGGTGCTTTTCACCCATGCAGTCTGGCCTACCGGCAAGCTGGCCGGGCGTGGATCAGCGCAGCGCCCCGGTGAACCGCCGGGGCTGGTTATGCATCGCGACGGGTGGCGGGCGACAAGCTTCGGCTGTTCGTTGCGCCCGACGACGGCGAGGAAGTCGGCGGCACTGAGCTGTTGGTGTACCGAGGCCTTCTGTCTCGTGCGCCTACCTGCGTGCCGTTCCACGCTGGCGCGCACCCCAAAGGGCTGGCGTACGTCTTAGAACCTTTCGTGAAGCTGCGCCAGCACGGCATCGCGCTTCATCGAGCGATGTCTGGCGAAACGGCGCCTGTGCGGGCCGGGCCGGCCGAGGTCGGGCGCGCCCGCACCGGTCAGGGCCCGGAGGACCCGGTACGACCATTAGGCGGAGACGGCCCGATCAATCTCGGCGAGGATCCCGGTGGCCTGACCGAGCTCGATCAGGTAGCCGTCCGGATCCCGCAGGTAGCACCGGATCTCGACCCCATGATCCTTCGGCTCGGTCAGGAACTCCCCACCCCGACCCTCGGGCTGGAAGTAGTCCGGCGCCTCGATCCCATCCACACCTCCCCGGTCCAGCCGGCAGCGGCGTACCCGCGTGCGGCGCGGGCACACCTGCTGCTGCCTCGACTGTGCGTGCTACCAGCGGAGGTGCCGCCCGCCACCGGCACCCACCGGTTCGATCACCTGCCAGAACTCCTTCGGAAGCTCGGCCACCGTGTCCTCGAACTCATCACGGGTAACAGCCTCACGTAGCGTGGTGAGCGCCGCGCGGACCCCGGCACCGGCGAGCGCAGGGTCGACGCCCGGGCGTTCCGCCACCCGCTGCACGAAATCTTCGAGCCCGAGCAAATACTTGGCCTGTTCGTGTCTAAGCGGTTTGCGCAGGCAGTCGTCAAGCCCTTCCGGAAGCTGATAGGCAAGGTCCTCAGCCTGGCCGGAGCTGATCCGACATGCCAATGTCTCCAACGTCGCGCGGGTGAGTGCCGCCGCCTGATCGGTCGACACCTTTGCCCGCGTGGCCACTGCGTTGATGAAATCCTGGTATTCCACCTGATTCTCCTCTCCGGCCCGATCGCCGTCGAACCACCAGTTACGAGCCCCTGACCTCAATGCGCCGCGGTTCGGTTCGGTGCGCCTTGCCCACGCATACGGTCAACACCCCGCCGGAAAGACCCGCGTCGACGCTGTTGGGGTCGACGTCGCCCGGCAGCGTCACGCCGTGTTCGAACTGGCCGACCCTGCGTTCCCGGCGACGGAGGAAGGATCCCCCTGCGTTCCCGCTCCTTGATTTCACCCGTGATCCTCAACTGGTTGTCGCGCAGCGAACTGGTACCTCGACAGCCTTCCGGGGCGGGGGGTGACCGTGCCTCATCCCGATCGGGCGAATCACGAAGGCGCCCTACGGCGACATCCTCGACATTCCGACGGACCGGGACGGGAGGGCGAGGTGATGGCGAAGCTGCGCCGGCGCGCTACGAGGTCACCCGCGACGACGACGTCATCAACGTGCTCGACGGCAGAGACTTCCGCCCTGAGGCCGGCGGTGGGCCCGTCGCGAATTCCCGCCGCGAATTCTGCTGGGCAGGCATCGCGACGCCGGGTCAGCGGCGCAGCCGGCGGGAGCAGGGGCCCTCGTGGTCGGCGCGGAGCAGGCAGCGCCAGCCGCCGGGCATCAGCAGGTCGCAGAAGACCCGATGCCGTACGTTCTGGTCGTCCTCGGCCGGGACGGTGGTCTCCCCCTGGTCGGTCTGTGGCAGGACGAGCAGCCAGCGGCGACTGTGTCTCACACGCGACCTCTCCGGTACGTGACCTGCTCGACCCTCGCGCCGTAGCGGCCCTGCTCGCGCGTACGGACTTCGCAGCCGACCACGCCCGCGGAATCGACAGTCCGGCATCTGCGCCGCCACCCCGATTGGCACTAGCGCCAATTGGTTTGTTATGGAAATCTGTCGGCATGACTACTGACTCGATGGCCGCGGGGGGCGACCCTCGCCGGCTGCTCGCGCACGTGCGGCACCTCACGCGGCGGGTCCGGGTCGCCCAGCGGGTGACCTGGCTGCCGCTGCTGGTGCTGGCCGTGGTGACGTTCGCGGCGATGCCGGTCCACCGCTACGGCACCCAGGTCTACGGCTGCAAGGCGATCGCCGACGGCGAGGTCTGCGAAGTGCGCAACGTCGCCGCGACCGTCTACTGGACAGTGGGGCTGGCGGTGTCGTACGTGGCGATCGCCTACGGCTACCTGCGGGCCGCCCGGGCACGGGGGCTGGGCGGCCGGGTGGTGCCGTACGTCGTCACGGGCATCGCGCTGGCCGTCCTGTCCACCGCCGTGGTGCTGCTCGTCGTGCACGAGGGCTGGGGGCTGCCCGAGCCGCCGAACCGGCCGGACGGGCTGACGCTGTTCCTGTTCCGCGTCATCGACGTGGGCTCCGCGATCGGCGTGGCGCTGCTGGTGCTGGCCTGGCTGGAACGCCACCTCGCGCTGCTGCTGTTCACCGCCGGATACCTGGCGGTGGTGCTGGTGCCGGTCGACTTCGGCTGGGGCGCCCAGTGGGCGAGCAACTGGGGGTTCCCGTCGCTGGTCATACAGGGCGGCGTGCTCCTGCTCGGCGGGCTCGGCTTCGCCCTGGCGCAACGACCGTGGCGGAACCGATGAGCGCCCCGGCTGACGAGCCGGAGCCGACCGCCGCCACGCACCCGACCACCGGGCTCGACGACGTGGTGCACCAGCGGGTCCGGCTGGGCATCCTCACCATCGCCCACGAGGCGCGGCGGGTCGAGTTCGGCTTCCTGCGCACCCAGCTGGAGCTGACCGGCGGCAACCTGTCCCAGCACCTGGGCGTCCTCGAGTCGGCCGGGCTGATCGAGGTCGAGAAGGGGTACGCCGGCCGGCGCGCCCGCACCTGGATCACGCTCACCCCCGCCGGGGACGCCGCGCTCGCCGAGGAGATCGCCCGGCTCAAACAGCTCATCGTCCGGGTCGAGACGGCCGACGGCCGGTAACGACCACCAGCACCCAGCACACCAACCCAGCACCCAACACCGACACCGGCCTCCGCCCCGCGCCAAACGGCGCGGCGGCGCGCCCGGTGCTGCCCACCTGACCACGGGAGGACTCATGACCACCACGACGGGCGACACCCACCTCACGCGCCGGCGGCTCATCGGGGCCGCGCTGGCCGTCGGGGTCGCCGCGCCGATCGGCCTCGCCGGCCGCGCGTCGGCGGCGCCGGCCGCCCCCGGCCCGGTGCGACTCACCCTGCCGCCGCCCACCGGCCCGTGCCCGGTCGGCACGGTGTCGCTGCCCGTTGCCGGAGTTCGTGGTGAACGAACTGAAGCCCTGCGACCACCGCCGCAACATCTAGCCGTCCGTCCGGTATCGAATAGCCCCAGGTGTTCAAGCGATGCTCGCGTTCCGGGTCGTCGGGCAGCAACATCCCTTCGTCGGCGGGATTCCGGGGTCAGCGAGGGTCAGACCGGACAGACGGACTTTCGGCGCACAAAGCAGAGCGCCGACCGCGTTTCCGCTGGTCGGCGCTCCTGTAGCCCGGCGAAAGGCTATGTGGCCAGGGGCGGGGTCGAACCGCCGACCTTCCGATTTTCAGGCACCCACATTTCCGCAGGTCAGAGTGCTGCCCGAGGCCGCCGTGCAACCGTCGTGCGACTGCGACCTTTGACACCCCTTCGATCATGGGCGCATGAGCCTGGATGACGGGGACCCGGTCATGATCGCTTTGAGCCTTGTGGCCGTGGTCCTCGGCCTCGCCTCGGTTGTACTAGGCGTGCGTGTGGCCACGTCACGACGGTTTCCCGCAGCCTGGATTCGGTTGGCACGCCTGACGCCGAGCCAGCGTTCCCAGCCCGTGCGCATGGGCAGCGCTCAGGCCATGATCGGTGCGGGCCTCGTTGTCCAACAGGCACCCTTTCTCATCCCCATGCCCTATCCGGTTGGAGTCGCCCTGTTCGCGGTGTCACTGCTGTTTCTGGTGACTGCGGCGGGATCGTTTGCGTTGCTCCGCCGCTAGCCGCGCATGGTGATGTGCCGGCGCAGTCGCGCGACATCACCGTGCGCGGCGAGCTCCGACAGGGCTTTGGCGATCTCACGGTCGCGCCCGTCGACGGCGTGCAGGTACCGGCGAGCCGCCGCCATGGACGAGTGCCCGAGTCGCTTCATCAGGTCGGCCAGGGTCGCCCCTGTCTGCGCGGCCAGGGTCTGCCCGGTGTGCCGCAGATCGTGGAAGGTCAGATCATCAAGGCGGCCCGCAAGCGGGCCGCGCCGGCCCGGCCCCGGCCTGCTGGCGACCTCCGGCCGGCATCGGCCGGGCCGGCCGGCCACGCTGACGGACGACAAGAACCTTTGAAGCCCTCGGGGCTCCGCCCCGAACCCCGACCCTCCTCAGAGATCAGCCGCGGATCAGCCGGCTGTCGCGACTAGGCCGTAGCCGATCGGCCCAATAGACCCCGAGCAAAAGCATGCCGAACCCGAGTAGAACCCACCATGAGCCCCAGCCGGCGCAGGTGACGATGCCGCCGACCAGGACGAAAAGCAGTCCCGTGTACCCGACTTCGACGCGACGCCGGTCACCGAGTTCTTCGTACTCATGCAGCTTCGCCGTGTTGCGGGTGATCTTTCGCCGAAGCCGCCGATATTCGTCGGCTCCCTGGGGCAGCGATCCGAGCAGAACCCGATCTCGTTCGATTTCCTCGCGCAACTCGGCGAGGTTTGGGATGCCCGGCTCGGCGCTGATGATGATCTCCTCCGTGTCCGATGGCAGCCGACCTCGGGACACAACTGTCCCGGTTCCCGAGGTGATCCCATCGTATGCCGACAAGTGCACGCCTCGCGCCGACGGATCACTGTCGCTCGCTGAGCCCGGCCGCCCGACTGCGCGAACCAGCGGCCCGCCAGCCATTGTGGGGAGCGCTGGCCAAGACCCGGCGGCGAGGCGAGCCGAGTCCCGCGCGGACATCGAATGCTCCTACGGATCTGTGAGCAGGACAGGCCCTAGTTGACGTGGTCGGCATGGGGCACGGTGCGGAGATGGAGGAAGTCCGTCACGCCGATCATCCCGACGAGCTGGCGGACGACCGGCGGCATGTCCCGGCGGGTGGGGTCGTGCACGACGCGGGGATCGGTGAGGGGCACTCGCCGGCCGCGGATCTCCAGCTCACAGCCGCCGGCCGCCAGCACGTTTCTCGCCCAGTCGGTGACCCCGTAGGTCAGCGCGGCGACGTAACCGTCGGACGTCCGGAAGATGTTGATCGGCGTCCGGTACTCGCGACCGGAGCGGCGGCCCCGATGGATGATGACGCCGAAGCCGGGCAACCGCCCGGCCAGCGGACCGGTCACGCGGTTGGTGACGACCCGGTTGAACCGCGCCAACCGTCTGGGTAACACCATGGCTACTATCTTCCCCGAAAGGCCCATCGAAGCATCGGCCGACACTTCGATCGCTGCAGCAGTTTTGCCAGCGGCCGACGATGGCCGCCCACTCGCCTGCGCGTGACTTCAGCGCCATTCGCGACGACCGGCAGGTGGATGACGTACCGCTGGGTCTCTCGCCTAACGCGTGCACCGGCCGCGGCGTGGAGCGTTGCACGATCGACGGGTCATGCGAACCGCACTGTCACGTCTCCGATGTTCGAAAAGACGGCACGCCAGGTGCCCGGACCCTGCACGCTCTGGTTGCAGAACGATCCCGTGATCACCCGTTGGCCGGCTTCGAGCCCGCGGCCGTACCGGTGCAGCAGCGCGCAGAGGCGCGACAGTGACAGGAACGGGTCGTCCATGGCATCACCGGGGGTCCGGGTGGCGACCAGGGCGTCCTCGTGCCGCAGTTCGACCGTGGTCCCGGTGAGGGCGGACCGCACGGGCGCCTCCGGGCCGACCACGATGCCCCAGTTGCCCAGGCCGTCGGCAATGGTGGTCGGGTCGTCCGCCTGCGCACTCAGCCGGCGTTCGTTCAGTTCGAACGCCGGCGCGACCGCCCGCACGGCGGACCTCGCGGCTGCCGGATCGAGGTGGTCGCCGCGCAACGGCGCGCCCAGCACGAGGCACAGCTCCGGCTCCAGGTAGCACGACCTGATCCGGTCATGCCCGAGCACGTCCCCCGAGCCGAGCGTACGGCTCTCCAGGAGATAACCGAACGGCCGGAAGCCCTTCCCCATCACATCCCGACGCGGGCCGGAGGTGAGTCCCACCTTCCAGCCGGCCAGTCGCTCGCCTGCGGCCACCAGCCGGTCGAGGACGGCCAACTGCAGGCCCAGTGCCTCGTGGACCTCGTGAGTGGCGGCGGTCGCGCCGGGGCTGGCAACGCCGTTCAGTCTCGCCTCGACGAAGGCCCTCACCAGTTGCTCGTCGTACACGTCGCGTCCTCTGTCGGTTCTGCGGCGGCCGGCTTCCACCGCCCTCGGTCGGCGACGGGGAGCGGGGAGGGATGGACCGCCCGTCCCTCCCCGCTGCCCCGTCAGGTCAGCCGTCGGCAGATTGCCGAGTGTGCCGGGTGCGGATCAGAGCCAGCCGGGCACGACGAAGATGAGCCAGGTGACGATGGGGATGATCACCACCATGCTGAAGCCCCAGCGCATGAGGCCCTTGTACACGTAGTCCCGCTGTTCCTCGTTCGCGTTGGCGACGGTGAGGGCACCGCTCGTCGAGTACGGGCTCGAGTCGACGATGGACGACGAGAGCGCCAGAGCGGTGATCAGCCCGACCGCCCCGACGGCGTTGTTGCCGGTCAGGAACGGTACGGCGAGCGGAATCAGGGCGCCGAGGATGCCGGTCGTCGAGGCGAACGCGGACACCGCACCGCCGATGAAGCAGATGACGAGCGCGGCCATCAACGGGGCGCCGATGGTGGCGACCTCCTTACCGAGCCAGTCGATCGTGCCGATGCTCTGCATGACGCCGACGTACATGACGATGCCGCAGACGAGCAGCACGGTGGGCCAGGCGACGTGGTTGACGGCGTTCTTGGCCGACTCCGGTGAGAGCAGGGTGAGGATCGCGGCCACGGTGACGGCGACCATGCCGACGTTGAGGTCGAAGAAGAGCGCGGCGACGGCGAGGCCCAACAGCCCGACCACCGTCATGATGCGGTCCCGGTCCAGCTGGAGCGGCGCCTCCGCCTCGGCCGGCACGGTCGTGGTGGTGGCGGCTCCCCCGGACGACCTGGTCGCCTGGGCGGGCACGGGCGAAGGGGCCGCGCTGACCGCGACGGTGCCGCCAGCCGGACGGGCGCCGGCGGCGCCTTCGTTGGCGAGGCTGACGCCGGAGTCCGAGGCTCCCTCCGTGGCGGGGTCGGTGGCCGGCTCCGCGCGCCGGTCCCTCGTCGTACCGGTGGGGGTGGCGCTGACCAGATCGGCTTGGTCGATCGTGCCGGTGCCGGTGTCGAGGGCCCGGCGGGTGAGCAGTTCGCGGCCGCCCCACATGAAGTACGCGACGAGGCTGATGGCGAGGTTGACGAGGAACGAGGCCAGGAAGAGCAGCGTCGGGTTGCCCGGCAGGCCCGCCTTCTCGACCACCCCGTTGGTGATGCTGCCGAAGATGCTGATCGGCGAGAAGCCGCCGGCACTGGCCCCGTTGATGATCAGCAGGCCCATCATGAGGGGGTTGATCTTGTACCGCCTCGCGAAGCCCAGGCCGATCGGGGCGATGATCGCCACCGCCGCCGGGACCACGGCCCCGATCGCGGTGAGGCAGGCGGTCACCAGGAACATGATCCACGGGATCAGGCCGACCCGGCCGCCGACCAGTCGGACCGCGGTCTGGATGAGCCAGTCGACCGTGCCGTTGGCCTTCGCGATGGCGAACAGGTACGTGACGCCGACGAGGATGACGAACAGATCGCCGGGGAAGCCGGCGAAGACGGCATCGGTCTTCTCGCCGAGGTCCGCCCCGTCGAGGACGGAGATGCCGACGATGAAGGCGGCGACGATCGCGAGCGCGCCGAGGTTCACCGGTCGGACCGTGGCTATCAGGAATATGAGGGCTAGGACGAGGATCGAGACGAGCTCTACCGACATGGGAGCCTCCCGGGTGAGGGGTCGGAGGTCAGCGGGTTGGTGGGGCAAGAGCCGTGCCAGCCGGCAACTCGGTCTTCTTCCGGCGGTGCGCCGTCTGCCTCCCTCGGACTCGAGCTGGCAGAGGTCCGTCCCGCTTGGACGAGCGGAGGCGACATCTGGACGGACGCGTACCAGTGGCGGGAGCTGGGGCTGCACCCGCCGCGGCACGGATCGCATAACACGGTCCTGTTTCCGCAATGCGAAAACTAAATTTCGTTCTCGGGAGTATGTGCCACATCACATCGACCGTCAAGACCACCGACCGGCCGGCCCGCGAACCGTCCAGCCGGGACAGACCGCGGCGTCCGCAGGACGGTCGGATGCTTGCGCTCTCCCGGCTGTTCGTTGATACGGTCTCCGTCATGCGGTAGACGACTTCCGCATGGCGGACTTTGTTACCTGAGAGGCAGCCTCGGTATGACCCCCACCGGCCGTCACTTCCTCCAGATCCCGGGCCCCACCAACACGCCGGACCGGGTGCTGCGCGCCATGGCCGCGCCCACCATCGACCACCGCGGCCCCCGGTTCGCCGAGCTCGCACTGGAGGTGCTCGAGGCCGTCAAGCCGGTCTTCGGCACCACCCAGCCCGTCGTCATCTATCCGGCGTCGGGCACCGGTGCCTGGGAGGCTGCCCTGGTCAACACGCTCAGTCCCGGGGACCGGGTGGTGTGCTTCGAGACGGGCCACTTCGCGACGTTGTGGCAGGAGATGGCGCGCAGACTCGACCTCGAGGTCGACTTCGTGCCCGGCGACTGGCGGCACGGCGTCGACCCGCAGACGGTCGCCGACAAGCTGCGCGACGACACCGGCCATCGCATCAAGGCCGTCCTCGTCGTGCACAACGAGACCTCGACCGGCGTGACGAGCCGGGTCGCCGAGGTGCGGAAGGCGATCGACTCGACCGGCCACCCGGCACTGCTGCTCGTCGACACCATCTCGTCCCTGGGATCCATCGAGTACCAGCACGACGCGTGGGGCGTCGACGTCACGGTGGCCGGCTCCCAGAAGGGCCTGATGCTGCCGCCCGGGCTCAGCTTCAACGCGGTCAGCCAGAAGGCACTGGAAGCGTCGAAGAGCGCGCGGCTGCACCGGTCGTTCTGGGACTGGCAGCCGATCATCGAGGCCAACAGGCGCGGATTCTTCCCCTACACGCCGGCCACCAACCTGCTCTACGGGCTGCGGGAGGCGCTGCGCATGCTCGACGAGGAAGGCCTGGCCAACGTGTACGCCCGTCACCAGCGGCACGCCGAGGCGACCCGACTGGCGGTCCGCGGCTGGGGCCTCGAGGTGCTCTGCGCGGACGAGCGCGAGCATTCGGGGTCGCTGACCGCCGTGATCGTCCCCGACGGGTACGACGCCGACAAGATCCGTGCCGTCATCCTGGACCGGTACAACATGTCGCTGGGCGCCGGTCTCGGCAAGCTCGCCGGACGGATCTTCCGGATCGGCCATCTGGGTGACTTCAACGATCTGATGCTCGCGGGCACCCTCGCCGGCGTCCAGCTGGGCCTCGTCGCCGCCGGGATTCCGATCGACACCACCGGGATCAACGCGGCTCTCGACCGCCTGCAACGTCCCTGAGTCGGGCGACACGGACTTCAGAGAGGACAGGGCCTTGACCATCAGTCAGAACCGTCTCGGCAGGGACGTCGAGGAGCTCGGCAGGGACCTTGCGCGGGACCTCGAGCGTGCCCTCGATGGCGAGACCGGCTTCGATGCGTACACCCGCCACCTGTTCTCCCGGGACGCGAGCATGTACGCGATCCAACCGATCGGCGTGGTGTTCCCGCGACACGCGGACGACGTCGCGGCGGCCGTCTCACTGGCCGGGAGGTACGGCGTACCGGTGGTGCCGCGCGGCGGTGGCACGAGCCTCGCCGGGCAGACGATCGGCCCCGGCCTGGTGCTCGACCTGTCCCGGCACATGCACCGCATCCTGGACATCGACGCGGACGCCCGGGTGGCGCGGGTGCAACCCGGGGTCGTGCAGGACCAGCTCAACGGAGCGGCCGCCGCGCACGGCCTGATGTTCGGCCCGGACACGTCCACCAGCAACCGCGCCACCATCGGTGGGATGCTCGGCAACAACTCCGCCGGTAGCGGGTCCGTCCGCTACGGGATGACGATCGATCACATCCGCGAACTCGACGTCGTGCTCGCCGACGCCTCCCGGGCCCGCTTCGCCCCGCTGGATCCGGCGGAGCGGACCCGTCGCGCCGCCCTGCAGACGCTTGAGGGGAGCCTCTACCGGCAGTTGCCGCACCTGCTGGAGACGTACGCGAGCGTCATCTCGACGGACTTCCCGGCGTACTGGCGACGGGCCTGCGGCTACCGCCTGGACCGGCTCGCCGGCGACCCGTCGTTCAACCTCGCCCCGTTCGTCGTCGGGTCGGAGGGAACCCTCGTGATCGCGACCGAGGCCCTCGTGGACCTCGTGCCCAAGCCGCGCCGGACGGTGATCGCGGTCGGCCACTTCACGTCGGTCCTCGGCGCCATCGAGGCGACCGAGGACGCCCTGGCCTGCGACCCGGCGGCCGTCGAGATGATGGACCGCACCATCCTCGACCTGTCCCGACAGAAGATCGAGTACGCCGACCTCGGGCGAACCCTCGAAGGCGACCCGGAGGCGCTGCTCTTCGTCTCCTTCAGCGGGGACGACGAGCGCCAACTCGTCGGTCAGCTCGATCGCCTGGCCGCGCTGTGGAGCAGGCACGGCCACGGGTACCACACGCTGCGCGCCGAGACGCCGCAGCAGCAGGCACCGCTGCTCAAGGTACGCAAGTCCAGCCTCGGCCTGCTGATGGCCGCCGGCAGCGGGACCCGGCGTCCGCTCGCGTTCGTCGAGGACACCGCGGTCGACCCGAAACACCTCGCCGACTACACCAGACACTTCCGGGAGGTACTCGACCGGCACGGCCTCGAGGCCGGCTTCTACGGGCACTGCTCGGTCGGTTGCCTGCACATCCGGCCGTTCGTGGACGTCAGCAGACCCGAGCAGGTCCGCGCGATGCGCGCGGTCGCGGAGGAGATCAAGGATCTTGTCCGGGAGTACGGCGGGGTCAACTCCAGCGAGCACGGCGACGGCCTGGCCCGCAGCGAGTTCAACCGGGAGATCTTCGGCGAAGAGCTGTACGAGGCGATGCGAACCGTCAAGCGCATCTTCGACCCGGAGAATCTCATGAACCCGGGCAAGATCGTCGACGCGCCGTCGATGACCGAGAACCTGCGTGACGCCGCGCTCCCCCCGGCGCCGCCGATCCGGACGCGGTTGACCTTCGACGTTGTCGGGGGCATGCGGGGGGCCGCGGACCGGTGCATGAACATCGGGCTGTGCCGCAAGAGCGCGACCGGTGCCATGTGTCCGTCGTACATGGCGACCCGGCAGGAGGAGCACGCCACCCGGGGACGGGCGAACGCGCTGGTCAAGGCGCTCTCCGAGCCGGACCCCGCGGCGGCGCTCGGTGACGAGCGGCTGCACGAGATCCTCGACCTGTGCCTGATGTGCAAGGCGTGCAAGAGCGAGTGTCCGCTCGGGGTGGACATGGCGTCGCTCAAGGCCGAGGCCCTCGCACATCACCACGACGTTCACGGCGTACCGCTGCGCTCGCGGCTCTTCGGCGCCATCCGGCTGCTCAACCGCCTCGGCTCGGCCGTGGCTCCGCTGTCCAACCTGCCCGGCCGTGTCCGGCCGCTGCGCGGGCTGATGGACCGAGCGGCCGGCATCACGCCGCACCGTCCGTTGCCCGCCTTCCAGCGGCGAAACCTCGTCCGCTGGTTCCGCCGCCACGCCCGCCCGGTGGACGGGACGGCGCCGCTGGGCGAGGTGACCCTGCTCGCCGACTCGTTCACCACCTTCACGGAGCCGGGAATCGGCCGGGCAGCGGTGGAGCTGCTGGAAGCCGCCGGCTGGACGGTCCGGCTGGAGAGCGGGGGATGTTGCGGTCGGGCCAGCTTCTCCAAGGGCCTGCTCGACGACGCCAGAAGAATGGCGGGGTCGCTGGCCAGCAGGCTGGTGCGCTCGTCGGCGCCCGGATCTCCGATCGTCGGGTGCGAGCCCTCGTGCATCCTGACCCTGCGCGACGAACACCGGCAACTGCTTCCCGACGACCCCGACGTGCGGGATGTCTCCGGCCGGGTGCGTCAGGTCGAGGAACTGCTGGTCGAGGCCATCGACTCCGGCCGGCTGCGGCTCGCCGAGTCGGAGCTGTCCGGCCGACGCATCCTCTACCACGGGCATTGCCACCAGAAGGCCGAGGTCGGTACGGCCGCCACCGTGGCGTTGCTGCGCCGCATCCCCGGCGTCGAGGTGGTCGAGCTGGACGCCGGATGCTGCGGGATGGCGGGTTCGTTCGGGTTCGAGTCCGAGCACTACGAGCTGTCGATGGCGGTGGGCAACGACCGGCTCTTCCCGGCCGTTCGGGCGGAGTCACCCGACACCGTGGTGGCTGCCACGGGCGTGTCCTGCCGCCAGCAGATACGGCACGGCACGCAGCGGGTCGCCTGGCATCCACTCGAGCTGGTCCGCCAGTCGTTGGCCGCGGGCTGACGATCGGCAGCCGGTGCCCCCGGTGCGCGGCCGCCCCCGGCGGCGCTGCTGTCGCAGCCCCGCCGGGGTTCAGCTGCACGTGCTCACTTCTGGGAGGAAACCTGGTACGCGGGAAGGGTGAGGAAGTCGGCGTAGTCGTCGGCCAGAGCGACCTCGAGGACCAGCTGCCGGGCCTGGGCGAACCGCTCCTCGTCGAACTGCTCCTTCCCCAGGGCGTCGCGGATCGTGGCCAGCTCCTCGTCGAGGATGCGCTCGACCAGCTCGCCGGTGACGGTCGTACCGGTGTCGAGCTCGACGTGGTTGTGCACCCACTGCCAGATCTGCGAGCGGGCGATCTCGGCGGTCGCCGCGTCCTCCATCAGGTTGTTGATGGCCACCGCGCCGTTGCCGGCCAGCCACGAGGCGAGGTACTGCAGCGCGACGCTGATGTTGTTGCGCAGCCCGGCCTCGGTGACGGCGCCGGGGGTGCTTCGCACGTCGAGCAGCTGGTCCGCGGTGATCGAGACCTCCTCGCGCAGCCGGTCGAGCTGGTTCGGCCGGTCGCCGAGCACCCGGTCGAACACCTCCTGGCAGACGGGCACCAGGTCGGGGTGCGCGACCCACGAACCGTCGAAGCCGTCCCCGGCCTCCCGCTCCTTGTCCTCGCGGACCTTCGCCAGCGCCACCTGGTTGACCTGCGGATCACGTCGGCTGGAGATGAAGGCCGCCATCCCGCCGATCGCGAACGCCCCGTGCTTGTGGCAGGTGCGCACCAGCAGTTCGGTGTAGGCGCGCATGAAGGGGGCGGTCATCGTCACCGAGTTCCGGTCCGGCAGCACGAAGTCGGCGCCGGAGTCGCGGAAGTACTTGATGATGCTGAACAGGTAGTCCCACCGGCCGGCGTTGAGGCCCGACGCGTGCTCCCGCAGCTCGTAGAGGATCTCCTCCATCTCGAACGCCGCCGGCATCGTCTCGATCAGCACGGTCGCGCGGATCGTGCCGTGGGCGATGCCGAGCCGCTGCTGCGCGAAGGTGAACACCTCGTTCCACAGCCGCGCCTCGAGGTGGCTCTCCATCTTGGGCAGGTAGAAGTACGGGCCACTGCCCCGGCGCAGGAGTTCCTCGGCGTTGTGGAAGAAGTACAGGCCGAAGTCGACCAGGGCGCCCACGACCGGCCTGCCGTCGACGAGCAGCTGGGTCTCGTCGAAGTGCCAGCCGCGCGGTCGCACCACGATCGTCGCGAGCCGCCCGTCCTCGCGCAGCGCGTACTCGCGGCCGTCCGGGGAGGCGAAGGAGATCGTCCGGCGCACTGCGTCGTACAGGTTGAGCTGCCCGCCCACGACGTTGCCCCAGTGGGGCGTGTTCGCGTCCTCGAGATCGGCGAGCCAGACCCGGGCGCCGGAGTTGAGGGCGTTGATCGTCATCTTGCGCTCGGTCGGTCCGGTGATCTCCACCCGGCGGTCCCGCAGGTCGTCGGGGGCGGGAGCGACGGTCCACCCGGCCTCCCGCACCTCCCGCGTCTCGGGCAGGAAATCGAACCGGTGGCTGCGGGCGACCGCGGCCCGGCGCTGGCGGCGCAGGTCGAGCAACTCGTCGCGGCGGCCGGCGAACCGCTCCTGCAGCTCGGCGACGAAGGCCAGCGCCTCGGGGGTGAGAATCTCCTCGCCGCGCGCCACCGGGCCGCCGGTCACGTCGATCTCGGGCATCCGGATCACCTTCTCCTGTCTCCCGCGGCCATCTGGCCGAAGTCTTCGGCGCGGCAAGAGCCGACGCATGGACGCCGGTGCCACCTCCAGTGGCACCCCGCCGGGCGCCGATCCGCGCCCTTTCATCATTGTGGATAATAATTTCCGCTCTACGGAAGTCAAGTGGAGAGCCGCGCGGAGGGTCCCCGGTCGCGCCGGATAGACTTCTGCGATGCGGAAATAGCGCGGCGTGACCGGTGACCCTCCCAGGCGCATCCGGGCAGAAGGAGGATCTGAGTGACCGAGTCGACCCCGGACCTGGCTGCCGACGGCACGCAGCCGAGAGGTCGGGTGCCCGGTGGCGTCCAGTCGCTGGAAAGAGCTTTCGAGCTGCTCGAGATAATGGCGGACGCCGGTGGCGTGATCGGACTGTCCCGGCTCGCCCAGGAGTCCGGGCTCGCGCTGCCCACCATTCACCGGCTGATCCGTACCCTGGTCGACCTCGGCTACGTCCGGCAGGAGCCGTCCCGGCAGTACTCCCTGGGTCCCCGCCTGATCCGGCTCGGCGACAGCGCGAGCCACCTGCTGGGCACCTGGTCCCGGCCGTACCTGTCCCGGCTCGTCGACGCCCTCGGCGAGAGCGCGAACCTCGCGATGCTGGACGGTGACCGCGTCGTGTACGTGGCGCAGGTCCAGTCCCGGCAGTCGATGCGGATGTTCACCGAGGTCGGACGGCGCGTCTATCCGCACTGCACCGCCGTGGGGAAGGCCCTGCTCGCCCACCTGCCGCCGAGCGACGTGCATACGCTCCTCGAGCGCACCGGCATGCCGGCCCAGACCGAGCACACCATCACCGAACCACGCCGGTTCGCCGAGGAGATCGACCGGGTACGGGCCCAGGGCTACGCCATGGACGACGGCGAGCAGGAAATCGGCGTGCGCTGTGTCGCCGTACCGGTGCTCGGCACCTCGAACCGGCTCGCCGTCTCGGTCTCCGGGCCGGCGCCACGCATGACGCCCGACGTGGTCGAGCGGGCCGTGCCGCTGCTGCGTCAGGCCGCCGCGGACCTGGCCGACGAACTCAGCGTCCCGCGTACCGCGACAGCGGATCGCATCGCCGGCTGACCCGCCCGGCGTGCTCGTCAGAGCAGGGACATCGCTGCGGCGTGCGCACGGGCGCGATCCGCGTACCCCTCGGCGTCGCGCACGATGCTCGCGCGTTCCTCCGCCGTGAGGTCACGCCGCACCCGGGCGGGCAGCCCGGCAACGAGCGAGCCGGGCGGAACCACCGCCCCCTCCAGCACGACCGCGCCGGCGGCGACCAGCGAGCCGGAACCGATCCGTGCGCCGTTGAGGACCACGGCTCCCATGCCGATCAGGACGTCGTCCTCGATCGTGCAGCCGTGCAGCACGGCGCGGTGCCCGACGGAGACCCCCGAACCCACGACCGTCGGAAAGCCCGGATCGGCGTGCACGACGCACCCGTCCTGGATGTTGCTGCCGGCGCCGATGCTGATGTCCGCGGTGTCGGCGCGCAGCACGCAGCCGTACCAGACGCTGGCACCGGCCGCCAGCCGTACGGAGCCGATGATCGTGCAGCCCGGGGCCGCCCATGCCGCGGGGTCGATCTCCGGCCTGCGGTCGCCGAGGTCGACGACGAGCGGTTGCGTGCTCACGATCGGGGCCTCCAGGTCTACGGTGCGGTGTCGGAGCGGGAACGGCCGAGCCGTTCCAGCCAGGCCTCCGCCTCGGCCGAGCGGCCGTCGAGTGAGTGGCCGAGTTCGAGGACGAAGGTGTGCTGCCCATGGTCGGTGAGCACCTCGAGGGCCTCCTGCGGGTCCCCGCGCTCCAGGGTCTCCAGGATCGCGCGGTGCCGTTCGACAATTCCCCACAGCCCCTCGCCGGCCACCCTGGCCCGCTGGTTCATGCCCATGCAGAGCCGCATCTGCAGAGACAGGGAGCGGTAGGACTCCTCGAGCCTGCGGTGGCCGGCCAATCCCACCACGGCCAGATGGAAGTCGAACGCGCGATCCGTGACGGTCGCGGCGTCGCCGGCCCGGGCGGCATCCTCCAGGTCACGTAGCGCCGCCCGGCAGCGCTCGAGACGATCCGGCGATCGCACGGGTACGCCGAGCTCGACCGCCATCCGCTCAAGCTGATCGCGGAGCGTGAAGATCTCGTAGACGTCGTGCAGGGTGATCGGGACGACGATCACCCCGCGCCGGGGCTGCTGGACGAGCAGGCCCTCCTGCTCCAGCACGCGCAACGCCTCGCGCAACGGCGGCCGGGACACCCCGAGCTGGTGGGTGAGCTGGTTCTCCACCACGCGGTCACCCGGCTGCAACTCGCCCGTGAGGATCATCTTCCGCACGGCGTCCGCGGCGAGCCGCGCCAGGCTCGGCGGGTGCGCTATCCGGCGGGCCGTCCCGTCCGGCCTCGTCACCGTCGTCCGCTCCGCCATCGGAACTCCTAACTACGGGCTTGTCTTCTGTAGACAACGGTTAAACTCTACCGGTAGCTTTCCCATCCGAACACCCTGTGCTCCCCCGTGCGGCACGGGTTGTCCCGCGATCACGTACCGGCGCCGATCACCCCGGAGGCAGGTCGATGACCAACGAACGCACGCCGCCCCTGACCGGAGTGACCGTGTTGGAGATCGGGGCGTTCATGGCGGCGCCGTTCGCCGCCCTGCAACTCGCCGACCTCGGTGCGAACGTCATCAAGGTCGAGCACTCGACCGGCGGTGACCCGGTACGCCAGACCGGTCCGTTCCTCGGGACCGAGAGCTCGCCGTTCGTGCGCATCAACCGCAACAAGCGCTCGGTCGCCCTGGACCTCAAGTCGCCGGATGCGCGGTCGGCGTTCCTCCGACTGGTCGAGCGGGCCGACGTCCTCGTCGAGAACCTCCGTCCCGGCGCCATGCGCCGTCTCGGTCTCGGTTACCAGGACCTGCGGGAGATCAACCCCCGCCTGGTGTACGCCTCCGCCTCAGGCTGGGGGCAGGACGGGCCGCTCGCGAATCTGCCGGGGTTGGACATCATGGCGCAGGCGCGGAGCGGGCTGATGAGCATCACCGGCCACCCCGGCGGTCCACCGGCGAAGGTGGGCGTGCCGATCTGCGACCTGGTCTGCGGCCTCTACCTGGCGCTCGCGGTCACCGCCGCGCTCAGGGAGCGGGACCGCTCCGGAGCGGGGCAGCACATCGACGTTTCGCTGTTCGAGGCCGGAGTGTCCTTCGCCGTCTGGGAGGCGGGAAAGTACTTCGCGACCGGCGAGGTGGGCGGCCCGATGGGCTCGGCGCACCAGAGCAACGCTCCGTACCAGGCGGTGCACAGCAGCGACGGCTACGTGACGATCGGCGCCACCACCCCGCGCAACTGGCAGGCGTTCTGTGAGGCCCTCGGGCTGACCCGGCTGCTCGCGGACCCGCGCTACGCGGACGCGTTCTCCCGGCTGGAGAACCGCGCGGAGCTGATCGAGAGCATCGAGACCGTGACGAGCACAATGAGCACGGCGGAGATCATCGAGCGGCTCAACAAGGCCGGCGTGCCGTGCGCCCCGATCGCCGACTACGGCGAGGTCTTCACCGACGAGCACCTTGCGGCCCGCGGCTTCTTCTGGGACGCCCCGCACCCGACCCTCGGGTCGGTGCGCCAACTCGGCTCGCCGATGCGCATGTCCGAGACCCCGGTCCAGCGCGCGGGCGCGGGCCCCGTCCTCGGCGCCGACACCCGGGAGGTGCTGCTCGCCGCCGGTTGCGGCGCGGCGGAGATCGATCACCTCGTCGCCTCCGGTGCCGCCCTGGCCGCCGACGTGGGCGGCGCCACGACCACGAGCTCCGCCGCGACAACGACGACCAGGAGGTAGGCCATGCCCTCGTCGCCCGATTCCCGCTCCGAGGTCCTGGTGGAACAGCAGGGCCCGGCCCTCGCCGTGACCTTCAACCGACCCCGGCAGCGCAACGCGATGACGTGGGCGATGTACGACGGCCTGTACCAGGCGTGTGAACGGGCCGACGCGGACGACGACGTGCGGGTGCTGGTGCTGCGCGGGGCGGGCGAGGACGCCTTCGTCGCCGGCACCGACATCAGACAGTTCGCGGACTTCACCGGCGGCGCCGACGGGGTCGAATACGAGAAGAAGATCACGCGGGTGCTGGACCGGCTGGAGGATGTCAACGTACCGACGGTCGCGGCCATCCGCGGATACTGCGTCGGTGCGGGCCTGGCGATCGCCGCCGTGTGCGACCTACGACTCGCCACACCCGACGCGCGGTTCGGGATTCCCATCGCCAGGACCCTGGGTAACTGCCTGTCGATGCCCACCTATGCGCTGCTGCTGCACCACCTCGGGCCGGCCCGTACCCTGGATCTGCTGCTCAACGCGACGTTCTACTCCGGTCGGGAGGCGCACGCGGCCGGGTTCGTGGCCGAGTCCACGGAGGATCTCGACGCGGCCGTCCAGCAGACCGTCGACCGCCTGGCCGGGCATGCCCCGCTGACCATGTGGGCGACGAAGGAGGCGATCCGACGGCTACGCAGGGGCCGCGCCGACGGTGACGACATCGTCTCCCGGGTCTATGGCAGCGACGACTTCCGGGCCGCCGTCCAGGCCTTCACCGCCAAGCAGCCGACGACATGGACGGGACAATGACCACGATGCGACACGGGAGCGAATCCCTGCTGCTGCCGGCCTTGTCCGGCGCGTTCGGTGACGACGCGGACGCGATCCGGGTCGGGGACCAGCGGGCGTCCCGGGAAGCGGTGTTGTCCGCCGCCACCGCCCTCGCCGACCGCATCGCCGGCAGCGACGCGGTGGCGATCTGGGCGACCGCCAGCATGGAGACCGTGGTGGCGGTCGTGGCCGGCCTGCTCGCCGGGGTACCCGTCGTGCCGGTGCCGCCGGACTCCGGTCCCGCCGAGCGGGACTACGTGCTGCGGGACTCCGCCGCCTCGCTGTTGCTCGTCCCCCCGACCAGCGAGGGCACCGCGCCGCTGGCGGAGGTGCGGGTCCCCGTCGCCGCTGTCGACCTGAGTGCGCGCTCGGCCACCAGCTGTCCCGAACCCGCGCCGGAGAGCACCGCGCTGATCCTCTACACCTCCGGCACCACGGGAGCACCGAAGGGAGCCCTCATCCCGCGGCAGGCGATCGCCGCCGACCTGGACGCGCTCGCGGACGCATGGTCGTGGACTCCCGACGATCTGTTGGTGCACGGTCTCCCCCTGTTCCACGTGCACGGCCTCGTACTCGGTGTCCTGGGAGCACTCCGGGTCGGGTCCCGGCTGGCCCACACCGGCCGACCCAGGCCGGACGCCTACGCCGCCGCCGCCGGAACCCTGTACTTCGGCGTCCCGACCGTGTGGTCGAGGGTCTGCGCCGATCCGTCCGCCGCCCGAGCCCTGTCGTCGGCCCGGCTGCTGGTCTCCGGCAGCGCACCGCTGCCCCTGCCCGTCTTCGAGCAGCTCGCCGAGCTCACCGGACAACCGCCCGTCGAGCGCTACGGGATGACCGAAACGCTGATCACCGTCAGCAGTCGCGCGGACGGAGAGCGCCGGCCCGGGTTCGTCGGCACGCGACTTGCCGGGGTGGAGAGCAGGCTGGTCGGCGAGGACGGCACCCCGGTCGCGCCCGACGGTGAGTCCCCGGGCGAACTCCAGATACGTGGGCCGATGATGTTCAGCGGGTACCTCAACCGGCCGGAGGCCAACCGGGAGTCGTTCACTTCCGACGGCTGGTTCCGCACCGGGGACGTCGCCACCATCGACCCCGACGGGTGGCACCGGATCATCGGCCGCGCCTCCATCGACATGATCAAAAGTGGCGGGTACCGGATCGGCGCGGGCGAGGTGGAGAATGCGCTGCTCGCCCACCCCGCGGTCCGGGAGGCCGCGGTGATCGGCGCGCCCCACCCCGACCTCGGGCAACAGGTGGTCGCCTACGTGGTCGCCGACGCGGTGACCGAGGCGCAGCTCATCGAGTTCGTGGCCGGTCGGATCTCCGCGCACAAACGCCCGCGACAGGTCCATCTGATCGAGCAACTACCTCGCAACGCGATGGGCAAGGTGCAGAAGAAGCTGCTCGCCGGCGGGTGAACGCGGCCACGGCGCGGCCGGTCATGACGGCACGGTCACGGAGATGTGTGCCCACGTCTGGGTGAACCAGAGCTCGTCGTCCACAGTGAGCGGGCGCATGCCGGTCGGATCGGCGCCGGAGAGCTCTTCGGACAGCTCCTGCTCGATCTGACGAGCGACGTCGCCAGCCGTACCGGCCTGCTCGAGCCAGGGACGAAGCGGACGCTCGACGTCGAAGACGTCGGACGTCTCGACCGCTGCCCCGGCCGACGTGAGCAGCCGGACGATGGCCTCGGCACCGAGCATCGCGCCGTGGGACGGGTCGCGCAGCCGCTCCACCCGGTCGGGGTCGCCGGGCAGCTCCGGCTTGATCACCATGTCGGCAACCACCACCCGCCCGCCGGCGCGGCACACCCGGACCATCTCGGCCGCGACCTTGTCCGGCTCGGCCACGTGGTGCAGCGAGAACCTGGAGATCACGAGCGAGAACGAACCGTCGAGGAAGGGCAGTCGCGCCGCGTCGCCCCGCTGGAACACCACGTTGGACATGCCTTCGGCGTCGGCCCGCGCCTTGCCCGTCTCCAGCATCTCGGGAGTGGCGTCAAGCGCGGTCACGTGCCGGGTGCGCACGGCGAGCGCGCGGGCGACCAGTCCGGTGCCGCAGGCGACGTCCAGGCAGACGTCCTCGGGGTCCGGCCCCGCGAAGTCGACGAGGCGCTGAAGATGTCTGGTGAAGGCGCCGTTGAGGCGCGCGTCCTCGAAGGTGCCAGCCTGCCGGGCGAACTCCCGCAGGATCAGGTCATGGCGTACCACGTCGTTGTCTCTTGACCGCATCGCAGACCCTTTCTCACAGGCCGGAACGAGACCTGAGACCTCACGGTACCGACGTTCACAAGGTCCAGGTCCGGCGCCGCGGCGTCAATGCGACGGGCCGAAGACGAGTCCGTGTGCACGCCCCTCCCCACATAGGTCGGCCGGCCAGGCGAAGGAGGCCGCCGATCACCGCTCGGCCGCCACCCGGTATTGTCGCCGGTCGTGCGTTGGCTGCCGGTTGCGGTGTGGTGGCTGTTCTGGTCATCGGCCGGAGTAGCCGCGATCGCCGCGCCCGACCAGGATCGACTCATCACGTTCAGTGCGGCCCATGGTCCGGGCACGCTCGACCTCATCGGCGCGACCGCGTTGCTGGTCGGGGCGCTCGGGCCGTGGAGCTACCTGTGGCGCGGCCGGGCCGTGCTGCGCGGATCAGGCAAGCGCGTCACGGCGTGCCTGACCTTCGCCCTCGGGCTCGGCGTGGGCCTCCTACTGGCTTCGGTCTTCGGCGACGTCGGCGCGTGGTGGGCGGTCGGAACGGGCCTGCTCACCCTGGTACAGGCAGCCGCTTTCGCCGCCATCGCTCGCGATCGCGCGACAGCGTGAGCCCGCGTACCCTCATGCTGTGACCTATCGGCGATACAGCCGCATCGCGGCGGTCGTGTTCCTCCTCTTCACGGCGTATCCCGTCGTCGCCAAGCTGACTGATGGAGGGTGTGCCACTGCTGGCTGGTTGGCTTGGCGATCCTATGTGGTATTTCCGGTCGCTGGTGGCCATGTTCGCCGGCCGGATCTGCGGGATCCGGTCCCGTATGGTGAAGCATCGACTGTTGGTAGCTGCGGGTAGGGGTGTGGGGCAGTGGCTGGCGCGTGGTTGACGTCGACCGCGACGTGCACCGCGTACCGGGCGGTGTGCGGCGGTAAGCCCGACGTGCCCGGAGCTCAGAGGCCTGTGGCGCGGGTGTTTGCCGAACGGGTGGGGTGGCTGGCGGACCTGGTGCGGGGGATGGCCGATCAGGTGATCGCTGTGCATTGGTCGGATGCTGATCTTGCGGTGCTTGCCGGTGGGGTCGGCGCTGATGGGAGGCGTCTGCCGGCCAGTGGGTGGATGGCGTTGCGGCGGCTCGGTTGGGGTGCGGTGGCGGCGGCGGGTGTGGTGGTGTCGGACCGGGTTCGTCGCATCGCCGAGGAGGAAGCCGCCCGCGCTCTGCGGCTGGGATGTCACCGTCGTGCGGTGGTTGCCGCGCTGCTCGCGACGTGGCCGGCCGATCCGGTCGCCCGGACCGGTGAGGAATGGTCGGCGTTGCGGGCGGCGCTACCCGAAGGCACCGATAACGCGACGATCCGCAACCGCACCCGGCAGATCACCGCATACGTGGGCGTGCATGGGCGGCTGCCGGCGGGGTTGTGTGAGTTGGAGGGTCCGCCGGTTGTGGCGCGGCAGGTGAGCCTGGCCGCTGCCGATCGGCAACAGGTCGTCGTCGACCGGGTCGACGACCGCATGATGCGGGTGTGGTCGCAGCTTCCGACATGTGCGGCGCCGGCCTCATACCGCGACTGGGTGTGGCATGCCTTCGAGGTGGTGCTGCCGGCCGCCGTGCCTGCCGGGGTGAAGGTGTGCAGCCCGACGTTGCGGCCCCGCGACGGCAGGGTTCGGGTCGACCTGCCCTGGCAGACCCCCCACACGCCGCCGCCGGTGGACGGGCACACGCGTGGGCTGGGTGTCGACTGGGGGGTGAACACCCTGCTGACCGCCACCGTGGCCGACCTCGACCAGGACGGCTCCGTCGTGGTGGACGGGCGTCCGTTGCGGTTCGACGCGACCGGCGTGTCGGCGAGACTGGTGCGACTACGCCGCCACCGCGAACACCTCAAAACCAAAGCCGACCACCTGTCCCGGCTGCGTGACGGCCGGCCCGCCGACGCCCCCGCCGACCCGGCCCTGACCGGCAAGCTTGCCTGCTTGGAGGCTGAGCATGCGGCGGTGTGCGCCCGGATCCGGCATCTCAACCACGCGCTTGCCTGGTCGGCGGCGCGGTGGCTGGTCGACCACGCGACCGCGGTCGGCGCCACCGTCATCTACGTCGAGAACCTCGCCACGCTCGAGGCGGGTGGCCGGTCACGCAGCCTCAACCGGCGACTGTCCGGTGCGGTGCGCGGCACGGTGTTCACCGCCGTCGCTCACCTCGCCGCGCAAGCCGGTACCGCAGTCGTGACTGTTCCGGCGCGTGGCACGTCGTCGGGCTGTCCCCGCTGCGGCGCTGCGGTCACGCACGTCAAAACCCCACAGGGGCGCGTGGCCGGGTACCGGTGGGCGATTTGCTCGTGTGGCCTGTCACTGGACCGCGACCACGCCGCCGCGGAGCGCATCGCCGCCCGAGGTCTGGCCAACCAGACCAAAACCCGCCGCGACCGCAGCGGCAACGCCGCGATCCGCACAGCCACCGACACACCAGTCCGTCAGCGCACACGTCGACCAACCCCAGCCGCGACGACCAGGCCGGTGCGGGACCGATGCAAGACCGCACCCACCCGCAAGCAGACCCGACCTACAGGTGCCAAAACTGCACGCCTGCTGCCCTTGCGACGGCAGGTTCCCGCCCCGACAGACGCCCCCTTGCGATCTGCCGGCAAGCGTCCGGCGGGACGGACACCCCAGGAGACCAACCCGCCAAGGACGGTCCGCCAGGTGCCGCACACGGTTCCCACCACCGCCCCGCGACACCCCCACCGGGTCCGCGGGGCAATCCTCGGCCGCGGCTTCCACCGCCACGTACACGCCACCCCCATCACCCACCGGGACGGCGGTACAGGCGGGATGTCCGGCTCGATGAGGATCACATAGGAAACCAGAGACGCTGGCCCACGACTGGTTGCACAGCACACTGCACCTTGCCTCGGCCCTCGCCGCGATCTACACCGGCTGGGTGGCACCGAAAGAGCTCCCGGCCAGGATCTACACCTGGGGTATCGGGCTGATCTACCTGGTCCTCTGCGTAGTCGGGTGGTTCATCGAAGGGCTCTTCCTCGACTCGCACCTGGCGGTCCCGCTCGGTCCGGTGGACAACGTCTTCCACCTCGGCCCGGGCGTCTTCGCCCTCGCCGTGATCGGAACGAACGCCGCGCGTCGACCTGCCGAAATGCCGACCGCGTGATCCGGTTCGACTCCCTCAATCGCTGACACGCTGGCGTCTACTACAGACGCTCAACGCTCGCTGCCGCCGCAGGTGTCCTGCCTTCCGCCCGGAGCACGCGATCACAACCCTGCCGCGCCGACATCTGCCGCTGTGTCATGTCCCACCGGGTGGGGTCGTGCACGAGGCGGGGACTCGTGAGGGGCGCTCGCCGGCCGCGGACCTCCAGCTCAGAGGCGCCGGCCGCCAGCACGCTCCTCGCCCAGTCGGTGAGCCCGTGGGTCAGGGCGGCGACGTAACCGTCGGACGTCCGCAAGATGTTGATCGGCGTGCGGTACTCGCGACCGGAGCGGCGGGCCCGGTGGATGATGACGCCGAAGCCGGGCAGCCACCCGGCCAGCGGACCGGTCAGACGGTTGGTGACGACCCGGTTGAACCACGGTCGCTGCCCCGCTGACGACCTCCGACCCCAGGCACCGGCGCTTCTGCAGTCCTGAGCACCCCTCGCCGGGTTCGGCGTGGTGTCCGGGGCGGCGGCCCACCCCGGACACCACCATGCGGGTCACGCCGTACGCAGCCAGCCGAGGGTCTTCATGGTGGAGAGGCTGGTCGCCTTGAGGCCGGCGTCGGAGACGGTCCAGAGCACTCCGTCGACCACCAGTGACCGGCGGATCGGCGCCAGATGCTCGGGACGCCCCGTGCGCAGCGTGTGGTCGACCGTGCCGACCTCGGTGAACCCGCCGTCTCCGACCCGCAGAGCCACGGCCACGTTGGTCGGCAGGCCCGGGCTGCCCGCGACTTTCTTGTCGTTCACCGCACCAGGGCTGCTCACGGCGCCCGTGCCGTAGACGGTCAGTGGGACCACTACCAGGCGTTCGGCCGGCCAGTAGAGGAACGCGTGCGGGTCGAACTCCGCCTCGGAGTGCCCCTGCTTGACGTGATACTGGGCGATCCGGGTCGGCTTGGTCGGATCGGAGACGTCGAAGAGCGAAAGCTGGGTGCCCTGGACACGGCCCCGGTCGGACGCCTCTTGCCCGACACCGAGCAGCCGTCCTTCGCCGGCCGGGTGCAGGTACGCCGAATACCCGTTGATCTTCAGTTCGCCGCTCACCTTCGGCGCCGTCGGATCACGCAGATCGACGGTGTAGAGCGGGTCGGTCTGCCGGAAGGTGACGACGTACCCGGTGCCGCCGACGAACCGTACGGCGTGAATCCGTTCCCCCTTGCCCAGTCCGGTGACCTTGCCGACCTGGGTCAGGCTTCTGCCGTCGGCGCGCAGGACGTACACGCTGGACGTCGAGTCGGGCTTATTGCCCCAGGTCCGGCCACTGGTGGTGGCCACTCGCAGGTGCCCGTCCCACTCCGACATGGCGTACTGGTTGATCAGCCATCCCGGTACGGACGCGGCGGCGACGTACCGCGGGGCGTCCGCCCCCGAGGTGTCGAACTGGTAGATCTCGGTGGTCTCGTCCTTGGGATCGGGTGCGACGTTCCGCGTGGTCAGCATCGGCAGCACGCGCCAGCGCTGGTCGTTGGCGACGTACAGCCGGGGTCCGTTGCTGTAGACGGTGTCGCCGTCGGCGATCACGGTGACCGGGTCGCCGGCGCCGAGCGTGGCCACACCGAGGTCGAAGCTGAGCACGGTCACCAGCGACGTGCCGGAGTAGCTGGCCGGCCGTCTCACCCGGTCGCAGCCGACCCGTCCGGTGCTGGTTCGTCCGCCGGAGGTGACCTCGTACCGGGGCAGCCAGTCGTCGGCGGTGGCGTTGTCGATGATCTCGCGGTTTGCGGCGGTGCGCTGCTCGTCGGTGGCCTGTTCCCGGTACGGCAAGTTCAGCCGCGGGGCGGAGCGGACCACGACGCGGACCGTCATGCCCACCTGGCGCGCGTCCACCAGATTGCCGTCGATTCGGTATTCGCCGATGACCTTCGGCGCGCCGGAGAGGTCGACCATGACCAGCCGGGGACCGACGATGTCGTCCGGCACCGGGGCAAAGCCCCCGTCCGGAGCGGGGCGCCCGCCTCCCTGCGGGACGGCGGGTTTCGCAATCCCGGCCCACCTCTCGCGGAGCAGCACCAGCGCCCGGTCACCCTGTAGCAGCAGGCTGTCTTCAGCCCCGCCGAACCCGTCGGCACCGGGTGCCAGTTTCAGTTCCCCGGTCAGCTGGCGGGTGGCCGGGTCGATGACGTAAAGCTTGCCGCGGTGGACGGTGACGATCCGCTTGCCGTCCGTCTTGACCAGGTCCGGTTCGTCGACCCCGGCCTCGTGCGTGTTGGTCCCCGAGTAGCTGGGGGCGGCAGCCCCGGCCGCCATGTCGCCCGGAGCTGGCGCGTTGCCCCCGGGCCCCGCATCCGCCCGCTTCGCTGCGGCCGGCGCCCCGGCCTGTTCCCCATTGTCGAAGGTACGGATGCCCCCGTTCGGCCCAAACCCCCAGGGCCCGACATACGCCTTGGCAGCCGTCTTGAGCTGCTGCAGCGCCTCCGCGCAGGAGTCGAACGCGACGAGCCGGAACCCGCCGGCCGGCACTCCCCGGTCACGTGGTGGCGCGGGGACCCGCTCCGCCGTACAGCCGCAGAGCAGGGCCAGGCTGACGACCAGGGCCAGTCCCATGACCCGCGCTGGAGTCATGACTCGGGGAACGCCGATGGCGTCCGTTCGACGGCGTGCGTGGACGCTGCTACCTGTCATGCGTCCTCCGACGTGTCTGCCCCGGCCTGGGTTCCCAGTCCCCGGCCACGTTGAGTGGTTGACCTGGCGTGCGGTGCGCGGGTCGGTCATCATCGGCCGGTGCGTATCGACACGTGGCGGAACAGGGAACGGGCACTGAAGGGAGGTTCGAGTCCGGCGCACGGTGACGCCAATCCGAACGCCCGCGAAGCCGGGAGGTGACCGCGCCGTGGCGTACGGCGGCCGCGTCAGACGTGCCGCCGAGCACGCGCGTCGGCCGCCAAACCGTCGTCACGGTCCGTATGACCCGGGTCCTTGATCGCGTGCGCAGATCTGCCGGTGAAAATGCACTGGCATCTGGCTGGCGCCAAGGGGCGTGAGCGACGCTTTCGGCATGCTTGAGCGTCGGCTCGAAGCGGAGGGGATGCGAATGCCCTTGGCCACTGGCGCCCAAGAAGAGCCCAGCTCCGGCCGGTGCCCCGGGCGGCGGTGACATGGACTTCTGAGTCCAGTCGTAAGAACGAGCGGGTCGCTGCGGCGGTCCGCCCGTTCTGTTGCGCGGTTCACACCCGGGCTTCGGCGGGTTTCGGGGCGTCGAGCGGCAGGTCGCGCAGCCGGCGGATCGGGGTCGACAGATAGATGATCGGGGACAGCACGGTGAGCGCCCCGAAGATCAGCAGAGTGGTGCGGGCACCGATCAACCCGGCCAGGATGCCGGCGAGCAGGCCGCCGAGCGGGATGGCGCCCCAGGAGACGAACTTGACCGTGGCGATCACCCGCGACAGGAGGTCTGGCGGGCTGGCGAGCATCCGGTAAGTGCGGGTGGTCACGCTGAGCACCACCGTGGAGCCGGCGAAGATGAGGTTGCCGGCGGCGAAGGCGAGGTAGGCGGCGGTGCCTGTGCCCAGCGGGATGATAAGCGCGCCGGCCACGCCGACGAAGGCCGCGACGATCAGGCCGCGTGCGGTGCCGACCCGATCGGTGAACCGGGTTGTCAGCGCGGCGCCGATGAGCGTGCCGAGGCCGTCGGCGGCGAGCAGCAGCCCGACCATGAGCGGCGACGCGTGCAGCTCGCGCACCAGGTAGTACGGGAAGAGGGCCAGCATCGCGCCGCAGACGAAGTTCGTCGCGGTGGCGTCCCACATAGCCGGCCCGATGATCGGGTGTCGGAGCACGAAGTGCCAGCCCTCGCGGATCATCGTGACCATCGGTGGCCGCTCGGCCGGTCGCTGCACCCGCCGGGCCGGAAGGGTGCGCAGCAGCACGGCGGAGATCAGATAGCTGACGGCGTCCACGAACAGCGTCGGCACCGCACCCAGCAGCTGCACCGCGAGTCCGCCCAGGGACGGCCCGCCCAGCTGGGTGGCGGCATGCGTGCCGGAGTTGAGGCTGTTGCGCGCCTGCAGCTGCGTGGCCGGCACGATCTCCGGCAGGAAGGTCTGGTTCGCCACGTCGAACAGCACGTTGGCGAAGCTCACGACCAAGGCGACCGCGACCAGCTGGGCCACCGTCAGGGCGTCGAACCACCAGGCCAGGGGGACGGACGCGATGGCGAGGGCCCGGATCAGATCCAGGGCGACCTGCATGCCGCGCAGCGGCACGCGCTGCACGATCACCCCCGCCGGCAGGCTGATCAAAAGGTACGCGAGATAGCCGGCCGCCGTGATCAGACCCATCTCGAAGGCCGACGCGTCCAGCACGGTCAGCGCGGTCAGCGGCAGGGCCACCCCGCCGACCGCCGAGCCGAGGTGACTGGTCGTGCCGGCGACCCACCAGCGCCAGAAGACAGTAAGTTTCATAATGGAACTGACTATAGTGGTGGGTGTGAGAAGAGTCGACCTCGCCGATGCGGACTGCGGCATCGCGCAATCCCTCGGCGTGCTGACCGACTGGTGGACCTTCCTGCTCATCCGCGACATCGTCGGCGGCGTGACCCGCTTCGACGGCCTGCAACGTGGGCTCGGGATGAGCCGCCGCGCCCTGACCGAGCGCCTCGCCGCCCTCATCGAGCACGGCGTGCTGCACCGCCGGCGGTACACGGATCGCCCGCCGCGCTACGACTACCTGCTCACGGACAAGGGCGCGGGTCTGCTGCCGGTGCTGATCGCGCTGCAGGAGTGGGGCGACCGGCACGTGCTCGGCGACGGGTCGCTTACCGCCACGGCGGCGGCCGGGTCGGCGGAGGCCCGCCGGGTCCACGCCCTCGTCGGACGCCGACTCCCCGAGCTGACACTGGTACGCCACGACGGCGTACCGGTTCCGCCCGCTGGCCCGGATGCCTGGACGGTGCTCTACTGCTTCCCCGGCGCGTTCGTACCCGGCGTACAGGGTCTCCCGCCGTACTGGGTGGACATCCCCGGCGCTCCCGGCTGCACGCTTGAGTCCAGCACCTATGCCGCATGGGCCGCCGATTTCGCCGCCGCGGGTGCGCGGATCCACGGGGTCAGCACGCAGCGTCCGGACCAGCTGGCTGCCTTCGCCGCGCACGCCGAGCTGCCGTTTCCGCTGCTCTCCGACGCCGACGGGCGGCTCGCCGCGTCGCTGTTGCTGCCCACCTTCCGAGCCGCTGGCGCTGACCGGCTCAAGCGGGCCACGCTGCTGCTCGACCCGGCCGCGACGGTGCGCGCCGTCCAGTTCCCTGTGACCGATCCGACCGGCTCGGTCAATGAGATGCTGCGCCTGGTCCGGGATCACGTTCCGGTCGCCGGATAGGGCGGCCACCGAGCGCGTACAGGATGCTGGGGAGCAGCAGAGCCCATGCCACTGGTGGCGGCCGCGACGATCAGGTTCTCGCCGGTGGTGAGCTTGCCTGCTGGGTCGCAGTCTTTGTGTTGAACGATCGCGGCGATCGTTCGCCGGCTGATCCGTTAGCCGCGGCAGCGTCGCACTGGCGCCAGCGCCGGGCTCTGCGTAGGAACCGTTACCCCTGCGGACAGGCGTTGATCTGCTCGGCCGGTGGGAGCCGCCGAAGGGGTTCGTCACCGATGGAGTAGACCTCCAGGCAGGACAGATAGCCCTCACTCGCCGTCGCTGATGTCAGCCGACACTGGCGCACTGGACAGCACCGGGGCCGGCCGTCGCGCTCGGGTGCGGCATGTCGAACGCGGAGATCAGCGCCGAGTTGGGCATGAGCAAACCGACCGTCAAAGGTCACGTATCCCGGCTGCTGACCAAACTGGAACTCAACAACCGCGTCAAGGTTGCCCTGCTCATCCACGATGCCGAGCTGCCCTGGTAGGCGCGGGGACGACACCGGAGGCGTCGTGTGACCGGACACTTATGACTGAGAGAAGTTCGTTGAGCTGCGGGGCGGGCTCAGCGCTCCCGCGCTGGGATCGTGGAAGGTCCTACGTGCCGATCGAGCCAGTCGCCGAGCGGCCGCGTTGTGTGCAGGAACTCCACGATCCGCCGCTTGGCCGCGGCCGTACCCAGCCAGCTGGCCACCGGCCACTGTTTCCAGGCAACCAGGCCCTTGTTGCGAAGCAGGTCGACCCGCGGGTGATCGCGCGGATATCCCCGCGGCGCGGTCTTGAGCGCCTCGTGGCCACCGACCTCGATCCGGTGACGCTCAATCTCCGCAATGATCCCTTGCAGGTCTCCGCCGCTGGCGTCGTCGGCCACCGCCCGGCGGTACCGCTCCAGCTGGTCGGTGGCCATCATCCACATCCCGTTGCCGGCGGCCAGGCCGTCGGCGGATAGCTGGACGTACCCGCGGTGCTCAAGCACCGCCCCAATCGCGGTCTTGTACGGTGATTTGTCGGCGTTGAACCGGACGTCTCGATTCGGCCGGAAGATCTTGCCCTTGCCGAACTCCGGCTCCAGCTCGGCGAGCAACTCCGTCATCGGAGCCCGCACCTGATCGTCGTAGATCGTCTTGTGCGCAGTCCAGTACGTCTTTGAGTTGTCGGCCGCAAGTCCCTCGTAGAACTCCAGCGCCTCGGCTGGCCATCCCTTGAACACCACGATGCCGAGGGTATCGCGCGGACCCGTAGTCGGCGGGATGGTTGAAGCGTGCGCGATGGGCGCCTCGGTGGTCCTCCGCACCACCCCTCAGCCGCCACGCGGTCACGTCGAGAAGGGGACGGACTCAACCCAGCAGCCGGCCAGCCAAGCGCTCACCAGTAATTCATTGGCAGCCGGCGTCGACGGAGGCGTTACGCGATCCGGGGCTCGGCCGCGACGATCGCTTGGTGCAGCCCCGGGAAGCGGGCCTCCAGGTCGTCGACGCGCAGCAGATTCAGCTTGGCGTTGCCCGCGTCCCACTGCCGCACCACGCCGGCCTCGCGTAGCATTCGGAAGTGATGGGTACGGTTGCTCTTCGCCAGCGTCAACCCGAACGAGGTGCAGGTGCGGCGCTGTTCGACGTCCGCCGCCAGCATCGCCACGATCCGGCGCCGGTGGGGATCGCTGAGCGCGTGCAACACAGCGTCCAGGCTCATCTGCGCCCGCGTCGGCTCCGGCAACCAGTCCCCCATCGCCACCCCATCCTCTTATGAAGGTTCGATGACTATCGCCGGGGCTCGGGGCGCCTTCGTCGCCCGGCCCGGCCAGCGGCTGCTTCCCGTGGGCCAGCCACCCGCGATCACCGGCCCCGACCTGCTCGACGTCGCCCGCCAACTCGTCGCGGCCGCCGGGCGCGGGAGGTGAAACATGCCGGAAGCTTTTCCATCGCGTTGCCCTCTAACATGCCGCCATGCCGACACACCTGAGCTTGGAAGATCACCTTGCGGCTCTTGTCCGCAGCGGCGCCGCCCTGCGCGAGGCGGCTGCCGCAGCTGGGTTCGATGCAACGGTCCCCACATGTCCCGGCTGGGATGTCACCGAGCTCGTGACCCATCAGGGCATGGTGCACAGATGGGCGGGGGCGAACCTGCGCGGCGACACCGACCACGACACCTCAGCTTCACAGGCCGAGGGCAAGGCCGCCGCCGATCTGCTCCGCTGGTACTCGGACGGCCTCGCCACCCTGGTCGATACATTGCACGCGAGGGCGGAGGACGCCCAGGCGATGGTGTTCCTCAAGGACGCCCCACCGCCGCGCCGATTCTGGGCGCGGCGCCAGGCCCACGAGACGACCATCCACAGCGTTGACGCGATCTCGGCCGTGCATGGACGGTGGCCGGGAGCGTCGGACGTGGACATCGATCCGGTGCTGGCTGCCGACGGGATCGATGAGCTTCTGACCGGCTTCATCACCCGAGGGAAGGGCCGGCTCCACTCGGTCGAGCCGTACAGCGTGATGGTGAGGACCGACGACACCGGTCACGCCTGGATGGTACGGATCAGCGAAGGCCCGATCGTGACGACGCCAGGGGAGGCGGAGCGGGCGGACGTGGTGTTCTCCGGCACCGCGGTGCAGGTCTACCTGAGCCTCTGGAACCGGGCGGACGAGCTCGCCACGGAGGGCCGATCCGACGTCGTCGACCAGTGGCGATCACAGATCCAGATTCGCTGGAGCTGACGTAACGAACGATCCCACAGCCGGCTGTCGATGCAGCTCGTCTGCCCTGTCGCCACCGGGTACGACGTGACCGCCACCTCGTACCAGGCGGCGGTCACGGTCGCCGCGCTACTGCAATGGTGGTAACCCTTTGACGGCACGCCTAATCGACGTGGTCTGCGTCGGGCGCGGTTCGGAGATAGAGGAAGCCCACCATGTTCCCCCAAGCGCGATCGAAGGCGTCGGCCATCGTCTACGAACGCACCTGAGGTGAATCGGCGCTGCATGCGGCATTGCTCAGGGGAAATTGGCAGGATGGGGCCATGGCCACGGTCGCGGTGATCGGTCTGGGTGGGATGGGTAGCCGGATGGCGCGCCGGCTGCTCGATGCCGGCCATGACCTCGTTGTCTGGAACCGCACACCACAGCGGGCCAGCGATCTTGTGGCGCGTGGCGCCGTCGCTGCCGGCAGTCCGGCAGAGGCTGCCCGCCGCGCCGACATGGTGATCACCATGCTGTCCGACCCGGCCGCGCTCCAAGAGGTGGCCCAGGGTCCGCAGGGCGTCCTCGCCGGTGCCACCGCGCCGACGACACTCGTTGAGATGTCCACGGTCGGGCCGGCTGCCGTGCGACGGTTGGCAGAGATGCTGCCGGATGGCGTTGCCCTGCTCGATGCGCCGGTGCTGGGCAGCGTCTCGGAGGCCGAGTCGGGTTCGCTGCGGATATTCGTCGGAGGGCCGGAGCCGCTTGTCCAACGGTGGATGCCGGTGTTGGGCGCGCTGGGCTCGCCGCTGCATGTCGGGCCGCTCGGTGCCGGCGCGGCCGCCAAACTGGTCGCCAATTCGACTCTCTTCGGGGTGCTCGCTGTTCTCGGTGAGGCGCTCGCTCTCGCGGACGGGCTTGGGCTGCCACGTGACATCGCGTTCGAGGTCCTGTCCGCGACTCCCGTGGGCTCGCAAGCGGATCGGCGGCGGCCAGCGATCGAGTCCGGTCAGTTCCCGCTGCGGTTCGCGCTGTCACTCGCCCGTAAGGACGTCGATCTGGTCGTCTCGGCCGCCGAGTCGGCAAGTGTCGAACTGCCGGTCGCGGCGGCCGCCCGGCAGTGGGTCGTGGCAGCCCAGGAAGCCGGCCTCGGCGACCGGGACTACTCGGCCGTACTCGCGCACATCACCGACACTGCCCGATCAGCCTGAAACCCGCCGTGCGACCGGCCCGTCAGGTGGCGGGTGAACTCCCGGCTGCACGGTTCAACGGGGTCGGCTCAGCCGCTGCCAGGCGCGGCGCAGGTCCGCCTGCACCGGGTTGTGATCCGCGTTCTCGACCTCTCCGGCCGGCGGGTCGTCGCCCGGTTCGTGCATCTCGGCACCGGGTACCGACAGCACGACGCCCCGCTCGTACAAGTCGGCGATCTGCTCCCGGTGGGCGAAGCGGTGGGACTGGTCCGGCCCGGGCGGTGCCACGATGACGCCGTGGAAGATGTCCTGCCGTTCGTCGGCGAGCACGTGCTCAACCACGCCGACGGGTGCCGAGTCGACGTCGTACACCCGGGTGCCGACGGCGAGCGCGAAGTACGAGACCTTCGCGCCGAGATCCTCCACGACGTTCACGGTACCCGCCGCCTGATCACCATGGGCCCGATCACGACGGCCGGTCTGGCCATGACCAGGCTGCCGACCGCGCCGATCTTCAGGCTCAGGCGGAGGCTGGCCGACCCATCTCGGCGAGGATCCCGGTGCCCTGCCCCAGCTCGATCAGATAGCCATCCGGATCCCGCAGGTAGCACCGGATCTCGACGCCATGATCCTTCGGCTCGGTCAGGAACTCCCCACCCCGTGACCGCCACTGCTCATAGACCGCTCGGACGTCAGTGACCCGGATGTTCATCGCGCCGCTGAGCGTGTTCGGATCCGGCGGCGCCTGTGCCCGTACGCCCGGCTTGTCGTCGGTCGGACCGCCTTCGCTGTTGATCACGATGTAGCTGTTGTGGAACCGCAGGATCGCCGGCTGGCGTTCCCGCACCACCGTCGCTCCCAGCACCCGCCGGTAGAACTCCCGTGAACGGTCCACATCCCGCACGATCAGCAGATGCGTGAGCACCAGCCCACCCTCGGGCTGGAAGTAGTCCGGCGCCTCGATCGCCATCCACGCCTCCCCCGGTCCCAGTCGGCTGCGGACCTCATGCCGCCGATCCGTAGCGGTGGTCGCGACGCAGTTTGGGTGCGGTCGGTACGGGAAGGCCGGAACCGGACCGCGGACCGAGACGTCAACAGGCGGGGACCCAGGCAATCCGGACAGGCGCTTTGCGAAGGGACCAGCGTATGCGGGCGATCACACTTCAGGAGCTTGGAGCGGCACCGGCCCTGGCCGGCGACCTGCCCCAGCCCGGCCCTCGCCCCGGTGAGGTGCTCGTGCGGGTGCGCGCGTCCTCCGTCAACGGTTTCGACAAGATGGCGGCGGCCGGAATGCTCAAGGGCAGGATGGAGTACCGCTTCCCGGTCGTGCTCGGCAAGGACTTCGCCGGCACGGTGGAGGCCGTCGGCGACGGGCCCACCCGGTTGGGCATCGGCGACACGGTGTTCGGGGTGGTCATGAAGCCGTACCTGCGAGACGGCGCGTGGGCCGAAATCCTGGCGGTGGGCGACCAGTACGGGATCACCTGGGTCCCCGAGGGCTTGGACCTGCCGATCGCGGGCGCGCTCGGGCTGGCGGGCACCGCCGCAGTCGACGCGGTCGACGCCGTCGCCCCCAGGCCGGACGAAACCGTCCTGATCGCCGGCGCGACCGGCGGTGTGGGGGCGCTCGCGATCCAGTACGCCGCGGCGGCCGGCGCCCGCGTCATCGCCACCGCTCGCCCCGGTGCCGCCACCGACTTCGTACGACAGCTGGGCGCTGCCGAGGCGGTGGACTACACCGCCGACCTCAGCGGCCAGGTCCGGGCGCTCGCCCCGGACGGCGTACCCGCGGTGGTGCACCTGGCCGGCGACGGCGCGCAGCTGGCCGGGCTGCTCACCCCCGACGGGCGCCTCGCCTCCACCATCGGCTTCGGCCCCGACCAGCACCCGGCCGCCACCTCGATCATGGCCAGCCCGGAGCCGGCAACCCTCGACCGGCTCGCCAGCGACGTCGTAGCCGGTCGACTGCGCGTACCGATCACCAGACGCTATGACCTGGCCGAGGTGCCCCAGGCACTCGCCGACTTCTCCGGTGCACTCGGCAAACTCGGCATCACCGTTCCCTGACCGAACGTCAGGGTCCGCGCCACGTCGACGTCAGTTCGCGCGAGCGGCGGCCGTACCGGTCTTTCAGTGGCCAGTTGGCGGAATCGCCGAAGGTTTGTCCGCATGCTTGGCCTTCTTCGCCGCCCGCTTTTCCTTCAAAGTCATGGCTGGCTTCTTCATATTGCTCTTCTGGGGAGACTTGTCGGACATATCGACCCTTCCCACACAACGTCAGGATGGCGGTCCGCTGCGGCGACTTCGGTGCTCTGCCAACCGCGATCCGCCGGACGAAACCATGAACAACAGGCGGTGCCCGCCGGTTGGCCACCCTGAGTCAAGAAACATGGTCAGACGACCACGTCCCCTAGCCTACTCCAACAGGACGTTGTGACCGTGGTCTTCGTCCACGCCGGGCATCGCGGTCACCAGCGCTTCCCCACGTTCCTCGGCTGGTCGATGCGATCCACCGCGCTACGGAACCAGACCAACCCGACGCGGCCAGCGACGTGACGGACAACCGACACGCCCGCGGAGTTGTCAGCGGCGCAGGCGGCGGGCGCAGGGGCCGTCGTGGTCGGCGCGGAGCAGGCAGCGCCGGCCGCCGGGCATCAGCAGGTCGCAGTAGACCCGATGGCGCACGTTCTGGTCGTCCTCGGCCGAGACGGTGGTCTCCCCCGGGTCGGCCTGCGGCAGGACGAGCAGCCAGCAGCCGACCACCCGGGCCAGGCGCTGCGCGGCGGGCAGGTCGTTCGCGACGACCGGCAGGTGGATGACGTACCGCTGGGTCACCGCTCGTTTCCCCGGGCGTCGCGGGCGCGGGCCTGGTCGGACTGCCAGCGGCGCAGCGCGTCCTTGATGACCGCGGTCTCCCGGCGGCTGGCGGCCAGGGCCGCGTAGACGGCGGCCAGGTCGCCGGCGACCCGGTCGAGGAAGGCGTACACGTCGTCGGGCTCCAAGCCGCGGCGTCCGAGCCCGGCCAGCTTGAAGCGGCGCTCGCGCACCTGCCACGGCAGCAGACTGGGGTACGCGCCGGAGCGGTAGGTCGCTGCGTTCCCCCGCGTCGGTCGCGGGTTGCGGACGCTCATTCGCTGGCCTGCCTCTCGTCGTGATTGGAAGGGGTGGGCCACCCGCCCTCCCCGCACGGGCGGACCCACCCCGCCCTGCCACCGCAGCTTCGATCAGCGGTACGGCACCAGGGCTGCTCATGGACTGTGCTTGTCGGTCCTGGTAGCTACCGTCGGCGCCGCACCGAGCCGCGTCCTTGTAGTCAGCATGTGACAGTGCGAAGTGGAAGCGCAACGTTCCACGGCAGAATTCTTGCCAGAAGTATTGACTTCTTTTACTGAAACCTGTACGTGTTGCAGAGCGGCGTCACGCAGTGTTGCAGGACGGAATCAGGGAGTGCTCGGATGGCAGAGGACATCGGATCGACCGTGCCGCGCCGGCAGCTCGGCCGGCTGCTGCGCCAGTTCCGCACCGAGGCCGGCGTGACCCTCGACGCCGCCGCCGAGGCGCTCGAATACAGCCGGCAAAAGATCTGGCGCATCGAGTGCGGCTTGGGCGCGGTCCGGGTGCTCGACGTCAAGGCGATGTGCGAGCTGTACAACGTGTCGGCTGAGATGACCGAGGCGATGCGCGGGCTCGCCGCGGAGACGAAATCGAAGGGCTGGTGGCACGCGTACGGGGACGCGGTACCGAGCTGGTTCGAGCTGTACGTCGGCCTGGAATCCGCCGCCGCCCATCTCCGCCAGTACGAGGAGACCTTGATCCCCGGCCTGCTCCAGACCCGCGAGTACGCCCTCGGGCTCGCTCGGCTCGACCGGCCAACCGCAAGCGAGGAGGATCGGGAGCGGGCGGTGGAGGTGCGGTTGCAGAGGCAGAGCCTGCTCACCCGCCGACTGCCCAAGCCACCCCGGCTGGACGCGGTGCTGTCGGAAGCCGTGCTTCGTCGCGCGGTTGGCAACCGCGGGGTCATGGTCGGCCAGCTCAGCCGGCTTATCGAGGCCGCCGGGCTGCCGAACGTGTCGGTGCGCGTGCTGCCCTTTGCCGCCGGGCCGCACTCGGGTGCAGTTGCGGGCTCCTTTGTGATCCTGGACTTCCCCGTCACGAAGGGCGGACGGGCCGGGCCGGAGCCGTCCGTCGCCTACAGCGAGTCGCTGACCGGCGCGCTGTACCTCGACAAGCCCGATGAGCTAGCGGCCTACCGGTCGGCGTGGAAGAGCCTGGAGACGCTGGCCCTCGATGAGGCACAATCGACGGACATGATCAAGCGGATCATCGGGGAGCTGCGGCATGACTGACCTGACCGGCGCCGTCTGGCGCAAGACCAGCCGCAGCGGCGGCAATGGCGGCAACTGCGTCGAGGTCGCCGATAACCTCCCCGGCATCGTCGCCGTACGCGACTCCAAGCACAGCGCCGGACCGGCGTTGGCCTTCCCTGCGGAGGTCTGGGGAAGCTTCGTCAGCGCGATCAAGGCGGAACGCTTCCACCCGGACGAGGCGCGCTCGTAGCGGCACCCGCCGTCGCCTCAGCGCGGTGACGCCGCTCAGCGCCCGTCAGAGGTGAACGTCAGGAACGGGCTGGGCGTTCCGCTCCATGACACGTGCAGGGCCTCTCGGGCTCGGGTGCTGGCGACGAATAGCAGGCAGCGCTCCCTGAGCATGTCGCTCTCGTGCTGCAACTGGTCCACCTCGGGCGGCGTGACCTCCTTCGCGAACGGGACCGCCCGTGCCGTGGCCCCGACCACCGCCACGCAGCGGAACTCCAGGCCCTTCATCGCGTGCATGGTGGCCAGCCGCACCCCGTCGATATCCGCGCCGGGATGGTCCCGCACCCAGACCGATGGGATGCCGGCGGCGATCAGCTCGTCGCGCACGGTGCTCAATGTCGTGTTGAAGCGTGCGCAGACGGCGATCTCGCTCGGCCGGACGTCCTGCCCCATCCACTCCCACACTCGGGCCACGAGCGCCGCGACCTCGGCCTGGCTCGTCGGGTAGCCCTTCGCCTGCGGCCGCTTTCCGTGCAGCAGCGAACGGTGTCCGGTGAGGCTGTCCTCGCCCTCGCCGGCGAGGTCGTCGACCCGCGACCCGACCAGCACCCCCGTGGACCAGGACAGGATCTCTTCCGTGCTGCGGTAGTTGATACGCAGCCGGCTGCTACGCCCCGCGACGGAGATGCCGAGGGAGCTGAGCGACACCCGGGAGTCGTAGATCCGTTGGTGCGGGTCGCCGGTGATGAACAGGTCGTCTGCGCCGGGCTTCACCGCGGCGCGCAGCACCCGCCACTGGGCCGGGTGCAGGTCCTGTGCCTCGTCCACCACCACGTGGTCGAAGCCGTGGACGCCGAGGTCGGCTTCCTCGAGCAGCTGCGCAGCTCGCGCGCACACCTGGAGGTGGGTGATCGTGCCGGCCGCCGCCAGCTCGGCCGAGAACATGTCCACCGCCTCCCACACCCGGTCACGTTGTCGCGGGCCCAGCGCTGACCCTCTCCCCCGCCGGCTGACGTCGCGGTACTCCTCGCGGTCGTGCACGTCTTGAGCGAGGATGACGTGCCGGTACTCTTGGGCGAGGAACTGCTCGGTCCAGGGCAGGGTCAGCCGGCGGCACACCCGTCGCCAGACCTGCCGCTCGTCCACGTCCCCAATCGGGGTGGGCACTCGCCCGGCGAGGGTGCGCACGGCGCGGTTGGCGAAGGCGTTGACCGTGGTCACCTCCACCCGCGCCAACTGCTTCTCGTCGCCGAGGAGCAGCGCCAGGTTCTCCCGCAGGGCGGCGGCCAGGGCATTGGTGTACGTGGTGAGCAGCACCCGGCTGTCGGCCGAGCGGGACAGCAGATGCTTGACCCGGTGCAGGGCAACCACCGTCTTCCCCGTTCCCGGTCCGCCCGTCACCTGCGCCGGCCCCTTGTGCGACACCCGGTAAGCGAGGCGCCGCTGCGACGGATGAAGGAACACCCGCCACGCGGCGAACGGCTTGTCGAGGATCTCGGCCAGCTCGTCGGGCCGGGTCACCAGCATGATGCGGCTGGTGGTGTTGGCGATCGCCGCCGCTAGGCTCTCGCTCGGCTCCGGTGTCGCGGCAGCCGGCCGGCGCTCAACGACGAGGTCGCGGTAGACCTCGTCGGGCGAGAAGCCCTCGGCGAGGTACTGCAGGACTTCGAACTGGTCCTCGGGCAACAGCGTACCGAACGCCTCGAGCTGCGGCTTGTCAATGATCGTGCGGACCGCCCGCAGCACCTGGTCGTCGATACCGAGGTCACGCAGCACCCTGTCCGAATGACGGGCAAAGAGCAGCGTCGGTGCCTGCGCCGCCGCCTTCTCCAGCGCCGGCGTGAGCTGTTCGATGGCGGCGACGTTGCGGACCTCCAGGGCCCGCGTCGCCGTGTTGACCGTGTAGAGGCGTTTCGCCGCCCACGTGTACGCGCCGTCGTGCGACACCACGCTCAGCAGCAGGAAGGTGTCGCTGCTGTCGTCCGGCGCCAGCACGACCCCGCGCCAGAAGTCGTTGATGCGGATGGTCCGCATCCTCGGGTCCCGGGCGTTGTTCACCGACTCCAGGTGCAGGCCCTTGTCGGCGTGCAGCTCGGCGATGGTGAGCTGCTGGAACTTCTCCATCGCCTTGCGTACGCCGGCCTTGACCGGCTTCTCTAGGACGTCGAAGCTCTGCCAGAAGCTGTTGGCGAAGGCGAGCTGGGGCACGAGGGGTCTCCAACGGGTGGCGCGCGGTGGAAAGGGCGAGGCCGAAGGATAGGGCGAGAGTCAGACCTCGGGATGCACGGCCTGCCCGTAGAACCAGCGGAGATGCTCGGTGAGCGCCTCGCGAGCCTTGACGTTGACGAGGACGTCCAGGGGGAAGCCGGGGCGGAGCGCGAGCTTGGCTGCCGCGATCTTCACGCCCGGCAGCTCGTTCAACCGCTGGCGGAACTGCTCTCGGAGCGCGATGTCGTCGAACGGCGGCCGGGTGCTCAGGTGCTGGAACACGATCTCAAACTTCCCGCTCGGGTAGATCGTCGCGGGCCAGATGTTGCCGAGCTCGTGGTCCTTTCCGCGCGCCATCAGGAAGCACGAGGTCTCACCGCCGGAGCCGTAGAGCGGCATGCCGCCCATGCCGGCCCAGGCTTCGAGTACCGCGACCGTGCCATGCGCGACCTGCGCATCCTGAAGGTCCGTCAACTGCTCGAGGAACCGGTCATCCAGCGAATTGTTACGACGGGATCGTGGTCGAAGAAGCTGGCCGGACTCGTCCTGCTGCGGCATGCCGGCAAGTTGGGCCAGTTCCTCGACACCGATGCGCTGAGCCTGGCTGGCCCGGCCGTACTTGTCGAACTCGACACCTTCTTCGCGCAGCAGGTCGTGCGGGTCGTCGGTGCGGGACGGGTCGAGCCAGCGGAAGTTCGGTGCGACCACGCCCTCGGCCTGGAGCACCCGGTGCGCGTTCGGTGCGGGATGGTTGGCCAGCCGGGCACCGACGGAGACAGGGTGACTGCCGATCAGCGCGGCCAGATCACCGTACGCGGTCCAGGAGCCGGCGGGCAGCGCGGCGAGGGCCTTGTTCATGACGTCCCAGGGGACCTCGGACCGGTTGCCCGCCTCCTCGGTGGGCCCGGGCCAGGTGGCGATGATCCGTTCCGCGAGCGCATCCGCACGGGCGTGGATCTCAGGACGTCCCCAGCGCTTCTGGCCGGCGATCTCCCGGTTGAGGGCAATCCCGCTCTTGCCCAGTTGTGCCCGCTTGACAAGGAAGGAGCTGTTGCTCAGTTCCGCGTTGTAGCCGGTCAGGGTGAGGTTCCCCAACGTGTGGACCAAGGCCTCGTGCGCCTCGGCGAAGCTTTCCTCCCCTTGGAGGTCCTCGCTCAGCATCTGCCGCCATTCCGCGGTCGGGCTCTGCGGCATGACGTGTTCAATGGTCAGCGACCCAGGCGAGACCGGTTCCTTGCTGCCGTACGACTCCTCCAACCACTGAAGCACCAGCTTGCGCTGGGTCGCGCGCCCGTTGAGGTAGAACGGGATTGACCGCACCGCCTCCCGAACGCTGGCGTCGGTGGCGTAGTGCTTCCGGCCGACCGACAGGTATGACCGCACCGCCTCGTCGACTGGCAGGTCCTTACGCATGTCGGTCACGATGCGCAGCAGGATCCGGTTGATGCTCGCAGTGGCTCGGCCGATCAGCAGGCGCCGGATGAAGTAGCTCTCGACGTGCAGCATCGCCGAGGCGATCTGCTCCGAGGTTGCTGTCCCCTGCTTGCGGCGGTCCAGCAGGTGCAGCAGTAGCGGCAACACGGTGGTCGTGTCCCAGGCGTTGAGCCGGGCCAGACGCCGCCGTACCTCCGGGTCGTGCTCCTCCTCAGGGTGCAGGATGATCCGCAGGAAAGCGCCGAGTCGGCAGAATCGACGTACCTCGGCCTCAATCTCCGCCTCGGTGTGCAGGCCGTTGAGCCGCGCCTGCTGGCCGGTGTAGGTGTCGGTCTGCTTGACCTCCGGGCTCCGGTGTACCAGGTCGAGCCAGAACAACTGCTCAAGCTCCCCGGAGTCCAACTGCTTCTGCAGCGGGAACCACAGTGAGTCGTACACGGCCTCGCCACGGTTGGGCAGCCGCATGAAGAGGTAGTTGCGCAGCAGGTCAGCCTGGGTGAGCTTCAGGCCGGTGTTGTTCAGCGACTCGAAGATCCGGTAGACGTTGTCGCCGACCTGCGCGACGACCGACACCAGCGCCATCCCCGAGATGACCGCGTCCTCGATGCGTTCGATGTCCAGCGGGTCGTCCGGGTCGTCGACAGTGGCGAGCTCGGCCATGAAGAACCGGTACGCCGCACCGACCTGGTCGCTCCCGCCGGCCTGTGGCGTTGCCTCCAAGCATGCCTCGTAAGCGGCGCGGTCGGCTTGGGTGGGAACGAGCTTCAACCGATGAGCCGGCTTGTACTTGTTGATCAGGTATTCCTGATCGATGCGGTCCCGGTGGTCCGGGTTCTCGTACCGCGCCCGGTGATCGCGGATGGCGCAGAGCAGAATGGACAGCGTGGTGAGCCGCTGCTGACCGTCCACCACCAGGAACTCGGAGACCGAGGGCCCGTGCGTGGGGCTGGGCGCTAGCACCAGCGAGCCGATGAAGTGCGTGAGGTTCCGGTTCTCGATCCGCTCCTCGGCCAGCTTGCGGATGTCCTCCCACAGGCGTTTGAGCTGGGAGTCCGTCCACGAGTACGTCCGCTGGTACAGCGGCACCCGATACTGCTTCGCGCCCTCGAGCAACTCCCGCAGCGTCGTCTCGTGTGCCGCAACCATGTGTACTCCCCGTTGTCCCCACGTGTAATCCGGCCAGCCAACCAGACGCTCGGGACGAATCAGCGATTCAGTCAGAAACGCGACTCCTCAGCCTTCCTCCGCCGCCGCGTTTTGGGTGCGGGCCGAGGGACCTCCGGCTCAGATGCTCCATTGACACTTCGAAGCTTCTCGATCACTCTGGGTGCTCGGGCTCATGCCGTACGTCAGCACCGGGGGTGGGCGTGGACATCGAGTTGCTCGTACGATCTCTCAGCCAACCGTCGAGACTGGTCGTCGAATCCTCCGCCCAGGTTGTCGACGCTGTCGAGAAGTACGCCAAGGACGCCGCCGCCAAGAACGACGCGTACCGGTACGGGAAGGCTCCCTTCCCCGTGACAATCGGCCCGACGGTGGGGACCAGCCCGGCGCAGGTGCTGCACGAGCTCGGGGTGGCGACCACGCTGTTGACCGCGTCGCCGTTGGCCCAGGTGGCCAGGCACTGGGCGCACGTCCGCTACTGCGCGACGCTGACCCGGCAACGCGGCATGCTCGGGCTGACTCCGTCAGCCCATAGCCTTGTGTACCACCACAAGGTGACCCAGTCCGAGCAGCTGGGCATCGGCCTGGCCCTGGTGGTGGCCAAGAAGGTGCTGCAACGGCAATATCGCCAGTGGACCTTTTTCGCGGTCGACGCGGAGGTGGCCCTGAAGGCAGGGTTCATCGACGGGGTGGGCGCGGTGGAACGCACCTCGAAGAGCCAGAAGCGTCCGGACTACTTCCTGGTGGGACACCACAGCTCGGGTCGCCGCAGCCGGATGAAGATCGTGGTGCTGGAATGCAAGGGCACCCATCAGCCGCCGAGCTTCGCCTACGGTCAACTCGCCCGGGCCGCCGTGCAGGTGAGGACGCTGAGCGTCGGTGGACGCCGCCCGCCGTCACTGATGGTCGCCTCGTGCCTGGCCGGGCGTCAGATCACCTCGTACGTCCTCGACCCGCCGGGAGACGACGAGTTGTGGGACGGCAACCCCGACGACTTTGACGAGTTGCTGCACTCCCGCCCGGAGGACCATCACTGGCGGACCCGGCCGGCCGCGGCCGACGAGGCGCGGACGTGGCCGGCGGCAGCCGCGGACGCCGCGCCGGCCGGCACCGCCGGTCCGGCCTCGGCCGACGAGTTGCCGCCGGGAGCACCCGAGGTGTTCGACGTGCCCGAGGAACGACGTGGCTGGTTCACCCAGATCCTGACCCGCGCGGTGGCGGCCACCGCACTCCTTTTCGCCGGCGACAGCGACACCGCCCGTCATTACGCGACGCCACGGCAACGCGGAGACGAGGAGCCCCACTCCGGCCAACTGAGGCTGTTCGAGCTGGACCCGTCGTGGGCGACGAGCACCGCCACGTCCCAGCCGGTGGCGGACGGCCTGGACGCCCAGGGCACCCTCTACCGCGCGCCGCTGCCGGACGGCAAAGCCCTGGAGGTGTTCCGCGGCGTGGAGAGCAGCCTGTACCGCCAGCTCGCGGAGGGTCAGGTCGCGGCCTACCTCCGGGCTGCGCCGCTGATCAGCCGCCGATGGTCGAGGTCCCGGCCGCGCGACGGGGTGGTGTCGCTCGGCCGGGACGGCACGGTCCTCACCATCCGCGTCACCGACCGGCGCCGCTGAGGCGCCGAGGGCCGTTCCCGCCCCTCAATGCTCCGAGGCGGCCGCCCGGACGAAGGCCGCCCAGGAGTCGGACGTGAAGGTGAGCGTTGGGCCGCCGCGGTCCTTGCTGTCGCGTACGGCGACGACGCCCGGCAGGTTGTCGGCGACCTCGACGCAGTTGCCGCCGTTGTCGCCGCTGCGGGTACTGGTACGCCACTGGGCGCCGGTCAGCTCAGCCATGGTGAATCTCCTGGGAGATCTTCGTGATCAGGTGTCGGGACTGCCCCTCGTCCAAGGCCAGTGAGTCGAGGCTCGCCCAGACCCGCTCGTAGGCGGCCAACTCCTCCTTGCGGTCGAGGTAGAGCGCGCCGGTCAGCGACTCGCTGTAGACGACCGACGGCTCGGGCTCCACGCGGTTGCCGGGCGGAAAGTCGAGCAGCACGAAGGCTCCCGCGACGGCCCCGAAGTGCAGGCCGGCAGCCAGCGGCACGACCCGGATCGAGACGTGCGGCAGCCGGCCCAGCTCCACCAGGTGCCGGAGCTGCTCCGCCATCGTCGCCGGGCCGCCGACGACCCGCAGCAGCACCGCCTCGGAGAGCATGACGTCGAGCCGGGGCGGCGGGGGCAGCCGTCGTCGCAGCAGGGCCTGCCGTTGCAGCCGCACCTCGACCAGGCGCTCCCGCTCGTCGTCGGTCATGCCCGACCGGTGCTGACAAACTGCGGACGCGTAGCCCCGGGTCTGGAACAGGCCAGGCACCAGCGTGTCGTCGTGTTCCCGCAGCCGGCCGGCGGCGGACTCCAGGCCGACGTACAGCTCGAACCAGTCGGGGACGGTGTCGCCGTAGGCGTGCCACCAGCCCCTCGCCCGCGTCTCGCCGGCCAGGCCGGTCAGCGCGCCGGTCAGCTCGCGCGTCGCCCCGTACAGCTCGCACATCGCCCGCACGTCGAGCCCGCGCACCGCGTTCAGGCCCGCCTCGATCCGCCACACCTTCTGCCGGCTGCACTCCAGCGCCTTCGCCGCCCCGTCCAGCGTCATCCGCGCCTCGGTCCGCAGCTCCCGTAACGCCCGACCGAGCTGCCGCCGGGGCACCGTCGACCCGATGTCGTCAGCCATCCGCTCGTCTCCTACGCCTGCCGGAAGTCAGCGCCGCCTCCGGTTTCGCTCGCCGGGGTGACGGGCCATAGCGCTCTACGCGCTGGTCCGCCGCGCCGGTAGCCCGCCGCTGCTCGGGCCACTCGTAGACGAGCGCGCCGCCGCACCGCGAGGTCACCAGACCATCGGGTACGACGTCCTCGACCGTCGAGCGCCGGAACCGCCCCGCCATCTCGCCTGGCACTACTTGGCCGGTCAAATCGACCGCCACCCTCCCCGGCCGCAAGAACCACTTCCACCGCCTACCCACGTCCCCTCCCCTGCCCTTCCGATGACGAGCCTACATTGTTTCCTAGCTTTCCTAGCAAACCTAGGGTTACTCGTCTACCCGGCAGGCTGCGGTGATCCCATCAGGACATGCCGTACGCCGCACCGCTGTGGAGATCCATCCGCGATGATCTCCGAGCCAGAGTTAAGGCGGGCTTGCTGAAGCCGGGCGAGAAGATTCCGACGACACAGAACTTGATGAAGCAGTACTCAACAAGCTCCGCGACCGTCCGGAGAGCCGTCGACTCGATGATCGAAGCTGGAGAGCTTGTCGGCAGGCAAGGTTTGGGCGTTTTCGTCGCTGACCCCTCAGAACAGGATTCGTAGGCGGCGCGGACTTCCCGGCCTGGGGGAACCTCGCCCAGAAGGTCTTCGGTCTCTGACCTCGCAGGCTGCGGTGACCGGCTTGACTTCCAGGCCGGTCACCGCAGGGGTCTGGCAGCAGGCACGCAGGTGCCGTTGCCGTGAGGGTCGGCGCACACCGTTCCCTTCCAGCCGGTGTCGTGCCACGGCACGCGGATGGAAATGTGCTCGATCGGCGAAGCCGTGTCACCCATGACGCTCTCCTCAGTCAGCGCCGCCCCCGGCGGCGATCACGTGGTCGATCGGTGCTGCGGTGCCTTCTGCCGTGCAGCGGGTTGGATCATCGGGAGCGGGGCCGACGCAGGCCCGACAGCAGGTCGGCGATCTCCATGGTGCTGGGATGCGTGGCGCTGTTGAGCCGGGTCAGGTCCGCGAGGAGACGTGTCAGCGTCTGCTCGGCGGCGTGCCGTAGACCGGCGCCGAGCTGAAGGAGGCCGATCTGGCGGCGCAGTTCCAGCGTGCGCGGGTCGTCCGCGCCGAACGCCTCGGTCTCGTCCCGTACAAGCGCTTCGAGCTGCCGCAATGCCTCGCTCGTCTCGCCGAAGAGGGCGCGGCAGGTGGCACCCCTGAGCCGGCAGTGCAGCGCGAGATCGGCGTGCGGCCCCTGCTTCCGCGCGACGTCCTCGGCGAGTTCCTCGTACGCCGGTGCGGCCCGCCGGTAGTCGCCCTCTTCGAAGAGTGCGTCGGCCAGTTCGAGCCGGACGCGCACCACGTCCTCGTCCGTCCTGCCGAGGGCGGTGATCGCCGGCGCGACCGCGGCGGCAAGCACTTCCGCCGCCTGGCCGTAGCGGGACGACCCAACCAGCCGGCTGGCTTCCGCTCGTGCCCGCCGTAGATCCGTCCGCCCCACCCCCGGCTTCTCATCGGGCCGCCGCTGGGGCGGTGCCGGCGGCTGCGCGGGCTCACCGGCGGACGCCGGCGGCACGATCGGCCCGGCGGGCGACGCCGGAGGGGCCGATGTGAATACCCGCCCCAGCATCGAGCCGTACATCCGGGCAGGGCTCACCGTCGACGGCGCATGGAGGATCCCCGGGATCGGGCCGAGGTCCGTGGCGAAGGGCAGCAGACGGTCGTAGACGACCTGGGCGCTCTCCGGCCGATCCTCGGGCTTCTTCTGCAGCAGGTGCAGCAGCAGGTCCTCCAGGCCGGCGGGCACGTCGTCCCGTACGCCACGCACCGGCAGCGGCTGGTGGGTGACCTGCTTGCTCCACACGTCGTAGGAGGTGGACCCGGTGAAGAGTCGCTCCCCGGTCAGCATCTCGTGCAGGGTGCAGCCCAGCGCGTACAGGTCGGTGGCGGGGCCGCTGATGTTGGTCTCGATCTGCTCAGGCGCCATGTAGGCGGGCGTGCCGGGCGGCAGCCCGGTCGCCGTGATCTTCGAGAAGTCGGAGAGGGTGGGTGCTGCGGCGAGTCCGAAGTCGAGCACCTTGACCGCCCCGTCGGGCTGGAGCATGAGGTTGCTCGGCTTGAGGTCACGGTGCACGAGCGAGGCCTGGTGGGCGGCGGTGAGGACCGCGCAGACCTGGGCGGCGATCCCGGCCGCCCAGCCGATGGGCAGCGCACCCTGCTCGGCCACCAGGTCGGCGACGCTGATCCCGTGGATACGCTGCATGACGAGGTAGGGGCGGCCTTCGTGCGACCCGACGTCGTAGACGGCCGGGACACCCGGGTGCTCCAGCCGGGCGGTGATCCGCGACTCGCGGACGAACCGGCGGATGTAGTCCTTGTCCTGCTCACCGTTCGGGAAGCGGATGAACTTGACCGCCACGTGCCGGTCCAGTTTGGTGTCGTGCCCCAGCCACACCTCGCCCATGCCGCCATGGCCGATAGGCAGGTCGTCCAGCTCGTACCGGCTGTTGATCAGCATCCCCACCGCGGCAGCCCCCTCCGTCCTTGATCCCCCAGCATGGGCAGGCTAGTCCGCCACCGTCGCCGGCCGCAGGCTCCCGTCTCCGAGACCGACGAACCCGCGCTCGACGAGCTCCTCCCCCAGCGCCGTCGCCTTCCGCAAGCGCGCCTCGAAAGCCATCAGCCGCCTGAATGCCTCCCCGATGCTGCGCTGCTCGGAGAGGGGCAGCCGGGGTATGCGGGTCCGCCGGATGTCGAGTCGGCCGGCGAGGGATGAGCCGCTGGAGCCGCCGCGCTGCGCGGTCCGCAGGAAGCCGGCCAGGAAGTACGGGTCCAGCTGCTCCGGGTCGACCCGGAGCAGGTAGAGCCGCGGGCCGAGCAGCGGGCCGCCGTCGGTGACGACGTGCACGGCGGGCGCACGCGGCGCGAGCGGTGTCACCACGTCGCCTGCCCTGAGAGTGACCGCACCGGGCAAATCCACGGCTGTCCCGGATGCGGGGCGCCCGAGGCGTACGTCCCGAGCGGTGAGCACCGGCGTGGGTCCGTCCTCGTCCGTACCCATCTTCATCGGAGCCTGTCGGATGGTGACCGCGCCCGTCCTGACGAGCTCGCCGATGGTGGTCATCACCGGGGCATCGGGCGACGGGATGTCGGTCAAGTCCGGCAGGGTCGGCACGAGGGCATCGACCGCGGCGCACAGCGACGCCAGAGCGGGTGGGAAAGCTGAAGAGGGCCTGCCGGCGGCGGCCAGGTGGCGGGCCGGGGCGAGGTCCACGTCGTCATCCAACAGGTCGATGATCGGGACCGCCCGGCTCCCGGCCGGCAGTTCGGACCCAGCGGAGAAGGCGGCCCAGGCCTGTATGGCATGGGCGGGTTCGGAGCTGGCATCGACCATGAACACCTCATCGGGACGCCGCGTCCCGTCGGGGCGCCGCATCAGCCACAGATCCGGCGCCACCGCCCCGGTCGGTCCGGTCGGCGGCAGACAGATCACCGCGCGCAGCACCCCGGCTCGGAGCAGGTTGCTCCGGATTCGTCGGCCCGAACGCCTGCTGGCGGCAGCGGCCGGCATGAGAACCGCGACCCGCCCTCCGGGCTTGACGTGCCGGAGACAGTGCTGCACCCAGGCCAGTTCCGGTTCCCCCCGGGGCGGCAGGCCGTACTCCCAGCGCGCGTCGCCGGCCAGCTCGTCATGCCCCCAGGACCGGTCCGCAAAGGGCGGGTTGCACACCACCGCGTCGAACAGGGCCCCCGGGTACACGTCGGATCGCAGCGAATCCGACACGGTGACTCGGGCATCCCTGGCGTGCAGCAGGAGCCGGGCGGAGGCGATGCGGGCTGGCGTCCGATTCACCTCCTGGCCGCGCAACTCCTGGACGGAGCGCCCGGCGGCGGCGAGCAGCAGGGTGCCGATCCCGCATGCCGGATCGAGAATGGTTTCCGCCTCCGACGCGGCCAGAGCGACCATGACGGAAGCGAACGCTGCGGGTGTGACGGTGTGACGGCGGGAGTGGACTTCCAAATACCGCTCGCAGAGGAAGTCGAAGACGGCCCGGGGTCCCTCCCGGTCGGCCGCCTCGGCGGCCAGTCGGACAATGGCCACCGTGTCCGGGGCCGGCACGTCGGTGATGAGGTGCCCGAACTCCGGGACGACCGTCCGAATGGCCTCGGCCAGCCGATCCTCCACCACAGCGTCGGGCTGTTCGGCGAGGGTCTTCCATCCCGCCGGATCCCGCTCGAGGAAGACCAGAAAGCCACCGAGGTTGCCGATTCGATCGCCCAGTTCCAGGTCACTAGCGGACCCTCTCAGCGATTGCCATACCCGGTCAACGGGGGTGAGCCGGAACGGTTTGTCGTGTCGGCTCAGCCAGGCCTCGACCTCCCCCACCGCGAACAGAGGGCTCGCGGAGCTGCCGCCGACGGGCTGCGGGAAGTCGGGAAAGCGCCGCCGCCAGTTGCTGACCGCTGCCCGCCCGACGCCCGCCAGCCGGGCGATGTCGCCGGTGGCGACGGTGGCCCCGTCCGAACCCAGCATGTTCACCACCCCTGCGCGGACGTCCGGAGCCGGGCCAGCACCCCGCGGGTCTGCAGCTCCGCGATGTGCTCAGCCGCTCGCTGGGGTGCCGTGCCGCCGCGTACCAGCAGCCCCGCCTCGATGTTGCGGTTGACACCGGACTGGGTGAGGTTGGCGCTGGACACCAGCAGCACCCGGCGATCGGCGACGGCGATTTTCGCGTGCATCTTGGCGTGATCCTCGGTCCGCCGCTCGACCGGCCAGTGCCATAACTGGACGCCGGGCAGGTTCGCGAAGGCAGCGGCGGGTTCCGCGCCGTTCAGCGCTCCGCCGGCTCCGGCCAGTGTCTCGACGACGACGGTCACGGCCACTCCGCGGGCGACCGCCGTCGTCAGCGCCGCCAGCAACGGTGGGTAGGGCTTGGCGGAGTACGTCATCAGCAGCAGCTCGGCGTGGGCCTCCGCGACCAGGTCGACCAGCACCTGGGCGGTGGCGCGGACCGGCACCGGATGGGTGCTCGGCCCGCTCCACACCGACTCGATCCGTACCGCCGCCGACCGCTGCGCGTGCCCGGCGGCCAGCCCTCGCAGGTAGGCCGCCGCCTCCACGCCTGGCAGCCCCGAGGCGCGCTGGGCGGCCAGCACCGCCCCGGCCGCCTCGGCGAAGCCGGGCACCGGGACGGCGTGCCGGACGGCCTGTTCTGGCGAGCCGTCGCCGAGGCGGTCGGCCAGCACCCGCAGGTGTCCCGGACCCAGCCGGTTCACCGCGGCCTCGGCCGCCGCCTCGAAGGCCGGGTGCCAGGTCATGGCAGCTCGGGGAAGAGCGCCAGGTCCGGCTTGTCGATCGGTACGACGAACCGCCGGTCCAGGAACCGGTTGCCGCGTTCGCAGGTCGTCTCGGAGACGAAGAGGCAGACGTGGCAGGCGGCACCGTGGAGGAAGTCCGCCGGGTCCTGGGGCAGCCGTTCGGCGCAGAGCGGATCCGACGAGCAGTGCCTGGCGTCGGCGAGCGCCCGTCGGGTGAGCCGGACCAGCGAGTCGTGCTCGGCGAGCGACACCAACCCACCGAGCGTCCCCTCGGCGTCCGGCACCGCCGTGTAGACGAGGATGCCAGTGCGGGGGTCGTCCGGCGTGCCGGCGTAGATACGCTCCGACAGGCTGGCCGAGCTGTAGCCGCATTCCAGGGCGATGGTTCGGATCAGCAGGTGCGACAGGGTGTGCAGCGCGATGTACCGCTCGCCCGGCCAGTGCTTCATCGGCTCGAACGCCCCTGAGATCCGCCCGGAGTAGCGGTTCTGCCGGAACCGGGCGTACGCGTCGCGGTGCTCCTGCATGCACTCGGTGTCGGTGACCCGCTCCTCCCACTCGGACAGCAGGTTCTCGGGCAGGCGGAGGAAGATGCCCTCGCCGCGTACCTCGCTGGCCGGCACCCAGGTCGGGGTGGCCTTGCCCAGCGGCGCCCGGGTCACGAGGTCGGGGTCCATCGGGTCGGGGGCGTCGAGCCGGGTAAAGCCGACCAGCGCCCGGACCTGGCGCAGCCGCTCGGCCTGGATCACGTCGGCGTAGAGCTCCTTCAGCTCCCCGGGCACCCCGTTCGGGTCGCGGCGCAGCGTGAAGTCGTCGGTGGCCGGTGGCAGTTGCGCGGCGGAGAAGATCTCCCACTCCGGGGTGTGCAGGTCAGGGTAGCCCTTCTGCTCCTCGTCGCCCTTGGGACCTTCGCGGTGCCGCTCGATGGCGGCCCAGATCTCCTGGTCGGTCCACCGATCGAACTCCCGCAGCGCTGGGACGACGGTCCGCAGGTAGGGCAGCATCTCGACGCCGGGAACGCCTTCCAGGGAAGGCTTCCAGTGCTGCTCCACCTTTGCCTGCAACTCGCTCGCGCCGGTGCGCGGCACGGCCAGCGCGGAGAGCGTCTGCGCGAACCACTGGTTGGACGCGCCGACGATCAGCAGCTTCAGCTCCGCGGTGCAGCCCGCCTCGAAGCTGCCCAGGTGCGCGTGGCGGCCCCGGCAGCGCGGCAGCTTCTCCGGACCGCGCGGGCCGAGCACCTCCTTCATGTTGCGGCGGGCGCCGCAGGGCACGCACTTGATCTCGACGTTGGCGCCGAGGTTGCCGCCACGGTCGTCCATCTTCAGCTTCGGGTGGCTCGCGTTGGGGCAGGTGCCGCCCTGGTGGACGAAGTGGGCGTACGGGAAGTCGTCGAGGTGCCCGGCGGTGCAGGCGAGCACGAACCGGGCGGCCACGGCCATCGGCTTGCCCGACTTCTTCCGGGTGCACGAGGTGTGGAAGAACTTGGCCTCGTGCGGCTTGCGGGGCTTGGCGTTCTCGAAGCCGAAGATCGTCGACTCGATCGGCGCCAGCTCGTCGCAGATGGTGCAGCGCAGCCAGCCGGGGAACGGCACGATCGGCACACCGACCTTGGCGGCCGGTCCGTTCGGGTCCTGGTCGACGCCGTCGATCCAGGGCGCGGGGCGCAGTTCCTTGATGGACGGCTTGCCCAGCAGGTTCTTGACGGCCGCCAGCAGCCGGGGTTCGACAATCGGCACCCAGTCGGGGACGGCCGAGTGGTTCCAGTCGTCGAGCCCGCGTACGAGGACCGAGAAGTTCGGCAGGTCGACGATCGCGCCGACGCCGGTGGTGAACATCAGGTGGCTGGGTCGCACCGAGCCGACCCGCCGGAAGTGTCTGCCCGCCATCAGTTCCCCTTCCCCGCGAGGGTCGACTCGCCCATCTCGTCCCCGTCGGGGAGGTCCTCGTCCCTGGTGTCGTCGGTCGGCGCCCCGAACGACCAGTCCGGCGCGCCGTACTGCGCGGTGAAGAGTTCCCCGCCAGCCGGCAGCACCAGGTTGATCTCGTTCTCGGTCTCCCGCATGGACTGCCCGACCGTCAGGTCGGTCCACCGCTCGCCGCTCGCCTTGACCAGCAGGCCATTGAGCTGTTGTTGCTTGAACGTGCCCTTGTCGTAGCCGAGCCGGACCGCGCCAGTCTTCCGCTCGTTCCACAGATCCTTGAGCCGGTTGATCCGCTCCTGGAGGTAGTCGCGGCCCCGCTCACCGGCGATCGCCTCGGCCCGCTTCAGGAACCGGTCGAAGACCTGCTGCACCTCCGGCCCGTCGAGCGGCACGTCCTGGGCGTCGGTGTTGCGGGAGAATGCTTCCTCCGCGTTGCGCATGGCCGCGACCAGGGTCGCGGTCGTGCTGCGGTCCAGCGACCGCCGGGTGTACGGGGTGACCGACAGCGCCTCCACCTGGCGGTAGAAAGTGGCGTGGTAGTACTCGAAGTCCTCGTAGTGGGCGAGGTCCCGGGGCCGGGTCCAGTTGTAGAGGGTGATCACCAGACCGGGTCGTTTGGCATCCCGGCCGACCCGGGAGGACGCCTGGATGTACTCGGCGGTGTTCTTCGGCTGCCCGGTCACCACCATCAGGCCGAAGCGGGACACGTCCACGCCGACCTGGAGCATCGAGGTGGCCAGCACCGCGTCGACGGGAACCTGTCCCTCGTTCTGCCGCTTGTAGAACCGGTCGCTGACCGGGTGCAGCGCCGGCCGTGGGTTGGACGCCGTCTTCGACTTGTACGCCTCCCGCGCGTCGTCGAGGATCGCCCGCCGGCGGGCGGAGGTGTCGAGCTCCGGGTCGAAGCCGATCTCCAGCCGCTTGAGCACGTCGCTGATGTCGCCGGAGGAGATCCGGGAGGTCAGCTCCTGGACGTTGAGCATCTGGGTGCCGACGAGCCGGTCGGAGAGGCCCTTTCGCCGGCCGTGGGAGCGGACCCGGGTGGCGACCTGGTCGTCGAGGATGCGCCGCATCCCGGCGAGCTCGCGGGTGGCGTTGAAGTAGCCGACCGTGGTCAGGTACGGGTCGGCCGGCTGGCCGTACCGGTCGATGAGGGTCTGCCCGGCGAGCAGCAGGATCTCCGCGATCCGGATCTCGGCGGACTTCATTCGGATGCCATGGGCGCAGACGCCCAGGTAACGGCGGCCCGGGTTGTCGACGGTGACCGGCACCTGCCGGCTGAAGAACGTGTCGGTGATGTCGATGACCGGCGGCGGAAAGACGGCCAGGTCACGGCCGAAGACCCCGAGCACCTGCTCGCGAGCCCGCTTGGTGGTCGCCGTAGAGGCGACGATCTTCGGCCCGGCCTCGCCGCCTCCGGGCAGTGGCCAGGTGCAGAGTTGGTCGACGGCCGCCTCGAAGAGGCCGACCGTGGTGCCGAGCGCCCCGGAGATGAGGTGCAGTTCGTCCTGGATGATCAGATCCGGCGGCCGCAGCCGGATCACCGGCCGGCTGGTGGCGGCCTCCAGCTTGCCCTTCTTGTTGTGCCGGGCGCCGCAGCCGGTCCGGGCGTCGAGGTCGTCGTGCCGGTAGCCGTGCCGGGGGCAGCGTTCGCGGACCCGGCCGAAGAGCAGGCCGGCGAAGCCGCGCCACGGCAGCTGGGCGAGCTTGTCGACGGTGGCGATGACCAGGCTGGGGGCGTACCGGTAGATCTCCTCGTCGACGGTGAGGATCGGCAGGCCCTCGGGCGAGCGGGTCCGGGAGAACGGGCACGCGTCGGTGCCCTCGGCCTCGGGGCAGTAGAGGAAGACGCGGCGCAGGTCGTCCTTGCTGACCAGGTCCCGCTCGGCGCGCAGCTTGGAGCCGCACCAGGGGCAGCTCAGGGTCTGGAGGACGTTGGTGAACTTGCCGTTGCCCGCCTCGCGTGCCTCGGCGATCTGCTCGGCGGCGTCGTTGTACCAGTTCGGCGACACCCCGCCGCCGACCCAGAGGCCGATCCGGAACGGCTCGGTCCCCCAGCTGCGTTCGTTCTTGCGGCGCAGCACCTCGGCGGCGCAGACCAGGGCGGCGGCCCGCTGGAACTGCTGAGCGGTGAGCAGCCGCAGCGTGTAGCGCATGAGCACGGCGACGCCGGCCTCACCGCTGCGGGCGTCCGCGCCAGCGCCGATCACGCCCTGGCGTCGGCGGATGGCGAAGGCGAACGCGGTCAGCCCGAGGTACGCCTCGGTCTTGCCACCACCGGTGGGGAAGAACAGCAGGTCGACGGTGGCGTCCCGGTTAGCAGCCCGCTCGGGGTGCGCCGGATCGGTGATGGACGGCAGGTTGAGCAGCACGAACGCGAGCTGGAAGGGACGCCAGGAAGCGGCGGCCGTGCCGCGTCCGTCGATGGCGGCCTTGGCCTCGGCGTACGACAGGCCCTTGTCCTCGCGGAGGCGGCCGACCTCGCTGTGCCGGCGTTGCAGCGCCATCGCCTCGTTGGCGAACCGGAACGCGGCGAGGGCGTCGGCGTGCTTGTCGGCCTCCGGGTTGGTGAGCAGCGCGATGCCGGCGCGGATCCGCTCGGCGGCCCGACGCGCGGTGAACACCGCAGCCTCGGCAGCGTTGCGGAGCGGCTCCGGCAGGCCGGGGATCTTCGCTTCCTCGTCGTCCAGCCATGCCTCGTACCCATCGGCCAGCGGCGCGAGCCCGGTGCGCAGCCGGTCGATGTCGGCGGCGGCGAGGGCGTCCATGGACAGCTCCACGCCGGCCAGGCCGGAGCCCTTGCCGACCTGGGCGACGGTCGCCGGCACGTTGTAGGTGGGCAGCCAGGTGGTGACGAGCTGGTGCGCCCACCGCTCGCCGTCACGCACCGATGGGTGCACGGCCACGTTGCGGCCTGCGGCGTAGCGGCGCTGCGACCGGTAGAGCAGCCGCAGGTGCGTCTCCTCCTGGTCGTCGTCAACGCCCCGCACGCCGTCGAGCGGGTCATCAATCGGCAGGAAGACGGCGGCGTCGCCGTCCAGCGCGGTCACGGTGAGGGCGGTCTGGAAGAGCCAGGCGGTGTCGCCGTTGCTGGTCGCCTCCATCTGCGTATTGATCAGGGCGAGCTGCACCACCCGGCCGCCGTTGCGCGGCCGGACCTCGACGGCCAGGTGCACGCCCGGGTCGTCCTCGTCGGGGACCGTCAGCGGCATCCGGTAGGACGTCTCGCCGTCGAGGCGGACTTCCTTCCGGTACGACACCGGCTCGCGGAACCAGACCCGGCGCTTCTTGCCCTTCTCGTCCTCGGACTCGCGCAGGTCGTAGCGGCCCCAGTCGGCGGTCACCGACAGGACGTCGACGTCGCCGGGAACGGCGAACGACAGGCCCATGGAGGAGGCCCACATCTTGCCGAGGTTCTGCGGGGTGACGACCTCAGGCAGCTCGGCCTCGCTGCCGTCGCCCTGGACGGCGGCGTCCACGTCCGCGACCTCGGCCGCCTCGCGGCGGTCGGAGCGCGGGCGCTGCTTCGGGCCCAGCATGCCGACGAGGTAGCGCTCGCGCGGGCCCATCGCGCCGGGGCGGAACTCCTCGTGCTCGCCGTCCCACGGCCCGAGCAAGTCCCGCCCGATCAACTCCTCCAGCTCATCCCGCACCTGGTACGAGGTGGCTTCGGGGAACGTCTGCGGCACGTCGAGCGGCTGGATCAGTGCCTGCTGGTCGGCGTCGTCCCTGCCGGGCATCGTGAGCGCCTGCTGCTCGCCGCGCGGATGCGGGAAGAGACCTCCCTGTACGTCGACCATCAGAACAACGTCCCTTCCGCGGCCTTCGCCTTGCGGCCGGTCTTCCTGTCGTGCAGGCCCTTTTCGACTTCCTCTGCGTAGCGTTGATGGTTCAGCTCCAGCAGCCGGTCGAGAATCTCGCGCTGAACGGCAGGGCCAACGGTGTAGCGGGTGTAGGCGCCGGCCTTGTGGAATCCGTGGTCGAGCCCTAGCGCAACCAGGTCATCCCACCCATAGGCGCAGCAGACCGCCTCGTCGATCTCACGGTGCGCGCGCCGCAGCTCCACGATGTCCTCGTCCCGGCATCCCGGATCGAAAGCCAGATTGTAGGTCGCCGTCAGGCCGGCGTGCCGGCTCAACATCACGTCCCGGCGGTACGTGTCCAGCCGATCCCCGAGTTCGCGCATCTCTGCCGTCAACTCTGGCAACGCGAACGTCTCGAACACGTCCGATGGTGTGTAGCGGAGATCCGCCTTCATCGACGACGCCCGGCTGACTGCCCACCAATAGTGGGGCGCACTCGACAGCAATGCCAACATCGCCGCGTCATCCGTCGCGAAGACGTTCAAGTCGATGGAGAAAACTTGACCGGTTCCCACAAGCACGGGCATGACGGTCTTGCTCACCCGAGCGATGGCAACAACTCGCCCAAGACCCGCGATCGAGGAATACAGTTCAGGCGCGGGGCGCGTGAAGCGCCACCAAATCTCGCGACGCCGCCTGTCATTGTTCCGTTCGCGCTCAGGCTTAACGAGCCGTACCACCTGGTCGTAGCAATCGACATACGACTTCGCCCTGTCTTCGCTCCAGTCATGAAAGTTGATTACCCAGCGACTTGCCGAGCAGTCGGGGCGGGAGTTTAGATCCTGCCCATTCAGATAGGGGAAGAGAACGTCCTCATTGCGCTTGTCTCTTCCAATCAGAGCAGCAGCAGCAGGCGGCTCCATAGTGAAACCCATGCCAAGGATGTACGAGCCTACGAATGCCATCGCCGAGTTGGCGGCAAGCCGGTTCGGGTTACCCGCCACACGGGAGGCGGGGTCAAGCGAAGGAGTAATTCCCGCAACGACGATCCCGTTGGAACGATGCTCGGCCCTTTCGTCGAGCCGGCGGCGACTTGTCCATATGGCGCAGTACTCCAGCACTGCCGATTTGGACGGCCAGGGCTTGCTCTTGATCGCCTGCCGAATGGAAGTTCCGTCAGCAACGACCTGGTCGAGGCCCACCTCGCGCGTGTCGCCTTGTGCAAGCGTGTTGGTGGCGATAAGGCCAGTCTGGCCCGAGGGGTTGAGGAGGTCGTGGGCCCGGAGGACGAAGTAGGCGACCAGGTCGGCGCTACCCCGGGCGCCGCGGCCGAGCCCGTTGACCAAGAGCTCGCGGTAGGCCGTACCCAATGCGCCGGTCAACTTCTGTCCGCCGAGGAACGGCGGGTTGCCGATGATCGCATCGAAGCCGCCGCGCTCGAAGACCTCAGGAAAGACGAGCGGCCAGTGCAGGGGCCTGCGGTCGAAGGAGCCCGGAACGTGATCGGTGGCGAGCCATCTCGTCCGCTGCTCCTCGACTGGTTGCTTGCCAGAGCCGGAGGCGACGTCGTTGGCGAGCTTGGCGGCCTCGACAGCTCCCGCGCCGAGGCCTCGCTCGCCCCTGCTGGCGTAGGCCAGCACAGCACCGACCGTCAGGTCCGCGAAGAGACTGAAGGGCTCCGCCTTTGCCTTTGCGATCTCAAGCAGCTCGCGCTTCTTGCTGAGCGCTGCCATCGGATCATCGCCGAGGGTGATCCTCCCGATGGCGCGGCGGTCGTCGGCGACCTCGGCCACGAGGGACCGAACTCCAGAGGTGAAACCGTGAAGAGTGTCCTCGTGCAGCGCCCGCCCCTTCTTGGGGTCCAGGTGCATGTATTCGAGCTGCTCAAGCGAGGTGATGCCAAGGAGCGAGTCGCCGGCGACCAGGCGGTCGTCGAGGAAAGTGAAGGGGCGTTGTGGGTCCATGGAGACCAGCCAGAGCGACAGCTTCGCCATCTCGACGGCCATGGGGTTGATGTCCACCCCGTACAAGCAGTGCTCGATGATCTGCCGGCGCGCCTCGATGACCAGCGGGTCCTCGTCGGCATCCACCGGCCGGTCGATCCCACGCTGCTGGTGGGGGAGCGCCCGGTCATCCCCCTCCCGCGACCACGCCTCGATCAGGTGCACGGCCAGGTAACGGGCCGCAGCAACCAGGAAGGCCGCGGACCCCATGGCGATGTCGGCGACGTTGAGCGCGAGGATCTCCTTGCTGGACTTCGCCTTCCACTGCGACTTGTCGGCGGTCTGCAACGGGCCCGGCTCGTAGACCAGCGGCTCCAGTGCACCTTCCACAACATCCTGCGCAAGCTTCCGAGGGGTATAGTGGGTGCCGGTGTTTTTTCGCAGGGCGGACTCCGTGACGAAGAGCGCCCCGGGCAGGATCGCCACAGGCAGGCCCCGCAGGTCCTCACGGATGATCCCGACGAACGGCAGCAGTCGTTCGGAGAGCGGGTAGTCGCCGCCGGTGACGGCGAGTAGCTTCTTGCGTGCCTCCTCACGCTCCGGCCCGTCGAGCGATGCCAGCCGCTTGGTCAACGCCGCGACGGAGCCGATCTTCGAGTCCTTGTACTTCTCAGCCAGCGCCTTGGCCAGCGCTGGCACGTCGTCAACCTGCCAGGCGATAGCCTCCAGGTCGGCGAGCCGGACCTCCTCCTCCAGCCCTTCCTTGCCGATCAGCCCGACCGTCACGTCCTCGGCGCGGAAGCCCTCGAAGGAGAGCAGGCCCTCGTAGACGTACCCGATCTGCTCCACGTCGAGGGCGCGGAAGCTGAGCGTACGGCGCTCCCGCGACTTACCGGTGCCGATCTCGACGTACTGCACGGCTCGGAGCATGTGCAGCACGGTGCGGTCATCAATGGTCAGTGGCAGCCAAGGCGTGGCGCCCGGGTCGAAGAGCGACCCGTCGTGGCCGTGCATGGTGAGCCGGGGGTGGTCAACGCCCCGGTAGACCGCGTTGAACAGGGCGAGGAGCCGGTGCCAGGCGGCGGCGCTGTGCTCCAGGTCCTCCTCGCTGCCCTCGATCACCCGCTGCTCCAGCTCGGCGCAGAGCCGCCCGGCCGAGTACGCCGTGGCGTACAGCTCGTTGTCGGCGGGCAGGAGCTTGCGCTCCTCGGCGAAGAGCAGGAAGACGATCCGCATCATCACCGCGACCGCACCGCGGTAGACGTCGTGCGCGTCGACGTCCTGGAGGCCGCGCCCGCCGAGTTCCCGGTCCCGGACGTCGATGCGGCCCATCGCCGCCACCAGCAGCTCGACGGCCCGGCGGACCTGGACACCGAGCGCCTCGGTGATCTCCTCCTGGCTGCCAAGACTCGCCCGCAGCAGCGGGACCAGCCGCTCGTCGTCGGGGACGCCGAAGAAGCGCTGCCGGGACAGCAACGATACGAAGGCGCGGACCACGTCACGCTCGGCCGCCTCCGGCCAACCAACCACGTCGAAGACCGCAGTGGTGGTGACGCCGCCGCGCGGCGCCCAGACGAATGTCCACCAGCGACCGTCGGTGGCGAGGCCCAACTCGATGTTGTGATGCCGGCACAGGTGGGCGAGCCGGTCGACCGGCGTCGCGGCCCACGCCGAGTCGCGGATCCGGGCGGTCGGCTGGCTGCCGGCCGGGCAGACCACACCGAGCAGCCGTACGGTGTCGGACTTGACCTCCTCGCCCGGCTCGACCAGCGCGAACGACGGGCGCAGCTCGGTGTCGTGCTCGGCGACGGTGTGCGCGAGGGCGTCGAGGGCGTCCTCGTGCAGGGTGTCGCCCCAGCCGAGCAGGTCGCGCAGCACGTACCCGATCCAGGTCTGCTGGCCCATAGCGGTGTCGGCCTGCCAGGTGGCGTGCTCCTGCCGCAGCCGCTCGCGCTGCTTCTTGTCGAGGGTGTCGAGGGTCGGCCAGGTGGCGCGGAGCACCGGCAGGCTGAGGAACGGGCCGCTGACCTCGACCAGGCTCAGCCAGTTGCGGTGCTGCTCGGCGCCGTCGGGGGCGGGCGGGCGTCGGAAGTTGCGGCTCATCGGGTCGCCTCCCGCTTCGGTACGACGAAGACCACGGCCACCGGGAACCGGTGCGGCTTCGGATCGCGGTAGCGGGCGGCGACGGCGTCGAGTTCGCGGTCGCGCTCGGCTTCCAGGGCCGGCAAGCGTTCCTCCCAGGATTGACGGTCCTTGCGGTACTGGGCCAGTTCTTCCTTGCTCTTGCTCATCGCGTCGAGCTGAACTCGGGTGAAGAAAGACTCTTGACCCTCATCGCCTTCTTCTGGGGCCTCGGGTGCCTTGAGCGCGCTCTCCAGAGTTGCGGCGAACTGGTCGAGGTTGTGCTTGATGCGCTCTTCTTCGGCCTTCTGCCGCTGGTCGAGCTTTCGCGCCAACGCCTCCTGCCGGGTGTTGGAGCGCCAGTCGATGGCGGCAACAAGGCCGTCGGCGATCCGCGGCCACCGCTCGGCGAGACGGGCCTGGACCAGTGGGGATGCTGAGGTGCTGCTGGTGAGGGCCCGGTCGAGGATGCCGCCGAGGGTGCCCAGGTTCTCCAGCCGGCGGAACCGGCCCTGCTCGGGTGCCCAGCCGCCGGCGTAGAGGACCTCTTCGTGCAACCGGATGCCGTCGGCGCCGACGAGCACGAACCGCGAGTACGCCCCGACCAGGACGTCCTCCAGCGCCGGGTCGTCGCTGACCACGGCGGCGACCCGGTGCAGGCCGATGTCGGGGTTGGAGACGGCGGCACGCAGCAGCCGGGTCGACATGGCGACCAGCGGGTGGTTGAGGTGGGCCAGCACGATGTCGTCCTCGCCCTTGGCGACCATCGAGTCGAAGGTGACCGGCAGTTGTCGGGGCGGCTCGTCGTCGCGCTGCAGCTTGGCGGTCAGCCCTGCGGTGGCCCGCTGCCAGGAGCCGGTGAGCGGCGGGACGGTGTAGAGGCCGTCGACCAGGTGCTTGTCGTCGAGGTGCCGGGTCAGCGGCTGCTGGCGGGCCAGTTCCAGCGCGGTGTCGACGACCCGTTTGACGGCGACCGGCGTGATGCCCAGTTCCTCGACGGTCTTGTCCAGGTCAGCGCGGAGCCGGACGACCTGCTCGCGCAGGTTGGCCTCCGTGGGGAGGCTGCGGCTGTTCTTACTCTTGCCTGCCTTGTCGACGTCCACGTTGACCTGCTCGCCGAGCATGCGGCGCTGCACGGCCTCGGCCAGGACAGCGTTGACCGAGCCGAGGTCAGCCTCCATCCGGGCGACCTTGGTGGCGACCCGGGACAGGAACTCCAGGTCCGCCTCGTACGAGTCGACGGCCCTGCCGAAGCCGGTGCCGACGAAGTGCCGGATGTCGGGGGCGGTGGTCTGGCCGTACCGGTCGACCCGGCCGATGCGCTGCTCCAGCTTGTTCGGGTTGAACGGGATGTCGTAGTTCACCAGGCGGTGGCAGTGCTTCTGCAGGTCGATGCCCTCGCTGGCGGCATCGGTGGCGAGCAGGATGCGTACCGGCTGCTCGGTGGGGTCGGTCTGGAAGGCCAGCCGGAGCTGCTCCCGGTCGTCGGTCGGCGTTCCGCCGTGCAGCAGCGCGAGCGCCGTCCCGGCCAGGCCCTCCTGGCGAAGGAGCTCGGCCAGCCACATCTGCGTGTCGCGGTACTCGGTGAAGACCACGACGCGCTCGTTGGTCCAGTGCCGGCCGTCCGGCTTGCAGACCGCGGTCAGGTAGGTGATCAATTCGCGGGCCTTGGCGTCGGGCTGCGCCTCGTGTGCCTCGGCCCACTGGAGCATCTTCTCCAGCAGAGCCATCTCGTCGGTTGTGGCGTCCGGCTGCATCGGCCGGGTCCGGCCGATCGCGTCGTCCTCGGCGTCGGCGAGTTGCTCGTCGTCGTAGGTGGCGACGTCGTCGAAGAAGTCCTCCATCCACTCCGGCACGTCGTCACCGCCGGGCAGAGAGGCGGGAGCCTTGCGGCTCTTCAGCGTCTCCAGGTAGACGCTCACCGTGTGGGCGAAGGCGGCCGGGCTGGAGAAGAGTCGCTTCTTGAGCAGCAGGGTCACCAGGTCTGTGGCCTTGCGGCCCCGCTGGGAGTGCAGCCGCTTACGCCGCAGCTCGGCGAACTCGGTCAGCAGAGCGTGGATCTGCCGCTCGCTCTCGGGGTAGGCGACCGGGATCGCAGAGGCGACCCGCTCCACGAAGCGGGGCGTGCCGTCGGCGTTGACCACGTCGCGCTTGAGCCGGCGGACGACGGTGTCCTTCACCGCCGACTGGTCGGGCTCCACGCCACGGGCGAACCGCTGGTTGTCGAGGATTTCCAGCAGGGCGGTGAAGGACGCCTGGTAACCGTTGTGTGGGGTGGCCGACAGGAAGAGCCGGTGGGTGAAGTGCGGCGCGAGTCGGCGGATCAGCTTGGTCTGCTGCGAGTCGACCGCGTAGATCTGCTTCGGCGCGGCGGGAGCGACGTGGTGCGCCTCGTCGAGAATGAGCAGGTCGAAGGTGCGCGGGTAGGTCGGTTCGTCCGCGGGCAGCACCTCGTCGAGGAGGCGCTGGGCCTTCTGCCCGCGCAGCCACGGCAGGCTGACGATGCTCAGCGGGTAGACCTCGAACGGGTTCGCCGCGGAGCCGTGGGTCCGGCGGACGCTGGCGCAGAGCGCGGCGTCGATGACGGTGAAGTCGAGGCCGAACTTCTCCGCCATCTCGTCCCGCCACTTGATGGTCAGACCGGCCGGGCAGACGATCATGATGCGCCGGGCGCGGTGGCGCAGCAGCAGTTCCTGGGCGACCAGGCCGGCCTCGATGGTCTTACCGAGGCCAACGTCGTCGGCGAGCAGCAGGTTGACCCGGGGCGCGTCGACGGCACGGGCGACCGGCTCGAGCTGGTAGTCCTCGATCGCAACACCGGAGCGGAACGGCGACTGCAACGTCTTCACGTCGGCGGAGGTGACCGCCGACCAGCGGACGGCATCGAGGAACGCGGCGAGCCGCTGCGGCGAGTCGAACTTGCCTTCGATGACCTCGGGTAGCGAGCCGCTGGGCAACACCTGCCGCCCGGGCTCGACCTCCCAGATCACGTCGAGGGTGTGGCCGTAGCGGCCGTCCTCGACGCTCTGCAGGCTGGCCAGGCTGCTGTGCTCGCCGTCCTGGACGTCGCTGACCACCCACCGCTGGCCACGCACCGCGACCAGGTCACCGATCCTCGGCTTCTCCGTGGTAGCGCTCGGCACCGTACCTCCCCCATTGATCCGGCTGCGTCGACCGAAGGCCGCCCGAGCACCCTATGTACGGCACTGACGGAACCGCACTCCTCCGAAAGGCCTGTGTTCTCGATTCACAGCCACCCTCTTGTCGAAACCGAAGGGGGAAGGCGCCACTTTGTGGCGAGTGCTGGCCTTCGATACCTCGTCATCCCGCCGGCGCGTGTCGGCAGGCGGTCAGCCGTTCGCCCCTTCGCGCTCCGCCACCTGCTTGGCGACCTCGCCCACACGTCGGACAACCACCTCGACGGCCGACATTGTTAGCAGCTCAGCAAGCCCGCCCTCTTCGAGGACGGACCGAGCCGGAAGCTCATACCTGTCGAGAGCAGCGTCCTGCTTTGCGAGCGAGCGGAGGTCGGATGGCATGAACGTGAGCGCACCCGTGCTGCAATAGCGGACCGAGGGGTCAACCCGAGCGTCCTCAACGAGCTCACCGTCGAACGAAATCCGGTAGCCGTCCGGCTCGAGCCCGCCGTCGGCGACAACCCGCACCCGCGGTACTTCCCAGGAGAGCCGCAGGCGCAACTCTGGCAGGTGCCGCACAAAGAGCACGTGGTCGTTGACAGGATCTTGGGAGTCCTTGAACCACGAACTGGGGAGTTCGAGCACAATCTCGGGCGCCGCGTTGGGAGACTCGACGGCAAACTCTCCCATATCGAGCCATAGAAGTACGTTCCTTGCCGACGTGGTATACCGGGGATCCTCGGCCAGCTTGACCAGGACGTCGGCAACCGGCCGAAGCTGAGAGGAGGTGGCCTTCGCCTGCTCTTTCAGAAGGGTGTCCACCTGGTAAGGCACCTCGTCGATCAGCCGGGCAAGAAGAGGAGCCGCGTCTGCATGCATCCCCGCCCACGACAGAGTAATCACCTCCGCCGCCATCGCCTCCAGTCGCCGCTGCGCGGCAAGATTACGCAGGTGACTGCGAATGCTGTCCACCTCGTAGGCGAAGTCCGAATCGACCTCCGCCAGCACCTCGACCGTACGTGATTCGTCACCTTGCGCCAGGCAGAGCAGAGCACTAGCCAGCTTTCGGGCGTGAGCGACGACCGACGGATCAGCGAGGGCCGCCGGGGCAGATGCCAACTCCACGAATGGATCGGTAAGTTTTTGCAACTCCATGCGTCTCTTGGTAACGATCGGTTCGAGTGACTTCAGGTCGCCGAGGTCGACTCGGTGACAGCGCGCCAGCGCCTCGAGTCGCGGACGTTCCACCCGCACCCAGTCCGCCAGGGGACCGGCGCGATATGACGACAACCCCTGTCCCAGCAACTTCAGGCCAGCGTCACGCTCGCCACGCAGCAGAAGCGTCTGGCCGAGGCTCGAGGCTTCGTCGCCTCCCCCGAGATCCGGTCCCAGCTCAAGCAATCGCTCGCCGAGCTCGGCAGCACGCTCAAATCGACCCCTGAACTGCTCCAATTGAGCCAGCGTGTCCAAAAAGTTGTGTTCATCGATCCGATCGACGATGCCAGCCATAGCGACCTCGCCTTCGGCGACGGCCTCCTCGTACCGATTTTCCAGCAGCAATGCGGTCAAGAGGGCGTGCAGCGCCCAGCCCCAGGCGGGGTCGATGGTGACAGCACGGAGAAGGTGAACCGTCTCTCCCGGATTGCCCTGCCGCAGCAGGAGGTAGCCGCGGACGCACTCACTCCATGGGTCCGTCGCCCCGCCCAAAAGCTGCATCGCCTCCTCGATGCGACCGGTGTTGGCGAGGGCTGGAATGTGATACGGCGCGCCTGCCTCAGGGTCGAGTTCTCGCATGTGCCGGGCGAAGACCTCTGCCATGTGGTCGCAACGCAACGCCCTAGCGGCTTCGGCCAGCGTGCCCCATCGCTGCGGTTGGGCTGGCGCGAGCGCGACGGCGCGAGTCGCGGCGAGAAGCGCTCGCCAGATCTGGTCTATTCCCTCCGCCTCCGCCGACCGGGCCAGGTTGAGGCGCAGATCAGCCTCGGTCAGGTAACTCCACGCCTCGGAGATCGCTAGGTCGTCGAAAGCTCTTGCCTCGGTCATTCGCTGCAGGGCGTCGTCAACCTCCGAGCGAACCAGCCGCAACGGCTTGAGTGCGGAAGACACGGACACGGCGTCGGCGAGGCGCATCGCCGCGGAACTCTCCAGTCTCCGCTCCTCATCGCTGCCTTCCTCACCCGACGCCCCCTCGAGATCGATGCCAACCGCCTTCTCGAAGTTGTTTCGGGCCCGCTCGACGTCACCCGCGGCCAGGCGGTGGTCACCGGCACGGAGCAGCCGGCTCAATCCGTCGATACGTGAGATAGCCACCTCCGCCTGACGCTCGGCGATGGCGGCCCGTAGCTCATGCTCTTCCCAGGTGGCTAGCCTCTCCGCCTCCTCAAGGGCCCGCACTGCGAGGTCGGGCATGGCCTCTCGCAGCCCTCGGTCGGCTACCGCGATCCACAGCTCGGCGGGCGGCGCGAGCAGGCGTCCGAGGTCGCTGTCGATGTCCAGCAGCGATGGAAGGGCCGCTACACCGACTTTGGCAACCTCTAAGGCCGCATCGAACTGGCTGCCCTCACGGGCCTGTTGGACCAGCTCGACAACGACGTCGAGGTCGCCCTGGTCGAAGTCCTGCGCCCTCGTGAGGAGCGAACCCGCCTCTTCCTTGTCGCCAACAAGGCGGTGCAATCGCGCTCGAAGCGCGAGGAATCCAGCTACCGCATCCCCGTCCTCAGCCTTCGGCAGGAGTTCCGCTGCCTCGTCCAGCCTGCCGGTCGAGAGGGCGATTCTGGCCAACAGCAGTTGCAGGTGCGTCTGGGTGCGCGATGCGAGTACGTCGCGGTGCTTGACTCGCAGACCGGCGGCGCCCACGGCAAGTATCGGGGCGGCGAGCTGCCAGTCGCGCCGCTCAAGAGCGCTCGAAGCGACTTCAAGGCGCTCGGTCAGCAGCTCGGCCCCTGCGGGGAGCGGAACATCCCGCACGAGCCATCGAAGCGCGTCCAATCGGTATGCGCCCACTGCCCCGTACCAGTACTGCAGCCATGCGGCGACTCCTGCAGCCGGGTCTGTTTCCAACAGCGACCGCAGCTTCGCGCGCTCCTCTGGCCAGCCCTCCTCCCGGTGCGGCAGGATCGCCCGCAGGTGGCCGAGTTTCTTCGTCAGCTCCCAGAGTTCGGCTCGGGCATCCTCGAGAGCCTGGAGACGATCCCGCAGCAGGCGCCTAGCTGTCGTCGCCGCCTCGGTCAGGTCCACCTGGGCCTGCGCAGCCTGAATCACGTTGTCGAGCGCAGCGTCGATCTCGCTCTCTCTCCGTAGGCGCTCCGCCGTTTGTCGGATGAGATCAGCGACTGAATTCATCTCTCACCACCGCAGATTCCCAGGTCCCCTGCTTCTGACCGTCTGGTTGCCCCTCGAGCGGACGCTTCGTGCTGCGGTCCTGATGTCGTGCAGGCTGCGGCTGCACTAACCGGATGTCCGACTGGGGGCCCGTTACCAGCGTGAACCATCCAAAGCAGGCTGCGTCCTCGACGAACTTGTTCTGCTCGAGCATGCCACGGCCGAGTTGAACGGCCGTCTCCACCGACTCGCCTCGGCCGAGATGACGGTAGAACCCTCGGTTGAAGCTTTGAAACTGGCGGGGGTGAACGGGAAAACGGGTGAAGACGACGGCGCTGATGCTGCCTTGGATCATTTCGCCGAGGGCGCTCGGAGAAACTGCCTCAGCCACCTGGTCAGCCGGTGGCAGGGTGAATTCGAGAAGCACCATCCGCACGCCGCCGACCGCAGCCCAGGCAAGCACCTCGTCGACGTTCTGCCACGTCCCGTCGCCCTCGACAGCGTCGACCATGCTGAGCTGCGCCTGGCCGTTCTTACCGATACGCCCGACCCCGACATAGTGCAATACGTCAAAGGATCCGGTCTCGAGGTCATTGCGCAGCTCGAACGGCTCGGCGTCCGTGAGCTGTACTAGCTCAAAACCCGCGCCGCCGATGCTCTCGCGCAGCCTGCCCCAGACATCAGTGACGTCTGGCCATTCGTAGGGCCTCTCTTCATAGATGGTTGGGAATTTCCACCGCGGCGGAAGTGCGACGACTCCGAGTACCCGGATCTGTGCTGCGTCTGCCACCGGCGCCGCGGGGGGTTCCGCTTCATCGACGACGCGGACGAATCTATACCTAGGGTTCGCAGCAAGGAACTTTTTCTCCTGGCCGGGAACGGCGGCAAGTTCCCAAGGAATGTCGGCCAGGTTGGTGTCCTGGTCTAGATGCAGCCGCACCAGCACCTCGTCGGCATTGCCGAGTATCTTCAAGTGGGATGCCACTGTGGAGGGAAAGAGGGCGCCAGCCAGCAGCCGGCCCAATAGGTCCACCTCCTCCCTAGCGCTGATCCGCCGTCGCTGCGCCCACCGGAACATCGCTTCTGTCACGTCGTCACCCAGATCACGACCGGTGATGTACTGGCCGGGGGATCCGGTCGGGTCGGTGGTGATGCACCACTTGTTGCGAGCGCCACTCACCATCAGGTCGACGCGGGCGTGCATGTCCCAGCCGCGTCCGAGCTGTTGCCAAAGATTCCTACCTAAAGCGTCGCGCCACTTTCGCACGGCCAGCGGCGGCTCCTTGACCACTTGCCGCACCTGCTCAAACGCTTCTGTAGCCCTGCTGATCGGGATCGCCCCTCCGCCGAGGGCGCCCAGAGGGTCTTTCGCCGATCGCACCACGGCTGTGACCGCCCCGGTCGCGGTGTTGAGAACCGGGCCGCCGCTCAGACCCCACGTCACCTGCTTTCCGGCCTCGAGCTGGAGTTGCTGCAAGGCTCCCGCACTCGTCTCGCGAGGATGGCCCGCGACCTTGAAAACCTCCAACCCAGGTTCCAGGCCGATTTCCTTCGGGTAGCCAGCGAGGTAGTAGTCGGCCTCGTCTAGCCGTTCGTCGAGCAGCACACACGGCTGCGAGTCCTCATCCGGATCCGGCGAGACCTCGAGAAGGGCAAGGTCGAGCCCAGTCTCCGGTTCGCGTGCCACGACCCGCGCCTTGCGGACCTTGCGCCGATATGGGCGAACGTCGACCTCGTCACGGTTCTTCACAACGTGCTGGCACGTCAGAATCTGGTTCTCACTGATGAAGAACGCAGTACCTCTAGGGTTGCCGTCGATCAGCACCAGAGCGGTGCAGGACTTGAGCACCCCTGTCAGCTTGGAGACGGTATTGGCCGGAAGTGCCATAGGATCACCCAGCCTGCGCTGCTTCTGCTGCCTTCGACCACTCCAGCTTCACAACGATGCTCGCCTCCCCCTTGCCCTTGCCGAAGAGCGCCACGAGCTGTCCGGCCTCGACGGCGAGACTGAACCCCAGCTCAACGCTGGCCGTGGTGGGTGCGGCCCTCTTGACCGAGTCGAGGACTTGGCGGCTCACCCGCTCGATGGACTCGGTGACCTTCCCCAACTTGGCAATGACCTCGTCGTCGGCAACCAGCGCCGGGCCCACTTGCTCGGCCAGCACCACCAGGGTGGCACCATCAAGGTCCACTGTTATCGTGCGTTCCCCCGGCATCTCCCGATCTCCATCTTGTTGAGCCCCGCCGCAAGTCGTTGTCGACCGCCGACGGCCAATGTCCGCACGTCTTTCTCCCGACTCGTGGTGACATCGCCCTGACTCGCGCCGAGATGATGCACCACCGCCGCAGCTCAGTTTTACCTATGCGAATAGTTGAAGATGAGAATAGTTCCGATGCCGGCCAGTTCAGGTGTAGTGACGTGATAATGACACTGGGACGCAGAATCCGACCTCTTGGACGAGCGTGCTTCCGGCAGGAACGGCGTAGCTCCCGAGGCCCGTCGCCACATCGCCGTATGTGGTCCATCGACCCGTCGATATAGCGTGGAGCAGTCGATGTTGGCTAAGGCTGTACGTCGCCCAGCATGCGTCATGCCAAATTGGCAGGGCAGTGGCCTGAGATTCGTACTCCCTTAGCCTGATTTGTATGAGTCGGCATGTAACGATCCCCGTGCCCGATGACGTGACCGGGCAACTGGACCCCGGTCGGCCAGGTGTCGGCGTACCTGACCGAGGCGCTGCGCTGGCGCCGGGCCTCCGACAACATGCGGGCTTCTGTGGCTGCCGCGGGCCGTCGCGAATATCCGCACGACCCGGAAGGGGCCGCGCGACGTGCTCCCAAGGGTCGGGTCAGCCCGGAGGTACCCGATGCCGCCATCGCGCGGTTCGCCGAGTTGATCGGCCGGCCGGTCGACGCCGTCCGCGCGCCGAGTTGGACGGCCGGGCCGAGATGTAGCTACCCCTCATTGCATGCTCACTGTGATTTTTGCGGGGAGTCGTTGGCCGGTCGGAGAACGCCACGGGCCAGGCCGTCGGCTGTCATCCGCACCAGGTCGGCGCCCAGCGCCGACGCCTGCCGCAGCGCGCAGTCGAACGCATCGAGCCGCCGGAACGCCTCACCGCGTCGCCGCTGTTCGTCCAGCGGCACGCGAGGCACCTGCGCCCGTTTGATGTCGAAACGCAGCGTGCCCGACAGGCTGCTCGCCTGCCGCTCGTTGGCCGACGTACGCAACTGACCCGCAAGGAACCAAGGGTCCAGCGCCGCCGGGTTGGGTCGCAAGAGGTAGATGTTGCGGCCGAGCAGCGCGCCCTCGGTCGTCACAACCCGGGCGGTAAGCTGCCGCGCGATCATCGGCACCACCACGTCCCCGACGGCGAGCCGGATCTCCTGGCCGAGCCGCTCGGCGACCTGCTCCGATGCCTCGGTACCGTTGAGCACGTCCGACACGGTGAGCACCGGCGGCCCGCCGGCCTGTCCCGCTGACGGCTTCTCGCCGGCGCCGCCCGCAACGCGGACCGGGCCGATCAGTTGCAGGGCGCCGCTGCGGGCCAGCTCGGCGATCGACAGGGTAAGCGGCGCGGTGGCCCCGTCGGGCTCAGGCGTCACCTGCGGTATCAGCGCCGGCAGGTCGCCGACCATGGCGGCGAGCCGCTCTCTGGTGCGTACCAGATGCTCGCCGGTCTGCTCGCCCCCGACGGCGGGTTGCCGGCGGGCGGGGGTGAGGTCGACCTCCTCGTCGAGCAGCTCGATGACCGGCACCGCGCGGGCGAAGCCGACCTCCTCGATCTCGGCGTCGGGCGCGGCGGTGAAGGCCCGCCAGGTGGTCAGTACCCGTGCGTACAGCTCGGCAAGGTCGCCATCGGCGGCGTCGATCAGCAGCGCCCGCGCCGGTGGCGGCGCGTCGGCCGCGGGCCGCCGCAGCACCCACAGGTGCAGCGGTACGCCGTGCGGCGCGGCCACCCCGGGCGGTAGCGCGACGACGGCGCGCAGCGCGCCGCGGCGCAGCAGTTCTGCGCGGATCCGCCGACCGGCACGGCGGCCGGCGGCGGTGGGGGGCATGAGCAGGACGGCGTGCCCGCCGGGTCGCAGGTGGGCGAGGGCGTGCTGCACCCAGGCCAGCTCCGGTTCGGTACGCGGAGGCAGGCCGTATTCCCAGCGCGGGTCGTAGCCGAGTTCCTCGTGACCCCAGGTGGTGATGCCGAACGGCGGGTGGCAGAGCACGGCGTCGACGGTGCGGCCGGGGAACGCGTCGGCGCGCAGTGAGTCGCCGGGGCGGACCTCGCCGGGCACGTCCCGCAGGGCGAGCCAGAGTCCGGCGAGCCGGGCGAGCGACTCGTCGAGTTCCTGCCCGTACGCGGAGGTGCAGCCGGCGCGGACGGCGGCCCGGAGGGTGGCACCGGAGCCGGCGGCCGGGTCGAGGACGGCGCCGCCGCCGACGTCGGCGAGCCCGACCATCAGGTCGGCCAGGTCGTCGGGGGTGGCCCAGGGCCGGCCGGGGCCGGGGGCGGAGAAGCGCTGCCACAGCTGGTCGAACGCGGCCTGCGGGCCGAGGTCGTCGGCGAGGGCGTTGATCTCGGGAAGCAGGTCGGCCAGCCGTCGGTCGACCTGCCGCCGTGACGGGCGTTCGCCGCGTTGCCGGGCGAGCAGCAGGGCGCCGACGGCGGCGAGCGCGTCGGCGGCGGTGTCGGTGGTCGGGGCGAGGTGCCGCCAGAGCCGGTCGACGGGTGAGAGCTCGGGGAGCTTGCCCTGGCCGCGTAGCCACTGCTCGACCTGGATCAGGTCGAACTCGGGGCTGGCCGGGGTCCCGCCGACCGGGGCGGGGAAGTCGGCGTGCCGTTTGCGCCAGTTGCTGACTGCAGCGCGACCGACCCCGGCGAGCCGGGCGATCTCCGCTGCCGTGATGGTCGGTGTCTCATGCACCTCCGAAGTGTGTCACACCTGTCAAGCATCATGCGTGTTGACACGGTTCACAGATGATGCTCTCATTGACGCCGTCACGTTCACAGCAGGAGGAAACGATGCGCAAGACCACCACCCTCGCCCTGATCGCCACCGGCCTCGTCGCCCTGGGCTGCGGCTCCGGCGCCACCGACGACGCCACCAGCAGCAAGGCCGACGCCGGCGGCGCCAAGGGCGAGGACAAGCCGGCGAAGACCGCGAAGATCGGCCAGGCCGCCCGGGACGGGAAGTTCGAGTTCACGGTGAAGTCGTCGAAGTGCGGCGTTGCCAAGATCGGCACCGACATGCTCGGCGCCAAGGCGCAGGGCCAGTTCTGCCTGGTCACCGTCAACGTGAAGAACATCGGCAAGGAGTCCCAGATGTTCGACGGCAGCAGCCAGAAGGCCTACGCCGCCAACGGCACCGAGTACTCCGCCGACGGCGGAGCCGCGATCTACGCCAACAAGAACGCCGAGACGTTCCTCAACGACATCAACCCCGGCAACCAGGTCAGCGGCGTCGTGGTCTTCGACATCCCGAAGAACGTCAAGCTGGCCAAGCTCGAGCTGCACGACTCGCCGTTCTCCGGCGGCGTGACCGTCGCCCTCAGCTGACCTCTCCCCCGCCGATCCGGGGCGGGCATTGCGCGCCCGCCCCGGCTCTTCACGACCCTCACCTGTTCACACAAGGAGCCCCGCCATGACCGATCCGATCAGCCCCGCGCCGTCCGACCAGCCCGCCGACTCGCCGCAGTCCGCCGTGCCGTCGTACCCGGCGCCGCAGTTTCCGCCGACGCCCGGCGCGGCGGTGCCGTCCACCGACGCGCCGTATCCCTCGGGTGCCACGCCCGGCGGCATCACCCTGCCGACCAGGCGCTCCAAGACCCGCGCTTACGCGGTCGGCGGCGTGGCCCTCGTCATCGCCCTGTGCTGCGGCGGAATCGGGATCGCCGCCTTGACCGGCGGCGACGCCGAGGCGCCCGCCCAGGCGAGCGCCTCGGCGTCGGCCACTCCCAGCAGCGCCGCTCCCACGACCGCCGCCCCCACCACCGCGGCCCCGACGACGGCGGCCGCTCCCACCGTCGCCGCCTATGACACGCCGACGAAAAAGGACTTCAAGCTCGCGGTCAAGATCCTGCGAAAGAAGTGCTTCGGCAGCGCCGGCTGCAACCTCACCTACCGGATCGACGTCACCTACACCGGCAGCGGGCTGGACCCGTCGAAGACGTACGAGGTCACCTACGAGGTACGCGGCGGCGAGGACCCGATGGTGAACACCTTCGAGGTCACCGGTGACACCGCCTCGGTACAGCAGGAGGAGGACGGTGGCACCAAGCGCTCCGGCGACAAGCTGACCGCTGTCGTGACCGACGTGGCCGAACTTTAGCGGCAAGCGCGATCGCGGCTCCTCTCCCGACCATCACGCCGGCCTGATTCGTTCACGACATCAGGTTCGTAGCGCGCCAAACAGTCTTCCTCTCCCCACCGACACGTCAGGAGGCGTCGTGCGTCCCGATGAGTTCCTCCGCGCCCTGCACCTGCTCCCCATTCCCCTGCACGACCGCGCGGTCGCCCTGCGCGCCTACGTCCGCCCCACCCGCTGCGACGACTGCCAGCAGATCGGCGACGCCCTGAACCTCGCCCTCACCGCCGCCCACTACGACGAGCTGAGCTCGACGCAGCACCTGCTGGACGCGGCCGAGCGGCTGACCACGCGGCACGGCACGGCCTGCCGGCACCAGCCGGACCAGCAGCGCGGTCGCGGCCGGGTCGGCCGCTGGGCGGGGACGTCCGCGCCGCTCGTCGCCGCGACCGACGCCAGCTGGAAGGGCCGCGCCGGCGGCATCGGGTACGTCGGCAGCGACGGCCACTACGGCCTGCGCAGCCGGGGCACCGGCCGCCTCGACCCGACCGGTGTCTCCCGGGTGCTGATCAACGAGTTGCGGGCGGTGGAGTTCCTGCTGTCGGCGTACGACGAGGTGCCCGCGGGGATGACGGTGCTGCTGGACAGCCTCGTCGCCCTGCGGTACCTGCACCGCTGGCAGGCCGGCGACACCGGGGCGATGCCGGCCGGGTACAACCTGCGTGCACGCCGGTGGTCCGCCCAGCCCACCCTGGTCCGGCTCGCCGAGGCGGTGGGCCAGCGGCCGGACCTGTGCTTCCAGCACGTCAAGGGGCACGCGGGCCACGCCCTCAACGAGGCCGCCGACGGCCTGTGCCACATGGCCCGCCGCCGGCTCGACGAGACGTTCGACGTGCGCCCGCGGGCGCACGCCCTGGTCGACGCGTTCCTGCGGGACTGGCACGCCAGCCTGACCCGCTGACCTCCGACCGTCCGGGACCGGTCGGCCGTCGCTGCCGGCCGATTCATTGACGACATCAGCTCCACAGCACCCCAGCAGCACTTCCTTCCTCAGCCCCGCGACCGGGCGGGTCGACGACGCGTCGACCCGCGGACACCACGCGCCTGGAGGCGACCATGACCATCTCCCGCCACGATCCGGCCCTCCGCAACCGCACGCCGGGCACGCCCTGGGCAGGGCCTGGACTGTCCCCGCGCCCACCGGTCGGCCTTTAGCTCGCCGCCGCGCTGGCGACCGCCGCCGTGACCGGCTGCGCGGACGACGGCAGGGCCGTGGGCAGCACGCCAACCCCATGACCAGCCCCTCGGCCTCGGAGCCCGGCCGACAGCGTGGCGCACATGGCGCGCCGCCGGGTCGAGGAGCCGTTCGACGTACGCCCCCGGGCGCACGACCTGGTCGAGGCGTTCCTGCGCGACGGGCATGTTGCGCTGGCGGCCTGACCGCCGATCTATAGACGACAAGCAATTTTGCAGCCTCGGCGCACCACCACCATCGGCGGACCGGCACGAGCCGGAACCGCCGGCCCGCACGCCCTCCCCGAACCCGCATCAGCAGCCGTCGGAGGTCGCCTGATGAACCGCACCGAACCCCTGGTCGAGCTGATCTTCGACCGGCTCGCCGCCGACCGCGTACCCGATGACACCGCCGACGTGGTCCTCGCCGCGCTCAGCGGCGAGGCCGACCTGGACGCGGCGCTCGCCGGCGAGCCGACCGCGTTGGAGCCGCAGCGTCCGGCGGCGGACCAGCCGCAGGAGCGGATCTGGCTCTCGTCGGTCACCGTCGCCGGCTTCCGCGGCGTCGGCCCGGAGCGCACCCTCGCCATCGAGCCGGGCCCGGGGCTGACCGTGGTGGTCGGCCGCAACGGCTCCGGCAAGTCGAGCTTCGCCGAGGCGGTGGAGCTGGCGCTGACCGGAGACAGCGCCCGGTGGGCGGACCGCAACAGCGTCTGGCGTACCGGGTGGCGCAACCTGCACCACCCGGAGGTGTGCCGGATCGCCGTCGAGCTGCGCGTCGACGGCGCCGCCACGCCGACCCGGGTCGTGCGGTCCTGGTCGGCCGGCGGCGAGCTGGGCGACGCGACGACCACGGTGACCAGCGCGCACGGCCGCCACGCGGACCTCGACGAGCTGGGTCTGGCCCGGCCGCTGGGGCTCTACCGGCCGTTCCTCACCGCGGCCGAGCTGGGGCGGCTCGCCGCCGGCACGCAGAGCCAGCTCTTCGACGCGCTCTTCGCCATCCTCGGCCTGGAGGCGATCACCGACGCCGACCGGCGGCTGATGGCCGCCGCCCGGCCCGTCGACGCGGCCATCAGGGAGGTACGCGCCCAGCGCGCCGCCCTCATCGGGCTGCTCGGGGAGGTGGACGACGACCGGGCCCGGCGGGCGGCCGGGCTGCTCGCCGCCAACCGGCCGGACCTGGCGGCGCTTGCCGCGATCCTCGACGAGCCGGACGATCCGACCGCCGACGCGACCGTGCTGCTGTGCCGGCGGCTGGCCGCCCTGTCGCTGCCCGACGCCGACCAGGTGACCGGGCTCGCCGGGCAGCTGCGGGACGCCGCCGTGAACGCCCGTCGCCACGACGGAGGACGCTCGCGGGCGTCGCTGCGCAGCGCGGAGCTGCTGCGGCTGGCCATCGAGCACCACGACGACCGGGGAGACGGCTCGTGCCCGGTCTGCGCCACGGGCCGGCTCGACGGGGACTGGCGGACGCGGGCCGCCGCGACGCTGGACGAGCTGCGGGATCGGACGCTGGCCGCGCAGGCCACCGCCGCCCGGCTCAACACGCTGGTGCAGCGGGCCCACCACCTGATCGACGACCTGGACGTGCCCGACGCGGACGCGCCGGACGTGCCACTGGCCAGGCTGCACGACGCCGTGGCGGCGCTGCGACTGGCCCCCGGCGGGCCGGAGGAGCTCGCCGAGCACCTGAGCGCCCGGTATCCGGCGGTCGTCGCGGCGGCGGCGGACCTCCGCTCGTACGCGAAAGGCCTGCTCTGCCTGCGTGACACCGGCTGGCAGGCCGCGGCGGCCGGCCTGCGGGCTTGGCTGGTCGCCGCCGGGCGGCTGCCGGAGCGGGAGCGGACCTTCGCCCGGCTGAAGGCCGCCCGGAACTGGTTGAAGGCCACGGCGACCGAGCTGCGCAACCAGCGGGTGGCGCCGTTCGCCGAGCAGTCGCAGCGGATCTGGGCGCAGCTGCGCCAGGAGAGCAACGTCGAGCTCGGGGCGATGACCCTGGAGGGGGCGAACACCCGGCGACGGGTGGTCTTCCCGGTCAGCGTCGACGGCACCGACAACGGCACCGCGCTGGGCGTGATGAGCCAGGGCGAGATGCAGGCGCTCGGGCTGGCGACGTTCCTGCCGCGCGGCTGCGCGCCGGAGAGCCCGTTCCGGTTCATCGTGGTCGACGACCCGGTGCAGAGCATGGACCCGTCGAAGGTCGACGGGCTGGCGCGGGTCTTCGCCGAGCTGGCCGAGCAGCGGCAGGTGGTGGTCTTCACCCACGACACCCGGCTGCCCGAGGCGGTGGAACGGCTGAACCTGGGCCAGGCCCGGATCGTCGAGGTGAGCCGCGCCGAGCGGTCGGTGGTGACGCTGCGGCCGGGCTCCGACCCGGTGACCCGCTACCTGGACGACGCGTACGCGCTGTCGCGCAACGAGGAGATCGCCGCCGAGGTGCGCGGTCCGGTGGTCGCGGAGCTGTGCCGCTCGGCGATCGAAGCGAGCTGCCACCGGATCGTGTGGCGGCAGCGGGTGGCCCGCGGGGTGCCGCACCACCGGATCGAGGCGGCCATCGTGGACGCGTCCCGGCGGCTGACCACCACCGTCGCGTTGGCGGTCTTCGACAACGCGGACCGGGGCGGTGACGTGCTCGGGTATCTGAGTCGCCGGCACGGGTCGCGGGCGGTGGGCGCGTACAAGGCGTGCAAGGAGGGCGTGCACGGGGCGTACCTGGCGGACCTGCCCGGCCTGGTCGCGGACGCCCGCCACCTCGCGGCGGCCCTGTCGTGAGCGCCGGTGGAGGTGCCCGGGTGGCCGCGCCGACGCCGCAGCGCTGCCTGGCGGCGGCCGACCAGCTGCTGCGCGGCGCCGGCGCCCTCGGCGCGGCCGCGGTGACCGCCGGCTGGTGGCCGCGGGCGTGCGCCTGCCTGATCCGGCTCGCGCTCGAGGGCGGCATCGACGCCTACTGGCGGCGGGTCAAGCCGACGGTTGCCTCGTGCCGGCAGGGCCGGGCGAAGCAGCTGATGCTGCGCGGCCGGCTCGGGCCCGGCGTCGGTGTCGCCCGCCGGATCGCGTTCACCTGGGCGACCCTGTCGACCGCCGCCCACCACCACTGCTACGAGCTGGCGCCGACGGCCGCTGAGCTGCGTCGCCTGCACACCGAGGTGAGCTTCCTGCTCACCCAACTCGACCGAAGAACGGAACCCGAACGATGACCTACCCGCAGCCCGGCCCCGACCCCTGGCCGTCATTCTCGGCCACATCGCCCTGCGGGAAACCCGGGACGGCGCGAGGTCGGGGCACGGCATGGCGGTCGCCGGTCTGGTCCTGGGCTACGTCTTCGTCGCCCCGATGATCGCCTTCACGGTCATGGTCTTCTTCGGCAGCGTCGTGGGCGCGGCCACCCCGACGCCCTGAGCCGGGCGGCGCAACGGATTACACCGGCCGCCACCGCGGCCGGCCAAGAGGCGCCCATGAGGCGCTGGAACGAGAGGTGCGGGATGTCCCAGGAGAATCACGGTCACGCATCGCGGTCGGTTGAGCTGTCCCGCGAGGACAACGGCTGCTTCGTCACGGCACGGTGGCACGCCGACGGCGGATCGGCCGAGATCAGCGGGCCGGACGAGGTCGTCATCCGGGTCGCCGACGACGCGGCGCCCGACGGTCGGGGGCGTGGTGTCACGTCGGCCGTCCTCCACCGGATCGCGCGGCAGGTCGACGACATGGTGGCCGAGTTTCACGAGCTGCCGAGCGTCGGGGGGTACCAGGTGATGGTGCGCCGCTACATCGAAGGCCGGCTCGCCGAGCTCGCGCAGGCACGTGGTGTGACAGCCGAGGGCTTCGAGTCCGACCTGCTCGCCGTCTTCGACGACCTGGCCGGTCGCGGGCACGCCGACCCGCTCGGGGTGCTCGCCACGGCGACGGGCAGGTCGCGGGAAGCCCTCAACCAGCTTCTCGACGTGGCCCGCCAGCGGAACGATCATCAGGGGCATCCCGCGTGAACACCACGCTCACCCGTACGGATCCTGCCGGGCGTGGCCACGTAGACATCGTCGCGGGCCTGTCGGATGTACGTCACGCGCGCGGCCGTCGAGCGCTCGCGTTCGGGGCGGATCGGGTGGTGACGGACGTACCGCCGGCCAAGCTGCCGCGCCCGCGCGGGATCCCACCGCTGGCACCCTTGCACGGCGTACCGGGAGCGGCAACGATGAGATCATGGTCGATGGATTGATCTTGCGGGTCGTGCCCGACGGGCCGGTCACCGATGAGGAACTCGCCGAGCAGGCGCGCCATCTGAAGGACCACCTGAACCAGGTTCCGGGTGTCGAGGCGATGGAACTCGTCGAGGAGGCCGAGCCGGGGACGCGAGATCCGGTCAGCACCATCTTCGGCGCACTCACCCTCGCCGTCTTCAGCTATCCGACCGCGAAGCGGGCGGCGGCGGACATCAAGCACCTGACCGAGGTCATCAAGCGCTACCAGGAACGCAACAAGGGCAAGCGGCTGCGGCTGAGCCTCCCGGACGGCACCGAGATCGACGTGCGGGACGTGTCGGAGAAGACCCTGACCGAGGTCATCAAGTCGGTGTCGGTGCCCCGGCAGGGCATGCCCGCCGTGCCCCAGAAGGTCGATGGTGAGTGACGCAGCGGCGTCCGGACCCGGTGGGCACCCACGGTGAAGCGCGCGCTCCTGATCGGTGTGGGCACGTACGCCAGCGAAGCGCTGCCCGACCTGGACTCGCCCGCCATTGACCTCAAGGACTGGGCCCGGCTGCTCCGGGATCCCGGGCTCGGCGCCTTCGACGACGTCCGGGACCGCCTCGACGAGGACTCACACACCGCGCAGGTGACGCTCTACGACTTCCTGAAGAGCGCCGATCCCCACGACTTCCTGCTCGTGTACTACTCCGGCCACGGGCGACTGCACGACGGCCATCGCCTCTACCTCACTGCCTCCGACACGGACCCGGACCGCATTCCGCCGACCGCGGTCCCGACAGACGAGCTGCGGCACTGGATCGACGAGTGCCGGGCCAGCGAGCTGGTACTGATCCTGGACTGCTGCCACGCAGGCGCCTTCGGCGACCTCAAGCAACGCGGGGACCGCAGCCGCATCGTCGTGGTGTCCGCCGGGGCCACCGAGTTGGCCCACGAGGGTGACGGTTACAAGCAGCACGCGCTGCCGTCCGCGTTCTCCGGCCCCTTTCTCGAGGGGCTGCGGACCGGCGCCGCCGACCGCGACGGCAACGGGATCATCAGCGTTCGGGAGGCCTTCGAGTACGCGGCTGTACGGATGGTCGACCGGGAACGCCGGCAGACCCCCCAGATGCGGGCCGCCGGCGTCGGGGACCTGATCCTCAGCAACGCGCCCCGGCGGCCCGAGCTGATTCCGGGCGACCTCCTCGCGCTCACCCGGAGCGGGCTCGCGTCGGCACGGGTGCTGGCCGTGGACGAGCTGAGCAACTGGGCGCACGGCAACCACCGGGCCCGCGAGCAGCTGGTGGCCGCGTTCGAGACACTCGAGACCCTGGAGCGGGACCCGGCGGAGCGCGTGGCCGCGCGAGCGCGGCAGGCCCTGTCGGGTCGCCTCCGCGTCGCCCGCGCCGAGGTCGAGGACGATCCCGGCCCGGAGCCGCCAAGCGACCCGAACTGGGCGGCTGGCAGCACGTTCTACGAGGTGAACGTACGGTTCTTCTACGACTCAGACGGCGACGGCCACGGCGACCTGCGCGGCATCACCGAGAAGCTGGACTACCTGCGCCGGCTGGGGATGGACTGCCTGCTGCTGAACCCGATAATGGCGTCACCGTCACTGAGTGATGGTCGGGCGGCGTCCGACTTCGAGGCCATCGACGAGGGCCTCGGACAGCCGTCGCACCTGCTGGAGCTGCTCACCCTCGCCCGTCGGCAGGGCCTGCGGATGGTGCTGGACCTGGTGCTCAACCACACCAGCGACCAGCATCCGTGGTTCGAGGCCTCCCGAAGCGACCCGGACGGCCCGTACGGGAACTTCTACGTGTGGAGTGACACGGGCGACGACTACGCCGAGGCGGACGAGCCGCTCAGCAGCCGTGGCGCGGGTTGGACGTACGACGGTAGCCGGCGACAGTACTACTGGCACCGCTACAGCAAGCACGAGCCGGACCTGAACTATGACGCGCCCGAGGTGCTGGCCGCGATGCGTGACGTGATGGACTTCTGGCTCCGGCAGGGGGTCGACGGCCTGCGCCTGCTCACGGTTCCCTACCTGTTCGAGCGCACCGGCACGTCGAGCAAGGGACTCGACGAGACGCACAGCTACCTGCGCGAGCTGCGGTCCTGGATGGACTCGACATACCCGAACCGGATCATCATCGCGTGGAGCGAGGACTGGCCGGAGGGCGCCAGCTCCTACTTCGGCACCGAGGAGCACCCCGAGTGCCACCTGGTGATGTACGCCTCGCTCATGCCGAGTCTGCTGCTCGCCATGCGGCGTGAGACGCACCGGCCGGTGTCACGGGTGCTGTCGCAGATGCGTGACCAGCCGGGTGACCGCCACTGGGCGGTGTTTCTCCGCAACGGGGACGAGATGTCGCTGGGCCTGCTGCATGATCGGGAACGCGACGAACTGCTGCACACCTACGCGCCGTTGGCCCGCATGCGGGGCGCGGCCGGCATCCGCAGGCGGACGGCCAGCCTGCTCAACGACGACCGGGGGCAGCTCGAACTCGCCTTCGCGTTGCTGCTGTCAATGCCCGGCGTTCCGGTCGTCTACTACGGCGACGAGATCGGCATGGGCGAGAACCTGTCGCTGCCGGGTCACCTGGCGGTCCACACGCCGATGCAGTGGGCACCGGACCGCAACGGTGGCTTCTCCGTGGCACAGCCGGAGAACCTGCCGGCACCGCTGATCCACGAGTCGATCTACGGCTACATGGCGGTCAACGTGGAGAACCAACTCCGCGCACGGTCCTCCCTGCTGCACGTGGTGGAGAAGCTGATCGAGACCCGCCACGCCTGGACGGCGTTCTCCCGCCCTGGCTGCCGCATCGTCCGGTCGACCAACCCGGCCGTTCTCGCATTCCTCCGCGGCGACCGCGACGACGAGGTGCTGTGCTTGTTCAACTTCTCCCGGTACCCACAGACGACGACGCTGGCCCTGTCCTCCCACGCCGGCCGTGGGCCACGGGAGCTGATGGGCGGCGCCGAGTTCCCCAAGGTGCAGGAGTCAGGCGAATACGACCTCGGCGTGGCCGGTCATGGCTTCTTCCTGCTTTCCCTGGCGGAGGCACAGCCCTCGCCCGCCTGAGGCCGGGGCCACGCCGCCGCCGGCACCGGGAGCTGCCGCCGCCGCCTCTGCCGCTGACTGTTCCGTCAGTCAAGGCGGAGGTATTCGCTCCCGGTGATGGGATACCGTATCGAGCGTGACGAGAGGTTCGGCCGAGGTACGCCTGGACTCGCTGCTGCGTACCGCGTGCGACGTGATTGTTGAGCGTGGCCTGGCCAACACGCGCACCGCGGACGTGGCACGGGCCGCGGGTGTCAGCCAGTCGCTGGTCTTCTACCACTTCGCGACGAAGGAGCGGCTGCTCGCACAGGCCTTCGCCTACGCCGCCGAGCAGGATCTCGCCCGGCTCGACGCGGTCGTCGGCTCCGCCGCGACGCCGCTGGAGAAGCTGAGGAAGATCCTCAAGCTGTACGCGCCGACCGGCCGCTCGAAGGCCTGGGCGATGTGGATCGACGGGTGGTCGGAGTCGCTGCGGGTGCGTGAGCTGGAGAAGGTGTCCCGGCGGCTCGACCTGCGGTGGAAGGAGGCGCTGACCGAGGTCATCGCGGCGGGCGTCGCCGACGGCTCCTTGACCTGCGAAGACGCGAGGGGCGCCGCGTGGCGGATCTGCGGTCTCATCGACGGGCTGGCCGTGCAGATCGCCGTGCACGAGCGGGTCATCTCCCGCCGTCAGATGGCCGACTGGGTGCGCCTCAGCGCCGCCCGGGAGCTGGGTCTGCAGCCCGACCAGCTCACCTGACCGTCGGCGGCCTCCTTCGCCCGCGCCTCCTACCGGTCCCGCGGTCCGGCGGCGTCAGCCGAACCGGGCGGCGACCGCCTCGGCCCGTTCGGCGGACATCGCCAGCGCGGCGGTGCGCGGCGTGACGCCCGCCGACCCGGCCCGATCGAGCATCTCGGCGACGAGCCCGCGCAGGACTGTGGAGATCTTGGCGAAGGACGCCTGCGCGGTCGGCTCGATGTCGCCGAACAGCGTCCACCACCACCAGGCGTTGGTGGCGACGTTCGCCACGAAGTCCGGCACCACCGTCACGCCCCGGGCGGCGAGCGCCGCCTCCGCCGCCGGCGTCGTGGGCACGTTCGCGGCCTCGACCACCAGGCGCGCCCGCACCCCGACCACGTTGGACTCGGTGATGACGTACGACATCGCGGCCGGCACCAGAATCTCCGCCTCGACGGTGAGCCACTCCTCGCGGGGCAGTCGCACATCGGTTGGGCGCAGCGCCGCGCGGTCCGCACAGCCGTACGCGTCCCGCGAGAGCAGCAGCCGCTCGACGTCCAGCCCGTCGGGGTTGTGCACGACGCCCTGGGCGTCGCACACGCCGACCACCGGCACGCCGGCCCGGGCCAGGTAGCGCGCCGTCGCGCCGCCCATCGAGCCGAAGCCCTGCACCATCGCCCGCGCGCCGGCGCCGAGCAGCCCGAGGCGCTCGGCCGCGGCGAGCGCCGCCTCGGCCACGCCGTACCCGCCGACCTGGTCGGCCAGCCCCACTCCGTCCACCTCGACCGCGAAGCCGGCCTTCACCAGCGCCAGCGCGGCCTCCGGGTCGGGCAGCAGGCGCAGCGCCGCCTCGATCGTGGAGCGCAGGCCCACCTCGGCGGCCACCTCGTCCAGCACGTCCTGCCGCACCCCGAAGTCCTCGCCGGTGGACCAGTACGTCTCCAGCAGCGGCTTCATCGCGGCGAGGTACCGCCGCATCACGCCGCGAGCCTCCGGGTCGTACGGCGAGCAGTCGATGCCGCCCTTGCCCCCGCCGAAGGGCACGTACGTGTCGCCCGGCGAGTAGACGACCGCCTCCTTGAGCGTCATGCCCCGGGCCAGGTCGCGCACCTCGTCGAGGGTGCAGCCCTCGCGCATGCGCAGCCCACCGCTGGCGGCGCCGCGTACCAACCGGTCGAGGATCAGGTAGCCGCGCTTCCCGGTCACCTCGTCGGTCCACACGATCTCCAGGAACGACATCAGGGCGCATCGCCTTCCGGGACGAGGAGCAGGGAGGGGCCGGGGCGGCCGAAGGCGTCGGCCAGCTCGGCGGTGAGGTGATCCGGATCGCGGACGGTGACGCCGTACCCGCCGAGGGCGCGGGCGAGCGCGGCGAAATCGGGCACGGCCAGGTCGACCCCGAGCGGGGCGATGCCGGCCTCGCGCATCTCCGCCCGGATCTCGCCGTACCCGCCGTTGACGAAGACGACGACAGGCAGCGGGATGCCCTCCGCGGCCGCGGTGGCCAACTCCTGCACGGAGAACATCAGCCCGCCGTCGCCGGCCAGGGCGAGCACCTGGCGGGCCGGCTGCCCGATGGCCGCTCCGATGGCCGCGGGTACCGCGTAGCCGAGCGTGCCGAAGCCGGTCGGGAAGCAGAAGCCGGCCGGCACGCGCACCGGCAGGTTGCCCAGCGCGCCGTAGTAGCAGCCCATCGCGTTGTCGGCGGTCACGATCGCGTCGCGGGCGAGCACTGCGGCGACGGCGTCCAGCCACGGCAGCCAGCGCGCGCCCTCCGCGCGCGCCTGCGCCCGCAGCCGCGCCCGCCAGGCCCGCGCCCGGTCACCCTCCCTGGCCGGTACGCCCCGCAGTGCCGCGCCCAGCCCGGCCACGGCGGGTGCGGCGTCCGCCGCGATCGCGAGGTCGGGGCGGGCGTTGACGAGCAGCTGCGCCGGGTCGATGTCGACGCGGATCAGGCTGGCCGGACGCGCGGGCGGGCCGTACCACCAGTCGGTGGGGGCCAGTTCGGTGCCGACGGCCAGCAGCACGTCGCAGTCGCCGACGAACTCCGCGGCCGCCGGCAGGTGCAGCGCCGAGCCCAGCGCGAGCGGGTCGTCCTCGGGCAGCACGCCCTTGCCGTTGGTGGTGGTCAGCACGGGCGCGCCGAGCCGCTCGGCGAGCACGCGCAGCTCCCCCGCGGCGCCCCGGGCGCCGCCGCCGGCGAGGATGCCCGGGCGCTCCGCCCGGGCCAGCGCGTCGGCCGCCCCGGCGACCAGCGACGGGTCGGGCGATCGACGGGCGACCCGCAGCGGCGCCGCGATCTCGACCTCGGCGCGCTCGGCGAGCAGGTCCAGCGGGACCTCGAGGTGCACCGGGCGGGGCCGCTCCGCGGCGAACTCGGCGAACGCCTGGGCCACCGCCTCGGTGAGCTCGGCGTGGCTGGTCACCCGGTGGGCGATCCGGGTCACCGTCGACATCGCCGCTCGCTGGTCGCGCATCTCGTGCAGCAGCCCGGTGCCCCGCTGCGGGTGGTGCAGCGGCATCCCGGGTGAGACCACCAGCACCGGCACGGAGTCGGAGTACGACTGGCCGACGGCGGTGGCGATGTTGAGCAACGCCGGGCCGGTCGTGACGATCGCGACGCCGGGTCGGCCCGTGGTGCGCGCGTACCCGTCGGCGGCATAGCCGGCGCCCTGCTCGTGCCGCGGGGTGACGTGCCGGATCCCGTACCCGGTGAGATGCCGGTAGATCTCCAGGTTGTGGGTGCCCGGGATGCCGAAGGCCACGTCCACGCCGTGCGCGGCGAGGCTCGCGACCAGCACCTCCCCCGCTGTGCTGTTCATCGCGCCAACTCCCAGTGGCAGTCGAGCGCGACGGCGCCGTGTGGCGTCGCGAGCACCGGGTTCAGGTCGAGTTCGGCGATCTCGGGATGGGCGGCGGCGACCCGGGACACGGCGACGATCACGTCCGCGAGGGCGTCCAGGTCGACCGCCGGCCGGCCGCGGAAGCCGGCGAGCAGCGCGGCGCCGCGCAGCCGCGCGAGCAGGTCGCGAGCGCCGTCCCGGTCGACCGGCGCCAGGTCCACGGCGGTGTCGGCGATGAGTTCGGCGTACACGCCGCCGAACCCGACCAGCAGCACGGGGCCGAATCGCGGATCCCGCCTGGCACCGACGATGAGCTCGACGCCCTCGCGTAACTCGACCATCGTCTCGATGGCGTAGCCTGCCGGCGCGAGGCGGCCGGCCATGTCGTCGAACGCGGCCGCGACCGCTGCCGCGTCATCCAGCCCGAGCGCGACGCCCCGGACGTCGGACTTGTGCGCCAGGCCCAGCGCCTTGAGCACGACCGGGTAGCCCAGCTCACCCGCGGCGACCAGCGCGTCGTCCCGGCTTCGCACGGCCCGGGCCGGCGGGAACGCCACCCCCGCCGCGGCGAGCAGCTCCCGCCCGGCCCAGTAGGCGTCCCCGGCGACCGCCCCCGCCGGGCGGGGCAGCTCGGGCGGGCCGGGACGGCGAAGGGCTGGCACGGCGGCGGCGACCGCCTGCTCGATCGCCGACCACACCGGCACGCCGCCCGCGGCGAGCCGGGCAGCGGTCGACGACCGGGCCGCCATGCTGTGCACGTACACCGGGCGGCCCGTCCGGTGCACCACAGCGGCGATGGCGTCCGCGACCTCGCCCTCGGCCGCGGCCAGCTCCCCCGCCCCCTGCTCGCAGTAGGAGCCGAAGTACCCCGACAGCAGCACCGCGTCCACCTCACTGGACTCGAGGACGGCGGCCACCACCGCCGCGTACGAGGTGATGTCCCGCTCGCCGCCGCCCGCCAGGTCCACGGGATTCCCCGTCGTCGCGGCGGGCGGCAGCAGCGCCGCGAGTCGGGCGGCGAGGTCGTCGCTGAAGCCTGGCACCGCGAGCCGGGCGGCGACGGCGAGGTCGGCGGCGATCACGCCGTGCCCGCCGCCGTCAGCGACCACGCCCAGGCGACGGGGTGCTGCTGGGAAGACGGCGGCGCGCACGCTCGCCGGGATCGCCGCGACGCGGGTGGCCTCGATCAGCTCGGTGGGGGTGGCCACGAGCCGTACGCCGGCGGCGCGGCACGCGGCGGTCAGCACGGCGGCGTCGCCGGCGAGCGCGCCGGTGTGCGACCGGGCGGCCCGCGCGCCCTCGGCCGAGCGCCCGGCCGTCAGCAGCACGACCGGGGTGCCCGCGTCCACCGCGGCGGCCGCGGCGGCGACGAACGCCCGCCCGTCGCCGACGTCCTCCAGATAGACCGCCACCGCGCGGGTGGCCGGGTGGGCCGCGCACACCCGCAGCAGCTCCACGGCGGTCACGTCGGCCGCGTTGCCGAGCGAGGCGAAGCGCGAGAAGCCCAGCCCGCCCCGACGGGCGATCGCGCCGAGCTCGAGGGCCAGGTTGCCGCTCTGCGACACCAGCGCGATGTCGCCGGCGGGTAGCTCTCCCCAGAGCAGCCGCAGCCCGGCGGCCGCGTCGGCCACCCCCATGCAGTTGGGACCGAGCAGGACCGCGCCGGCGGCGCGTACCCGGGCGGCGACCTCGGCCTGCGCGGCGCGCGACAGCCCCGCGGTGATCCCGACGACGGCCTTGGCGCCCGCGGCGAGCGCCTCGTCCACCGTCGACGAGAACTGTGCCGCCGGAGTGGCGACCACGACGAGCTCCACCGGCTCGCCGAGCGCGGCGAGTGATGGCGCGAACGACACTCCGTCCAGCGCGCCACCGCGCCGGTTGACGAGGTGCACGCTGCGCCGCTCGCGGCCGGTCAGCGCTCCGACCGACAGCCAGTAGCCCCACTTGGTCGGCTGCTCCGACGCGCCGACGACCGCCACCGAGGCCGGGGCGAAGAGCGACTCGAGCGGCCGGTTCATCTCAGCGACCGGGCGATGATCATCCGCTGGATGTCCGAGGTGCCCTCTTCGATCTCCTCCAACTTGGCGTCGCGCATCCACTTCTCGGCGAGGAACTCCCGCGAGTAGCCCCAGCCGCCGAGCGTCTGCACCGCCGCCCAACTGCAGAACATCGCCGTCTCCGCGGCGGTGAGCTTGGCCATCGCGGATTCGGCCGTACACGGAAGGCCCGCGTCCAGGCGGCGGGCCGCGCGCCAGACCAGCAGTCGGGCGGCGTCGACCCGGGCGGCCATGTCGGCGAGCCGGAAGCCGACCGCCTGGTGCTCGATGATCGGCTTGCCGAACTGGGTGCGCTCCCGCGCGTAGTCGACGGCCAGCTCCAGGCAGGCGCGGGCCAGGCCGGTGGCGGAAGCGGCGAGCACGGTGCGGGAGATGTCGAAGGTGCGCATCAACCCGTAGAAGCCCTGCCCCTCCGCGCCGAGCCGGTCGGCCTCGGGCACGAACACGTCGTCGAGGAAGAGCTCGGTGTTGACGATGGCCCGCTGACCCATCTTCCGCATCGGCGCGCCGAACGACAGGCCGGGCGTCCCGCGCGACAGCAGGAACGCAGTGACGCCGCGGGAGCGCAGCGCCGGGTCGAGCGTGGCGAAGACGACGTACGACTCGGCGACGCCACCGTTGGAGATCCAGGCCTTCTGACCGGTGAGCCGGTAGCCGCCGTCGACCGTGGTCGCCCGGGTGATGATGGCGGCCGAGTCCGACCCGGCGCCGGGCTCGGTGACGGCGAGCGCGGTCATCGGTGGATCGTCCGTGCACAGCGGACGCAGCCAGCGTTCGCACTGGTCGGGGGTGCCCAGCTCGAGCACCGGGTCGGCGAAGAACCCGCCGGAGGTGAGCAGGTTACCGATCGCCGCGTCGGCGGCGGAGAGCTCCTCCTGCACCAGGCACTGGGTGAACACGTCGGTGAAGCCGCCGCCACCGTACTCGGCCGGGAGCATGAACCCGGTGATGCCCACCTGCGCGGCCGCCCGCCACACCTGCCACGGCGTCTCGATGTCGGCCTCGTCCACGGCGCGCGCGGCCGGGCGGATCATGTCCCGGCCGAACTGCCGGCACAGCTCCAGGATGGCCTGCTGCTCCTCGGTGAGCGGCACGAGTTCGGTGGGCAGCCGCACCATGGAAAGACCTCCGGAGTCATCTCGTGCTGACTGATCACTCAGTCAACGGCAGGCGCGCGTCACCTGTCAATCAGGCCGCGCAACGTGGCCACGGTCAGCGCGCCCAGGGTGGGCAGGTGGTAGCCGTTACCTTTCAGTGCGCTCTAGCGAGCGTGTGATCGGTAGTCCCGCCTTGCGGTGGGACGGTCCCGGTCTGACCAGCGGTGGCTGTGCCGGGTTGACGCTTCACAGCCACCTGCCCGCCGAGGCGGGTCTCACGGTCGGCTCCACGTCCTGGCGCCGGGCCACTCCCGGCGGTGTCGATCTGCGCCGCGAGTGCGGCGAGATTGCGTGCGGCGTTGAGGTCGCGGTCCAGGGCCAAGCCGCAGGCTTCGCACTGGTATTCACGCTCGGACAGGGCCAGCTTGGCTTTCACCGTGCCGCAGCCTGAGCAGGTCTTCGAGGACGGGTACCAGCGGTCGGCTGTGAGCAGCCGCCCGCCGTTCCAGCCGGTTTTGTAGCCGAGCTGGCGGTGTAGTTCGGCGAGCCCGGCGTCGGCGATGTGGCGGGCCAGGCGCCGGTTGCGCAGCATCCCGGCCACGTTGAGGTCTTCGACCACGACCGTGCCGTAGGCGGCCGTGAGGCGGGTGGTGAGTTGGTGCAGACCGTCTCGGCGCAGGTTCGCGACCCTGGCGTGCGCCCGGGCGAGCTGGGTCTGGGCGTGCCGCCACCGGTTCGACGGCTGCTGCCCGGTGCGCCGGTCGGGACCGACCCGGCGGGACAGCCGCCGGGCGAGCCGGCGCATCCGCCGGGAGGCGGTGTCCAGGTGGCGCGGGTTGGGTACGAGTTCGCCGGTGGACAGCACGGCCAGGTGCTTGATGCCAACGTCCACGCCCACGGTCGCGTGCGGGCGGGCCGGGTGGCACTCGGCGCGCTCGACCTCGGTGCAGAACGCGACATGCCAGCGGCCGCCGTTGCGGCGCACCGTCGCGGACAGGATGCGGGCGGTGCCGGCGTCGAGTCGGCGGGCGAGTTTACGGGCGGACTCGTGTAACTTCAGCCGGCCCAGCCTCGGCAGCGTGACGTGTATGCGGTCGGGCTCGACGCGGATGGTGCCAGTGGTGAACCGCACGGACGGTGTCGTGCGGCGGCGGGACTTGAACCGGGGGAACCCGACTGGCCGGCCGGCCCGTTTCCCCGCACGGGAGTCAGACCAGTTCTTCAGCGCCAGGGCGATTGCGTCCAGGCCGGTGTTGAACGCTTCCTTGGAGCATTCGGGCCACCACGGCGCGACCTCGCGCTTTACGCTGTTCCACGCCTTGCGCAGCGCGGGCAGTGTCCAGCCGAGCGACGGGGTGAGCTGATCGTCGGGCACGCCGTAGGTGCGTTCGGCGGCACGCTGGTCCATGACGGCCTTGACGCGGGCCAGCGCCCAGTTGTGCGCCACCCGGGCCGCGCCCGCATGTGCAAGCACGGCCCGTTCCTGTGCGGGGGTCAGGTCGAGGGCGAACCGGTATGCCTGGATCGTCTTCACGCCGGGCCGTCCCAGGTGGCGGCTTCGACGCCACGGCGTGCGCGGTTGGCCGCCGCGCGGCGGCCGTAGAGGCGGGAGCACAGCGAGGTCAGGATCTCGGTGACGTCACCCACCAGGCCGTCGTCGACCTCGGCCCGGTCCACCACGAGCAGGCGGCGGCCCTGCGCAGCCAGCGCGGCTTCGACGTACTCGGCGCCGAAGCGGGCGAACCGGTCGCGGTGCTCCACCACGATCGTGGTCACGGCCGGGGTCACGGCCGGGTCGCGCAGCAGCGCGAGGACTTCTTGCGGTGGCCGTTGAGCGCGGAGCCAACCTCGGTCACCACCCGCGACGGCGAGGTGCCGGCCGGTGGCCCAGGCGGTGACCCGGGCGACCTGCCGGTCCAAGTCGACGCGCTGGTCGGCCGACGACACCCGGGCGTACACCACAACCTGACCGGCGTCCGGCATCGCGGCAGCCAGCGGCTCGCCGACCATGATGAGCCGCCCGAGCCGGTAGGTGGGAACAGGCAGCGCCCCGGCCACGTACTGCCGCCGCGCGGTCACATACGCGATGCCCTGGGACGCCGCCCACTCCTTCAGGCTCACACAACCACCGTAGCTCCTAAATGGACGCTACAGCGCCTCGAGACGCCAGCAGCTAGGACCCCCCTCGTGCACCGCACCGGTCGGCCACCCCGGCGCGCGCCGCCGTGCCGTCGGCCAGGGCCGGGCAGTGCGGATGGAACCGGCAACCGACGGGCACCCGGCTGGGGTCGGGTGCCTCGCCGCGCAGGATGATCGGGGTGCGGCCCACCGCCTCGGGCAGCACCGACAGCAGCGCCTCGCGAGTCGCTCATCCACCGATGAGAGGGCGTTCAGCCCACCAGCCTTTCGGGATATCGGCAGGCCATCCTGCCGTGACAAATGTCAGCCGTGCCCGACCACCGCCGAGGCTAACGTCAACCGCAGAGCCGACGTCCCAGCGGAGAGAGGGAAGCGATGTCGAGAACCCGGCAGGCGAGCCGCACCGCGGTACTCGTGTGCCAGGGTCGCGCCGCCGCGGACGGGCTGATCGCTCCCCGCCGATTCGCGGATCCGACAGCCATGCCCCTGCTGCGTCCAGACGAGCGGGAGGCCGTCCAGTGGGTACGCGACGGTGTTGCACCCCGACAGTGGCAGCAGCGCATCGACTACGAGACGGTACGCGCGAGCGCCGAGCTGATCGTGCCCCGTACCGTCGCCATCGACGACGCCGTACGCGCCCACCCCAGCCCCCAGCTGGTGATTCTCGGCGCCGGGCTGGACGGCCGCGCCTGGCGGATGCCAGAACTCGCCGGTGTGACGGTCTTTGAGGTCGACCAGCCGGCCACCCAGCAGGACAAGCGCGAGCGCGCCGCGGGTCTGTCCGGCACCCCGCCGAGGTTCGTTCCGGTGGACTTCGGCCGCGACCGGCTGGCCGAGGCGCTGACGGCCTTCGGGCACCGCGCCGACCTTGCCACGACCTGGATCTGGGAGGGCGTCGTGCCGTACCTGACCAGAGCAGAGGTGGCCGCCACGGTCACCGCGCTCGCCGCCTGCTCCGCGCCGAACAGCCGCCTCATCGTCAACTTCCAGATGCCCGCAACATCCACGAAGCTGGGCCGCGTTCTGGCACGGCTGCTGATGGCGTCCACCGGCCGGTCGAGCGTCTGGGCGAACGAGCCGTGGCGCTCGACCTGGACGCCCGCCGCCATGACCGCCTTGCTCGCCCGGCACGGCTACGCCGTAAGCCGGGACGAAAACCTGCTCGACACGGCGCGGGCGCTGGCCACACCGATCCGCCACTCCAGGTCGCTGGGCCATAGCCGGGTGATGGTTGCTGATCGGACCTGACGACGTGGACCAGGTCGCCGGGCGCGGCATGCTCGTAGCGGCGTATCGGCGCTGCGCGACGACCGGGAGAGGCTGGTTGGCGCCATTTGGTAGTAGATGTGGCGTTGCAAACATGGCACAACCCGTATGGCTACCCAGAGCGACGTGCAGCAGCATGTAGGGAGGCTCTAATGGGGTGGTTCCCGTGGTCAGCACCTGTAAGGCGGTTCGGAATTTTCGCCAGTTCCCCCTGGCAGCCCAGCGATCGGCGGATGCGGCAGCGGAGGAGCGAGAGCAGCGACTCCGGACGATCACCAGAAAGCGCAGCAGCAAAGCCGCAAAGCTGTCGGCCGATGCGAGCCGCCGATTGCGACGCCTGCTAGGCGACGACAACTGGGCTGACCTGAGGGAACTGATGCAGCAGGAGCGGACGACCGTCCGTGACCTGCTTCAGCCGCCCAACGGGTTGACCGCAAGCTACGACAAGCTGAACAAAGCCCGGAAGCAGAAAGCCGATGCCTTCCTGCGAAGTCGAGACGTCCAGCGTGAGGCGATCGTCGCGATAGCGACGGACTACCACCAGGCCATTGCCAACGTCTTCACGACCGACGACAACATCAGCCCCGGGTTCCACCTCTCGAACAACCTCGACAAATGGCTGAGCCTGTCTCCTTTCCACGATCGTGCCCTTCCCTGGGGAGTCTTCGAACCGGACGACAGCCAGGACCCGCACCGGTGGGAGGTCTTCCGGCCGCCGTTCTTCGGGTTCAACTTCGGGTTCGTCCCGGTGCACAACGACAACTTCGTCGTTGATCGCCTTCATACGCTGAACCCGTCCGTCGGAGACGTGGGCATCTCCATCACCATGGACGACGGCGACGCCGGCGACTTCGACTATGCCTCCGGCGACGGCTTCAGCGCGGTGGCGTTCGCCTTCGTGCCGCCGACGACCGGCCTCGTCGAGGTCCTCATCGACGCGCAATGCGTCCAGGCAACACACCGCTTGGACACGACCGACGAATGGGGATGGTCGAACTCCAGCACAGGCCAGCGAAACTTCCTGATGCTCGACGTCCTGCATCCCAACGTGTCCGAGCCCTCGTATGCCGAGATGTCGGCCTTCGACGAGAAGACCGACGACGACGAGAGCTTCCTGCAGGAGAAGTTGACCCGCGGCGCCCACTACTTCGCCCAGTTGTTCAGCGCAGGCCCGGTGCCTGCAGGTCAGTCCGTGATCGTGTGCGTCGGGACGCGCTCGTTCGACTTGAGCGGCACGAACGACGTGTCCATCCACAGCACGTCCGACTTCCGGTGGTTCATCAGCTCGGTCGAGGTCCGCATCTCACCGTGACCCCTCAGATCGGCCGCCGAGCCGGTCTTGCCGTCGATCCTCCGGGGTGCAGGCGTCGTCTGACGCGCTTGGCGTCGGCCCTAGCCGATGACCCGGTCACGTCCCGTGGCGAGATCAAGAGCGGTGAGTCTCTGTGAAGTGGTCCTGACTCGGCTTCCGAGGGTGTCGAGCCGCTCTAGGGTCCGCCGTCGGCGTCCGGCGAGGCACCCGGAACGGCTCGCCGCCGGCCCGGCAGAGGCGCGCGGTGAGCAGCAGCACGACCACCTCGCCGAGGCTGACCGCGCGTTCGATCAGCCCCACCGCCGGGCGCAGCGGCGAGGCGACCAGGTACGCGGCCACGAAGGGGACCAGGGCCAGCAGGCAGCCCGCCGAGGCCACGAGCACCGCGCCGGCGCAGCGCCCCGGGTGCCGGACGGCGGTCAGCAGCGCGCCGACCGGCAGCCCGCACAAGGCGGCGACCGCGGCCAACCGGTGGATGTCGCCGGCGACAGTGGCCGGCGCGCCGACCGGGTCGCGGGGGAACGCGACCAGCACGGTCAGGCCCAGGCACCACGCGCCGAAAGCGACCCGGGCGGCGAGGGCCCGCAGCCGCCCGATGCGCCGCGCCGCCGGTCCGGCGAACGGGGCTAGAAGCAGTGCGGACCCGGCGGCCAAAGCGAGCACGGCCGCGCCGAAGAGCCGCCCGTCGCGGGTCAGCGCGTAGTCGCTCAGGGTGTCCCGTACCGGGTGGACGCGGTGGGCGGTCACATGCAGGACGCCGAACAGCAGCATGCTCAACGCGGTCGCGCAGAGGCCGGCCGCGCGGGTGGCACGGGCCGGAAGGTCTGGATCGGCGCCGACGGTCGCGGCGCCTCCGGCGTCGACGACGGCTCCGGCCTCGATCGGACGCCCGACTGCGGGGCGGACGGTGGTCACGGTTGCGGCTCCTCACCCCGCGGGCCTCGCGGGGCGAGCGACATTCCCGCTCAACGACTCCGCACACCCACCCGACCGGGTGACGTGCCGCGCCGACGGTCAGCGTAGGTCAGTCGTCGCCGAGCGAGCTGCGGCTGGCTCAGGAGTACGGCCTGAGTCGGACGACGGTCCGGCGGGCCATGCACTCCTCCGCCGGGGTGCCCGAAATTGGCCCGGCGACCATCCAGCCTTAAGCCGGTTGTAAGCAATCACCGCCTACTGTCCTGGCACCGCCCACGGGTCGGACCCGGACCGCAGCGTCCGCCGCTGGCGTAGGCGCCCTACTGCTCTGGGTGAACCCCATCGAAGGGGAATACAAAGCAGCAATCTGGTTCGTTGCCGTGGGCGTGCTCGGACCCTTCGCCAGCGTCTATGACCTGTACCGGGTGTTCAAAGATCGGCGGGAGGCGCGAGCGGAGGCGGAGCGTGCGGCGCGACGCCCATCCTACGACCTAAGCAAGGTGAAGCTGCCTCGCATGGACTAAGCGCGTGTCCGAAACTACTGCGCGTAACTTCGGGGCAGTCAGTGCGGGAATCTGGGAGCCGTCCAAGCCGAGGACCGAGAGCTTGGCTGCCCTGCGCCTGGTCCCTCCTGCCGATACTGTTCGCCGTCATCCGGTCTAGTCCGCCATCTTGGCTACTCGCCTGGCAACTCAGGCAGCGCGTCAGATCAGCGGATTAAGAGACAGCGCGGATTCTACGGGCTGACCAGCCCTGTCTGATAGGCGATGACGACCAGTTGCGCGCGGTCGCGCGCACCCAGTTTCCCCATTGCGTGGCTGACGTGGGTGCGGGCGGTCGCCGGGCTGAGGAACAGCTCGGCGCCGATCTCGTCGTTGCTCAGGCCCTGTCCCACCAGAGCTAGCACTTCCCGCTCGCGCTGCGTCAGCACAGCCAGTCGGTTCTGCCCTGCCTGGGTGGCGATCCGTTCGGCGGTGAACTGAGCGATGAGGCGCCGGGTGATCCTCGGCGCGAGCAACGCGTCTCCGGCGGCGACGACTCGGATGGCGTGAAGGAGCTCGGCCGGTCCGGCGTCTTTGAGCAGGAAGCCGCTGGCGCCGGCCTGCAGTCCAGCGAAGACGTACGCATCGGTGTCGTAGGTGGTGAGGATCAGGACTCGGACCTGTTGAAGTCCGGGCGTCTTGGCGATCTGGCTGGTGGCCTGGATCCCGTCCACCTTCGGCATGCGGATGTCCATGAGCACGACGTCGGGCCGGGTGGCACGGGCTCGTTCCACGGCCTCGGCACCGTTGGTAGCTTCCCCCACCACCGTGATGTCGTCTTCGAGGTCGAGCAGAACCTTGAAGCCGGATCGCACAAGACGCTCGTCGTCGGCGAGCAGAACCTTGATCGGAGCGCTGCCAGGCGACGACGCGGCTGCTGCGGTCATAGGTGCGCCGTTCCGGTCGGCGCCAGGGGCAGTCGTGCCCTGACTTCAAACCCGCCGCCCGGCAGGGCCCCGGCCACCAACTCTCCGCCCAGTAGCTGACAGCGCTCGCGCATTCCGAGGATCCCGCGGCCCAGCTCGAATGAGCTGCCGGTGCCGTTGCTGGTCGGATGCTTGGCTGATACGTGCGGGCCCGGGGCGTCATCACCTGGTGCGTGCCGGCGACCCTCATCGATCACACGGATCTCCAAGACATCGATTCCATAGTTCAGCGCTACCGTCACCCGGGTCGGGCCGACGTGGCGGATCACGTTGGTGATCGACTCCTGCAAGATTCGGTAGGCTGTGCTGTCCACCGCGCTCGGCGGCGGCGCCGTTGGCGACGTTGCCTCGAGTTTGATGTCGAGTCCGGCATCGCGTGCCTTCACGGTGAGTTCGTCGATCTGTCCCAGGCCCGGGTGCGGCACTCGCCCGTCGTGGGAATCACGAAGCACCCCGAGGATGGCCCGCATTTCCCGCAACGCTTGGGAGCTCGTCTGCTCGATGGCTACCAGTGTCTCGCGCACCCGTTCCGGCCGCTTGTCGAGCACGTGCGCGGTGACACCGGCCTGGACGTTGATGATCGCGATGGCGTGAGCGACGGTGTCGTGGACCTCACGCGCGATCCGGAGCCGCTCGGCGTCGACCCGCGAACGCGCTTCCTCCTCCCGGGTCCGTTCAGCCCGTTCAGCACGCTCCTGCGCTTCGGCTGCGATGAACCGCCGGGATCGGACGGACTCGCCAAGGGCGGCGCTCATCACCGACGCCCCGATCCGGAAGAACACCCATCCGATGGCCTCCCGCGGTTCGATGTCGGCCGCCGCGACCAGCCAGCCGATGGTCAGCACGGTGATACCCACGCCGGCTGTCAGCAGCGACCGGCGCCCATCGCCGTAGGCGGTCAGCGTGTACAGAGCGACGAAGAGCCCGAGCCAGCCGGGCCCGTCCGAAAAGTCGAAGCTGTAGTACAACAGGCTGGCGAGCGCGGCCGTGACGAACACCGGCACCGGCCAGCGGCGACGCACGGCCAGCACCAGGCCACTCACGATCAGCAGGACGTACCCCAGGTGCCCGAGGTCGGACAGCGGCCGGGACCCCACCTCTGAAGGTTTCGCGACGGTGCCCTGAACCTGCATCACGGCGACGAAGAGTGCGAGCAGGACGTCCTGCGCCAGGACAGGCAGGCGGAACGGCGCCGCTCGGCGTTTCATGCCGCGATGATAGTGGCCGCGCGCGGGCGACCGGCTCCGGCCAGGAGAGCGACCGGCTACGACGACGAGCGCGACCAGGCACGGGCTGCCTACGCAGAACTGCGTAAGACAGCTACGGGCGCCCTACGCGCAACTGCGTAAGAGCTGCCATCCGCTGCCCGAGGACGCGCCCGGGTCGGCGACGCGACGATCGCTTCCGTGACTCAACCAATGACAGTCCCAATGACTGATGCGGCGTCCGCGCGCGACAATCGCCAACGCTCACCCGACGCACCGCGGCCGGGACCGCTGGGCAGACTCGGGGGCCTGGCCTTTCGCCGGCGGGGAAGAGTGCTGATCGCCTGGGCCGTGGGCCTCGTCATCGCTTTCGGGCTGTCGGCGGCTTTCGGGGGCGAGTTCGCAAACGGCTCCTCCGCGCCGGGCTCGGATTCCGAGCAGGCACAGCGCCTGCTGGGAGAGCGGTTCCCGGCCCAGTCCGGCGACACGGTGAGGGTGGTGGTGCGCGCGGACGACGTCACCAGCGCCGAGGTGCAACGTGGCGTCAGCGCGCTGCTCGGTGAGCTGGGACGCATACCGCACGTAGCGTCGGTCGAGGATCCGTACTCCGCCAAAGGCTCCGTCGCGCCGAACGGCCGCACGCTCGCCGCGCGCGTCTATCTCGATGTCACCAACCCCAACGACATGCCGGTCGGAGACACCGAACGGCTGCTGGCCGCCGCCGAGGCGGCCGAGCGCGACGGGCTGGAGATCGCGCTCGGTGGACGGGCCGTGCAACTCGCCGAGGCGACCCAGTCGGGATCCGAGCTGATCGGGCTGCTCGCGGCCGCGGCGATCCTGCTGATCATGTTCGGGTCGGTGGTGGCGGCCGGGCTGCCACTGGCCATGGCGATCGGTGCGCTGGCGGTGAGCGCCAGCCTGGTCGGCATCGTGGCGGCCGTGGTGGACGTGCCCGACTTCGCGCCCATCATCGGCATGACGCTGGGCATCGCCCTGGGCATCGACTACGCGCTGCTGCTGGTGACCCGGTTCCGCGAATGGCGGGCGGTGGGACTCGACCCCGAAGCGGCGACCGTAGCGACGCTCGACACCGCCGGCCGGGCGGTCCTCGTGGCCGGTGGCACGGTCATGGTAAGCATGTCAGGGCTGTTCGTGGTGGGCCTGTCCATCATGAACGGCACCGCCGTCGTCACCATGGTGGCGACCCTGGTCGTGATGGTCGCCGCCATCACACTGTTTCCCGCGTTGCTGGGCTACCTGGGGCGGCGCATCGACCGGCTCCGGGTGCCGCTGGGACGGCGTCGTGCCGCCCGGATCTCCGCCGACGGCCACCTGGTGCCAGCGGCCGGCTGGGCGCGCTGGAGCAGGCTGGTGCAGCGACACAACGTGCTCGCCATCGTGACGAGTGTCGCTCTGCTGCTGGTGCTGGCCGCGCCGTTCCTCGGCGTCCGCTTCGGTCTCCCCGACGCGGGCAACGACCCCGAGGACACGTCGAATCGGCAGGCATACGACATGCTGGCCGAGGGATTCGGCCCCGGCGAGAACGGGCCGTTGCTTGTCGAGGCGGAGGTGTCGCCAGCCGACGGCGACGCGGCCCTCCAGCGGCTACAGGCCGAGCTCGGCCGCACGGCGGGAGTCGCAGCGGTATCGCCGCCACGGTTCAATCCTGCCGGTGATACGGCGCTGATCACCGTCGTGCCCACCACCGGACCGCAGGAGGCCGCCACCGAAGACCTCGTCCAGACCCTGCGCGACGACGTGATCCCGGCCGCGACCAAGGGCACCAGCACAGAAGTACACGTCGGCGGCGCAACCGCGGTGGCGATCGACCTCAACGCATTGATCGCCAACCGGCTCGCGCTGCTCATCGGTGGCGTCGTCGTCGTGTCGATGCTCCTCTTGCTGGTGGCGTTCCGCAGCGTCGTCATCGCGGTCACGGCTGCCGTGATGAATCTGCTGTCGGTGGCGGCGGCGTACGGGGTGGTGGCCTTCTTCCTCGACGGCGGCTGGGCCGGCAGGCTGGTCGGCATCGACACGGCCACCCCGATGGCCGCGTTCGTCCCGGTCATCATGTTCGCGCTGTTGTTCGGCCTCTCCATGGACTACGAGGTCTTCCTGATCAGCCGGGTGCGAGAGTCGTGGGTGCGTACCCAGGACAACAGCCGGGCCATCGTCACCGGACTGGCCAGCACCGGACGGGTGATCACCGCCGCCGCGGCCATCATGATCGTTGTCTTCGCGGCGATCGTCCCGAGTGACCAGGTCTTCATCAAGGTCTTCGGGCTGGGCATGGTCGCGGCCATCCTGGTGGACGCGACCATTATCCGGATGCTGCTCGTGCCGGCGGTCATGCACCTGCTCGGCCGCAGCAACTGGTGGCTTCCGCGCGTCATGGAGCGGCACTTGCCCCAGCTGCACGTCGAAGGAGCACCCGAGACGTTCCTGCGCCCCATCGCTGACGCGGAACCGGTCCCGTCCCGGTGAGGCAGACGGCGGCTACCGGCAATCCCCGGGCAGCGGCCCGCCCGTACGACGGCCAGCTGTCACAGTCGGCCACGAGCCGTCGTCCACGGGGCGACGACGCGCGAATCACATCTCGTGACTCAACCAACCTGAAGGAGCCTACTTTGCGAAAAGTATTCGTCGGCCTTGCGACCCTGCTGGTGCTGGTCGTCGTAGCACAGTTCTACTTTGCCGGGAGCGGCGCGTTCAGCACCGCGCCCAACGACGAGTCCTTCCGGCCGCATCGCGCGCTGGGGTACGTGATCTTCCTCTTGCCCGTCCTGATGGCAATCGTCGCCGCGCTCGCCCGGATGCCAGGGCGACTGGTCGGGATGGCCGGTCTGGTCGCTGGACTGACCGTGGTCCAGGTTGTCATCGCGCAACTCGCCAAGGCGTTCGGCGACGGGGACAGCGCGACGGTTGGCCAGCTCGTCTTCGGTCTGCACGCGGTCAACGGTCTGGTCATCATGGCCGTGGTCGGGATGATTGTCCGGCAGGCGCGAGCGCTGCCGAGGTCCGTGGTGACCGATCGACCGACCGGCGCGGGCGGCGACGCGGGTATGCCCGGACCAGCAACCGGATCGGCTCAGCCGGCGTCATGACAACGGGTCAGTTGATCATCGTGGACCATGCGGTCGCGCTGCTGAGCGTCGCCGCATGGCTCACGGCCGGCGTCGCTGTGGCCTTCCGGCGCGCCCGGCTGGCGCTCGGCCTCCTCGCTGCGGCTGTGCTGGTAACCCTTGCCCGGGTGACCACGGTGGCGATGCTGGCCGGTCGGGGCTGGTGGTTCGTGCAGGAGAAGGTGTTGCTTGGCCTGCCGATGCTGGGAGCCGCCGGGTTGGCCGCCGTCCTGATCGCCGGCCCGCGGCTGCTCGCGGCGGCGAGGCGCGCGCCCGAAGCCGGGATACTCGCCAGCCGGGCGTGGGGCGACGGGATGCCGGCGAGCAGCGTGGTCTTGCTGCTCACCGCCGGGTACGCGGCCCTGGCCGGGCTCGTGGTGACCTTCCTGGCCGGGTACCCCCTGACCTGGAGCACCGCATTGATCGCCGGCTCGCTCGTCTGCGCGGCCGCACTGCTGACCGCGCGCGTCGCAGCGACGCCGGCCGACACCACCGGCGACGCCGACATCGCGCCCATACAGGCACCGGACGGAGAGCCCGGGTTCTCGCGCCGCCGGTTCATCAGCTTGGCTGGTGGAGCAGTCGTGGCGAGTACCGGCACAACCGGCGTAGGCCTGTTGTTCATGCCGGCTGAATCCGTCGCCACCGGAGGCGGTCCCGGTCGGTCGTCCAGCTCTGGAGCGGCCGTGTCGGTGGCCGACCTGCGGGGGGCCGGCGCACCGGCACCGGGCGGCACGAGGCGGCAGTACGCACTCACCGCGCAGACCGCCACCGTCCGGCTCCCGTCCGGACGTGAGATCCAGGCATGGACCTACAACGGCCAGGTACCCGGTCCGCCGATCACCGTCACCGTGGGCGATCTGATCGAGGTGACGCTGCGCAACACCGACATCGACGACGGAGTGACCCTGCACTGGCACGGCTACGACGTGCCGTGCGGTGAAGACGGCGCACCGGGCGTGACCCAGGACGTGGTGGCACCGGGCGAGGAGTTCGTCTACCACTTTCGCGCCGACCAGGTGGGGACCTACTGGTATCACACCCACCAGGCCTCGCACCGCGGAGTGCGCAAGGGGCTGTACGGGACCCTCGTCGTGACACCACGCGACACGCAGCAGGCGGACGAAGCCGCTACCGCAAAGCAGCTGGATCTGACTCTGCCGGTGCACACATTCGACGGCACCGTGGTGATCGCCGGTCAGGACGGGCGTACCGAACACACCACGCCGGCCGGTACGCCCGTGCGGTTGCGGTTGATCAACACCGACTCAGATCCACACCGGCTCGCGCTGGCCGGCACGCCCTTCCGGGTGACGGCCGTCGACGGCCGGGATCTCAACCAACCTGGCGAGGTCCGTGAGGTGGGACTTCGCCTGCCCGCGGGCGGACGGTACGACCTGGTCTTCGCCATGCCAGACACCGCGGTGGCGCTCGTTCTCGACAACGATCACGACGGCGGCGTGCGGCTGCGTCCGGATGGCGCCGCCGCCGGTGAGGATCCGGCCGTCGAGGACACCTCCGGCTGGCCGGAGCTCGACCTTCTGCATTACGGAGAGCCGGCCGTGGCGCCGTTCGATGCCAGCAAAGCCGACCGGCACTTCACGATCGTCCTGGACCGCGCGGTGGCCATGGTCGACGGTGCGCCGGCGTATGCGCAGACGGTCAACGGTCGTGGCCACCCGTCGATCCCGGATCAGCTCGTCGCCAAAGGCGACATCGTCCGGTTCACCGTGGTCAACCGGAGCCTGGAGACTCACCCCTGGCATCTGCACGGCCATCCCGTGCTGATCGTGTCCAGGGACGGTAAGCCGTCATCCGGCAGCCCGCTGTGGATGGACACGTTCGATGTCCGTCCCGGGCAGGTGTGGGAGGTGGCAATCGCGGCCACGAACCCCGGGATCTGGATGAACCATTGTCACAATCTGCCCCACGCACATCAGGGGATGATGCTGCAACTCCACTATGACGGGGTCACCACGCCATTCGGCGGCTCGCACACCTCCCACCCGGGCGGAACGGGCAGGAGTCCACGCCATGGGCACTGATCCACCGTGCCCTGCTCGACACGCCGCCCGGTGCCCGGACGATCCCAAGTCGGATCTCGTTGCCCAGGTACACCACCACAGCCGTACCGTCATCGATGCCGAACTGCGGCGGCTGGCACGCAAAGTCCCCTCCTTGCGTCGGGCGGACCTGGACGTCATCGCCGCGACCCTGGAGGAAATAGCTGAGTCCCTGCTTCTCGCTCGGCTGCGCAACGCCGCAGGACACCGCACCGCTGCTGTGGCGTCTCTCTTCGACTCCCAACGGGTCGACTCGTGACGCGTTCCCACCGGTCCGCCCCACCATGCACGAGATGTCATCGTTGCCGTGTCAGCGCGGTAGCCATGAGTTGCCGCAGTTCCGGCTGGTTCACGTCGCCGACTTGATGGATCTTGATATGCCGGTGCACCTTGCTGGCGCCCTCCATCAGGCCGGCGGGATCCGGTAGATCGGCGCTCCCGAGATGCCAAGGGTGACGTGCTTGCTGTGCCGCGCCACCACGAAGACGAGACCTTGTACCGGGGTGGCAGGGCCATGACCTGCGACCTGTGCCGGCAGGTCTCGGAGCGGGTCGGGGGCGTTGTACCAGGATGGACAGCAACTTTTCGTCAATCTGAAGGAAAGTCAGTTCTCGTCCGGTAAAAGCTATAGACATATCGACATTAGTTTTGTTAGCGTCGCCCGGGTGACGATGTGTTTCGTCGAGGTAAACCGACACGCGGTTAGCCCCTCGACGGTGGCCTCGGACGGCCCACCCGTCTGGAGGTCACGGCCTGGCGAGACATCGGCGCGCACAACGACCGCTGGCAGCCGGTCAACACCTGACTCAACATCCACCCCCCACCTCCCAGATCCTTCGCCCGTCGCGCGCAGCTGCGACGCCAACGGCAACCTGCGTAGCTGACCGCGCACCGCGCAGACCGCGCTGCTCGGCGCCGCGGTCGACGCGTCCCACCCGACGGGCGACTCAGCAGTGCCCGAACGCCCGGACCGCCCACAGAGGAGGAGAAAGCCGAACGTCCCCAACCTGCCCCGATCAGTCCTCAGCGAAAGGAGAGGCAGATGAAGAGACGACTCGCGCTCGCCGTAGCGGGCCTGACGACCACCGCCCTTGTCGCCACGCCAACCGTCTCGATGGCCGAGCCAGGCACGACAAGCGCACCCCCGGAGGCGGACTTCCAGAAGGTCACCCTCAACGACCACCCCGGCGAGCCGATGGACCTCGCCGTGCTGCCCGACAGCCGGGTGCTGCACGTGACCCGCCCCGGCGAGGTCTGGCTGCACGACCCGGCCAGTGGCCGGAACACCGTCGCCGCGACGTTGGACGTCTACCGGCACGACGAAGAGGGCCTGCAGAACGTCGCGATCGATCCCAACTTCGGCAAGGCCGGTAACAACTGGGTCTATCTGTACTACTCGCCGCCGATGAACACCCCGGTCGACGACCCGTCGACCCCGAACGTCAACGAGGGCGACGCGCCGGGCTGGGGCACCGCGGAAGACTTCGCGAAGTTCAAGGGGGCGATCCGGCTCTCCCGGTTCCGGCTGGTCAAGGACAAGCTGGACCTGTCCACGGAGCAGCAGATCATCGACGTACCGGTCGACCGGGGCATCTGCTGCCACGTCGGTGGGGACATCGTCTTCGACGCCAAGGGCAACCTGTACCTGTCCACCGGTGACGACACCAACCCGTTCGAGTCCGGCGGCTACGCTCCCATCGACGAGCGCCCCGGCCGCAACCCGGCGTACGACGCGCAGCGCACCGCGGCCAACACGAACGACCTGCGCGGCAAGGTCCTGCGCATCAAGGTCGGCGCCAACGGCGGGTACACCATCCCGGACGGGAACCTCTTCCCGGCGGGCACGGCCCGCACCCGGCCCGAGATCTACCTGATGGGCCTGCGCAACCCGTTCCGCATCGAGCTGAACCGCCAGACCGACGAGCTGTACGTCGCCGACTACTCGCCGGACGCGGGCCAGGCCGATCCGCTGCGCGGGCCAGCCGGGCACGGCAAGTGGGCGGCCGTCCGCAAGGCCGGCAACTACGGATGGCCCTACTGCGCCACCGCCGAACTGCCGTACGTCGACTACGACTTCGCCACCGGCCAGTCCGGGGCGTCGTTCAACTGCGCGGCGCCGGTCAACGAGTCGCCACACAACACCGGGCTGCGGGAGCTTCCCCCGGTGGCGCAGCCGGACGTGTGGTACGGCTACGGCCCCTCGGCGCAGTTCCCCGAGCTGGGGACCGGCGGCATCGGACCGATGGCCGGACCGGCGTACCGGTTCGTCTCTCCCACGACGCGGGGACGCGCCCCGGTGGCCTGGCCCGCGTACTACGACGGCATGCCGCTGTTCCACGAGTGGACCCGGGACTACGTGAAGGGCTTCCGGCTGAACGCCAGCGGCAGCCTGAGCGGGATTGAGCCGGTGCTCCCCTCGTTCACCTTCGACAACCCGATGGACCTGGAGTTCGGCCCGGACGGCGCGCTCTACGTGCTCGAGTACGGTGACGGCTTCTTCAGCGAGAACCCGGACGCGCAGCTGGCCCGGATCGACTACACCGGCTGGAAGGGCAACCACGCCCCGGTGCCCCAGGTCTCGGCCACGCCCACCAACGGGCTCGCGCCGCTGACCGTGACGTTCGAAAGCGTTGGCACCACGGACTACGACGGCGACCGGCTGTCGTACGCGTGGGACTTCGACAATGACGGCAAGGTCGACTCGCGCGCGGCGAACCCGACGTTCACGTACCAGGAGAACGGCCTCTTCAACGCCACCCTCAAGGTGAGCGACCCAGGAGGACTGTCGGCCGCCGCATCGGTCCGGGTCGTGGTCGGCAACGCCCAGCCCGTGGTGGAGCTGGCCAAGCCGGTCGCGGGCCAGCCCTTCACGTTCGGCGACACCGTGCAGTTCGAGGTACGGGTGACCGACGACCAGCCGGTGGACTGCTCCCGGGTCAGTGTCACCTACATCCTCGGCCACGACACGCACGGGCACCCGCAGACCACCGCCAACGGCTGCACCGGCACGATCCAGACCACCGTGCCATCCGGTCACGACCCGACGAACGACAACCTGACCGCCGTGTTCGTCGCGTCCTACACCGACCCGGGTGGGGACGGCCTGCCGTCCCTGACCGGAACGGACCAGGTCGTCCTGGTCCCCACCGCGTAGAACCACAGAAGGAGTCATCATGTGTTACGGATTCGACGGAGAAGCCGCGCTGCGGCAGTCCGTCATTGACCGACGGAGTCTGCTGCGCGGTTCCTTGGCGGCGCTCGCCGGTGTCGGGCTCGCGTCGTCGGGGATCGCCGCAACGGGTGCGGCGGCTACCACCCGTGCCACCGGGCGGAGCCACGTGCCCCCGGGCCTGATCAGCATTCAGTTGTGGACGGTACGCGACGCGCTGTGGGGCCCGCCCGGGTACGACGCGACCCTCACCCACCTCGCCCAGATCGGCTATCCGAAGGTGGAGCTGGCGCTCGGCTACTTCGGGCGTACCGCCGCCCAGCTGCGCCAGTTCCTGGACAGCATCGGCATCAAGGCCAGCTCCAGCCACGACGGGATCAGCGGTGACGCCGCCGGGCTGGAGGAGAAGATCCAGAACGCGGTCACCCTGGGCCAGTCGTTCATGGTGGTGCCGTACCTGAACTCCGACCGCGAGGACGACTGGAAGCGCTGGGCGGAACAGATGAACGTCGAGGCCGCGGCGGCGGCCGCTGCCGGCCTGCGCTACGGCTACCACAACCACGCCCACGAGTTCACCATCGACCTCGGCGGTGGCAGGCGCCCCTGGGACGTGCTGACCGAGGAGCTCGATCCCCAGCTCGTACACCTGGAGGTCGACCTCTACTGGGCCGTCACCGGCGGCATCAACTCGGGCGATGGAGTGGCCGACCCCGAGGGCTTCGCGCTGGACGTCATCCGCTCCGCGCCGCAGCGTGTCCTGCAGTACCACGTCAAGGACCGGCACGCGTCCGACGGCGACATGGCCGACCTCGGCACCGGGATGATCGATTTTGCCCGGATCTTCCAGGAGCACTCGGTGCTCGAGTACATCGTCGAGAACGACACCCCCGATGTGACACCGCAGCAGACGGCCGAGGTCGGCTACCGCTACCTGCGCAAGCTGCGGTTCTGACGAACCTCGGCAGGCCCGTTCCCTCGTAGCAGGGAGCAGTGCTCCCTGCCACGTACGACCTCGGGCCCGAGTCGGAGCGGGCGGCCGAGCACTGGCTGTACGACCTCGTACACCTGCTCGGCCGCCCGGCCGATGGGCATACCCGAGAAGTGGGTTCAGACGGCTGGGCTGGGCAGGTTCAAGACCGGCTCCGCTTCCGGTGCTCAGGTGTTCTGTGGGAAGCCGAGGTTCACTCCGCCGTGCGACGGGTCGAGCCACCGACTGGTGACCACCTTGGATCTGACAAAGAAGCTCACCCCCTCCGGCCCGTACGCGTGAGCGTCACCGAACAGTGAGTCCTTCCAGCCCCCGAAGGAGTAGTACGACACCGGGACCGGGATCGCGACGTTCACCCCGACCATGCCAATCTCGACCTCATTCTGGTACCGGCGGGCCGCACCGCCGTCGTTGGTGAAGATTGCCGTGCCGTTGCCGTACCGATTGGCGTTCACAAGCTCGACGGCGGCGTCGTAGCTGGGCACCCGCAGCACCGAGAGCACCGGTCCGAAGATCTCGTCGGTGTAGATGGACATATCGGTGCCGACGTGGTCGAAGAGGGTCGGTCCGAGCCAGAAGCCGGCTTGCTCACCGTCGATCGGGTGGCTCCGCCCGTCGACCACCAGCTGCGCCCCCGCGGACCGACCAGCGTCCAGGTATGACATCACCCGGTCGCGGTGAGCACCGGTGACCAGCGGCCCCATCTCGCAGCCCGGGCGGCGGCCGTCGCCGACATGCAGTGCGGCGATCCGCTCGCTGATCTTGCCGACCAGCTCGTCACCGACGGGGTCGACGGCCACAACGGCGGAGATGGCCATGCAGCGCTCGCCGGCCGAGCCGAAGCCGGCCGAGACGGCGGCGTCGGCGGCGAGGTCGAGGTCGGCGTCGGGCAGTACCACCATGTGGTTCTTCGCGCCGCCGAGCGCCTGCACCCGCTTTCCGTGGTGGGTGCCCGTCTGGTAGACGTAGCGGGCAACCGGGGTGGAGCCCACGAACGAGATGGCCTTGACGCTGGGATGCTCGAGAATCCGGTCGACCGCTTCCTTGTCGCCGTGCACGACGTTGAGGACACCGTCCGGTAGCCCGGCCTCCGCGAACAGTTCCGCCAGGAAGTTCGACGCGGACGGGTCCTTCTCGCTCGGCTTGAGCACCACTGTGTTGCCGCACGCGATGGCGTTCGGCACGAACCACAGCGGCACCATGGCCGGGAAGTTGAAGGGGGAGATCACCCCGACCACGCCGAGCGGCTGGCGGATGGAGTACACGTCCACCTGGGTCGAGGCGTTCTCGCTGAACCCGCCCTTCACCAGTTGCGGGATGCCGCAGGCGAATTCGACGTTCTCCAGCGCACGCTGGATCTCCCCCGCCGCGTCGGAGAGCACCTTGCCGTGCTCGGCGGTGATGATTTCGGCGAGGTCGGACCGGCGGGCGTTGAGCAGTTCCCGGAAGGAGAACATCACGCTCGTGCGCCGAGCGAGGGATGCGGTGCGCCATCGGGAGAATGCCTCGCGGGCGGCGGCGACCGCCTCGTCGACGACCGCGGCGGTTGCGAAATCGACCTGTCCGGCGATCTGGCCGGTGGCGGGGTCATAGATGTCACCGGTGCGCTCGGGGACACCGTTCCATGGCTTGCCGCCGATCCAATGGGTTGTCCTCATTGCTGCTGCACCTCCTTGGCCACGGCCTCGATCGACTGGGTGAGGATCTCAAGCGCCTCCTCCGTCTCGGCCCGGGTCAGGGTCATCGGCGGCGCCAGCCGGATGACGTTGCCGTACAGGCCGCCCTTGCCGACGAGCAACCCTCGTTCACGCGTTTCCTCGAGCAGGGCGGCGGCGGCCGCCGGGTTGGGCGCGCCGTCGGGTCCGACGAACTCCAGCGCGATCATCAGGCCCTTGCCGCGTACGTCGCCGACCACGGGATGCGCCGCGGCGACGGCGCGCAGGCCGTCGAGCAGGCGGCTGCCCAGCTTCGCGGCGTTGGCCTGGAGGTCGTGCTCCAGCAGATAGTTCAGCGAGGCGAGAGCGCCGGCGGTGACGAGCGGGTTGCCACCGAAGGTGGAGATGGAGTTGGCCCGCAGGCAGTCCATCAGGTCAGGACGGGCGACCACGCCGCCGATCGCGAGGCCGTTGCCCAGGCCCTTGGCGAAGGTGATCGCATCGGGCACGACGTCGTGCGCCTGGATCCCCCAGAAGTGCTCGCCGGTGCGGCCCCAGCCGGTCTGCACCTCGTCGGAGACGAGGAGGATGCCGTACTCGTCGAGCACCTTCTTGAACTCGCCGAACAACCCGTCCGGCGGGGTGGCGAAGCCACCGACCCCCTGGATCGGCTCAACGATCATGCACGCGACGTCTCCCGCCGTCGTCGTTTCGATGATCTCGCGCAGGTCGGCCACGCAGGCCTTGATGTAGTCCGCGTCGGACAGATCCCGGAACGGGCTGCGGTAGCGGTAGCCGCCGTGCACCCAGCTCACCTTGATCGGGCTGAGGGCGCTGGCCGACCACCCGCGGATGCCGGTGATCGCGACGGTGGCGAATGCGCGGCCGTGGTACGAGTTGCGTAGTGCGAGCACCTGCTCGCTGCGCCGGTGCTGGGTGGCGAGCATCAGCGCCGTCTCGTTCGCCTCGGTGCCCGAGTTGGTGAAGAACACCTTGGCGTCCGGGATGGCAGACAGTTTCGCGATCTTCTCCGCGAGCTCGACCTGCGACTTGATCAAGTACAGCGTGGAGGAGTGCAGCACGCCGGTATCGACCTGCGACCGGACCGCGTCGCTGATCTCGGCCACGTCGTAGCCGATTGCGTTGGTGAGAATGCCGGCGAAGAAGTCGAGGTAGGTCCGTCCCTCGCGATCGGTCACCCGGCGGCCCTGCGCGCTGGCGATCTCGATCGGCTGCTCGTAGTACAGCGCCAGCCATTTCGGCATCACGGACCGGTGTCTGGCCAGCAGCTCGCGGTGCGCCATCGCGCCCTCCCTATCTCGTCCGTACGGCGAGTGTGGCGGCAATCGTTGTCCAACCGCTATGCACAACCTGTGCCGCTCTGGGGGCAATGCCATTACGTTGTGTGCAATCTCGCAGTAGGGACAGACGACGAGCCGTCAGCTTCCTCCTAGCCATCGTGGGCACCTTCTCGGGCTGGCTGGACGGGCTGCGACTCTCTGTGGGGGGAACTGAGGGGGCGGACCTGACCGTGGAGGCCGACCAGTGAAGGTCACCCGGATCGCGTACTCGGTGCGGCTGAATCCGGGCAAGTGCGCTGCCCTGGCCGAGCAGGCCCGCCGGCTGGGTCGGGTGCGCAGTGAGGTGTGGCAGCGGTACGGGTCGATCGCCGGGGTCGGGTCCGGGCTGACAGACCGGCAGGTGCGGGACCGCTGGCTGGCCGACGGCACGCACCTCCAGTTCGGGGTGCTGGCGAACGCGTGGAAGGAAACCGTCCGCGACGCCATGGCCGACATCGCGGCGAACCTCGAGGGGGCCAAAGTGCAGGTCCGGCGGGCGGTCACCCAACGCACCGACGATCCGGCCGAGCGCAAGCGGATGTTCACCGCCCTGAAGGCCGACCAGTGGGCTGGGGACCCGTTCCTGGCTCGGCAGATGCGCAAGCACTGGAAGCGCGGCCGCAACCACACGCTCAATCAGATCGTCGTGCGCGCCGACAAGCACCACGCCATCACCGACGCGCGCGGCCGATTGTGGCTGGCGGTCCCCGGGCTCGAACGCCGCAAGATGGTCAGGATCCCGCTGTCCACGACTGCCGTCCCGACGGGCACGCTGCGGCTGATCCTGCGCGGCGGCCGGGTGGAAGTGCACTACCAGATCGACGCGTCGCAGATGCGGTCGTCGCAGCGGCCCTGCGGGCAGCGGACGATCGGCGTGGACAAGGGCTACACCGAAGCCCTCACCGACTCCGACGGCCAGCCCCACGGTGTACGGCTCGGCATGCTGCTGGCCAGCGAGTCGGATCGTTTGAAGGAACGTAACCGGCGTCGGGCGAAGCTGCGCTCGATAGCCAACAACGCAGCCTTGCGCGGTGACCACGCGAAAGCACACCGGATCAAAACCAACAACCTCGGCACGGTCAAGCGGGACCGGCAGGCCGCCCGCCACCGCGCCAAGATGCGCACTGAGATCTTCACCGCCGTGCACCGGGTCGTAGACGAGGCCGCCACGGTGATCGCCGAGGACCTCACCAAACGCTTCGCCGGACGCAAGACGCTCGGCAAGAACATGAACCGACGCCTCGCCGCGTGGACCAAAGGGGTCACCGCCGAGGCCTTAAGAAACGTGTCGGAGCGCAGAGGTTCTGCGCTCGTGCCCGTCAACGCCGCCTACACCTCACAAACCTGTCACCGCTGCGGCGCCTTCGGTCGACGCAGCGGGGACCGGTTTCACTGCACTCCGTGCGGGGTGGTGTGGCAGGCCGACGTGAACGCCGCGATCAACATCCTGCACCGAGCCGGCGACCCCGACATCGCCCTGCACACCCCACACCACACGGTGAAGCAGATCCTGCAGGACCGGACCGATCGCCACCGGACCAGACTGCCGGTCCAGGACTCCAGCCCGGCCATCGCCGAGCGGAGAGCGAACCATCCGAACCGCTCAACAACGAGCAACCAGTAGGAAGCAGGCAGCGATGTACCCCTCCGTCGCAGAAGCCATCGCGTTGCCGGTGATCCGGCGCGCGAAGCCGCAGGTGGTGGCCGGATCGGCCGGCATGCAGGGCCGCGTCCGCTGGGTCCACGTGGCGGAGGTCGCCGACATCGCGCACCTGCTCCGCGGCGGAGAACTGGTGCTGACCACCGGAATCGCGCTGCCGGACGAGGCGGCGGCGCTCACGAGGTATGTGGACGACCTGGCCGCGGTCCGGGCGGCGGGACTGGTGATCGAGTTGGTCCGGCGGTGGAGTGACCACCTACCAGAGGCGCTCGTGGCAGCGGCCGACCGGCACCGGCTCCCACTGATCACGCTGGCGGAGGAGACGCGGTTCGTGTCCGTCACCGAGGCGGTGGTGGCGTTGATCGTCGATGCGCAGCTCGCCGAGCTGCGGGCTGCCGAGCAGGTGCACGAGACGTTCACGTCGCTCACCGTGGCTGGGGCGGAGCCGGCCGAGGTGCTGCGCGAGGTGGCCAGGATTTCCGGACTGCCGGTGGTGCTGGAGACGCTGGGGCACGAGGTGCTCGCGTACGACGCGGCCGGGCAGAGTCCCACCGAGCTGCTGGCCGACTGGGGTCAGCGGTCCCGGTCGCTGGCCTCGCCGGAGCGGACCGCCTACGACGAGGAGGCCGGCTGGTTGGTCACGATGGTCGGCGCGCAGGGCGCCGACTGGGGGCGCCTGGTCCTGCTCTCGCCGGCTCCTCCGCCGCACCGGCACGTGGTGGTCGCGGAGCGGGCCGCGTCGGCGCTGGCGGTGCATCGGCTCGTGGCGCGCGATCGGGAGAGTCTGGAGCGGCAGACCCACCGGATGCTGCTCGCGCAGCTGCTCGGTCAGGCGGTACCGCCCCCGGATCTGGCCGCCCGGGCGGCCGCGCTGGGCGTTGGCGTCGAGCGGCGGCAGCTGGTCGGGGTCGCGATCCGGCCCGCGACCGTGACGCCGCGCGCCCCTGCGCTGGCCACCCAGGAGGTGTTGCGCGACCTCGCGGAGGCGACCGCGTTGGCCGCGCGGCGGGTGGCCGTGCCCGCCCTGGTGGGCATCGTGGACGACACGAGCGTTCGGGCGTTGTTGTCGCTGCCCGCGCAGGCCGGGGTCGACGCGGTACTGCGCCGGTTGGCCAGGGAGGTGCATCGCTCCGCGTCCGGTCCGGTGCTGGTGGCGGTCGGCACCACGGTGTCCCACGTCGCCGAGGTGCGCCGCAGCCTGGGCGAGGCCGCCCACGTGGCGGGGGCGGCCCTACGCTCCCCCGGCGCCCAGCTCTACCACAAGCTGGACAATGTGCGCCTGCGCGGCCTCCTACATCTGTTGCGCGACGACGAGCGGGTCCGGGCATTCGCGGACCGCGAGTTGGGTCCGCTGTTGGCGCGGGACGCCAACCAGCGCACCCGGCTCGTGGAGCTGCTGCGCTGCTTCTGCGAGCAGGGCGGGAACAAGTCGGCGGCGGCCGCCGCCGCGCACCTGTCGCGTACGGCCTACTACCAGCAGCTGTCGCGGATCGCGCAGGTGCTCGGGGTGTCGCTGGAGGATCCGGAGTCGATGCTGTCGCTGTACGTCGCGCTTCTGGTGCACGAACTCGACGACGCCTGACCGGTCAAGGGGCCAGCAGGAGGCCCCAATCCATCCGCCGCGCCGATTGACAGCTCGGTGCGGGCATGCCGTGGACAGAGTGTGCCCCGATCATGCCAAGCGTGGACACTTTGCCGCTGCCGTGGCGGGTCCGGGACACCCACCATTCCGAGATAAAGATCGAGCTGATCCACCCCCACCCGCAGCACCCGCGCCGGTTGGCCGGCCACTGTTGCGGCAGCGTAACAGCGAGGTGAGCGATGGCCGTTGAACCCCTGCCCCCCGCCGAAACCACCGCGGTCGAGCCGGGCACACAGATCACCCATCCGGATGGCCGAGTCGAGCTGCGTGACTTCTCCACGATCGCCGACAGCCCGTACTTCAACGAAGAGCTCGCCCCCGTACCCATCGAGAAGCGCACCTGGACCACGTACAACTTCGCGGCGCTGTGGATCGGGATGGCGCACAACATCCCCACCTATCTGCTCGCCGCCGGGCTCATCCAGCTCGGCATGAACTGGGTGCAGGCGTTCCTCACGATCACGCTCGGTAATCTGCTCGTCCTGATCCCGATGCTGTTGAACAGCCACGCGGGCACGAAGTACGGCGTCCCGTTCCCGGTCTTCGCCCGCGCGTTCTACGGTGTGCGCGGCGCCAACCTCGTGGCCCTGCTACGCGCCTTCATCGCCTGCGGCTGGTTCGGTATCCAGACCTGGATCGGCGGCGAGGCGATCTACGCGATCACCGGCAAACTGCTGGGTTCCTGGTGGGTCGACGCGGCGCACGTCATGGACTACCCGTGGACGCTGTGGGCGTCGTTCTTCCTGTTCTGGCTGATCGAGATGGCGATCATCTGGCGGGGCATGGACACGCTGCGGCGCTTCGAGAACTGGGCGGCGCCGTTCGTCATCGTGGTCGCCGTCGCCCTGCTGATCTGGGTGCTGGTCGAAGCGGGTGGGCTCGGCCCGATCCTGTCCCAGCCGTCGAAGTTGGGCTGGGGCGTCGACTTCTGGAAGTTGTTCGCGCCGTCACTGATGGCGATGATCGCGTTCTGGGCGACCCTCTCGCTGAACATCCCCGATTTCACCCGGTTCGGCGGCAGCCAGCGGCAGCAGGCGTACGGCCAGATCCTCGGTCTACCCACCACAATGTCGTTCTTCGCCCTCCTGTCGATCATGATCACCTCGGGCACGGCCGTGATCTACGGCGAGGCGATCTGGGACCCCATCCAGCTCGCGGCCAAGTTCGAGAACCCGCTGGTCGTCGCGCTCGGCCTGTTCACGGTCGTGGTCGCGACGCTGTCGGTGAACGTCGCCGCGAACACGGTCAGCCCGGCGTACGACTTCTCCAACGCCGCACCCCGACTGGTCAACTTCCGGACCGGCGGCCTCATAGCCGGCGTGCTCGGCATCCTGATCCAACCGTGGCGCCTGGTGCAGGACCCCAACATCTACATCTTCGTCTGGCTCGGGTTCTACGGCGGCCTGCTCGGCGCCGTCGCCGGCGTACTCATCGCCGGCTACTGGGTCCGCAACCGCACCCGCCTCCAACTGCCCGCCCTCTACCGCCCCGAGGGCAGGTACTGGTTCTCCGGCGGCTGGAACTGGGCAGCGGTCCTCGCCACCGCCGTCGGCGCGGTCCTCGCCGTGGGAGGCGCCTACTCCGCTCCCGGCAAGGGGCCGTTCCCCGAGGACGGACTCATCCCGTTCCTCAAGCCGCTCTACGACTACAGCTGGGTGGCCGGTCTGATCGGCGGGTTCGTCGTCTACCTGGCGTTGTCGCAGCCGCGCGCCAGCCACGCAAAGGGGGAAAGCAGATGAGCAACATCATCCGGGCGGGGCTGGTGCAGCAGAAGTGGACCGGCGACAAGGAGTCCATGATCGCCAACGCGGTCGACGCCATCCGCAGGGCCGCGTCGCAGGGCGCACAGGTCGTCTGCCTGCAGGAGCTGTTCTACGGCCCGTACTTCTGCCAGATCCAGGACGCCGACTACTACTCGTACACCGAGGCGATCCCGGACGGACCGACGACCGCGCTGATGCGCGAGGTCGCCGAGCAGCACGGCGTGGTGCTGATCGTGCCGATGTACGAGCAGGAACAACCGGGCGTCTACTACAACACCGCCGCCGTGATCGATGCCGACGGTACCTACCTGGGTAAGCACCGCAAGAACCACATTCCGCAGGTGAAGGGGTTCTGGGAGAAGTTCTACTTCAGGCCGGGAAACCTCGGCTACCCGGTGTTCGACACCGCGGTGGGCCGCATCGGCGTCTACATCTGCTACGAGCGGCACTTCCCCGAGGGCTGGCGGGCACTTGGGTTGGCCGGCGCCAAGATCGTCTTCAACCCCTCCGCCACGAGCCGCGGCCTGTCCGAGTACCTCTGGCGGCTCGAGCAGCCCGCCGCCGCGGTCGCCAACGAGTACTACGTCGGCACGATCAACCGCGTCGGGGTGGAGCCGTTGGGCGACAACGACTTCTACGGTCAGTCGTACTTCGTCGACCCGCGCGGGCAGATGATCGGCGACGCCGCGTCGGACACGGAGGAAGAGGTCGTCGTCCGCGACCTTGACATGGACAAGCTGGCCGAGGTCCGCGACCTGTGGGCGTTCTACCGCGACCGCCGGCCCGACACGTACGAATCCCTGGTGAAGCCATGAGCATCGTCATCCGGAACGGAACAGTCGTCAACGCCACCGGGGCGTACCCGGCGGACGTGCTGGTGGAGGGCGAGCGGATCGCCGCGCTCGCCGCGCCGGACTCAGGTCTGTCTGAGCGGTGGGCGTCCGGCGCCGAGCACGTGATCGACGCCGCCGGGAAGTACGTGGTGCCGGGCGGCATCGACGGCCACACCCACATGGAGATGCCGTTCGGCGGCACGTTCTCGGCGGACACGTTCGAGACCGGCACGATCGCGGCAGCCTGGGGCGGCACGACGACCATCGTCGACTTCGCCGTCCAGGCCAAAGGAACGTCCCTGCTGTCCGCGCTGGACAAATGGCACAGCAAGGCCGACGGCAACTGCGCGATCGACTACGCGTTCCACATGATCGTCTCGGACGTCAACGACACGTCGCTCAAGGAGATGGAGTCCTGCATCGACGCGGGCGTCAACACGTTCAAGATGTTCATGGCCTATCCGGGTGTCTTCTACGCCACCGACGGGGAGATCCTGCGGGCGATGCAGAAGGCCCGGGACACCGGCTCGATGATCATGATGCACGCGGAGAACGGCATCGCCATCGACCAACTCGTCGCGCAGGCACTCGCGAGCCAGCGCACCGACCCCGTACAGCACGGCCTGACCCGGCCGCCCGAACTGGAAGGCGAGGCCACCTCGCGGGCGATCGCCCTGGCCAAGGTCACCGGCGCCCCGCTGTACATCGTCCACCTGTCCGCCGCGCACGCCCTGGACGCGGTCACCCAGGCCCGCGACACCGGGCAGAACGTGTTCGCCGAAACCTGCCCGCAGTACCTCTTCCTGTCCTTGGACGATCTGGCCAAGCCCGACTTCGAGGGCGCGAAGTACGTCGCCTCTCCCCCGCTACGCCCGAAGGAGCACCAGGCGGAACTGTGGCGGGGCCTGCGCACCAACGACCTGTCGCTGGTGTCCACCGACCACTGCCCCTTCTGCTTCAAGGACCAGAAGGAGCTGGGCCGCGGAGACTTCTCCAAGATTCCGAACGGGATGCCGGGTGTCGAGCACCGGATGGACCTGCTCTATCAGGGCGTCGTGAAAGGCGAGATCACCCTGCCGCGCTGGGTGGAGATCAGCTCGACCACGCCCGCCAGGATGTTCGGCCTCTACCCGCGCAAGGGCGTCATCGCCCCTGGCGCGGACGCGGACATCACGGTGTACGACCCGACGGCCCGGCAAACCATCTCCGCCAGCACGCACCACATGAACGTGGACTATTCCGCCTACGAGGGCATGGAGCTGACCGGGAAGGTTTCCACCGTGCTGTCCCGTGGTCGGGTCGTCGTCGACGACAACGCCTTCCACGGCGCGGCCGGGCACGGCACGTTCCTGAAGCGCGAACTCAGTCAATACCTGATCTGACAAGGAGAAACCGTGGACTTCGGCGTCGTACTCCAGACCGACCCGCCCGCTCGCGACGTCGTGGCGGGCCTCACCGCCGCCGAGGACAACGGGTTCCGCTACGGGTGGACGTTCGACTCCTGCGTGCTGTGGCAGGAGCCGTTCGTCATCTACTCGCAGGTGCTCGCAGCGACCAGGCACCTGATCGTCGGGCCGATGGTGACCAACCCGAGCACCCGCGACTGGTCGGTCACCGCGTCGCTCTTCGCCACCCTCAACGACATGTTCGGCAACCGTACGGTGTGCGGGATCGGCCGCGGCGACTCGGCCCGACGGGTCATCGGCCAGCCGCCGGCGAGCCTGGCCACCCTCAAGCAGGCGATGCGCGTGATCAAAGGACTTGCCGAGGGCCACGAGGTCGAGCACCACGGCACGGCGGTCCGCATCCCGTGGGTGCGTGACGGCAAGCTGGAGATCTGGATGGCCGCCTACGGCCCGAAAGCGCTGCGGCTGGTCGGCGAGCAGGCCGACGGCTTCATCCTGCAGACGGCCGATCCCGACATCGCCCGTTGGACGATCGGCTCGGTACGGGACGCGGCCACCGCCGCAGGCCGAGATCCCGACTCGATCACGATGTGCGTGGCCGCACCCGCCTACGTGGGAACGAACCTCGCGCACCAACGGGATCAGCTGCGCTGGTTCGGCGGCATGGTCGGCAACCACGTGGCCGATCTGGTCGCCCGCTACGGCGACTCCGGGGTGGTGCCAAAGGCGCTGACCGATTACATCAGCGGCCGCGACGGCTACGACTACGCACACCACGGCCGCGCCGGCAATCCGTCCACAAACTTTGTGCCCGATGAGATCGTCGACCGGTTCTGCCTTGTCGGCCCCGAGTCAGCCCATGTCGACCGGCTGCAGGAGCTCAAGGAGATCGGGGTCCACAACTTCGCCCTCTACCTCATGCATGACGACAAGGACAAGACCCTCTCCTCGTACGGCAAGGGCGTGATCACGCACGTCTAATCCCGCCGCGCCAAGTACGCCTTGTACGTGAAGCGGAACGCTGTACCGCCTCTGAGCTGCCGAAACGAAGAACCGCAGGTTAGGGGATCCTCGGCAGCGCGGACGAGCTGCGCCCCCATGTACAGCGCCAGAGACCCCCGGCGTCTCGCTGATCCGCTGCCGACACCGCCGCTTTTCGTCCCACCTCCGATGCTGACGTTCATCTGACCCTTGTATGAGGTGACCCCGAACGCCGCGAAGACGGCCGTTCTCTACCTGGGTGACTGAGGTGTGGAGCCCACAAGCCCTGGACCGTCATCGGTTCCGCCCGTCAGCCGATCGGCGTCCCGAACGGTTCTTCGCCCTCGCGGCGGAACCTACCTGCGGCCTTGGAGACGAGCATCCTCAACTCGGCACGTGTCCGGAGATTCTGCGATGGACTGCGGCTGGCATACAGACGGTGATGAGCGCTGACGGGCGGGGTTGCGCTCACCATCAGCGGCAGTAGCGGGCGCTTGGCTCTAGGTGTCGAATGTCGTCGCGCATCCTGACCCGCCCCTTGGCGGAGGTTCGGTCAGACAGGCACGGCGATGGTTGCCAGAGCATCCGTCAGCCGCCGGAGGTGAGGCGGCGGCGGCTCGAGCAGCGGAAGGCGCACCGTCGCGTGCGGGATGATCCCGAGGTCGGCCAGAGCGGCCTTTGCCATTATGGCCCCTTGGGATGTGCGCATGATGGCGTCCACCAAGGGAATCAGCGAACCTTGGATCGCCTTCGCCGAGTCGAGGTCGCCGCTGCGGACCGCTCGTATGAGCTCGGCGTTGCGGTCGGCGACGACATTGCCCACGACGCTGAGCACACCGGTGGCGCCGCACGCGAGGTAGGGCAAGTTGAGTTCATCGATGCCGCAGTAGTAGGCCAGCGACGTGCGGGCCATGACGGACATCGCTTCGAACAGGTCGCCCTTGGCGTCCTTGACCGCTCGGATCCGGGGGTGGCCGGCGAGTTCTATCAGCGTGGGCGCCTCCATTGCGATGCCCGTGCGTGCGGGGACGTCGTAGAGCATCACGGGTAGCTCGGTGGCGTCGGCCACCGCCACGCAATGGGCCACCACCCCGGCCTGAGTCGGCTTGGAGTAGTAGGGGCAGACGAGCAGCAGCGCATCCGCCCCAGCAGCCTCGGCTTCGCGTGCCCGATGAATGCTGACGGCCGTGTCGTAGGTGCCGATACCGGCGACCACCCGAGCTTGGTTCTTCGACTGGGCCGCCACGGCACGGACGAGCCGGGCTGCCTCGGCTTCGGTCAGGGTGGGCGACTCACCGGTGGTCCCGCCAACGACGATGCCATCGCACCCTGTGGTCAGCAGGTGGTCGACGAGGTTAGCGAGCCCAGGTTCGCTGATCGTGCCGTCGGGGTGCATCGGGGTCACCATGGCGACAAGGTTGGAGCCGAAGAGTAGGTCAGCAGGGTGCTGCGGGTCGGTCATGGTTCGATCCTGCCTCGGCCCGATCAGTGTGGTCCAGCGATGCTTTCTTGCCAATATTGCGTAGCCTGTCTTCATGATTGATGTCGGGGCCTTGCGGGCGTTGCGGGCGGTGGCTGCTCTCGGGACGCTGGCGCGGGCGGCCGATGAGCTCGGGTTCACGGCCTCGGCGGTGTCGCAGCAGATCAAGAGGCTGGAACGCCAGGTCGGTGTGCCCGTGCTCGCGCCGGCGGGACGCGGGGTCGTGCTCACTCCGGCCGGGCAGGCCATCGTCGACTCAGCGCCCGAAGTGTTCCAGGCGCTGGAGCGCTGCGTCGAAGCGGCCCAGTCAGTCTCGGATGGCGCGCCGCGCGGCATACTGCGCGTGGTCGCCTTCTCGACTGCTATCCGCGGGCTGCTCGCGCCCACCATTCTGCGACTGTCGACGCGCTGCCCGGACCTACGCGTGCACATCACCGAGCAGGACCCCGACCAAGCCCTCCACAGCGTCGACGCCGGTACAGCCGACCTTGCCCTCGTCCACGACGCCGACGGGCTGCCAGTCCCGCTGCCATCGTCCCTGACCCAGCGCCATATGCACACCGACGTCGGCGACGTCGTCATGAATCGGACGCATCCGCTCGCACGGCTCGACCCGCCACTCGCCGGCGCCGACCTTGCCGGCCACGCGTGGGTGACCAGCCCGCCTGGCTCGGTGTGCCACCAGTGGTTCCGACGACTGTTCGCAGACGTGCCCGAAGACCCCGACGTGCGCCATCTGGTTGACGATTTCGCCACCCAGCTGTCGCTGGTCGCCTCAGGCGACGTTATCGCCCTGATCCCTCGCCTTGCTCGCCCGCCCTTGGGAGAAGGGCTCGTCTCCCGGCCGCTGCGGCGGCAACCGAAGCGCGAGGTACATGCGGCGTGGCGGCGCAGCGCCAATGCCAGCCCAGCGATCCAAGCGGTGCTCGCGGAGCTAGTGTGCTGCGCTAGAAATCCGCCTACAAAATCGTGCGAGTGATTCGAGAATCTCCTCGGCGGTCTTGGTCCAGGTGAAGGGCCTGGGGTTGGTGTTCCAGTCTGCGATCCAGGTGCGGATGTCGGCTTCCAGGCTGTGAACGCTCTTGTGGGCGCCGCGGCGGATCTTCTGCTCTGTGAGGTAGCCGAACCAGCGTTCGACCTGGTTGATCCAGGAGGAACCGGTCGGTGTGAAGTGCATGTGGAAGCGGGGATGGCGGGCCAGCCACGCCCGCACGGCGGGGGTCTTGTGGGTGCCGTAGTTGTCGCAGACCAGGTGCACGTCCAGATCGGCTGGCACGGCTTTGTCGATCGTGGCCAGGAACTTCTTGAACTCGGTCGCGCGGTGCTGGCGGTGCAGTTCGCCGATGACGGTGCCGTCGGCGATGTTGAACGCGGCGAACAGGCTGGTGATGCCGTTGCGGGCGTAGTCGTGGGTGCGGCGTTCGGGCATGCCGGGCATCATCGGCAGCACCGGCTGGGACCGGTCCAGGGCCTGGATCTGCGACTTCTCATCCACGCAGAGCACCACGGCCCGTTCGGGCGGGTTGTGGTAGAGCCCGACCACGTCGACGACCTTCTCGATGAACTGCGGATCCGTGGAGAGCTTGAACGTGTCGGCCAGATGCGGCTTGAGGCCGAAGTCCCGCCAGATCCGTCCGACGGTGGACTTCGACAGTCCGGACTTCTCCGCCATGGAGGTACGCGACCAGTGGGTGGCGTTACGTGGCGTCTGCTCCAAGGTGGCGACGACGACCTCTTCGACCCGGTCCAAACCGATGGACGGAGGACGACCCGGCCGCGGCTCGTCGATCAGTCCGTCCAGCCGCAGCTTCAAAAATCGGCGACGCCATTTCCCCACCGTGGACAGATGAACACCCAGTGCCGTTGCCACATCAGTGTTCGAGCCGCCATCGGCGCAGGCCAGAATGATCCGGGAGCGCATCGCGAGGACCTGCGCCGTCTTCGCCCGCCGCGACCATCGGGTCAATGTCGCACGTTCTTCATCGGTCAACGTCAGCGGCGGGGTGGGACGCCCAGTCCTCGGCATCCCACCACCATACCCACTTATCAGGCGAATTTCTGGCGCACCGCACTAGTGCCGTGTCCACAAACGTTGGCCGGGTTGTTCGGGGTTGGGGAAATGTCGTAGGGGTGGTGTTGGCTTCGGTTCTTGCCTCGTCGTCGGGATCCCGCCGCCCCGCGGGTCGTGCACCGCACCGCACGCGTCGCGTTGCGGGTGACGCCCGGCCAGCGGCGGCGGTGTCAGTAGGAACCACCCGGAACAACGCTGAGCTTGGCGCGCCTTACGACCACCGCGGCTTCGACTGCCAGCACAACCCAATCGATTGAACGTCGTCAACTCGCCACTACCGGATGTCGCGACCGCGCGACCAGCGGTTTGAGAGCGCGTTGACGGACGCCGATGAAGTCATTAGCCGCTGGGGCACGCAGGCAGGGCAGCGAGGTACTGGAGATGTTCGTCAAGCCATGCGGCGTCGAGGCGTTCCTCAAGGGTTGGGGGAACGGCTACACCGAGTCGGAAGGCCTGGCGGTCCTCAGCGGGTACCGGCCGGCTCGCGACCTCGACCACCCCGACACCTGGTGACACCACCCTGACCAGCCCATAACGGCCATCAAACGGTATGACCGTCGCTCAACTACTGCGATCCACTTGAAGATCAAGTCTGCCTGTCGGAGCCAGCCATGCGGTGGCCGGGGCCGGCGGATGCGCGTGCCTCACCAGTTCGGGGTTCGGCAGGCCAGGAACGGGTTCGATGGCCAGCAGTTCTCGGGTGGCTGCCCTGTGCGCAACGTTGGCTACGCCCTGGCGCCGGGGGCGAGTACGGTCACCGACTCGGGGAGCGTCGTCACGACGCGGCGGATGTTGCGGCGCGGGTCGACGACGATCAGCTCGGTGTTGGTCGCGGTCCAGCGCTGCAGGACGACGCCGTCGGCCACCACGCCTCGACAGAGCTGCGGCCCATCCGCACCGATAGAAGGCATCTCGATCCTGGCGGTGGCGGCACCCGAGGTCACGTCGACGCCCAGCAGCGCCACGGACGGCGCCACCAGCATCCCCTCCGGGCTGCCGGTGGGCGGCAGATCGGGGCGGCCAACCTCCACCCAGATACTCGGCGGGCTCCCGCCCGCGTGCCACAGCGCAACGATCGGACCTGCCACCTCACCCGGCCCCGGCTGGCCGGGTACGACCACTGGCAGCTTCCGGGACGCGCCCGTAACTACGTCCCTCAGCGTGATGCTCAGCTCCTGCAACCCGGACGGACCGATCAGTGGATTCGAATCGAACACCGCAAGCTCCCTACCGCCGATGAAGGCCACCTCGGTGGCGACGTTGGGGGTACGCACGCCGAGCGGCCGCACCCCGCCACCCGGCAGTGCCATGGCCCGAAGGTCCGGCCGTCCACGCCCGGTTTGGCCAGCAGCAACGAGCGGGCGTCCGTGGACCACAGCCACAGCTCGTACCCGTTCGCCACCTCGTACTCCGCCGTGCCCGAGAGGTCCCTCACCCGCCATTGACCGTTCCGTTTGGCGGCCAGCCAGCGCCCATCAGGCGACAGTGACAGGTTCAGAGGCCCAGGACTCGCGGGCGTGCGCCCGACGCGGAAATGCTCACCCGACCGGGTCACCAGATAGACATCGTTCTGGTCGAACGTTCGGGTAGCGGGGTCGTAGCTGCCCACGTCGGCCTCCAGGTGGTACATCAGCGCGCCCCGGCCCACCCCGCGTTCACTCGGCAGGTCCGCCACCTTGGCTGGCGGCCGCAGCTGAGGCGGCAGATTGGTGAACACCTCCTCGACCCCTGCGGCCGCGGGAGGCACAGACCCCTGCCGCTGAGCCGCCGCGCGCCACGCCACCATCCCCGCCGCCACCAACACGACGATCGCCACGCCCACCACCGCGACCGTTCGCCATCCCCGCGCCGGCCGAGGCTGCGCCGAATCTACTGGCGCCGTAGAAGAATGCATGGCACTGCCCCCGTTCCGGCTGACCGCCCAGCACACCGAAGCGGATGCGGCCCAGCCGGGTCAACGAGTCCGCTCAATCCGTCACGCGAAATAGACCGGATCGAGATCCCGAACAGGTGTCTCCTCAGTGTCATCCAAGATGCACCCGACGGACCTGCCGCAGCACTTGACGAAGGCGCTGTCATCGACAGTTTCGGATGTGCGCCACTACCTGAGCCTCCAGCGCGCGACCAGCGGCTACTTGTTGCTATTGATTTTGCACGGTCCGCAGGTGGTTCTGCCGCCACCGGCGGGTCGCCTCGCTGTCGGGTCCTGCAGGCCGGCGAGGATCGCGTTCGGCGTAGCGGTTAGCCTGTGCGTATGCAGGAGGCGGTGTCCTGGAGCAACCTCGATGGCTGACGCCGACGATGTCCGTCACCTGGCACTGGCGCTGCCTCACGTGGTCGAGATCGACAGTGACGGCTTCGACTTCCGGGTCGCCGACAAAGGGTTCGTCTGGTCCTACCCCGAACGCAGACCCGGTACGTCGCGCCTCATCCGGACCGATATCGCGGTGCTGTACGTCGGCGACGAAGCGGAGAAGCAGGCGTTACTCCTCGGCGAGCCCAAGGTTTTCTTCACCACGCCCGCGTACGACGGGCTGCCCCTGGTCATGCTGCGGCTGGCGCAGGTGAACGTCGATCGCCTGAAGGAGCTCGTCACCGACGCGTGGCGCATGCGTGCCCCGGACTCGCTCGTCGGCGACCTTGATGACGGCACCGATTCGTTGAGCCCAGATTTGAGCAGGGCCGATCAGTAGGTCGAGGTAGCACTCGCCCGATGCCGCAGGCGGAGCCTGCCAAAGGCTGCTCGATCGCCGTCTGCGCCAGCCGCGGCAAGGTCGCGGGTCCCGCGCGCTCTGCGGCAGATCCGGACGGTCTGACGATTTCAGGAACGCGAGCGAGCCGAACGACCTTGGCGGGGACTCACGCCCGGTGGCTCTCTGCTAGCCGATGATCGCGATCTGCAGGGTCGCCGCCCACCCGAACCTGGTCGCGCTATCGGGGGGTCAAGACACAGAACTCATTGCCATCGGGATCGGCCATCACCACCCAGCTGACCTCGTCCTGGCCGATGTCGATTCGAGTCGCCCCGAGGGAGACGAGACGGTCGACCTCCGCTTGCTGATCACCGTCGACAGGTGGAGCGAGGTCGAAATGCAGCCGGTTCTTCCCTGTCGTCGGCATCAGTGGCGGACCGCCCCACGTGATCTTCGGCCCGCCGCGCGGCGAGCGGATCGCGGTCTCCTGGTCCTGGTCCCAGACCAAGGGCCAGCCCAGCGCTTCGCTCCAGAAGTACCCGACCTCCTGCGAACCGTCGCACGCAAGCGCTCCGATGAATCCGCAGTCGGCAAGGAAGTTGTTGCCCGGCTCGATGACGCAGAACTCATTGCCTTCGGGGTCGGCGAGCACCACATGACCCTCCTCCGGGCGTTGACCGATGTCGATGTGCTGGGCGCCGAGTCCGAGCGACGTCGCCACCGTCTGCTGCTGGTCCTCGAGGGACGTGCTCGTCAGATCGAAGTGCATCTGGTTCTGGCCGGCCTTCTGCTCCTGGGTCGAGAAAAATCGGATCCGGAACCCGGTGTCATCGCTCGGCAGGAGGGCGATGCCGTCGTGGGGATCGTCGGCCATCTCCCAGCCCAGGACGCCGGCCCAGAAGCGCGCGAGACGGAGCGGGTCGTTCGCATCGAAGCAGAGTGCAAAAAGGTGAGTAGTCATCCCGCTCCGCATCTCCGATCTGCTGACTCATAGCCGCAGACACGGCACGTCCGCCCTGCACATGAGGAAAGCAACGCTAAGGCGCTCGAGGCCCGCGACGCAACGCGAATATCAGAGGGCGACGCTCTCGCGCGCGATCGTGCGCGGGAGCGTCGCCCACCGACACCTGGTCGTCCTCCAGGTTTGATGTGCACCCCAGTCGGCGCGTCCGAGGACGGTCCCCTGGCTGGCGACGTACGGCGCCGGCTGCCTCGACCCGGCCAGCCACTGCGCCAGACTGGCGTGGAGGCTGCCGGTCACGGGATCCTCGCCGACGTTGAGTCACGGGACGAACGCCCGCACCTCCGCTTCGGAGCTCCCTGGCCGCCCAAGCGACTGGCAGGAGTCCGTATTCGTGTGGTGCGAGTGCTCCTGCTCTGGGGCGGCGCGGTTACGGTGCGTCGTTGGGGCTGGTGATTCTCGGGTGGGCTGGGACGGTGGTTCTGGGTCAGGGCGGTGAACCGCTGCCGTACACGCGTGACAACACCGACGTGGTGCAGGCCGACGGCGCCGAAGCCGATGATCGCGATCCCGCTGGCGATGGTCGCTGCGCCGAGCAAAGTTTGTTGACCTTGGGCTGGTGCTACCGCCGAAAGTGTGCGCGGCGCTTGACTGGCAGTAGCGCGTATTTGATCGGAGCGAGTTCCCTTGGCGTTGGTGGCTCAACGTGACATGGGTCAGGTTTTGCGGACTGCGCTGGTGAAACCGGCGATGAAGAGGGTGGCGAAGGTCCAGGCGAGCAGTTGCAGGAACCAGCCGGCGATGGTGAGGGTTTGGCCGACGGGGGCGTTGGTGGGTTGGCAGCGCTCGCGGGCGCCGGTGTTGATCAGTGGGGTACCGAGGTCGAGGCCCACGCCGATCTGGTCGATGGTGGTGCAGGCGGTGGCTGCGACTGCTCCGGTGATCGTCGGCTTTTGGGCGAGGCCGCCGTGGTGGCCGCCGATGACGCTGAGGGTGACTGCCGTCGCAAGCGTGGCGAGGAGCAAGAGCAGGGTACGCCAGGGCTGGTAGCCGTAGCCGAGGGTGATGCCGGTGAGGCGACCCCAGGCGCGTTCGGACCCGGCCAGTCCGGCGCGCTGGATTTGGTCGCGGCGTTGGGCGATGAGAATGGTGCGGGCGTCGCGGTCGTGGCCGGCGGCGCGGTAAGCGGCGGCGAGGTGCTGGTAGGGCTGGGCGGCGTAGCCGGGGGTGTGCTCGCGCAGCAGGGTCAGCCAGCGCCGCAGTGACGCTGGCTGCGGCAGCCCGCTGTAGGTGAGGCCGTCCAACTCGATCAGCGATCCCTGGTCCGGTGCGGTGTGCGTCGCTCGGTCGGTGTCGAGGCGGAAAGTCCCGCCAATCCGCGCACCGGTGAACACCAGCACCGCCTGGCCATCTGCGCTGGTGGCGGTGAAGCCGTCGTCCAGGAGCACGTCCTGGTCGACCCGGAGGCCGTCGGTGTTGAGGGCGGGTCCGGTGGTGTTCTCCAGCCGCGCCCCGCTGCAGTACAGGACGCCGCCGATGTGGGCACCGAGCAGCTGGATCGTGCCCAGCTCGCTGGCGCTGGTGGCGGTGAACCCGCCGACCAGGGCCACGTCCCGGTCGACCTGGAGCTGGTCGGCTTCGAGGGCGGGTCCGGTGGTGTTCTCCAGCCGCGCCCCGCTGCAGTACAGGACGCCGAGGTGGGCACCGAGTAGCCGGATCGTGCCCTGCTCGCTGGCGCTGGTGGCGGTGAACCCGTTGTGCAGGAACACGTCCTGGTCGACTTGGAGGTGGTCGGCGTTGAGGGCGGGTCCGGTGGTGTTCTCCAGCCGCGCTCCGCTGCAGTTCAGTTGGCCGCCGAGGTGGGCACCGAGTAGCCGGATCGTGCCTCGCTCGCTGGCGCTGGTGGCGGTGAACCCGTCGCGCAGGAACACGCTTTGGTCGACCTGGAGGCCGTCGGCGTCGAGGGCGGGTCCGGTGGTGTTCTCCAGCCGCGCTCCGCTGCAGTCCAATGTGCCGATGTGGGCAGCGAGCAGCCGGATCGTGCCTTGCTCGCTGGCGCAGGTGGCGGTGCTCCTTTCGAGCGAGAGCACCCGCGCGGCAAAGCGTGTGGCGTCGACTGGCGCGTCGTCCGAATCTGCCGCTTGCTCGATTCGGCACCCGGTCAAGGCAACCGCCAACAGTTGGGCCTTGCGGAGATTCAAGCCGCTGGGCAGTAAACAGTCGCGCAGCTCCAGCGCCAGGTCACTGGTGATGTTCTCCAAATCGATCTGACCGGCGATCCGGGCTCCGCGTAGCCGCAGGCCGTGTGGGTCGGGTTCGCTGACCAGACGGCCGCGGACGAGCTCACGGATGACCGAAGCCGAGACCGTCCGCTCATCGCCCCAGGCCCGCATCGCTGCCTCGTCGACCGGCCCGTCACCGGCCAGATCGAGCACCTCGCCGCAGGCGACGGACTCAATCAGTCGCTGCTCGACAGGACTGTGCGCTCGACCGTCCGCATCCCTCACCCGCTGGCCGCCTACTGACGTCATGGCACCAATAATGGACAGCCACGTCATCTACCGCGATCCCCCTGACCGGGCCACGGCCCGCGACCCGTCAGCCGCTCCGCGTCGCGGACGGTGGGTGATCGGGGCCTTCGAGGACTGCTGCCCTACTTCGACCTGTCGGCCGGCCCGGGGACGTAGCGGTTCCAAGTGGGCCTGGCGTGATTGTGCTGCCGGGTTGCGGATCACCGATGCCAAACCGGTCGGGCGTCGTGGGTGGTGATCCGTCGGCGTGCCGACAGTCTTACGAGTCTGCTCCCTGGGCGCCGGTCGGCTGCCGGTTGGCCAGTTCAAACAAGCTGGTGCCTTCGGCATCCCAAGTGCTGTGACCGGGCGCGGTCACCGTGAACCCGTGTGGTCATTCGCGACTCACGGCGACCGATGTCGGCGAGTTTAGACGCCACCGAGATCTAGCGAGTGTCAATGTTCGCGAATTTCGGCGCCCCCGGCCGGCACTGCCGCTCGATTCCTTGACTGATCGACGCTGCGCCGACCGATCCCCACCGGCCGGCGACGTCGCGCGAGCAGCGGCAGAAGCGGGCACCTCCATCCGGCTGACGACGGTCGTCAGGCAGTGCCACAACGACGTCGGCAGCTTGCACCCCAGTTGACCCCTCTACCGCATCGACCTCGCCTGGCGAAGCGGGCGAATCGACCACCAGCGGTCGGGTGTCGAAGCCCTGCGCCGCGAGAGAATCCACGACCTCCGAGAGCCGGGCGACTGCCTCCGTCGCGTTCACGAGCGAAGTGTGCCACTGTTGCCGATTCCCGACACCGGGTCCCCGGACCAGCGCGCGACCTGCGGCAGATCCGGATGTTCAGTCGCGAGGGCCGCCCGGCCGCGTACTGCTGTTAGTCCGGGGAGATTACGAGGGCAACTCGTACTCCTCCGCGAGCCGCTCGGCGTAGCCACGCACCAGGTCGTCACCGGTGGCGCGTACCCGCCGGACCAGCTCAGCTGCTTCACCGGTTGCACCCCGGTCCAACAGCAGCGCAGCGAGCAGGCATCGGCAACGGTTCTCCAACAGCGCGGCACCTTGACGCAGCAAGGCCTCCGCTTCGACCTGTCGATGCGGCACCGTCAGCAAGAGCGCGCCGAGGATCGGCAGAGAACCGGTGTCGCCGGCCGCCACCTGGCGACGGCGATGCTCGATCGCTTCACTGAGCTCGCCGGGCTCGCCGTGGTTGTGCAGGAAGCCCGCATACATCGTCAACGCGTTGACGCTGCCGGACTCGATGGCCACCGTGAACAACACCCGAGCTTCGGCCGTGTCGCCCTGCCGGGCGCGCAGCACCGCCAAAGACGCCCACGACTGAACGTCACCGGCCGTGATCGCCGTCCGATACACGGCCTCCATCGCAGCGCGGTCCTCCCGGATACCAGGCCAGTTGACCAGCTTCACGACGGCCCGGTGGTCTCCGGCTTCAGCCGCCTTGCGGTACAGGGCCTCCGCCATAGCGTGCTCGCCCTTGACCGACATCCCTTCCGCGGCCTGGACCAGAGCAGCGATCGCCCGAGGCCGGCTCGCTCTGCGGAACGCCCCACGCGCGTACCCTGCGGCAAACGCTTCGGCATGGGAGGACGACAAGCGATCGACGATGGCTGACCATCGCGCCCGTAAACCCATACCGCCGATTCTGGCAACACCTTGCACGTCGCAGTATCCGCGGTTCTGCATTGCGGATGGATCCGGACTACCCCCGATGCGTCCAGCGACTCCTCTACGCACTCATCTCGGCACGTCCGGACGCCGGCGACCGGCGCCGACGTCGCCTTCGGTGACGAGCGCTTCGCGGATGTGCGGATGCCAGTTGCCAGACGCTCATCTATTCTCGGCTGATGAGGCACATGATCATGCGGTGGCCGGTGTGGCAGCGTGGTGTCCTCATAGGCGTCTTGTACGCCGGCAGCTTGGCCCTCATCTTCGGTGTCATGCTCGGCTCCGGGTGGGGTCCGGCCGTGGTGGGTGCCCTCGTCGGCGGCGTGATCTTCGTGGCCGGCATGACCCTGGCAATGGCGCGGGCCGAGAAGGCGCTCAATCCGGTCGCCGGGCCGCCGTTGACGGCCGACGAGCGGGTACAGGCGGTCCGCGCGGTCGACCACGGACAACCCTCGGACAATCCCCGGGTTCAGGCGGCCGCCGTGACGCTGGCGCGGCAACGCGTCCGGCAGCGGATCGGCATCGTCCTGCTGGCCGTGTTGTTCGGATTCTTCGCCCTGGTCGCCGCGACCTTCGCGGTTCTGGAGAACCCACGGTGGTGGCTCCTCGCCGCGATCGTCGTCGTGACCGGCCCGCCGATCATCGCCGGGCTGCGCCGTCAGCACAGGCGCGCGACCACGCTGCTGGCCGCGGCCGAGAAGGGTGCCGCAGGGCGGTAGCACTCCGTCAGAGGCGTAGGCACCGGACGTCCAGCCATCGCATCACCGCGCGACCAGCGTCACCCCTTCTGTCTCTGCCGTGACGAGGGACTAATCGCCACGGGCGCTCATCGGCACGAGCGGACGCCGGCTCGATCCGCCTGCCGTGACACTCCATCGCGCGCTGATCGCGGCAGTGAGCGGACGTTATCGAACATCAGCACAAGGCTGGGCCTGCGCGTCAGTCGCAAGCGCGTCCTAGCATTGAGATGAGCCCGCCCAAGGCGCGTCTACCCCGGTAAGGGCGCGTCCGCAGCTGGAGAGGGTGGCAGCCCGTTCGAGCCGGGCCGGGTCCGAAGAGTCCCTGCGTTCGACGTGGGGGCTCTTGTGTGTCTCGCCACGGTCCGCTCACGTCACGACCGCCCGGTTGTCAACGCCGGCTGAAACGTGACCCCTGTGGTCCGTCCGAACTTTGACCCCCTCGTTGGTTGTTGATGTTCAGTCGTTGGTCTTGGTGGCCGCGGGGACGCGGCCGAGGTCGCGGTCTTTGAGGCGGTAGCTGTCGCCCTTCATCGAGATGACCTCGGCGTGGTGGACGAGGCGGTCGATCATGGCTGCGGCGACGACGTCGTCGCCGAAGACCTCGCCCCAACGGCCGAAGGGCTTGTTGCTGGTGACGATCAGCGAAGCTCGTTCGTAGCGGTTGGAGACAAGCTGGAAGAACAGGTTCGCGGCTTCGGCTTCGAAGGGGATGTAGCCGACCTCGTCGACGATCAGCAGCGGGATCCGGCCGAGCTTGACCAGCTCGTCCTGCAGGCGCCCGGCGTGGTGGGCGTCGGCGAGGCGGGATACCCACTGGGCGGCGGTGGCGAACGCGACCCGGTGTCCGGCTTGGCAGGCCCGGATCCCAAGCCCGATGGACAGGTGGGTTTTGCCGGTGCCGGGCGGGCCCAGGAACACCACGTTCTCCCGGCCGGTGATGAAGTCGAGCGTGCCCAGGTGAGCGATCGTCTCCCGCTTCAAGGAGCGTTGGTGGTCGAAGTCGAACTCCTCCAGGCTCTTGCGGGCCGGGAACCTCGCTGCCCGGATGCGTCCCTCACCGCCGTGGGCTTCCCGTGCGGCGACCTCGCGTTGCAGGCAGGCGGCAAGGAACTCCTCGTGCGTCCACGACTCGGCCCTGGCCCGCTCCGCCAGACGTTCCACCGACGCGGCCAGGGACGGCGCCTTCAGTGCGCGGGTGAGGAACGCGATCTCCGATGCCACGTTGCGGTTGCTGGTCTTGCCGGCCATCACGCAGCCACCTCATCCAAGCCGAACAGGCGGTCGTAGTCGCTCAACGGCCGGCGTTCGACCTGGGCGTCGACGGCGGTTGCCGGAGTGCGTTGGGCGGCGATGCGCAGGTCAGCGGCGGCCTGGCGGTGGGCAGGGTCGGTGATGCTCTGATGCTTGGCCCAGCAGCGGTCATGCCTGGCCACCGGTCGACCGTCGCAGAGCACCGTCACCTGGTCGCAGTCGGCGGTGACCTCGACCCGCCGGCCGACCACCGACGGGTGCACCGAGTAGTCGTTGCTGTCCAGACGCACGTAATGGTCACGGGGCAGCCGTGTGGTCTGCCGCCAGCCGACCACCGGCGGGACCGGCGGCAGCGGCAGCATCGCCTGCCGGTCGGCGTCCCACCGATCCACCGGCCGGCAGCCCAGCGTCCGGTGCCGGCGGTGGTTCGCCCGCACCAGCCACTCGGTGAGCTGAGCGTTGAAGTCAGCTGGTGAGCCGAACCGGCGGCCGGGCAGGAACGATGTCTCGAGATAGCCGTTGGCCCGCTCGACCAGGCCCTTGGCCTCCGGGTCCGCCGGCCGGCACTGGATCACCTTGATGCCCAGGGTGCCGCGGAAGGCATTCATCGCCTCGGTCAACTGCGGCCGCCCGGCCCGCCACTGCCCGACCGCGGACTCGTTGTCCCACACCAGAGCCTTCGGCACCTGACCCCAGCTGGAGATCAGCGTCCAGTGCCCGACCAGCAGATCCGCCGACTGCCTGCTCGGGATCATCACCGCCGACAACCACCGCGAATACCCCGACACCATCACCAGCACCGGCGGACGGCCAACCTGACCGAAGCCCAACGGCACGTCCGCCGGCGGGAACCACAGATCACACTGCGCCAGCTCACCCGGCAGATAGTCAGTGCGCTGGGCCGGGTCAGGGCGGCGGAACAACGGCCGCAACTGCTGCACCCGGTCGCAGAACACCGTCTTCCCTCGGGTCCACCCGACCCGTTCCATGATCACCGTCGAGGGCATGTCCGGGAACTCCGCCAACAACGCCCGAATCTGCGGCTCGACCGCATCCACGATCGACCCCTTCGCCGCCCGCTGATAGCGGGGCGGCTCATGACTGGCCAAGGCCTTGCGCACCGTGTTCCGCGAGACCCCCAGCCGGCGACAGATGGCCTTGATCGCCATCCCCTCCGCCCGGTGCAACCGGCGGATCTCCGCCCAGTCCTCCACGCTCAGCACCTCCCGATGCTTCCGGAAGGGGTCAAAATTCGCCCGGAACCACGGGGTCAGTTTTCAGGCGGAGCCGACACCGGTCAGCGGCATAGAGAGAGAGTGCGTTGTGGGGTGGCTTTCTCTGGGCGGCGTTGCGGTTGTATACCGCGACCTGGTTCGGTGATACTCGCGGCGTGCCCGTGCCGTATGAAGAGGTCTCGCACTTGGCGCGTATCGTCTTTTTCGTCAGCGTCGGCGCCTTCTCTGCGGGCGAACTCTCACAGGCGCTCCGCGTACGCCGCGGCGCGACGCGCGTCAGTGTGCGCGCGGAGATCGTGTTCAGAGCGATGTTCTTCAGTGCGATCCTGCTGTTGCCCGTCGGTCGACCTGTCGCCCCGAGCGCCGTGATCGCCGGTGGTGTGTGGCTGTTCGCGCTTGGCGTGGTGATCGGGTGGCTCGGCCTGCTGCTGCGCTGGTGGTCTTTTGCGAGCCTGGGGAACTACTTCACCGTGGTGGTGAAGACCAGTGAGGACCAGCCGGTTGTGGAACGGGGTCCATACAGGGTTCTGCGACACCCGAGCTACACCGGCCTACTGCTCGCCATCGCGGGAGGCGGCCTGATGTTGGGAAATTGGGTCAGCGCCGTGGGCGCGGCCGGCTTGGTGCTGATCGCCCTGATCTATCGCCTTCGGATCGAGGAGCGCGCCCTGAGTGCGGCACTGGGCGACCGCTACCGAGAGTTTGCAGCGGGCCGCGCCCGGCTCATCCCCTACGTGTGGTAACCCTTGCTACCCAGCCCGATCCGTCTCGCCCACGCGGAACCTTGATGTGGCAGCAGGTTCGCGCGCTCATTGGCACGTCCGCGCGCCACCAACGGTCGACAGCCGGCTGCGCTCCGTGACGCGCGGTCGGCGGCATGAGAGTGCACTGTGTCAGCCCCATCAACTCGGCGGAGTGAAGCACCGCAGGCCGCCGTCTCGCGAGCGAGGAGGACTCAGCGGGCGGGCACCGGCCCGGACGACGACCGCCACTCCCGCCTGATCAGCCCGAACACCCATGAGTCCGATACCTCGCCGTTTACGACGCAGTCTTCCCGCAACGTCCCCTCACGCATGAATCCGACCTTCTCGAGGACGCGCGCAGATGCCACGTTGCGCGTATCGGTCTCGGCCTGGACTCGATTCAGGTCGAGCGTGTCGAACGCCCACTGCAGCAGAGCGCTCGCGGCCTCCGTCGCGTAGCCGTAACCCCATGCCGCATTGTGAAGGCAGTAGCCCAACGACGCGCTGCGGTAGTCCGGGTTCCACCGGGTGAGACTGCACCAGCCGATGAAGGCCCCGTCGGAAAGACGGTCTAGGGCCAGCCGCGCCCCGGTGCCTTCGTCCGCCATCTGCTGGCAAGCCGCGATGAAGCGCTCGGCGCGCGCACGTTCGCTCCACGGAGGCGCGTCCCAGTAGCGCAGCACGTAGGCGCTGCTGTGCAGCGCGAAGAGCGCGTCCCCGTCCGCGTCGGTGAAGGGACGCAGTCGCAGGCGAGCGGTGTGCAGCGTGGGGGTCGTCAGGGACATGCGTGCCATCTTGCCTCGTCATGAGGGGCGGCCAGACAACCGAGCACGTGATACTGGCCCTCGCTACCAGGCTTCTCCATGGACGGGCGGAAAACTGTGTCCGCCCATCGGCAAGACCGGACGCCGGCTCGGTCCGCTTGCCGTGACGCTGCGTAGCGCACGGCCGGCGGCAGATGCGGGTGCCGTTGGATGCTGTGCGATCGTGTGCTCGGCGTGACGGACCGAGGCCGCGAGCATCCTGCGGTCGGCTTGCCGCGGCCCGAAGCAGATCAGCATCATGCCGTCGTGGGGTCGGACTGGATCTGGGAGCTGCGAGTGCCGGCGGCGGCAGAGCCAGCTCTTCGCGAGCTGTACGCCCTGGCAGCCGACCGGGACCTGCGCCCGCAACGCCCCGATGGGCTGATCAACCTGTTCACCGACCCGGACGCCGACCTGCGGACGGTCGAGGACGCACAGGCAGCGCTCAGCGCCATGGCGACCGGCACGGAGCATGGCCAGCTCTGGGCGAACGGCGACGTCGACATCTTCGTGAACTGGCAGGAAGGGACTCTCGTCTGGACGTTGGACGCCGCCTTTTGTTACCGCCGCCCGACACCCGAGGCCGACACCTTCCGTGAGTTGCATGCTCGACTGACCGGCTTGTGGCTTGATGCCGCCGAGCGTCTGAACGCTGACGCCGGCCGAGTCCTCGACGAGTGGTCGTGCGAGCAGGTGTGGGATCTCGGCATCCACGACGCCTCCCACCCGGCCGGTGGTTGGCCGGCTGAGCTCGGCTGGTGGACCTACCTGGGCCCCGATCGCCGCCTGCCACCGGCGCCGCTGCCCGAGATCGCTGCCCAGGCGCGCCGACTCCCGAACGGTGCCCTACTGGTCAAACTCCTCGATGATCCGGCCGCCGTCGACCCGCTCCGCTACCAGGACATCCACACCCGCTGGCTCCGGGCGGCATGAGCTTGCAGAGCAGGATTCCTTTGCGCCACTGGCGGCCCAGCGCACGTACGGCGGCATGAGTGAGCGGCCACCGCCGCCCATGACGAAACGACGGACCGTCTCATGAACGGTGGTGTACCGAACGCCAGGCTGGCTACCATCGTGACTGGCTCGGTGCAGCCAGCCGCTCGCGCCCCTTCAGGGTTGGTGAATGCACTGGATGGTTGCCGAGCATCGGCTCTCTAACCGCGGCGCTAGCCGACAACGCGAGCATCGGCAGGACGGGCCGTGTGAAAGGCCGACGCAATGACGCTCCCCAGCACAGAGCATGCCAAGAAGCTTGCCAAGCTCCTGCGAGATGACCTTGCCGTAGCCGGGTTCAGCATCCCGCACAGCCTCGCGCTGGAACTCATCGCCCACCAGTTCAACGCCAAGGACTGGAACGTCCTGGCCGCGGCGGTGGGCCGCCCCAGACGCTCAGCCTCGCCGGAGATCCGACCAGGCGTGCCGGTACTTCGGGTGATGTCCGTCGAGGTTGCGCTGCCGTTCTATGTCGACTACCTCGGCTTCAAGCTGGACTGGGAGCACCGATTCGAGCCCGGCCTGCCCCTGTACGTGCAAGTGTCCCGCTCGCAGGCCGTACTGCACTTGTCCGAGCACCACGGCGACGGCAGCCCGCACGGTGTGGTCTGGTTCCCTGTCACTGACGTGTTCGGCCTATACAAGGAGTTGCTTACCAGACCGAACGCGCCGGTCCGCCCGGGCATCGACGGGGACGCTCCCGGCGGCCCGACGCTCGAGGTCATCGACCCTTACGGCAACGTGCTGCGATTCGCCCAGCCTTCGGCAGCCGGGTAGCGCAGCCAGAGATCAGGAGGCTAGGACGCACTCTTCTCGGCACGTCCGTGCGCGGACCGCGGAGGCTTGTCGTGACGCTGAGTAGCGCGCTAATCGCGGCATGACCGGATACCGAGAGGGCCCGGTCCTTCATCGCAACGGGCCCGCAGTCGTTGCGGCTAACGTGTCGGTGGTGAGTGAGGCAGAGCTGATCGGACACGAACTGATCGAGCCGTGTGCGGAGTGCGGTGCTGCGGCAGTTGGTGTGGTCACCGAGGCGGTCGACGGGGACAGGCTCGCCTGGGCGGTCTCGACTCGGTGCAGCGGGTGCGGCAGCGCCACAGAGTTGGATGGCTGGGGCGAGATGCCCGCCATGCTGCGGACCGCGCTTGTAGCCCGCGTCGGCCTGGTCCGGCTGCGAGCTGATCCGGATGCCAGCCGTCCGCTCAGACGGTGCCTCCTCGGTGAGTTCCGCAAGCAGGGGGACACGATCGATGAGGCGGTCAGCGCATTCGACGCGCTAATCGGCAACGGGATCCTCGGCACGCCTGCCGAGATGCGGCTGCTTGCCGGGCGACTTACCGCAGCAGGCGCGACCGTATCGGTGGAGCCACACGCCAGCAGCCGGTGAGCGATGCACCACCACGCAGCACGCTGATCGCGGCAGATCCGGATACTGAGTCGCCGTAGTAGGGCCAGGGAGGCTATCCGCTCCGCGGGTGCAACCCAGATGCCGGATAGCTGTCTGCCGTGGTGGACCATGGTCTTCACTCGGCAGGTTCCCGACGCTTCGGGCGGCCATCGCTGTCACGCTGGGCGACGCGCGACTTGCGGCGATGCCGTGCCATACTGCGGCGCGTGCACGCAACCGGGGAAGTGCAGATGACGTACGGCCTGGTACGGCGGATGAGCCAAGACGCACAGGGCCGCCGGCAACGCGTCATACGGACGCTCCTGCTCGCCCTCGCGGCACTGGCTGTGCTGCTCACGACACTGACCGGGTTCAACGGTCGGCTGCTCTACCTCGTGCTGGTGTTGTGTGCCGCGTTCGCCGTGACCGAACTCCTTCCGGTACTGAGTTGGTTGCTACAGCGCAGCCTCTTCGTCGAGCCGTTCCGGTACGAGGTGAGCACGTCGGGCGTCCACATCCAGACCGCGAGCAGCCAAACACAAATCGACTGGTCCGGCATCACCCGGATTCGGCGGCGACGCCACACCTGGCTGCTGAAGTACGGCATGAGCCAAATCCCGGTGCCGCGGGCGGCGTTCTCGCCCGAGGATCAACGGATCGTGGATGACTTCATTGTCAGGCGCCCCGAGTTCGCCGGGTGACCGTCCCCAACGCGACCAGCCCGAGCAGCGCGACCGCCGAGGTGCAGCACGTCGACAGCGTCCCCGCGCGCAGCAGCCGACAGCTCGGCTACGGCCAGTAACGCGTACGGTACATGCGCAAGCACGGATTGCCATGAGCGGTCAGTGTTCGTGCTGATCCATCGTCATCTCCACCGCGATGAAACCCCCGAGCCGGGTGGTTCGCGGCCATGGTGGCGCCTCGGGCTTCCGAATCCAACTGAGATGGACAATCGCGAACGTGTCGTCCGACGCGCGGAAGACCACCGAGTCACAGCCCTCGCACTTCGCCACGGCTGCCAGGTCAAGACCGTGCAGTTCATGGCCCGCCGCGATCTCAGTCGCTGCCTCCTGCTCGAACGTCCGAGCGCTCTCGCCTTCTAGTCGAAACCAGGGCTCGCGGAAGTCGGCTGAACTCACATACGCAGGGTGCCACGGAACGCGCGCTCATCGGCACGTCCGGATGCAGGCACCCGCGATCCGGTTACCTTCCGTGACGAGCGCTTCGCGGCAGATGCGAGCATGCGTAAGCCTGGACTCACCGTCGAAGCTCGGCCACCTCGCCCAGCCGCTCGAGCTTGTGCGGGTTACGGATCGCGTAGATTTGGGTGATCCGGCCGTCCTCGATGACGAACGACACGGCCGTGTCGTTCTCGCCGCTGGGGTCGATGCGCGCCGCGACGCCGCCGTTGAGGTCGACGATGAAAGCCCTGGCGCCGGGCGCGACCTCGGCGAAGCGGGCCATCACCGGGGCGAGCTTCGCGGCCCCGCGGACCGGCTTCGGGATTGTCGGGGCCAGGCCGCCGCCGTCGCCCACGACGAGCACGTCGGGAGCCAGCACCTTGAGCAGTCCGGGCACGTCGCCGGTGGTCAGGGCGGCGAGGAACCGCTCGACCACCTGCTCCTGCTCGGTGCGGCTCACCGACATCCGCGGCCGGCGCGCCGCCACGTGCTTGCGGGCCCGCGTCGCGATCTGGCGCACCGCCGCCGGCGACTTGTCCAGCGCCTCGGCGATCTCGTCGTACGGCACGTCGAAGACCTCGCGGAGCACGAAGACCGCGCGCTCCGTCGGTAGCAGCGTCTCGAGTACCGCCAGCATGGCGATCGACACGCTCTCCGCGAGCTCGACGTCCTCGGCGACGTCCGGGCTGGTCAGCAGGGGCTCGGGCAGCCACTCGCCCACGTACTCCTCGCGCTGCCGCGCGAGCGTGCGCAGCCGGTTGAGGCAGAGCCGGGTTACGATCCGCACGAGGTACGCCCGGGGGTCCCGGACCTCGTAGCGCTCGGCGTCGACCAAGGCTGCCCACCGCAGCCAGGTCTCCTGCACCACGTCCTCGGCGTCGGCGACCGAGCCGAGCATCTCGTAGGCGACGGTGAACAGCAGGCTGCGGTGGGCGACGAAGGGGTCCTCGCTCATGACGCGGACGCTACTCCCGGTCGCTCGGCCAGCGGCTTTAAGCCGCACGCGGCGGCGAAGCCGTCGGACTCGATGCCGAGCGCCACGTTGCCACGCGTGCTCATGTTCGCGAATGCGATCACCGAGGTGAGCTCGACCACGGCGGCAGGTCCCAGCTCGGCGTGCAGCCGGTCCACCAGCTCGTCGGTCACGGTCGGCGGTGTCTGGCTCATCGCCTCGGCGTACTCCAGGACGTCCCGCTCCAGCGGAGTGAAGACGTCCGCCTCCCGCCACCGCGGGATCTCGCGCGCCTTCTCCACGTCGAGCCCCTTGTTGCGGGTCTCGAAGTAGTTGAAGTCCAGGCACCACGTGCAGCCGACTAGCGACGCGACCGCCATGTGGGCGAACGACTTCAGGCCCTCGTCGCAGGCGTCCCACTTCTGCAGCTTGCCGCCGAGGCCGAAGCTGGCGAACAGCACCTTGGGGTTGTGCCAGTAGACGCCCACCGCCGTCGGCACCTTGCCCAGTTTCTTCTCGATCATCCGCTTGATCAGCGCTCCCTTGACGCCGGTGATCTCGGCCGGGGGGATGCGGGTCGTGTGCTCCATGTCTCCTCCTGTGTCGGTGGCTGTGCCGACGGGTTGGTAGGTCGTCACGCCATGGAGACACCGGCCGGGCCGCGGATGTGACATCGAGCGGGAGAAACGACTGGTCTGTTCGTCTTAGACGGCGTCGGTGTACTCCATCGTGGTCCAGGCGTCCTCGGGGATCGAGGAGATCGCGGTCTTGACCTTGGCGTCCAAGCGCACGGTGACCGAGACGCCGCGCCCGACTTGAGTGCCGCGGCCGGGGCGCAGCGGAATGACCTTCCGTACGGGCGAGCGGAACGCGGCAGATGCGGATATCGCAGCGTCACACCAGGTCGTCGAGGCTGAGTCGGTACCACATTGCTGCGGTGAACACGTGTAGCTCCGGTCCTCGTCCGACCATGTAGGTCTGTTCAGGCAGAGACCGGCCATCGGGCAGGACCAGCGGCGCTTCGCTCGCCGGTTCGTACCGGCCCTCGTCAAGACGGCCGAGTACCACCCGGTCCCGCCGCTCCTGGTACCCGCCGATCAAGGCGCAGGTGTTGGCTGTGGCGATCAGTGCTTTGGCCCCGCTGATGGTGTTGCGCCAGCCGGTCACCGTCCCGTCGGACATCCGTACGATCGGAAACCGCTGTAGTAGCACGACCACGCCGTCTCTCCCTCGACGTTGAGGGTGTAGCAGTCGTCGACAGGCCCGAATCCTGTGTCGTACGGGTACATCCAGTCGGGTTCGAGGTCGGCAGCGTAGCGAACGATGCCGTGGTGGCCGACGGGGTCATTGCCGTAGACACCTTCGTCGAAGTAGCCGATCCAGACCCGTCCCGCCGGTGTGGTCAACACATGTTCGATGCCGTCGCTGACGCTTCCACGTCGTAACGGCACACCGTCGGCATCGTAGATCACGGCAGTACCACCCCTGGTCGCCACCACCAGAATCTGTCCACCGGGTAGCGGTTGGACCTGGCAGAAGGGAAGGTCGAGGTCGGCCAGAGCGGTGACCGTAGTCGTGCTCGAGGACTGGATGACCACGCGGGCCGAGACCGGCTGATTCGCGCAGGACTCGTCCAGTCTGGAGGGCTTGAGCAACGACCGTTGTGCGGCAGGGTCTGCCCAGAGGGTGATTGCCTCCCCGGACGGGCCGACTGACGCCGTCACCAGCACGTCCCCGCTCTTCGGGGGCGTCAGCCGTCCGTGCGCGCGCAGCCGAGCAGGCAGCTGATTGTCGTGCTGCGCCGTGGAGATCGCCATCGCCGAAGGATAAGCGCGAGCCCATTCGGACGGCACCTACATTCCAGGGACCGGCAACCCCGGATCCCGATGGTGCCACCGTCCGCTCATTCGGCATGTCCGGACGGCATCCGGGCCAGCTCGGCGTGACGCTGCGTAGCGCGCGGATCGCGGCATGTGCGTACACCCGATCGCTGTTGCCCGTCGCGGTGGGCCACGTGGGTTGGACAGCACGGGCTTAGCTGATCATTGAGCGGTGATGAACCCTGCCGTGCTGCCGGCCGACCTCGGTGCGTTCTCGTTGGCCGTTCCGCCGCTGTTTGCCGCGCTGGCTCCGGCGCGGAGCATCCTCATCGCCGGAGCGGGCGGGGGGTTCGACGTGTACGCCGGCCTGCCCTTGGCGTTCGCCCTGTGGCGCGGCGGCGCACAGGTGCACCTGGCCAGCCTGTCCTTCTCCGAGCTCGAGTTGATCGACCGGGAGGCGTGGGTAGCGAAGGACGTCGCGGCGGTGCAGCCGGACACCACCAGCCCGGACTGGTACTTCCCCGAACGCACGCTCGCCCGGTGGCTGGCGGCTCAGGAGCTGCCGTCGACCGTGTACGCCTTTCCGCCGCTCGGTGTCCAGCCGTTACGGGCGGCGTACCGGTACCTGGTCGAACAACTCGACATCGACGCGGTGGTGCTGGTCGATGGCGGCACCGATGTCCTGCTGCGCGGCGACGAAAGCGACCTCGGCACCCCGGTGGAGGACATCACCAGCCTGGCCGCCGTCGCCGCGCTGGACGTGCCGGTCAAGCTGGTGACCAGTCTCGGCTTCGGCATCGACGCCTACGACGGCGTCAACCACGCCCAGGTGCTGGAGAACCTCGCCGCACTCGACCGCGACGGCGGCTACCTCGGCGCCCTGTCCATCCCCGGTTCCAGCCGGGAGGCGGCGCTGTACCGCGATGCTGTCGCCGACGCCCAGGCCGCCACCCCGGACCGGCCGAGCATCGTCCAAGGACAGATCGCCGCCGCCATCAGCGGCGCGTTCGGAGACCTCCGGTTTAGCCGGCGCACCGGCGGCGGCGACCTGTTCGTCAACCCGCTGATGGCGATCTACTTCACCGTCAGCCTCGACAAACTCGCCGCCCGATGCCTCTACCTCGACCGCATCGAGAACACCATCGGCAGGCGACAGGTCATCACGCGCATCCAAGCGTTCCGCGACGAACTCCTCAGCGCACGCATCCCCCGCGCGTTTCCCCACTGAACGCCCGGACGGCGGCAGATGCGGACGTTGCGGGGGCCGATGATTCAACGCGGCAGCTCGATCGGTTGCGGTGGTGCATCGTACTCACCGAGCGCATAGCGCAACGTCCGGTTCATGTCATTCACGGCCCTGTCTGAGCTCGTAGTCTCCTGCGCCCTGCGTCAGGCGCCCCTCCCGGGCCCGCGTTCCTCAGATCTGGAATAGTCCCCAGGCGTATAACGACGGCCGCGTTGCCCGAGAGGATGACCATGGCTCCCACCAGCACGATGACCGCGGAAGCTGTTGCCCTGCAGCACTTCCTCGACGCCCAGCGGGCCAGTGCGCTGGCGGTCCTCGACGGGCTCGACGAGCAGTTGCGGACCTCGGTCTTGCCCTCGGGGTGGACGCCGCTCGGGCTGATCAAGCATCTGGGTTATGCCGAGCGCCACTGGTTCCAAAGGGTGTTCTGCGGAACCGCGGCCGACGTGCCATGGCCCGATGACGACGAGGAGCTGATGACCTCGGCGCATCCGGTTGCGGAGGTGTTTGCCTTCTATCGGGAGCAGTGCGAACGAGGCAATGCCCTGCTGGCCACCACGCCGCTGGACGCGAAGCCGGTCGGGCGGCACGGCAGTGACCCGGACGACGAGGTCGCCGATTTGCGCGGGATCGTTCTCCACATGATCGAAGAGACCGCCCGGCATCTCGGCCACCTCGACGCCGCGCGCGAGCTCCTCGACGGTCGCACTGGCCTCGGCCCGCGCTAGCGGCACGACCGGACACTGATCGGGCGCGCGGTCAGCGGCAGAAGAGTGCGTTAATGGCGAGCCGAGTTCAGGCGTGAGCGGCCGGAGTCCGCCGGTCACGAAGCGCAACGGGAGGCCCTGCAGGTGGTGTGTTCGCTCAGCTGAGCCGAGCAGCGGCGGTGGCGCATACCTCGGGAGTCTCCATCGGGTCGTCGCGGAGATAGCTCAGCTGTTTGCGGGTCATGTCGTCGAGTGGGGTGTGTTCGGCCGCGAACTGTCGTACATCGCTCTCGCAGTCCCACAAGCCCTCGGTGAGCAGCGAATCCGTGTTACCTGGGTCGAGCGCTGTAACGGCGCGTAGGTACGCGGCCCGCTCGAAGGTGTGCGGGCTGAACCAGGCGCGGCGGAGCCGGGGTACCGCGGCCTGCGCGGCCGGTCCGCCAATACGGGCGATGCCCTCGGCGAGGTCATCGTATCCACAGCGGTCTTCGGCCCTGCGGTCCAGCCAGTCCCAGCCGGCGAGCAGCGCCGGAAGGTCGGAGTCGTCGCCGTGCTTGGCCAGCACCAAGCAGGCGGTCCAAATCATCGGATGGGTCGGGGGTGCGGCCCAGGCTCGGGCCAGCGGGAGTGCCTGGGGGCCGAGCATTCGGATGGCGCGGCCCAGCGGGGCGTGGAGCTCTGTCACGGGCAACTCATCCACGATCGGCAGCAGGTCCGTCTGCGGCCCTCGATGGTTCAGCTCGCGCAACGCGGCTTCCTGCCGGTCGGTCCCGCCGGTACGAAGCACCGTCAGGAGATCCTCGGTCGACTGCTGCTCAAGTGGTCGTGCCAGTGCCGATCGCGGCTGGAACGCCGCAACCCCGGCGCCGATCTGGTCGTCCACGGCGGCCCAGTCCCGCCACGGCCGGCTGCGCCAGAGCACCTCGTCCGCACGGTCACCTTGCGCGAGCCGGGTCCGCGCGACCGGCAACAGATCGTCCCATAGCTCGCGGGGCCAGTCCCGGGCGATCGCGTGGAGCACGTCGACCCAGCGCGGGCACTTGTGCACGTACCACCGCAGCCCGTCGATCGCGTGCCGGTCGCCCGCGCGGCCCAATGCCTCGAGTACCTCGAGGGTGTTGTCGAACGTGTTGTCATCGTCATCGACTGGGTGTTCGCACAGCAGGTTGAGCAGTGGAGGTACCGGCAGCGCAAGATCGCGGATCAGTCGGGCCAGGTAGACGGCGCGCTCGTCGACCAGCCAGTCCCAGCGGTAGTCCCGCTTGACGCACGCGGATACGGCCTGTGGCGCTGCCGGGTCGTGAAGCGCGCGGTACGCGCCCCGGCCGAGGCCGCGCTGGAGCGAGCCTGTGAAGGTTGTTGGCTTGGCGTAGTACCAGACAGCCGTTGTCGGTTCGGTCATCGTGGCCAGAACGCTCCTCGTGGCCCGGAGTGCGAATCGTGGGCCACCGTACCCAAGACACCCGCGCATCCGCGACAGACTTCCGGACGTCGGTCGCCAGGCCACAGAAGCGCCGGCAGAGACCCGGCACGGCTGCGCACGCACCGCGTCAACGGGCACCTGAAACCCGCGCCCGACGTAACCATCCGCTCGTCGGCTACGAGCGGATCGCGGCAGATGAGTGCCTTCTTTGCGTGCTCAGACGCCTTGGTGCACCCAGGTTGGGCGGTCCACCGCGTGAACCGTGACCTTCCTGCCGAAGAGAACGCGGGGGCGGGCACTACAGCCAGCCGGCGGGGTAGACCCCGCCCGGCACGTCGGCATCGGGGTCGTAGGGCGTCCGGGTGAAGCGGAACGAGGCGAGGTCGAGGTGCGACACCGCCCCGTCGGTCCGGCGGACGACCCGCAGCGGCTCGCCTGCGTAGTAGCCGTCGAGCCCGACCCACGCGTCGGCGCCGACCGGGCGGAAGCGGGAGCCGCGGGTGACCCCCGGCTCGCCGAGGACGAGGTGACCGCCCTCGACCCGGGCCACCGTGACGGACGATCCCCAGTGCCACGTGCCCACGAGCTCCAGAAGGGACGCGTCACCCGACGCGGACCACGGCTCGACGGATGCGGGCTCGTGCTGCTCGAGCCCGGCGAGCAGCGCGGTGACCAGGCGCCCGGGCGCCGGGCTGCTCGTCGTGTTCGTCAGCACGACGACGCCGTCTCCGGTGTCGCGGGCGACGCGCAGCCCGGCGACGAAACCCGGCATCGACCCGCCGTGGCCGGCGTACCGGCGTCCGTCGACGTTGAACACCTGCCAGCCGAGCCCGTGCGCAACCGTCCAAGGGTCACCCTGGTCGTCGACGACGAAGTGCGGCTCGCACATCTCCTCGAGCGTGTCGGCGGCGAGCAGCTCGCCAGTGTCGCCGGCGAGGAACGCCGCCCACCGCGCGAGGTCCTCGATCGTGGTCCACAGCTGGCCCGCAGGGCCCATCGCGCCGGCGTCGTGCTCTGGCTCGGGCAGGAGGACGTCGGCAAAAGGGTGCACGGCGAGACCGCGCGCCGCGCGCCCGGTGGGCCACGTCGTTGTGCGGCCCATGCCGAGCGGCTCGAGCAGGTCGCGGCGCACGACCTCGAACCAGTCGACGCCGTGGGCCCGGGCGATGAGCTGACCCAACGCGCCGTAGCCGACGTTCGTGTAGTGGAAGCGACGCCCGGAACGGAAGCGCTGCCCGACGCCCGACGCGACGAGCTCGTCCCAGGTGCCGCCCGGTGTCCGCTCCCACCACGGGCCGTTGGTCTCGGCCTGAAGGCCGGCCGCGTGGACGAGTAGCTGTTCGACGGTGACGTCGCCGAAGGACGTCCCCGGCACGTGGTCGTCGAACCGGTCGGTCAGGTGGAGCCGCCCAGCGTCGCGCAGCCGCATGACGGCGACCGCGACGAACGTCTTGGTGATCGAGCCCATCCGGTACTGGGTGTCGGTGTCAGCCGGGTCTCCCCCGGCGCGGCCGTCCAGCGTCCCCACCGCACCGGACCAGGCGAGCCGACCGTCGCGCACAACACCAGCGGCCACCGACGGGAGGCGACCGGCCCGCTGCTCCGTCGACAACACGTGGTCGAGGTGGCGGGCGGTCGAAGTGGTGGTGGCCGAGCGGCCGGGGTTCGTGGTCACGGCCCCACCATAGGACCCGCGATCTGGCGTGGCGCAGACCGGGCGTTACCGGTTCTCGGCACGACCGCGCGCCGCCGCCCGTGGACAACCGGCTGCGTTCCGTGACGCGCGGTCCGCGGCAGATCCGGTCATCGGTCGAGGCCTGCCATCGTGCTGTGCTGCCTCCCGGGCACACTGAAGACCATGGGAGACACGACGTGCGCGAGGCCGCTGAGGTCGTGGAACTACGTCGACTGTGGTGGGGCGGAATGACTAACAACTGGTGGAACGCCTCCACGGATCAGCTCACGGTCTGCTCGCGCAGTGCCCTCGTGGAGGTGGCGGCGGTGCTACCGGCACCGGGCAGGATCGTCGTTGCCCGGATTGACGGAACGAGGATGACCGATGCGGACCACGCCTTCTACGAGTTCTCCGACGCGCTGCTCTTTCCCGGCTACTTCGGCTGGAACTGGAACGCGTTGTCCGACTGCCTCCGTGATCTGAGTTGGTTGCCTGCGGACGGCTATCTGATCGTTATCGAGAACGCGCCCCGGTTGCTGTCGAGTGATGCTGAGGATCAACACACGCTGTTTCGGATCCTTTCTCGGGCCGTCCATCACTGGGCGAGCCCACTCGGCCAGCCGGACGGCAAGGGTGTCCCGCTCAAGGTGCTGCTTCTGTGCGACCGCGACGAGGAGGCGGCGCTGTTGCGGCAGGAGATCGCCAGCGCAGTCCGTAACATGCGGTGAAATCGTCGATCCTCGCAACCGCCGTCTGCCATCCGCTCGTCGGCATGTGCGTATGCCGGCCGAGTCGGCACTTCGTGACGCCGCGTAGCGCGCGGATCGCGGCATGAGAGTGCGCCCTTATCCGGAGTCCGCCATCGTTGAGTGAATCCATTGTGTGAGTGAAGCCAGGGAGCTGCGATGAAGGACTTGCCGATCTCACCGACCCCTGCATGAACGAGGCCGTCTGGCGGGCGCGCGGTGGGGTCGGCTCAGGTTGAAGGGGCCGGCGTGGGCATCACTGGCTGTGACCATCAAGACGGCTGTTTATCCGCGGTCTGAACTTGGCTTGGCAGTGCCGCCTGAGTTCGCTTCGGGTTTCGTGTAGAGGACTTCGCGGACCTGCTCCGCGGCGCGGAGGATGCTCTCGCTGATGAAGTCGCTGAAGCGGGCGATGTTCTCGAGGCGGGCGGCGGCCGGGGTGCCGGGGCCGAGGACGCTGACGCCCTGCCGTGCGGTCTCGGCGACCTGGGCGGTGCCGCGGGCGCTGGCGATCGTCGACTGGTACCAGACGTCGTCGTCGACGAAGTAGCGCTCGCGGCGGCGTTCGTCGCGTTCCCGGCGGATGAGGCCCTGATCTTCGAGGAACGCGATCGCCTTGGAGACGGACGCCGGGCTGACCTGGAGGTGCTGGACGAGTTCGGACGCGGTGAGGCTGCCCGCGTCGGCGATAAAGAGGCAGGTCAGCACCCGAGCCATCATCTTGGGCAGGCCCTGTTGCATCAGGAGGGTGGTGAACGCCTCCTCGTACTCACGCACGGCCTCGTCGTCGCGCCCGTGGCCCTGCGCCAGCGCCCCCTGCTCTCTGGGCGGGGTGTGCTTGCGCCGGTGGGCGCGGCGTTCGGTGGCGCGGTGGGCCAGGTCGGCGCGGTAGGCGGTGGGGCCGCCGTTGCGCATCACCTCACGCGTGATCGTCGAGGTGGGGCGGTCGAGACGTCGGGCGATCTCCGCGTAGGCGAGGCCGTCGGCCAGCCCCAGCGCGATCTGCTGACGTTCCTGCTGGGTGAGTCTGCCTCCCGGCACCGCGATCTCCCTTCGTGCTTCCCTGGTGCCGCCAGCGTAGCGTTCGCCCACAGTCCAATGCAACGATCAGGACACCTATCATTGCGTTAGATCTACGCCCAGTGCAACGAAAATTGGCCCTCTGCCTGCACAAACGCGGGTTATGCGCAACGGATCAGTTGCGCCGCACTCGAACGCAACGTAGCGTTTCCGATGTCAGAAACGACGAGCGCACGAGGAGAGCATGATGCAGAAGTTCGACACCCCCGCCGCGATCTCCGCCGTCCTGGACATCCCCGCCGGGCGCATCCAGGTCATCGCCGCCGACCGGGCCGACACCACCGTCGAGGTCCTGCCCGCCAACGCCTCCAAGGGCCGCGACGTGAAGGCAGCTGAGCAGACCAAGGTCGAATTCGGCGACGGCGTCCTGCGGATCAAGGCCCCGGCGGAGAAGAACCAGATCCTCGGCCCCTCCGGATCCATCGAGGTCACGGTCCAACTGCCCACCGGTTCCCGCATCGAGGCGAAGGCGGCCGCCGCCGAGTTCCGGGGCGTCGGACGGCTCGGCGACGTCGCCTGCGAGGGCGCGCACGGCGCGGTCAAGATCGACGAGGCCGCGAGCGTGCGCGTGGCCGCCTACGCCGGTGACGTCACGGTCGGCCGCCTTACCGGCCCCGCGGAGATCAGCACCCAAAAGGGTGACATCCACATCGCCGAGGCCACCTCCGGCACGGTCGTGCTGCGCACCCAGATGGGCGACGTGACGGTCGGCGCCGCCCACGGAGTTTCCGCCTACCTGGACGCCGGCACCGGCTACGGCCGGATCCACAACGCGCTGAAGAACACCGAAGGCGCCGCGGCCGGCCTGAACATCCACGCGACCACCGACCACGGCGACATCACCGCCCGCAGCCTGTAAAGAAAGAGCCATCCGTCATGACCAACCTGAAGAACAGCACTTCCTCGACCAATTCGAAGTGGACCGGCATGGTGCCGGTTGACGATACGGCCCTGGCCGTCACCGACACTGGCGGTCCCGGTATCCCTGTGGTCTACCTCAATGGCCAGTTCGCCACTCAGGGGTACTGGCGGCGGGTCATCGCCGAACTCGGCCCCGACTACCGGCACATCACCTACGACGAGCGGGCCCGCGGCAAATCGAAGAAGTCGGCCGACTACTCCTTCGAGGCGTGTGTCCGGGATGTCGACGTCGTCCTCAAAGCCAGGGGTGTGGACCGGCCGCTGGTGGTGGGCTGGTCCTACGGGGCGTTCGTCGCCGCGCAGTGGACCAGCCGGAACCCCGACCGTGCCCTGGGTGCGGTCTTGGTGGAAGGCGCGCAACCGCACGACTGGCTCGACGACGCGATGGAGCAGCGGATCCGCAAGCTGTTCAAGCGGTTGAGCTGGTTCATGCCGCTGCTGCGCCCGACGGGCCTGACCCCGCGGTTGAACGCCGCGCAGATGGCCGAGTGCAACATCGAGCTCGGCAAGCTCGCCCGCGCACGGAATCTGGGTCCGGTGCTGGACGGCATCACCGTCCCGACGCGGTATGTGTTCGCGTCGGGGGCGTCCATCGGAAGCAAGGGTGATGAGCAGGAACGCATCCGCGCCAGCGTCGATCAGGTGGTCGAGCGCAACCCGAACATCAAGATCAGCGCGAAGGTCGCCAGCAACCACGACCACATCCTGAAAAAGGACTACCGGGCCATCGCCGAGGCCGTACGCGAGGTCGCCACCCTCGACCGCGGCCGGCGTTGAAGACCTGACCAGCGGACTGACGATCAGCCAGGCAGCTGGGTGCCAGCGTGCAGGACTCCACCGCCGGCACCCAGCTGCTCAACCGCGTCGCCGCCGCCCACCCCGGCCTGCGCAAGGTCTGGGTCGACGGCGGCCACCGCACGCACCTGGTCGAGCACGCCGCCCGCCTCGGCATCGACATGGAGATCGTCCAACGCCCGCCCGGGGCCAGGGGCTTTACCCCTGTTCCGAAACGGTGGACGGTCGAGCGCACCTACGGCTGGCTGATGTTCCACCGCCGCCCGGCCCGGGACTACGAAACCCTCCCGGCCCGCTCGGAAGCCATGATCCACCTGGCGATGCGCCGGCTTGGCCACAGTGTCGGTGAGCAGCGCCGCAGCGTCAAGGATGGCGGCTTTGTCACCGGGCCGGGCGTTGCGGCCGTCGGCCAACACCAGCACGGCCTCGGCAGTCGCGATGACGGCCTCGGCGAGTGCGCCGCGCCCCTCACCGAGATGCCAGCCTTCCAGCGACACCCGCGCAAAGGCGAACCGCGCATACACCGCCTCGGAGTAGGGCAACGCGCCGCGCACAACGAGCCGAATCCCGTCCCGGGACATGGCCGAGTAACGCTCGGCCACCCGGCTGCTCGGACGCTGGTTTGAGACGATGAGATCGATAACGCCGATCAAGGCATGGACCTCGGGCGCGGGTTGCTGCTGGAACATGTTCATCATCATCCCGGGGAGATCCGACAAGCGGCCCGGGCGAGGATCATCGGCCGGCAAGGGGCCTCCGACGTGGTAGGCGCTCATCGGCATGTCCGGACGGCAACCGGGCCAGCTCGGCGTGACGCTGCGTAGCGCGCGGATCGCGGCATGAGCGCTGCGCCGCGAGGCGCCGGAGGTGGAGCGTCCGCAACCGCTCGTACCATGGCGGCATGGCCATCGCTCGCTTCCCCAGCATCGTCATCGACTGTCCCGATCCTGGTGCGCTCGCAAAGTTCTACGGCGCGATGTTGGATTGGAAGGTCGACGTCTCCTCCGACTGGGCTGAGGTTCGCGCGGAGTACGGTCAGTGCATCTCCTTCCAGCAGGTGGATGGGTACACGCCGCCGGTGTGGCCAACCCAGGAGCTGCCCCAGCAGATGCACCTCGATGTGATCGTCGACGACCTCGATGCCGCCGAGGCGGCAGTGCTCGATCTCGGCGCAACCAAACACCCGCACGCAGCCCGGTACCTCCTTCCGGGTCTTCCTCGACCCGGCAGGTCACCCCTTCTGCCTCTGCGTGAACTGATCCGGACGGGCGGCTCAATCCTCAATCACAAGAAGCCCTGGACGGCTCGCGTAGGGTTCGCGCTCATCGGCATGTCCGTGCGCTGGCGGCGCCGACTTGCCGCAACTGCGTAGCGCGCGGATCGCGGCTACCTGTTGACTGGTGGTACGACCGCAGCCCGGCCAGGCTTGGTCGAGGTGACCGGTGGGGTCGCTCTCATCGCGGCTGCCCACCGCTGTTTGGTGTGGCTCTCATCTGGCGTGCGCCCCGCCGGTCACCGCGGCGGAGAGAGGCTCAAGAGGGGACTGCCCGGCTCAAGGTAGCGCTGCCCTCCCGTCGACGAACACCGTCGGATCGAGGGAGGACAGGATGGCTCAGGTCATCATCGGCGTGGACCCGCACAAGCGTTCCGCCACCATCGAAATCATCAACGCGCGGGAGAAGACGGTCGGGCAGGGCCGGTTCGGCACCGACCGCGACGGCTACCAGGCCATGCTCGCCGCCGGCCGCAAGCACAAAGACCGCCTTTGGGCGGTCGAGGGCTGCAACGGCATCGGGCGGCACGTCGCTCAACGCCTGGTCGCCGACGGCGAAACCGTCGTGGACGTTCCCGCGAAGCTGTCCGCCCGGGCCCGCGTGTTCGCCACCGGCCAGGGCCGCAAGACCGACCCGGTCGATGCCCGCAGCGTCGCCGTGGTCGCCCTGCGCACCGAAGGTCTGCGGCAGGTCGTCACCGACGACACCACGGTCGCGTTACGGCTGCTGGTCGACCGGCGTGACCAGCTCGGCCGGGCCCGCACCGAAGTGGTCTCCCGGCTGCATCACCTGCTACTCGAGTTGGTGCCCGGCGGCGCGAAGAAGGACCTGTCCGCCCAGCAGGCCCGCGCCCTGCTGGGCACTGTTCGCCCGCGCGACGTGGTCGGCAAGACCCGCCGCCGGCTGGCCTCCGAGCTGATCGGCGAGCTCGTCGTCATCGACAAGAAGATCAAAATCGCGAAACAGGAGCTCACCGACCTGGTCAACAGCACCGGAAGCCGGCTGATGGACCTGACCGGCATCGGACCGTCCGGCGCGGCCCGCCTGCTCGGCGACATCGCAGACATTGCCCGGTTCACCAGCCGCGCCCACTTTGCCTCGTGGAACGGCACCGCACCGATCGACGCCTCGTCCGGCGAGCAGAACCGGCACCGGCTCTCCAGAGCCGGGAACCGGCGCATCAACCGGGCGCTTCACATCATGGCCATCGTCCAGCTGCGCCGTGACACCGCAGGGCGCCGCTACCACCGGCGCAGACTGGCCGAGGGCAAGACCTCGATGGAGGCCCTACGGGCACTGAAGCGGCGCCTGTCCGACATCGTCTACCGGCAGATGGTCGCCGACACGAAGCTGCTCGGGACGGGCCCGGGAGGACACGCGGGGGCGACTCTGCAATCCAGCGCGGCCGACCCGAACCCCGAGATCGACACTTCGGAAAAGTCACTTCCCGGACCCGCCGAACCCCAGCCTAGAACACCCCTCTTGATCATCACTTGATGGCATGAAGGAGCGGGGCCTCGCTCCTCGTGGGTCCCGGGCGGGATGCTCGGGGTGCTCACGTCTCACGACGAAGGAGGCCCCTCGTGCAGGCAGAGTACGACGGTCGGCAGATCGTGGGTATCGATCTGCACCGGCGCCGTTCGGTGATCGTGCGGATGACCGAGGCGGGCGACAAGCTCGACACGGTGCGGATCGACAATGACCCGGTCGCGCTCGGGTTGGAGATCGCCAAGGCCGGCCCGGACCCCGAGGTGGTCCTGGAAGCGACCTATGGCTGGTACTGGGCGGCGGATGTGTTGACCGCGGCCGGTGCCCGGGTGCATTTGGCGCATCCGTTGGGAGTGAAAGGGTTCGCCTACCGGCGGGTGAAGAATGATGCCCGTGATGCCGCGGACCTGGCGGATCTGCTGCGGATGGGCAGGTTGCCGGAGGCGTATGTGGCCCCGCCGGCGGTGCGCGAGTTGCGGGAGCTGGTGCGGTATCGGGCCAAGCTGGTCGCGTGGCGCAGCGGGTTGAAGGCATCGGTGCATGCGGTGTTGGCCAAGCAGGGCGTGCACATCTCCGTGTCGGATCTGTTCGGCGTCGGCGGGCGGGAACTGCTGTCCTGCGCACCGCTGGACGGGGCGTATCGGGGTCGGGTGGACTCACTGTGCCGGCTGATCGACGCGGTTGACTTCGAGATCGACGCGGTCGGCGGACCGATCCGGGCCAGACTCGCCGGGCATCGCGGCTATACCGCTATCCAGGCCATCCCTGGTGTCGGCCCGGTCCTGGCGGCGGTGTTCGTCGCCGAGATCGGCGAGGTCGACCGGTTCCCCGGCCCGGCGCAACTCGCCTCGTGGGCCGGACTGACCCCACGCCACCGCGAGTCCGACCTCGTCGTGCACCGGGGACGGATCACCAAGCAGGGCTCCACCCTCGTGCGGTGGGCCGCCGTCGAGGCCGCCCACGGCGTCCCACACGCCGCCGGCTGGTTGACCTCCACCCGCGCCCGCGTCGCTGAGCGACGCGGACGCAACATCGCCACCGTCGCGGTGGCCCGCAAGCTGCTCACCCTCGTCTACTACGGCCTGCGCGACGGGCACATCCGCGCCCTCGCACCGGCCCGAGCGGCGGCGTGAGCAGGTTCGGACGTGACCGGACGCGAGGTCGTGCTGTGTCTGGCCCCCGTCGGCCGACGGCGAGGCCGCCCGCTTGATTGACCCCGTCCGGTCACGGTCGCACACCACCATGCCCCCGAACCCGCGGGACGAATGGATGACCGGCAGCCGAACCTCGGCCTGCCGTTCCGACATAGGTCGGAACCTGGCGACGCGACCACACCCCACAACGCCGCTTTCCGGCATCACCACGATGGCGTCCACGGCGTCGGCGTCAAGGCCAAGCCCTACCGGTTGGGCCTACGGCCCAGCCTTGACCCCGACGCCGCACAACCGCCTGCCTCCAACCCATGCCGGAAGACGGGCAAAACAATGTCAGCCGGTCAAAATCCCAGCCTTGACCGGCCCCGCTCCTTCATGGATGACACAGAGGGGTGCCAGAAGCGGATGCCTTCGCCGATTTCAGATCTTGCGTTCGGCTCCTGCGCTGCCACGCCGCCGACAGGCAGGCCTCGGCCTCGGAACCGAGGATCCGGTAGGCCGCCCCGAAGATCGCAGGTCGATGCGATTCCCAGTGGGTCTCCGCCAACGTGCCGGTCAGCTCCACTCCCGAACTCCTGCACGCTCGGATCAGCGCCTTCCACGCTTTGGTATACACATGCGACGCTTCGTGGAAGGGAACCGCCGTGGGTTACGAGACCACGTTTGCCGGCCAGGTGACGATCACTCCTCCGCTGAACCAGCACGAGATCGACTACCTGCTGGCGTTCGCCGAGACCAGGCACGAACCCCGGTCCACCGGCCCCTACGCCCTTGGCTACGGCGACGAGATCGAGGACGCCAGGGATCCAGACCCGAGCAAGCCCGGGTACTGGTGCAAGTGGGCGCCGACCGCCGACGGCACCGCGATCGCCTGGAACGAGAACGAGAAGTTCTACGATGCCGAATTCTGGATGGAGTACCTGGTGCACACGTTCCTGAAGCAGGACGCCACCGTCGCGCGCGAACGGGACAACCCGGTGCCCGGCCGGGTGTATCCGCCCGCGCTGGACAGGTTCACCTTCGACCACGTCGTCGACGGCGTCATCGAGGCCGAGGGCGAGTGGCCCGACGACCGCTGGCGTATCGAGGTGCGCGCCAACGCCGTCTACGTGGTCCGGCTGCTGACCGAACCGGACCACGCCGAGTACCCCCGCACCCACCGCGACGACTGGACCGACGAGCAGCTGGCCGACTTCGCCGCGCGGACCCAGCACAATTTCGTGTACCTGGTGCGGGACGGGCGGTTGCACGAGGTGGGCCCGGCGGACGGGACGTCGTTCGACCCGATCCCGGCCGACGTGGACTGAGCGCGGGCCCGGGCGTCCGCGTGGGCAGGGCAGGGCAGGGTTGCGTCGGCGGGTCAACGATGAACAGCTCGCCATGCTGCGGGTTCCGCAAGACCGCCGCCGGTCGCTCGGTGAGGACCCCACTCAGATGATTCCCAGCCGCGCCAGCTGCTGTTGAAGACCGAGCGTCACGGCGCATCGAGGCCCAGCGCGCACGGTCGGCGGCAGATGCGGGCGTCCTTCTCGGCCCCGACCGGCCGCTGGTGCTGCCTCGCAACGTGGTCGACCTGTCCGAGTTGGCCACCACCTCGGCGGTGGCGGCGATCCGGCGCCTTCGGGGGACCGTGGGTGCCGCCAGGTTCGCCCCACCCACTCGACTAGCCTGTCCGGATGATCAATCCGATCGGGCTTGTCATCTTCGACTGCGACGGGGTGCTGGTCGACAGCGAGCGCATCGCGGTCCGCGTCAACATCGCGCTTGGCGCGGAACTGGGCTGGCCACTGACCGAGGCAGAGGTCATCGAGCGCTTCATCGGCCGGTCCAGCACGTCCATCGGTGAACAGATCGCGGCCCGCCTCGGACAGGGCGTGGCTGCTACCTGGGCGGACCGGTTCGACCTAGCACACCGCCAAGCGGTGGACGCCGGATTGACCGCCGTCGACGGGATCAACGACGCGCTCGATGAGATCACCGAGCCGACGTGCGTGGCCTCCAGCGGTACGCACGAGAAGATGCGCCACACCCTGGGCCGCACCGGCCTGTATCCCCGCTTCGAGGGCCGCATCTTCAGCGCGACCGAGGTCGCCCACGGCAAGCCCGCCCCCGACCTGTTCCTGCATGCGGCGGCGACGATGGGTGTCCCGCCCGCGGCGTGCGTCGTGGTCGAGGACAGCCAGTACGGAGTCCAGGCGGCCCGCGCCGCCGGGATGCGCTGCTTCGGCTATGCGGGCGGATTGACCCCCGCGCACCGGCTGGAAGGCCCGGACACGGTGGTCTTCGACGACATGCGCAAACTCCCGGCTCTGCTGAACACAGCCTGACCACGCGCGACGACCACAGCATCAACCGCACCACGGACGGAGAAGCCTTGGCGCTCATGAGCAGCACCGCAGGCTACGGCGAAGCCGCCGACACCCTGGCCGAACAGTACGAGAGCGTCTCGTTTGCCGACGTGCACCGAGACGTCCTGCACCTGTTCCCCACCGAGCCCAGCTCGATCCTGGACATTGGCGCGGGCACGGGCCGCGATGCGGCAGCGTTGTCCGACCTGGGACACCGGGTCGTCGCCGTCGAGCCCACCCCGCAACTTCGCGCGCATGGTCAACGCATCCACGCCGCCAACGACATCGAATGGGTCGACGACACCCTGCCCAACCTGACGGCGCTGTACAAGCGCGACCAACGCTTCGACCTGATTCTTCTGACGGCCGTCTGGATGCATCTGGACCAGCACGAGCGATCGTCAGCGATGAAACACATCAGCGGCCTGCTTCTACCTGAGGGCCGCGTGATCATCTCCCTGCGCCACGGACCCGTACCTGCCGGGCGGCGGATGTACGACGTCTCGGCGGAGGATACGGTCGCGCTGGCCCGCCACTTCGGCCTACACCTCATTCACGACTGTGAACGGGCGGACCCCCTCGGTCGCCACGACGTGCGCTGGAGCTACCTCGGCCTGCAGCTGTAACGAATTCAACTGCAGCCGGCGCCCTCCAGCCGATCTGAAACGCTGGGGCACACATAGCACAGGGAGAATGAGCGTCGTACACCGAGTCGGCAAACAGTCCGCTCATCGGCATGACCCGCGCTCATCGCGGCAGAAGAGGACGGTCTGGTTATAGCCTCAGTGTCCGTCGCGGACCACCGCCAACCCGCCGACCCGGGTCCTGATGCCCACAGGCCCGCGTCGGGCCGAAGCGAGCACGCTGGCCGGTCGACCGAGGGTGTCACCCTGCTCCACCTCGATCGAGACCGTCTGTGCCCCTGTCGTGTCGAGCAGGTGGGCGGCCAGGCAGCCGGTGCTGTTGGCGTTGGCGACGTCCTCGTCGACACCGATCGCCGGCGTGAACATCCGCGCCGCACCCGGTCGGTCGCCCACCGGCGGTACGTAGACGAAACAGCCGAGGAGCCCGTACCGCCGGCACGCCGCCGTCAGCCTGCCGAGGTGTGGGCAGACTCGGAGCAGCGCCGACCGGTCGTGGACCGGTACCAGCATGCGTGGTGCGCCGGGCGCGGCGATCCGTGGCACGTCGGTCGGATGCGGGTCGTCCGCGGTGAGCCCGAGCGCGGCGACGATGGCGGCGCGCTCGTCCGGTGCCGGGTGGCGCAGCGCGATGAGGCCCTGGTCGAACCACACCTCGATGCCGGCGGGGCGGCGGATCGCGACGGTGTCGAACGTGCGCCCGCCGGTGTGTTGGCGGTCGTTCAGCTCGCCCAGCGCGGTGCGAGTCAACCGGACGGCCTGCGCGGCAACGGTGCCGTGGCCGCAGCCGGACAGTTCGGCGGTGGCGGTGAAGAACCGGACCGGCCAGCCACCGCCCGGCGTCCGCCCCGGGCCGAGGAACGCCGCGTGCGAGGTGCCGGCCGCAGCAGCGACCGCCCGCCGGTCCGCGTCCGTCGCCGTCGGGTCGTCGTCGGTGACGGCCGTGGGGCTGCCGCCCCGGCCGTCGCGCCGCACGCACGCATCAACCACCGTGACATCCGGCCAGGACATCGGCCCACCTCTGACGCTCAATGAACCGGCAACCGCAAACGGTGTCCGCCGATAGCCGGACATGGCCGCAACGGCCGACCGAACGCGTCCCGGAGCCTACCGGCCTGCCTCAGTCGGTGCCGTCCTGCACCGGATAGTGGATAATGACCGCACCGCCGGTGGCGTAGTTGGCGACATCGGCGGCCACCCGCTAGCCTTGCGGCGACGCCCGCGCCGTGGCCATGGCGGCGGCGTCAGCGAAGTCGCCTTCGAAGACCGCGAAATATGGCGCTTCTCCGTTGGTCGCCGCCACATCGAAGCTGTAGCGCCACGCAAGCAGGCCGGGCAGATTCATGACCAGTGGAAGATGGTTGGTCACGTAGTAGTCGCGGAAGTGGTCAGGGTCCGCGGGCTTGGAATACAAGACCACCAACTTATGCATGACGACCTCCGTCCACTCTGCCCAAAGACGAGACCATAACACTCCGGGTGACCTGGGAGCTCCTGCAAAGAACGAGGGACGACACGGAACGGTTCGGATCGCCTCAAGATCCGATGCACTGTCATCGGCAAGACCGAGCGCCGGGCGCTACCGCTCCTCCGTCACGTACCGTGACGCCCGGTCGGCGGCATGACAGTGAGTTGCGGCATGGCCCTACGCTCTTTCTGTCGGAACTGAGGAGCGGCGTATGCGACCAGCCGTGATCAAAATGTGCCCGGTCCCACGATGGCGAGCCGTAAGGGCGGGTGGCGCTTTCTTCGTTCTCGGTATCGGCGTGCTGGTGGACTCGGTGCTTCCTGAGTCGGGATGGTGGCCTCCGCTGGTGCGAACCCTCTCTACCGCCCTCGAAATCAGTGCTGCCGCTGGCCTGGCCCGAGCCGTGGCGGGTCGACGTTGCGTTCTGCTGAGCACTGATGTAATGCGGATCCGTGATGTCACCCGGAATCTCGGCGGGGAAGTGGTGATTGCCCGGGCGGACGTGATCGGCGTCGAAGTCCTCCCAAACGAGCCCGCCAACAGTGAACCGTCTTCACCGGCGCCGGCACCGAACCTGCGTCTGCAGCTGGCCCACGGGACGCAGCTGCACCTGCGGAGTCACATCAGACGGATCCTGCGTCCGACATCGGAGTACGTTCGGCGGCGGTTGGCAACCGGAGACTCGATCCAGCTCGATATGGATGACGTCTCCGCAGCGCATCAAATGATCCTGGCGTGGATCTCGGACGGCCCGGGCGCGGTTGCCGCGCACCGACTCGCCCTTACCCGGATCGCCCGAGGGCTCGCCGCCACGATCAGCACGCGAAACCCCGGCTGAGTAGGAAGCAACGCCCGCAATTCGGCATGATCGGACGGCGGCTGGCTCAAGCGATCGTGACGCTCCGCAGCACACGGTCCGCGGCAGATGAGTGTGTGGGGCTATTCGTAGCCGGTGGCGGCGGCAATGATGCCCGCGAACAGGGGCGAACTGACGCTCGTGAGCGCCGAGCGTCGGAGATCCCGTGAGAATTTCTTCTGGCATAGCGTCGGATCCGGGGCGAGTCGTTCGTAGAACAGTTGAGAGGCGGTCGCAGGAGGCCGCCGGGACAAGGGAGTCATGGGATGACCCGGTACTTGATCTCGTTCGGTGACGGCGCGATGGACCACATCCCCGACGAGGAGTTGGCTGACGTGGGCAAGGCCTCGCACGCGGTGGTCCAGGAGGCCCACATCGCCGGCGTGTGGGTGTTCGGCGCCGGACTCGAACGCCAGAGGGCGAGCGTCGTGGCCACGGACGGGATGGTCTCCGACGGCCCTTACCCGGAGACCAAGGAGGTCATTGGCGGGTTCTCGGTCGTCGACGTGGCCTCACGCGAGGAGGCGCTGGCGTGGGCTGCCAAGATTGCGGTCGCTTGCCGCTGCGCGCAAGAGGTCCGGGAGCTCATGCCCGACGCCGAACAAGACGCGATGCTCCGCCAGGCTAACAGGCGAGGGTGACATCCCGACGACGTCTGATCGAGGGAGACCCGCCACGTCAGAGCAGGACTTGCTTGGCCGCGATTGACGACGCGGGTCTGCACATCGACCTGAACTAGGACGCCGGGGCGGTGACCCCCGGGGATCGGGCGTGGGGCAAAGCCCGGTCCTCGGGCCTGGTCGGATCCCGCAACCACTGAGCACCCAGTGGAGCGACAGCCGCCCATCGCGGCGAGTGTGCCCGCTCATCGGCACGTCCGGATGCGTGCACCCGTGAGCTGGTTACATTGCGTGACGAGCGCTGCGCGGCAATAGACGATGCCTTGGCATCGGGATCACAAGCGACGGGCATCGTTAGCACATGGGTACCCGAGATCACCCGCTCGTCCAAGAGGCGCATGCAATCGTGGCCGGCAGCGGACCCGAGCGGGCCCTTGGGCCGGCTCGTTCAGGCGGCGGCGACCCGTACCTGGCAGACGAGGTCCTCGAACGTCGGCGGATCAGTGCGGGGGTGGTTGCAGTGGTAGACGCGCCGGTCCGCGGCGACCTCGACCCGCATGCCCGCCTGCTCCTCCCATCGGGCGACGATCTCCCGCCCACCCCCGGCGCGTTCGACGTACACGTTGCACAGTCGCAGGATCCGGTGCGGCGAGCGGTAGGTCAGGGCGATCTCCTCACCCACCCGTTCCGGCCAGACCAGCGCCTCCCGCGACGGCGCCTCACCCTCGTGCGCCACCGAACCCTCGGATACGGCGACCGCCAGGCCGTGCCGGTGCCGATGGTCGACCCGGATGGCGCGCACGACCACCCGGCCGGCAGCCGGCAGCCCGGCCCAGACATCGCCGGTGAGCACCTCACCTGAGCCCCAGCGGATCGGCATCGCCGGCCACGGGGGCAGGCCGAGGCGCTTGCGCCGCTTGACCGCGTCAAGCATCGCGGTGGCAATCGGCAGTCCCGTGCGCGCGTAGTCGACCGGCCCCGGGTCCCGGCCGAAGGTGCCTTCGACGGGTGCGAAGATCCGCGCCCAGTCCTGGTCCCCGTAGCGGACGGCCGCCATGACCGATCGGAAGGCCGCCAGGATGTCGACGGCGTCGACCTCCTGGATCGGCTCGCCGGGCCACTGCCTAAACCGCAGCCGCAGCGACCCGGCTCGATTCGCCACCACCTGGACGAATCGCTCCGCCACCTGATCGCAGCGGATCGTCGCGGTGGCGGTGTCCGTCTCCGCGAGCGCATCCATAAGGAGGTAGAGGATGTCGCCCGAGGTGGGCAGCACGTCATCATCGTGGTCCGTGATCAGTTGATAACTCCCCGCCATAGCCACCCCTCATCGTCGTACCCAGGATCACCCGTACCGCGGCAGATCCGGATACTCGATTGCCCGCCAACAGAGGCTTACCAGGTCAACTGATCCAGCGCCACTTCTGCCCGACCAGGGTCAGCCAGGTCCGGATTTTGAGCCGCGAACGCCTGCTCCAGCGTCCCCCATCCGGACTTCTGGATCACCTCAGCTTCGCCGGTGGTAATCGGAACCAACCACGTCAAAACCACCGGCGCGGATTCGGTGTGACAGACGGCAAAGGACTCCGGCATGTACCTCGGGCTGATCGCGACCATGGCTGTCGTTTGACTGTCCGGGAAGAGGGGCCCGCGCGGACCAATCACTTGCCCATGCTGCAAGCCGGCCTCGCGGCGCACCATCTCACCGGCGACCTGGAACAACAACCCGGCCGCCCGAGCCGGGTAGTCATCGGTTGGAACGTGCATCACCAACTCTTGGTGTAAAGCCCCGCCATTCGGCAGGCCGAGATGACGCCGCGATAGCCCGACGGTCACCAGGGTCGTGACCCCGCCGAACGGTACGTCAGGGCCAAACCACGCCACCTGAACGCCCTCCGGCGTCGCATCATCGCCTCGGCTTCCGCCCGTGATGAGCCCGAGGAACGACTCCAGGTGTTCAATCAACCCAGCCACTCGCTGATCATCCCCGATCGGGCAACGACGAAGGTTCCACCCCAGTCACCATGGTGTTGCCTTCACGCCAACTCCATCCATTGATCATCCCAAGTGCAATTCTCGGCACGACTGCGCGCCGCGCTCATCCGTCACGTACCGTGCCGTCCGATCGGCGGCAAATCAGTACGTTGGCTGCCAGTCACATTCCGGGGCGCGATCAGCGGCAGAAGTGGAGGTCTACCGCCTGCTCGAAAGGTGAAAGGAGACCGGTGAGGCTGCGAGCGGCAGCTACTTCTGGGTGAACACGGCTCGGAAAGCAGCGAGATCGACCGGGCCGATCTCGAGCGCGGACTTGAGCGTGCTCAGAGCGGCGACGAGCGGATCCTCCTCACGCGCGGCGACTATCGCGAAGACCATCTGCACCTGTGGCTCCATCGCGGGCAGCTCGATCTTCCCGATCGAGGTAGGGCTATAGATGAAGGAAGAAATAAAGCTGTGCACGGCGGTTTCCTCCGGCACATCCCACAAGCGGTTGAGCGCCGTCCGGTAGTCGGTGAACGAGGGAGGTGGCGGGTCACCCCGGTCGAGGGCATCCAGTGCCTCGGCAACCCAGTCCAGCTCGGCGGCACCAGCCTGGATAGCAGCTGACCGGGCGGCCCAGGCTGCCATGGCACGCTGCTGCGCCGGCTCGGCGGCGGCGATCTCATCGACCAGGTCGCGGTCGACGCGGGCCACGTCCTTCGCCCACGCTCCGACCTGGCGGAGCCGGTCACTGTCCGGCAGGCGACCGCCCCAGTCATGCGTCGCCCGCGCGCGGAAATACTCCCTCTCCCGCCTCTTTTTCTCCTCCTGTTGCCGGCGGGCCGCGTCGACACGTTCCGCGTAGGTCGGCCGCGGCGGCGTCTTCTGAGCGACGCGGTGCCGGTTCGCAGCGACCGTCGAGGTCTGCCGGACGATCCGGTCGGGCCCCGCCTTCGCGGGCCAGAACTGCAGCAGGTACCGCTCGGGCGGGTCGTCGACAACGCGATCCTCGTTGTCGTAGCCGATCGCGCAGAACCGTACGCGGTAGGTGTCCTGGTCCAACTCGAGCCGGACGGTCAACCTGTGATCGCCCGTCAGGAGCAGCACGTTCGGCTCCGTGCGGGTGTAGAACGCCTCCACTACCTCGGTCCAGACTGGGTCGAGCAGCGGCTCGCTTACGTGCCGTTCGATGCGCAGCGGCACATAGCCGGTATGCAATCCCGTGTTGAACACGAGCGCGCCCGGTTCGGCGGCCCCGCACAGCCCGTTGACCTGACCACCTTGCCCGTCGCCGACCGCGTGGGCGGCCACATCGCCCCCCAAGCGGAACACGTGGAATTCGACAGAGACGCGATCATCAAACAGAACATGCACGACATCCATGATGCGCGCTCATCGGCAGGTCAGTGCACTGGCCGCGCTGGGAGCGTCGTAACGCTGCGTAGCGCGCGGATCGCGGCGCAGGCGGACGAATCCTGGGTTACAGCGGCGAGCGTTCGTTGGCAGGTCGACATCAGCTGATCGCCGATCCACACTGGGCGCATGGCAGTCGATGGGCCTGGTCAGCCCAAGCCAGCGAGTGCGGACTCGGTCGTGCGTGGCTGGGCAAACGACCGGGCGGGGCGGCTTGTCTTCACCGGCGAGTCGGGCATTCCCGATCCGCCGCTCGCCGCGGCGTTGCGTAATGTCGCCTGCTCCGCGCTGGTAGGCGTCCTCGTCGGCGTGGTGATCGTTCTGACGGCAGTTGGTCTCGGGTGGGACGAGGACGCTGGCGTGGCCGCCCTCGCCGCCTTCGGGATGCCGCGGATTCGCCGAGGGTATCGGCTGCGAGCAGTACTCGCCTTCACGGTCACAAGGATCCTGAGCTGATCCATCGACACGACGCAGATCAGCTATCGTGTTCTGGCGAGGCGTTGATGGGGACGAGTAGCGCCGAACGCAGCCAGGAGCGACCCGGGGATGGTGGAAGCCCGGGGGTGTGCGCGGTGGGAAGATCACCCCGGAGCCGTCGGAAGAAAGGCCGAAGGCCGAGTAGAACCGACCGCACGATAAAACGAGAGGGCCGCACGCGGCCAAGGAGGGTGGTACCGCGGGGCTGACCGGCCTCGTCCCTCCGCCGGAGCACCACACGCATCCGACGGAGGCATGATGTACCGCAGCGTCCCGACCCAGGTGGATCTCCCTGCTCTCGACCACGAGATCCTGCACTTCTGGCACGCCAACAGCGTCTTCGCGCGCAGCCTGGAGCAGTCCCAGGGCCGCCCGGAATGGGTGTTCTACGAAGGGCCGCCGACCGCGAACGGCATGCCCGGCGCCCACCACATCGAGGCCCGGGTGTTCAAGGACGTCTTTCCGCGCTACAAGACGATGAAGGGCTTCCACGTCGCCCGGAAGGCGGGCTGGGACTGCCACGGCCTGCCGGTCGAGCTGGCCGTCGAGCGTGAGCTGGGCTTCTCCGGCAAGCAGGACATCGAAAAGTTCGGCATCGCCGAGTTCAACGCCCGCTGCCGCGAGTCGGTCACCCGGCACACCGACGCGTTCGCCCAGCTCACATGGCGGATGGGCTACTGGGTCGACATGGACGACGCCTACCGGACCATGGACCCGGAGTACATCGAGTCCGTCTGGTGGTCGTTGAAGCAGATCTTCGACAAGGGCCTGCTGGTCGAGGACTTCCGCGTCGCGCCGTGGTGCCCGCGGGACGAGACCGGCCTGTCGGACCACGAACTCGCCCAGGGGTACGAGACGGTCGTCGATCCGTCGGTCTACGTCCGGTTCCCGTTGACCTCCGGCCCGCTCGCGGACCGGGCGTCGCTGCTGGTCTGGACGACCACGCCGTGGACGCTGCCCTCGAACGTCGCGGTGGCTGTCCACCCGGACGTCCGGTACGTCGTCGCGACGGACGGCAACGAGCAGCTCGTCGTGGCCGAGCCGCTGCTGGCGTACGCGCTGGGCGACGGCTGGGATCTCACGGGGGAGTCGTTCCGGGGCAAGGAGCTGGAGCGGTGGACCTACCGGCCCCCGTTCGACCTGGTCGAGATCCCCGACGCGCACATCGTGATCCTGGCGTCGTACGTGACCACGGACAGCGGCACCGGCCTGGTCCACCAGGCGCCTGCCTTCGGCGCGGACGACCTCGCCAGCAGCCGCGCGTACGGACTGCCGATGGTCAACCCGGTGCAGCCCAACGGCCGCTTCGAGCCGGACCTTGCGCTGATCGGCGGCCTGTTCTTCAAGGAGGCGGACCGGCCGCTCGTGGAGGACCTGACCGCCCGGGGGCTGCTTTTCAAGCATGTGCCCTACGAGCATAGCTACCCGCACTGCTGGCGCTGCCACACCGCGCTGATCTATTACGCCCAGCCCTCCTGGTACGTCCGGACCACAGAGGTCCGCGACGAGCTGCTGCGCGAGAACGAGCGGACCACCTGGCACCCCGCCACCGTCAAGCACGGCCGGTACGGCGACTGGCTGAACAACAACGTCGACTGGGCGCTCTCCCGGCGGCGTTACTGGGGCACCCCGCTGCCCATCTGGCGGTGCCAGAACGAGCACCTGACCTGTGTCGGGTCGCTGGCCGAACTGAGCGAGCTGACCGGCGACGACCTGACTGGCCTGGACCCTCACCGGCCGTACATCGACGACGTCACCTTCACCTGCCGGTGCGGCGTGACGGCCCGGCGGGTGGCGGAGGTCATCGACGCCTGGTACGACTCTGGCTCCATGCCTTTCGCGCAGTTCGGCTACCCCTACCGCAACGCCGAGCTCTTCGCCCAGCGCTACCCGGCGCAGTTCATCTCCGAGGCCATCGACCAGACCCGCGGTTGGTTCTACACGCTGATGGCGGTCGGCACGCTGGTCTTCGACCGGTCGCCGTACGAGACGGTGGTCTGCCTCGGCCACATCCTGGCCGAGGACGGCCGGAAAATGTCCAAGCACCTGGGCAACATCCTGGAACCGATCCCGCTGATGGACCAGCACGGCGCAGACGCCGTCCGCTGGTTCATGGCCGCGGTGGGCTCGCCGTGGTCGGCCCGCCGGGTCGGGCACACTGCCCTCCAGGAGGTCGTTCGCAAGATCCTGCTGACCTACTGGAACACCGTCGCCTTCCAGGCCCTGTACGGCCGTACGGCCAAGTGGTCCCCTTCGGCCGCCGACCCGGCGCCCGAGGACCGGCCGGTCCTCGACCGGTGGCTGCTCTCCGAGCTGAACACGCTGATGCAGCAGGTGGACGCCGCGATGGCCGGGTTCGACACGCACCAGGCGGGCCGGCTGCTGTCGACCTTCATCGACGACCTGTCCAACTGGTATGTCCGGCGCAGCCGCCGGCGCTTCTGGCGGGGGGATCCGGCCGCGCTCGCCACCCTGCACGAGGTGCTCTCCACGCTCACCCTGCTGCTGGCGCCGCTCACTCCGTTCATCGCCGAGCGCGTCTGGCAGGACCTGGTCGCGCCCGTGACCCCGGATGCCGCCCAGTCGGTGCACCTGGCCGGGTACCCGGTCGCCGACGAGTCGCTGATCGACCCCGCGCTGTCCCGTCAGATGGCGCTCGCCCGGCGGCTGGTCGAGCTGGGCCGCGCGGCACGGGCGGACTCCGGGATGAAGGTGCGCCAGCCGCTGTCCCGCGCACTGGCCTCGGCTGCGGACTTCGAGGAGCTCTCCCCCGACCTGCTGGCCGAGATCGCGGCCGAGTTGAACGTGGGCTCGGTCACTGCGGTGGGCGGAGCGGTCGCCTCGTTGGTGGACACCACCGCGAAGGCGAACTTCCGTACCCTCGGCAAGCGGCTCGGCAAGGCGGTACAGCACGTGGCCGCCGCGATCGCGGCGGCCGACGCGGCGGCGCTCAAGGACTCCCTGCGGGAGACGGGGTCGGCCACCGTCCTGGTGGGGGACGAGCCGGTGACGCTCGGCCCGGACGAGGTGGTGATCGTCGAGACGCCACGTGAGGACTGGGCGGTGGCCACCGACGCCGGGGCCACCTTGGCGCTGGACCTGCACCTCACCCCGGAGCTGCGCCGGGCCGGGACGGCGCGGGACGCGATCCGGCAGATCCAGGAGGCCCGCAAGTCCAGTGGGCTGGAGGTGACCGACAGGATCGTGCTGCGGTACCGGCCGACGCGGGAGGAGACGACGCTCGCCCTGGCCGAGCATCGCGAACTCGTCGCCGAGGAGGTGCTCGCCACCGACTGCGCCGAGGGCGAGCCGTCCTGGCCGGACGCCGAGCCGTTCACCGACGAGTCGCTCGGTCTGACCTTCTGGCTCCGCCGGGCCTGACGTACCGGCGCCCCGGGCCGCTTCCGCGGTGCGGGGCGCTGTCCGTCATCGGCGAGGAGTGACAATGCGGTTGTACCTGTCCTCGTTTCGACTCGGGAATCGGCCGGAGCGGATGCTGGACCTGCTACGGGGCGACACCCGTGCCGCGGTCGTCACCAACGCTGACGACTACAAGGATGTGGACCTTCGCGCCACTTCAGTGGAGCGGGTTGACGGATAGCTCTCAGTCCCTCGCCGGGACCTGGACGCGTCGCTCCAGCGCCTCCCGCAGGTAGGTCATGTTGGCTTTCTCCTGCCGTCGGATGGCGAACAGGAAGAGCGGGAAGATCAGCCGGAACCAGCCGTGCGGCCGCGGCTCGAACTCGGCGTGCAGTTGCCCTCCGGAACAGCCTCGAGTCGGCATGTGAACGTGACCTCGATGGCGCCACCGTTGTGCACCGTCCAGATGTGCGGCCGGTCGAAGTGGACGGTCGCTAGCTCGACGTACGGGCTGTTCTTCCACTTCGCGCGGTACTTCGTGCCAAGGCCCACAGGTCCCTCGGTGATCTTCTCCATTACCTGGCACCTGGGGTTTCACTCGAGCTCGGCGCGGTGGTCGGAGAGGTAGTCGAACGCCTCCTCCGGCGTGCACCGGATCACCACGGAGTTGCAGGGGCAGCTTCTCAGTGAGGTCGTCGAAGCGACCGCGGCCGGTGACGACGCCCCGGTGCCACCGGCGCAGCGAGCGTGGGTACAAGAGATGCTGGCGGCCACCGCCGCCCAGCGGGTCCTTGCTCTGGGTATCGAGCACGGCACGGCCAGCTACGAACGGGTATTGCGGCAGCGGTTGGCCGCCGTAGTAGTTGATCGGTACTGTGCCTCGGTGGCCCGTACACAGCTCACCGCCGAGTTGGTGGTTGACGGTCGCGTTCCGCAGGCATTGGCGCTGTCGCCGGACGGCAAGTGGGTCGCCTACGTGGTCGCCCCGGTCGGGCGGGCTGGTGATCACCCGGTCAGCGAACTCTGGGTCGCCGCCACCGACGGGACCGGGTCGCCGCGACGATTCACTTCGGGTGAGGCGTACGATTCGGCGCCGCGGTGGGCCGCGGATTCGCTGTTGATCTATTTTCTCTCCGACCGGGCCGAGCGTGGCACGGCGCAACTGCACCGGGTGGGGCTGGTCGACGGTGTTGTGCAGGCGGTCACGTGCTGGGCCGGTGGGGTGTCAGGTCACCTCCCGCTGGCCGATCCGGACCTGGTCGTGGTGATCGCAGCCGATGAACCGTCCGCCGAGGACGAACGTCGGGACAGGGAGCGCGACGACGCTCGGGTGTGGGGTGAACGCGTACGCCCGGACCGGCTGCGGCTGCTCGACGTACGGAGCCGGGAGGTCCGGACACCGGATGCGTGCGGCGATCGCCATGTCGTCGAGGTGGTCCAGCGGCCCGACGATGGAATGCTGGCGGTCCTCACCTGGTCGACCCCCGACGTGGACCCGGGCCTGGTGGAGCCCGGTCTCCACCTCCTCGACCCGGACAGCGGCGTGACGCGGGACCTCGGACCGGCCGTGGCGGACGCGTCGTCGCTCGTCTGGTGGCCCGCCGACGACGGCTGGCACCTGGCATATGTCGCGAAGACCCCGCCCGCTCTGGTGGGCGGACACGCGGTCCTCGATGTCGCCGTACCGGTGAACGGGCCGGTGGGCGAGCACCGCAACCTGACCGCCGGCACGACCGGCTGCCCGAGCAACCTGGTCCAGGTCGACACCGGTCCGCCACTGGTGCTGGTCGCCGACGGGCTCGATACCGCGATCTACCGGCTCGATCCAGCCGGGCCCACCCTCGTCGAGCTGTCCCGGGTCGACGGCCTCGCGACGTCGTTGACCACAAACCGGCACGGTGAAGCCGTCGCGGCGGTGGTCAGCACGTCCTACCAGCCCGGAAACGTCCACGCCGGCCCGACGAGCGGGCCGCTGACGAGGCTGACCGACCTCAGGCCCGAACTCCGCGACATCCGGTGGGGTGTCCAGGAACGCCTGTCATACGAGGCATCCGACGGGCTGGCCCTCGACGGCCTGCTGATCCTGCCCGCCGGCCGGTCCCACAAGGACGGGCCCTTTCCACTGGTGACACTGGTCCACGGCGGCCCGTACGACCGGCACGCCGACCGGCTGATGCTCGGCTGGGACCCGTCCGGCCAGTGGCTGGCGACCGCGGGCTACGCCGTGTTTCTGCCGAACCCGCGCGGCGGCAACGGGCACGGCCACGACTTCGCGGTGCGCGTCGCCGGTGCGGTCGGCCTCGATGAGTGGACCGACATCTGCGCCGGCATCGACCTGCTCATCGCCGACGGCGTCGCCAACGCCGACCGGCTGGGCATCGGCGGCTGGAGCCACGGCGGGTTCATGGCCGCATGGGCGGTCGGGCAGACCGACCGGTTCAAGGCCGCCGTGATGGGCGCCGGCATCAGCGACTGGGGAATGCTCGCCGCAACCGGAGAAGAGGGGCCGTTCGAGTCCGCCCTCGGCGGCAGCAGCGGCTGGGAAGGAACAGGTCCACACCGCCACGACCGGCTCAGCCCGATCTCGTACGCCTCCAAGGTCCGCACGCCGGTGCTGATCCTGCACGGCGAGAACGACACGAACGTTCCGGTATCACAGGCGGAGTTCTTCCACCGCGCGCTACGCAGGTTCGGAGTCGAGCACAAGTACGTCGTCTATCCCCGGGAGAACCACTCGATCCGCGAACGCAACCACCAACTCGACGTGCTCCGCCGCACCCGCGCCTGGTTCGACCGGTGGATCGGATGACCCGACGTCCGACCACCACGACCGCTACGGCCGACCACGGCACGCCAGACCACCTATTCCAGAAACAGGGCGGCAAGCAGCGGCAAGCGTTGACGCAGTTGATGATCGTCGTCCAAGTTCCACAGCAGCCACGCACTCATCTCGACAGATGAGGACGTCGCCCGGTTGACCAGCGCGGCGTCCGGTGCCCAGGTGGTGGCGGTCGCCGTCGTCCCGGCGCCCCCGAACCCAGAAGGCAGGTACGAACGGCTTCCGAAGCAACGGGCCCGCAGGAGCACTCGTAGATCATCGTGCTGCCCAGTGGGTGCGGGTGTTGACGAACTCGCACAGGCCGATGGCGGCGAGTCCGCGTCTCCACCAACTCTTGATCCACTGCCCCGCTGACATCCCCCTCCCCTGCTCGGGATCTGCGTGATCCGATCTCGTGGGACGGGCTGCGCCAGGGTCCTGCGAGCCGCCGCCTACGCGGTCGTCTTCGGGACGACGGTGTGGGCTCGCTTCTCATCCAAGGACATCACCAGTTGATCTTTACCGGTCGCCTGGGACCACCAGGCCGGACTCGTACGCCACGACGACGGCCTGGGTGCGGTCGCGCAGGCCGAGCTTGGCGAGCACCCGGCTGACGTGGGACTTGACGGTCTCCTCCCCGACGACGAGCCGGGCGGCGATCTCGGGGTTCGACAGCCCCTCGGCGATCAGCCGCAGCACCTCCGTCTCCCGGGCGGTGAGCGCTTGGAGCGCCGCATCCGGTTCGCGGCGACGTACGTGCATCCTGGCGAATTCGGCGACGAGCCGGCGGGTCACCGTCGGGGCGAGCAGTGCTTCCCCAGCGGCGACGATGCGGACGGCGTCGAAGAGGCGCTCGGCGGTCGCGTCCTTGAGGAGGAAGCCGCTCGCGCCCGCGCCGAGAGCGTCGTACACGTGCTCGTCGAGGTCGAACGTCGTCAGCATCAGCACCCGAGGCGGCTCGGGGTCGGTGAGGAGGCGGCGGGTCGCTTCGATGCCGTCCATCCCCGGCATGCGGATGTCCATGAGGACGACGTCGGGGCGCAGGTCGCGGCAGATCCGCACGGCCTGCTCGCCCTCGGCGGCCGAGCCGACGACCGCGAAGTCGGGCTGGGTCGCCAGCAGGACTTCGAAGGCGGCACGCACGACGTCCTGGTCGTCGACCACGACGATGCGGGTGGCCGTCACGTCGTAGCTCCCTTCGTCGGCAGGACGGCCTCGACGAGGAACCCGGCGCCCGGTGCGGCACCAGCCGTGACCTGGCCACCGACCATAGCCGCCCGTTCCCGCATCCCGGCCAGCCCGTGCCCACGGCCGCCATCCGAGACCGGGCCGGGGCCGTTGTCGTAAACCCGCACGCTGAGGTCATCGCCGCTGTAGTGCAGCTCGACGTCGACGGCCGCGCCGGGCGCGTGGCGGCGGGCGTTGGTCAGAGCCTCCTGCACGATGCGGTACGCCGTCAGCTCGACCCCGGGGTCGAGCGGTTCGACCGAGCCGCTCACGATCAGGCGTACGCCACTGCCCATGGCCGCGTCGCGTACCTCGTCGAGAAGGGCGTTGAGCTGGCGGAGCCCGGGTTGAGGGCGAAGCGTCGGCTCGGCGTCCACATCCTCCCGGAGTACGCCCAGCAAACGCCGCATTTCCGTCAACGCGCTACGCGCGGTGTCCCCGATGGCAGTCAGCCGGCGAGCCCCGTCCGGTGGCAGGCCCGGTGTCGCGAGCCGGGCCGCCTCGGCCTGCAAGGCGATCATGGTGATGTGGTGCGCCACCACATCGTGGAGTTCCCGGGCGATGCGGGCTCGTTCGCCGCGGGCGGCGTACTCCATCAGCGATGCTGCCGACGACTGTTCGGTGGCCCGGTGGCGGCGCCGCTCGTCCCGCAGTTGCAACGTCGCCCCGGTAGCCGTCGCCAGCGCCGCGACCGCCAGCAGGATCAGGGCGAAGGACCTCCCGCCCGGCCGGTCGCTCGACAGCGGCGCCGCCGCGTACACGGCAAACGGCAGGATCAAGGAACAAGTTGTCCTCAGTGGACGCAGCCGGCCGGCGACCCCGCAGAGCACGGCCAGAGCGGTGACTCCGGCGACGGTAACCGGATAGGAGATCATCAAGCCGGACAAGGCCGCCAGAGCGGACAGGACGGCTGCCGTCGCGGGCCAGAGCCGTACCAGGGCGACGGGGGCGACCACCGCGAGAGCGATGAGGGCCGCGATCGCGGTCGGCGGCCGGTCGTAGGCGCCCGCCACCGCCTCGATCACCGCCACGGCACCGAGGGCGGCCGTGGCTGCGGCCAGCCCCATCCCCTTCACGCCAGCCATTGTGACCGGCCCGGACACCGTTGTCGTCCACCCCGGCAGGGACGCGACCTCCCCCGCACGAGGGAGGCGGCCACCGGCAGAAGACCCCTCTGCGCCGTGACGCGCCCGCCGGTCGCCGCCGCATAACCTGCCTGCCATGGAACCCACGATCGAGGTACGCGCGCTACGCAAGCGCTACCGCACGACCGTCGCGGTGGACGGGCTGTCGTTCACCGTCCGGGCCGGCGAGGTGACCGGTTTCGTCGGGCCCAACGGCGCCGGGAAGTCCACCACGATGCGGCTGATCCTCGGGCTCGACGCGCCGGACGAGGGCGAGGCACTGGTCAACGGCCGCCCCTACCGCTCCTTGCGTACGCCGCTGACACAGGTCGGTGCGCTGCTCGACGCCTCGGCTCTGCACCCGGGCCGGCGAGCCCGCGACCACCTGCTCTGGCTGGCTCACAGCAACGGTATCGGCAAGCGCCGGGTGTCCGAGGTGCTCGACCAGGTGGGCCTGGCCTCGGCCGCCCGCCGCCGGGCCGCGGGCTTCTCGCTCGGTATGCAGCAGCGGCTGGGCATCGCCGCCGCCCTGCTCGGCGATCCGCCGGTGCTCATGTTCGACGAGCCGGTCAACGGGCTCGACCCCGACGGCATCGTCTGGATCCGGGGCCTGATGCGGTCGCTGGCCGCCGAGGGCCGGGCGGTCCTGGTCTCCAGCCACCTGATGGGCGAGCTGGAGGACACCGCCGACCATCTGATCGCGGTCGGCCGCGGCCGCCTGATCGCCGACACGAGCGTGGCCAAGCTCCTGGCGGCGGCGTCCAAGGACCGCGTCGAGGTCACGACCGCGCAGCGGGCCGAGGCGACGACCGTGCTCGCCAACGGGGGCGCGACCGTCACCGTGGCCGGCCCGGAGACCGTCGTCGTCGAGGGGCTGCCCGGCGACCGGGTATCGGCGCTGCTGACCGAGGCCGCCATCCCGTTCTCCGAACTGCGACGACACCGGGCCTCGCTGGAGGAGGCGTACATGGACCTGACGCGCGGCGCCATCGAGTTCGCGCCCGAGACCGGAGCGCCGGCGACCAAAGGGAGCGTACGGTGACCGCTCGCGAATCCTTCCCCCGGCTGCTGCTGGCCGAGTGGACCAAGCTACGGTCGGTGAGCCGCTGGGTCATCACGCTGCTCGGCGCGGCCGCCCTGACCATCGGCCTGAGCTACCTGGCCGCTTCCGGCAACAAGACGGACATCAACGAGCACGCCGATTTCGTCAGCGGGCCGCACGGCGAACCGGTCGCCGACGCGTTCTACTTCGTGCACCAGCAGATCACCGGCGACACGACGCTTACCGTGCGAGTCGCGTCGCTGACGCCCGAACCGGACCGGCGCGCCGTGCGCATGGGCTCCGACCAGATGACCAAGCTCGAGGATCCCAGCCCGTTCGCCCAGCCCGCGGCCGGAATCATGATCAAGGATGGTACGCGGCCCGGTTCGTCATACGCCTCGGTGATGCTGACCGCCGATCAGGGCGTACACATGCAATGGGACTTCGACGCGGACCGCAAGGGCAGCGCGAGCAGCGGGGCCCGATGGTTGAGGCTCGTGCGCTCGGGCAACACGATCACCGGATACGAGTCGGCCGACGGTGCCGCGTGGCAGAAGATCGGTACGGCGACGCCGAAGAACCTGCCGTCCACCGTGGAAGTCGGCTTCTACGTCTCGTCGCCGGCAGCCGTGTACGCATCACGGGGCGGCGGCAGCTCGTCGGTCGGTGGGCGGCCGACCAGCGCCCGGGCTGCGTTCGACAATGTGCAGCGCGGATCGGGCGGCACCTGGCACGGCGAGTCGATCGGCGATGCCGATCGACTCAGCGAGAAGGGCGGAGTACGCGGCGGCGGCCAGGTCACCGAGGCCGACGGCACCTACACCGTGGTGGGCACGGGCAAGGTCGGTCCGCAGCCGCCGGATGACGACATGGTGGAGACGGCGCTGATCGGCGTCATCGCCGGGCTCATGGCCCTCATCGCGATCGGTGTCCTCTACGCCACGTCGGAGTACCGCCGGGGCATGATCCGGACGACGTTCGCCGCGACTCCGCGCCGGGGCCGTGTGCTGGCCGCGAAGGCGATCGTCCTCGGCACCACCTCGTTCCTCGTGGGGCTGGTCGGTGCGGTCGGGTCGTTCGTGCTCGCCATCCCGATCCTGCGCAAGCAGGGCTTCACGTCGCCGGCCTTCCCCCGACCATCCCTTACGGACGAATCAGTGCTGCGGGCTCTGCTGCTGACCGCCGCGTTCATGGCCGGGGTCGCCGTCGTCGGCCTCGCGATCGGCGTACTGCTGCGGCACAGTGCGGCCGCGATCACAATCACCATCGTTCTGGTCCTCGGACCGCTGATCGTCGGCATGATCCTGCCGGGCACCTCGCCGAAGTGGCTGATGTACACAACGCTAGCGGGCGGGATGGCGACCCAGCGGGCGAAACCGCCGACGATCACCCTGGCCGAACCGTGGGCCATGATCGGGCCGTGGGCCGGGATCGGTGTGGTCGCGGCGTGGGTCGCTGTCACACTCGGGCTCGCCTGGTGGCAGCTGCGGAAGCGCGACGCATGACGGCGCCGCGCCCCCTCCGCGCTCTCCGTGCGGAGTGGACGAAGCTGAGGACCCTGCCGAGCACCGGATGGCTGATGCTGCTCGCCATCGCCGGCACGGTGGGCCTCGGTTTCGCCATCACCGGATCGCTGGAGTACGCCCACTGCGAGTCGCCCTGCGCCGTCGACCTCACGAAGCTGTCACTGGCGGGCGTACGCCTCGGCCAGGTCGGCATCGTGGTCCTCGCGGTCCTGGCGGTGACAGCGGAGTACAGCACGCGGACGATCCAGCCGACGCTGGTGGCCGTACCACGCCGGTTCCCGGTGGTGCTGGGCAAGCTCGGTGTCCTGGCCGTCCTCGGGGTGGCCACCGGGGTACTGGCGGTTGCCGGGTCCCTGACGGCCGGCCGGACGATGCTGCCCGGCAACGGGTTCACGGCGGCGCACGGCTTTCCGGCGCTGTCGCTCGCCGACGACCTCACTCGGCGGGCGGCCATCGGTACGATCCTCTACACGGGGCTTGTCACCTTGCTGGGAGCGGGGCTCGGGCTCCTCCTGCGAGACACCGCCGGTGCGCTCACGGCAGCGCTGGCACTGCTCTACGGATCGCCGGTCGTCGCCATGTTCGTCAGCGACCCGAGATGGCAGCACCGCATCCACCGGTTCTCCCCGATGGACGCCGGGCTGACCATCCAGTCCACGCGCAACCTCGCCGCCGAACACATCGGGCCGTGGGCGGGGCTCGGCGTCCTGTCCCTGTACGCCGTCGCAGCGGTCATCGCGGGGCTGATCGTGTTCCAGCTCCGCGACGCCCGCTGACCGTCATCCGGCCAGTCTGGGCCGCAGCCGTTCGAGCTCGACCTGGATCGCCGGACGTACGCCTTGCCAGGCTGTAGAGGATCTCGTACGCGCGGGTGGTCCGGATCGGGATGCGCCCGGAGCGCCTGCTCGCCCCGGCGGCGACGCCTCGGGCCACGGGGGCCGCAGCCTCCGCGTCGACTCCGCTCGCGATCACAGGCGAGACGCGGCCACGAGTGCCGCCGCTGCCGTTTCGCACCGGCCCAACCTGAGGACGGACGGCCAAAAATTTTTGTTCGGTTCCTACAACTGGTGCCGCGTAGGGTTCGGTGGTTACGACATGGCGCTACCAGCCGGCAGGCGGAAAGGTGATCACTGCCGGGGGCCGCCGTCTCGCGGCGTACGTCGTATGTCCACCGAAGGGGTCGATCGGGTGTTCAGCCGTATCGCCATCGTCAACCGTGGTGAGGCCGCGATGCGGCTCATCCACGCGGTCCGAGAGCTTGCCGCGGAGACCGGGACCCGGATCGAGACCGTCGCCTTGCACACCGACGTCGACCGCAGCGCCACGTTCGTGCGTGAGGCGGACCTCGCCTACGATCTCGGTCCCGCGTCCGCGCGCCCGTACCTGAACCTGAAGGCGCTGGAGCGCGCGTTGGTGGAGACCGGCGCCGACGCCGCGTGGGTCGGTTGGGGCTTCGTCGCGGAGGACCCGGCGTTCGCGGAGTTGTGTGAGAAGGTCGGCGTGACCTTCGTCGGGCCGAGCGCGAAGGCCATGCGCCAGCTCGGTGACAAGATCGGCGCAAAGCTGATCGCCGAGGAGGTCGGCGTGCCGGTCGCGCCGTGGAGCCGCGGTGCGGTCGAGACCCTGGACGCCGCCCTGACGGCGGCGGCCGAGGTCGGCTACCCGTTGATGCTGAAGGCGACCGCGGGCGGCGGCGGGCGCGGCATCCGCGTGATCACCAGCGAGGCCGAGCTCGTCGACGCGTACGAGCGCACCAGCCAGGAGGCGGCGCGGGCGTTCGGCAGCGGCGTCGTGTTCCTGGAGCGCCTGGTCACCGGCGCCCGGCACGTCGAGGTCCAGGTGATCGCCGACGGCCAGGGCACCGCGTGGGCGCTCGGTGTCCGCGACTGTTCGGTGCAGCGGCGCAACCAGAAGGTCATCGAGGAGTCGGCGTCGCCGGTGCTCAGCCCGGTGCAGGCCGCCGAGCTCAAGGCGTCGGCCGAGCGGCTGGCCGTCGCGGTCGGTTACCGGGGCGCGGCGACCGTCGAGTTCCTCTACCACCCCGGCGACCGGCTGTTCGCGTTCCTCGAGGTCAACACCCGCCTGCAGGTCGAGCACCCGGTCACCGAGTTGACCACCGGGTTCGACCTGGTCAAGGCGCAGCTGCACGTGGCCTCGGGCGGGCGGCTCGAAGGCGAGCCGCCGGTGGAGCGCGGGCACGCCATCGAGGCCCGGCTGAACGCCGAGGACCCCGACCGCGACTTCGCGCCCTCCCCGGGCCGTATCGCGCGGCTGGATCTGCCCGCGGGGCCGGGTATCCGGGTGGACACCGGCGTCAGCGAGGGTGACACCATCCCGGCCGACTTCGACTCGATGATCGCGAAGATCATCGCCTACGGCCGCGACCGCGACGAGGCACTCGGCAGGTTGCGTCGGGCGATGGCGAACACCACGGTGATCATCGAGGGCGGCGCGACGAACAAGAGCTTCGTGCTCGACCTGCTCGACCAGCCCGAGGTGATCGACGCCAGCGCGGACACCGGCTGGATCGACCGCGTCCGCGGCGAGGGCGGACTCGTCGCGCACCGGCACTCCGCCGTTGCGCTGGCGGCCGCCGCCATCGAGGCGTACGAGGAGGAGGAACGCGTCGAGCGGCAGCGGCTGCTGTCGACGGCGTTCGGCGGTCGCCCGCAGGTGCAGCACAAGAGTGGCCGACCGCTGGACCTCAAGCTGCGTGGCGTCGGCTACCGCACGCGCGTGGCGCGGGTCGGCGCGCACCGGTTCCGCGTCGGCATCGAAGCGGCCGGCGGCGTCCGCACCGCCGACGTCGAGCTGGACCGCTTCGACCGGCACACCGGGCAGATCGTCGTCAACGGCGTCCGGTACCGCCTGCTCACCGGCACGTACGGGCCGATCCACCTGGTCGAGGTGGACGGCGTGACGCACCGGGTCAGCCGCGACGAGGGCGGCGTCCTCCGTTCGCCCATGCCCGCCCTGGTCGTCGCCACGCCGCTGGAGGTCGGCGCCGAGGTCGAGGCGGGTGCGCCGGTGCTGGTGCTGGAAGCCATGAAGATGGAGACGGTGCTGCGGGCGCCGTTCAAGGCGCGGCTGAAGGAATGCGCCGTCTCCGTGGGCAGCCAGGTGGAGGCCGGCGCACCGCTGCTGCGGCTGGAGCCGCTCGCCGACGAGGCCGACGAGGACGCGGACGGCCCGGCCGCCGCGTCCGTCGAGCTGGACCTGCCCGCCGCGCCCGAGGAGATCCGGACGTGGAAGCGCGCCACCCGCGGCCAGGAGGACCTGCGCGGCCTGCTGCTCGGGTTCGACGTCGACCCGCACGACGACCGTCGGGTGCTCGACGACTACCTCGCCGCGCGGCGGACCGCCACCGAGGACGACCATCGGCCGCTCGCCGAGGAACTCGAACTCGTCAACGTGTTCGCCGACCTCGCCGAGCTGAGCCGCAACCGGCCGACGGGCGAGGACGGCGGCGGCGACGCCCGCGTGCACAGCGCCCGCGAGTACTTCCACACCTACCTGCAGAGCCTCGACGTCGAGCGGGCCGGACTGCCGAGTTCGTTCCAGGCCAAGCTCGCCAAGGCGCTCGGGCACTACGGTGTCACCGACCTGGAGCGCTCCCCCGAGCTCGAAGCCGCCGTGTTCCGGATCTTCCTCGCCCAGCAACGCGCGTCCGCCGACGCCACGGTCGTCGCGACGCTGCTGCGCGCGTGGCTGCGGGAGCCGCCGCCGGACGAGACGCTGCGCGAGCCCGCCGGCCTCGCGCTGGAGCGGCTGGTGGCCGCGACGCAGGTCCGCTTCCCCGTGGTCGCCGACCTCGCCCGCGGCGTGGTGTTCGCCTGGTTCGCCCAGCCGCTGCTGCGCCGCAACCGCGCCCGCGTCTACGCCGAGGTCCGCAAGCACCTGCGCCACCTGGACGCGCACCCGGACGCGCCGGACCGCGCCGAGCGCATCGCGGAGATGGTACGCAGCACCGAGCCGTTGGTCCGGCTGCTCGGCCAGCGGCTTGTCCGCGACCACCTCGACAACGCGGTCATGCTGGAAGTGCTGACCCGGCGGTACTACGGCAACAAGGCGCTCACCAGCGTCCGCAACCCCGAGGCCGCGCGCTGCCCGTTCGTGGTCGCCGAGCGCGCGGACTCGAGCGTGGTCGCCGCCGCGGTGAGCTTCGATGCGCTGGGCGGCGCACTGCGCGGGCTCGCCGAGCTGGCCAGCGGCGCGGAGGCCATCGACGCCGACATCTACCTCGCCTGGGAGAACCAGCCGGAGGACTTCGACGCGATGGCGGCCGCGCTGCTCGAGGTCATCAACGGGCACCCGCTGCCGCACCAGGTCCGCAGAGTCACCACCACCGTCGCGGGCCGCGGCGGAGCGGTGATGCACCACCACTTCACGTTCCGCCCGTCGGGCGCGGGGATGACCGAGGAACGGTTGATCCGCGGCTTGCACCCGTACATCGCGCAGCGGATGCAGCTCCAGCAGCTGCACAATTTCGACCTGACCCGGCTGCCGTCCTCGGACGAGGAGGTCTACCTCTTCCAGTGCGTGGCGCGGGAGAACCCGTCCGACGAGCGCCTGGTCGCGTTCGCACAAGTGCGCGACCTGACCGAGCTGCGCGAGCACGACGGCCGGCTGGTCGCGCTGCCGACGACCGAGGACACCGTCGCCGCCTGCCTCGACTCGATCCGCCGCGCGCAGTCGCGCCGACCGTCGAAGACGCGCTTCAACACCAACCGGATCGTGATCTACGTCTGGCCGCCGAGCGACCTCACGCGCGAGGAGATGGAGATGATCGCCGGGCGCGTGCGCCCGACGGCCGCGGGCGCCGGCCTGGAGGAGATCCTGTTCATCGCGCGGCAGCGCGACCGCACGACCGGCGAGCTGACCAAGATCGGCGTACGGATCTCCTTCGACGCCACCGGCGGCGCCGAGCTGACCGTCGGCGAGCCGCCGGTCGACCCGGTCGAGCCGCTCGACGACTACCGGCTGAAGGTGCTGCGGGCGAGCAGCCGCAACACCGTGTACCCGTACGAGCTGACCGGCCTGCTCGGCGAGTTCGTCGAGCACGACCTCGACGACGACCGGGCGCTGGTGCCGGTCGACCGGCCCAAGGGGCGCAACACCGCGGCGATCGTCGCCGGCGTGGTCACCACGCCGACCCCGCGGCACCCGCAGGGCGTCACCCGGGTCGTGCTGCTCGGCGACCCGACGAAGTCGCTGGGCGCCCTGTCGGAGCCGGAGTGCCGCCGCGTGATCGCCGCGCTGGACCTGGCCGAGCGGATCCGGGTGCCGCTGGAGTGGTACGCGCTGTCCGCCGGCGCCCGGATCTCCATGACGTCGGGCACGGAGAACATGGACTGGGTGGCCGCGGCGCTCAAGCGGATCGTCGAGTTCACCCAGGACGGCGGTGAGATCAACATCGTGGTCGCGGGCATCAACGTCGGCGCCCAGCCGTACTGGAACGCCGAGGCGACGATGCTCATGCACACCAAGGGCGTCCTGGTGATGACGCCGGACTCGGCGATGGTGCTCACCGGCAAGCAGTCGCTCGACTTCTCCGGCGGCGTCTCGGCCGAGGACAACTTCGGCATCGGCGGCTACGACCGGGTGATGGGCCCCAACGGGCAGGCGCAGTACTGGGCGCCGAACCTCCCCGCCGCGCGGGACGTGCTGATGGCGCACTACGACCACACGTACGTCGCACCCGGCGAGGATGCGCCGCGGCGGGCGACCACCACCGACCCCACCGACCGGGACATCTCCGCCTTCCCGCATGCCGTGGCCGGCAGCGACTTCACCACCGTCGGCGAGATCTTCTCCGCCGAGGCCAACCCGGACCGCAAGAAGCCGTTCGACATCCGGACCGTGATGCGGGCGCTCTCCGACCAGGACCACCCGGTGCTGGAACGCTGGGCGGGCATGGCCGACGCGGAGACCGCGGTGGTGCAGGACGTGCACCTCGGCGGCATCCCGGTGTGCCTGCTCGGCATCGAGTCACGGGCGGTGCCGCGGCGTGGCTTCCCGCCCACCGACGGCCCGGACACCTACACCGCGGGCACGCTGTTCCCGCGGTCGTCGAAGAAGGCCGCGCGGGCGATCAACGCGGCCAGCGGCAACCGGCCGCTGGTGGTGCTGGCGAACCTGTCGGGCTTCGACGGCTCGCCCGAGTCGATGCGCAAGCTGCAACTGGAGTACGGCGCCGAGATCGGCCGCGCGATCGTGAACTTCCGCGGACCCATCGTGTTCTGCGTGATCTCGCGGTACCACGGCGGCGCGTTCGTGGTGTTCTCGAAGGCGCTGAACCCCAACATGACCGTGCTGGCGCTGGAAGGCTCGTTCGCCTCGGTGCTCGGCGGCGCTCCCGCCGCCGCGGTGGTGTTCTCCGGCGACGTCGACGCCCGCACCGCGGCCGACCCGCGCGTGCGGGACCTGGAGGCCCGCGCACCGGCCGCCTCCGGGGCCGACCGCGCCGCGTTGACTACAGAACTGGACGAGCTCCGCTCGTCGGTCCGCGCGGAGAAGCTCGGCGAGGTGGCCACGGAGTTCGACCGGGTGCACAACATCCAGCGCGCTATCGAGGTCGGCTCCGTTGATGCCGTCGTCCGCGCAGCCAAACTCCGTCCGCGCATCATCGAGGCCATCGAGTCACATCTGCGTTAACCGGCCGGGGGCACGCCAGGCCCCGTCATGAAATACCGCGATGCTGTGGACGGTCGCCAGCGACCGTCCACAGCATCGCGGCGGAGGCGGGTTGGTCGCCCAGTGCGCTGCGGCATACTTCGCCAGGCTGAGCGGCGAGCCACGGATGTTGACGCCTTCGGGGGGACCGTCGAAGAGCTCACCGTGCAGGAGGCGCTGGTCAGGGCGTTGCCGGTGGGATCGAAGTCTCAGTTGGCGGGAGCCATACCAATGGCAGCTTCGTAGTACACAGAGTCATACGTCGATGCAGCGAAGCCACCACGGCCGGCGCCGCGGGGCTCCTGACGACCGTCGGCACCAGCCAGGCGGGGAGCAGGGCCGCCTGACCACTTCGGTCCTCCCTGGCAGGTCACACCAACTTGCTCGCCCGCATCATCGCGGGTCAGAGCGTTCTGCTCAGCCGGCCTTGTTGACAACTTCGGGCGCGGCCTTCGCCAAGCTGCACCCAATCTGCGCCCACGTGCAAGGCCCGCGCGGCTGCTAAGCCCTTACCGCTCTGACCTGCGAATACTCCCCTATCAGGCGACATGGAGCGTCGTTGACTGCTGTTCGCTGCCGTTGAGTGCAGTTGTGTGAAGCAGGACGCCGCACCTGATCTGACCTGCAGGAACGGAAGACCACTGGAGGGGCGGGTGCCGTTGGACGCAGTTCTGTGCCGTTGGGTGCAGTTCAAGGCCGTTCAGTACACCCGGCTGCTCCCAACGTGCTCCCCGCTCCCAACCCCACAGCGACCCGATCAGCCGTGGCAGTACCGCCCGCCCCGCCTTCTACCACCCCCGAGGCCGACAACGCCGCCCGACGCAGCCGCTACGCGGCGTACGGTTTGGCGGCGAACCTCTTTGGCGGGTCAGCGATCGCGTCCTGGGCGGCGATCAGCTGGATCTCGCGGGTGCCTGCCGCGAGAGTCGCCTCAAGAACGGCGAAGATGGAGGCGGCGGTATGCTCCAGCGCCCTGGCGGGCGAGCCGGTCGTCAACAGGTGCGCGAGATACAACGCCGCCGTGACGTCGCCGGCGCCATTCGGGCTGATCGGCAGCAGCGGCGTGGTCACCGCCCAAGCGCCCTCGTCCGATACGGCCACCATCTCCAGCGACCCGTCAGGGACGTCACCGTGCAGCACGCTGGTGACCAGAACGTGCCGCGGCCCCATCCCGCGCACGACGTCGACCGCCTCCAGCAACTCCTTCGGCGAGTCCGTCGCACGGCCCGCGAGGAACTCCAACTCGAACTGATTCGGAGTGACGATGTCCGCGCGCGGGACCACCGTGTCCCGCATGTACTCGGGGATTCCCGGCCGTACGAACATGCCGCGGCCGACGTCGCCCATCACTGGGTCGCAGCAGTACACCGCATCCGGGTTGGCCGCCTTCACCTTCTCCACCGCGTCGAGGATCACCGTGCCCATCGCCGGGTCGCCCTGGTAGCCCGACAGCACCGCGTCGGCGTTCCCGAGGACCCCACGATCCTCGATGCCCGCGATCACCTCGGCAACGTCGGCCGGCGCCAGTAGCGGCCCGCGCCACGCGCCGTAACCGGTGTGGTTGGAGAAATGGACGGTAAGCACCGGCCAGACCTCGTGGCCCAGCCGCTGCAGGGGGAAGACGGCAGCGGAGTTGCCGACATGACCGTAGGCGACGGAGGACTGGATGGACAAGATCTTCACCGGCTCATGGTGGCACCTCCCGCGCCCCGGTCTCCGCGAGCACCTGCCGGAACACCGCGGCAGACATCCGCACACGACGTCGGTCGCGTGCCAACCAAGATCAGGTACGTTCACCTGCCGCTGTCCGCGCGTCCCTGGCGCGCCCTGTCCATCGTGCGGTAGCAGGCGGCGGGTTTGTCACGCGTGTGACGACCACTAGCGGGCCCGTCGTTCACCGGGACGGAGGCCCACCGGTTCGACCACCCGCCAGAAGTCCTTCGAGAGTTGAGCCACCATGTCCTGGAACTCCTCAGCCGGGACAGCCTCACGCAGTGTGGTGAGCACCGCGCGGACGCCGGCACTGGCGAGCACACCGTCGACGCCGGCGCGTGCCGTCACCCGCTGAACGAACTCCCCGAGCCCGAACGACTCGGGGTGTTCCCGAGTCTTGCGCAGGGGATCGTCAAGCCCTTCGGGAAGCTGATCGGCGAGATCATTCGCCTCGCCTCCGCTGATCCGATCTGCCAACGTCTCCAACGTCGCCCGGGCTATCGTCTCCGCCTGCTCGGCCGACACCCCTGTCCGCCTGGCCACTGCCTCAACAAAATCCTCGTAGACCACCTGGATCCTCCTCTCGACCAGACCGCCGTCTACCCGTTGCCGACGCCTCGAACCGCTCCTCTACCGGTGGGACCGCCGCCCCACCCGCCGCCGATGATCACCAACCATTCCGCGCGACCTCCAACTGCCCTCGGGAGCACCTACGCCTCCACAGCACATGGCCCGGAACCGGAACACCGTATGCCCGTTCGAAACCACGCAGGTGGGGTAACCGCCGACGACTCCCGCTCCCACGCGTGGGGTCCCGGAAGAAAAGGGCGGCAATGACCAGAATCGGCATCATCATCGGCAGCACCCGTCCCGGCCGGAACGGGGAGACGGTGGCCCGCTGGGTGCACGACATCGCCAGCAAGCGCGGCGACGCCGAGTACGAACTAGTCGACCTCAAGGACTTCAACCTGCCGCATCTCGACGAGATGGCGCCACCGTCGCTCGGGCAGTACACCCAGCCACACACCCTGCGATGGGCCGAAAAGATCGCCTCGTACGACGGGTACGTCTTCGTGACGCCGGAGTACAACCACTCCACGTCCGGGGCGCTGAAGAACGCGATCGACTTCCTCTACGCCGAGTGGAACAACAAAGCGGCCGGGTTCGTCAGCTACGGCAGCGTCGGCGGCACCCGCGCCGTGGAGCACCTGCGCCTGGTGGTGGCCGAGTTGCAGATGGCGGACGTACGGGCGCAGGTGGCACTCTCGCTCTTCACCGACTTCGAGAACTTCAGCGTCTTCAAGCCCGGTGCTCACCAGGTGGATGCGGTGAACACGATGCTCGACCAGTTGGGGGCCTGGAGCGGCGCGTTGGCAACCCTGCGAGCTGGCACGACGATGGCGACTCCCCAGTCCGGTACGTAGCCGGGGGGCGGGGGGCGGGTGGGTCTGTCAAAACTGGTCGGGAACACGATGAAGCTCGCCGCAGACGATGTGCAGAGCGTGGTCATACCCGGCTGCGGCCACCACCCGCCGAGGAGACTCCCGAGGAGATGCTGGCGGGCGCTGACGCGTTCCTGGCCACGTGCCGCAACTGACCGGACCCGGCGCACAACCCCAGGCCGCATGCTGCCCCGGCGTTCCGATCGTTTCGGTAGATCTCCGTGTTCGAACGTCTGCACCTGCCGTCGCTCGGCGGGGCGGCCGAGTGGCTCAGTTCCGAGCCATTCGGCCCCGGCGAGCTGCGCGGCCACGTCGTCCTCGTGGACGCTGACCTTCGGTGCAGTGCGATTGGGCGCAGTCGCGGTCCGTTGAGCGCATGCCACTGCTCCCATTCCGCTCCCCCGACCTCCCTAGTGCTCTGACGACGAACGTTCGCGCCGGCAAAAGGGACGGGGCCGTGATCAGCGCGGATTACCGGACAAATCCTTCAGCCGGACGCCGGGCCGTCCATTTTGCGTGTCCTGGAGCACCTCGGGTACTCCGCTGCGGCTCAGCAGCAGGACGGCGTCCAGGTCGACCGCGCTGGGCAGCCGCCCGCAGCTCACCCGAGGAGCACCTGACATGAATAACGCCGAGAAGAGGCGCCTCTCGCCGAAAGTCTCCCTGTTTCTGCTCGCCTCGATCCTCGTGTCCTTCGTGGCCGCGTCGACAGCCCCGACCCCCCTCTACGGGATCTACCAGGCGCGCTGGCACTTCTCGCCGATCACCACCACGGTGGTGTTCGCCATCTACGCCGTCGCGGTGCTGGCGACCCTGCTCACTCTCGGCAAGCTGTCCGACCATGTCGGTCGGCGGCCGGTCCTGCTGGTCGCGATCGCGGTCCAGATGATCTCGCTGGTCATCTTCATCTTCGCCACCGGCGTACCCACGCTGCTGGCCGCCCGCGTCGTGCAGGGACTCGCGGCCGGCGCCGCCACCGGCGCCGTCGGCGCCGCCATGCTCGACATCAACCGCGCCCGCGGCACGCTCGCCAACTCGATCGCCCCCGGCATCGGAACCGGTACCGGCGTCCTGCTCTCGGCGCTGCTCATCCAGTTCCTGCCCGCGCCGACGCGACTGGTGTACATCGTCCTGCTCGTCATCCTGCTGATCCAAGGCGTCGGAATCGTGCTGATGCCGGAGACGGTCACGCCGATGAAGGGAGCGCTGCAAAGTCTGCGGCCGGAGATCAAGCTGCCCCGCGCCGTGCGCGGGCCGGTACTGATCGTCGCTCCGGTGCTCTTCGCCGTCTGGGCGCTGGCCGGCTTCTTCAGCGCGCTCGGCCCGGCGCTCGTGCGCGCCCTCATGTACACCTCGATCGTGGCCGGCGGTCTGGCCGTCTTCGTCTTCGCCCTCTTCGGGTCGATCACCATTCTCCTGCTGCGCAACGCCGCCGCGCGGACCGTGATGCTCACCGGAGTCGCCGCTCTCATCCTGGGCATGATCATCACGCTGGTCTCGGTCACCACCGACTCCATCGCCGGCTTCTTCGTCGGCCTGGCGTTCGGCGGCGTCGGCTTCGGTGGCGGTTTCCAGGGCAGCCTCAAGACGGTCATGCCGCTGGTCGAGGCGCACGAACGCGCCGGCGTGCTGTCCCTGCTCTACATCGTCTGCTACGTCGGCTTCGGCCTGCCCACCGTCATTGCCGGCTTCCTCGTGGTCCACGCCGGCGGCCTGCCCCGGACCGCCAACGAATACTCCGTCGCCGTCATCCTCCTCGCCCTGGTCGCCCTGCTCGGGCTGCGCAGGGCCAGCAAGACGTGACCCGGCTGACCCACCGCGGCGCGGAACTCGGCGGCAACCTGGTGGCCGGCCGAACCGGCGCCTACCGCCGTTCGGATACGCCAGGCCCGGCAGTTCGCCGACAACCCCGACTGACTGACCACTCGACGGGTTCGTAAGGGGCGAGCACCCGCTGCAGCAGGCGGCCGACAAGCTCGCCCAGATCGCGCGCCTGTGGGCGCCGGGCGAGGTCGGACCGTACCCGCCGGGGCCCCGCCGCCCGCCACGCTGGCGGAGGCATCCGGCCGGGGTCGCAGGTGGACCGGCGGCGGCCCGGTTCGCTGGGAGCGGAGTGGGGGGGCGCGGGAAGCATCTCGATGCCTCAGCAGCGGGCCGCCGAGCCGGGACGACTCCTGCGGGGCGCGGCGGACGAGGGTGCGCCGCACGAAAATGCGCCCTAGCGCGGGCCGGCACATCTTGCGACGCTGACAGTTGTGTATGACTACGACCTGTTGGTGCTGGGCTCCGGACCCAGTGGCCAGAAGGCCGCGATCGCCGCCGCCAAGCTGGGCAAGCGGGTCGGCATCGTGGACCGCCGCGACATGATCGGTGGGGTGTGCATCAACACCGGCACCGTCCCCTCCAAGACGCTACGCGAGGCCGTGCTCTACCTGACCGGCCTCACCCAGCGGGACCTGTACGGCAGCAGCTACCGGGTCAAGGAGGAGATCACGGTCAGCGACCTGGCCGCCCGGACCCAGCATGTGATCAGCCGGCAGACCGACGTCATCCGAAATCAGCTGGCGCGCAACCGCGTCGCGATGATCACCGGCACCGGACGGTTCGCGGACCCGCACGCGATCTGGGTGGATGGCGGCTCCGGGTACGAGTCCAAGGTCACCTTTGACAAGATCGTCATTGCCGCGGGTACGCGCCCGGCCCGCCCGGACAGCGTCGACTTCGACGACCGGACGATCGTGGACTCGGACGGCGTCATCAACCTCCAGGCCGTACCCCGCAGCATGGTCGTGGTCGGCGCCGGCGTGATCGGCATGGAGTACGCGTCGATGTTCGCCGCGCTCGGCACCAAGGTGACCGTGGTGGAACGCCGCGATCGGATGCTCGAGTTCTGCGACGAAGAGGTCGTCGAGTCGCTCAAGTACCACCTGCGGGACCTGTCCGTGACGTTCCGCTTCGGCGAGGAGGTCGCCGCGGTGGAGAAGCACCAGACCGCGGCGCTGTGCATCCTGAAGAGCGGCAAGAAGATCGTCGCGGACACGGTCATGTACTCGGCTGGCCGCCAGGGCCAGACCGACGACCTGGCGCTGGAAGCGGCCGGGCTGGAGGCGGACAAGCGCGGCCGGATCGACGTCGATGCGAACTACCGCACCGCGGTGGAGAACATCTACGCGGTCGGTGACGTGATCGGCTTCCCGGCGCTGGCGTCCACGTCAATGGAGCAGGGCCGGCTGGCCGCGCAGCACGCCTGCGGCGAGCCGGTCCGCGAGCTGCACGGGTTGCAGCCGATCGGCATCTACACGATTCCGGAGATCAGCTTCGTCGGGAAGACCGAGGAGGAGCTGACGGACGGGTCGACGCCGTTCGAGGTGGGCATCGCGCGCTACCGCGAGCTGGCCCGCGGCCAGATCGTGGGTGACTCGTACGGCATGCTGAAGCTGCTCGTCTCACCGGAGGACGGCCGACTGCTCGGCGTGCACGTGTTCGGCACCGGCGCTACCGAGATCGTCCATATCGGGCAGGCGGTCATGGGCTGCGGCGGCACCGTCGACTACCTGGTCGACACGGTGTTCAACTACCCGACGCTGGCTGAGGCGTACAAGGTGGCAGCCCTGGACGCGTCCAACAAGATGCGCAACATCATCCGGATCGACGGTTAGTGGACTGCCCTTGGCCGGTCAGCAGGTAGCAGAGATGTGACGGTGCAGTACTAGGGCCTGGAAGCGCCCACCGCCGCCACTTGGCGGTACGGGGCAAGGAACCCGGTCAGCGCCGCCAGCATCGCATCGGGAGCCTCCTCGGCGACGAAGTGGCCACTGTTGGGGATGACCGCGGTCTGCACGTCGTCCGCCAGGAGCTTCATCGCCTCCCCGACTTTGTCGCCGCTGCTTGCCGCTCCGCCGATCGCCAGGACGGGCATGGCGAGCCGCGTGTTCTTGCGCTTCTCGTTCTGCGTCATCATCGCGTCCCACGCCCGGTAGAACCCGAAGCTGCCGCGCAGGGAGTCGGGGTTGGAGAGCAAACCGACGTAGTAGTTGATCAGGTCGTCGGGCAGCTTCCCGCCCTGGATGGTGAACTCCCAGCTGAAGAAGAGCTTTTCCCGTCCCTGGACGAGCTGTTCGTTCAGCTTGTTGATCCGGTTGAAGGGGATGTGCCAGAACCGGTCGTTGAGCGGCCCGGGAGCGAACATGGGCGGTGAGGGAACCGCCCCCGGAGGCCCGGGAACCTCGGCGAGGGCCACGCGGTCGATCCGTTCCGGGTGGTCCGCGGCCAGCGCGTAGCCGATCGGGAGTCCGGTGTCGGTGCCGACCACGGCGAAGCGCTGGTGGCCGAGCGCGTCCATCAGCGCGATCATGTCGTTGGCCTGGGTGCCGGGGTCGTACCCGTCCTCGGGCTTGTCGGACAGCCCCATGCCACGCTGGTCGACCGCGATGACCTTGAAGTCCCGGGCCAGGCTGGGCATCAGCATGCGCCACGCGTACCAGTTCTGCGGCCAGCCGTGCACCAGCAGCAGCGGCGGTCCGTCACCGCCGACGACCGCATGCAGGCGCAGCTCACCGATGTCGACGTACCGGCTGGTGAACGTGTCGGTGAACCCTGCCGGAAGCCCCGGCGCCTGCGAGACGGAGCCAGGGCCCTCCGGGACGGAAGTCGAGCTCATGACGATCTCCTTTCACCACACCTTGGGGAGTCGGCACAGGATCGATGCCGGCCCGATCACCTCCGCGCTGCCCATCCCCGGCTCGACCCAGTGAGACTCCCTGGCCGCACACCTGGGCGGTGGCCATGCGGGCGTCACCACCTCACGATATGCAGGAACACCCGGAAACCAGGGCGGGACCAGGGAATTCCCTGGCGCGACGGACTGCTCCGAGCAGGAGCGTCTCCGATCGGGCACGTGGCCTGAAGCCACCCCCAGGCCTCGGAGAGGATCTGCACCACTTCCGGCTCGTGGGGGTAGCTCCGCAAATACGCGCTTATGCTCCAAGCTAGGTGTACGCCCATGTAACCGCCCGCCAGGAGCATCCGCTCCAGGCACACATCCCGCACGTCGCTGCTGGGCGCAGAAGCAAGCGGGCGGCCTGAATCAGTTGTTCGTCTCACTGGAGGTCGCTGTGGATCAGTCCTCGTTCCGCTGCCCCTCGCCACCGAGACTTACCTGGCCGCGCGTGAAGAGTGGCAGCACTCAAGCTGCTGCCGCGTACCGCCGACCGTGGCGTCCCGATGGCCTCCTGTGGGCTGCGGTGCCTGCTATGCCGGCCACGTCCGCCTCGGCAATGAACGATGCCGTTCGCGAGGAGCGAGACTCCGGCTCATCGCGTCACCCCTGCACGTCGGCTTCGTGGATACCGACATGGCCAGCGAGATCCCGTAGCGCGGAAGACCGGCCCCCGGCCTCGGAGGCGGCAGCCCCTCGCTCTCACCGGCCCTGCCTGAACCTGACCGAGGTCCTCGCCGAGGGCGTCGGCCGGTGGGTCAGGCAGGACCTCGCCACCGTGCCGGCGTCCGCCTGATCCTTCTCGCCCTTCGTCGCTGCGCTCCTGGTCGGCCAGCGCCCCGCCTGACGAGGTGGCCTACCGCAGCCGCCTGACCCTTGTCCCCAGTTCCGGCCGATCCACGGCCAGGCTCCGCTGTAGTCACCGGCTCAGCTACTCACCACAAGGAGATCAACGCATGGTCGACAGCGACCTAGTTCTCATCCCCGGCGCCGGTGGCGTGGGCCGCACCGTCATCGACCAACTGCGCGCGCAGGACGTGCCGGTGCGCGTGATGGTCCGCCGCGACGACGATCGCGCGGTGGAGTTGCGTGCACTCGGCGCGGACGTCGTCCTCGGCGATCTGACCCGACCCGAGACCGTCGCGACCGCGCTGAAGGGTGTCGGACGGATGTATTTCGCGATGCCCGTGTCGCCGGACCATCTGCTGGCGGCGACCGTGGTGGCCACCGTGGCGCGGGAGCACGGGGAGCTGGCGGGCCTGGTCGGCATGTCGCAGATGACGGTGTCGCAGATGACCGCCACCAGCACCGCTGAGTCACACCAGCAGCGGCTGCACTGGCTGGCCGAGCAGGTACTGAACTGGTCGGGCCTGCCGGTGGTACACATCCGGCCGACGTCGTTCCTGGACAATCCGCTGTTCACGACGCTGGCGGCGCGGTCGATCCGGGGGAACGGCACGATCGCGCTGCCTTTCGGCACTGGGCGCACCTCGCCGGTCACCGTGGACGACGTGGCTCGGGTGGTCGCCACCGTGCTCCGCGACCCGGCCCCACACATCGGGCACGTCTACGAGCTGACCGGACCGCACACCGTCGACATGACGCAGATGGCCGAGGAGTTCTCCCGGGCACTAGGGCACCCCGTGTCCTATCTGGACGGGCCGTTGGAACCAGTGGCGGTCCGAGGTGCTCGCGAAGGCTGGCCTGCCGCCGCACACCGAACAGCACATCGCCACTATGGCCCGACTGCACCGCGAGAACCGGTACGACCGCGTGTCCGACGACGTCGAGCGCCTGACGGGCGTACCCGCCCAGACGATCGAGGCGTTCGTGGCCGCTCGCCGGGACTTCTACCTGGGATGAGCCGCTCGCCGCAGTGCGGCGACGGCGTGATCAGGCATGGTCAGGGCCGTAACGGGAATCGGAGAGCCGCCAGCAGCACTGACGTTCGTGGCGGCCGTAGGCCAACGACGAGCTGGTGGTCTACCCCGGCTGGCGGCGATGGTTACCCGCGCGGACAGTCAGCAACCACCGGCGGGGAGCTTTGCCGGGAGATGCCGCAGAGGTGGTCACGGCGGTGGTGTGAAGTGCCGAGGGCGTCAGGGGGCGACGTGAGGGTGGCGGCTCCGCTGCTGCGACAGCGCGACGAACCGCTGAGTGCGTCCTTCCTGGAACTGTTCTTCGATCTGGCATTCGTGTTGGCGTTGATGCAGCTGTCCGGGGTCCTTTTGTCCAACATGACCGTCGCCGGGGCGCTGAACACCGTCCTTCTCCTGTTGCCTCTCTGGTGGGTCTGGGTGGTGACTACCTGGTTCTCCGACTGGTATGCACGCGCCAACCGCAGAGTGCGGGCTCTGCTGCTCGGCTCGACCGTGGGCGTGATCTTGATGAGCGCCGCTGTCCCGTACGTTGAGGAGGGACAGGCGGTTCTCTTCGCCGGCACCTACGTCGCCGTTCACGTCGGCCGGAGCGGTTTCGCGGCGCTGGCACTGCGGGGGCATCCGTTGCGTAGGCGCCCCTTGAGATTCTTCGTCTGGTTCAGCACGTCCGGGGTGCTGTGGCTGGTGGGGGCATTCTGGGCGGCGGCGCGAATACCGATGTGGGTGGCGGCCGTCGCACTCGACTATTCCGGGCCGCTACTGGGATGGCGGGCGCCACGGCTTGGCCGGGCACGGCCGGAGGAACTGCGACTGCGAGGGGCCCATCTCACCGAGCGGTACCAGCAGATTTTCATCATCGCTCTCGGCGAGCTCCTGTTCTCCGCCGGTCTGGTCTACTCCCGTACCGACAAGGATCTCCTCCACTCCGCTGCGTTTCTGATCGTCTTCGCTGCAACGGTGCTGATCGGGTTGTCGTACGTCACTCCGGCGGAAACGTATCTCGGCGCCGCCATCGAGAAGCGTGGTCTGTCCCGGTTCGGCACGCTGACTGGCGACCTGCATCTCGTCATGATCGCCGGCGTCCTGGCCTCCTCTGTCGCCGCTGAAGCTGTCATCGCGCATCCGACCGAACGCGGATCCGGCGCGGCCATCGCCGTCACGGTCGCCGGCCCCGCTCTGTTTCTCGCCGGTCGGGTCCTACTGTCCGCCACCATCTACCGCCGGCTGTCCTGGCCCCGCCTGATCGGCCTGCCCGCCATACTCGTCGCCGCCGTCGCCGCCCACTGGCTGCCGCTGATAGGCGTCAGCGTGACAACGACCGGAGTGCTTCTCATGGTGGCCGTCGTCGAGAACCGGCCCACCCAGCCGCAGCCGACCGGCAGCTAGCACCCGGTGCATTGAGCCCGGTCGTACTGCCGGGGACGATTGTGCCGGTGGATCCAGCTCCGGCTCCGCCCACCGGCCGGCCGCCTCCCTTCGGTGGGGGAACTCTCCGCGGACGAACGCACGGAACGGAACGGGAGCATCCCCAGGTGTCCCCCTTGCGGATGAGCGTCGGGCGATGCGGCTGCGAGCCTGAACGCCGGCGAGGACGATCGACGGTGCGCCGGGCGATCCGTCGCCCATTCGACCGCGGCGCGCACCGTAGCGGGCAGAGCCGGTCGGTGCGATTGGCGAGGCAGGGGGCCACGTGTCGAAAGTTCCGTATTCGGACGTTGCTGAGCGGGCGCGGAAGCTACCAACGGCCCCAGTGCCGCAGGCTGCCCTGGGTCCCGAGGTCCCCAAGGCCGGTTACGTCTTGGAGGAGATCGCCGACGGCGTGTTCTGGCTCAGTGAGGGCATGTACCAGATGATGTTCGTGGTCACGGACGAGGGTGTGATCGCCGTCGACGCGCCACCCACCCTCGGCCACAACATTCTCCGCGCAATCCGCAGCGTGACCAGCCGCCCCATCACCCAGGCCGTCTACAGCCACCAGCACTCCGACCACGTCGGAGCGATGTCGGTCTACCCCGAGGACGTACCACGCTATGCCCACCGCATCACGGCGGAACGACTCGCGCTGCTCGGCGACCCTAACCGCCCCCTGCCGACACGCGTGTTTGACGACACCCTGACGATCGAAGCGGGAGACCACAGCCTCCAGCTCGACTACAAGGGCCCCAACCACGCCGAGGGAAACATCTTCATCTACGCCCCGACACAAGGCGTGCTGATGCTCGTGGACGTGATCTTCCCCGGCTGGGTCCCGTTCTCCAACCTCGCCGTCTCCGCGAACATCCCCGGCTTCGTCAACGCCCAGGAACAGGCTCTCGAATACCCCTTCGAGAAGATCGTCGGCGGACACGTCACCCGGCCCGGCACCCCGGACGATGTCAGGACCCAAATCGAATACGTGCAAGACCTGCGTTCCACCACCGAGGCAGCGCTCTCGTCGGTTGACTTGGAGAAGATTCTGACCCCGGTTGACGCCACCAACGCCTGGGCCATCTTCAAGGCCTACCTCGACGCCGTGGCCGCCCAGGCCGCCGATGAACTCGTTCCGCGTTGGAGCCAGCGTTTGGGCGGTGCCGACATATTCACCCTGCCGAACGCGTGGGCAATGGCCGAAGCCCTACGGCTGGACTATGGCAGCATGGGCCCGTTTGGCATCGCGCCCTGAGTCGTTCACGAAGCCGCACTGGCCGCGCGGCGAACCTTCGCGGACGGTCACGCCGCCCTGCGCCGCGACGATCTTGAGCTGCTCAGGGCGCCGGCGGGCCCGCCGGGTCTGTCTTCGCCCCCGCGGCAGTATCCACCGCGGTGCCTACTCCTTGATCAGGAGCAGGCGGTTCGTTCAGACCTCAGGTGATTCCCGACAGGGAATCAGATGGCCACGTCCTGTAGGGCTTGGGAGAGCTTTCGGAGGTCGACGCCCGTGAGGTGGTCGAGGAACTGCCGGCGTACGGCGGCGAGACTGGTCGGCCAGGCCTCTTGGAGGCGGGTGAGGCCGGCGTCGGTGAGGACGGCGTTCCAGCCGCGGGCGTCCTGTTCGCACCTGATCCGCTGGATGAGCCCCTGGCTCTCCAACCGGTGTACGACGCGGCTCATGCCACTGAGCGACATTTCGCAGGCGGCGGCGAGTTCGCTCATCCGCAACCGCCGGTCGGCGGCCTCGGAGAGGTGCATCAGGGCCAGGTAGTCAATCAGGGGGAGCCGCTGCTCGCGGACCATGTCGGCGTCGATGGCGCGGGGCAGGGCGTACATGACGCGAGTGAGGGACCGGACGAGCGCCTCCTCGTCTGGGTTGAGTGGTTGCACCCCTTCTGGGGGCATTGTCGGCTGCGGTGTGACGGTGGACATGATCCCAGTGTACTTGCTTGGCGAAGCAACCAACAGCGTATAGTTGCTTCGTCAGGCAAGGGTGCCGCCTCCGGTACCCCACACGAGGAGGAACGCAGATGGCCAGGATCGGAATCATCATCGGCAGCACCCGGCCGGGACGCAACGGCGCGGCCGTGGGTCAGTGGGTGTACGACGTCGCCCGGCAGCGCACCGACGCCCAGTTCGAGCTCGTCGACCTGCTGGACTACAAGCTGCCGCACCTGGACGAGGTGTACCCGCCGTCGATGGGCCAGTACCAGCAGCCGCACACGCTGGAGTGGGCCAACAAGATCGCCTCGTTCGACGGCTTCGTGATGGTGACGCCGGAGTACAACCACTCGACCTCCGGCGCCCTGAAGAACGCGATCGACTTCCTTTACAGCGAATGGAACAACAAGGCCGTCGGTTTCGTCAGCTACGGCTCGGTGGGCGGCACCCGGGCGGTCGAGCACCTGCGGCTGATCGCTGGTGAACTGCAGATGGCGGACGTGCGGTCGCAGGTGGCGCTCTCTCTCTTCACCGATTTCGAGAACTTCAGCGTCTTCAAGCCCAACGACTTCCAGCGTGACGCGCTGAACGCCACCCTCGACCAGGTCGTGGCCTGGAGCCAGGCCCTCGCGCCGCTGCGTACCAAGTGATCAGTCGACCGGACCGTTCAACACCGCGGAGAGACAACGCCGTGCCTGACGCATTCGAGCCGATCGTTCTCGCCGCGACGAAGATCGCGAACCGGTTCGCGATGGCTCCGATGACCCGAAACCGGGTCGGGGCCAACGACACCGCCAGCCCGCAGAGTACTACCGGCAACGGTCCTCGGCCGGACTGATCGTCTCGGAGGCGATCTACCCCAGCCGGGTGGCGCAGTCGTTCCCGTTCACCCCCATGCTCGTCACCGACGAGCAGACGGATTCCTGGAAGCAGGTCACCGAGGCGGTGCACGCGGGCGGCTCGAAGATCTTCGCCCAGCTGCTGCACGGCGGCCGGGTGCACAGCCCGGACAGCGACCTCACCCCGAAGGCGCCATCCGCGGTCGCCGCCCCGGAGCAGATCTACACGCCGCAGGGGATGAAGGACATGCCCGTCCCCGAGGCCATGACCGAAGCCGACATTGAGCAGACGGTTGCAGACTTCGTGCACTCCGCGTGGAAGGCGATCGAGGCCGGCTTTGACGGCGTCGAGATCCACGGTGCGAACGACTTCCTCGTCCAGCAGTTCTTCTGCGCCAAGGCGAACCTCCGTACCGACCGTTGGGGCGGCTCGATCGAGAACCGAATCCGGTTCGCGGTCACCCTGGTCACGGCGGTCGCCGCCGCGATCGGGCCGGACCGCACCGCCATGCGCATCTCCCCGGCCTCGCCACTGTTGGGGATCGAGGAGGTCAACCCCGAGGAGCTCTACCCCGCGCTCTTCGACGCCCTGGCGCCGCTCGGCCTGACCTTCCTCGACATCCGGAGTGGCCCGGCCACCGTCCGCTGACCCAGAAACTCCGCCAGCTCTGGCCGGGCCAACTGGTGCTCAACCCGCACCGGTACGACACGCGACGCCCGCCGCACGAGGAGACCCGCGACGCGCTGGACGACGGCGTGGCCGACGTCGTCGCATTCGGCGAGGCGTTTCTCGCCAACCCCGACCTGCCCAGCCGGATCGCCCGCACGGGCCCCTACAACCAGCCGGACCCGACCACGTTCTACGGCGGCGACGCGGGCTACACCGACTACCCGTTCGTAGAGAACTGAACCTCGACAAGTAAAGGGATAGGACAATGCGTGGAATCAAGGACAAGGTTGCCCTCGTCGCCGGTGCGGCGCCGGGCAACATCGGCGGCGCGACGGCGATCCGCCTCGCCGAGGAAGGAATGCTGGTCGTTGCGGCGGATCTGAACGAGGCCGCCGCCCAGACCGTGGTCGACGGAATCACCGCGGCCGGCGGAACAGCCGTGGCGCGAGGCTTCGACATCACCGACGAGCAGTCCTACCGGGACCTGATCAGCTTCACCGTCGACCGGTTCGGCGGCCTGCACGGCCTGTTCAACGTGGCCGCGGATCTCTCGCCACGAACCCTGGGACGAGACACCGACGTCACCTCGGTGCCGGTCGACGTCTGGCAGCACACCATCGACGTCACCCTCACCGGCTACATGTACGGCATGCGGCACGCCCTCCCGATCATGATCGAGCAAGGCGGTGGCTCGATCGTCAACACCATGTCGAGCGCGGTATGGATGGGCGAGACCGAGCGCGTCGCCTACCAGGCGGCCAAGAGCGGGCTGGTCGGCCTCACCCGGCACACCGCGACCCTCGGGGGCAAGCACGGCGTTCGTACCAACCTCGTATCGCCGGGAGTGATCGTCACCGGCGCCGCGCTAAAGGCCACCACCGCCGAGTACCGCGAGCAGATTCTCGCGACGGTACGTTCGCCCAGGCTGGGAAAGCCGGAGGACCTCGCCGCGATGGTGGCGTTCCTCTTCTCCGACGACGGCGCCTACATCAACGGCCAGTCGCTGCTCGTCGACGGCGGCGCCAACTTCACCTGATCCCCACCGGGCGCGTGCTCCCTCCGGGCACGCGCCCCGGTGTCCCTGTGCCGGCCACCGGACCCTGCCGGAGTCACATCTGCAGTTTGAGTTCGCGAAGCAATGCGAAGATCTGGAGAACCGAAAAGTGGATGTGACAGCGGAAGAGGGGCGCCAGGTGATCGAGGTCCTGGCGCGTTACGTTCGCGGCAGCGACCGGCGCGACGGCAACGCGGTCGCCGCGCTGTACACCAAGGACGCGGTGACCGAACTCTACAGCAGGACCGGCCCGCAGACGTACGAGCCGATCCTGCCGCCCCTCGAGGGCCCTGGGCCGATCGAGGCGCTGGTGAGCCAAGCCGGCGTGCCCATGCCTGCCGGCGTCTTCACCCACCACGTCACCGCCGACCACACCGTGACGGTCGACGTGGACACCGCCCACCTCAGCGCACAGTTCGTCCTCTACGAGACCCGCGCCGGCCGCCGACCGGAGCACGGCTGGCGGCCCGGAACCAGCGGCACCCAGGGCACCGTACGCCCGATCGAGAGTGGCTACTACGAGACCGACCTGCGTCGCGTCGACGGGAGATGGAGAATCACCCGACACCGGGTCTACAACGACATGCCGGTCGTGATCCCCCCCGGGTGACCAGCCGCGACGTCAGGTCGGGGGCCGGTGGCGACGGCGGACCCGGAGCCCGGCCCGCGCCCTGCTCCTGTCGTTTCGACTCGCCGGTGACGCCGCTTTTGTAGGTTGGCGGGGAGCGCCAGGTTGCCAGCGCCTCCGCTCCCCGGTGCGGCGTGCCAGAGGAGGCAGACGCGGTGACGTCCAGTCCGCTACCCCGGATCCTTCGCCGGCGCGGCGAGCCCGACTATCCGACGTTCCTGGAGCTCTTCTTCGACCTGGTCTACATCTTCATGCTCTCCAGGCTCTCGGCGGGGCTGGCCGAGGACCTCACCGTCCGGGGCGCCGCCCGGACCGCCGTCCTGCTGCTGGCCGCCTGGTGGGTCTGGGTGCTGACCGCGTGGCTCACCGACCTGTTCAACCCGCGGCTGCCGATCATCCAGGCCACCGTTCTGGCGGTCATGTTCGGCACCCTGCTGATGGCGATCGCGGTGCCGTACGCGTTCGCCGACTACGGATGGCTCCTCGTCGCGGCGTACTTCGGCATCCACCTCGTCCGGGACGCCGTCCTCATCCCCGGTACCCGGGTGAACCGCCCGATCCAGGCCAGGAGCATCCGGGTCTTCTTCTGGTTCGGCGTCACCGCCGTGCCGTGGGTGGCCGGGGTGTTCGTGCACGGAACGGCCCGGCTGCTGCTCTGGGCGGTCGCGGTGGCCGTCGACCTCGGATCGGCCCGGATCGGCTGGCCCACGCCGAAGCTCGGCCGCACCGAACTCGCCAGTCAGATCTTCACCGGCACCCACCTGTCCGAGCGGCACCGGGAGATCTTCATCATCGCGTTGGGCGAGCTGGTCCTGAGCGCCGGCACGGGGCTGGCCGGCAGCGGCTTCCAGGCCGGCCGGGTGGCCGCGAGCGCCGTCGCGTTCGCCAGCGCCGTTCTGCTCTTCCAGCTCTACTTCCACCGGGTACGCCAGCTCCTGGCACCGCCCGCCGCCACGGTGGTGGAGCGGGTTCGCCCCGGCACCTCCACCTCGTACAGCCACCTGGTGATGGTGGCCGGGGTGCTGGTAGTCTCGACCAGCGTCTCGCTGGTCATCGACCGGCCGTTCGGTGCGACGCCGCCCTCCTGGGCTGCGGTCATCCTCGGCGGGCCGGCCCTGTTCCTGCTCGGGAGTTGCCTGTTCGACGCCGTGCTCACCGGGCGGGTCCTCTGGTCCCGGGCGCTGGGGGTGGTGCTGCTGGCCGCCATCGCGCCCGCGACGGCCCTGCTCCCACCGCTGGCCATCCTGGTCGCGGCGAATCTGGTCCTGCTGCTCACCCTGGTCTGGGAGGCGCTGCCCGCTCGCTCGCGGCTGGTCCGGGTCACCGTGCCTACCGGGTGAGGGTCACCCGAGCGCCGGCGGCATCGGCGTGCGGGCGTGCAAGCGGGTGCTCACCAGGTTCGCCGCGGCGATCAGGGCCAGGACGGCCATGGCGAGCAGCGCGACCATCACCGGCGGCAGCAGGGACGAGGCCGGCGCCACGCCGGCCAGCAGGACCAGCCCGGCCAGCCGGGACCGGGAGATCCGACCGAACACCGTGTAGTCGAGCACGCCGCGGCCGACCAGGAACAACGCCGGTCCGCCGAGGATGACCGCAGCCCAGGAGGGCGGCGTCTCCCCGAACGGACGCCCCACGACGAGGTGGCTGGTGACCGCCGTGCCGCCAATGCCGGCCACCATGATCAGGTGGGTCACCGCGGCGGACTGGGTGAGCAGCGACGGGTTCGTCGACCGCGCAATGGCATCGGTCAGCAGCTCGCCGGCCCGGTAGATGTAGATCCGCCAGGTCAGCACCACGATCGTGAACACCACCAGCAGGGCCCAGGCCCGGTGAATCGTGTATTCGTTCAGGCTGAAGGTCGTCCCGGTCACGAAGATGGACGCGCCGAGCGCGACGATGACGAACTGCCGGTACCGCTCGGCCACCCGCTCGCCGACCAGCCGCCACTCCTGCGGCTGGGACCGTCCCAGCCGCGGCACCGGCCAGCCGAGCGAGGCGGCGACGTACTCCACGCCGACAGCCGCCGCCCAGAGCACCAGGCGGGTCGGGCCGGTGGCCAGCCCGCCGCCGATCCAGCCGACCGCGGCGATGGTGTACCAGAACAGGACCCGGCCGCTGCGGCGCCGCTCGACCGCATCCGGCAGGAGCAGGAGGTAGTAGCAGCTCGAACCGAGGTGGATGGCCAGGTAGGTGACCGCGAAGAGCAGGCCACGCTCGCCGTACGCGTCCGGCGCCGCCGCCGCCAGCAGCAGGCTGGCGGCCGCCACCCCGATGAACTGCACCTGGACCGCGGGCCGGGCCAGGTCGACGATGCCTGCGCCCCACGTGGTCAGCGCCCAGACGAGGGTGAACGCGAGCAGCAGGACCAGCGTCTCCCCGACGCCGGTCCAGGTCAGGTCGGCGGCGAGCGTCTTGGCCAGAGAGATCAGCGCAAAGACGTAGACCAGGTCGAAGAAGAGCTCCATGAACGCCGGCCGCCCCGGATCCCGCTGGGCCGGGGCCGCCGCACCGGCGCCGCCTTCCGCTGCCATCGACCTCCTCCGGGACCGCCGCACCGGCCTCGCCAGACGACACTACGGGCACCGGTACGACGCCAGCCGCACATCCACTTCCTACCCCGCTGTAGCGGGACCTTTCAATCGCGAGGCCGCGTCGCCGGTTGGCGAATGCCGGGCCGCACACGGGGCAAGACCGAGAGAGTCGGGTGGGGGTCAGCGCGTTCACGCCGCGGCCGGCGGGGCACTGCCATGAGGAGCACCGGGTTCCCGGGCGTGTGAGGGCGCAGGGGCGCTCGGGCCGCGGATTGTCGGAGGGCACCCGTACGGTCCCTGGCGTGATAACCGTCGCCGATGTCCGGGCGCTGGCCCGGACGTTGCCACGCACCACCGAGCACCTCATCCACGACCGGGTGAAGTTCCGCGTCGGCTCCATCGTCTACGTCGCGTTCTCCCGGGACGAGCAGACGATGGGTTTCGGCTACCCGAAGGAGCAGCGGGACGGCCTCGTCGCCGCCGAGCCGGACCTGTTCTTCCTCCCCCGGGCCTCCGACCTGCGGTTCAACTGGGTGTGCTGCCACCTGGCCCGGCTCGACCACGCCCAGATGACCGAGCTGGTGACGGAGGCGTGGCGGATGGTGGTGCCGAAGTTCCTCGCCCGGCAGCGGCTGGGTGACTGAGCTCTCGAAGACTGCTGGTCGCTGCCAGGCCGCGCCTCCGCCGGGCGTCCCGGTCGAGACCACCGGTCAGCCACGGGGCTACCGCCGGGGCGCGCCGGGTCTCGGCGTGTCGGTTTCGGGCCGGGGCGGTGCGATCACGCCCCCGGCACGGTGAGCAGGTAGTCGTCGGCCTCCGGGCTCCACCGCAGGTCGACCACGCCGCTCGTGGCGGCGGCCTTGCAGAACTGCAGGAAGCTGCGGTAGCCGAGCTTCTTCTCGCTGAAGTCGGGTCGTGCCCGGCGGAGCTGGTTCTTCAGCCCGGACAATGCCACCGTGCCATCGCTGCCGGCCAGTTCCTGGACCACCGTACGCAGCAGCCCGAACGCCACCTCCCGGTCACCGTGTTCGGGCAGCGACACCTCCGGATCGCCCTTGGCCGGGCCCTCCGCCAACTCGACCACGTCCTGCCCGGCGAGGTGCCGCAGCAGCTCACCGAAGGTGCGGAACCCGTAGTCGGACTCGCTGAAGGTCGGATCCTTGCGCAGCAGGGTGCGCTTCAACGTCGAGGCTGTCACCGCGCCGCTGGAGCTGGCCTGCAGACCCGCCACCGTCTGGGCCACGAGGACCGCGAGCGTGTCGACGTCGCGCGGGGCCTCCTCCTCCACCGCCTGCGGCTCGGGCTCCCGCTCCACCGCCTGCGGCTCCGGGCTGGGCAGCCGGGCCGGACGACCGCGCCGAGCCCGGGTCTCGGGGATCTCGACGCCCTCGAGCCGGTCGTAGAAGAGGAACTCGTCGCACGCCGGCGGGAGCAGCGCCGAGGTGGACTTCTCCACGCCGACGCCGATGACCCGCTTGTTGAGCTCGCGGAGCTTGTGCACCAGCGGGGTGAAGTCGCTGTCGCCGGTGCAGATCACGAACGTCGAAATGTACTCGCGCTCGAAGGCCAGCTCCACCGCGTCCACGGCCATCTTGATGTCGGCGGCGTTCTTCCGTGAGGCGCCCATGCGCTGGGGTATCTCGATCAGTTCCACGTGCGACCGGGTAAGCATCCGGCGGTCCTCGTCGAAGTACGACCAGTCGGCGTACGCCCGGCGCACCACCACCCGGCCCCGCTCGGCCAGGGCGTCGGCGACCGGCCGGAAGTCGAAGGCCATCCCGCCGCGATGGTCGCGCACCCCCAACGCCAGGTTCTCGTAGTCGAGGAACAGCGCGATGCGATCTTCGTGGTCCACCCGAGCAGCCTACGCCCGGACCCGGTCGGTCGGCCGACGACTCGTGGGCGACCCGGTTGGCGGCAGTTTCGGTAATCTGCCGCCCGCCGCCCGGGTCTCCTCCTCGGAGCCTGGTGCGACGCACCGGGATGAGACACGACGGTGAGTGACATGCGGGGAACAAGCCGAGGACCGGACCCGGGCACGGTCGTCGCAGCTTGCGGCGGGGACCCGGAGGCGCTCGACGCGCTCGTGGCACAGGCCGAGCTGGGCGGCGTACCCCTCGCGGCCGCGCGAGCCCGCTGACGGCGTCGGGACCTCGCGTGGCCCGCGGGCCGGGATTGCGCCTCATCGCCCCGCCCGCGTCGTCGGCGGCACCGACTCGGTGCGCGCGATCCTGCGTTCCAGGACCGCCACGACGAGGAGGACCGCGACCGTCGTCGCGCTGACGCCGAGCAGCGGCAGCGCGTACCCCCCGCCGGCGGCGGTGCCGAGTATGCCGAGCAGGCCGAGCAGCCGGGGCCAGGAGAGCCGGCGGTAGATGCCGGCGGAGAGCGCGACCCGGCCGGTGAGGAAGAGCGCGGGGCCGGCGACGGTGAGGGCGACCGCCATGCCGGAGCCCCGGTCGGTCGGATGCTCGATCACCAGGTTCGCGGCCACGGACGTGGCCACGACGCCCGCGATCATCACCAGGTGCAGGTCGTTGGCGGCCACCCCGAACCGCGACGGGTCCCGCTCGTCGAGGGCGGCGCCCAGGTACCGGCCCGCCGGCGTGACGTACAGCAGGCCGATGAGCACCGCGGCGGCGAAGAAGAGCAGGAACGCCGCGGACTGCGCCGCCGCCATGTCGGTGTCCGAGTAGACCAGGCCCGTGGTGATCAACAGCTCGCCGAGCGCGATGATGACGATCTGCTGGTACCGCTCCATGAGGTGCCCACCCCGCAGCCGCATGTCACCAGGCGCGGCGCGGCCCAGCCCCGGGGTCGGCCAGCCCAGCCGGGGTCCGCCGTAGTCGACCGCCAGGGCCAGCAGCCAGGCCGGCACCCGGACGGCCGGCCAGGCCGCCCCGACCAACCACAGGATCCCCGTCGTACCGAACCAGACCAGGACCCTCAGGGTACGGCGGCGCAGCGGATGCCCCCGGAGCGCCAGCGCGGTGACGACGCCGCGGCCCACCTGGATCGCGACGTACGCGCCGGCGAAGAGCACGGCCCGACCGCCGGTCGCCTCCGGCACGGCGACGCTCATCAGGACCACCCCGAGCGTCGTGCCGACCAGCAGGGCCTGCACCCACCCGCTGGCGCGGGCGAACCAGTCGCTGAACCAGGCGGTCACCACCCAGACCCACCACAGCGGCAACAGCAGCAGCGCGGCGCGGGCCGCCCCGGCGACGCTCAGGTCGGCCAGCAGGACCTCGGAGACCTGCCCAATCGCGAGGACGAACGCCAGGTCGAAGAAGAGTTCCAGGAACGACGCGCGCAACGGCTCGCCGGGGCGTCGCAGCAACGCAGCTGGCGTGCTCGCCATCGCGGCTCCTCCCGGCGCCTCCCCCGACTTCATACCATCGCCGCCACTGCCCCGGGCCGGACTCGCGGTCCCGGCCCGACGGTCGGCGACCGGCCCGCAGCCGCCGACGGCAGGTTGAGCGTTCCCGCTCATCCAAAGCGCCGTGGCGCCGGAAACACCGTTCGCGAGATTGCCCCCTCCCGCGCTGGAGTACTAACTGGCGTTCTCCCCGCGACGGGGAAGTTTCCAGTTCGGCCGGACGTAGTGGCACGTGTAGCCTGCGGGATACCGCTCCAGGTAGTCCTGGTGTTCCGGCTCAGCCTCCCAGAAGGGCCCAGCTGGGCTGACCTCGGTGACCACCTTGCCTGGCCACAGGCCAGAGGCATCGACGTCGGCGATCGTTTCTTCTGCGACCTGCCGCTGCTGGTCGTTGCTGTAAAAGATGGCTGACCGGTAGCTGGTTCCTACGTCGTTGCCTTGACGATTCTTCGTCGTCGGGTCGTGGACTTGGAAGAAGAACTCGAGAAGCTCTCTGTAGGACAGTTTTTCGGGGTCGAAAACGATCTCGATCGCCTCGGCGTGGGAACCATGGTTCTGGTAGGTCGCGTTCGGCACGTCACCGCCGGTGTATCCGACCCTGGTGGCGAGCACGCCAGCGCGTTTGCGGATGAGGTCCTGCATTCCCCAGAAGCAGCCGCCAGCCAGGATCGCCTTCTCAGTCTTGTCGGTCATCGCTTCGCTCCCCGTCTGGGCGCTTGAACATCTTGCGGTACTCGCCGTAGCCTTCACGCTCGAGGTCGTCGCGCCGAATGAACCGAAGTGCGGCAGAGTTCATGCAGTAACGTAACCCGCCAGCTTCCGCGGGACCATCATCAAACACGTGGCCAAGGTGACTGTCCCCGTGCGCCGACCGGACCTCGGTGCGGACCACGCCGAGGCTCGAGTCTCGAACTTCGACCACGTTCTCCGGTTCGATCGGCATGGTGAAAGTGGGCCAGCCGGTACCGCTGTCGTACTTGTTGACGGAGGCGAACAGGGGTTCACCGGACACGATGTCGACGTATATGCCCGGCTCCTTGTTGTCCCAATAAGCGTTGTCGAAGGCCGGCTCTGTCCCAGCTTCCTGTGTGACTCGGTATTGCTCCTCCGACAGCCGAGAGATTGCCTCGGGATTCTTGCGATACTCCTGTAACACAGTTCTTCCTCTCGGATTAGACCGTCGGCCCGGTTCGACCGGCCTCCAGACGCCGGCCTCCACAGACGCGTCTCGCGTACCCCACCTCGGGCTGACTAACCACCATCTCAGCAGCCTCCACGCCTTAACGGGACTGCCTCCGGTCGGCTGACTCCTGACCGGACGCGGCTACGCGACCGCCGCGGGCGTTGGGGTCCTTGGAGGCCGTGCGGGATTGCTCGTACGGCCCGCGATCACGGAAAAGGCGTTCTAGGCTCGGACAAAAGGGCACGTGCCTCTGTCGAACTGACACAAGTCCGGGCAGCGCCTTCATCCAAGATGCCCTCGCAGGACAGGAGCCCGGGCATGCCGTTTGTCACGGTAGGAGGGCATAAAGCCCCGCTCCACCTCCAATGAGCTCAAAACGAGAAGGAGGCCTACCGTGGCTGTCAAGACCGAAGCGCGACCGAGCGTCGCAGAGATCCGGCCGTTGGCGATAGAGATCCCCGAGGCGGAACTCGCCGCGATGCGGGCCCGTATCGCGGCCACGCGCTGGCCCGAGAAGGAGACCGTCCCGGACCAGTCACAGGGCGTACCGCTCGAGACGAGCCAGGCACTCGCGCGCTATTGGGAGAAGGAGTACGACTGGCGCAAGGTCGAGGCGCGGCTGAACGCCCTACCGAATTTCATCACCGAGATCGACGGGCTGGACATCCACTTCATCCACGTCCGATCGAAGCACGAGGACGCGCTGCCGCTCATCGTCACGCACGGCTGGCCCGGCTCGATCATCGAACAGCTGAAGATCGTCGACCCGCTCACCAATCCCACGGCACATGGCGCGAGCGCGTCGGACGCTTTCCATCTAGTGATTCCGTCGCTGCCCGGCTTCGGTTTCTCGGGCAAGCCGACGACGCCCGGCTGGGGACCCGAGCGCATCGCGCGCGCCTGGATCGAACTGATGAAGCGCCTGGACTACACGCGATTCGTGGCCCAGGGCGGCGACTGGGGTGCGCTCATCACGGATGTCATGGGTCTGCAGGCGCCACCGGAACTGCTCGGCATTCACACCAACATGCCGGGCATCTTTCCGCCCGACATCGATACGCTGCTCCAGTCCGACATCACCGGAGCGGGCAACGCGCTGGCCTCGCTGCCGTCCAACCTCTCCGACGAGGAAAAGCGGGCGTGCGAGCAGCTGAACTTCTTCTGGAAGCACTCCGCCTACGCTCTCATGATGGGGACGCGCCCGGAGACACTGACCGGATTCGCGGACTCGCCCATCGCTCTGGCGAGCTACATGATCGACCATGACGCCGCCAGCCTGGAGCTGATCTGCCAGGCCTTCGCCGGACAACCCGTCGGCCTTACGCGAGACGATGTCCTCGACAACATCACGCTCTTCTGGCTGACGAACACGGGAGTTTCCGCGGCTCGGATCTATTGGGAGAACAAGCTCTCCTTCTTCTCCGCCAAGGGCGTCTCCGTCCCGGCTGCAGTGAGCGTCTTCCCCGACGAGATGTATCAGGCCCCGAAGAGTTGGGCAGAGCAGGCGTATCCCGATCTCATCCACTACAACAGGCTCGACAAGGGCGGGCACTTCGCGGCCTGGGAACAGCCGCAACTCCTTTCAGAAGAGGTTCGTGCCGGCTTCCGATCGCTTCGCTAGCTGACCGTGGTCGAACGTCAGCACATGCCCTCGCTCGGCGGGGCGACCGAGTGGCTCAGCTCCGAGCCACTCGGCCCCGCCGAGCTGCGCCGTCACGTCGTCCTCGTGAACTTCTGGACGCTGACGTGCATCAACTGGCTGCGCCAGGAGCCCTACGTCCGCGCGTGGTCGCAGGCCTACCGAAGCGACGGGTTGGTCGTCATCGGGGTCCACACGCCGGAGTTCTCGTTCGAGCACGAGATCGACCGTGTGCGACAGGCGATCATGGCGCGAGCGATCGACTACCCGGTTGCGGTCGACAACGACTACGAAATCTGGAGCGCCTTCGACAACCACTACTGGCCGGCGCTCTACTTCGTCGACGCGGACGGCATCATCCGCGACACCCACTTCGGCGAAGGACGCTACGAGCAATCGGAGCGCGTCATCCAGCGGCTGCTCGGCATCGAGCGCGAACTCGTCCCGGTCGAAGGGCTCGGTGTGGAGGCCGAGGCCGACTGGGACCACCTGCGTACGCCCGAGACTTATCTCGGCTACTCCCGTAGCGAGCACTTCGCGTCACCGGACGGCGCGGCGTTCGACGAACGCCGCGCCTACGAGTTCCCCGAGAGTCTGCGCGTCAACCACTGGGCCCTCGCCGGCGAGTGGACGATCGGGTCTGAGAATGTCGTGCTCGACCAGGCCGGCGGGAGCATCGCCTACCGATTCCACGCGCGCGACGCGCATCTCGTGCTGTCTCCCGGAGCGAGAGAGTCGATCCCTTTCCGCGTGCTCCTCGACGGCGAAGCCCCGGGCCTGTCACACGGCGTCGACGTCGACGAGGACGGCAACGGCCTGCTCCGGGACGGCCGCCTGTACCAGCTCGCACGCGAGCACGACGCGGTCCGCGAACGGACCCTGGAGATTACGTTCCTCGAGCCCGGCGCCGAGGCGTACGTATTTACTTTCGGGTAGCCAGAGATGGCGACATCCCTGATCAACCACCGCCGCATCCCCGGCAGCGTCCCGAGACCCTCCCGCAGACCCTCGGCTACGCCCTGCCGGACTCCCCCGCCGGTGGAGCCGGGCCTTGACGAGCGCGCGGCGGGGTGGCTGGCGGGTCTTTCATCCGGTCTCTGCCGGCGCGGGCACCTTGTACCCGGCCGGCGTCGGTGTCGCTCCACCCTGCCGGGCCTTCTGGCGCGGGTCCGCCTTGTTGATCACGAAGACCTTGCCCCGGCGGCGTACCACGATCGAGTTCACTTTCCGCTTCAACCCACGAAGGGAGCTTCTGACCTTCATCGCACGTCATCCTTCCCGCGTGTCATCGCCGTCGCGTACCCGCACGGGGGATCGGTCATTCGTGCGCCGGGCGGCGGCGGGCCTGAGTACCACGCGCCGCCCGGCGGGCACCGGTCCCGACACCTAGGGCGTCGGGGCGGCATCGGCGCACGGGGCGTCGTCCATCGTGCAGCCCTCGGGGGCCTTGGTGAGCGGGTCACGGACGTCGAAGGTGAACGTATGCGACCCGCCGGCCGGTACGGGCGGCCCGGTGAAGGTGACGGCCTGCCCGTCCTGCCGCCAGTCGGCCCCGCTGGCCTCGGCGACCGTGCCGCCCTTCGACAGCGTCACGACCACGGTCCAGTCCTTCGCCGGGGCGCCGCCCGGGTTGTCAATCAGCACCTCGCCCGTGTAGCCGAAGATCCGCGTCGACACGGTGGTGTAGCGGGCGGTCAGGCCGGGGGCCGGGGGCGGGGCCGCGGTGGGGACGCGCGACGGCTTCGCCGCGGACCGGGTCGGGCGGGCGACGGCGGTGCTGGTGGTCGGCCCGGTCGGGGCGGAGGCGGCCGCCCGGGATGTGCGGGTCGCGGCGGTCGCGGCGGTCGGCACCGGCAGCGGCGCCGGGTCCGATCCGGCGGCGGGCTGCCGCTCGGTCGGCAGCACGGCCCACACCGCCAGCCCGGTGGCCAGGGCGGCGCCGGCCAGCGCCGCGATCAGCACCGGGCGGCGGCTCCGGCCGGCCGGTTCCGGCGCGTCGCCGACCGTCCCGATGGCGGGCAGCTGGGCGGTCTCCCCCGGCTCGCCGCGTCGCAGGTCGACCTGCTGAAAGGCCAACCAGTCGAGGATCGCCGGCAACCGCCCGGTCAGGACCTGCTGGTAAGTCGCCTCGCGGCGGACCCGCTGCTCGGCCGGCCACGTGCCGTGCTCCGGGGCCTCGCGCACCGACAGCCGACAGCCCTCGGCGGTGGGGGTGATGGCGCAGGTCAGCCGGGTGCGTCGACCAGCCTCGTCGCACCGCAGCTCCAGCAGCTCCGGCTCCCGCCGCTCGGTCACCTCGGCATCCACGGCGGCGTCGAAACCGGGCAGCCCGGCCGTGCACAGCAGCAGGTGTCCCCCTGCTCCGGCCATCACCTCCACCTCGGTGAACCACCGGGCGAGCAGCTCCCGGTCCGTCAGCGCGCGCCAGACCCGGTCAGCGGGGTGGGACAGGCCGACTTCGTTGTCGATCTCGATCATGGCGAGACTCTACGGTGCCGCACCCGATCCCGCGGTAACGGTTCGCCGGTGCTGATCAGGCCCGGACGTTCGCCGATGCCACGCAGCTGGCCGTCCTCGTCGGGACAGCCTTCGCCACGAGCCGTCGTGCTAGTCGTGGGTCCCGCGCGATGGCGGCCCCGCACCGCGCCCCGCGGCCGGCCGGCCCGGCCACGCCGGCGCAGTCTGGCTCAGGCGGTCTCGCCGAAGACGGCGACCGCGGTCTGGTAGCTGTCGAACGCCCGGGCCGCCCCCGCGTAGGCCTCAAGGTGGATGAAGAGCTCGACGATCTCCCCCTTGGTGACGCCCGCCGTCAGCGCGATCCGCAACTGCCCCCGCAGTGGTTCGTGGGTGCCCAGGGTCGCCGCGATGGCGACCGAGATCAGACTCCGGGTACGGGTGTCCAGCCCGGGACGGGACCAGGAGTCGCCGAAGGTGTGCATGGTCGCCAGCCGTCGGAAGTCCGCCCCGGCGGCCGGCTCACCGCCGCCGAGCGGGACCGACAGCGGCGCGCCGAGAAGCTGCTCCGCGGTCTCCAGGGCCTGCTGGTAGCCGTCGCTGCGGTCGGCCATGTCTCCTCCTGCGAACACCTGATGATGCTCGTCGAGCGCACCGGTGGGACGCCGCCTTCCCACCGCCGCCGGGTCCAATCCCGTAGCCCGGTCCGAAGGCCGGATCGCCGTCGACGTCGATCTCCCCGTCCGGCGCCACCCGGATCCGGTGCCGCCAGCTGAGCTGAGCGTCGTCACTGCTCGTCGTCCGCCACGGACCCGTCGGGCTCGTCATGCCGACGTGCGGTGGCGGGTATGCCGGCCGAGGTTTCAGCCGGGGACAAGCAGGCGGTGACGGTGGCGGTGAGGCCGTGCAGCCCCCGGGCGAGGATGAGCCCCTCGGCCAGCTGGTGCGCCAGCCAGAGCCCGCGTCCGCCGGCGACATCGGCGGCGGGCAGCCGTACGGGCAGGCTGCCCGCGGCGGCGCCCCGGTCGGTGACCTCACAGATCAGCACGTCGTCCTGGCGTCGCAGGTCGAGGTGGCCGTGGCCGCCGCCGTGGCGTACGGCGTTGGTGACCAGCTCGTGCACCGCGAGGACGAAGTCGTAGCCGGCGTCGCCGGCGAGGCCCGCATCGGTCACCGCGGCCGTCAGGCGGTGACGCAGGGCGGTGACGGTGGCGGCGCTGAAGTCCTGCGACATCAGCGCCACGCCGACGACGGGACCGGGAGTCGGGGGGCTCGACTCGGATGCCACGGGGTCCTCGGTCACGGGGAGAAGGCTACACATCGTTGTAAACTTCGCGACCGTTGCCAAAAGGCAACCATCCGCAGCTCAGAGCGGGTGCGAACGCCGCTCCCCGGTGACCTCGCGGCTGATCCTGACCTCGACCGGGCCGACGCGCAGGACGCCGTCGGTGAGCGGGACGCAGCGGACCCCGCCCCGGCCCCGCAACGCCCGCCACGCGCCGGGACCGATGGTGGCGTCCATCCAGGCGCACGGGTTCGCCGGTCTGCGGACGCGCAGGCTGACCGGACCGTGCCCCGAGTCCAGGATCAGCACGGACCCGACCAGCCCGTCGACGGCGATGCCGGTGGTGAGGATGTTGCGCCGGACCTGCGACAGATCGACGCCGGGCGGCAGCGACTCCTGCGCGATCACGGTGACGCTCGCGTCGCGGTGCGCCGGCTTGGCGAAGTACCGATCGCCGACGATGCCGAGGCCGGCGCGGACGTGGATCTCCGACACCAGCTCACCGGGGGGCGCCGGCGCTGGTCCGTCCGCGGGCCGGCCCACGTAGCGGTGCACGGGCGAGGCCAGCAACTGCACGATCCGCGGCATGGCAGCGATTCTAGGAAGCGCCGGCCGCGGCCGGGCCCGCGTCGGTCAGGAGGTGAAGGAGTACGGACCGAACCGGCCCCACACCACGACGACCGCCAGGATCAGCAGGACGACGTTGATGACGATCGCCTGGGACTCCTTGCGGCGGGCGTGGGTGACCGCGGCGCCGATCATGACGAGCACGAGGCCGAGGGCGGCCAGCGGCACCAGCACCGGCACGACGTCCAGCAGCGCCGGCAGGATCAGCCCGACGGCGGCGAGGACCTCCAGCGCACCGATGAGCTTGACCGTCCCGGCGCCGAAGCTCTCGGCCCATCCCATCCCGGAGGCGGCCAGTTTCTCCTTCGGCTGGCTGAGCTTGAGCAGCCCGGCGCCGAGGAAGGCGGCGGCCAGCACGCCGGCGATGATCCACAAAACGATGTTCATGACGGCTCCCACCGCGAGATGACTTCAAACGTTGAGCGAACCGTACGCTTCCATCACTTCAAGCTTCAAGTCAACCGTGTCCTGCATTACTTCAGGCGTGAAGTTATGCTCGGAGGCATGGAGACACCGCAGGAGCCGCGCTGGCTGGACGCCGAGGAGCATCGGACCTGGCTGGCCCTGATCAGCCTGCTGGTCCGGCTGCCGGCGGCGCTCGACGCGCAGCTGCGGCGTGACGCGGGGCTCAGCCACTTCGAGTACCAGGTGCTGGCCGGCCTCTCCATGTCCCCCGAACGCGCGATGCGGATGAGCGAGCTGGCGGTCTTCGCCGAAGGCTCCCTGTCCCGACTCTCCCAGGTCGTCGGGCGGCTGGAGACGCGCGGCTGGGTCCGGCGCACCCCGGATCCCACGGACGGCCGGTACACCCTGGCCATCCTCACCGAGCCGGGCTGGGCCAAGGTCGTCGAGGCCGCGCCCGGGCACGTGGCCGAGGTCCGCCGCCTCGTCTTCGACCCGCTGACCAGGGCGCAGCAGCGGCAACTGCGCGAGGTGGGCAGCCGCATCATGCGCGCCGTCGACCCCGAAGACTCCTGCCCCACCGGCGGGCCACGCTGATCGCGGCGGCGGCCCGCGCACAGGAGCGTGGCACCGGGCTTCCCGGCGCCGCGGGTGGTCAGCTCCTCGACCCCGCCGGACGTTCTCCTGCTTGAACAGCCCCGAGTTGGGCCGGCGGAACAGGCTCGGCCCGACCCGCTTGCCGAACAGGTAGCCCACCTGGTTCCCGACGATCGCGGCGACGGCCACCAGGGGCCTCCGAACAGGAGCGGCGGTCCGGGGGCGGGCCGACGAGGGGCGGACGGTGACCGCCGAGAGCGGCGCCCGGACAATGCGCAGCTGTCCACGCCCGGGCGGATCCGACCACGGTGCCCGGCACCCACACCGCTACCCGCCAGCACGCGGACGGAGACCGGTGATCGGGGGCGCGCGCCGCGTCGCGTACTCCCCGGGCCACCCGCCGGCATCCACCATCACGGATACGGTGGGGCCGCCGGGCGGCCGTCGGGTCGGTACGATCGCCGTGCCGTTCCCACAGCCCCTGGAGGTCGCGGTGGCCGAGACCACGTCGGAGTCGCTCGGATCGGGCGGGCGACCCCTGCCGGCGGACGTCCCGCCGTCGGCGCGGATCGACCCGACGGTGCCGCACGCCGCCCGCCGCTACGACTACTGGCTCGGCGGCAAGGACAACTTCGCCGCGGACCGGGAGTCGGGTGACGCGGTGGCCGCCGCGTACCCGGCGATCCGCACCACGGTGATCGAGAATCGGCGGTTCATGCAGCGAGCCACCCGCCACCTCGCCGAGCAGGCCGGCATCCGGCAGTTCCTCGACATCGGCACCGGCATCCCGACCAGCCCGAACATGCACGAGGTCGCCCAGCTCGTCGCGCCGGAGTCGCGGGTCGTCTACGTCGACAACGACCCCATCGTGCTGGCGCACGCCCGCGCCCTGTTGACCAGCGCGCCCGACGGCGCCACCGCCTACGTCGACGCCGACCTGCGCGACCCGGAGCGGATCCTGGGGCATCCCGACCTGCGGGCAACGCTCGACCTCACCAGCCCGGTCGCGCTGATGCTGGTCGCCATTCTGCACTTCCTCCCCGACGGCGACGACCCGTACGGGGTGACCCGCCGGCTCGTCGAGGCCCTCCCCTCCGGCAGCTACCTGGTGATCTCCCACGCCACCACGGATCTGGTGCCCCGGCACATCGCGGCCACCGCCGCGCCGTCCGCCGCCACCAGCATGATCGACATGGCGTTCCGCGCCCGGGACGAGTTCGCGTCGTTCTTCGACGGGCTCGACCTGATCCCGCCGGGCATCAGCCCGGTCACCGAGTGGCGGCCGGACGACCCGCCGGAGCAGCGGACACCTGCTGCGCAGGCCTCGATGTACGCCGCGGTGGCCCGCAAACCCTGACCCCGGCGGAGTGGCCAGGATGGGCGGCGCCTCCACCCCGGACACCCCAACCGTTGCGTCAGATGAAACCACGGACCGCGGTCATCCCGCCATCGACCGGGATCGTGACGCCGTGCAGGTGCGAGGCGTCGCCGCTGGCGAGGAACACGGCCACGGCGGCGACCTCGGCCGCGCCGGACAACCGCCCGCTGGGCGAGGTGTCCACCAGGCGCTTCAACTGGTCGCGCAGCCCCTCGTTCCACTCCGTCTCGGTCGGACCGGGCGCCACGGTGTTGACCCGGACACCACGCCGGCCCCACTCGGCCGACCATGACTTCGTCAGCGAGTGCAACGCGGCCTTCGACGCGCCGTACAGAGCAGCCCCGTTCATCCCGATCATGCCGTTGATCGAGCCGACGTTGACGATGACACCCTCGCCGCGGTCGAGCATCGGGGGCACGAGCGCGGACGCCAGCAACAGCGGCGCCTTGACATTCGTGGCCAGCACCCTGTCGATCATGCGCTCGTCCGTCTCCGTCGACGCCCGGCCACCGACCAGCGCGGCGGCGTTGTTGACCAGGATGTCGATCCGGCCGTCGGTGGCAGCCAGGGCCGTCCGGGCCAGTGCCGCCACTCCCTCGCCGTCTCGCAGGTCCGCCGGGACAAACGTCGCCCGGCCGCCCGCCTCGGCGATCTCGGCGACCCGCTTCCCACCCTCGTCGACCCGGCGCCCGGTCACGATCACGTAGGCGCCCTCGGCCGCATACGCGGTGGCGATCACGCGTCCGATGCCGCTGGTCGACCCGGTCACCAGCGCCGTACGCCCGTCCAGTCTTCCTGCCACGACACACCCCTTCACCGTTTATGGACCGTACGGTCCAAAGAATGCCTCGGGCATTTTTGGACCGTCAAGTCCAGAAGGGGTACGCTGGGTCACATGACGCGCCCCCTGACGCCCAAGGGCGCGGCCACCCGGGACCGGATCGTGGCGGGGGCCGCGGCGCTCATCCGCGCCCGAGGGGTGGAGCACACCGGGCTGGACGACATCCGCTCGGTGACGGCGACCAGCAAGAGCCAGCTCTTCCACTACTTCCCAGGGGGCCGGGGCGACCTGCTCTACGCGGTCGCGGCGCACGAGGCGGCCCAGGTCATCGCCGATCAGCAGCCGGCCCTGGACCAGCTCGGGCCACCGCCCACCTGGGTCGTCTGGCGTTCGGTCGTCGTCCGGAAGTATCGCGAACAGGGGCGGGAGTGTCCGCTACGCTCGCTGACCAGCCAACTGGCCGACTCCGATCCGCGGATCGGACCGCTGGTGGCGTCGCTGCTCGAGGACTGGCACGCCCGTCTCGAGGCCGGTGCCGTTCGAGCCGGCATGTCGTCACCGGGTGCACTGGCGACATCGATCCTGGCGGCGGTGCAGGGCGGCGTCGGGCTGTTGATGGCGACCGGAAACGTCAGCTACCTGGAGACGGCGCTGGACATCGCCATCGCCCCGCTGATCGACGGGCCCGGCCGAAAACGGTCGTCGGCCGGGCCACGACGAGCAGCTGCTGGTGGGTGACGTCGGGTCGGCGAAGCGGTCGTCCCGGGTCAGCTCGTCAGCCAGCGGTGGATGCAGTGCAGCAGGTCGTCGGCGTCGACCGGCTTGGTGACGTAGTCGCTGGCGCCGGAGGAGATGCTCTTCTCCCGGTCGCCGTGCATGGCCTTCGCGGTGACGGCGATGATCGGCAGGTCGGCGTAGCGGGGCATCGCGCGGATCGCGGCGGTGGCCGCGTACCCGTCCATCTCCGGCATCATCACGTCCATCAGGACGAGGTCGATGTCGTCGTGGCGCATCAGCGTCTCGATGCCCTTGCGGCCGTTCTCGGCGTAGACGACGTCGATGCCGTGCAGCTCCAGGATGTTGGTCAGGGCGAAGACGTTGCGGGCGTCGTCGTCGACGACGAGGACCTTGCGGCCGGTCAGCGCCGTGGCGAGCGGGTCGCTGACGGGCATCGGGTCGACGGCCGGCGACGGGAACGGCACGACGCGTTCCGGGGTGTCCACCGTCAGGTGCAGGGCGATCCGCGCGCGCAGGTCGTCGAGGCCGCGCAGGATCTCCATCGGCCGGTCCTGGGACAGCGCCAGCAGCAGCGTCTCCTGGCCCGGAGTCAGCGGATGCCCGTGGTACGCCAACACGGGCACGCCGCGCAGGTCCGGGTTGTCGGTCAGCGCCTTGAGCAGGGCGGTGCCACTGTCGTCGGACGGGTCGAGGCGGAGCACCAGCAGGCGGTGGCGGTGAGCGGTGAGCGCCTCCACCGCCGAGGCGGCGTCCACCGCCGTGGACACCTCGACCGGGCTGCCGGTCTCCGCGGCGACACCCTGGGCCAGCACGGTGAGCAGCCCCTTCTCGTGGGGCTCCAGCACCAGCAGCCGCCGGGACTCCGCCCGCCGGTGGGTGTCCGGCTCCGGCGAGGCCGCCGGGTGGCCGGCGACCGCGCCGGAGGCGGTGTCGGACGTGAGCGGACCGGAGACGGTCACCGGCAGGTAGAGGGTGAAGGTGCTGCCCTGACCGAGGACGCTCTGCGCGGTGATCTGGCCGCCGAGCAGCTGGGCGATCTCCCGGCTGATGGACAGGCCGAGGCCGGTGCCGCCGTACCGTCGGCTGGTGGTGCCGTCGGCCTGCTGGAAGGCGTCGAAGATGGCGGTCAGGTGCTGCTCGGCGATGCCGATGCCGGTGTCGATGACCCGGAATGCGACGATCGGCTCCTCCCCCAGCTCGATGCCGCCGGGCAGCTCGTCCGGCCGGGCCCGCTCGATGCGCAGCTGCACCCGGCCCCGCTCGGTGAACTTGACCGCGTTGGAGACCAGGTTGCGCAGCACCTGCCGCAGCCGCTGCTCGTCGGTGTGCAGCCGGGTGGGGACGTCCGGGCCGGTGACGATGTCCAGCTCCAGGCCCCGCGGGGTGGTCAACGGGCGGAACGTGGCGTCGACGTAGTCGCGCAGCACCGACAGGTCGAACGTCTCCGGGTTGATGTCCATCTTGCCGGCCTCGACCTTGGACAGGTCGAGGATGTCGTTGATGAGCTGCAGCAGGTCGGTGCCGGCGGAGTGGATGACGGTGGCGTACTCCACCTGCTTGCCGGTCAGGTTCCGGTTCGGGTTCTGCGCGAGCAACTGGGCGAGGATCAGCAGCGAGTTCAGCGGTGTACGCAGCTCGTGGCTCATGTTCGCCAGGAACTCCGACTTGTACTTCGAGGCGAGCGCGAGCTGCTGGGCGCGGGCCTCGAGCTCCTGGCGGGCCTGCTCGATCTCGGAGTTCTTCGTCTCGATGTCGTGGTTCTGCCGTGCCAGCAGGGCCGCCTTGTCCTCGAGCTCGGCGTTGGACCGCTGCAGCTCCTCGGAGCGGGCCTGCAGCTCCTCCGAGCGGGCCCGCAGCTCGGCGGCGAGCCGCTGGGACTCGGTGAGCAGGACGTCGGTCCGGGCGTTGGCGACGATGGTGTTGACGTTGACGCCGATGGTCTCGGTGAGCTGGTCGAGGAAGTCGCGCTGGATCTCGGTGAAGCGGCTCATGCTGGCCAGCTCGATGACCCCGAGGACCTGGTCCTCGAAGAGCACGGGCAGCACCACCAGGTGCAGCGGCGCGGCAGCGCCGAGGCTGGAGGAGACGGTGACGTAGTCGGCGGGTACGGCGTCCACCACGATCGCCCGCTTGCTCAGCGCCGCCTGGCCGACCAGGGAGTCGCCGAGGGCGTACCGGCGGCGGGTGGCGTCGTGCCCGTAGCCGCCGACCACCCGCAGGGCGATCCCGTCGGCGGTCTCCTCGACCAGCAGGAACGTGCCGAGCTGCGCGGCGACCAGCGGGGCCAGCTCGTTCATCACCAGGCCGGCGACGACGTCGAGGTCGCGGTGGCCCTGCATGAGTCCGGAGATGCGGGCCAGGTTGGTCTTGAGCCAGTCCTGTTCCTGGTTGGTGCGGGTGGTCTCGCGCAACGACTCCACCATGGAGTTGATGTTGTCCTTCAGCTCGCCGACCTCGCCGGGGGCGTCGACGGTGATGGACCGGGTGAGGTCGCCGGTCGCCACGGCGCTGGTCACCTCGGCGATGGCGCGGACCTGCCGGGTGAGGTTGCCGGCCAGCTCGTTGACGTTCTCGGTGAGGCGCTTCCACGTACCGGAGACGCCCTCGACCTCGGCCTGGCCGCCGAGGCGGCCTTCGCTGCCCACCTCCCGGGCCACCCGGGTGACCTCGGCGGCGAAGCTGGAGAGCTGATCCACCATGGTGTTGATGGTGGTCTTCAGCTCGAGGATCTCCCCACGCGCGTCAACGTCGATCTTCCTGGTCAGGTCGCCCTGGGCCACGGCCGTGGTGACCTGGGCGATGTTGCGGACCTGACCGGTCAGGTTGTTCGCCATCGAGTTGACGTTGTCGGTGAGGTCCTTCCAGGTGCCCGCCACGTTCGGCACCCGGGCCTGGCCGCCGAGCCGGCCCTCGGTGCCCACCTCGCGTGCCACCCGGGTCACCTCGTCGGCGAAGGCGCCGAGCGTGCCGACCATCGTGTTGATCGTCTGGGCGAGAACGGCGACCTCACCCTTGGCCTCGACGGTGATCTGGCGACTCAGGTCGCCCTGGGCGACGGCGGTGGCCACCAGCGCGATGGAGCGCACCTGGTTGGTGAGGTTGTTGGCCATCTCGTTGACGTTGTCGGTCAGGTCCTTCCAGGTGCCGCCGACGTTGGAGACCCGGGCCTGACCGCCGAGCCGCCCCTCGGTGCCGACCTCGCGGGCCACCCGGGTCACCTCGTCGGCGAACGCGGAGAGCTGGTCGACCATCGTGTTGATGGTCTCCTTGAGCGCCAGGATCTCGCCGCGGGCGTCCACCCGGATCTTCTGGGTCAGGTCGCCCTTGGCCACCGCGGTGGTGACCTCGGCGATGCTGCGCACCTGGGCGGTGAGGTTGTCGGCCATGACGTTCACCGACTCGGTGAGGTCCTTCCAGGTGCCGGAGACGCCCTTGACGTCGGCCTGACCGCCGAGGCGACCCTCGGTGCCGACCTCGCGGGCCACCCGGGTCACCTCGTCGGCGAACGACGACAGCTGGTCCACCATCGTGTTGATGGTGCTCTTCAGCTCCAGGATCTCCCCGTGCGCGGTGACGGTGATCTTCTGCGACAGGTCGCCGCGGGCCACGGCCGTGGCCACCTGGGCGATGCTGCGCACCTGGTCGGTGAGGTTGCCGGCCATCGAGTTGACCGAGTCGGTGAGGTCACGCCAGGTGCCGGCCACCCCGCTGACCTGTGCCTGACCGCCGAGCCGCCCGTCGGTGCCGACCTCCCGGGCCACCCGGGTCACCTCGTCGGCGAACGACGACAGCTGGTCCACCATCGTGTTGATGGTGCTCTTCAGCTCCAGGATCTCGCCGCGGGCGTCGACGGTGATCTTCTGCGACAGGTCGCCGCGGGCCACGGCCGTGGTGACCTGGGCGATGTTGCGGACCTGGCTGGTCAGGTTGCCGGCCATGAAGTTCACCGAGTCGGTGAGGTCACGCCAGGTGCCGGCGACCCCGGGCACCTCGGCCTGACCGCCGAGGCGGCCCTCGCTGCCCACCTCCCGGGCCACCCGGGTCACCTCGTCGGCGAACGACGACAGCTGGTCCACCATCGTGTTGATGGTGATCTTCAGCTCGAGGATCTCGCCCCGCACGTCGACGGTGATCTTCTGCGACAGGTCGCCCCGGGCGACCGCCGTGGCCACCTCGGCGATGTCGCGGACCTGGTCGGTGAGGTTGCCGGCCATGGCGTTCACCGAGTCGGTGAGGTCCTTCCAGGTGCCCGACACGCCGGGCACCTCGGCCTGACCGCCGAGCTGCCCTTCCGTACCGACCTCCCGGGCGACCCGGGTGACCTCGGAGGTGAACAGGGACAGCTGGTCGACCATGCCGTTGAAGACGGTGGCGATCTCGCCGAGCAGCCCGTCGCCGTCCTCCGGCAACCGGGTGCCGAAGTCACCGTCGCGGACCGCCGTCAGGCCCGCCAGCAACTGCCGCAGGCCCGGGTCCGCCATCGGCGCGGCCGCGCCGCTCCCCGAAGGTCGTCGCTTCGCCGTCGTCGTCTCGGCCACCACAAACCACCCATGTCCAGCGGCCGGCGGGGAGCCGCCGGATCAACATCAACCGCGCAAGTATGCACAGGTGGCCGTCCGGCCGCAGGGCGAGCGGGCGAGGACACGCCGATCGGCGGATCGACGGAGGTGAACCGAATACCGGCGCGGTCGGCCCGGTAGGAGGTCGCTGGGCCACCGCGCCCCGGCGAGCGGGGCCGCCGTCCCGGGCTACCCCGACCGCGCCGACCCGCCGCGGCGGCACGCCCGGGGCACGGCGCCCTCCGGCGGGACGGGAACGGCGAGTTCGCCGAACCAGCGCCGGCCGGCCCGGAACACCTCCGGCACGACCATGCCCGCGGCGGCGGCCACGTCGTGCACCGCGACCGCGTCCAGTCGGGCCCAGCTGAACGTCCCGCTCCGGCGTAGCTCCCCGTCCGCGGAGAGGCTGGCCAGCCTGCTCCGCCCGCGCCAGAGACCGGCCCCGGGCGGCTCCAGCTCCACGATGACGGTCCCCTCCGGACGGATCAGTTCACGGCACCGGCCGAGCAGGGCGACCGGGTCCCCGCCGATGCCGATGTTGCCGTCCATCAGCAGGACGTGGGCCCAGTGGCCCTCACCGGGCAGCCGGGCGAAGACGTCCCGGTGGATGGCGACCGCCCCACGGCGGCGGGTGAGGCGTACGGCCTGGGCGGAGACGTCGACGCCGACGGCGGTGTGTCCCGCCCGGGTGAGCGCGAGGGTGAGCCGGCCCGGGCCGCACCCGACGTCGAGGGTGGGGCCGGCGCACCGGGCGACGACGACCGCGCTCGCCGGCTCGGGCGGGCCGTGCCAGCGCCCCACCGGCAGCGAGCTGCGCCGCCCGTCGCTGTGCAGCAGCCAGTGCCGACCGCGTGCGCGGTCGAGCGCGGCGGCGAAGCCGTCCGGCCGGGTCGCGACGCCACCCGCGACGGGTGCCGGCAGCTCCCCCGCGGCGCGGGCGCCGAGGGTCACGGCCGGCCGCCGCGCCGCAGGGCGTGGTGCAGCGGCGCCACCGCCCGGGCGAACCGGCTCTCCGGCACCTCGGCGGCGACGGCCAGCGCGTCGGGCCATTCGTCGACGTCGCGCAGCACGGCCAGCGGGGCGGTGCGCAGTCCCCGGTCCGCGAGCGCCGCCACGGTGCGCCGCCCGGTCTGCGCGGTGGACATCGGCACCTCGCGCAGCGCGGCCGCGTGCCGGGCGTCCCGCAGCCCCAGGGCCCACCAGCCGCCGTCGACGGCCCGGCCGAGCACCGCGTCGACCGTGAGCAGCCGCCGGACCGCGACGCCCAGACGCGCCGGGGTCACCTGCGGGGTGTCCATGCCGATCTGCAGGACCGGGCGGCCCGGCCAGGCCGCCGCCACGTCGGCGTGGGCGTGGGCCAGCCGGTCGCCGAGCCCGTCGCCGCGCTGCGGCAGGACGGTCCAGCCGGCGAGGGCCGCGGTCAGCGCCGCGCCCTCCTCCGCGTCGGCGAGCCGTCCCCGCAGGGCGAGCACGGGTATCACCCCCGGCGTGGCGCGGACGGCGTCGAGGGTGTCCCGCAGCGCCGCGGCGGCGATCCGGGCCGCCCCGACCGGGGTGGCCGGCGGGCACAGCCGGGTCTTCACGGTGCCCGCCACGGGCGCCTTGGCCATCACGAGCAGGACGGTCATCGGACGCTGCGCAGCACGCCGGCGAAGTCGCGGGTGGCGCGCAGGGTGCCGCGGACCGAGCCGGACACCTTGGACCGGGTGCCGGCGGCCCGGGGGGCGTAGCGGACGTCCAGCTCGCGGATCCGCCAGCCGGCGGCGGCGGCACGGATCAGCAGTTCGAGCGGGTAACCGAAGGCCCGGTCGGCGACGCCCAGGGCGAGCAGGGCGTCGCGGCGGGCCACCCGGATCGGGCTGAGGTCGCGCAGCGGTACGCCCCGGTGCCGCAGCAGCGCCGCGACGAGAGCGGTGCCGGCGCGGGCGTGCCACGGCCAGACCCCGGCCCGGACGGGGCGCCGCCGCCCCACGGTCAGGTCGGCGGCGCCCCCGGCCACCGGGGCGACCAGGGCGGGCAGCTCGGTCGGGTCGAAGGAGCCGTCGGCGTCGAGGACCGCGACCAGCTCGGCGTCGGCGGCCTCGAGCCCGGTGTGGACGGCCGCGCCGTAGCCCCGGCGGGGCTCGTGCACCACCAGGGCGCCGTGCCGGGCGGCGACCTCGGGCGAGCCGTCCCGGGAGCCGTTGTCCACCACGATCGCCCGGTATCCGGGCGGCATCGCGGCGAGCACCCCGGGCAGCGCGGCGGCCTCGTCCAGGCAGGGCAGCACCACGTCGATCTGGGTCGGCATATCGCCGACGCTAGGACCGGATCCGCCCGAACGGGGATGGATCGACCCTTACCCGCTCGCCCCTTCCCACGGAACGGTGACGTTTGCACCGTTCGGCCGCCGCCGGCGCGGCGTGGACCGTACCGTCCGGTCGACATGAGAGCGACCACGCTGCCCGCGGCCGCCGTCCGGGCGCCGGCGGGCCGGTCCCGAGCCGACCTGCTCGTGCTGGGGGTCGAGGCGGCGCTGGTCGCGCTCGCCGCGGTGGTCGGCGCGCTGCTCAACGCCCGCGGGGTCGGCCTGTACGCCGACGCCGCCCCGCTCTACGCGACCTGGCGGCCACACCTGGGCTGGGGCACCCCGGCTGCGGTGCTGGTCGCGGGCGCGGTGCTCGGCGCCGGTACGCGCTGGGCCCGCACCGCCGGCTGGGCCGCCCTGCTCGGCGCGGCCTACCTGGCGTCCGTGGCCTGGACGCTGGCGCTGGCCCTGGTCGACGGCTGGTCGGCCGGGTTCGCCGAGCGGCTCACCCCGCAGGCGGAGTACCTGCACGAGGTGCCCGGGGTCACCGACGTTCCGGCGATGCTGGCCGGCTTCACCGGTCGGATCCTGGACTTCGGGCCGGACTCGTGGTCCACCCACACCGCCGGCCACCCGCCGGGGGCGCTGCTGGTCTTCGTGGGGTTGGACCGGGTGGGGCTGGGCGGCGGGGTGGCCGCCGCGCTGGTGTGCGTCCTGGTCGGGGCGAGCGTCACGATCTCCGTACCGGTGGCGTTGCGGGCGCTCGGCGCGGCCGACGCCGCCCGCGCCGTCCTGCCGTTCCTGGTGCTGCTGCCGGGGGCGGTCTGGGTGGGCGCCTCCGCCGACGGGCTCTTCACCGGCGTGGTCGCGGCGGGCCTGGCCCTGCTCGCGGTACGCGGGCGGGTGGCGCCCGCCGCCGGTGGGCTGCTGCTGGGCTTCGCGCTGTATCTGTCGTACGGCTTCGTCCTGGTCGGCCTGCTCGCGCTGGCGGTGCTGGCGCTGCGGCCCGCCGGCCGGGTCGCCGCGCTGCTCGCCGGGACGGCCGGCCTCGCGGTGGTGGGAGTCGCCTTCACCGCGGCCGGCTTCCGCTGGTGGGACGGCTACCGGCTGGTCGTGGAGCGCTACTACCAGGGCTGGGCGGCCGACCGCCCGTACGGCTACTGGGTGTGGGCGAACGTGGCGGCGCTGCTGCTCGCCGCCGGCCCGGTGCTCGGCCCGGCGCTGCGCCGGGCGGTGGCGGCCGGCGCCGGGGCGATCGGGTCCGGGATCCGGCCCGGCGCGGGCTGGCGCGACCGGGCCGGGCGGACGCTCACCGCCGGGCCGACGGTGCTGCTACCGGTGGCCGCGGCGGTGGCGGTGCTCGCCGCTGACCTGTCGGGGCTGAGCAAGGCCGAGGTGGAGCGGATCTGGCTGCCGTTCGCCGTCTGGCTGCTGGTCGCCACCGCCCACCTGCCGGCGTCGACGCGGCGCTGGTGGCTCCTCGGGCAGGCCGGCACCGCCCTCGCCGTCAACCACCTGCTGTGGACGGTCTCCTGACGCGGCCAGCGGGAGGGCTCGCCGGCGGTCAGACCGTCAGGGCCGCCGGTTCGCGCAGCGGGTCGGTGGCGAAGGCGGTGACCCCGTCGGTGAACCCGACCCGGGCGGTGTACCCGAGCAGGTCGGTCGCCCGGCGGGGGTCGGCGACGACGTGCCGCACGTCGGCGGAGCGGGCGCCGCCGACGACCAGCGGCGCCGGCCCGGCCATGGCGGTGGCCAGGGTGGCGGCCAGCTCGCCCACGGTGCGCGGCTCGCCGGAGCAGACGTTGACCGGCGTCAGGGGCTGCGGCGGCGGCGTGGCCAGCGCCAGCAGGTTCGCCCGCGCCACGTCGCTGACGTGCACGAAGTCCCGCCGCTGCCGGCCGTCCTCCAGCACCTGCGGCGGCCGGCCGGCGGCCAGCGCAGACCGGAAGATGGAGGCCACCCCGGCGTACGGGGTGTCGCGGGGCATCCGGGGGCCGTAGACGTTGTGGTATCGCAGCGCCCAGACCCCGCCGCCGGTCTGCCGCGCCCAGGCGGCGGCCAGGTGCTCCTGGGCCAGCTTGCTGGCGGCGTACGTGCTGCGCGGCTCCAGCGGGGCGTCCTCGGGCACCAGGGCGGGGGTGAGCGTCGACGGGCAGTGCGGGCAGGTCGGGTCGTAGCGGCCGGCCGCCAGATCGGTTGACCGGCGCGGGGCGGGGCGGACCGTGCCGTGCCGGGCGCACTCGTAGCGCCCCTCGCCGTAGACGACCATCGAGCTGGCCAGCACCAGCCGGGTCACGCCGGCGCGGTGCATCGCGGCGAGCAGCACCGCGGTGCCGTAGTCGTTGTGGCTGGCGTACGCCGGCGCGTCCGACGGGTCGAGTCCGTGCCCGACCATCGCGGCCTGGTGGCACACCGCGTCGACCCCGGCCAGGAGCCGGTCGAGCAGCTCGGGGTCGCGGACGTCGCCGACCACCGGGTCGTGCCGCCGCGACCACTCCGGCAGCTCCCCGCCGTGCGCCTGGGGCAGCAGCGCGTCCATCGCCACCAGCTCGTGCCCCTCGGCGACGAGCAGGTCGGCGACCTGCGATCCGATGAACCCGGCCGCGCCGGTGACCAGTACCCGCATGCCCGCCAGCGTAGGTCGGCACGCCGGCACGGCGGGCCGCGTTGCGACAGCCGTAGTCATTCCACAACATCTGTCGTCCACCGGCGCCGGTAAGCCTTCCGTAATCGGGCAAGTCCCGCCGGGCCTCCGGCACCGCCCGTAGCCTGCCGAAGAAGAAGCCCGCGCCGGCCGCCGGACGCGCGGCTCCCGTCACCGCCGGTGGACCGGCACGTCGAGCAGCCAGGAGGAGGGCCGGTGAGCGCCGACCGTACGTCCCCCGCGGACCACCCGGGCCCCGGCTCGCGGACCGACCCGCCCGGCCGCCCGGCGTACGGCTTCCCCCGGCGGGGATGGGCGTTGCTGGCGGAGCATCCGCCGCCCGGCGCGCGCGGCGTCGACGGACGGTGGCGCAGCCCGCTGCGCGGACCGTGGCTCACCTCGGTGTACGGCCTCGTGCTGCTCGTCGGCCTGCCGCTGGTCTTCCTCACCGGCCTGCTCGACTACCTGGCCTACGGCCCGCAGTTCGGTCAGGCCTTCCCGCGCGACGTCGGCTGGCTGCGGTTGCCGCCGTTCGACTGGCCCACCCGCCCGTCCTGGCTGTTCCGGGTCACCCAGGGCCTGCACGTGACGGTCGGGATCACGCTGATCCCGGTCGTGCTGGGCAAGCTCTGGTCGGTCATCCCGAAGCTCTTCGACTGGCCGCCGGCCCGATCGGTGGCACAGCTGCTGGAACGGCTCTCCCTGCTGCTGCTGGTCGGCGGGATCCTCTTCGAGATCGCCACCGGCCTGCTGGACATCCAGTACGCGTACCTGTTCGGGTTCGACTTCTACACCGCGCACTACTTCGGCGCGTGGGTCTTCGTCGCCGCGCTCGTCACGCACGTGGCACTCAAGCTGCGGCGGATGCTCACCGCGCTGCGGTCCCGGCCGGTGCGCGCCGAGCTGACCGTCCCGCGCGACGCCACCCGACCCGAGCCGCCGGACCCCGACGGGCTGGTCGCCGCCCGGCCGGGTCCGGCCACCGTGAGCCGGCGCGGCGCCCTCGCCCTGGTCGGCGGCCTGTCGCTGCTGCTGGCCGGCCTGACCGTCGGGCAGACCCTCGACGGCCGGTGGCGCCGCACCGCGCTGCTGCTGCCCCGGGGCCGGCAGCCCGGCACGGGCCCGACCGGGTTCCCGGTGAACCGCACGGCTGCGGCCGCCGGCATCGGGGCCGCCGACACCGGGGCCGGCTGGCGGCTGACGCTGCGGGCCGACGGGCGACAGGCCACCCTGGACCGCGCCGCCCTGCTCGCCATGCCCCAGCACACCGCCCGGCTGCCGATCGCCTGCGTGGAGGGGTGGTCGACGCTGCAGACCTGGACCGGGGTACGGCTGCGCGACCTCGCCGCGCTGGTCGGGGCGGGTGCGCTCGGCTCCGCCCACGTCCGATCGCTGGAGAAGGCGGGGCTGTTCGCCCAGGCGACCCTGCAGGCCAACCAGGTCCTCGACCCCGACTCGCTGCTCGCGCTGCGGGTCAACGGGGTGGACCTCACCCCGGACCACGGCTTTCCCGCCCGGGTGATCGTCCCGGCGCTGCCCGGGGTGCACTGCACCAAATGGGTGTCGGAGATCGAGTTCCGGGGGCGTACCGATGCGTGACGTCGCGGCGCGTTTCCGGGCCGCGTACGGGGCGCCCGGAGGGCACCTGCTGCTGCTCGTCGGCTGCTTCGCCGTGGCCGGCTGGGTGGCCCTGCGGCTGGCCGGTGAGGCGACCGCCGGGCGGATGCTGCTCTGGTTCGTCGGCGCGGCGATCGCCCACGATTTCGTCCTGTTCCCGATCTACGCGTCGGCCGACCGGGCGCTGCGGGCGGCGGTGGGCGAGCGACGGGCCCGGCCGGCGCCCGGGCCGTCGCTGCTGAACCACCTCCGCGTGCCGGCGCTGGCCGCGGCGCTGCTGTTCCTTGTCTACCTGCCCGGGATCCTCCGCCAGGGCCCGGCGACCTACCGGGCCGCGACCGGGCAGGACCAGCAGCCGTTCCTGGCCCGCTGGCTGCTCGTCAGCGTCGCCCTCTTCCTGGCCAGCGGCGTCCTGTACGTGGTCCGTCGCTGGCGAGCACGCTGATGCTGCGCACGTGGATCCTCCGCGACGGCACCGGCGCCGGACCTCTCGCTGCACCGTTCCAGCGACCGCCGCCGTTCCCTCTGGCGACCCACACCCTGGTGGCCGGGTCGGGGGACGGACCGCCGGCGCCGCGGCGCCCGGGTCAGGCCGGGACGGCCGGCGCGGCGGGCTCCCCGGTGGTCCGCAGCCAGACGGCGGTGTCCGGCGGCAGCAGGTCGTCGTCGAGCGGCCCGCTGGCCAGCAGCAGCCGCTCGTGCGGCGGCAGCGGCACCGCCGCGTCGGCGAGGTTGACCAGGCAGCGGAATCCGCCGCTCCGGCTGAACGCCAGCACCCCGTCGGGGGACGGCAGCCAGGTCAGCTCGCCGTCGCCCAGCGCCGGGTCGGCCCGGCGGAGGGCGATGGCGGCCCGGTACAGCTCGAGCATGGAGTGCGGGTCGCCGGTCTGCGCGCGGACCGTGCGGTCCTTCCAGTCGGTCGGTTGCGGCAGCCAGGGCGCCGCCGAGCCGTCCGGGCTGAAGCCGAACGGCGGCGTGTCGCCGGTCCAGGGCAGCGGCACCCGGCAGCCGTCCCGACCGGGGTCGACCCGGCCGGACCGCTGGAACATCGGGTCCTGGCGCAGCTCGTACGGGATGTCCTCGACCTCCCAGAGGCCCAGCTCCTCGCCCTGGTAGACGTAGGCCGCGCCGGGCAACGAGAGGGAGAGCAGCGCGGCGGCCCGGGCCCGCCGGGTGCCCAGCTCCAGGTCGGTGGGGACCCCCTCGCGCTTGGCCGCGAAGCTGAAGGTGGTGTCCGCCCGGCCGTACCGGGTGACGTGCCGGGTGACGTCGTGGTTGGACAGCACCCAGGTGGCCGGGGCGCCGACCGGGGCGTGCGCGGCCAGGGTCGCGTCGATGCAGGCCCGCAGCGCGGCAGGCTCCCAGGCACAGCCGAGGAAGTCGAAGTTGAAGGCCGCGTGCAGCTCGTCGGGGCGGAGGTAGTTGGCGAACCGCTCATGGTCGGGCAGCCACACCTCGCCGATCAGCGCCCGCTCGCCGGGGTAGCTGTCGGCGATCCGCCGCCAGCTGCGGTAGATCTCGTGCACCGCGTCCACGTCGATGAACGGGTTCGGGCCGTCCGGGGTGGCTTCGGGCAGCGTCGGGTCCTTGGCCAGCATCGCCGCCGAGTCGATCCGGATGCCGTCCACGCCCCGGTCGAGCCAGAACCGCAGGATGTCCTCGAACTCGGCGCGCACCCGGGGGTGGTCCCAGTTCAAGTCGGGCTGCTGCGGGGCGAAGAGGTGCAGGTACCAGTCGCCCGGCGTGCCGTCCGGGTTGGTGGTCCTGGTCCAGGTGTCGCCGGCGAACGGCGAGACCCAGTCGGTGGGCTTCTGCGAGCCGTCCGGGCCGCGACCCGGGCGGAACCAGAACAGCTCGCGCTCGGGCGCCTCGGGGCCGCCGGCGAGTGCCGCCTGGAACCAGGGATGCACGTCGGAGCAGTGGTTCGGCACCACGTCGACGATGGTCCGGATGCCGAGCGCGTGTGCCTCCGCGATCAGCGCCTCCGCCTCGGCCAGGGTGCCGAAAACCGGGTCGATGTCGCGGTAGTCGGCCACGTCGTAGCCGGCGTCGGCCATCGGGGAGGGGTACCAGGGGCTGTACCAGATCGCGTCGACGCCAAGCGCGGACAGGTGATTCAGCCGGGACCGGATGCCGGCGATGTCGCCGATGCCGTCGCCATTGCCGTCGGCGAAGCTACGTGGGTACACCTGGTAGATCACCGCTCCACGCCACCACGGACTATTGCCTGGTGTGGACACGAGCACCTGCCTTCTGCGTCAGTACGTCGGCGGGTTCGCCGGACCTGAATGTGGATCAGGCGAACGGTCGTTGTTCGCCGCGCATCTTCGGGGCTATCCTTTGAGGCTGCCTGTGGTCAGACCGGACATGATGTTCCGCTGGAAGATCAGAAAGACGATGACGGTCGGGATCGCGGCGATGACCGACGCGGCGATCACCACGTTCATGGGCGTACCACCCGAGAAGGCGTAGATGCCGACGCTGACCGTCCGGGTCTCGGGCGACGGCATGACCAGCTTCGGCCAGAGAAAGTCCTTCCAGACCGCCGTCACGGCGAAGATCGAGACGACGCCGAGGATGGGGCGCGACATCGGCAGGATGATCGACCACAGCGTGCGTAGCGGCGTCGCCCCGTCCATGAGGGCCGCCGCCATCAACTCCTCCGGGATCGAGTCGAAGAACCGTTTCAGCAGAAAGATGTTGAACGCGTTCGCGACCGCGGGCAGCCAGATCGCAAACGGCGAGTCGAGCAGGTTGAGGTGCAGGATCGGCAGGTCGATCACGGTCACGTACTGCGGAACGATGAGGACCATCGCCGGGATCATCAGCGTTGCCAGCATCAGGCCGAGGATCACGTTGCCGAACACCGGTCGAAGCTTCGACAAGGCGTACGCCGCGGCGGTGTCGAGGACGAGCTGGAACACCAGCGCGCCAGCCGCGTAGTAGAACGTGTTGAACAGCAGCTTGGCGAGGTTCAGGTTGTTCCACGCATCAGCGTAGTTCTGCGACTGGGGATCCTTCGGGAACAGCGATGGCGGGGTCTGCGCGATCTCCTGGCCGGACTTGAGCGCGCCGGTGACCATCCAGTAGAGCGGCCCGAGGAAGACGAGCGTGAAGCCCACGACGACGACGGCGAGCAGCGTCCAGTAGATGACCTTGCCGCGCCCCCGCCGAAGCTGAGCGTGGGAGATGAGGGTCCGGGTCCCGGAGTCCGGTGCCATGGGTCGTCCCGTCCTAGTCCTGTTTCGAGCTGAGCCGCACGTAGACGGCGGAGAAGCCGGCCAGCACCACGAGCATGATCACGCCGAGCGCCGCGGCGCCGTTGAGGTCGTTCTGGAAGAACCCGTGCTGGTAGATGAGGTACGCCACCGAGGTCGCGGAGTCCTCCGCGCCCGTACCGTTCGCGAGGATCAGCGGTTCGATGAAGAACTGCATCGTGGCGACGATCTGCAGCATCGCCAGGAGCGCGAGGATCAGCCGGGTCTGCGGGATTGTGACGTGGCGGATCCGCCGCCAGATCCCGGCGCCGTCGAGCTCGGCCGCTTCGTAGAGTTCGCCGGGGATGTTCTGCAGTGCCGCCAGGTAGATCAGTACCGCGCCGCCCATGTTCATCCAGGTCGACGCGATCACCATCGCCGGCATCGTCATCTCGGGGGACTGCATCCACTGCGATGTCGGCAGGTGCAGCGCCTTGAGGATCGAGTTGAAGAGTCCCGCGTCGCCGGGGTCGTACGCGTAGAACTTGAAGAGAAAGAGCGCCGAGGCCGGCGGCAGCATCACCGGCAGGTAGACCAGGATCCGCAGGTACCCCTTCGCGTGGCGAAACTCGTTGAGCAGGATCGCCACGAAGAACGGCACCGCGTACCCGAGTACCAGCGCGAGAATCGTGAAGTAGAACGTGTTCTTCCAGGCCGTCCAGAAGCTGGGATCGGCGATGATGCGGTCGTAGTTGTCCCAGCCGACCCAGGTCGTGACGCCGCGCCGGGTGCGCTGGAAGCTCATGACGACGCCGCGGATCATCGGATACCAGGAGAAGAACGCGAAGCAGATCACCGCGCCGATCAGGAACGCGTGCCCGGTGAGATTGTCGCGTACCTTGCGGCCGAGGCTCGTACGCTGCGGCCCTGGCGGGTACGGCGACGCGGGTCGACCCGGTTCTCTCTTGGTCCCCGGGACGGTGGTGATCGCCAAGGCAACTCCTGTGTGAGTCAGTGACGTCGACGGTGCCGCGCGGACGGTGTGAGGGCCGGCGGCCGGCCAGCCCCCACACCTTCGGATCATTTTTCGGCGGCCAGGAGCTGGTTGACCTTGTCTTCGGCCGTCTTGAGCAGCGCGTCGATGTTCGCGTTCGGGTTCGTCAGCACACCGGACATCGCGGCGTCGAGCACCGCGTAGATCGCCTGCGCGTTGCGTGGCTCACCATTGATCGGGACCGGGTTCGCCTCGAAGATCGCGAAGTTCGCGGTGTCGACGTTCGCGTTCGCCTTGCGCAGCTCGAGTTCCTGCTTCTGCGCGTCGCTGCCTGTGGCGAAGAGCAGCGGCTGGGGCAGGCCCACCGGGTAGTTCTGCGGCTTGGCCCGGACGTAGTCGAACTGGCCCTTGCCCGGCGTCAGCTTCTGGTACGCGATCCACTTCAGACCGGCCTTGACCTGCTCGGGGGTGAGGCCCTTCTTGAAGAAGTAACCCTCGCCACCACCGAGCGTCCCCTTCGCCGCGCCGTCCTGGCCGGGCAGCGGGGCCATCGCCCAGTCCTGGAACTTGCCCTGGAACTGGCTGACGATCGCCTGGGTGGCGTCCGGCGCGCCGACGAACATGCCGACCTTGCCCGCGCCGGCGTTGGTCAGCAGGTCAGCCCACTGCAGCAGTTGGCGGTCGCCCATGCTGTTGTCGCCGTACCGCATGTCCTTGAGGTTCTGCAGGACCTGCTTGCCCATCGCGTTGTTGAAGTCGGCCTTCTTGCCGTCGGCGGTCAGCACCTGGCCGCCCTGGGAGTAGAGCAAGGAGGTGAAGTGCCAACCTCCGGTGTTGCCGGCGCTGTACTCCGAGTATCCGGCGATGCCGTTGCCGAGCGCGGAGATCTTCTCGGCGGCGGCCCGGACCTCGCCCCACGTCTTGGGCGGGTTGTTCACGTCGAGCCCCGCCCGCTGGAACAGGACCTTGTTGTAGACCAGGCCCATCGAGTAGTTCTTCACCGGGACGGCATAGAGCTTGCCGCCGTCGGTGAAGACCTCCTTGAGCGCCGGGTCGACGCTGTCCCAGGTCGGGACCGTGTCCTTGTTGGCGAACTCGGTGATGTCCATCGCCTGACCGGAGTCGAGCACCTGCTGGAGATCGGTCATGTACCCGTAGAACAGGTCGGTGACGGTGCCGCCGGCGAGGCGAGCCGTGAAGTCCGGCGGGTTGTTGCACTGCTCGCCGACGCTGACGCTCTTGACGACGATGTTGGGGTTCTGCCGCTGGAACTCGACGACGTCGTCGTTCCAGTTCTTCAGCAGCTCTTTCTGGGCGCCGACCGGCTGGCAGTCGACGGTGATGGTGACCTTGCCGCTCGCCTTGGTCGCTGCGTCGTCACTCTTCGTGGAGCAAGCCACCAGGCTGAGCCCCAGGCCGGCCACGAGCGCTGACGCCGCAGCCTTCCGGTACTTCGGTACGGACATCTGTCCATCCCTTCGGGAACGGGAGTCGCTATGACCTTCGCTGATCTGCGGTGATCGTCACCGCGGCCAAACCCCTGCTACTGATCTGTCTCCGCCATGTGACCTGCCGCCTGAATCTGCGCCGGGCCAGCGCGGGATGGTGATCCAGCTCTGTTGCACGGAATGTTTCGTGGCGATGACGATACAAAGCCGGACCATGCCGCGCAAGAACTGAACCGAAATATGAAAGACAAGGACTGACACCGTTCCGAACGCAAAAAAGGACGGACCTAGTAGGGTCCGTCCTTTTTGTGCTCCGTCCCGCGCTACCCGGTCGCGGCCCGCGCCGGCCCGGTCGAACCGCGCACCACCAGCTCCGGTTCGAAGAGCAGCTCGTCGCCGAGCACGCCGGCGCCCTCGATCTGGGTCACCAGCAGGTCGACGGCCGCCTGACCCATCGTCTCGATCGGCTGTCGCACGGTGGTCAGCGGCGGATCGGTGCAGGTCATGAACGCCGAGTCGTCGAACCCGACCACCGAGACGTCCTCCGGCACCGCGCGGCCCAGCCGGCGGACCGCGCGGATCGCGCCCAGCGCCAGCACGTCGCTCGCGCAGACGATGCCGGTGATCCCCCGGTTCACCAGCTTGGTGGCGGCCACCCGGGCACCCTCCATGGAGAAGCTCGACCGCTCCACGCACTCCCCCGGGTCGGTCCAGCCGGCGATCCGGTGCATCGCCGCGAGCTTGCGCCGCGACGGGACGTGGTCCTCGGGGCCGAGCACCATGCCGATCCGCTCGTGCCCGAGCGAACGCAGGTGCCCGTACGCCTGCTCCACGGCCACCGCGTCGTCGGTCGAGACCCGGGGGAACCCCAGCTCGTCCACGCCCGCGTTGACCAGCACCACCGGCAGCCCCCGGTCGATCAGCCGCCGGTAGTGCTCGTGGGTGGCGTCGGCGAGGGCGTACGAGCCACCGGCGAAGATGACGCCGGAGACCTGGTGGTCCAGCAGCATCTCCACGTAGTCCGCCTCGGACACCCCACCGATGGTGCGGGCGCAGAGCGCGGGCGTGAAACCCCGTTGGGCGAGGGAGCCGGTCACCACCTCGGCCAGCGCCGGGAAGATCGGGTTCTGCAGCTCGGGCAGGACCAGCCCGACCAGCCGGGCGCGCTCGCCGCGCAGCTTGGTCGGCCGCTCGTAACCGAGCACGTCGAGGGCGGTCAGCACCGCGGTCCTGGTGGCCTCGGAGACGCCGCCGCGGCCGTTGAGCACCCGGCTCACGGTGGCCTCGCTGACGCCCGCCTTGCGGGCCACCTCAGTCAACCGTTTCGTCACGGCCGCAATCCTACGTCGAATTCTTGCAAGAAATGAACCATGTGCTGCCCGGTGATTTCAGTGGTGTTCGCCGCCGACCTGGCCGCGTTCGTCGCGGCCGTGCACGACATGGAGACCGGCGGGCGTACCTGGGACGGACGCGGCCGAGGCGGTCCGCTGCACACCAGGGACGCGTACGTGCGGTGGGACCTGGGCGAGAGCACTCACCTGACCGACACCGCGCGGCTGGCCCGGACCTGGGCGAAGTGCCGAGACGCGGCCCCCCCCCACGACGGGCCCGACGTGTGGCTGCACGGCGACCTGATGCCGGGAACCTGCTGGTGCGCGACGGCCGGCTGGCCGCGGTCATCGACCTCGGCGCTGTCGGAGCCGGCGGCCGCCCTGCCGGCTCCGGCTCGACCACCACCTCATCGCAAGATATGAACAAAGCGATGCTTGAATATCCACAACCTGCAGCAATAACATGAGCGCGTCACGCCCACGGCTGCCCCAGCAGGCCGTCCCGCGAGCGACGCCATCGGGACGTCGGGGCGGCGGCATCCGTCAGACCAACCCGAGAGAGTGGGTCATCCGATGTACGGAAGCTTCGACGAGGACGCCGCGCCGGGACGCCGGCGCCGCCGCGCCGCCCGGACCGCCGCGGTCACCGCGGCGGTGGCGCTGAGCGTGCTAACCGGGGGCGCCGCCGCGGCCGGTCCCCGGCCCGCCGGTCCGGCGCCCGCGGTCACCCGGGCCGCGCTCGACCCGTCGCTCGTCGCCGGCCGCGGCGCCGCCGTCGGCTTTCTCGAGCAGGAGGCCGAACACGCCCGGACCACCGGCACGGTGATCGGTCCCGACCGGTCCGCGTACACGCTGGCGAGCGAGGCCTCCGGCCGCCGGGCGGTCCGGCTGACCCCCGGGCAGTACGTCGAGTTCACCCTGCCGGCGGCGGCAAACGCGATCACCATCCGGTACAGCATTCCGGACTCGCCCGACGGCGGCGGCATCACCGCGCCCCTCGACGTCGCCGTGGGCGGTCGGCCCCGCACGATGACCCTGACCTCGCAGTACGCCTGGCTCTACAACCAGTACCCGTTCAGCAACGACCCCGACGCCGGGCTGCTGCACCCCGACTGGTGGATCACCGAGTGCGCCTGCGTCCCGGCGGCCACCACGCCCGCGCCGACAATCAGCAAGCCCTTCCGGCCGCACCACTTCTACGAGGAGCAGCGCCTGCTGCTGGGCCGCACCCACCGCGCCGGCGAGATCGTCCGGCTGACCGCGCCGGCCGGCAGCGCCGCCGCCTGGACGGTCATCGACCTGCTGGACTCCGAGCTCGTCGGACCGCCGCACGTGGCGCCGCACGCGGTGAACGCCGTCGCCCTCGGCGCCGACCCGTCCGGCCGGCGCGACTCGGCCGACGCGCTGGACCGGGCCATCTCGGTGGCCCGCCGCACCCACCGGACGGTCTACCTCCCGCCGGGCACGTACCAGGTCAACCGGCACATCATCGTCGACGACGTGACGATCGAGGGCGCCGGCAGCTGGTACACCGTCGTGCGGGGCCGGGAGGTCATGCTGGACACCCCCGCCCCCGACGGCTCGGTGCACACCGGGGTCGGCTTCTACGGCCGGGACGCGGCGGTCGGCGGCAGCAGCAACGTCCACCTCTCCCGCTTCGCCATCGAGGGCGACGTCCGGGAGCGGATCGACCTCGACCAGGTCAACGCGATCGGCGGGGCGCTCAACCACTCCACCATCGACGGCCTGTACCTGCACCACACCAAAGTGGGCATGTGGTTCGACGGGCCGATGACCGACCTGCGGGTCACCGACACCGTCATCGCCGACCAGATCGCCGACGGCCTCAACTTCCACACCGGCGTCACCCACTCGTCGGTCTCGAACAGCTTCATCCGCAACACGGGCGACGACGGCCTGGCCATGTGGTCGGAGCGGACCGGCAACGCCCACAACACCTTCGACCACAACACCGTCCAGTCCCCGGTCCTGGCCAACGGCATCGCCCTCTACGGCGGCACGGACAACACTGTGTCGCACAACCTCATCGCCGATCCGGTCCGCGAGGGCAGCGCCATCCAGGTCGGCTCCCGGTTCGGCGCCGAGCCGTTCACCGGGCACCTCTGGATCACCGACAACACCACCGTGCGCGCCGGCACCTACGAGCTGAACTGGAACATCGGCCTCGGCGCGATCTGGTTCTTCGCGCTGGACCGCAGCATCGACGCGGACATCCAGGTCGTCGGGGACGCCTTCCTGGACAACACCTACAACGCGATCATGCTGGTCAGCGACTGGCCGGTGAAGGACCAGGTCGCGATCACCAACGTCCACTTCCGGGACGTCCGGGTCGACGGCACCGGCACCTCGGTGGTCAGCGCCCGCACGGCCGGCTCCGCCTCCTTCGCCAACGTCGACGCCCGCAACGTCGGGGCGGTCGGGGTCAACAACTGCGGATCGTTCCACTTCACCCCGGCCGGCTCCGAGTTCAGCCTGACCGACCTCGGCGGCAACGACGATGGCTGGCTGGCGCCGTGGCTGCTGCCGAACACCATCACCTGCAACGACCGCCCGACGGTCGTACCGCCGCCGGCGCCCGCGCCCTGGTGAGTCGGCGTCCGGTGGGTCACCCTGTCCGGGCCCTCAGCCCTGGACGGGGTGACCTAGCGGAAGCCGCGACCGGCGGCTACCGGCCGTTCACCACAGCGGCGTCTCCGACTCGGCATAGGGCTGATCGATGACGTGCACCGCGGCCTCCTCGGCGCTGGCGCCACCGCCGTCGATGCCGACCTCCCGGGCGACGGAGCCCGCCTCGACATCCTCGCCGAACCCGTCGTTGCTGTCGACGAGCCGCCCGGCGCGCAGGTCGCGGTCGAATCCCCGCCGGGTCAGTTCGTCCTCGTCGGCGTAGGGCGCGGGATCGTTGTCGGAGGTGATGTCGGGCTCCTCCTCGGCGAGCCGCTGGGCGAGCGACTCGCCCGCGTGCTCCTCTGCGGCGGTCGTGCCGAAGCGGTTGGCGCCCGACCAGCGATCGGTCGCGACGATCCCGACGTCGAGCGGGTCCCCGACACCGTCCTCGAGGGTGTCGGAGCCGTCGAGAACGCCCTCGTCCTCGATGTCGTCGTACTGCTGCACCTCGTCGCTACCGGCATCGGCGCTCATGGGGGACCTCCCAAGGGGTGGCGCGGTGTTACTCCGCTGCCGATGTTAGTCACTTTCCCGGCTGGGCACCGCACGGCCGACCCAGGTCACGGCTCGTGCCCGAAGGGCCAAAGCTGGGACTCCCGTCGCAACCCCGTTCACCCGCCGCGGGCGAGGTGGTTTCATGGGCGCCATGGCGAACCCGGCGATCCTGACCGTTGACGACGATCCGGTGGTGTCCCGGGCGGTCGCCCGGGACGTCCGCCGGCGGTACGGTGACCGCTACCGCGTGGTCCGCGCGAACTCCGGGCCGGAGGCGCTGGACGCGCTGCGCGAGATCAAGCTACGCGGCGAGCAGGTGGCGCTGCTGCTGGCCGACCACCGCATGCCCGAGATGACCGGTATCGAGTTCCTCGAGGCGGCCATGGACATCTTCCCGGCCGCCCGCCGGGTGCTGCTCACCGCGTATGCGGACACCGACGCCGCCATCGATGCGATCAACGTGGTCGACCTCGACCACTACCTGCTCAAGCCGTGGCATCCGCCGGAGGAGAAGCTCTACCCGGTGCTGGACAACCTGCTCGACGCGTGGGCAGCCAGCCCCGACGCTGTCCTCGCCGAGCTGCGGGTGGTCGGGCACCGGTGGTCCGCGCCGTCGTTCAAGGTCCGCGACTTCCTCGCGCGCAACCTGGTGCCGTACCGCTGGCTGCTGGTGGACGAGCCGGAGGGCGCCCGGCTGCTCGACGCGGCCGGGGCGACCGAGGCGGACCTGCCGCTGGTGGTGACCGCCGAGGGCAAGGCCATGGTGGCACCGTCCCAGACGGAGCTGGCCGCGCTGGCCGGGCTCACCGTGGTGCCGGCGGCCGACTTCTACGACCTGGTCGTGGTCGGCGGCGGCCCCGCCGGACTCGGCTCCGCCGTGTACGGGGCGTCGGAAGGGCTGCGGACGGTGCTGGTGGAGCGCCGCGCCACCGGCGGGCAGGCCGGGCAGAGCAGCCGGATCGAGAACTACCTCGGCTTCCCCGACGGAGTCTCCGGCGCCCAGCTCACCGACCGGGCCCGGCGGCAGGCGACGAAGTTCGGCGCCGAGCTGCTGAGCACCCGCGAGGTGGTCGGGCTGAGCGCCGCCGGGTCGGCCCGGCTGCTGCGCTTCGACGACGGCAGCGAGATCGCCGCCCACACGGTGGTGCTCGCCACCGGGGTGTCGTACCGGGTGCTCGACGCGCCCGGGTTGTCCGACTTCACCGGACGGGGCGTCTTCTACGGCAGCACCGCCACCGAGGCGCCGAGCTGCGTCGACCAGGACGTCTACATCGTCGGCGGGGCCAACTCGGCCGGCCAGGCCGCGGTGCACTTCTCCCGGTACGCCTCCCGGGTGCACCTGCTGATCCGGGGCGCCGACCTCACCGCCTCGATGTCCCGCTACCTGATCGACCAGCTGGAGCGGATCGACCGGATCACCGTGCACCCGCACACCACCGTGGTCGGCGGCGCCGGCGCGGACCACCTGCGGGAGCTGACCCTCTGCGACGCCCGTACCGGGCGGACCCGGACCGTGCCGACGTCCTGGCTGTTCATCTTCATCGGCGCGGAGCCCCGCACCGACTGGCTGGACGGGCTGGTGGTCCGCGACCCGCGGGGCTTCATCGTCACCGGCCCCGACCTCCTCGTCGACGGCCGACGCCCCGCCGGCTGGCCGCTCTCCCGCGACCCGTACCACCTGGAGAGCAGCCTGCCCGGGGTGTTCGCCGCGGGCGACGTTCGGGCCCAGTCGGTCAAACGGGTCGCCTCGGCTGTCGGCGAGGGCGCGATGGCCGTCTCCCTCGTGCACCGTTACCTGGAGGCGCAGTGACCACCGCGGCCGACCGGCTCACCCCCGACGAGCTCCGCACGCTGTTCCTCTTCGCGGCCCTCGACGACGGCCAGCTCGCCTGGCTGGCCGAGCACGGACGGGTGGAGCAGCGCGCCGGTGGGACCGTCGTCTACGGCGAGGGCGAGGCCGCGACGTGCTTCTTCGTCCTGCTGCGCGGGGCGGTCTCCCTGCACCGGCAGGTCGGCGGCGACGAAGTGGAGGTCAGCCGGACCGACCAGCGCGGCGTGTACGGCGGCGCGACCCAGGCGTACCTGGACGACCAGGTCGAGCAGGTCTACCGCAACTCCATGCGGGCGGTGACCGACGCCGAGTTCTTCGTCCTGCCCGCGGAGGACTTCGCGCACGCCCTGCGCTCCTGGTTCCCGATGGCGATGCACCTGCTGGAGGGGCTGTTCTTCGGCATGCGGGACACCCAGAAGATCGTGGGTGAGCGCGAGCGGCTGCTCGCCCTCGGCTCGCTCTCCGCGGGCCTGACCCACGAGCTGAACAACCCGGCCGGCGCGGCCGTCCGGGCGACCGCGGTGCTGCGCGACCGGGTCGCCGGGATGCGGCACAAGCTCGCGCTCATCGCCGACGGCCGGCTGGACGGCAGCGCGCTGCACCGGCTGGTGGAGTTGCAGGAGGAGGCGGTGGCCCGGGTGGCGACGGCCCCGAAGCTCTCCCCGATGGCCGCCGCCGACGCGGAGGACGCGGTGGCCGACTGGCTGGACGAGCACGAGGTACGCGCCGGGTGGGACCTCGCGCCGACCCTGGTCGCCGGCGGACTGGACGCCGCCTGGCTGGACCGGGTGCAGCCGGCGGTGGGCCGGGCGGACCTGGAGTCGGCGGTGCGCTGGCTGACCTACACGGTGGACACCGAGCTGCTGATCCGCGAGATCGGGGACGCCGTCACCCGGATCTCCGGCCTGGTCGGCGCCGCCAAGCAGTACTCCCAGCTCGACCGCGCGCCGTTCCAGGTCGTCGACGTGCACGACCTGCTGGACGCCACCCTGGTGATGTTCAAGGCGAAGATCCCCGCCGACGTCCGGGTGGTCCGGGAGTACGACCGCGGACTGCCGCCGGTCCCGGCGTACGCGGCCGAGCTGAACCAGGTCTGGACCAATCTGATCGACAACGCGCTGGGCGCGATGGGTGACCGGGGCGTGCTGACGCTGCGTACCGCAGGTGCGGGCGACCAGCTGATGGTGGAGGTCGCGGACACCGGCCCGGGCATCCCGCCCGAGATCCGCCCGCGCATCTTCGAGCCGTTCTTCACCACCAAGCCGGTCGGCTCCGGGACCGGACTCGGGCTGGACATCTCGTACCGGATCGTGGTGCGCAAGCACCGCGGCGACATCCGGGTCGAGTCCGCGCCGGGGATGACGATCTTCCGGGTCCTGCTGCCCCTGGCCGCCGAGCGTCCCCCGAACGGCCGGGCGGGCGGGTGACGGCCGGGACGACCTCCTAGCCGCCGGCGGCCGCCCGCAGCTCCTCTTCGGACAGGCCCCGGCGCCAGTAGCCGGCGAAGGTCACGTGCCGGCGGTCCAGCCCGCGCTCGCCGACCAGGTGCCGCCGGACCGCCCGCACCATCCCCGCCTCGCCGGCGACCCAGGCGTACGGGGTCGCGGTCGGCAGCGGGACGGCGCGCAGGCCCGGCAGCAACGCGGCCCGCCCCTGGGCGCGGAACACCCACGTCACCTCGGCGTCGGCCGACGTGGGCAACGGCCGCAGGTCGGCCGGGTCCGGCGCCTCGACGAGGACCCGGGCGCGGGTGCCCACCGGCAGCCAGGCCAGGATCCCCTCGACGGCGGGCAGCGCGGTCTCCTCGGCGACCAGCAGCACCACGTCGGTGTCGGCGGGCGGGGCGGAAGCGGACGGTGCGCTCGTCGTGCGCCGCCGGACCGAGCAGGACCACCCGGTCGCCGGGCCGGGCCCGCCCGGCCCAGCGGGTCGCCGGGCCGGTGTCGCCGTGGCGGACGAAGTCGATGTCCACCTCGGCCCGCTCCGGGCGGTGCTCCCGGATGGTGTACGAGCGCATCACCGCGCGGACGGCGGGATCCATGGCGCGCCAGGCGGCGAACCAGTCCTTGCCCGTCTCCGGTGGCAGCACCGGCTCGGGCTGACCGGCGTGCGGCAGGAAGAGCGGGACGCTCTGGTCCCGTCCGCCACCGGCGAAGCCGGCCAGCCCGTCGCCGCCGAGGGTGACCCGGACCAGCGAGGCGCCGACGCGCCGCGTGCCGACGACGACCGCGGAGCAGCGGTACCGCGGCGGGGCGGGCGCGAGGGCGGTGCTCATCCGCCGACCGTCTTCGCGCCCCGATGGCGTTGGCGAGGTTCTCCAGCAGCGGGGCGGCGCCGGCGTAGGAGAAGCGGGGCACCGCGTCCCAGGGGGTGACCTGGCCGGCGCGGACGGCGGGCAGCTGCGCCCAGGTCGGCTTCCGGCCGAGGTCGGCGGCCTGCCACGCGGTGCTGCGGTTGTCCAGCAGGATCAGGTCGGCCGGGAAATTCCCGGCGTTCTCCCAGCTGAGCGCCTCGAAGTAGTCGCCCTGCTCCAGCTTCGTGGGCACGACGATGTCGACGCCCAGCTCGACGAAGTACATCAGGTCGGTGCTGACCTTCGGGTTGGAGACGTAGAACAGGTCGGGGCTGCCGGAGGCCGCCAGCACCCGGATTCCGGGGTTGGCCTTGACCGCCGCACGGACCTGGTCGGCGGCGGCGGCGAAGCGGGCCCGGGCGTCGGTGACCTTCTTCGCCGACAGGTCGGCGCCGAGGGACATGCTGCACGACCTCAACCAGGCCGCCCGCTACGCCACCCACCTGGTGGCCATGCGCGACGGCGCGGTGGTCGCCGCCGGGGAGCCGCGCCGGGTGGTGACCGCCGCCCTCGTCGAGGAGGTGTTCGGGCTGCCCGGCCGGGTCATCGACGACCCGGAGACCGGGACGCCGCTGGTGGTGCCCGCCGCCCGCCGCCGGGTCGGCCCGGTGCCGGCGTGACCGCGCACCGGCCGCGTTCAGGTCTCCCCCGGGTGCGTGTTCAGGGGGTGCGCTGCCGCCCGACGAGGTCCAGCATCTCGTCGACCGAGCCGGCCGGGTCGGTGACCGGGAACTGCACCGCGCGCACCACGGCGTCCAGATCGAGCAGCAGGGACAGCCGCTTGAACCGGTCCACTCCGCCCGCCCGGAAGGTCGGCAGGAGCAGACCGGCGGCGAGCCGGCCGTCCTGGTCGGACAGCAGTGGGAACGGCAGCCGGGCGTGCTCGGCGAACGCCCGCAACTGGTCGGGGCGCTGGGTGCTCACCCCGCGTACCTCGGCGTCGGCGGCGCGGAAGAGGTCGTGCCGGTCGGCGTACGTGCGGGATTCGAGGGTGCATCCGATGGCGCCGGGGATGTCCTCCCAACCTGGCGGCAGCCCCTGAGCGCCGGGCGCGAACGCCCCGGGGAAGAGGTAGAGGACGGTCCACCGGCCGGGGACGGCCGGTGCCTCCTCGCCGGCGTCGTGCCGGGGCAGCGCCAGCGCCGGGAGCCGGCGGCCGACCAGCTGGTGCACCCGGCGGGCCTCGGCGGAGTCGGCGTCGGCGGTGGCGGTGAGGTCGCCGTCGCCCATGACGTGCCGGGTTCCCCAGTCCTGTAGGGCGATCAGCACCGGCAGCAGCCCCTCGCCCTTGCGGGTGAGCAGGTAGTCGTGGCGTGGCGGGTGGGCGGAGTACGGCTGGCGCCGCAGCACCCCCTGCTCGACCAGCGCGCCCAGGCGCTCGGTGAGGGCCCGCCGGCTGACGCCGAGCTCGCGCTGCAGCGCGTCGAACCGGGTGGTGCCGCCGGCGATGTCGCGGACGATCAGGAAGGTCCACCAGTCGCCGAGCACACCGAGGGCCTGGGCGATGCCGCAGTCCGCGTCGCCGAGATCCGTCCGCTTCACATCCCACCTCCCGTCCGGCCGACCACTCGACTATAGTCCGTTTCAGATTGGAACTCACTGGCTCGGGAACGGGGGTCGGCGGCATGACCGTCAGGCAGGGGGCCGGAGTGTTCTGGCGCTGGTGGGCCGCCGGCACGACCAGCCTGGTCGGGTCGGCGGTCGGCGCGGTGGCGCTGCCGTTGACCGCGCTGACCGTGCTCGACGCGTCCGCGTTCGAGATGGGCCTGATCGCCGCCGCGAGCTACGTCGCCTGGCTGGTTATCGGGCTGCCGGCCGGCGTCATCGTGCAGCGGCTGCCACTGCGCGGCGCCCAGGTCGCTGCCGACCTCGCCCGCGCCGTCGCGGTGGCGTCCATCCCCGTGGCCTGGTGGTGGGGCTGGCTGACCGTCGCCCAACTGGTCGTCGTGGCGCTGGTCGTCAGCTTCGCCAACGTGCTCTTCGACGTCGCCAACGCCACCTTCCTGCCGGCCATCGTCGGTCGGGAGCAGTTGCACGCCCGCAACAGCCTCACCTCGGCCACGCACGCCGCCACCCAGCTCAGCGGCCCGTCCCTGGGCGGGCTCGCGGTGCAGGCGCTCGGCGCGGTGCCGACGGTGCTGGTCGACGCGGCCAGCTACCTGGTCTCGGCCGCGCTGCTGCGCTCGCTGCCCGCGCGGCGGGTCGACGCCCCGGACCGGTGGCCCCCGCTCCGCGAGATGATCGGCGAGGGCTGGCGCTACGTGACCCGCCACCCCGTGATGGGGCCGACCATGTGGACGGCGACGGCGGTGAACTTCGTCTGCGGCGCCCAACTCGCGGTCTACCCGCTCTACCTGGTCCGGGAGCTGCACGCGCCGGCCGCGCTGGTCGGCGTGCTGCTGGCCGTGGAGGGCGTCGGGTCGCTGGTGGGCGCCACGCTGACCCCGTGGATCACCGGACGGTGGGGCACGGCCCGGTCCCTCGTGGTCGCCTGCCTGATCGCCGTCGGCGGCGCGTTCCTCGTCCCGGTCGGCGTCGGCTGGAAGGCATACCTGGCGTTCGCAGCGGGCAACGTGGCCTTCGCCGGCGGCGTGGTGGTGCTCAGCGTGACCACCCGCACCTACCGGCAGATCGCGAGCCCACCGGAACTGCTCTCCCGGGTGATGGCCACGGTCCGGTTCGTCTCCTGGGGCGCCATCCCGGTCGGCGGGCTGGTCGCCGGCACCCTCGCCGGGCTGGTCGGCGCCCGGGTCACCCTCTTCGCCTTCGCCGCGGCGGCGGTGCTGGCCCCACTGGCCCTGCTCTTCTCCCCCGTCCGCGGTCTGCGCGACCTGGCCGACCTGGCGGTCGACGGACCGACCGCGCGAGAGCCCGCCGCGGCCGCGCGCTGACGCTGCGGCGTCCTGCCGCAACGTCCGCGCGGTCGTCCGCTACCTGGCTGCGGGCACCAAGGGAATCGCACGCTGGCACGACCACCGCATCCACTGCACAGGGCAGGCGAGGCCACCACACCTGACCACGGCCCGGACCCCACGGCATCATCGACGCGCTCACCGATGGCGGGCGTGATGACCATCGCGGACAAGGGCTATCAGGGCGCCGGCGGCAGCATCCGCGCGCCTCAACTCGTCGAACCTTGCCGCCGATTCCTCATCACGAAGATCAAACCGCACCACCAGAGCGAACACCCCTACCCCCGGGCAGCGACGCGACAAGCCGCACCAAACCCACCGGTTCAGCCGCACCCCTTTCCGAATGGGCGAGATCTCCGGCGCCGTTTTGCCACCGTCCGCCAGAGAACGCGTCCTACCTTCCGGGCCGACGTCCGGACGTTCGTGAGAACACTCGCTGGATCCGCCTTGGGGCGCGGTTGGTACCCGCGGGTGTGACTTCGGCGTCGGCGACGGCCCCGACCGGGACGCGGGATGCGTCGGAGGCCGCGCGGTGCGTACAGTTCCGGGTCGGACTTGGGGTGGGCCGGGTAGATCCGGCGCAGGGAACGGAACGAGACAGCGACGGCATGACGGCGGACAATATTACCGAAACGGGTCAATACGGCATTGACCCCGGCCGGCTGGAGACCTGTCTCAGCGTCTTTGAGGCGTTGGAGGACCTGCCTCCCGATCACCCCGACGTGGTGCGGGTGCAACGGGCCACCGCGAAGCTCTACAAGGTGATCAAGCAGCGGCGACGCGAGGAACGGCGGGATGCCATTGCGGCGGCCGACCGCGCGGTGACGGCGGCCACCGCCACCGGTGCCCCGGGCCGGATCGACGACGAGACCCAGGGCATCCCGCTCGCCTCCCCCACCGTGGGTGCCACGGCCGGCTTCCTGCACAATCCGCGCGGCTGCTACGTCTGCAAGCAGCGCTACCGCGAGGTGGATGCCTTCTACCATCAGCTCTGCCCGCCCTGCGCCGCGCTCAACCGGGAGCGCCGGAACGCCCGCACCGACCTGACCGGCCGGCGCGCGCTGCTCACCGGCGGCCGGGCGAAGATCGGCATGTACATCGCGCTGCGGCTGCTGCGCGACGGCGCGCACACCACGGTGACGACGCGGTTTCCGCACGACGCGGTCCGCCGATTCGCCGCGATGCCGGACAGCGGGGACTGGCTGCACCGCCTGCGGATCGTCGGGATCGACCTGCGCGACCCCGCCCAGGTGATCGCCCTCGCTGACTCGGTCAGCGGCCAGGGACCACTCGACATCCTGATCAACAACGCGGCGCAGACCGTCCGCCGCACGCCCGGGGCGTACGCGCAGCTCGTCGCCGCGGAGGCGGCGGCCCTGCCGGACGGCCCGCTGCCGGAGATGATCACGTTCGCCAAACCGGCCGGCCGGGGCGACCCGGCGGCCAGCCTGACCGCCCCGCCGCAGTCGGCCGCGATCACCCCGCACGCGCTCACCGCGCTGGCGCTGACCAGCGGCTCCGCCTCGCCGGAACGGATCGCGGCGGCCACCGCCATCGACGCCGGCGGTCTGGTGCCAGACCTCGACCCGGTCAACAGCTGGGTGCAGCGGGTGCACGAGGTGGACCCGATCGAGTTGCTCGAAGTGCAGCTGTGCAACGTGACCGCGCCGTTCGTGCTGGTCAGCCGGCTGCGACCGGCGATGGCCGCAGCGACCGCCCGCCGCAAGTACGTGGTGAACGTGTCTGCGATGGAGGGCCAGTTCGCCCGCGGCTACAAGGGGCCGGGGCACCCGCACACCAACATGGCCAAGGCCGCGCTGAACATGCTGACCCGGACCAGCGCCCAGGAGATGCTGGCCGACGGCATCCTGATGACCAGCGTCGACACCGGCTGGATCACCGACGAGCGGCCCCACCCGACGAAGATGCGGCTGGCGGACGCCGGCTTCCACGCCCCGCTGGACCTGGTCGACGGCGCGGCCCGGGTGTACGACCCGATCGTCCGCGGCGAACAGGGCGAAGACCTGTACGGCTGCTTCCTGAAGGACTACGCGCCCTGCGCCTGGTGATCGGCGCGCCCACCCCGTCGTCGGCCGCCGAGGTCAGGCCGACGCGTTCAGCACCGTCGCTTCGTCCACCACAGGGGAGCTGCGCCCGGCGATCGTGACCTGGATCGAACGGACCTACCACCGCCGCCGACGCCAACGACGCCTCGGACGACTCACACCCATCGAGTTTGAGACAATCAACGGGCACGCACACGCGGCCTGAACCACTCAACACCGCGAGTCAACCAAGCCCGGGGCAGTCCCCCACTCGACGAGGAGAATTTGCGTATGCCACTTGACCGTGACCCGTGGCCGACGCTGGATGAGCTGCTGCGCGAGGAGGGCGAGCTGGAGCTTCCGGCCCTGTCGGAGTCGGACGCGTACGAGTTGGGAATGCTGGCCGTTGCCGCCGCGAGGGAGCAGCGGCTACCGATCGCGGTGGGTGTGTGGCGGGCCGGGCGCCAGTTGTTCCACTGCGGCCTGCCGGGTTCGACGCGGGACAACGACGCGTGGCTGCGTCGCAAGGGACGGGTGGTGATGCGGTTCGAGCACTCGTCGCTGTACATGGCGCGGCTCTGCCAGGACAAGCAGGTGACGCTGGCGGAGAAGTTCGGACTGCCGGCCTCAAGGTATGCGGCCGCCGGAGGCGCAGTGCCACTACGCGTTCGCGCCACCGGCGTGGTGGGATGGTTCGGCGTTTCCGGGCTTCCGCAACTGGAAGACCACCGCTTCGTCGTTGACACGCTTCGCGCGATCTCGCGGTAGCCGCACGCCGGTGTGCCGAGCCGGAAGTCCTGGTCGGCTTCGACGACGAGCTCGCCGGTGAAGCCACCCGCGAAACCACATCGGCGGCTCACTCACGCAGATCCACCCCGTCTTGGGCGGGCCGTGATCACGGCCCGCCCAGGACGGTCCTGCTACCTCCGGACTCAGTTCGGGCCGGTGACGGTGAAGGGCAGCGTCACCCGCGTCACGGAACTGGCACCCGCCAGCGTGATGCTGGTCGAGCCCACCCTCGCAGTCCCGGGAACGCTGATGGTCGCGCCAGAGATGACGCCGTCACCATTCGCGCGCACGGTGCTGGGTGCGAGGCCGTCACCGAAGCTGATCGTGAGGGCGTCATTCGGCGCGAATCCGGAACCGTCGACCGTGATCGACGTGCCGCGCGGTCCCGAGGTGGTCGACAGCGCCACCTGCGGTTGGTAAGTCGGCACTTCCGACTGCCCGGTCACCTGGACGGTCGCCGTCGCCGGTGTCCGTGAGGACGCGCCGGTGGCGGTGACGGAGTACCGGCCAGGCGGCGCGTCATGGGATGTCGCGATCGACCCATGTACCGCTCCCGCCGCGGAGGCCGCGACCGTCATGCTCCGCGACGGGTTGGTGCCGAGAGTCACGGTCACCTGCTCGCCGGCGGCGAACCCGCTGCCGTTGACGGTGATCGCATCACCGGCGGCGACGGTGGCGGACGCGGACACCGCGATCGTCGGCTGGAGTCCGCCACTCGCCACGGTCACGGTGAAGGTCTCAGTGCTGCTCGACAGGGTGTCCCATGCGGTGACGTGCACCGTGTACGTGCCCTTCTGCGCGTAGGTGTGCTGTCCGCTCATCGCACCGGTCGGGCCGACCGTGACGTCGTCCGGAACCGTGCCGTCACCCCATTGGACGCGCGCGTGGTAGCCCGTCGTGTCGGGAACGCCGCCGCTCACCGAGCCGAGGTTCGCCGAGAGGACCTGCCCGGCGGTGGCCGTCTGGTCCTTCGGGGCGGCCGTCGCCAGCGCGGCGGCCGGCGTGCCGTCGTCGGCGATGGCGAACACGTGGATCCTGCCCGCCGAGCCGGGGTCGCCGGTCTGCGTCGGCAGGGTCACCGAGACGAGCGTCTTGCCCGCCGGGATCTGGTACGGCGTGGTGGCGAACAGGAACGGCTGTGCGCCGTCCCGGCTCGTGCCGCTCAGCCGGTACGCGGCCTTGGCGACGACGATGTTGCCGTAGGACGGGGTGCCGTTGGCGTTGCCACCCAGCGTCCAGTCACTCATCTGGATCGGGATGCTGGCGGTGCTGCCGTCGCTGAACGTCGCCGTGCCGGTGGTGCTCTGGTTGCCCTGCGTGCCGGCGCCGATGAACGAGATGCTCCTGGCGTCGGCCGGAAGGTGGAGAACGACCGTCCTGCCGTTGCCGGTCGCGTCGTCCGGCTGCCCCGCCGGGATCGCCGGCAGCGTGAAGTGCAGCGCCGTTCCGGGTACCTGGTGCTGCTGGCCCTGGGTCACGCCGGCTGCCGCGAGGGCGGCACGCGAGTACGCCCACGACTTGGCGTCGCAGTTCGCCGCGAGGACGCCTTCGTCGCCGATGCAGACGGTGTCGAATGCCGCGGTGAGGCCCGAACTCGGCGCGTAGGCCACGTCGACGCCGACCGTTGCCGCGCTCTGGCTGGTGCCGTCGGTCACCGTGACGCCGGCCTGGTAGTAACCCGGCTTGGCGTAGGTGTGGGAGCCGCTGACGCTGTACACGGCGCGCGAACTCACGGACAGGGTGCCTGCGGTGGCCGGCGAGCCGTCACCCCAGTCGATCGTGGCCTGGTAGCCGGTGGCGGTGCCCCCGGTGACGGTGGCCAGCGGCACCGACACCGCGGCACCGGTGGTGGCGTGCACGCCGCTCGCGGCGGTGACCGCGACGGCGCCGCCGCCGAGCACGACGTCGCCGCCGGCGAGCAACTCGATCTCGGCGAGGTTCGGCTGCGCGGCGCCGACCGTCTTCGTCACGGCCAGGCGGAACTGCGCGAACTGCCCCGGATCGCTGATCCTGAACGGCCGGGTCTGGTCGCGCCACGGGAACGCCTCGCCGGTGCGGGAATCGACGGTGGTCCAGGTGATCCCATCGTTGGAGCCCTGCAACCGCCAATCCGTCGGGTCGCCCGCGCTCGCCCCGGAGGTGAGGGTGTAGTAGGTCGGCGTCTGCTTGCCGCCGCGGAACACCCAGGTTATCTGCGGTGTGCCGGTGGCGAAGGTCATCTGGGTGGTCGACGAGTCGTCGAACAGCTTGGCGGCGTCCTGTCCACCGCTCGCGGTGGCGGTGCCGAGACCGGGGCCGGTGGCGTCCTGCAACGGCTTGGCCACGGAGTTGCCCTTGGTCAGTGACGGCGGCACATCGTTCTCGCCGGTGCCCCAGGAGGACGGGTCCGGGCCCATCTGGAAGTCGATCGTGCCGCCGCGGGCGAGGACCGCGGAGTCGATGGACACGCCGCGCTGCGCCTTCCCGTTGACCTCCACGCTCTGCACGTAGACGTTCTTGGTGCTGTTGTTCGGCGCATTGACGACGATGTCACCACTGCGCCGGTGGACGGTCATCCTGGTGAACTGCGGCGAGCCGATGGCCCAGTTGGACGAGCCGGCCTGCAGTGGGTAGATGCCCAGCGAGCTGAGGATGTGCCACGACGACATCTCGCCGTTGTCCTCGTCGCCCGGGTATCCCTGGCCGATCTCACTGCCGACGTAGAGGCGCTGCAGGATTTCCCGCACGATCGCCTGCGTCTTGGCGGGCGCGCCGGCGGCGTCGTACATGTACGGGATGTGGTGCGACGGTTGGTTGCTCATGCCGAGCTGGCCCATGCGCACCGCACGCGCCTCGAGCATCTCGTGGATCGTTCCGCCGTACCCGCCCGGATGGTCGGCGTTCTCCGGGGTGGCGAAGAACTCGTCGAGCTTCTGCTCCAGCGCCTTCCGCCCGCCGTACAGGTTGGCGAGCCCCTGTCCGTCCTGCGGCGCGGTGAACGCGTAGTTCCACCCGTCGGTCTCGGTATAGACGCCACCCCAGTCCAGCGGGTTGCCGGCGAGGAAGTTGCCGGCCGCGTCGCGTCCCTGGAAGAACTTCGTCTTCGCGTCGAAGAGGTTGACGTAGTTGCGGGCACGCTGCAGGAAGTACCGCGACTCCTCGTTGAGCCGGTCGCGCTCCGACTTCGGCGTGGCCGGGTCCTTGGCCAGGGCGGCGCCCATGTTGCCGATGCCGTAGTCGTTGATGAAGCCTTCCAACGCCCACGACACCGACTCGCCGGTGGAGGTCGGCGTGTAACCGAGGAACAGAGAGGTCTCGATGCCCTTGCGGCCGACCTCGCTGCGCCCGGACGCCACGGTCGCGTCCTTGACCGCCGCGTCGTAGGCGCTGAGCGGGTCGGGCAGCTCGACGCCGTTGAGGTAGGCCTGGGCCATCGCGACGTCCGCGCTGGTGCCGGTCATCAGGTCGGCGTAGCCGGGCGACGACCAGCGGGCGATCCACCCGCCGTCGCGGTACTGCTGGACGAACCCGTCGGCGATCCTGGCTGCGATGTCGGGGTACAACAGCGAGTACGCGGGCCACACGGTGCGGTAGGTGTCCCAGAACCCGTTGTTGACGTAGATCTGCCCGTCGACGATCTTCGCGCCGGTCTGGGTGGCGGTAGACGTGCCAGTCGGCGGCGACACCGGGCTCGCGTACTGCCAGTGCGGCGCGGTGGCGGTGCCGGTGTTCTCCGACTGCGAGTTCGGATACAGGTTCAGCCGGTACAGGTTCGAGTACAGCGTCACCAGCTGCGTCTCGGCCGCGCCCTGGACGTCGATCCGGCCGAGCCGGTCCTCCCATGCCGCGGTGGCGGCCGCGTGGACCTGGTCGAGGCTGTTGCCGGTGACCTCCAGGTCGAGGTTCCGGTGTGCCTGGTCGACCGAGATGAATGACGTCGCCATGCGCAGCGTCACCTGCCGGTTTGCCGAGGTGTCGAAGGTCGCGGACGTGGCGGAGGACGTCGTCGGCGCGCGGTCGAAGGTGCCGGACACGAACATCCGGCTGCGACCGGCCGACAGGCCGCTTCCGTTGTCGACCCAGCCGGTGAACGTGCCGTCCGTACCGATGGTGAACGTGCCGTTGTAGAACACGAGGCTTCCGGTGGCCTGCCCGGACGGGAAGGTGAACGCCATGATCCCGCCGTGGTCGGTGGGCGACATCTGCGCGATCAGGCCGTTCTGCAGGGTGACCTGGTAGAAGTCCGGCCGCGCGACCTCGTCGTCGTGGCTGAAGGCGAGCGCGCGGCCGCTTGGCGCTCCGGTGAGGGATCCGCCGGCCGGCACCGGCATGACCGACATCTGGTCACGATCACCCATCCACGGGCTGGGCTCGTGCGAGATCGCCAGTCCCTGCAGCGTGGGCAGATTCGCCGCGTTGTTGTTCCGCTGGTACTCGTACTCCCACGAGTTCGAGGTGGCGTTGGTGACGGGCGTGAAGAAGTTGAAGCCGTTCGGCATCGCCGAGATCGGCAGGTTGTTGCCGCGCGAGAACGAGCCCGATGCGTTGGTCCCGCGCCGGGTGTCGACGTAATTGGTCCGGCTGGAGCCGTCGATCGGTGTCGGAGCGCCCGTCAGCGTGATGTCGTCGAGCCAACCCTGGAAGCGGGTCGAGGCCGTCGCATGGGGATCGTCGTAGGCGAGCAGGATGCGGTCGATCGTCTTGCCGTTCGCAACCGCCCCGATGTCAGACTGCACCGCGTTCCACTGGTCGGCGTAGAGCACCTTCGACGCGCCCTGCCCGGCGGCCGTGAGCGGGTATCCGTGCTGGTCTACCGGCGAAAGCAGGCTGAGGTAGCCGCCGTCGGTGAAGTGCAGGTCCACGGCCGCGTAGGTGGACGGATACTGGGTGTCCTGACCGGTGAACTCGGGGAAGATCTTGTAGGACAACCGCGTCTCTGGCCCGACCGGGATGTCGACCTCGAACACCTTGTTGGTCGCGTACGAGCGACCGTCGGCCTCGGCGCCGCCCGAGTATCGCAGCGAAGCCAGCCCGGTGAATCCGGCCTTGGGCTTCATGTTGTGGCCACTGACCGGACCGGTGCCGACGACGCTGCCCATCGGGGTGGCCGGCGGCTTGACGTTCGAGCCGTCGCTGATGTCCCAGTCGGCGAGCTGAACAAGGGAGTCACCGGAGTTCGCGGAGACATTCAGGCGGTAGTAACCGTAGGCAGTCGTATTGGTGAAGCTGTAGGTGTTCGTGGCGAACCGCCCGCTGAAGCTCTGCCCCGTCTGTCTGTTGAGGTCGGTCCACGTGCTGCCGTCGTTGGACCCCTGCACCGTGAAGTCCTTGGGATCACGGGTCGGGGCGTCGTTCGCGGAGGTCAGCGCGTACCGCACCACCGCCGCCGGCTTGGCCAGCTGGTAGGTCACCCAGCCGGTCGGGTTGAACGCCAGCCACTTCGTGGAGGGATTGCCGTCCGTGAGGTTCGCGGCGGTTTCGTTCGGCGGGTTCTCGGCGCTCGCGGTCACCGCATTGACCTGACCGAGCAGGCTGCCGGGCAATCCGGTGGGGCTCGAGCCGCTCAGGTTCGCCTGGACCGGCTTACCGCTCGCGTCGACCTCGACGGTGCTGGCGGCGGGTTGCGGGTCGGCCGCCTCGAACGAGGAGCTGAAATTGCCGGGCGGCGCCGTAGTGGGCGCGGCACCCGCCGGGGGTGCGGCGACGAGCAGTCCCGCGGGCAGCAAGACCGCAGCTGTCGCGGCGAACAGTCGGGGGGACAACGGGCGCGCAAGGGGGGGATACGACATGGGGGCAGGGCCTTTCGACTCGATCCGGGTCGAGTGCGTCGAACCTTTGGGCAGAGAAGACCGTGGCTGCTGCGGTCCATCGATCGCGCTGGAGCGCGAGTGTGCTTACCCGGGCGCTCAGGCCGGGCGAACCGTCCGTCTGCGTGGGCGTCGACGCCGTCATCGGCGCCGGGACGACCTGCTGGTTGGCCTGCCCTGTTCGGGTGGCCGATCCGGGGGTGATGTCGAACAGGTGTAGCGCACCGTCCGATGTGGTCGGCAGCACCACCTCTGCGACCGTCGCGCTCCGGCCGGCCGGTAACGTCGCCGGGAACACGCGGGCCTGGCCGACGCCGTCACGGCGCCACCCGGCAGGACGTTCGCACCCGTAGTGCTGAACCGCCGATCTCGGCCATGCACTCTCCTTCGGAGGTCGCACCCCACGGCCTGACATCGTTGTCAAAAGGACCCGTGACCAACGAAGGCAGGAGCAGTGGACTGTCGCTGATAGTTCCGGCCAAACCACGGCGGTGTCAATGGGTTCATCAACGCGAACAGGCCGTCGTTGACGGATGTCGGCTATCTGCGCCGCAGGCTGCACTCGTCGCTGCGGAAGGAAAGCCCCGACGGCAGACGTCTGTTCATCCTGTCGGTCGTGCGCCACGCCGACGCGGTCATCCCCGCCGCCGGCGAGATCGCCACGGACTCGGCCACAATCGGGATGTCCGGATCACCGGGTTCGCCGACCCCGGCGGCCAGCAGTCGCGTCACGACTTCACGCACCTGCCCAACTGCTCGCCGTGCAGCACCAACCCGACGCCGATCTGGACGGCATCGAGCGGTACCTGATCCAGTTCTGGCCGGCCGAGCCGTAGGACCGCGTCATGCCCGGCGACGGTGCCGCGAGTCGACGGGTAACCCGGGCACCGCGTGTCGGGCAGCGAGTCGCCCGGCCGTGGCGGGGTCGTGAGCGGCGAGGCAGTCGGCGACCCGTCGGCGCAGTTCCTCGTGCGGACTGATGTGGTCAGGCGTGGCTGTGCTGCCTCGCGACAGCCTGGCAACGCAGTTCGTGGCGCGCCAGGGCATTCTTGTGCACCTCGTCGGGTCCATCGGCGAAGCGCAGGGTGCGGATGCGGGCGTAGGCGCCCGCCAGCGGGAAGTCCTGGGAGAGGCCAGCGGCGCCATGCACCTGGATCGCCTTGTCCAGAATCCACTGGACGGTCGCGGGGGTGGCGATCTTGATCGCCTGGATCTCGGTGTGCGCGCCCTTGTTGCCGACGGTGTCCATCAACCAGGCCGCCTTGAGCACCAGCAGGCGCAGCTGCTCGATCCGCACCCGGGACTCGGCGATCCAGTCTCGGATCACCCCCTGCTCGGCCAGCGGCTTGCCGAACGCGATCCGCTGCTCGGCGCGGGCGCACATCAGTTCGACGGCCCGTTCGGCGATGCCGATGGAGCGCATGCAGTGGTGGATGCGGCCGGGACCGAGACGGGCCTGCGCGATCGCGAATCCATCGCCGTCGGCGCCGATCAGGTTCTCGACCGGCACGCGTACGTCGTGGAACTCCAGCTCGGCGTGCCCGCCGTGGTCGTGGTCGTCGTACCCCAGCACCTCCATGCCCCGCTTGATCTCCAGGCCCGGGCTGTCCCGCGGGACCAGCACCATGGACTGCTGACGATGCCGCTCGGCGTTCGGGTCGGTCTTGCCCATGACGATGAAGATCCGGGCGTTCGGGTTCATCGCGCCGGTGATCCACCACTTGCGGCCGTTGATCACGTACTGGTCGCCGTCCCGCTCGATCCGGGTGGCTATGTTCGTGGCATCCGAGGACGCCACGTCCGGCTCGGTCATGGCGAACGACGACCGGATCTCGCCGTCCAGCAGCGGCTCCAGCCACTGCTTCCGCTGCGGCTCGGTGCCGAACATCGCCAGCACCTCCATGTTGCCGGTGTCCGGGGCTGCGCAGTTCAGGGCGGCGGGCGCCAGGTGGCTACGCCCGGTGATCTCGGCGAGCGGGGCGTACTGCAGGTTGGTCAGGCCCGCCCCGTGCTCACCGGGCAGGAAGAGGTTCCACAGCCCGCGCTTCCTCGCCGCCGCGCGCAGCTCCGCGAGCACGGGCACCGAGTCCCAGGCCCAGCGGTCGCCGAGCTGCCCGAGCTGCCCGAGCTGCTTGCGGAAAACGTCCTCGGCGGGGTGGATGTGGCTGTCCATGAAGTCCAGGAGGTTGTCGCGCAGCCCCTCGGTCCTCGGGTCCAGGGCAAAGTCCATCAGTGCTCCTTGAGATAGGTCAGGCCGGCGCCGAGCAGCAGCTCGGTGACCCCGCCGATCCGCTCGAAGCCGGCGCCGACGGTCTGGCCGCGCAGGTGGCGGTAGTGGATGCCTTCGAGGATCGCGGCCAGCTTGAAGGCCGCCAGGCCGAGGTAGAAGCCGAATCGCGGGAGGGGGCGCGTGCTGCGTGCGGCGTACCGCTCGAGGATCTCGTCCTCGGTCAGGAAGCCGGGCGCGGACGAGGCGTCGGCCACCGCTACTCCGACGAGCCGGCCGAGACGCTGGTAGAGCACCAGCAGCGCCACGTCGGTAAGCGGGTCGCCGAGCGTGGCCATCTCCCAGTCGATGACGGCGGCGAGGCGGTCGCGGCCGTCGGTGAGGACGTTGTCGAGGCGGTAGTCGCCGTGCACGATGCCCGGCGCCGACCCGGTCGGCACGCCGGACGCCAGGCGGGCGTGCAGCTCGTCGGCGGCTGGCAGGTCCCGGCAGTACGACGCGTCGAGCTGCTTCTTCCAGCGGCTCACCTGCCGAGCCAGGAAGCCGTCGGGCCGGCCGAAGTCGGCTAGCCCCACGGCCGTCGGGTCGACCGCGTGCAGGGCGGCCAGGGTGTCGACCAGCCTGGTCGAGATGACCCGGGTGCGTTCCGGGCCGAGCCGCTCGAGTTCGGCCGCGTGCCGGTACGCCGTACCGGCGACCCGCTCCATCACGTAGAACGGCGCGCCCAGCACGTCGATGTCCGAACAGAGCGCGTAGGTCGTCGGCACCGGCACGTCGGTGGCCTGAAGGGCCGACATGACGTGGTACTCCCGGGTCATGTCGTGCGCGGTCGCCAGCACATGCCCCAGCGGCGGCCGCCGGACGATCCAGGTCTTCCGCCCGTCACCGACCTCGTAGGTGAGGTTGGACTTCCCGCCGGGGATCAGCCGGGCGGTCAGGTCCGCGGCCGCCCCGGGCACCGAGGCGGCGAACCAGTCGGAGAGCCGGGCCAGGTCGAGGCCCGGCGGGTCCTGCGGTGCGGAGGCGATCACGGCACCAGGATGCTGACGGTCTCGACGACGCAGGCGGGCTTCTCCGCACCCGCCAGCTCGATGGTCACCTTCGCCGTCAGCTGGTAGCCACCGCCGCCGGGCACCAGCGACAGCAGCTCCACTCCGGCCCGCACCCTGGAGTCGACGGGGACCGGCGAGGGGAAGCGGAGCTTGTTGGCGCCGTAGTTCACACCCATGCTCAGCCCCTCGACCTTGTACACCTGCCAGACCAGCATCGGCACCAGCGACAGCGTGAGGTATCCGTGCGCGATGGTGCTGCCGAACGGAGAGTGCGCCGCCTTCGCCGGGTCGACATGGATCCACTGACGGTCACCCGTCGCCTCAGCGAAGGCGCTGATCTGCTGCTGCGTGACGGTGTGCCAGTCGGAGTAGCCGAGGTGGGTGCCGACCGCCTGCTCCAGCTCCTCGATTCCGTGGAAGACCTTCATCATCTCTCCTCTCCCGCTCAGGCCTTCGGCCCGCCGGCGACGTACAGCACCTGGCCGGACACGAAACCGGCAGCCTCGCTGACGAAGAACGACACGGCATGCGCGATGTCCTCCGGCTTGCCGGTGCGGGCGACCGGGATCTGCGCCGCGGCGGCGTCCTTGAAATCCTCGAACGACATGCCGACCCGCGCTGCGGTGGCGGCGGTCATCTCGGTCTCGATGAAGCCAGGGGCGATCGCGTTCGCCGTAACGCCGAACTTCCCGAGTTCCAGCGCGAGCGTCTTGGTGAAGCCCTGCAGACCGGCCTTGGCGGCCGCGTAGTTGGCCTGGCCGCGGTTGCCCAGCGCCGAGGTGCTGGACAGGTTGACGATCCGCCCCCAACCGGCCCTGGTCAGGTAGCCCTGCACGGCGCGGGTGACGAGGAACGAGCCACGCAGGTGCACGTTCAGGACCGCGTCCCAGTCGCCGGCGGTCATCTTGAACAGCAGGTTGTCCCGGGTGATGCCGGCGTTGTTGACCAGCACGGTGGGCTCGCCCAGCTCCTCGGCGATCCGATCCACGGCCGCCTGCACCGCCTGTTCGTCGGCGACGTTGGCGCCGACGGCCAGGGCCCGGCCGCCGCCGGCCTCGATCTCTCCGACGACCGGCTTGCACGCCGCTTCGTCCAGGTCGACGACGGCGACGGCGAAGCCGTCCCGGGCAAGCCGCTTCGCGACGCTGGCGCCGATGCCGCGGGCCGCTCCGGTGACGACGGCGGTGCGGGTGATGGTCATGGAGTGAACTCCTCGATGGGTGCGGGATGTGGCAGTTCAGAACGGGATGCGGCCGTGGGCGGCCGGCGGGACAGGCCGGGGAACAACTCGGCGAGCGCGGCCCTGGTGGTGTCGGCGTCGGTGTGCCGGAGCGCCCGCATGCCGACCGCGCGGGCGCCGAGCACGTTCGGCTCGGCGTCGTCGACGAACAGCACTCGGTCGGCCGGCAGGCCGAGCCGGTCCAGGGTGAGCGTGTAGATCGCGGCGAGCGGCTTGCGCAGACCGACCTCACCGGAGATGACGACGGGATCGAAGAGGGCGTCGATCCGCTCGCGCGGGTACGTGTTGCCCCAACTGTTGGACAGCAGCCCGACGCGGACGCCGACGTCCCGCAACTCCCGGGCGAGGGCGAACATCGCCGGGTCGGGGCGCATCCCGGCGAACAGCCGGGCCAGGACGCCGACAGGGTCGATCGCACGCCCGTCGACCGAGGTGAGCTCGGCGGCGAGCAGGCCGTCGAACTCCTCGACGCTCAGCGCCCCGGTTTCCAGCCGGTGGATGGGGGTGCCTTCCGGGGCGTCGCGGGACAGCCAGGCCTTGAGCGTCCACGAGAACGACGTCGGCTCGATGCCGTCGTCCTGCAGCCACGCGGCGATCGAGTCCCGGACCGGCCCGGTGAGCACGCCGCCGTAGTCGAAGACCACGGCTTCCACCTGGTTGGCGGTGCTCACGACACGTACACCACCCGCCCGACGGTGACGCCGTCGGCGAGCTCCTGCACCCCGTCGGCCACCTCGTCGAGCGCGAGGCGTTGGCTGACCAGGGGTCGTACGGCGCCCTGGGCGGCCAACGCGGTGAGGGCACGATGGCATTCGGCGACGGCTGCCGGGTCGTAGCGGTGGTACAGGCCCCAGTGCAGGCCCACGATCGAGTAGTTCTTCACCAGGGCGTGGTTGAGCGCGGCGGACTGGATCTGGCCGCCGGCGAAGCCGACCACGAGGATGCGACCCTCGAAGGCGATGCACCTGGTCGAACGCTGGTAGGTCTCGCCGCCGACCGGGTCGTAGACGACGTCGGCACCCTGGCCGCCGGTCTCGGCCTTGACCACCTCGACGAAATCCTCTTCGCGGCGGTCGACGACCACGTCGGCGCCCAGTGCGCGGGCCACCGCCACCTTCTCCGGACCACCCACGACGCCGATCACCCGGGCGCCGGCCGCCTTGCCCAGCTGCACGGCGGCGCTGCCGACGCCGCCGGCCGCGGCATGCACCAGCAGCGTCTCGCCCGCGCGCAGCCCGGCCCGGCGGTGCAGGCCGAACCAACCGGTCTGGTAGCCGATGTAGAGCGAGGCCGCCTCGGCGTCGTCGAGCTCCGCGGGCGCGGGGAACGTGGTCGCCGCATTCAGCAGCGCGAGCTCACCGAACCCGCCAAACGGCAGCACCGCGCCGCCGAGCACGCGGTCGCCGACGGCGAACCCGTCGACGCTCTCGCCGAGCGCCACGACCTCGCCGCACAGCTCGACACCCGGGGTGAACGGGAGCTCCGGCTTGACCTGGTACTCGCCACGGCACATCAGGACGTCGGGGAAGTTGGCCGGACAGGCCAGCACGTTCACCACGAGCTGCCCGGGACCCGGTTCCGGGTCGGCCACGTCGACGAGCCGCAGCACGTCGTGGGGCTCACCGAGCTCGGCGACCCGCCATGCCTTCATCGAAGTGCCCCCTGGTCCTCGAGTCGTCGCTGGAGCTTGTTCATGGCGTTCAGCCACCGGTCGGTGTCGAGGGCGCGGTGGGTGTAGTAGTCGGCCACCTGGGGATGCGGCAGGACCAGGAACCGGTCGTCGTGGAGGGCCTGCCACGTCGCTTCGGCGACGTCCTCCGGCGTGAGCGCCGCATCGTGGCTGAGCAACTCCTGCAGGGGCGCGGCGTTGTCGAGCATCCGGGTCTGCACGCCCTGCGGGCAGATCGCCTGCACCACGACCCCGCGGTGCCGGTAGGTCGCCGAGAGCCACTCGGCGAACGCGAGGCAGGCGTGCTTGCTGACCGAGTACGCCGCACTCCCGATCATCGTGAGCAGCCCGGCCGCGGAGGCGGTCACGACGAAGCGACCGGAGCCGCGCTCCACCCATCCCGGTATCAGCAGTCGCGCGGCCCGCACGTGCGCCATGACGTTCACCTCGTGGGTGGCGGCCCAGTCCTCCTCGGCGGCCCACAGCCCGTGGCCACGGTCGATGCCGGCGTTCCCGAACCAGATGTCGATGCTGCCCAGGTGGCCTCGGGCCGCCTCGACCAGCGCGGCGACACCCTGCTCGCTGGCGGCGTCACCGGGAGCGGCGAAACCACCGAGCTCCTCGGCCACCCGGATGGCTGCCTCGGCGTCGAGGTCGTTGACCACGACACGCGCTCCCCCAGCGGCGAGTCGGGTGGCCAGAGCACGGCCGATGCCGTGGCCGGCGCCGGTGACGACGACACCCTTGTTCCATACCGGCATCAGACACCTCCCGTCAGGGTGACGCCGCCGTCGACGACCAGTAGCTGACCGGTGATCCAGGCGGCATCCTCAGAGAGCAGGAACGCAACGACGCTGCCGATGTCCTCGGAGACTCCGAGCCGCTTGAGCGGGTAGGCCGCAGCCACCTGCTCCTCCCGACCCTCGTAGAGCGCGGTGGCGAACCTCGTCTTCACGACGGCCGGGGCAACGGCGTTCACCCGGATGCCCGGGCCGAGCTCCACGGCGAGCTGCTGGGTGATGTGCGTGAGCATCGCCTTGCTGGCGCCGTAGAAGCCGATGCCAGGCGCGGGCCGGACGCCGGCCACCGAGGAGACGTTGACCACGGCACCGCCGTGCTCCCTCATCCAGCGCCGGTGGACCTGCTGCACCCACGACAGGGCGGCCAGGCAGTTCACCTCGAAGACCTTGCGGGCCGCTGCCAGGTCCATCTCGACCATCGGGCCGTACGCCGGGTTGATGCCGGTGTTGTTGACCAGGAAGTCGGCGCTGCCAAAGGTGTCGACCGCGCGGGCCACGACCTCGGCCTGGTGGTCGGCATCGTCGGTGTGGCCGGCCACGCCGATGGCGTGCTCGGGGCCCAGCTGGGCGACCGCCTGGTCGAGCGTCTCCCGCTTGCGGGCGGTGATGACGACCTTGGCACCGTCGGCGACCAGCCGCTCGGCAACGGCGAAACCAATGCCCCGGCTGGCGCCGGTGACGATCGCCGTCCGTCCGGTGAACCTCGTTGACATCGGTGATGGCGCGTCACTCGCTGCGGCGGCAACGATCACGGCTTCGGGCACCGTTTCCCCTCCAAACTTACTAAGCGCTTGCTTAGTAGTACAGTCGATGAAGTGTGCGACACACCGCGGCCGCCGTCAACAGGTCGGCCTCGCTCAGTGGTGTCCGCCTCGTCCACCGGCACGGTGGTGTCGCTGCCCGACGAGGCCCAGAAAGGAAGGACGGACGCGTTGACCGACACGGCCGAGCACTCCCGCGCCGACGTCACCCGCGCCCGGCTGCTCAAGGCGGCCGTCAGCGCGTTCGCCGAGCGAGGCTTTCACGGCACGACAACACGCGACATCGCCGCGGCGGCCGGGCTGAGCCCAGCCGCGCTCTACGTGCACCACAAATCCAAGGAGGAGCTCCTCTACCTGATCTCGCGGTCAGGACACGACCACGTGCTGCGACTGGTGCAGGACGCGATCGCGTCGTCTGACGACCCGGCCACGGCGCTACGGCGGGTGGTCCACGACTTCGTCGTCACCCACGCCCGCGACCACACCAGCACGCGCGTCGTGAACTACGAGCTGGCCGCACTCAGCGCCGAGCATCTCGCCGAGATCCGGGAAATCCGCCACCGCATCGAGCAGGCGATCCGCCAGCTCATCGAGGCAGGCGTCGCCGCCGGGGTCTTCGACACCCCCGACCCGCGGATGGCGGCCGCGGCCCTGCTGTCACTGGGCATCGACCTCGGCCGGTGGTACCGCGACGACGGCGGCTGGAGCCCCGAGCACATCGCCGCCCAGTACGCCGAGATGGCGCTCCGCGTCGTCGGCGCCCCCTGATCGACACGTCGGCGCTCGCCGGCCGGTCCAGCTGTGCGCCTGCACGCCGGGCGCAGCCCCCAGGCCAACAACGAACGATCACGACGGTCGGTAGCAGCGCTGACCGGCCCCTAGCTGACTCATCGGGAGACCATTGGACGTCAGGCAGGTCTCCTACTTCCTCGCGGTAGCCGAGCACGGCGGCTTCAGCCGGGCGGCCTCGGCGCTCGACGTCGCCCAGCCGACGCTGTCGCAGTCGGTGCGCGCGCTCGAGCGCGAACTCGGCGCCGAGCTGTTCCACCGGGTCTCACACGGGTTGGTGCTCTCGTACGCGGGCAGGGCCTTCGTCGGCCCGGCCCGCCAGATGCTGCGCGGCATCACCGCCGCCCGCGAGGCGGTAGGGTCGCGCGAACCATCCAGCGCGGTCCTCGACCTGGTCACCGTGCCCGTCCTGGCGGCATACCCGGGGGCATCCCTGGTCGGCTCGTTCCGGCGCCTGAAACCGGACATCGTCGTACGGATCGACGAGCCGGAGACCGATGACGGCCTGCACATCCTCGTCCGGAACGGACACAGTGAGCTGGGCCTGGCGCACCTGCCCGTGCCGCACCTCGGGCTCCACGTGGTCGAGCTCGGCGTACAGGAGCTGTGGTTGGCGTTCCCGCCGGGCACCGACGTCGGCCCGGCTGACGCCGTGCCGCTGGCCCGGCTGCACGGCGCCGACGTCCTCGGGGTGCCGCGCGGAAGCTGGCAGCGCGACCACGTCGAGCAGGCGCTGCGCGAGCAGGGCGTCCGCACCCGGCTGGTGGTCGAGGTGGCGCATCGGGAAGCGCTCGTGCCACTCGTCCTCGGCGGCGCGGGCACCGCCTTCGTGGTGCGGGAGACCGCGCACGCGGCCGCCTCCCTCGGCGCTGTCGTGCGCCCGGTGGACCCGCCGCTGCGGCAGGCGTACGGGCTGGTGCACCGGCCCGGTCCACTGTCGCCGGCCGCGGGCGCGTTCTTGGCACACGCCCGCGCCGCATGTGGAGCGGGGTAGGTTGATGGTCGACCTGCGCCAGATGGAGTACTTCCTCGCCGTCGTCGATCACGGCGGCGTCACCCGCGCGGCTGCGGCCATCTGCATCGCCCAGCCATCCCTGTCGCAGGCGATCCGGGGCCTGGAACGCGAGCTCGGCATCGAGTTGTTCCACCGCACCGGGCACGGCCTGGTCCTCACCGCCGCCGGTGAGGCGCTGGTCGCCCCGGCTCGGCAGGTCCTCCGGGACGCCACCGCCGCCCGGGCCGCCGTCGCCGAGGTGGTGAGTCTGCGCGCCGGACGACTCGACATCGCCGCGCACGCCGCGCTGACCGTCGACCCACTCACCCCGGCGCTCGCCACCCTGCGGCGACGCTTCCCCGGCATTTCGGTGGGCGTGCGGGAGCCCCGCGATGACAAGGAGCTGGCCCGGCTGGTGCGCGACGGAAGCTGCGAGCTGGCCCTGACGTATCTGCCGATACCCGAGCTCGGGCTGCCGGTCTCGGAGCTCGGCTCACAGCAGGTGTGGGTGGTGCTGCCGCCCGGCACCCCCGCCGCCGACGGGCCGCTACCGGTGCGGGCGCTCCACGACACCCCGGTGATCGGCATCAAGGGGCACAGCGCGCTTCGCGCGACGGTGCTGGCCGCGCTCGCCTCGGCCGGTGTGCGGATGCGTCGCGCGGCGGTGACCCGGCACAGCGAGGCCGTCGTACCAATGGTCCTCGCCGGGGCCGGCACCGCGTTCCTGACCCGGTGGTACGCCGACGAGGCGGCCCGCGGCGGAGCGGTCGTGCGGGCGCTGGACCCGCCGATGGTCTGCCGGTTCGCGCTGGTCCACCGGCCCGGGAGGCTGTCGCCGGCGGCCCGGGCCCTGCTGGAGCTGCTGCGTCGACCAGGGTAGACCCGCCACGCCGTCGGCGAGCCGTGACGCCGCGGTCGCGGCGTAATGTGCGCCGGCCATAGCCGACGCCTATGGGGCGGGTGACGGCCCGTCTTTGATTTCGCCGGCCCGCCGGTCTTCGATCAGGGCACCCCGTCCACGTCCGGTCCGCGACGCCGTCCATCCCCTTCGACAGCGAGGAACCCCGCACCATGGCCCAACTGTCGCTGGCGTCCGTCCTGGCAGAAAGCGCCCGGCGCCGACCGCAGCATCCCGCGATCGTCTGCGGCGACGAACGCGTCACGTACGCGGAGCTGTGGACGCAGGCCCGGGGCTACGCGGCGGCGCTGGCCGAGCGGGGGGTACGCCCCGGTGACCGGGTCGCCCTGATGGCCGGGAACGTGCCCGACTTCCCGCGCGCCTACTATGCGATTCTCTCGCTCGGGGCGGTCGTGGTGCCGATCCACCTGCTGTTGACCGCCGAGGAGGTGGCGTTCGTCCTGCGCGACAGCGAGGCCCGGGTCGTGGTGCACGGGGTCGGCGACCCGGCGACGGCCGCGAAGGCGGCCGAGCTGGCCGGGATACCGGCGGTCCCGCTGGACCCGGCCGATCCAGATTCGCTGGTCGCGGCGGCCGCTCGCCTGGCGCCGACACCCGGGCTGGTGCCGACCGCGCCGGACGACGCGGCCGTCGTGCTCTACACCAGCGGCACCACGGGCCGGCCGAAGGGGGCGATCCTGACCCACCTCAACCTGACGATGAACGCCACCGTCAACGCCTTCGACGACCTCGGGGTGCGCGGCGATGACGTGATCCTCGGCTGCCTGCCGCTGTTCCACAGCTTCGGGCAGACCGCCGCGATGAACACCACGTTCCGCGCCGCCGCCACGCTGGTGCTCCAGCCGCGCTTCGATCCGACCCAGGCGTTGGAGCTGATGGTCGCGCAGGCCGTGACGGCGTTCCTCGGTGTGCCGACGATGTACATCGCGCTGGTCGACGCGGCCCGCAGGGGCGCCCCGCGCCCGTCGTTGCGGCTGTGCGTCTCCGGCGGCGCGTCGCTGCCGGTCAGTCTGCTTGAGGAGGTCGCGGAGATGTTCGCGACGACCGTCTACGAGGGTTACGGGCTGTCCGAGACCTCCCCCGTGGCGACCACGAACCAGCCCACCTTCGGCGCGCGTCCCGGCACCGTCGGCTGTCCCGTCTGGGGCGTCGACGTCGAGGTGGCCCGGGCCGACCTGGAGGGCCGGGTGGAGCTGCTCCCGCCGGGGGAGATCGGCGAGATCGTCATCCGCGGCCACAACGTCTTCGCCGGCTACCTCGGCCAGCCACGGGCGACCGCGGAGGCGATCGTGGACGGCTGGCTCCGTACGGGTGACCTCGGCATGCGGGACGAGGCCGGATTCGTCACGATCGTCGACCGGAAGAAGGACCTCATCATCCGGGGCGGGTTCAACGTGTACCCGCGGGAGGTCGAGGAGGCGCTGCTACGTCACCCGGCCATCGCGCAGGTGGCGGTGATCGGCGTGCCCCACCCTACGCACGGCGAAGAGGTGTGTGCGGTGGTCATCCCGGCGGCGGAGGTGACCGCCGACGAGATCGTCGAGTGGTCCCGTGAGCATCTGGGCCGGCACATGTATCCGCGGCGGGTGGAGTTCGTCGACCAGTTCCCGCTCGGGCCGAGCATGAAGGTGCTCAAGCGGGAGCTGCGGTGGCATTTCGCGCAGGACGCGAGGCCGTAACCCGTGCGGGAGATTCGGGATCTGGCGGTGCGCCATGGCCGGGCCGTACCCGCGCTGCGCGGGGTGTCGCTGCGGATGCCCACCATCGGCGTCGTGGCCGCGTTCCCGCAGCGACCGCGCCGGCGCGTGACGCCTGCCCTGACCCGCCAGCTGGCGACCGAGCCGGCAGCGACGATCCGGGTCAACGCAGTCGCCCCGGCGGTCGTGAAGACCAGGTCGCCACCGCACTGTACGAGGAGCGCGAGGCCGAGGTGGCCCAGCGCTACCCGATGAAGGGCAGTTCGGCAGTAACGGAAGGAGTTGCAGTGGTGCGATCCCCGCTCGACCCCGCGGTCGCCCGCGCCGCGTGGCGCCGCGCAGAGCCGATCCACGCCATGATCTATTTCGCCCCCGAGGCGCGGCAACGGTATGCCGCGCTCGGCCTGGACGGCCCGATGGGCTACTTCGCGTCACGGTCGGCCGCGTTCGGCACGGTACCGGCCGAGCCGGTCATCGCGACGTTCTTCAACTTCAAACCCGCGCTGGTGTACTCGGCACTGCCCGCCGCGTGGCAGCGAGCCGATCCGGCGGCCGTGCTTCGCGCCCGCCTCGACGCCGCGGACGCGGCGCTGCGCCGGGCCTTCACGGGCCTGCCGGGCGGAGCGCCGACCGGGGCGGCCATCACCGAGGCGGCCGGGCTGGCGCGGAGGGCGGCCGAGACCGCGTGCGAGCACCTACCCGGGCGTCCGCTGTTCGCCGCCCACGCGGCACTGCCGTGGCCGGACGAGCCACACCTCGTGCTGTGGCACGCGCAGACGCTGCTGCGCGAGTTTCGCGGCGACGGGCACGTGAACGCGCTGCTGGTAGCCGGTGTCAACGGTCTCGACGCGCTCGTGCTGCACGCCGCGACCGGCGAGGCGCCGGAGCGGTTCCTGCGCAGCAGCCGCGGCTGGACCAGGGACGAGTGGGCCGAGGCGGTGGACGGCCTGCGGTCCCGCGGACTGCTGGCCGCCGCCAGCGTCGACGCCGAGGACCTCGCGCTCACCGATGCCGGCCGGGAGCTGCGCCGGTCGGTCGAGGAGCGGACCGACGCCCTCGCCGAACCGGCCTACCGGGCGCTCGGCGAGGACGGCTGCGCACGGCTCGCGGAACTGGCACGCCCCCTCAGCCGCGCCGTCGTCGATGCCGGGCTGCTGGACCTGCACGCTACGCCCACTGAGCGATAACCGCCGGGAGGCAGCCTCCGGCGCGGGTCTGCTCGATGACGCCGCTTGGTGCTAGGTGTTCTGGCCAGGGAGGTTGGTCCAGGTCGTGTGGACAACACGACGTAATGGACGTGATGACGAAGGCCTCCGGTTGTGGACTGGAGCTGTCCAGAAACCGCCCCGGCAACCAGGGAGGCCTCCTCGGCGTCATGTCCAACCCGCACTACCTGGAAAAGCCCGCCGGGGCGAACCGCACCGGGTCAGCACGGTGTCCCGTACTGGATGTAGGGAAAAGCGGCCCTGCGCCGCACAACGCGACCGGATGACGGGAGACCGCCTGCCGGCCCAACCGCCACCGCGGCGACGGTGATCAGGCATGGTCGTGGCCGTAACGGGAATCGGAGAGCCGCCAGCAGCACTGACGGAGGAGACGCGCCATGACGGACCCATCGCGCACCGGGTCGAATCGTGCCCGCCCGCCAGATTCGCCGCTGCCGGCGCGGGACGTCGCGCCGGCGAGCGGCGGCTTCGCCGTCGTGGAAATGTTCACCTCCCAGGGCTGCTCGAGCTGTCCTCCGGCGGAGGAAGTGCTGACCGAGATCGAGCGCGACGCCCGGAAGCAGGGGCAGCCGGTCTTCGCCCTCGGATTTCACGTCGACTACTGGGACGACCTGGGCTGGCCCGACCGGTTCGCCGACGGGGCGTACACCGCGCGGCAGCAGGCGTACGCGCGCGCCTTCGGCTCCGGGCACTTGTACACCCCGCAGATGGTCGTCAACGGCACCGTCGAGTTCGTCGGTTCCGACCGTCGACGGGCGGCGACCGCGATCGCGTCCGCCCTGACGGCGGTAGCCACCACGCCGCTCACACTGTCGGTCGAGGACGCCGCCGGGGGCACGGGTGACGGGCGGGTGGTGGTGGACTACCAGACCGCGCGGCCGCCGGAGCGGGCGGTGTTGAACGTGGCGATCGTGGAACGTGGCCTGGAAAGCGAAGTCGCCCGGGGTGAGAACGCCGGGCGGACGCTGCGGCAGGACAACGTGGTGCGCGCCTTCACCTCGCTGGGTCTGGACACCGGGCGTGGACGGGTGGAACTGGAGGCGCCGGCAGATCTTGATCCGCGACAAGCCTCAGTGGTCGGCTACGTGCAGCACGACGGTGACAAGGCCATCGTCGGCGCCGCGGCGATCGACGTATCCGCCGAGGCCGAATGACGTTGGCCGGGTAGCTTCGTTGCGCCCGTGAGGAACTCAATGCCGGCCCGAACAATCGCGTCAATCACGTCCGGGCGCGAGTCCACACCGTCAGCCGTCAAGAACGAGCAATGCTCGATCGTGTCGACGCCCGCCGCGACGGCATACTCAATGCCCCGTACGCCATGGGCGTGCACCGCCACCGGCAACCCGTGCCGGGTAGCCCACGTTGACGAGCAACGAACAGGACCGGTCGTCCGGAGGACCGCACTCCCGGTAGACGAGCGCCGCGGGCAGGCGACACGGACAGTCTCGGCGCTCGACAGATCAAATGATCTTGCTGCGCCGTGACGAGTCTCGCGGCACCGCGGTCTGTACGGTGGCGGCCACCGGAGATCGGCCGCAGGAGCAGGCAACGTGACACCCTGATGACCCACATCGTCGGCGCCACGCCTCGGTCTCGGCCTTCGGGCCGATGCAGACACGATGGGGGCGGCTGTCGATACCGGGGTGTTGCCGTTCGTCGTCCTGCTAGACATGTGACGGAAGGAGGAGGCGTGCGGTATGTGATGCTGGTCTGCGTCGCCGAGGACGAGGAGCGCAACGCTGATCCGACGGCGTGGGTCGAGGAGATGCAGCGCCGCGGTGTCCGGCAGTCAGGCGACCGGTTGCGACCGATCCGCGACTCGACGACGGTACGGGTGCGAAACGGCGAGGTACTGGTCGCGGACGGGCCGTTCGCGGAGACCAAGGAGCAGATCGCCGGGTTCGACATCCTCGATTGCACGGACCTCGACGAGGCGATGGAGGTGGCGGCCAAGCACCCGGCGGCGCAGTTCGGGACCCTTGAACTGCGCCCGATCTGGGAAGGCCGGTTCTGGGAGACGTGAATGCTCCGGACGCGGTGGCCAGGGCCTTCCGTGCCGAGCGGCTGAGGGTACTGGCCACCGTCATCCGGTGGACCGGTAACTGGGAGCTGGCCGAGGAGTGCGTCCAGGACGCCTTTGAGGCGGCATTGTTGCGGTGGCCCGCTGACGGTGTACCCCGGAGCCCCGGCGCGTGGCTGACCACGACGGCGCGTAACCGTGCGCTCGATCGGTTGCGCCGCGCGAATGTCGAGGCGGCCAAGCTGCAGGAGCTTGCCGAGGCGCCGGACGCGGGCGACGACGAGTGGACCGACGACCGGCTGCGCCTCATCTTCACGTGCTGCCACCCTGCGCTGACGCTGGACGCGCGGGTAGCGCTGACCCTGCAGACGGTCGCTGGCCTGACGACCGAGGAGATCGCGCGGGCGTTTCTGACGTCGACCGCGACGATGGCGCAGCGGGTGGTCCGCGCCAAACGCAAGATTCGTGAGGCGGGCATCCCGTACCGGGTACCGCCGGCGGATCTGCTGCCGGAGCGTCTTACCGGCGTACTGGGCGTGCTCTATCTGCTGTTCAACGAGGGGTACTCCAGGCGCCGGGAGCTCGCCGGGGAAGCGATCCGGCTTGGCCGGCTGCTGGCGCGGCTGATGCCCACGGAGACCGAGGTGCGCGGGTTGCTCGCGCTCATGCTGTTGCAGCACGCCCGGGCGGCGGCGCGCACGGACCGAAACGGTGACCTGGTCCCGCTGGACGAGCAGGACCGTAGCCGCTGGGACCGCACCCTGATCGGCGAAGGTCGCGGGCTGCTCACGGGTACCCCCACGCCGTACCAGCTCCAAGCCGCTATCGCGGCCTGCCATGCCGCCGCGGCCACGGCGGCGGATACCGACTGGCCGCGCATCGCCTGCCTGTATGAGCAGCTCGTCGGGCTGACCGGATCGCCGGTGGTCCAGCTCAACCGGGCGGCTGCGGTCGCCATGGCCGAGGGTCCGCAGGCGGGCCTGCGGCTGGTCGATGCGCTTGCGGCGTCCGGTCGGCTCCAGGGGTACCATCTGCTGCCCGCCACCCGCGCCGACCTGCTGCGCCGGCTGGATCGGCGGGCGGAGGCGGCGACAGCGTACGAGCAGGCCATCGCGCTCGCGCCGACGGAGGTGGAGCGGCGCTTCCTGCGCCGCCGCCACGACGAGCTGTGACATAGCTCATGCGGGTCGAAGACCGGCCAGGGCGGATCGTCGACCGGGCATGACAACCACAACCGGCCGCTGGCCCGCGACCGCCGTCTTCTTCCTCAATGGACTGACGCTGTCGACCTACATCGTGCGGATACCGACGACGAAGGTGGTGTACCACCTGACCGACGGTCAGCTCGGCGTGCTCGGCGTGCTGTTCGCCGTCGCCGCGCTCGCCAGCATGCAGGCCGTCGGTACGCTGGTCGCCCGGGTCGGCAGCCGCCCCGTGCTGCGCGTGTCCCTTGCCGTGATGCCGGTACTGCTCGCGCTCATCGGCTGGGTCCACGGCGTCGCAGCCCTGGCCGCTGTCCTCACCGTCCTCGGCGCGGTACACGGCACGACGGATGCGGCGATGAACGCCCACGCGGTCGCTGCCGAGCGCCGCGCCGGCCGGCCCATCCTCAACGGCTGCCACGGCGCGTGGAGTGTCAGCGCGGTCCTCGCCTCGCTCATTACGGCTGGCCTCGCGCACGCCGGCGTCTCCCTGACCGTACACCTGACGGGCACCGCGATCGCGTTGCTCATCGGCGGGGTGGCGCTCGGCCCGTTCCTGCTACCTGCGAGCGTGGACCGGCGCCACGGCCGGCGCGCGGTACGCGGGCGCGTCGATTGGCGGGCCGGCTGGAGCCGGACCGTCGTGGCCCTGGGGTTGACCGGTACCGCCCTCATGGTCTGCGAGGGCGCCGTCCTCAGCTGGGGCGCGGTCTTCCTGCACGACATCCGCGGTGCGTCCCTGAGCATCGCCGCGGGCACCGTCACCGCGTACGCCGCCGGGCAGACCGGCGGGCGGCTGGTCGGCGACCGGCTCACTTCCCGGTACGGCCGCCAGCCGGTGTTCCGCACTGGCGGACTCGTAGCCGCGGCCGGGCTCGCCATCGCCGTGACAGCACCGCGCCCCGCCACCGCGGTCGCCGGGTTCCTCGTCGTCGGGCTCGGCAGCTCCGTATTGCTCCCGTTGACGTTCAGTGCGGTCGGGCAGGCCGGCGGCCAGCGGACCGCAACCTTCGTCGCGCGGTTCACCACGTTCACCTATGCGGGAATCCTGCTCGGCCCCGCACTCATCAGCGCGGCCGCCGAACTCGTCGGTCTCATGTGGACACTGACGACGCTGGTACCGATGCTCTGCCTGGTGTCCACGCTGACCCGCCTGCCGAGCCCCCCGCCGCGCGTTGAAGCAACCGCCTCGGCCGCAACCGCCTGATGTTCCCGACCAGGACAAACGCCGCCGGCGCCGCATGCGGCCCCACCACCTATCAACGCCTGATCAGGCCGGAACCATTCGAGACGGAACACGCCACGGTTGCCAGCCCGATACGTCACGCCTACACCACACTGACTGGGCGAAGCACAGGCGATGCGGTACGGCGTGCTGCTTGATCGAACGTCCTCATCTCGGCTACAGATGAGGACGTCCCCCGGCTGACCAGCGAGACCCACGGACGCTGAGGCCTTCAGGCCCTCCGAAGAGGTCACCGAGCAGGAAGCGCTGGTCAAGGCGTTGCGAGTGAGATCTGCGTTCCAGGACATGGGATGGCCGAGGGCGCCTCGACACCGTGACGCAGGGACGGATGTCGATCAGCCCACCTCGGCCGATGACCGCTGGAACCATCTACGGCGCCAGTGGGCAGCCGCTGGCCCTATAAGGGCTGCAGCTTGACCACCTCGGTCTTTGTAAGTGGTCTCCGGAGCGTTGCTGGTCCACTCCGCCACGTCAGCGTGACAACGCGACCGCCATGCTCCTCGTCGAGCTCTCCCAAGCGTCGCTGCCGCCGTGCATGCGGTGCCAACCGCTTGGTGGGTCTGCCCGTCGGCGCTTACCGTCTCGACCGACGCCCCGGCGCGGCTCAATCTTCTCCTATCGCAAACAAAGGGAAGCATCGATCCCGACGCGTTTCCTGGATGGCGCGCGAGCGGTTGTACCGGGCGTGACGGCGAAATCACCCGCCATCGACACGATCCCGTCGGCGGCGCTGCCCCGATGGCGCATCACCTGGGCGGAACGCGAGAACGACCGCCGACGCCACGCGCACGACGCCAGGACCGCGGCCTGGCACCGACGCAACGACCAACTGGTCCGACTGCAGCTCGAGGCCGCCGGGTTCCGCGGGTACACGCAGCCGCGTACCGGCCTGCCGGTGGACCTCGACGACGACGAGGTCGTCTACCGGGTGCTGCCGGCGGCGGAACTGGTCGAGGCCGAGGCACGGCACTTCTCCGGACTACCCACGCCGGGGCTGACCGTCGCCGCGACCAGCATCGATGCGCCCCGCGCCCTGCCGAGGGGCCTGCGGGTCGTCGACGCCGGCATGGCCGTCGTGACCAACCGCCGGGTGGCCTTCTCCGGGCGGGAAAACCGGCGGGAGTGGCCATACGCGGACATGGTGGGGCCCGCGCACCACCCCGACGTCCCCATCACCCTGCTGCACACCACCGACGGGAGTCGGCTCACCGGGCTGCTGGTGCCGATCGCCGCGACCGTGAACTTCCGCTTCTACCTCACCCTCGCCTTCGCCACCGCCACCGGGCAACGCACCGCCGTCGCCGCGCAGGTCGACGCCCTGCGCGACGCCCACCAGCGCGCTCGGCCGGCGCCACCGCCACCGGCCGAGCCGGACCATGCCCCGCTGACCGCGCTGCGTCCCGATCGTCGGGCGGCCGTCGTCGCCGCGGTCGTCGCGTTGACATTCGCGACGCTGCCTGCCGGCACGTTCGGGGCGGAGCACCCCGGCCTGCCGTACCCGGCAGACGCAGGCGCAGGCGGCATCGACACCACCACCGGCGCGCCGCACGCCATCGGCGCCAGCGCCCCGGGGAGCCCCGACAAGCCGGTGACTCCGGACAGCGGTACGGCCGCGTCGCTGACGGGTGCGCCGGCAACTCCGCCTGGCGGTGGCGCTCCGGGCGTAGCCGGACCGATCCCACGTCAACGTCCGACGAGTTGGGCCACCTCCGCCGCATCGTTGGTCGCGGCCACGGTTCCGGCCGCCCGTCCGGCCCCGACCACCGGGCTGGCCCCGACCACAAGTCCTGCTCCGACCACCGGTCCGGCCCCGACCACGACACCACCCGCAACCACGGATCCGACCACGGGACCGGCCCCGCCCACCGGGCGACCGTTGCCGGATCCCCCTCCGGTCAAGCCTTGCGTGGACCCCCCACGGCTGCCACTGGCGGAGCGGCCCCTCTGTCCACCAGCCACCCCCTGAGGCATCTCGCCTGCGTCGCGTGCCATCGGGGACCACCTGGAATCAGCGCGGCGCAGGAAGAAGCCCAGCTCAGGATGCTGTTCCGGGACTGGGGCTTCACACGTGGTCGCGGCCGGGACGTTCCGGTCGGCGTCAGGTGCGGGGCGCGGCACGGCGGCCCGAGCGTCGACGGTGCCCCACCCCTGCTTCGGCGGGGCAGACGCCGCGCAGGCCGGCGACCGGGGTGCGGGCGATCTGGATCAGCACCGGGTACAGGTCCTGAGACGGGACATGGCGGGTGCCCGCGGTCCGGAAATACTGTCGGCTCACCACATCGCAAGCGACGTCGACGGCGTGCCTCACCTGATCCTCGATGACAGCGACCGCGACTGAACAGGGTGGCGCATGACGTAAGGGAGGAGCCAGGTCGTGCAGGCAACCACGGTCGTCAACCTGAAGGGCCACCGCGATGACCCGGCGTACGCCGACGTGGTCTACGTCGGGCGCGCCATGTATCGCGGCCGGCCGAGCTCCTCGCCCTCCGCCCCGACCTGCGCGGGCGCAGACTCGGCTGCTGGTGCGTACCGGAACGCTGCCACGCTGAGGTGATCGCGGAACTCGCCGACTCCCTGCTGCCGCCCTCCGGGCACGATGCGGCGACCTCGCGGGGCGCGCGTGAGCGGCGGCGCCCCGCTCCGCCACCACAGTCCACCGCAGCTACCCGGCGGGCCACTGATTCGGTCGTCTCAGCCATGGTTAACCGACGTAATCGTTGGTAGCGTGAGGCTCCGCCGACGGATTCAGGAGTCACAGGATGCTCGACCGCACTCGCCTCACCGCGCTGCTGGCCCGCGAGCGGGCGACATTCGAAGACCGGCACCCCCGCTCGGCCGCCGCGTACGCCCGGGCCGACCACCTCTTCGGCCGGGTCCCGATGACCTGGATGAACAAGAGCGCGGCCGGCTTTCCCATTCACCTCGACCGGGCCCGCGGCGCACGGGTGAGCGACATTGACGGGCACGAGTACATCGATTTCTGCCTCGGTGACACGGCCGCGATGGCGGGGCACTCCCCGGCGCCGGTGGTCGAGGCCGTCACGCGGCGCCTGGCCGAGTTGGGCGGCGCGAGCACGATGCTGCCCACCGAGGAGGCCGCCGCCGTCGGCGCCGAGCTGGCCCGGCGCTTCGGGCTGCCGCACTGGAGCTTCACCCTCACCGCCACCGACGCCAACCGGTGGGCGATCCGGCTGCTGCGGGCCGTCACCGGACGACCGCGGATCCTGGTCAACAGCTACTGCTATCACGGGTCGGTCGACGAGTCGCTCATCGTGGTCGGACCCGACGGGCAGGCGCGCAGCCGCGAGGGGAACGTCGGCGCGCCCTACGACGTGACCCAGACCAGCCGGGTGGCGGAGTTCAACGACCTCGAGGGACTGGCTCGGGAACTTGCCCACGGCGATGTCGCCGTCGTGCTGATGGAACCGGCGCTGACCAACATCGGCATCGTCCTGCCCGAGCCGGGGTACCTGGCCGGTGTCCGGGAGCTGACCCGTGAGCACGGCACCTACCTCATCAACGACGAGACCCACACCTTCTCGGCCGGCCCGGGTGGCGCGACCGCCGCGTGGGGCCTGGATCCCGACGTCGTCACCATCGGCAAGGCGATCGGCGGCGGGATCCCCGTCGGGGCGTACGGGCTGTCCGCGGCGGTGTCGGCAGCGCTGAGCGGGCGCACCGACCTCGACCTGGTCGACATGGGTGGCGTCGGCGGGACCCTGGCGGGGAACCCGCTGTCGTTGACCGCCACCCGGGCCACCCTGGAGCAGGTGCTCACCGACGCGGCGTTCGCCGGGATGATCGAGGTAGCCACCGACTTCGCCACCGGCACCCAGAAGATCATTGACGAGTACGGCCTGCCCTGGTCGGTCAACCAGCTCGGCGCGCGGGTGGAGTACCGGTTCGTCTCCCCCGCCCCGCGCACCGGCGGAGAGTCGGCGGCGCACGCAGATGCCGACCTCGAGGATTACCTGCACGCTTACCTGGCCAACCGGGGCATCCTGCTGATTCCGTTCCACAACATGGCCCTGATGTGCCCGCAGACCACCACCGATGACGTGGCGCGCCACCACGAGGCGTTCGCCGATGCGCTCGGCGAGCTGATCGGCTGACCGCCGCGCCTGCCGCGGCAGGTCACCCGGCCAGGCGCCGCGCGTTGCGGGATCGGCTCGCCTGCTGCGGCGAGGATCCACAACGCCCACCGGACACACCCGGTGAACGTCAGTGGACACCGCACCAGGTCCAGTCATGCACGACAGGTCCGCTCGACCTGTTCTGCCCAAGTAGGCCGAGCGTCAGCCGCTTCCGCCGTAAGCTGCCGCAAGTGAAATGGGCACGATCCCTAGTCGCGGTGGCGGCGACCCTGACCCTGGCTGCATGCGATACCGCACCGGCCCCGAAGGCCGGTACACCCGCCCGATCCGCCTCGGTGGCGGCGTCCCCGTCGCAGGCTGGACCCGCCGAGATCACGTTGGCCTTCGCGGGCGACGTGCACTTCGCCGGCCGAACGGCTGGCTTGCTGGGCAACCCAGCAACCGCTTTCGGGCCGATCTCGTCCACGCTGTCCACCGCAGACCTCGCGATGGTCAACCTGGAGACCGCGGTCACCACACGGGGCACCCCGGAGCCGAAGGAGTTCCACTTCCGTGCGCCGGCGAACGCGTACGACGCGGTGAAGGCGGCCGGCGTGGACGTCGTGTCGATCGCGAACAATCACACCCTGGACTACGGGCGGGTGGGGCTGAGCGACACCCTGGACGCGGCCAAGGCCAGCGGGGTCCCGGCTGTCGGGGCAGGCGTCAACGCGGCGGCGGCGTACGCGCCGTGGATCACCGAGATACGCGGTACGACAGTGGCGTTTCTCGCCTTCAGCCAGGTCTCCGAGCTGTGGTCGTCATGGAAGGCCACGGACACCCAGGCCGGCATCGCGATGACGCGCGACCTCGGCCGTGCGGTCGCGGCGGTGCAGGCCGCCCGGCAGCACGCCGACGTGATCGTCGTGTACGTCCACTGGGGCATGGAGGGCGAATCGTGCCCACCAGCCGAGGCGCGTGAGTTCGCCCGTGCGATGGCCGAGGCCGGCGCCACCATCGTTGTCGGCACCCACGCCCATCTGCTGCTCGGCGAGGGCTGGATGGGCAGGACCTTCGTCCAGTACGGACTGGGCAACTTCCTGTGGTGGCGGGACGACGCCTACAGCAACGACACGGGCGTGCTGCGGGTGATCCTGCACGGATCGGCGACCGTGAAGACCGAGTTCGTGCCGGCGCTGATCTCTCGGCGCACCGGCCAGCCCCAACTCGCCGATGGGGAGGACGCGGCCCGAATCTCCCGCGAGTACGCGAACCTACGCGCCTGCACCGGACTCGTCGCGACACCGACCGCCCAGTCGCGCTAGCCAACGGCACTGGCGACTCCCCCTCTGCTGTTTCTGCCCTTCGTCAACCGGGCACCCGAACATCCGTCGGCATCCGGCACCTTCCTCGGTATCTCCAGCAACCACCGCCGCGGGCACCTCACCCGGGCGGTCATCGAGGGAGTCGCGCAGTACCCCCGGGTGCAGCTCGACCGGGTGCTGGCCAGCGGCGCGGATGTCGGGGACCGCCCCTGGCGGCTGGCCGGCGGAGGCGCGCGGCCGACGGTGTGGGCGCAGATCTTCGCCGACGTGCTCGGGCGTCCTGTCCGGCGGCAGCTCACGAGCGAGCTGGGAGCCCGAGGAGTCGCCTCCCTGCTGCCCGGCGCCCTCGGCCACGGCGTGCCGCCGTGGACCGTCAACGACGAGGACGACCTGTGCGTGCACCCGGGGCCCGACCGTGCCGCGTACCTCGAACATGCCCGGGTGTTCGACCGCTGTCTCGCCCGGATGTCGTCCGTGTGGTCGGAGGTCGAGCGCTACCGCACCGCTGGTGGGAACTCCTGACGGATGGTGTCGGGTGGACCTGAGAATCGTTCTGCCTGAATGTGAGGAGGGTGAGCAGTTGCGGTGGATCGGCCCGGACGATCTGCCGGCCGGCGAGCCCGCCGCCGGTCAGCGCGGCGGGGCGGCGGCGATCAGGGCGAGGCCGGTCTCCGGGTCCACCCGCTTGGCCAGTTCGGGCGCGACCTCGGTGATGACGACCTCCAGGGTGGGCCACACCTCACCGCACAGCAGATGCCCGCCGAGGGTGCTGCCGTCGGGTCGACCGAGCACCGTGTGCACGTGCAGCACCGGCTCGCCGTCCCGCTCGGCCACGTCACCGAGCAGCGACAGCACCTCAACCTGCCCGCCGATCGGGATCCGGAGGTAGTCGCCCCGGTCCCGGTCGAAGTAGCCGACCTCGCCGCCGGAGAACCCGCCGACGGCGGTCACCTGGCCGGACCGTACGCCCTGGGCGGTCAGGGCCCGGCCGATGGTGGCCACCGCCTCCTCGCCCTTGTCGCAGACCACCACCAGGACCCGCCGGGTCAGGTGGTGCACCTCCTGGACTCTCATCCGTCTCCTCCCTTCCCTCTCGGCCGGCCGCCGACCGCCGACCGGTCGGCCGTCCCGACCCCACGTCAGGCCACCCGGTACGGGTCGGCCTGCGCGGTCCGCAGATCGAGCCCGATGCCCGGGGCGTCGAGGTTCACCGAAGCGACGCCGCCGGTCGCCCCGACCGCGCCGTCGAACAGCGTCGACTCGATGCGCACGTGGTCGTGGAACCACTCCACGTGCCGCAGGTTCGGCACGGCGGCGGCGACCGGCAGGTGCTGGTGCGGCGCACAGTGCGCGGACACCTCCAGCCCCGCGGCGGCGGCCACCGCGGCGGCGCGGAGGAACTCGCTGATCCCGCCGCACCGGGTGACGTCGATCTGGAGGCAGTCGACGTATGGCGCCATCCGGTGGAAGTAGGCCAGGTCGTAGCCGTACTCCCCCGCCGCCACGTCGGGCAGCACCCGGTCGCGGACCAGTCCCAGCCCTGGCAGGTCGTCGGAGCTGACCGGCTCCTCGTACCAGCGCACGTCGAGGTCGGCGGCGGACCGCATCACCCGGACAGCCTGCTTCCGCTGGTAGGCGCCGTTGGCGTCGACGTACAGCTCGGCGTCGCCGATGGCGCGCCGGGCGGCGGCCATCCGGGCGAGGTCGCGGGATACCTCACTCCCCCACGACTCACCGATCTTGATCTTCACTCGAGGGATGCCCTCGTCGTGCACCCACTCGGACAACTCCCGGTGCCGCCGCTGCGCGTCGTAGGTGGTGAACCCGCCGCTGCCGTACACCGGCACCTGGCGGCGGGCGGTGCCGAGCAGCCGGGCCAGCGGCAGCCCGTGCCGGCGGGCCTTCAGGTCCCAGACCGCGCAGTCGGCGGCGGAGAGCGCCAGCCCGGCGACCCCGGGCCGGCCGGCGTTGCGCAGCCGTCGTTGCATGGCCGACCACACGGCCGGCACGTCGTCCGGTTCGAGCTCGGCGACCACCGGGGCGAGCAGGTCGGTCACGACCGGAACCACCGCGGTCGGCCCGTAGGTCCAGCCAATTCCGACCTGTCCGTCGGCCTCGGCCCGGACCAGAACCAGGGTGGTGCTGTCCCAGGCGAGGGTGCCGTCGCCCTCGGGCGCGTCGGTCGGCACCTGGTACGCCGCCGCGGTCAGGCGCACCACCGGTCACCGCGCCTTCCGGGCGGCCCGCGCGGCGAGCGCGACCACCGGGCCGAGCGCGACCAGGCCGACCACCCCGGCGGCGAGCAACCTCGCGGCCAGGGACGGCCGGGCCGGGCGCTTCGCCCACCGGCGTTCAGGCCGGGTCGGCACCTCGTCGGAGTGCAGGCCGGCGCGGAGCAGCTCGGCGAGGTGGATGGCCGTCCGGCCGCCGGAGGCGCCCTGCTCGACCTGGGTACGGCAGCTGAACCCATCGGCGAGGATGACGTCGGTGTCGGCGGCGTCCCGCAGGGCTGGCAGCAGTACCCGCTCGGCGCACGCCTCGGAGACCTCGTAGTGCCCCTGCTCGAAGCCGAAGTTGCCGGCCAGGCCGCAGCAGCCGGAGTCGAGGAACTCGGCCCGCACCCCGGCGTCCCGCAGCACCGCCTGATCGGCGGCGGTACCGAGGATCGCATGGTGGTGGCAGTGGGTCTGGATCAGGGCGTGCGCCGGCAGCGACGGCGCGCGCCACTGCGGGCTGTGGTCGTGCAGCAGTTCGGCCAGGGTGACCGTCTGCTCGCGCAGCCGGGTGACGTCCTCGTCGGCGGGGAACAGCTCGTGGGCGTCGCTGCGGAACACGGCCGTGCAGGAGGGTTCGAGACCCACCATCCGGGTGCCGGCGCGCAGGTGCGGTCGCAGCACCTCGATGGTCCGCCGCAGCACCTTCCTGGCGATGCCGAGCTGCCCGGTGGAGATCCAGGTCAGCCCGCAGCAGACCGGCTGTTCCGGCACCCGCACCCGCCAGCCGGCCGCCTCCAGCACCTCCACCGCCGCCTGCGCGACGCCAGGGTGGAAGTGGTTGGTGAAGGTGTCGGGCCACAGCAGCACCTCGCCGCGCGAACCGTCCCCGCCCGGCGTGCGGTCGGCGAACCACCGCTGGAAGGATTCCGGGGCGAAGACCGGGATCTCCCGGTGCCGGTCGATTCCGCCCACGAACTTGGCCAGCTGGTTCAGCCCGGGGGCCTGGGTCAGTGCGTTGACCATCCGGGGCGCCAGCCCGGCCGCCACCGCCGCCGCGGGCAGCCAGCCCATCGAGTAGTGCGCCCGGGGCCGCAACCGACCCTGGTAGTGGTGGGACAGGAACTCCGCCTTGTACGTCGCCATGTCCACGTTGACCGGGCAGTCCGCCTTGCAGCCCTTGCAGGCCAGGCAGAGGTCGAGGGCGTCCCGAACGGCCTCGGACCGCCAACCGTCACCGATGGTGCCGCCCCGAGCCGTGCCGTCGAGCATCTCGAAGAGCAACCGGGCCCGGCCCCGGGTGGAGTGCTCCTCCTCCCGGGTGACCATGTAGGACGGGCACATCACCCCGCCGTGTTGCCGCCGGCAGTCGCCGACCCCGACGCAGCGCAGCACGGCCCGACCGAAGCTGCCGGAGTCGTCGGGGTAGCGGAACTGGGTTTCCACCTCGCCGTGGTTGAAGTCGACGCCGAGTCGGAGGTGGCTGTCCAGCGGGTAGGGGGCGACCTTCTTGCCCGGATTCATCCGGTCGTCCGGGTCGAAGATCGCCTTGAACTGCCCGAACGCGCGGATCAGCCGGTCGCCGAACATCTTCACCAACAGTTCGCCGCGGGCCTGCCCGTCGCCGTGCTCGCCCGAGAAGGAGCCACCGTAGGACACCACCAGGTCGGCGGCCCGCTCCACGAACGAGCGGAACTGGCGTACCCCGTCCGCGGTCGTCAGCCGGAACGGGATCCTGGTGTGTACGCAGCCCTGCCCGAAGTGGCCGTAGAGCGACGCCTGATCGAAGTCGTACTCCCGGAACAGGCGGTCGAGGTCCCGCAGGTAGTCGCCCAGCCGGTCCGGGGCGACCGCCGAGTCCTCCCAGCCCTCCCAGGTGTCGGGCTCATCCCGTACGCGCGCGGTGGCACCGAGCCCGGACTCGCGCACCAGCCACATCTGCTCCTCGTCGGCCTCGTCGTCGAACCGGCGCACGCCGGGGGCGCCGTCGCCGCGCAGCGCGGTCACCATCCGCTCGACGGCGGCGTCCGCCTCCTCGATGGTGTCGCCGCCCATCTGCACCATCAGCCAGGCGCCGCGCTCCGGCAGCTTGTGCAGGGCCTCCGGATGCAGGTGCTTGCGCTTCTCGAAGTTGATCAGTTTGTCGTCGATGCCCTCGATCGCGACCGGGTCGTGCGGCAGGATCCGGGGTACGTCGTCGGCCGCGGCGCCGATGTCCGGGTAGGACAGGAGCACGAGCGACTTGGCCCGGATCACCGGCAGCAGCTTCAGCCGCGCCCGCAGCACGGTGACGAGGGTGCCCTCGGAACCGATCAATGCCTGCGCCACGTGAAAGTTCTTCTCCGGCAGCAGGCTGTCCAGGTTGTAGCCGGACACCCGGCGCGGGATGTCCGGATAGCGGGCGCGGATCTCCGCCAGGTACTCGTCCCGCAGCGTCCGCAACTGGCGATAGATCTCGGCCTGGCGGCCACCGCGCTGCTGGATCTCGGCGTACCGCTCCTCGGTGGTCTCGCCGACCCACATCCGGGTGCCGTCATAGAGCAGCACCTCCAGGTCGACGATGTTGTCGACCACCTTGCCGCCGCGCTGCGCGGACGATCCACACGAGTTGTTGCCGATCATCCCGCCGACCGTGCAGTGCCTGTGGGTGGACGGCCGTGGGACGAACTCCAGTCCCTCCGGTGCCAGCAGGTCGTTGAGCGTGTCGAGCACGATGCCCGGCTCGACCAGGCAGGTACGCGCCTCCCGGTCGACCTCCAGCAACCTGTCGCAGTACTTCGACCAGTCGATGATCACCGCCACGTTGGTGACCTGCCCACCCAGGCTGGTACCGCCTCCCCGGGAGAGCACCGGCGCCCCGTACCGGCGGCAGGTGGCGACGGCGGCCACCGCCGCGTCGACGGTACGTGGCACCACCAGGCCGAGCGGCACCTCGCGGTAGTTGGAGCCACCGGTGGCGTACGCCGCCCGGGAGCCGGCGTCGAAGCGCACCTCCCCGTCCACCTCGGCCCGCAGGTCCGCGGCGAGCGCGGCCAGGTCGATGCCCTCGGCCGGTTCGGGCGGGCGCAGCACCGGCTCCGGCAGGGACACCACGCTGGTTCGCTCGCTCATGACCGCAGCTCGTTGATCTTGTCGCGGGCCACGGTCGCCAGGGTGGCCGCCTTGTGCGGCTGCCCACGCAGGAACGCCTCGGTGAAGTACTTCGCCTGGTCGTACTTCACCTTGCCGGGCATCGGCGGCTCGTTCGGGTTGACGTCGCAGTCGACGAGCGCCGCGCCGGGATGCGCGAGGGCCTCCCGGATCGCCCCGGGCAGCGCCTTCGGGTCGGTGACCTTGGCGCCGTACCCGCCGCAGGCCCGCGCCCAGGCGGCGAAGTCCGCCTCCGGCTGCCGGTGCCGTACCGCGTACTCGGGGTAGCCGAGGACGATCTGCTCCCAGAGGATCTGGCCGAACGAGTGGTTGTTGTTGACGACCACCTTGATCGGCAGGTTGTGCCGCACGGCGGTGAGGAACTCGGCCATCAGCATGGCGAACCCGCCGTCCCCGACGAACGCGATCACCTGCCGGCCCGGGTACGCGTGCTGCATTGCGATCGCGTACGGCAGCCCGGGCGCCATCGTCGCGAGATTGCCGGAGAGGTAGAACTCCCGGCCGCCGCGGATCGCCCAGTGCCGGGCCGCCCAGGTGGCGATGGTGCCGGAGTCGCAGGTCAGGATGGCGTCCGAGGTGGCCGCCTCGTCCACACAGCTGATCAGGTACTGCGGGGCGATCGGGTCCCGGCTCGGGTCCTGCAACGCGATCATGTCCGAGCGCCACTTGTCCCGCTCCTGCTGGTACTTCGTGAGGAACGACCGGTCGGTGCGGGCCGTGAGCAGCGGCAGCAGCTGCTGCAGCGCGAGCCGGGCGTCGGCGGTGACCGCCGCGTCCACCGGCAGCCGCATGCCGATCAGGCTGGCGTCGATGTCGATCTGGACCACCCGCGCCTGCCCCGGGGACGGCAGGTACTTCCCGTACGGGAAGGAGGTGCCGACCATCAGCAGGGTGTCGCACTCCTCCATCAGCTCCTCGCTCGGCCTGGTGCCGAGCAGGCCGAGGCCGCCGGTGGTGAGTGGGTGGTCGTCCGGCACCACCATCTTGGCGGGCAGCGTCTTGACGATCGGGCTGGCCAGCGCCTCGGCCACCGCCAGCACCTCGTCCCGCGCGTGCCGGGCGCCCACGCCGACCAGCATGGCGACCTTCCTCCCGGCGTTGAGCACCTCCGCCGCGCGCGCCAGGTCGGCCTGCGCCGCCGGCACCGGCGGCTGCGACACCACCGTGCTGCTCATCGGCGGCTCCCCCGGGCTGACGTGCCGGTACGGGTCCTCACCGGCCGCGGCGACCTGCACGTCGTTCGGGAAGGTCAGATGCGCGACGGTCCGCATGGCCAGGGCGTGGCGGATGGCGATGTCGACCACCCCCGGGATCTGCAGCGGGTTGGTCACCATCAGGTTGTAGGCCGCCACGTCCTGGTAGAGCAGCTCGGTGTGCACCTCCTGCTGGTAGTGCGAGCCCAACACCGAGGTCTCCTGCATGCCGGTGAGGGCCAGCACCGGCACGTGGTCCAGCTTGGCGTCGTACAGGCCGTTGAGCAGGTGGATGGCTCCCGGACCGGAGGTGGCGCAGCAGACGCCGAGCCGGCCGGTGGCCTTGGCGTAGCCGGTGGCCATGAAGGCAGCCGCCTCCTCGTGATGCACCAGCACGAATTTCAGCTTCTCCCGCTGCCGGCGGAAACCCTCCATCAGCCCGTTGATGCCGTCACCGGGCAGCCCGAAGACGGTGTCGATGCCCCACTCCACCAGTCGCCGGGCCAGGCTCTCGCCCACGATCTCCTGCACGTCACGCCTCCTGATCTGGAGTTCCCGCATTCTCGGACCCCGCTGGCGCCGACCGGCGTACGGCCGTCGGCGAGCGACGCCAGCCCCGTTGGCGCGTCGATCGCGAACGGACCCGCGCGCTGCGGCAGGACCGGGCGTGGAGCTGTCCCGGGCGGCCGCCCGCACGTACCAATATTCCGGCAGCCACCCCTGCCCATTTGCCTGAAACGTCCAATCTGGTGCGCTTTCCGGCAGCCGGCCGACGCGCCGGGGCGCCCGCCCCGACCGTCACCGCGCCGCACCGGCAACGCGTGACTGGTCGTCCCACCCGAGGCTCAGGTCCGCCCGCCACCGCTCGACGCCTTGTCCGCGGCCTCCGGCGGCGACGCCTGCTCCGCCCCCTCACGCTCCTGTCGCCGCCGGTCCCGTCGGCGGTCCAGGAGGGCTGCGAGCAGCAGCGACCCCGCGGCCGCCGCGCGGCCCCACCTCCGCAGGGCGGCACGGACCGGACCGGGCGGCGGGGCCGGGGGCGGCCCGGGCACCACGATCCGGTCCACCCCGGGGTACGCGAGCCGGGCAGCCGAGGCGGCCTCCTCCTCCGACAGCACCGCCCGGTTACCGGTGAGCACGACGTGCCGGTCCTCGTCCCGGTAGCGCCAACGCCACAGGTCGCCCTCCGGCCACATCTCGATCCGCTCCCCCGGCCGGTCCCGGGCGGGCGTCTCCGACTCACCGGAGTCGGCTTCGGGCGGCCGGGCCGACCGGTGTGCGGCCCGGCGCAGGTCCGCGCGGGTGAGCCCGCCGACACCGGCGGCGTCGCCGCGACGCAGCGCCCGCGCGACCAGGAACGCGAGCAGCCCGGCGAGCAGCGGCAGGACGAGCACCAACACCCGGAACAGCGACAGCAGGTCGTAGACGGGCACCCGGACCAGCCGGGCGATGATGTCGTCCCCCGCGGCGACCGTCAGCACCGCGTAGAAGGTCAGCGCGCCGACCCCGACGCCGAGGCGGACCGGGTGGTCCCGGGGCCGGTCGAGCAGGTGGTGCGCCCTGCGGTCCTTCGTGCGGAGCCGTTCGGCGAACGGCCAGGCGTAGAGGGCGAGGAAGGTCACCCCGCCGAGCACCACGCCGGGGAAGAGCGGGCCCGGAACGAGGTGCCCGGCGATCCGGAACTCCCAGGGCGGGAAGAGGCGCAGGGCGCCGTCGCCCCACGCGACGTACCAGTCGGGCTGCGCGGGCGAGGTGGCCCGGGCCGGTTCGAAGGGGCCGTAGAGCCAGACCGGGTTGATCTGGACCAGGCCGCCGAGCGCGAACAGCACCGCCAGCAGCCAGGCGAACAGGGCGAGCGAACGCAGCGTGTAGCTCGGCCACAGCCGGGAGCCGACCACGTTGTGTTCGGTGCGCCCCGGTCCGGGGAACTGGCTGTGCTTCTGCCGCACCAGGATGCCCAGGTGCAGGGAGATCAGGGCGACGAGGACGGCCGGCACGAGCAGCACGTGGGCGACGAACATCCGGGGGATCATCGCGTCGGAGGGGAACTCCCCGCCCAGGGCCAGGGCCGCCAGCCACGCCCCGACCAGGGGGATCGACTCCACCACCGAGGTGAGGATCCGCAGGCCCACGCCGGAGAGCAGGTCGTCCGGCAGGGAGTAGCCGGTGAACCCGTTGGCCAGGGCTAGGGTCAGCATCGTCACGCCGATCAGCCAGTTGAGCTCGCGGGGTTTGCGGAACGCCCCGGTGAAGAAGATCCGGGACAGGTGTAGGACGATCGCCGCCACGAAGACCAGCGCCGCCCAGTGGTGGGTCTGCCGGATCAGCAGGCCGGCCCGGATGTCCCAGCTGAGCCGGACCGTCGAGGCGTACGCGGCGGAGGTGGTGGCGCCGTCCAGCGGGGCGTAGTCGCCGTGGTAGACCCGGTCCGCGTTGCTGGCGTCGAAGAAGAAGGTCAGGTAGACGCCGGTGAGGAGCAGCGCGACGAACGAGTAGAGCGCGATCTCGCCCAGCATGAACGACCAGTGGTCGGGGAAGACCTTCGCCAGCGCCCGGCGGGTGATCGGGGAGAGCCGCAGCCGGTCGTCCAGCGCCCGGGCCAGCCGGTCGGTGATCACGGCGAGCTCCAGAACCCGGCGCCGGGCGGGGCGGTGAAGTCACCGGTCGCGCGGAGGAAGCCGTCCGGGCCGACCTCGATCGGCAGCCCGGGCAGCGCCCGGGCCGCTGGACCGGCCACCGGCCGGGCACCCGCCAGCAGGTCGAACGACGACTGGTGGCAGGGGCAGAGCAGCTGCCCGGTGCCCTTCAGGTAGACCCGGACGGGACAGCCGGCGTGCGTGCAGAGCAGTGACCACACGACGAGGCCGTCCAGGTGTCCCCCGGAGGGCGGCCGGGAGAAGCGTTGCGGTTCGAGGCGTACCGCGAAGGCGGGGCCGTCCCCGGCGTCGACGTTGCCCTCGGGGAACACCGCGACCACCGTGTCCGCGGGTACGTCGTCCGGCCGCAACGGCCGCCCGTCGGCGTCGACCAGCCGCACACCCGCTCCCCAGGGCGTGTCCTTGACTGCCCGCAGCGGGCGGCCCCGGTCGAACGGCAGCAGGGAGCGCAGCGGGAACAGCGCCGCGGCGCCGAGCGCGGTCAGCGCCAGCCCGAGCGCGGCGAGCAGGCCCCGCCGGCGTACCGGACTGTCCGCCGCGGTCAGCACCGCGGCGGTCATCGCCTGCTCCGTCGGAGGAGGGGTGAAGCCCTCGTGCTCCTCGACGTACCCGCCGGCCGGCACGAGCCGTCGCGCCCAGACGGCCAGGCCCACGGCCAGCCCGGCGAAGGCCACCGCGAGGCAGATCCCCTCCCTCGCGGTGTTTCCGCCCAGCCCGTACGTCACGGCGAAGCCCACCGCCCCGGCGGCGCTGACACCGAACGCGGCGACGATCCGGCGGCTCGCGGCCCGCTCGGTCGCCGACGGGCGCCGGGCGCTCACTCCTCCGCCCTCCGCCCCAGCCACCGCGCGGCGGCCACCAGCAGACCCAGGGCGGCCAGCCAGGCGACCAGTCCCTCGGCGAGCGGGCCCAGCCGGCCGAGGGGGTTGCCGCCCCGGTCCAGCCGCTCGCCCCGCAGCCGCTGCACGTAGGCGGCCAGGTCGTCGACCTGCCGGTCGTCGAGCACCTGGCCGGGGAAGACCGGCATCAGGCCGGGACCGACCCGGACCGCCTCCGCCACCTGCACGGCGGTGCTGTCGTACAGCGGCGGGGCGATCCATCCGTTGGTCAGCGCGGTGCCCGCGCCCGTCGCCCCGTGGCAGGGTGCGCAGTTGGCGGCGAAGATCTCCCGGCCGGAGACCAGGTCGCCCGGCGCGACCCGGGGAATCTGCGGCCCCCCGCCGCCGAAGCTGGCGACGTGGTCGACCAGCGCCGAGATGTCTTCGGCCGAGAACACCGGTTCCCGGCGGCGCGCCTGCTGCACCTCGTGCGACAACGGCATCCGTCCGGTCGAGACCTGGAAGTCCACCGAGGCGGGGCCGACGCCGATCAGGGACGGCCCCCGCTGTGCGCCCTGTCCCTGCGCGCCGTGGCAGCTCGCACACTGCTCCAGGTAGAGCCGGGTGCCGCGGTCGCCCGAGGCCGGGGCAGCGGCGGCCGGGGCCGCCGAGCCCGCCGGTGTCCGTACGGGGGCGAGGGCCACCGGTCCGGCGGCGAGCACCAGCGCCGCGCCCACCGCGAGGGCCCGGCGCGGGTGCGGGTCGGGCAAAACCGTCGCCACTCGTGGTCGCCGCACCGGTCAGTCCAGGGTGTACAGGTAGGCGGCAATGTCCTGCGCGTCGATGGCGCTGACACCCAGCTTCGGCATGGCGGTGCCCGGCTCGACCGCCTGCGGGTCGGTGATCCAGCGGCGCAGGTTGTCGGCGTTGTTGGGCAGCTGACCGGCGATGTACGAGCGGGCGCCGAACCGGGTCAGCGGCGGCCCGACCAGGCCGTCGGCGCGGCTGACGCCGGGGATGGTGTGGCACGACCCGCAGCCGTACCGGGCGATCAGCTCGGCGCCCCGGTCCGGCCGTCCGCTGCGCACCTCGGGTGGCGGTGGTGGCGCTGTCGAGGAGCATCCGGTGACCGCGGCGACGGGCAGCACCGTCAGCGCCACCCCGAACGCCCAGCTCCGACCGGGCAGCTTCATCGCACCATCCCTTCCGTTCCAGGCCTGGACGCCACCGGGCCGCCTCCGCGACGAAGCGGCCCGCCGGCCAGGGCGTCGGGCCGGTCGCGGTCCATCCGCAGCAGCCAGCGCAGGAACACGCTCAGCGCCACGACCAGTACGACCAGGTCCATCGGCGCCCACATCAGCAGGCCGGCCAGCTGCTGGTCGGCCAACGGGTCGGCACCGAGCATCCGGTCGGGATAGACCGGGGCCGGGGCGAAGGTGAGCACCGCCCCGAGCGCCGAGGCCGGCAACATGGCGCCGACCAGCAGCAGCACCGTCACCGGGGCGGGTGCGCGGTGGCGCGGTGGACCCAGCACGGGCACCCAGAACAGCCAGGCCGTCGCCAGCAGGCTGAGGTGCTCGGCGGCGTGCACGGCGGGCCGGTCCACCGCGGCGGCGTACGGCCCCGGCAGATGCCAGAACCACAGCACGACGGTCTGTCCACCCCCGGCCAGCAGGGCGTACGTGGTGGAGCGGCGCAGCCGGCGCACCGCCGGCGCCACCCGCCACCGGGCCAGCAGCCGGCGCAGCGGCACCGGGGCGGCCAGGCTCAGCGGCAACCCCGCCGCGCCGGCCGCCAGCAGCGGCCCCGCCACCAGCAGGAGCAGCATGTGCTGCGCCATGTGCCCGGCGAACGAGGACTCGGCCAGCTCGTGCACCGGGCCCTGCTCGGCGGCGAGCACCGTCAGCACCCCGACGCCGAACGCGGCCACCCGCCAGACCGGCACGACCCGGCCCACGCCGCGCCGCGCCCACAGCTCCTGGACGCCCCGCCCGTAGCCGGCCACCAGCAGGCAGAGCGTGACGACCGCGAGCATGGTCAGCAGGCCCTCGGCCACCGGATCCTGACCGGGCTGGTGGGCCCGGTGCGCGGTCAACGCTGACATGGCGGCAGCACCAGCACGGCAACCCCGCCGAGCACGATGATGGTCAGGAACAACAGGTTCGCCCAGACGCCGACCACGGCGAGCATCCGGGACCGGCCGAACGCCCGGTCCTCCTCGCCGGCCCGCGCGGTGCGCCGCCACACCAGCGCGGCGACCAGCAGCGACCCCACGGTGAACAGGCCCGGGATCACCACCGCGAGCCCGACCGCCTGCCAGAGCGGTACGGCGGCGACGCGCTCGGAGCCGGCGGCGCAGGCGAGCTCGTCCAGGCTCCACGCGGCGAGCACGTGCACCGCCCAGGCCACCGCGCCGCCGAGCACGCCGTACCAGAGCAGCAGCCCGCCGGTCAGGCGCGCGTGCGGACCGGGTCGCGTGGTCATCACAGCCGCGGGGAAAGGTAGATGGTGAACAGGATGGCGACCCAGACCAGGTCCACGAAGTGCCAGTAGATCGCGACGTTGCGGACCCGTTCGTGCCGGTGGGAGCCGAAGCTGCCGCCGCGCAGGGAGGCGGCCAGCAGCCAGCCGATCATGGTCAGCCCGACCAGGACGTGCAGCCCGTGGAAGCCGGTGATCAGGTAGAACAGCGAGCCGTACGCGTCGGTCGTCATGGTGAAGTGCTTCAGCTTCTCGGCGTACTCGGTGGCCTGCAGGGCCAGGAAGGTCATCCCGAGCAGCATGGTGGCGGCCAGCCCGGACCGCAGCCGCCACCGCTGGCCGTGCCGGATGCCGTGTTCGGCCCATATCACCGGCAGGCTGCTGGGCACCAGTACCGCGGTCATCACCAGCGGCTTGAGCAGCTCCGGGGCGCCTATGCCGTCCGGCGGCCACTGTGGGCCGTACTGGAAGCGGAGGTAGAAGTAGCTGCCGAGCAGGCAGGCGAAGAGGGTGGCCTCGGTGGCCACGAACATCACCATGCCCCACCAGCCGGCGGACCGGCCGACCGGCAGCTCGGTGCTCAGCGCCTCGGCGCCGGTGGCCGCCGCGACGACCCCGCCACCATCGCTCACCCGGACACCCCCAGTTCCTCGTCGGGGCGGCGGGACGGCCAGAGCCAGACCGCGATCGTCGCCGCCACCGCCAGCGCGGCGACCGCCGCCACCGGGTACCAGGCGAAGAGCATCGAGGTGAAGAAGACCAGCAGCGCGCCGGCCAGCACGAGCGGCATGAGGGTCGACTCCGGCATCTGCACCGCGCGTTCGGGGTGCGCGTCGAGCTCACTGGTGACCAGGGTGCGCCGACCGTCGCTGAGGATGCGGTCCGCGGTGGCGCCGGCGCGCACGGACTCGGCGGTGCGCTCGTCCCACGCCGGGTGCAGGCTGTGCACGCGGGGCAGGACCGGGAAGTTGTACGGCTCGGGCGGCGACGCCGTGGCCCACTCCAGGCTGTCGCCCTCCCACGGGTCCGGCGGCGCCGGCCGGCCCCGCCGCAGCGCGTGCACCACTCCGACGAGCACGAGCAGCAGTCCGACGGCGAGCAGGTACGACCCGACGGTGCTGACCAGGTTCCATCCGTCCCAGCCGGGCTCGCTCCGGTAGGTGTAGACCCGCCGCGGCATGCCGAACAGGCCGTAGAGGTGCATCGGGAAGAACGTGACGTGCATGCCGGCGAAGACCAGCCAGAACGCCCAGCGGCCCAACCGCTCGTGGTACATCCGCCCGGTGATCTTCGGTAGCCAGTAGTAGATGCCGGCGAGCATCGGGAAGACGGCCCCGCCGATCAGCACGTAGTGGAAGTGCGCCACCACGAAGTAGGAGTCGGTAACCTGCTGGTCGAACGCGGTCAGCGCGAACATCGCGCCGGTGAACCCGCCGAGCACGAAGGTCACCACGAAGCCGATCACGTACAGCAGCGGCACCCGCAGGACGAGCCGGCCGAGCAGCATGGTGGCCAGCCAGGCGAAGATCTGGATGCCCGACGGGATGGTGATGATCGTGCTGGCCGCGCTGAAGAAGCTGTACGACAACTGCGGCAGCCCGGTGGCGAACATGTGGTGCACCCAGACCCCGAACGAGATGATCGCGATCGACACGATGGACAGCACGATCAGCGGGTAGCCGACCACCCCCCGGCGGGTGAAGGCGGGCAGCACGGCGGAGACGATGCCCAGCGCCGGCATGACGATGATGTAGACGTCGGGGTGTCCGAAGATCCAGAACAGGTGCTGCCAGAGCAGCACGTTTCCGCCGCCGGACGGGTCGAAGAAATGGGTGCCGAAGCGCCGGTCGAGGAAGAGCATCGCGTTGTCCACGTTCAGCGCCGGCAACGCGAAGATCACCATGAACGCGGTGGCGACGATCGCCCAGACGAACAGCGGCACCCGGTTCAGCGACATCCCCGGGGCGCGCAGCTTGAGCGCGGTGACGATGAAGTTGATCGACGCGGCGGTGGTGGAGATGCCGAGGAAGAGCAGCCCGAGCGCGTAGACGTCCATGTGCAGGCCCGGGTTGTGCTGCTCCCCGCTGAGCGGGACGTAGGCGAACCAACCGTTGTTGGGAGCGGCGCCGAAGGGCAGGCTCGCCCACATGAACAGACCGGCGAAGAGGAAGACCCAGTAGCCGAAGGCGTTCAACCTCGGGAACGCCATGTCCCGGGCGCCGATCATCAGGGGGACCAGGAAGTTTCCGAAGCCGAAGAGCATCGGCGTGGCGAACAGGAAGATCATCGCGGTGCCGTGCATGCTGAAGAGCTGGTTGTACTCCTGCGGCGACACCACGCCCGCCTCCGGCCGGGCGAGCTGGGTGCGCATCACCAGGGCACTGAGCCCGGCGAGGACGAAGAAGAACCCGGCGGTGACCAGGTAACGCCGGCCGATCTTCTTGTGGTCGACGGTGCTGAACCAGCCCCGCAGCGAGGGGCGCTCGCCCCAGTGTTCCGCCAGCCGCGCCAGGTCCTGCTCGCTGACGCCGGGCGGCGGTGTGGTGGTCGTGGACATCGCTTCTCCTCCCCGACCTACTCCAGCGACCGCAGGTACGCGATGAGGTCGGGCAGTTGCGCGGCATCGACCGGCTGTGGGGGCATGGCGTTGCCGGGCTTGACCGTCTGGGTGTTGGCGATCCATCCGCCCAGGTGACCGGCGTCGTTGGGCACCGCGCCGGCGCCGAGGCTCCACCGGGAGCCCACGTTCGACAGGTCCGGCCCGACCCGGCCCGCGGCGCCGGTGCCGCGTACCGCGTGGCAGGCGGCGCAGGTGCCCTGCACGAAGGCCTGCTGGCCCCGCCGCTCGGCGTCCGTCCGCGGCTCCCGGGCCGGGGCGTCGAGTCGGGCGAGCCAGGCGTCGAAGTCGGTGCGGGGTTGCGCCACCACCAGGAAGGCCATGTGCGCGTGCTGCGTGCCGCAGTACTCGGCGCACTGGCCCCGGTAGCTGCCGGCCCGCTCCGCCCGTAGCCAGGTCTCCCGGGTCTCACCGGCGATCAGGTCCGTCTTGGGCATGAGCTGCGGCACCCAGAAGCTGTGCAGCACGTCGTCGGTGCGCAGCCGCACCTTGACCCGCTCCCCGACCGGGATGTGGATCTCGTTGGCGGTGGCCCCCGAGGCGCCCTGGTACCGCACCTCCCACCACCACTTGTGGCCGGTCACCTCGACGGTGGGAGCGTCCGGGCCGGGGCCGTCGCCCAACGCGGCGAGGTCGCGCAGGCCCACACCGTAGACGGCGACGAGGATCACGAAGGGCAGGCCGGCGCCGGCGATCGTGACGAAGCGCAGCGGCTGGCCGTGCCGGACGCGGGCGTTGCCCCGCCGGAACACCAGCGCCCAGACCAGCAGTGCCATGACCTCGGCGAAGACGGCCACGGAGATCCAGAAGAGCAGCCACCAGAGGCCGGCGACGCGGGTGGCCCCGGCCCCGCCGGGATTCAGGGCGGACGGTGCGTCGCCGGCGCAGCCGGCGAGCAGGAGCAGGCCGCAGAGCGTGGTCAGCACCGGAAGGCGGCGCGGCAGCGCACGCCGCCGGGCGTACCGGGCGGCGCTCACGGTCGGGTCCGCTGTCTTCTCCACCGGGAGGGACATTAGACGCTTCCGGTTGGTTCCAACGCTTTTGCGCGATATGGGGAGATCCGAGCGTTTGAGGAGCTTATGGTGAACGCGCAGCGAACCCATCCGGCAAGCGCCCGGGCGCGGACAGGGAGATCATGCGAGCCTCCACGGTGGACCTCGTCGCGGACACCGCCAGAGCGGCCGCCGGTCGCCGGACGATGGCCTGGACCGCCGGGGGGCTCGCCGCGGCGGCGACCGTGGCGGGCGGCTGGCTCGCCCCGCCCGACGCGGTCCAGGGCCCGGCGCAGCGACTGATGTACCTGCACGTCCCCGCCGCGTGGGTCGCCTACGCCGCGTTCGCCGTCGTGCTCGCCGCCAGCGGCGCTTACCTCATCGGCGGCGATCTGCGCTGGGACCGGTTCGCCCGGGCCGGTGCCGAGATCGGGGTGGCGCTGACCGCCGTCGCCATCGCCACCGGATCCGTCTGGGGGCAGCTGGTCTGGGGCACCTGGTGGGCGTGGGATCCACGGCTGGTCAGCACCGCGCTGCTGCTGCTCGCGTACGCCGGCTATCTGGCCCTGCGCCGCGCGGTGAGCGACCGGACCGACGCGCGCGACGGGGACGACCACCGGGTGGCGCGCCCGGCGGCACTGGTCGGCATGGCGGGGTTCCTGCTCGTTCCGGTGGTGCACTTCTCCGTCGTCTGGTGGCGGTCGCTGCACCAGCAGGCGACCGTGTTCGCCCCGCAGCGTCCACCGATCGACTCCCGGATGGCTCTCGCCCTGCTGCTCGCCGTGGCCGCCGCGACGCTCGCCGCGCTCTGCGTCCTGCTGCACCGGGTCGTCCGGCTGGAGCGCCGGCTCGCCGCCGGCACCCCCCGCACGGCCGACCGCGTCCCGGCCCGGGTCGGATGAACCGCCGCCGCACCGGCCGGACCGCCGTCGTCGTCGTGCTCCTCGCCGCCGGCGCGCTGCTGGTGACCAGCGGGCTGCGCGGCACCCTCACCTACTACCGCACCCCCGGTGAGGTGCTGCGCGACCCGGACGCGGCCCGGGAGCGGGTGCGCCTCGGCGGGGACGTGGTGCCCGGGTCGCTGCGCCGCGACGGCGACCTGGTGGTGTTCCGCCTCGCCGAGGGGGGCCAGGCGATCACCGTCGAGCAGCGCGGCGCGCCGCCGGGGACGTTCCGGGAGGGCGAGGGGGCGGTCGTCGAGGGCACCCTGTCGGCGGACGGGACGTTCCGCTCCGACCACGTCGTGGTCCGGCACGGCAACGAGTACCGGGCGTCCACCTCTCCGGTGGAGCCGGTCGATGCTCGGTGAGCTCGGCACGTCGAGCCTCACGGTCGGGCTGCTCTGCGCCACGCTGACCGCCCTGCTCTGGCTGCGGGTGGCCCTGTTCGGCACGCCCACCCGACCGGCCCGGCTCGCGACCGCCGCGACCCTGACCACCGCCGCCGTCGCCTGCGGCGTGCTGGAGGCGGCCCTGCTCCGGCACGACTTCAGCGTCCGGTACGTGGCGGAGAACGGCGGACGCCAGGTACCGCTGTACTACACCGTGACCAGTCTCTGGTCCGCGCTGGACGGGTCGTTGCTGCTCTGGCTGCTGGTCCTCGGCGGGTACGCGGTCCTGCTCGCCGGTCGGCGGTACCCGGCCCGGCTGCAGGCGTACGCGATGGTGGTCGTCAGCGCGGTGACCGTGTTCTTCTTCGCGCTGTCCTGCTTCGCCGCGAACCCGTTCCGCGCGGTGGATCCGGTGCCGGCCGACGGTCCCGGGCCCAACCCGCTGCTGCAGCAGCACCCGGCGATGGGGGTGCACCCGCCCCTGCTCTACGCCGGCTACATCGGGCTGGTCGTGCCGTTCGCCTTCGCGCTCGCCGCGCCGCTGGCCGGGCGGGAGGGACGCGGCTGGCTGCGGGTGGCCCGGCCCTGGACACTGGTCGCCTGGGCGGCGCTGACCGCCGGCATCGGGCTCGGCGCCTGGTGGTCGTACGCGGTGCTGGGCTGGGGCGGCTACTGGGCGTGGGACCCGGTGGAGAACGCCTCCCTGCTGCCCTGGCTGACCACCACCGCGTTCCTGCACACCGCCCTCGGTCCGGGGGCCCGCCGTGCCGGGTGGAACCTGGTGCTGGCCTGCGCGAGCTTCGTGCTGGTGCTGCTCGGCACCTTCCTCACCCGGTCCGGTGCGGTGGCCAGCGTGCACGCCTTCACCGACTCGCCGCTGGGCCCCATGCTGCTCGGCTTCGTGCTGCTGGCGGTCGTCGCGTCGACGATCCTGACCGGGTGGCGGCCCCCCGAGCCGGCCGGCCGCACCGCGTCGCCGGTGCTGCTGTCCCGGAGCACCGCCGTCCTCGTCAACGGCGTGCTCCTGGTGACGATCGCGGCGGTGGTGCTGATCGGCACGATCTTCCCGCTGCTGTCCGGCCCGCTCGGCGGCGTCCGCACCTCGGTCGGCCCGGACTACTACCACCGCACCGCGGTGCCACTGGCCATCGTGGTGCTGTTGGCGATGGGGGTGACGCCGGCACTGCGGGGCCACGACCGGACCCGGGCGCTGCGGCGTCTCGCCGTACCGGGTGCCGTGGCGCTGGCCACGGTCGCCGTGGTGGGTCTGCTCAGCCGGCCCGGCCTGCCCGCGCTCACCGCCTTCGGCACCGCCGCGTTCGTGCTCACCGGCCTGGCCGGGGAGCTGCCGGACCGGTTCCGCCGGTCGGGCCGGGGCCGGCTCGCCGGACTGGTCGCGCACGCCGGGATCGCCCTGGTCGCGGTGGGCGTCGCCGGGTCCTCGGCGTACGGCCGGGACGCCGAACGGACCGTCCGGACCGGCGAGACGCTGCGGGTGGCTGACGTGAGCATCCGCCTGGTCGGGGTGGACCGGCGGGGCGACAGCGGCGGCATGACGGTGCGGGCCCGGCTCCGGCTCTCCGAATCCGGCGAGGCGGAGCGGACGGTCACCCCGGTCCTGCGCTACCACCCGGCCCGGGACACCGTCGTCACGCTGCCGGCGATCGACACCGGGCTGCTCCGGGACACCTACGTCACCCTGATCGCGGTCTCCCCCGACGACGGCAGCGCCACGCTGCGGCTCGCGGTCAACCCGCTCGTCGGCCTGCTCTGGGCCGGCGGCGCCCTGACGGCCGCGGGGGGACTCGGGTCGGCGATCGCCACGGCCCGCCCGCGACGGGTCGGGACGCCACGCGACCGGGCCCGGCCGGCCTCCGGCGCCGTCCGCGCCGGAGCCGCCGGATGATCCGCCCCGCCGGGCGGCGGCCACGACGGGTACCTCTCTGGCCGCCGCTGGTCCTGGCGGTCACCGTCGCCGTCGGCGTGGTCGTGGCCCTCGGCCTGCCATCGGGGTCGACGTCGCCGGGCAGCGACGCCGGGACAGCAGGGCCGCCGGTCCCGGCTCCGGCACTCTCCGGCCCCACGTTGGATGGTGGCCGGTTCGACCTGGCCGACGCCCACGGCCACGTGCTGCTGGTCAACGTCTTCGCCTCCTGGTGCGGGCCGTGCCGGGACGAGTTGCCGCTGCTGGTCGAGGCCGGGCGGCGCTGGTCCCCGCAGGGGCTGCGGCTGGTCGGGCTGAACGTCCGGGACGGCAGCGAAGCCGTCCGCGCGCTGCTGGACGAGACGGGCGCGGCCGGGCTGACCGTGCTGCCGGACCCGGACGGCACCCGGGCGGTCGACTGGGGCGTCCGTGGCGTGCCGGAGACCTTCGTGGTGGACCGGGACGGCCGGATCGTCGACCGGCAGCGGGGTGTGGTCACCCGGCAGTGGCTGGAGCAGCGGGTGGCGCCGCTGCTGGCCGGATGAGGTGGCGGCCGGCCGCGGGGACGCTCGTCCTCGTGGCCCTGCTCGCCGCGGCCGCCGCGGGTCTGGCCCGGTCGGCCGCCGGCCCCGGCCAGGACGACCCGGTCCGCTCGGTCACCGCCGATCTGCGCTGCCCGGCGTGCCAGGGCGAGTCGGTGGCGGACTCCCGCTCCCCGATGGCGGCGGCGATGCGGCAGGCGGTGGCGGACCAGGTGGCCCAGGGGCGCAGCCGCGACGAGGTCCGGCGCTGGTTCGTCCAACGCTACGGCCCGGACGTGCTGGCCGACCCGCCGGCCCGCGGCGTGGAGCTGCTGCTCTGGGCGGTACCCGCGCTGACCCTGCTGGCCGTCGGCTACGCGGCCCGACGCACGCTGCGTCCCCGGCCACGACGGACCGCCGACCGGGCGGCGGCGCCACCGGCCGTCGGGCCGGCACCGGGCGGCGCGGCCCGGTGGGCCTGGCGGTGGTCCGCGCTCGGGCTGATCACCGTCGTGGTGTCGGTGGCCGTCGCCGCCCGCGGCCTCGACCGGCCCGGGCCCGACCCGACGCCGGCGGATCCGGTCACGGTGGCGGTCGGGCTGGCGCGCGACCTGGAGGCGCAGGACCGGTACGACGCCGCCGCGCAGATGTACCGGGAGGCGCTGCGCGACCGGCCCGACGACACGATCCGGCTGCGACTCGCCTTCGCCCTCCTCCGGGCAGGAGACGCGGCCGGCGCGGGACAGGCCGCGCAGGAGGTGCTGAGTCACACCCCGGACTCCCCAGACGGCCTGCTCGTGCTGGGCCTCGCCCAGCGGCGTACCCGCCCCGCCGAGGCGCCGCGCACCCTGCGACGCTTCCTGACCATCGCGCCGGAACACCCGGCCGCCCCGGAGATCACCCGGCTGCTGACCTCCCACCCTTGAAATAACCGTGGGCGGTGCGCCGGAGGGCGGACGCCCGGACCTGCCGGTCCGTCCGGGCGCCCCCCCCGGACCGGGCATGCCAATCGCGCCGGGAGGCGGACGTCAGGCCCGGCGTCGTGACCGTGCCACCAGGAAGCCGATGATCAGGCCGGCCGCCACGGTCACCAGGGCCCGCCCGGAGATCGCCGAGCGGAGCTGGCTCAGTCCCTTGCGCGGATCGACAACCGTACCGGCCACGTTGCCGGCCGCGCCGACGAGCATGTCACCCAGTCGACCACTGTCCATCGCCGTACCGCCCTCCGTGTCCCTATGCCAGGTCGGCCGTACCCGTCGGCACCTGGTCCAAACGGACGGGAGGTCCCGCACGGCCGCGGGCCACTCGTCGCTGTCAGCGTTGCGCGGGTGGGCGTTGGCGGACCGGTATCCGGTCCGCGCGGGTCCCCCGGATGCGGGCACTTCCCCGGCGGGGTTCCACTACGTTGGGCCTGTGCCCGCCAACGACCTCCGGCACCGGGTCCGGTCGGCCCGGCTGGCCCGGCTGGCCACCGTCGACGCGGACGGTCGTCCACACCTGGTGCCGGTGTGCTTCGTCCTGCTCGGTGACGTCGTCTACCACGCCGTCGACGAAAAGCCCAAGCGCCACCGGCGGCTACGCCGGTTGGAGAACATCCGGGAAACGGGCCACGCCTGCCTGCTCATCGACGAATACCACGAAGACTGGTCGAAGCTGTGGTGGATACGGCTGGACGGGCACGGGCGGCTGGTCGACGACCCGGCGGAGGACGCCGCGGTCCGCGCGGCACTGGCCGCGAAGTATCCACAGTACGTCGAGCAGCCGCCTGGCCGGCCGGTCGTCGCCGTCACGGTGAGCCACTGGTCGGCGTGGTCGGCGGAAGGAGCGGTCGACCCGGCCGGGTGACCGCCCGGGCGCACCGCCCGATCCCCGAGGCCCAGCGGTCAGCGGGTCGGAGCGAGGGCGTCGAGCACCTCGTCCGCCCGGCGTAGCGACGCCTGCCGGTCAGCACGGGGTGAGCCGATCTCCGGATCGAAGTTGAGGTCCACGAACAGTTCGGTGACACCGGCCGCGGCGAGTCTGCCAAGGTCCGACCGGATCTGCTCGAGGCTGCCCGTGAGCGGCTCGCGGTCGGCCGGGCCGGGGTCGCGTACCCGGACGGCGCCGCGGCACACGAATCGCAACGAGCCGGGATCGCGGCCGGCGCCGGCCGCGGCGGCCTTGACGATCGCGATCGCCTCGCCGATGCCCTTCAGGTCGGCCTGACTGCCACTGACCCAGCCATCGGCGAGCCGACCCGCCCGGCGCAGCGCCGCGGGCGCGTGGCCGCCGAGCAGGATCGGCGGGTGTGGTCGCTGCACCGGCTTCGGCTCCATCCGCGTGGGCGGGATCTGGTAGAACTCGCCGCGATGCGCTACGACGTCGTCCTGCCAGCAGGCGCGGAGAACGGCGAGGAACTCGGCGGCCCGCGGGCCCCGCCGGTGCCTGCTCGCACCTGTCGCCTGATACTCCTCATCCGACCAACCCAGACCGAGTCCGACGTCCAGCCGTCCGCCGGAGAGAATGTCGAGGGTCCCGGTCTGCTTCGCCAACACCACCGGTGAGAGAAACGGCAGGTTGAGCACCGCCACCCCGAGCCGGATCCGCGCGGTGTGGGCGGCGAGGAAGGCCAGCGTGATCAGCGGGTCCTGGACGCTGTGATACGTCTCGCTCCACCCGAGATCGGCGGGCACCAGCAGGCGCTGAAAGGTCCACAGTGAGTGGTACCCGAGCTGCTCGGCGCGGCGGGCGACGTGGACCATGTTCTCCGGCGTGGCCCACGAGCCGGAGACCGGCGGGGCGAATCCAACCTCCACGCCGGCACCGTATCCAGTTCCGCGCCGGCCTGACGCGACAACCGGCATTCTCCTGTCATCGCCGCTTCGGGCCGATGTCCGAGAGATGTCTCCAGGGCAGGTCGGTCAGTGGCCGCGGTAGAGAGCGTCGATATCGTCGGCGTAGCGTTCCCGCACCGCCTCCCGTTTGATCTTCAGGGTGGGGGTGAGCTCGCCGTCGGCTTCGGTGAAGTCCCGCGGCAGGATGCGGAAGGTCTTGATCTGTTCCGCCTTGGACACCGTCTCGTTGGCTCGGTCGACGGCGGTCTGGATCTCGCTGCGCAGCTCGGGACTGTCGCGCAGCTCAGCGACGGACTTCTCGGGCAGCTTCCGCGCGGCCCGCCAGTGCGGCCACACGTGTTCGTCGATGGTGACCAGCGCGGTGACATAGGGGCGGGCGTCGCCGACGAGCATGCACTGGCTTACGAGGGGATGCGCCCGGATCGTCTCCTCGATCGGCGCCGGGACGAGGTTCGTGCCCGCCGCCGTCACGATGATCTCTTTCTTCCGGCCGGTGATGCGCAGATACCCGTCGTCATCGAGACTGCCCAGGTCCCCGGTGCGCAGCCACCCGTCACCTGTGTACGCCGCCTGCGTGGCCTCGGGGTTGTTCCAGTAGCCAGGGGACACCACCGGGCCGTACGCGAGGACCTCCCCGTCGTCGGCGATGCGGATCTGCACGCCGGGCAGCGGACGTCCAACGGTGCCGATCCGCATCGCCGAGGGCAGGTTCGCCGTCAAGGCCGGCGAGGTCTCGGTCAGCCCGTACCCTTCCAGCGCCGTCAGGCCGGCGCCGCGGAAGAAGTGCCCCAGCCGCTCCCCCAGCGGCGCCCCGCCGACGATCGCCATCCGGCACCGTCCGCCGAGGGCGTCGCGCAGTTTCCGGTACGCGACAACGTCGCACAGCGCGTGCGCCAGTCGTAGCAGAACTCCCGGACCTCGGCGGGTGTCCATGGCGCGGCTGTAGCGCACCGCCACCTGGTCCGCGAGGCTGAACAGCCATCCTCGGTGCGCGTCGTCAGCTCGCTGCCGCGCTCTGGTGTGCATCTTCTCGAACACCCGCGGCACGGCCAGGATGAACGTCGGGCGGAACCTGCGTAGCTGCTCCAGCACACCGGCCATTTCGGCGCTGTGCACCATCGTCGCGCGGGTGTGCACCATGCCGACCTGGATCAGCCGCGCGAACGCGTGCGCCAGCGGCAGGAACAACACGGTCGACGCACCTGGGTGCAACAGTTCAGGCAACACGCCCGTCGCGGCGCTGACGTCGCATTGGATGTTGCGGTGCGTCAGCACGCAGCCCTTCGGCCGCCCGGTGGTGCCGCTGGTGTACACGATGGTCGCCACATCCCCGCCCGACACCGCCCGCCGGCGGACGTCGACCTGCGCGTCGTCGATCACGCGGCCGTCCCCCGCCAGGGCGATCAGGTCACCGCCGTCGATCTGCCACACCCGGCCCAGCGCCGGCAGGTCATCGCGCAGACCGGCGAGCGTCGCGGCGTGTCCGGCGGTCTCCACCACACACCCCACCGCACCCGAATCAGCCAGGATCCATTGGAGCTGCTCCGCGCTCGAGGTGTCGTAGATCGGGACGGTGACCGCGCCGATCGACAACAGGGCGTAGTCGACGAGGGTCCACTCGTAGCGGGTGCGGCTCATCAGTCCCACCCGGTCGCCGTGACTCACGCCGGCGGCGACGAAGCCGCGCGCAAGGGTGAGCACGTCGTCGCGGAACTGCAGACAGGTCACCGGCAGCGCACCGCCGCGCGCGGACCGCTGCGCGGGCCACGACCGGGGAACCGGATCCGGACGCAGGAACTGCACCGCATCGGGATCTTCCCGGGCGTTGTCCCACACCTTGTCGCCCAGTCCGGCCACGTCGGTGTCGATGGCCTCAGGTTCGACCGCCATATCGCGCACGTCCACTCCCCGTCCTGGCCACAGCCGATCCGGAGGCCTACCGGGGCGGCCTCGCGGCCATCATGGCCCGGCCGACGGCTCAGGCGGCGGTGAACGGCAAAAGCTGTCGAGGTGCGGGTCCTCTTCGGTCGGCATGCCAACGATCCGGCAACAACTATTGACTACGGTATCCGTTGCAGTTCTATCCTCCGACGGAAGAATTCGTAGCCACTGGCCGCTCGGGTCACCATGATCCGTAGAAGAGTTGGAGCCTGTCGCCGTGTCGGAACCCGCGATCCGCCTGACCGGTCTGCGCAAGTCGTTCGATGCCGTGGAGGCCGTCGCCGGCATTGACCTGGACATCGCCGACGGCGAGTTCTTCTCCATGCTCGGGCCGTCCGGTTCGGGCAAGACGACCGTGCTGCGGATGATCGCCGGATTCGAGCTGCCGACCGCCGGCACCGTCACGCTCGCCGGTCGCGACGTCACCCGGCTCGCCCCGTTCGACCGGGACGTCAACACCGTCTTCCAGGACTACGCCCTCTTCCCGCACATGACCGTCCAGCAGAACGTCGAGTACGGCCTGCGGGTGCGCAAGGTGGCACGCGCCGAGCGCCGGGAGCGCGCGGCGGCGGCGCTGCGGACGGTCCGCCTCGACGGGTACGGCGAGCGCCGGCCCAACGCGCTCTCCGGCGGCCAGCGCCAGCGCGTGGCGCTGGCCCGCGCCCTGGTCAACCGTCCGGCCGTGCTGCTGCTCGACGAACCGTTCGGCGCGCTGGACCTGAAGCTGCGCGAGGAGATGCAGGTCGAGTTGAAGGCCATCCAGCGTGAGGTCGGCATCACCTTCGTCTTCGTCACGCACGACCAGCAGGAGGCGCTGACGATGAGCGACCGGGTGGCGGTGTTCAACCAGGGCCGGATCGAGCAGGTCGACACGCCGGCCGAGGTGTACGAGCGCCCGGGCACCCCGTTCGTCGCCGGCTTCGTGGGCACCTCCAACCTGTTCGAGGGTGGAACCGCCCGCGCCGTGCTCGGCCGCGACGGCGTGTTCTCCGTGCGTCCGGAGAAGATCCGCCTCGGCGGCGCGCCCGCGTCCGCCGAGGAGATCAGCGCGGCGGGCCAGGTCGTCGAGGTGATCTACGCCGGAGCGGCGACCCGCTTCGTGGTCGACCTCGACGCCGGGGCGCGCGTGGTCGCGATGCAGCAGAACCAGCAGACCTCCCCCGCCGACGTGGCGGCGCTGCGCGGCAAACCGATCCGGCTGACCTGGCGGGCCGAGCACGTCGTCGCGGTTCCCGCGAACTCCCGTTGACACCACCCGACCCCCGTCGGCAACCAGAAGGAGAGCGTAGATGCGCACCACCCGAGTCTTCACCGCGCTCGCCGCGGCCGGCCTGCTCGCGCTGGCCGGATGCGGCGACGGCGGCGGCGCCACCGGCGGCTCCGGCCCCGGCGGCATCAAACCGCCCAAGATCGACAAACTGGCGTCGCTCGGCGCCGGGGAGGGCCAGGTCAACATCGTCGCCTGGGCCGGGTACGTCGAGAACGGCTCCACGGACCCGAAGGTCGACTGGGTCACCGGCTTCGAGAAGGAGACCGGCTGCAAGGTCAACGTGAAGGTCGCCGGCACCTCCGACGAGATGGTGACGCTGATGAAGACCGGCGACTACGACGTCGTCTCGGCCTCCGGCGACGCCTCGCTGCGCCTGATCTACGGCGGTGAGGTCGCCCCGGTCAACACCGACCTGATCGCCAACTACAAGGACGTCTTCGACGGCCTGAAGCTCAAGCAGTGGAACTCGGTCGACGGGGTGGCGTACGGCATCCCGCACGGCCGCGGCGCGAACGTGCTGATGTACCGCACCGACAAGGTCACCCCGGCGCCGACGTCCTGGAGCGCGGTGTTCGACGCGAACTCGCCGTACCAGGGCAAGGTGACGGCGTACGACTCGCCGATCTACATCGCCGACGCGGCGCTCTACCTGATGAAGCACCAGCCGGAGCTGGGCATCAAGAACCCGTACGCGCTGGACGACAAGCAGTTCGCCGCCGCCGTGGACCTGCTCAAGAAGCAGAACGAGCTGATCGGTGAGTACTGGTCGGACTACACCAAGGAGGTGCAGGCCTTCAAGTCCGGCAACTCGGTCGTCGGCACCGCGTGGCAGGTCATCGTCAACCTGGCCAAGGCCGACGGCGCCCCCGTCGAGGCGGTCCTGCCCGAGGAGGGCGCGACCGGCTGGTCCGACACCTGGATGGTCTCCGCCAAGGCCAAGCACCCGAACTGCGGCTACCTCTGGATGAACCACATCATCGCCCCGGCGGCGAACGCCGCGGTGGCGGAGTGGTTCGGCGAGGCCCCGGCGAACAAGCTCGCCTGCGACCAGACGGCCGACAAGAACCACTGCACCACGTTCCACGCCGCCGACGAGGCGTACTTCGACAAGGTCTGGTTCTGGAGCACCCCCGTGGAGCAGTGCCTCGACGGCCGCACCGACGTCAAGTGCAAGGACTACGCGGCCTGGACCCAGGCCTGGACCACGATCAAGGGCTGAGACAGGTGACCGCTCTCTCCACCCTGGACCGGCCGGCGGGCGAGGACAGCATCCCCGCCCGCGGGCCGGTCCGCCGGCTCTCCTCCTGGCTGCACCGACACCGCGGCGCACGCCTCGCCGGGCTGCTCTCGGCGCCACTGCTCTGGCTGCTCGTGGCGTACCTCGGCTCGCTGGCGGTGCTCTTCGTCTCCGCGTTGTGGACGGTCAACAGCTTCACCGGCGACCTGGTGCGCGAGCCGACGTTCGCGAACTTCCGCACCATCCTGACCGAAGCGGTCTACCGCACCGTCACCCTGCGCAGCCTCGGCGTCGCCGCCGCGGTCACCGTCATCGACGTGCTCATCGCGCTGCCGATGGCGTTCTTCATGGCGAAGGTCGCCTCCCCGCGCAGCCGCCGGTTGCTGGTCATCGCGATCCTCACCCCACTGTGGGCGAGCTACCTGGTCAAGGCGTACGCCTGGCGGGTGATGCTCGCCAACGGCGGCCCGGTGGACTGGCTCTTCGGGGGTGCCGGCAACGGCCCCGGGTACGGGCTGGTCGCGACCGTTCTCGTGCTGAGCTACCTGTGGCTGCCGTACATGATCCTGCCCATCTACGCCGGGCTGGAGCGGCTGCCGGATTCGCTGCTGGAGGCGTCGGCGGACCTCGGTGCCCGGGGCGGGCGCACCGTCCGCTCGGTGGTGCTGCCGATGATCGTGCCGTCGGTGATCGCCGGCTCGATCTTCACGTTCTCCCTGTCCCTCGGCGACTACATCACCGTGCAGATCGTGGGCGGCAAGACGCAGCTCATCGGCAATCTGGTGTACGCCAACATCGGCGCGGCCAACAACCTGCCGTTCTCGGCGGCGCTCGCCACGATCCCCGTACTCATCATGGTCGGCTATCTGGTCGCGGTGCGCCGGTCCGGCGCGTTGGAGGAGCTGTGACGCTGTCACGCGGAGCGCGCTGGCTGCTGCGCGGAGCCATGGCGGTGGGCCTGGCCTTCGTCTACGTGCCGCTGGCCATCGTGCTGATCAATTCGTTCAACGCCGATCGCACCTTCGCCTGGCCGCCGCCGCGCTGGACCACCGACTGGTGGCTGCGGGCGTGGGAGAACGCGGGGGCCCGCGAGGCGTTGTGGACCTCGACGAAGGCGGGCCTCGGCGCGACGGCCGTCGCGCTGCTGCTCGGCACGCTGGTCGCGTTCGCGGTGCAGCGCTACCGGTTCTTCGGACGCGACGCCGTGTCGCTGCTCGTGGTGCTGCCGATCGCGCTGCCCGGCATCGTCACGGGGATCGCGCTGGACACCGCCTTCCGCTCGCTGATCGAGCCGCTCGGGGTCGGCAAGGGGCTGTTCTCGGTGATCGTCGGGCACGCGACGTTCTGCGTCGTGGTGGTCTACAACAACGTGCTGGCCCGGCTGCGCCGGCTCGGGGGCAACCTGGAGGAGGCGAGCGCGGACCTCGGCGCGGACACCTTCCAGACGTTCCGCTACGTGACGTTCCCGCTGCTGCGCTCGGCGCTGTTCGCCGGCGGGCTGCTGGCCTTCGCGCTCTCCTTCGACGAGATCATCGTGACGACCTTCACGGCCGGGCCGGGCGTCCAGACCCTGCCCATCTGGATCTTCAACAACCTCTTCCGACCCAACCAGGCGCCGGTCATCAACGTCGTCGCGGCGGTGCTGATCGTGCTCTCGATCGTGCCCATCTACCTCGCCCAGCGCGTCTCCGACACCGCCGCCGGTGGTCGCCTCTGACCCGCGCGCACCCGCTCCCACGGGGGCGTCCATGCCGAGCTCTCGGGTAGCGGGACACCGCAGCTTCCGCCGCCGACTCCGCGGTAAGTAGCTCGCCGGTTGCGTACCGCTACGGCGAGACGCACGACGTCGCCGTGAGCCATGGTGGGCGTACGCAGCGCAAACGCACCGCCGCCGAGGTGTTGACGTGACCTGATGCACATCGTTCAATGTCGGAATGGTGGGATGCGTCGAAGCGGCCTCGACACGTACCACGGTCACGGTCACTTCGATCGATTCCATTGTCACGTCATCGGGAGCCATCGTCAGGTTGCCGTGGGTGCGGTGGACAACCGGGTGACCGAGCGCCGGCGAAGGATGCTGCTCAGCGCAGCGCTGCACGTCGTCTCGCACGGGATCGCGGTCAGCTACTGCCTCATGACGTGGCACCAGCCACACCGGTCCCTCATGCTGGCGGCCTACGGCTTCGGAATGGCGTCCGGAATCGTGGGCCTGTGGGCCGCGAGGACAGTGACCACGAAGACCTCGGGGTACCGCGTCTCGTTCACGATCCTGCTGATCACGCTCGCCGTGGCGGCGCTCGGCGCGTACTGGGACGGCGGCGCCGCCTCACCGGCCGCCGTGGGTTTCGTGACCACGGCCGTGTTCGTTGCCAGCCACACCCCACACCTGCGGCTGATGATGGGGCTGGCGACGCTCACCGTCGGGTCCTACCTCGCCGTGGCCGCCACCGGACGACCGGTGCCCCCCGGTCACGTCTTCATCTACGTCGCGGCCATGGTGGTGCTGATCTCGGTGTGCTCCGCGCAGGCGCGGATACTGGCGCGGCAGCGATCCCAGCTCCGTTCGCTCGCAGAGCTCGACCCGCTCACCGGCGCCCTCAACCGGCGCGGCCTGGCCGAGTTCACCAGGCACCTGTTCCGGAACGGCTGTCGCCCCGGCCCGTCCCTGCTCTGTCTGGATCTCGACGACTTCAAGCTGGTCAACGACCGCCTCGGCCATGCCGCCGGCGACCGGCTGCTACAGCGGACGGTGGCGGCGACCCGTGAAGTGCTGCGCGCCGGGGACGCCATCGCCCGTATCGGCGGTGACGAGTTCGTCGTCGTGCTGGTCGACGCGGACGACGTCACGGCGCGGACGGTGCTGACCCGGATCGACGCGGCGGTGCGCCCGCATGCCCGCGCCAGCATCGGCTCGGCCACCGCTCCGCAGGACGGCGACACGCTCGATGCCCTGATGCAGGTGGCCGACCAGCGCCTCTATCGCATGAAACAGGAGCACCGGCCGGCCGGCGCCCCGCCCCGGGAAGACCGCCACGGCCTGCTGTCCAGCCGCTCGGACGCGCTCGGCGTGCGGGCGGCCGGTCAACGGCCGGGGTGGTCGCCCGGGTAGTCCCGCGAACCCGTACGAGGATCGGCGCCGCGGCCGGGCGGGGCCTTCCGTCGCACCGCCCGGCCGTGGCGGTCAGTAGAGCAGGTAGGGCTGCCGCTGCCGGTCGAACGTGGCCAGCTCGTCGGCCCAGGCGCCGACCACGTCGGCCACGTCGGCGCCCGCGTCGATCATCGTGCGGAGGCGGGGCGAGCCGGTGAGCTTGTCGATCCAGTACGGCCGCAGGGTGTCCCACGCGTCCTGCCGCCAGGCGAACGCCGGGTACTTCCGCGCCTCCACCAGCATCGCGACCCCGGTACGGATCGGGTCGTACGCGCCCCGGTCCACGATCTTGACCTCGACGCCCGCGCAGGGCTTGTTGAGCAGCGCCGGCTTCTGCCCGGCCGCGGTCGGCGAAAAGTACGCCTCCCGGAACTGCACCCCCGGCAGGTTCCGGGCGTTGAGCCGGTCACCCCAGTGGTAGTCAAAGTCCGTCGCCAGGCCACCGATCAGCTCGAACGGGCGGCAGGTGCCCCGCCCCTCGGTGATCGACGCGACCCCCTCGAAGAGACAGGTGCCCGGGTAGACGAGAGCGGTGTCCGTGGTCGGCATGTTCGGGCTGGGCATCACCCAGGGCAGATCGGTGTCGGCGGCGAGCCTGTCCCGCTTCCAGTGCCGGCACCGCACCACGTCCAACTCGACCGGCAGGCCCGCCTCGGCCGGCAGGAATTCGGCGTTGAAGAAGCGCGCCAGTTCGCCGACGGTCATGCCGTGCTGCTGCACGATCTCCTTGAGCCCGACCCCGGAGGTGTAGCCGGCGGTCATCATCGGGCCGTACGCCCGGCCGCCGACCGGGTTCGGCCGATCGAGCACGACGTACCGCTTGCCGACCCGCGCGGCGGCGACCATCGAGGTGTACATCGTCCAGATGTACGTGTAGAAACGCGCCCCCACGTCCTGGATGTCGAAGACCACCGTGTCCATTCCGGACTGCGTGAACATGGCCTCCCATTTGGCCTGCGAGGCGCCGTACGCGTCATAGACGGTGATGCCGGTCCGCGCGTCCGTGCCGGTGCCCTCGCTGCCGCCCGCCTGGGCCGAACCCCGGAAGCCGTGCTCGGGACCGAACGCCGCGACCACGTCCACCTGGCCCGAGCTGTGCATCAGATCGACCAGGTGCCGGTAGGCGGAGTCGACACCGGTCGGGTTGGAGATCACTCCCACCCGCTGCCCCCGCAGGTCGGCGAAGTCGGAGTGCACCAGCACGTCCAGGCCGGTCTCGACCCGGCGAATCCCGGGGTCGGCGCTGCCGGGCGAGCCAGTCACGGTCGTGGCGAGGGCGCCGGCGGTGACCGCCCCGGCGCCGGTGAGGAAGGTTCTGCGCTCCATCGCGTGCCTCCAAGCAGCTCAGCTCATCGAAACTTAGCTACATGCAGGTGGTCGGTCAAGGAAAGATACCTACGGGTGTTCAGTAGTCACCGGTGCTCGCCACGGCCTCGGCAGCGGGCCGGCCGTGCTCCTGCCGATGGGCGAGGTCGTCGAGGATGGCGGCGGTGGCGGTCGCACCGAACCGGGTGACGCCGATGGCGGCCATCGCGCGGAGGGTGTCGAGGGTGCGGACACCGCCGGCGGCCTTGACCTGGATGGCTGGTGACACCGCGGAGCGCATGAGAGCCAGATCCTCCATCGTGGCGCCCCCGGGCGCGAAGCCGGTCGAGGTCTTGACGAAGTGGGCGCCCGCTCGCTCCACCGCCCGGCAGCCGGCGACGATCTGTTCGCCGGTCAGGTAGGCGTTCTCGAGGATCACCTTCACGGTCGCGCGGTCAGCGGCTGCCACGACGGCGCGGATGTCCGCCTCGACCTCGCCCAATTTCCCGGACCGGAGCCAGCCGATGTTGATCACCATGTCGACCTCTGCGGCCCCCTGGCTGACGGCGAACGCGGTCTCCGCGGCCTTGATCCGGGTGGTCGTGCTGCCGTGCGGGAAGCCGGCCACCGTGCCGACGAGCACGTCGGTTCCCCGCAAAAGGTCCACCGCGAGGTCGACGTCGCCGGGCCGGACGCAGACTAATGCGACGTCGTAGCGGGCGGCGAGCGCGCAACCCTCGCGCACGTCGTCTCCGGTGAGTTCGGGCGCAGCAGGGAATGGTCGGGTCGCTGCACGAAGCAGTGACCGCGCTCGGCCGTACTCCGACGAGAGGGATGGCGACGCTGGCCGCCCGGCCGGCCACTCGGGACGACGCGCAGCTGCTCGGCGTCCCCGTGGGCTCGGCGTTGCTGGTCGAGCAGCGCGTCATCCTCGACGACCGGGACGAGCCCCTGGAGCTGACGGAGTCGCGGTACGCGGGCGAGCGATACAGCTTGAACGTGTCCTTCGGCGTCGAACGCCGCGCTGACCCGAAGCGGTCACGGCATCGGACCCGTAGACCGCGCTGCCCGGCCGCCCCAGGCCGATTCCGACCCGCGACGGGCCAGCCGCTGCCAGACTCGACCGGTGGGCGGCGACCGGTGGACCGGTCGGCTGGGGCCTGCCATCCCGGTCGCCCCAGCCGCGCGGGTGGACAAGTTCGAGGTGTTCTTCGACCTCGTCTTCGTCGTGTCGTTCTTCATCATCACCCGGGCCACCGCCGCCAACGTCAGCGGGCGGCAGCTGCTGCACGCGATGCTGGTGCTGGCCGTGCTCTGGTGGTGCTGGGTGGTGCACAGCGTGGTCGCCAGCCAGCTCCGCCTCGGCGAGGGCTTCGTCCCGGTGCTGATGGTGGTCGGCATGATGGCGCTGTTCACCTTCGCCCTGGCGCTGCCACAGACCTTCGGCAGCCTGCACCAGGGCTCGGCCGGACCCATCCTGGTCACGATCAGCTACGTGGTGGTCCGCGCCGTGCACCTGGCGCTGTACGTGCACGCGACGCGGGGCAGGCCGGACGCCCGCCGCAAGCTGCTCCATTTCGTGCCGGAGATCGTGATCACCACCCTCCTGCTGCTGATCGCGGCGCTCCTGCCACCGAAGATCGAGGATCCCGACCTCGGACTGTGGCTCCGCGACGGCCTGTGGATCGCCGTCGTCGTCCTGCAGTACGGCAGCGGGCTGACGGGCGGCACCAAGGGTTGGACGGTCACCTCCGCCGAACACTGGACGGAACGGTACGACCTGATCCTCATCATCGCGCTGGGTGAGTCCGTGATCTCGGTCGGGGTCGGTGGCAACCTGATCGGCCAACCGGTGACCTGGCCGGCGGTCCCGGCGGCCATGCTGGGGATCCTGTTCACCGCGGCGCTGTGGTGGGCGCACTTCGACATGATCGGGCCAGCCGCCCGGATCGCGCTGCACGCCGCACAGGGCGGCCCACGGGTGGCGATGGCCCGCGACGCCTACGCCTACCTCTACCTGCCGATGATCGCCGGAGTCGTCCTGTTCGCCATCGGCGCCGAGGAGCTCCTGCGTACGATCACCGACCCGGCGGGTGGGGTGGCCGAGCGGGCGCACGGCCCGGCCGTCCCGATGCTGTTCGGCGGGGTGATGGTCTACCTGGCCGCCGACGTGGCATTCCAGCTGCGCACCCTGCACACCGTCACGTGGACCCGGGTCGGCGCGCTCCTCGCGCTGGCGGCCGGGCTCCCCGTCGGTCGACGCCTGCCCGCGCTCGGCGCGCTCGGGCTGCTGACCGCCATCTGCGTCGCGCTCGTCGCCATCGAGGTGGTGGTACTGGCGGACTCCCGACGCGCCCTGCGCACAGCGGTGTTCGAAGAGCGGACCGAACACGAGGCCAGCGAGGCCGCCTGGCGCGCCCGCTGGCACGACGACGGCCCGCCGCAGCCGGCGGACTAATCCCCGGCACGCTCCGTAGTCGCCCGGGTTGCCCTGGCCCGCCCGGTCAGTCCGGCGGGATCGCCGCCACGATCCGGCGCACCCGCTGCGGATCGGTGAGGACGTCCACGTTGTCCAGGTACTGGTCGACGGTGCCCACCGGGGGCCGCGCGCGCAGCGCCGGGTCGCCGATCGCGGCACGCAGCGCGGCGGCGAACCGGCCGGCATCGAGTACCAGGAACGGCCGCCCGTGGAACTGCCGGGCCGTCGGGTCCACCGGCGGGGCCAGCCCCAGGTCGTTGGTCCAGCCGGCCACCGTCTCCAGCGCCCCGACCAGTCCGGCCTGCCGCTCGGACCAGCCGTCGGGGCCGAGCGCGCGGGTCAACGCGTCGACCACCGGGTCCGCCGGCGGCAGCCGGGCGAAGACGGTGCCGAGCCATTTCGCGTAGGGGGGCCAACGGCGGTGCAGCAGCAGACCGAGCCGCATCAGGTCCCGGGCCAGCCCGGCGGTCACCACCCGGCTGCCCAGCTCGTCGCCGACCTCGGCGCACCGGCCGGCCAGGTGCTCGGCCTGGCCGATCCGGGTCCAGGCGGCGGCCAGCACGTGCCGCCACACGTCGTCCGGGTACCAGGCCAGCCGGGCCCGGACGGCGGTGAGCGCCCCGTCGAGGCCGTCGTGGAAGACCGCGCCACCGGTCAGCTCGGCCAGCCGCTGGGTGGTCGTGGCGAGCCAGTCGTCCACCTCGACCCCGGTCCGCGGGTCGAAGCCGAGCCGGCCGCGCAGCCAGCCACCCAGCTCGTCCACGCTCACCCCGTGCCGGTCCCCGTCGGCGTCGACCACCCCGAGGCGGACGTCGGGGCCGCCGGCGAAGTGGGTCGGCCAGCCGAGGAACTCCGCCGGCAGCTCGCCGTCGAGGACCGCCCGGACGGGTCCCACCTCGTCCGGGGCGGCGACGAAGAGCTGGGTCCGCGGACCCCAGTCGTGGTCGGTGGAGCGCGTGGTGTCCAGGCCGAGCAGCTCGGACCCGCCGTCGAGCAGGCCGGCGGCATAGCGCAGCCCGGGCAGCCGCCGGGCCAGCAGCGGCGCCACCACCTCATCGTGGAACCGCCGGGCGAGCGCCAGCCCGGGTACGAACGTCATGCCGTCAGTCTCCCCGGCGGACGCGCCCACCACTCACCCCTCGGCCAACCGCGGACGCCCCGGCGAGGGATCGCCGTCCCCCACCTCGTCGTACGGCTGTGCCAGGCTGTCCGGGTGGCACAGCGACCCCCGATCCTGCTCATCGACTCCCCCAGCCTCTACTTCCGGGCCTACTTCGGCATTCCCGAGTCGGCCGCGAAGACCGAGGACGGCCAGCCGGTCAACGCCGTGCGCGGCTTCCTCGACATGCTCGCCCAGCTCGTCCGCACCCGCCGGCCGGACCGGATGGTCTGCGCGCTGGATTACGACTGGCGGCCGGCCTGGCGGGTGGCGCTGCTGCCGTCGTACAAGGCGCACCGGGTGGCGCCGGAGGGCGGCGAGGTGGTGCCGGACACCCTCTCCCCGCAGGTCCCGATGATCCTCGAGGTGCTGTCCGCGCTCGGCATCACCTTCGTCGGCGCCACCGGCTACGAGGCCGACGATGTGCTCGGCACGCTCTCGGTCACCCAGCCCGGCCCGGTGGAGGTGGTCTCCGGCGACCGGGACCTGTTCCAGCTCGTGGACGACGCCCGCCAGGTCCGGCTGCTCTACGTCGGGCGCGGGGTGGCCAAGCTGGAGGACTGCGACGACGCCGCGGTCCGCGCCCGGTACGGGGTCCCCGCCGACCGGTACGCGGACTTCGCGGCGCTGCGTGGTGACCCGAGCGACGGGCTGCCCGGGGTGCCCGGCGTGGGCGAGAAGACGGCCGCCCGGCTGATCGAACGGTACGGCGGGCTGCCCGGCATCCTCGCCGCCCTGGACGACGGGGACGCCGGCTTCGCGCCGGGGCTGCGGAACAAGCTGGCGGCGGCCCGGGACTACCTGGCGGTCGCGCCGAAGGTGGTGGAGGTGGCGCGGGACGTACCGCTGCCGAAGCTGCCCACCGCGCTGCCGACGGCGCCCGCGGACCCGGACGGGCTGCTGGAGCTGGCGCAGCGGTGGAACCTGGCCGGCTCGTGCCGGCGGCTCGTGGACGCGCTCGCCGCGCGTTCCTGATCAGACCCGACGAAGGGCGGCGTCCCGGTGACCGCCGCCCTCCACGCACACCCGTGTCAGCGGGGCGGGTTGCCCCGGCGGGACGGGAACGGCGTGCCGGGCTGGCCCAGGGTGGACCGGCCGCGCAGGCCGACCGGGTCCGGGGCGGGCTCGGGCGAGGCGACCGCCGTCCGCTCCGCGCCCCGCCGCGCGTCCAGGTACGCCGCTCCGGCGCGGTCGTCCTCGGTGGGCGCGGCGAGCAGCGCGTAGACCAACCCGACCACCCCGAAGATCACCGCGAGCACGATCGGCACCAACAGGCCGCTGACCTCGGTCCCGGCGAGTTGCCCGCGGCGCTCGTGCAGGTGCACCGAGAGCGCGCTCATCCCGGTGAAGTGCATCCCGTTGACCGCGATCCCCATCACCAGCGCGGAGGCGGCGATCGCCAGGCCGCGGCGGACGGTCATCGACAACCAGAGCGCCACCGTGGCCGCCACCACCGCGATGAGTACCGACAGGGCGACCCGGATGCGGTCGTAGCCGAGGGTGCCGTCCAGCCGCATCGCCGCCATGCCGGTGTAGTGCATCGCGGCCACGCCGAGGCCCGTGAAAAGGCCGCCGGCGACGAGCCGGAGCGCGTTGAGGCGGCCGGTGCCGACGATGGCCAGCCCGATGCCGACCGCCACGACGGCGATCCCGGTGCTGGCCGCGGTGATCGGTACGTCGTAGCGAATCCTCGTCCCGTCGACGGCGAAGCCGAGCATCGCCATGAAGTGCATGGCCCAGATTGCCGTGCCGCCGATGGCCCATGCGGCCAGCAGTCCCCACCACGTCCGCTGGCCGGCGCTGCGCGCGGCGCGGATCCGCCCGGCGCAGACCAGCCCGAGCGCCGAGCCCAGCACGGACAGGGCGTAACTGAGCGCGGGCGTGATCGACCCGTACTCGAAATGCTGGATGTGCGCCATCGCAGTCGTCCCCCCGTTGACTACCGTCGCGCGGCAAGGCTGCCCGAGCCATGATCGGGGAGGTGGATGAGCAGGCGCAATCGTACATCCGGGCGAATCCGGGTATCCGTCGCGGTGACGCTGCGATGCGTCGATGTCCGACGAGCGGCGCCCGAAAGGGATGATCAGGCGGCGGCGTGGTACGCCAGCACGCCCCGGTTGACGGCCGCGATGGCCTGGCGGGCGGTGGAGCGCAGCTCCGCCGCCGCGCCGCCGGAGTCGGCGAGCTGGCCGAGCAGGTCGACCACCTGCCGGGCCCAGCGCACGAAGTCGCCCGCGGGCATCTCGCCATCGATCTGGTGGCCACTGGCGAGCACCTTGGCGAGCGCCTCGCCCCGCGCCCAGCGGTAGATCGGCCAGGCGAAGCCGAGGTCCGGCTCGCGGGTGACCGCGAGGCCCCGGGCGGCCTCGTCCGCCTCGATCTCGCTCCACAGCTTGAGCGTCTCGTCGACCGCGTCGACGACCGCGCCGCGCGGCACCGAGGCCCGCTCGTCGACGTCCCGGCGGGCCTCGAAGACCACGACGGAGACGGCGGCCGCGAGCTCGGCCGGGGAGAGCCCGTCCCAGACCCCCCGGCGCAGGCACTCGGCGACCAGCAGGTCCGCCTCCGTCCAGATCCGGCCGAGCATCCGGCCCGCGTCGGTGACCCCTCCGTCGGCGGCGAGGTAGCCGCGGGCGGTGAGCAGCGCGACGATCCGGTCGAAGGTCCGCGCCAGCGAGCCGGTCCGGCCGGAGACCCGCTGCCGCAGCTCCTCGGTGTCGCGTTCGAGGCGGCGGCGCCGCTCGGCCCAGCGGGCGTGCTCCTCCCGCTCCGGGCAGCCGTGACACGGGTGCCGGCGCAGCTCGGTGCGGAGCTGGCTGAGCCGGTGGTCCTCGCCCTCGGCCTGCCGGGACCGCCCGCCCCGGCGACCGCCGTGCCGATCCAGCCCGGTGCCGCTGACCTCGGCGGCGAGATCCCGCCGGGCGGCCGGGGACCGGTGGTTGAAGTGCTTCGGCACCCGGATCCGGGCGAGCACCTCGGCCGGGGTGGTGAAGTCGCCGGGACTGACCCGGCCGGCCCACCGGTCCTGGGTGAGCACCAGCGGGCGCGGCTCGCCGAAGCCGCCGGTGGCGGGGTCGAGGACGACGGCCAGCCCGGCCCGCCGCCCGGACGGCACCCGGATCACGTCGCCGATCCGCAGCCGCTCCAGCGACGCGACGGCCGCCGCCTTGCGCTGGGTCTGGCCCTGCCGGGCGATGGCCCGCTCCCGGTCGGCGATCGCCACCCGCAGCGCGAAGTACTCGTCGAAGTCGCCGTGGTGGCAGGCCGCCTCGACGCCGTACGCCTCGATGGTCTCGGTGTTGCGCTGCACCTGCCGGGCCAGGCCGACCACCGAGCGGTCCGCCTGGAACTGCGCGAAGGACGACTCCAGCAGCGCCCGGGCCGGCTCCGCGCCGACGGTACCGACCAGGTTGACCGCCATGTTGTACGACGGCCGGAAGCTGGACCTCAGCGGGTACGTCCGGGTGGAGGCGAGCCCGGCGACGTGCCGGGGGTCGGTCTCCGGCGACCAGACCACCACGGCGTGCCCCTCGACGTCGATGCCGCGCCGGCCGGCCCGCCCGGTGAGCTGGGTGTACTCCCCCGGGGTGAGGTCGACGTGCGCCTCGCCGTTGAACTTGACCAGCCGTTCGAGGACGACGCAGCGGGCCGGCATGTTGATGCCCAGCGCCAGGGTCTCGGTGGCGAAGACCGCCTTGACCAGGCCGCGGACGAAGAGCTCCTCGACGACCTCCTTGAAGACGGGGAGCATGCCGGCGTGGTGGGCGGCCAGGCCGCGCTCCAGCCCGTCGAGCCACTCCCAGTAGCCGAGCACCGACAGGTCCTCGCCGGGGATGGCGGTGACCCGGGACTCGACCACCCGACGGATCTCGGCGCGCTCCTCCGGAGAGGTCAGCCGGAGCCCGGCGGCGAGGCACTGCTGCACGGCCGCGGCGCAGCCGGCCCGGCTGAAGATGAACAGGATCGCCGGGAGCAGGCCCTCCCGGTCGAGCCGGTCGACGATGTCGGGGCGCATCGGGCCGCGCCAGCGGGGGCCGCGGCGCCCGGCGCCGGGGCCGGCGCTGCGCCCCTCGCCGAGCTCCAGGCGGCGCACCGTGTCGCGGGTGTAGCGCAGCAGCTCCGGGTGCACGTCGTGCTTGCGGGCGGCGTCGGCGTCGTGGAACAGGTCGAACATCCGCTTACCGACCAGCATGTGCTGCCAGAGCGGCACCGGCCGGTGCTCGCTGACCACCACCGCGGTCTCGCCGCGCACGGTGACCAGCCAGTCGGCGAACTCCTCGGCGTTGGAGACCGTGGCGGAGAGGGAGACCAGGGTGACCGAGGCGGGCAGGTGGATGATCACCTCTTCCCAGACTCCGCCCCGGAACCGGTCGGCGAGGTAGTGCACCTCGTCCATCACCACGTAGGCCAGGCCCTCGAGGGTGGTCGAGCCGGCGTAGAGCATGTTGCGCAGCACCTCGGTGGTCATCACCACCACGGGCGCGTCGCCGTTGATCGCGTTGTCGCCGGTGAGCAGGCCGACCTGCTCGGCGCCGTAGCGGTCCACCAGGTCGTGGTACTTCTGGTTGGAGAGCGCCTTGATCGGCGTGGTGTAGAAGCATTTGCGCCGGGTGGTCGGCCCCTCGGCCGCCTCGGCCGCCGCCGGCTGCCCAGGCGTGCCACGCAGGGCCAGGTGTACGGCGAACTCGCCGACCACGGTCTTGCCCGCGCCCGTGGGAGCGCAGACCAGCACGCCGCTGCCCCGCTCCAGGGACTGGCACGCCTCCCGCTGGAAGTCGTCGAGGTCGAACCCGAGGTCTCGGGCGAACTCGTCCAGGGCCGGGAAGGCGAAGGCCTGCGCGGCCCGGCGGCGCGCCGCGGCGTACCGCTCAGCGGGGCTCGACATGCCTCCAAGATTAATCGGTACGACCGACCACCACCTGACAAGGCCGTCCGGCAGGACGGTCGGAGGAGGTCGGTAGGGTGCACGACGTGCCGGACCATGCCGAACCGCCCCACGCCTCGAGCGGCGCCGACGACGTCGTCCGCCCGAGCACGTCCCGTCGGCCCGTGGAGGCGGTGCTCTTCGACTTCCACGGCACCCTCGCCCAGGTGGAGGAGGCGCGCGCGTGGGTGCTGGCGGCCGCCGCGGCGTGCGGGGTGGAGCTGGACCGGGTGCGGGCCACCTCGCTGGCCGACCGGCTGCTCACCGCCGGGCGGGCCGGCGGGCCGCTGCCGGCGCGGGTCCCGCCCCGGCTGGCCGAGCTCTGGGCCGATCGGGATCTCTACGAGCACGCCCACCGGGGCGCGTACACCGGGCTGGCCGAGACGGTGGACGCCGGCATCGACGGGTTCGCCGAGGCGCTCTACGAGCGGGTGCTGGTCCCGGAGGGCTGGGTGCCGTACCCGGACACCGAGGCGGTCCTCAAGGAGCTGCGGCGCGCCGGGGTGAAGGTGGCCGTCGTGAGCAACATCGGCTTCGACATCCGGCCGATCTTCGCCGCCTGGGGCCTCGACGGCCTGGTCGACGCGTACGCGCTCTCCTACGAGGTGGGGCGCTGCAAGCCCGACCCGGGGATCTTCCTGCGGGCCTGCGGGATGCTCGGCGTCGACCCGGAGCGTGCGCTGATGGTCGGCGACACGCCGGCCGACGCGGGCGCGGTGGCCGCGGGCTGCGCGGTGCTGGTGCTGCCGGCCGGCGACGCCGGCCGGGCCAACGGGCTCGGCGCGGTGCTCGACCTGGCGGTGGGGTCCTGAGCTGCTGTTTCCGGCGCTAAGCGGCGACCGGGGCCTCTCCCCCGCCACCCGGGAGGCCGTCCTCGCCGCGATCTGCGCCGACAGCCCGGCCGCCCGCGCGGTACGCCCACCCGACCGGCCGGTCCGCCATGCCGTCGCGCTGCGGGCCGCGCTGCCCGAGGTGGCCGGCGACCTGAGCCCGGCCGAGCGGGCGCTGCTGGCTGAGTGGCTGGACCGCTTGGCCGGCGCGCGGCCGTCCCGGGAGGGCACCCGCTGATCCGCCCCGGCGGGCCGCGCTGCGCTGTGGGCGCCCGCAAGCTGCCGTACGATGCTGCCTCGGTCGTCAACAGACCTCAGGAGGACGCGATCCTGCCACGTCAGGTGCTCGACACCCAGCTGGTGCCGGAGGCCGACCGCTTCGACCTCTGGGCGGACTTCGTCGTCGGCGCCACGCCGGCCAGCATCTGGACCGACCGGGCGACGCCGTTCAACGCCTTCGCGCAGCTGATCGACCTGGGCGGCGTACACCTGACCTCGTTCCGGTACCCGACGCTGCGCACCAGGCGGACCGCCCGGCAGATCCGGCAGGCCGACGCGGAGATGTTCCAGCTCGCCCTGCCGATCGCCGGGTTCAGCGCGATCAGCCAGGCCCGCAACGAGTCGACCATCGACCAGACCGGGTTCACCTTCTTCGACAGCTCCCGCCCGTACGAGGCGGAGCACCGGGTGGACGAGGAGACCTACACCTCGACGATCTGCGTGCGCATCCCACACGCGCGACTGCCGCTCTCCCCCGACCGGGTGAACCGGCTGCTCGCGGCGAGCATGCCCGCCGACCGGGGGACGGGCGGCCTGCTGGCGCAGTTCCTCCAGCAGGTGGCGGCGCACCCCGAGCAGTACGAGCCGACCGAGGCGCTGCGGTTGGGCGGCGTCGCCCTCGACCTGGTGTGCGCGACCCTGGCCAGGCATGCGGACGCCGAGGAGGCCCTCTCCCCGGAGACGCGACAGCAGGTCACCCGGCTGCAGGTCGTCCAGTTCATCGAGCGGCACCTCGCCCGCCCGGACCTCGACCCGGCCGCCGTGGCCCGGGCCCACCACGTCTCACTGCGCACCCTGCACCGGCTCTTCGCCGACGAGGACGAGACGGTCGCCGGGCTCATCCGCCGGCGTCGCCTGGAACACTGCCGGCGCGACCTGCGCAACCCGCTGCTGCGGGACCAGCCCATCCACGTCATCGCGGCGAGGTGGGGGTTCCCGGACCCGGCCCACTTCAGCCGCGCCTTCCGGGCCGGGTACGGAGTGCCGGCGCGGGACTACCGGGCCGGGGTGGCGCCGACGACCGGCGGGCCGCGCTGAGCGGCGGGCGCGACGTGACCCGCCCCCGGACCGGCCGGCCCGGCGAGCCCGGTTCCCCGGCGCCCGTCTAGCGTCACGGGCATGACGACCAGGCCGCACCCGTCGACGCGGCACGCACCGCGCGGCGGCCAGCTCGGAGCGGTCGGGCTGGTGCTCGGCGGGGCACTCTCGGTGCAGTTCGGGTCGGCGGTCGCCGCCCTGCTCTTTTCGCGTACCGGGGTGGCCGGGGCGGTGACCCTGCGGCTGACCATCGGCGCGTTGCTGATGCTGGTGGTGTGCCGGCCGCGGCTGCGCGGCCACGACCGCGCCGACTGGGCGGCGGTGGTGGCCTTCGGGCTGGCCCTGGCCGGCATGAACTCGATCTTCTACCAGGCCATCGACCGGATCCCGCTCGGCCCGGCGGTCACCCTGGAGGTGCTCGGACCGCTCGCGCTGTCGGTCTGCACCGCCCGCCGGCTGGCCGCCTGGTGCTGGGCCGGATTGGCCCTGGCCGGGGTGGCCCTGCTCGGCCAGGGCGGCTTCGACCGGCTCGACCCGGTCGGCGCCGCGCTCGCGTTGGGCGCGGGGGCGATGTGGGCGGCGTACATCGTCTGCTCGGCCCGGGTGGGCGGCCGGTTCCCGCGCGCCGACGGGCTGGCCCTGGCGCTCGCGGTGGCCGCCCTGATCACCCTGCCGATCGGGCTGGTCGGGGCGGGCGCCCGGCTGTGGCATCCGGCCGTGCTCGGGCTGGGCGCCGGGCTCGCCGTGCTCGCCTCCGTGCTGCCGTACACCCTGGAGCTGCTGGCGCTGCGCCGGCTGCCCACCGCGACCTTCGCCGTGCTGATGAGCCTCGGCCCGGCCATCGCCGCCCTCGCCGGCTGGCTGGTCCTGGACCAGGAGCTGCGCGCGGCGGAAGTCCTCGCGATCGGCCTGGTGATCGTCGCCAGCATCGGCGCGGTCCGGGCCGGCGCGCCGGCCGCCGAGCCGGTCGGCGGGCCCGACGCCACGCGGGCCGGCGCACGGTTCGACGCGCCGGCCGGCGGGGTGGACGGCACCCCGGCCGCCGGGGCCGCGGCCGGCAACGGCGGCGACGAGCCGGACAGCTCCGCCGCCGCGGGGTCGGACGGGCGGCTCAGCGCAGCAGCCGCACCGCCTGCGGCACGGCGCTGATCCGCACCGGCAGGTCGAGGGCCCGCTCCCCGTCGGCGTACGTGGTGATGCCCTCGGCCGCCAGCTCCACGGTCCGCGCCCGGTAGCTGCGCACCAGCGGGTGGTCGACGTGGGTGCCCTGGTAGATGCGAGGCTTCACCCGCATCAGGGTGCGCCGGTCGAACCGCCCGCCGACCACCACGTCCAGCAGCCCGTCGGTCGGGTCGGCGTCGGGGCAGATCCGCATGCCCCCGCCGTAGCTGGCGCAGTTGCCCACCGCGACCAGCACGGCGTCGAGGTTCAGCTCCTCGCCGTCGAGGCGCAGCGTGTACCGGCGGGGGCGCAGCCGCGCCAGCTCCACCAGGATCGCCAGGTCATAGCGGCGGGGGCCGCGCGGCCAGCGCATCCGGTTGGCCCGCTCGTTGACGATCGCGTCGAAGCCGGCGGCCAGCACCGCCCCGTACCAGCGGTGCCCGCCGTCCGGGGAGCTCATCCGGGCCAGGTCGACCGGGCGGGTCCGGCCGTCGCGCAGCGCGGCGGCGATCACGTCGACCGCGGCCAGCGGGTCGGCCGGGTAGCCGGTGTCGACCGCGAAGTCGTTGCCGGTACCGGCGGGGACGGGACCGAACGGCACGGCCGTACCGGCGACCGCCTGCAACGCCCGGTGGACCGTGCCGTCGCCGCCGACCGCGACCAGGGCGCCGACGCCGTCCGCGACGGCGGCGTGGCACGCCGCCTCCGCCTCCGCCGGGGTGCCCGCCGTCAGCACCCGCACCGGGCGGCCGCCGGCAGCCAGCCGCTCCAGCAGCCGGGGCAGCAGGCCACGGTGCCGGCCCCGGCCGGCGGTGGGGTTGGCGAGCACGGCGACGGGGCCGGACGGAACATGATCGTGCGCGGTCACGGCGAGCACCGTACGGTACGACCCACGCCGTCCACCAGGGGAGACGCCGCTACGGCCGCCCGGCGGGTCCCGGCGTCCCCATGCCGACCGGCGGCGCGGCCCGCGCGATGATCATCTCGACCGTCGGCGTGGCGAGCGCCCGGGCGACCCGGGCCAGCCAGGTCACCTGGTCAGCCGCGCCGAGGTCACCGGCCTTCGGGTCCTGGAACGGCACCTCCACGGCCGGATCTCCGGGCACGGCGGCGGATCCGCCCTGCCGCCGGGCGCGCAGCGCCGCCCCGATCACCGCGGCTTCGACGACCACGGCCTGCTCCTCGACCGGGAGGCCCTGCTCGCGCGCCACCCGCCGGGCCGCCGCGGCCACCTCCGCCGACATCCACGGCCGCAGGCCCGCGTACCCGTCGAGGATCTCCACGGTGATCCTGACCCGCCGCAGCGAGGCGTCCCGGGCGACGGAGAGGAAGCCCCGCAGCCCGGACGGCGGCGGGAGAAGCGCGATCTGCGGCAGCACCGCGTGGATGCGCCGCCACAGCGGATGGAGCCGGTAGTAGTCGCGCAGCGCACCCGCCCACGCCCACAGCCGGTACAGACCCACCAGCGGCCCCCAGGACGGGATGGTGGAGCCGATCAGCGCCAGCAGGATCGAGGTGGTGAAGCAGAGGATCACCAGCGAGTCGACGGCCGGGACGAGGCCCGGCTGGAACACCCCCGCGACGACGGCGACCAGTTTGCCCGCGACGTACAGCAGCCCCCACATCGCGGCGACGGTGATCAGCCGGAGTCCGAAGCGGAGCAGCGGCCGGTGGGCGATGCCGGCGTACCGGTTTGCCAGGAGCGCCATCTGCGCGAGCGACCAGCCCAGGTAGGCCAGGTACACGTAGAGGCACGGGGCGTCGAACGGTTCGGCGTAGTAGGCGCGGGAGAGCACGCGCGGATCGGCCAGGTCGGCCGCGGGCGGCGTGCGGATGAACAGGACGATCATCGTGGCCACGGCGATCGCGAGGAGCACCGAGCGCCGTCGGACGCGCCGCTCGGTGGCGGCGTCCGTGCCCGTCATGTAGAGGTGGAACGCCTGCCCCGCGGTGACACAGACCAGGGTGAGGCAGTTGCCGGTCAGCCGCGCCACGTCCAGCACGCCCAGGCGCTGGTCGAGCCACGGCCCGACCGGCTGGACGGTGAGCGCAAGGGTGATCGACCACAGGGCCACGCAGAGCGCGCGCAGCGGTCGGTTGCCGGGATCGCGGGCCAGATCGCGCAGCTTGTAGAGGCTCATCCCCCAGCAGGCCAGCGGTACGACGACCATGGCGACGGGGACGATCCCCGACATCAGGGCCACCGGCCTTCCAGCGTGGCGATCAGCCGGGCGGAGACCTCGGGGTCCGCCGGCGTCGTGGCCGGAATCTCCGACCAGGACTCGGCGCGCTGCACCGCGACGGTCCCGAAGATCTCGGCCCGGCGTTCGACCGGTTCGTCGTACCCGCTGCGGGCCAGCATGATCTGCGGCACGGACGGATCCACCGCCGGCATCAACATGGCCGCGAGCTGGTCGAGGTCGCCCGGCACGGAGACGTCGTCGAACATCATGTGCCCGTACTCGTGGCCGATGATCAGGCTCTGCCGTACCTTGCTGGCGCTGGCGTCGTAGAACACGTAGTCGGCGAACTCGCCGGCCACCCACAGGCCGTGCGGGGCGAGCGCCGGCAGATGTTGGGCGATCAGGTGCACCGGGCGGCCCCGGCGGCGCTCGATCCGGTCGTGCAGCTCGGCGAAGGTGAACGTCGCGGGCAGGTCGAGGGCGGCCAGGAGTCGCTCGGACTGGTCCCGCAGGTCGCCGAGGGCGCTCCTACGTCGCATCGCCTTCTCCCGTCGACCGCGGCCGGCGTGGCCGGTGTTCGAGCACCGTGGCAGGGTTCGCCAGCACCCGCTCCGCGCCGGCGGGTGGGCCGGGGCGCGCGACGACGGCCAGCTGCCGCACCCGGGTGGCGAAGACCTCGGCCTGCCACTCCTCGTCGGGCGTGTAGACGACCCGCGTCGACCGCTCGCGCAGGGCCGCCAGGTCGGCACCGTCCAGCACGCCACGCAGGCCCTGCGCGACCGCCGGGTGACCGACGTGGCCGAAGACCATGTGCCCGACGCCGTGCAGGGCGAGATGGTCCCGGTGCAGGCTCGGACCCGGCGACCCGACCAGGATGTGGTCCGCGGTGGAGCCGCGACACCACGGGGCGGTCCCGCCGAGCCGCCACCACCGGTCCAGGCGTACGCAGCCCGGGGTGACCGCTCGGTGCCCGGGCGCCAGGACGTCAGTCACCGGCGGCGGACCGTTCGAGGTCGTGCCGCTGGTCGTCCCGGCGGCGGCGCGCCGCGGCCTCCAGCCGTTGCACCTGCTCGATCATCGCTACCACCGCCGCGTGCCCCTCGGGTGACAGCCGGGCGTCGGCCAGCCGCATGGCGACCTGCTTGATGTGCGGATCGGCCAGGGCGTGGACGAGGTCACCCTCGTCCTGGCTGCCGGCCTGCTCGGCGAAGAAGGCGGGCGGTCGCCCGAAGAAGCCGGCGATGGCGTCCACGACGGACCGCCGCGGGTCGGGGGCCCGCCCCTGCCGCAGGTTGCTCAGATGGGTGTGGGAGATCCGGCAGCCACGGCGGGTCAGCTCGGTGGCCACGTACCGGACGCTGTACGGCCTGCCGGCCGGATCCCGGGAGGTGCGGAACAGCCAGTCGAGACGCTCGGCGAACGTGTCGCCAGGTGGCTCGGGGGCTTCAGGCATGGGGACTCCTCGCGCGGCGGAAGCCAACGTTTACACGAGAGCCCGAACCGGAATCAAGCATTGACAGCTCCACTTTACGCATGCGTACGATTACGACCGCCTTTGGCAACCGCCGTGGCCACGCCCGTTCGGGGTTGGCACGACGTGATGCCAGGGCGCTCCCCCGGCGGCCTCCGGAGGACGTGGCGAGGAACGGGGGCGCGACGTCGGCCGCAGGTGGCCGGAGGGAGCACGGCGCGGCAGGTCGTCGTCGGTCGGGCCCGGTGGCTCCGTCCCGCCGACGAGCTGCCCGCCCGGCCACGCAGCGTAACCGCGGACAGTCCGGCGGCGCGCTGCGTGGCCCGTATTTCTGCCTCGGTGGTTGGCCCCAGCCCGCCGTCGACGCCCCGGACCGGTGACGACCCTCGTCAGAAGGTGATGCGGACCTTGAGCGCGGTGCGCTCGTCCATCGCCCGGTAGCCGTCCGGCACCTGGTCGAGGCTCGCCGACCGGTCGAAGACCGGCGACGGGTCGATGGTGCCGTCCAGCACGCCGGCGAGCAGCTCCGGGATGTACGCGCGGGCCGGCGCCACGCCGCCGCCGAGCGCGACGTTGCGGCCGAACATCTGGCCGATGTCGACGCCGGCGCTGCCGCCGTGCGGCACGCCGACGTAACCGACCGCGCCGCCGTCGCGGGCGATCGAGATCGCGGTACGCATCGACTCCTCGGTGCCGACGGCCTCCAGCACGGCGTGCGCGCCCTGCCCCTTGGTCAGCTCCCGGACCGCGGCGATCGCGGCGTCGCCCCGCTCGGCGACCACATCGGTGGCGCCGAAGGAGCGGGCGATGTCGGTGCGGGCGCTGTGCCGGCCCAGCGCGATGATCTGCTCGGCGCCGAGCCGCCGGGCGGCGAGCACCCCGCAGAGCCCGACGGCGCCGTCGCCGACCACGGCGACGGTGGCGCCGGGGCGGACCCGGGCGGCCAGGGCGGCGTGGTGGCCGGTGGACATCACGTCGGACAGGGCCAGCATCGCGGTGAGCAGCCGCTCGTCGCCGGCCGCCTCGGCGGGGAGCTTGACCAGGGTGCCGTCGGCGTGTGGGACGCGGACGGCCTCCCCCTGGCCGCCGTCCGAGCCGGGCTCGCCCCAGAAGCCGCCGTGCGGGCAGGAGGTCTGCAGGCCCTCGCGGCAGAAGTCGCAGACCCCGTCGGACCAGACGAACGGCGCCACCACCAGGTCGCCGGCCCGGACCGAGGTCACCTCGGCGCCGACGGCCTCGACCACGCCGAGGAACTCGTGACCGATCCGCTGCCCGGGCTGGCGCTTGGCCACTCCGCGGTACGCCCACAGGTCGCTGCCGCAGATGCAGGCGAGCACGGTGCGGACGACGGCGTCGGTGGAGGTGCGGACGGCGGCGTCCGGCACCTCCTCGATGCGGATGTCGTTCGGGCCGTGGATCACGGTGGCGCGCATGAAGGGAGTCCTCCGGGTGGGCGGTGATGGGCTGTCGGGCGCCGACGGCGCGCCCCGGCGAACGCTAGACCGACCCGGAACGACCACCAACCCGCCGCGCCGCGAGGGTGGCCGGGCTCACCATCGCCCGCCGTCCGCGTGGGCCAACCCGCTGCCGATCACGTCGATCCGGCCCCACCGCCCGGGGATGTCCAGCAGCTCCACCCGGCCGAACCGGGCCGGCACCCGCGGCGCCATCACCAGGTGCTCCCCGGCCGGCTCCAGCCCGAGCAGGGCCCGCAGCAGCAGGAACGTCGCGCCGGTGGCCAGCGCCTGCGGGCTGTTCGCCGCCGGATAGCGCACCGGGTAGCGGGTCAGCTCCCGGGGATAGCCGGCGAACGCCTCCGGCAGCCGGCCCTGGAAGTGGTACGCCGCGTCGATGATCCCCTCGGCGATCCGCCCCGCCTCCTCGGCGAGGCGGTAGCGGCGCAGCCCCCAGGCGATCAGCGCGTTGTCGAACGGCCAGACCGCGCCCACGTGGTGGCCCAGCGGGTTGTACCGCGCCTGCCCGTCGGCCAGCGTCCGCACCCCCCAGCCGGAGAAGAGCCGGGGGCCGAGCAGGTGCGTGGCGACCTGCGCGGCCCGGGACTCCTCGACGATGCCGCTCCACAACAGATGCCCCATGTTGGAGGCGAGCGCGTCGACCTGCCGGCCGTCGGCGTCCAGCGCGAGCGCGTAGTAACCCCGGTCGGCGATCCAGAAGTCCCGCTCGAAGCGCTCCCGCAGCGCCGCCGCCTCCCGCTCCAGCCGGTCCGCGTACGCCGGATCGCCCCAGAACTCGCGGGCCAGCCGGGCCCCGCGCAGCTTCGCGTCGTACGCGTACCCCTGCAGCTCGCAGGTGGCCCGGGGCGGTGCCGGCAGCCGGCCGTCGGCGTAGCAGATCGCCTCCGGCGAGTCCTTCCAGCCCTGGTTCTCCAGCCCGGTCCGCGCGTTGCGCCGCTGGTAGCGGACGTAGCCGTCGCCGAGGAGGTCGCCGTACTCGTCAATCCAGTTCAGCGCCGCCCGGGCCTCGTCCTCGAGGTCCCGCACCAGGGCGGCGTCGCCGGTCCACCGCTCGTACTCGTCGAGCAGCACCACGTATAGCGGGGTGGCGTCGGCGCTGCCGTAGTACGGCGACTCGGGTCGCTCCTCGAAGGCCGCCTGCTCGCCGTAGCGGAACTCGCGCAGGATCTTGCCCGGCTCCTCGTCGCGGAAGTCGTCGAGCACCGAGCCCTGGTCGATGCCGAGCATCCGCAGGGTGGCCACCGCCAGCTCCGGGGCGACCGGCAGCGCCTGGAAGCTGGTCAGGATACTGTCCCGCCCGGTGATGGTGGCGACCCAGGGCAGGCCGGCGGCGGGCATCGCCTGGTCCGGGAGGGTCAGCGGGGAGTACCGCAGCGCGGCCAGGTCGACCAGGCTCCGGCGGTAGGTAGTGGTCACGGCGTCCCAGTCGCAGCTCAGCTGCGGCGCCCGGGCCAGCCAGCCCGCCAGGTCGTCCTGCTGCTCCGCGTTGGTCCGCCGGGGGGGCCGGTCCAGCTGCTCCCGAACGTCCCGGCCGTCCGGCCGCAACACCAGCGCCCGGACCCGAAGGGTCGTCGTCCACTCCCCGTTCGCGTCCACCCGCACGGTGTACGTCAGCCCGTTCTCGTCGACGGCCGCCGGCTCGTCGGCCGAGATCACCGTCTCCCGGTGGAACTTCTCCCGGCGGTAGCCGAGCCGCAGACAGCCCTCCTCGACGCGCCGATAGAGCCGTCCCACCGGCTCACGCTCCTCGCTGACCGCTTGGATCGGGGCGAAGTCGCTCGCCGCCTCCAGCCGTACGCTGAACTCCACCGGCTCCCGGTCGTGATTGAGCACGGTCAGCCGCTCCTCGAAGATGCCGCCGGTGATGGACCGCTCCCGGATCACCGAGGCCTTCGCGTCCACGTAATGGGTGGGCTCGCCCGGCACCAGGAAGAATCGCAGTGCGAAGTAGTCCCGTTCGGCGATGGAGAGCGGGTTCAGCCGTTCGCCGTTCAGCCGGAGGCGCCACAGCGACAGGAAGCGGGTGTCGAAGTCGAAGAAGCCGCACACGTTGGCGGCGGTCGCCTCGATGTCACCGTTGTCCCCGCTGAGCACGAAGATGTTGCCGTCCAGCACCCGGGCCACATTCGGGTTCACGCCGACTCCTGCCGGTCGCCAGCCATGGCGCGCGGGTGCCGGGCCCCCGGCGGCGCGGCGACGAGCCGCTCCAGCAGGACGACGAAGCCGAACTGCCCATCGATGGTGAGGTCATTGCGCAGCCACGCCGCCAGCGGCTTCGCCTCGCCCCGGGTTATCCGCGCGAAGGTGGCCCGGTCGGTGCAGATCAGCGCGTCCGCGTCAAGCGGCTCCCGGGACACCGCGACCCGCCCGTCGGCGATGGTCAGGTGCCAGAGGTCGACCCCGTCGTCTCCGGTCAGCTCGAACCGGACGGTACCGCGGGTCTTGCGCAGCAGACGCTCGTACCCGCCGCCGGCGAGTCGGTCGAAGAACGCTCCGATGGGATCCGACACCGCACCGCCTCCCGCGAGATCGCCGTCGGGGCGGACGGCCCCGAGGTGGACCGTGGCGACCCGTGCAGCGGCGACGACCGACGCGTCCGTGCCCTCCCGGCGCCGACCCAGCCTATCGCCGGGCCAGCGTGGAGAGGTCCGGATCGGGCAACTGCGGGGGCGGCGCGGGGTGCCTGCGGTGGGCGGGCAGGATGGCGGGATGCGCCTGGTCTCCCTGCTGCCGTCCGCCACCGAGATCGTCTACGCCCTGGGCCTCGCCGAGGACCTGGTCGGGGTGACCTTCGAGTGCGAGCTGCCGGCGGCCGACCGGGCCGGCAAGACCGTCGTCGTGGGCGGCCGGGACACCCGGGGGATGAGCCCCGGCGAGATCGACGCGTACGTCAAGGGGCAGCTCGCCGCGGGCGCCGACCTCTACACCCTGCACGCGGGCGCGCTCGCCGGGCTCGACCCCGACCTGATCCTCACCCAGGACCTGTGCCGGGTCTGTGCCCTGCCCGCCGGGCGGGTCGCCGACGCGTTGGACCACCTCGGCTGCCGGGCCGACGTGCTGTCGCTGGACCCGTACACGCTGGAGGAGGTGCTCGGCACCATCCTCGCGGTCGGGGCGGCGGCCCGCGTACCGGATCGGGCGGAGGCCCTGGTGGACGGCCTGCGGGCGCGGCTGGCCGGGGTCAGCGCGGCGGTGGCCGGCCGGGCCCGGCGCCGGGTCGCGGTGGTGGAATGGGTGGACCCGCCGTTCGGCGCCGGTCACTGGATCCCCGACCAGGTCCGGGCCGCCGGCGGCAAGCCGGTGGCCACCCACCCCGGCGCCCGCTCGACACCCACCACCTGGGCGGCGCTGCGGGCGGCGGCGCCGGAGGTCGTGCTGGTCACCCCGTGCGGCTTCCACCTCGACGGGGCGGCCGAGCAGGCCGCGGCGGTGGTCCCGCACTTCCCGGACGCGGAGGTCTGGGCCGTCGACGCGGATGGGCTGATCGTGCGGGCCGGCCCCCGGCTGGTCGACGGGGTCGAGGCGATCGCGGGGATCCTGCACCCGGGCGCCGTGCCGGCCCCGCCGGCGGGCAGCATCCGCCGGGTGGCCTGACGCCGCCCGGCCCGGTCCGCCGACGCGCGGTCGGGTCGCCGCCCGTCGGTGGGCCCGCTGGCACAGGTCCCGCTCGGCCCGGCCGGCGAGGTAGTCGCCGGCCGCGGGCGGGTCAGGCAGGTCGGTGCGAGGGCCGGCCCTCGGGGCCGAGCGGGGCGAGCCGACGCCAGCGCGGCAGCTCGGTGACCACGGTGGACAGCGCCACGGCGGTCACGACCAGCGCGGCCGGCCACGGCCACGCGAACCAGGCCGACACCGCCGCGGCGACCAGTTGCAACCCCACCAGCGCGATGGTGACCGCCCCGGGCACGGGGACCAGGACGTGGTTCTTGTCGCCGGGGGTGGCGAAGACGGTCGGCAGCCCCACCAGGACGACCACCGAGGCGACCGCCAGCGGCACCGAGTGCGGGGCGAGCGCCCACGGCGTGGCCACCCAGGCGATCAGCTCGCTGAGGAACCGCAGCGCGGAGGAGAGGTCCGGTCGGCCCGGCGATCCGTTGTCGATCACCGGGCCAGTATGCCGGGACTGATCACCGTCGTGCCGGTGCACCCGAGCCGGATACCGGTTGCCGGCCGGCGCGGGCGCGGGCAGGGTATCGAGATCGGCGGGAGGTGGGCGGTGGATCTGCGGACCAGCCTGCACCGGGCGGCCGGTCTGCGGGCGCGCACGGTGGTGTTGGTGGAGGGTACCAGCGATCGCCACGCGCTGGAGGCGGTGGCGCGGCGGGGTGGGCGATCCCTGGCCGGGGTGGCGATCGTGCCGATGGGCGGGATCACCAACATCGGGCACTTCCTCGACCTGTTCGGCCCGCGGGGCCTCGGCCGCGACCTCGCGGGCCTCTACGACGTCGCCGAGGAGGGATTCGTCCGCCCGCTCGCCGCTCAGCTCCACCGGTTCATCGGCACCCGGTCCGGACGGAAGGCGCGGTACGCCGACCTGCTCGCCGGCGCGCTCCCGCCCGCCCGGGTGCCGCCGGCGCTCGACCGTCTCCTGGCGCGGCTGTGACCGGTCCGGCGCACACCCCCGGCTACGCCGAACGCCGCCCCGGTCGGGGCGGCGTCCGCGTCGGTGTTCCGAGGAGCCCGGTCAGGTCATGTCGTCGTAGCGGCGCTCGATCGGCGCGGGCGCGGCGACCGGCTCCGGCGCCCCGACCGGGGCGACCGTCTCCACCCGCGCACCGGCCTCGACCGGCTCGGCGGTCAGGTCCAGCGGCGACACCTCGTCGTCGCTGAGGTCCGAGTAGATCTCCCGACCCCGGCCGCGCCGCCTGTCGTTGAGGAAGGCCACCGCCACCGCGCCGAAGTAGAGCGCGGAGAGGCAGATGGCCAGCGCGGTCATGCCGAACGGATCGGGCGTCGGGGTGACCACCGCGGAGAAGGCGAAGAAGACGAAGATCGCCACCCGCCACCAGCCGAACAGCCGCTTCGCGCTGGCCAGCCCCACGAAGTTGAGCATCAGCACGATCAGTGGGAACTCGAACGCCACCCCGAACAGCAGGATGAGATTCGTGACGAACGAGATGTACCGGGTGATGTCCAGCGTCGTGGTGATGTCACCGCCACCGGAGACGTTGAGCAGGAACTCAAGGCCCTTGGAGGTGACGAAGTAGGCCAGCACCGCGCCGCCGCCGAACAGCGGCGCCGCCAGGCCGGTGAAGAAGTACGCGTACCGCCGCTCGTGCCGGTGCAGGCCCGGCGCGATGAACGCCCAGAGCTGGTACAGCCAGATCGGCGCCGCGATGATCAGCCCGACCCAGAGCGCCACCTTCATCTGCAACAGGAACAGGTCGGCCGGCCCGAGCTGCACGAAGTTGCAGGTGCCGTTGACGAGCCGCGCCTTCGGCAGGTCGCAGTACGGCTTCTGCAGCAGGTGCAGCACCGGACCGGACAGCCAGACGCCGAAGCCGAAGCCGACCACGATCGCCAGGGAGGCGCGGAACAGGCGGTTGCGCAGCTCATGGATGTGCTCCATGAGCGTCATCGAGCCGTCGGCGGCCCGCTCGAAGGTGCTCGGGCCGCGCTTACGGAGCGCGAAGGCCACGGTGCTGAGCCCTTCGGTCAGTTGTCGCGGACGCGCTGCACCGGGTCGACCGGCGGGGCGACCGGCTGCTGCGGCTGCGGGGCGTACTGCTGCTGCTGCGGGGGCTGCTGCGGCGCGTAACCCTGCTGCGGCTGCTGACCGGCGTACGGCTGGAGCGGCTGGTAGCCGGCCTGCGCGTCGGCCTTCTCGGCCAGGTCACGGTCGTCGTCGTGCAGGCTCTTGGTCTCAGCCTTGATGATCCGCAGCGAGCGGCCCAGCGAGCGGGCCGCGTCGGGGAGCCGCTTCGCGCCGAAGAGCAGGATCAGCACGACCACGAGTACGGCGATGTGCCACGGCTTGAGGGCACCCATGGGAAGCTCCAGTCGCTCTGAGTCGTTGAGGGGCGGTCGCAGCCCATCGTACGTGCGTCGAGAGCGCTTGCCACCCCGCCGGGTCGGTCGGTGCGGGCCCGGCCGGTGAAGTCTCGACCAACCCGGAGTGTCCCGTCAACCGTCTGCGGGGCGCGTTCCTGCGCGCAACGGCCGCCGAACGCGCAGCTGACGCGCCCGGGACCGACACCGATCGATCACTTACCCCGCTTGGCCTTGATCAACGCCACCCGCTCCTGGGCGGTGGCAGCTCGGGCCTGCAACGCCTCCGCCTCGGCCTGCCGCCCCTGCAGCGCCACCGCAGCCCGGCGCAGCCGGGGCAGCCGCGCCAGCACCGGCCGCACCGCCAGGGCCAGCACGACGAGCGCGAACAGCACCACCGCGAGCACGATCCACGTCACCACGGCGGTCAGCCTACTGGGTGACCGCCGCCCCCGCCGGATCGGCGGGCGCCGCCGGCGTCGCGTACGCGTCGAGCGCGGCGACCGCCTGGGCGCGGACCTGCTCGGCCAGCTCCGCCGGGGCGACCACCGTGACGTCCGGGCCCAGCCCGAGCACGAAGCGGCGGGCCCAGCCCAGGTCGGTGACCCGCAGGGACACCAGCCACTGCTCGCCGTCGGCCTCGACCCGCTCGCACGGGTAGTACTCGGTGATCCACCGCTCGCCCCGGCCGATCCGCAGGGTGATCAGCGGCAGGTCCGGCGAGGGGCGGAACACCCCGTCGGAGAGGTCGTGCGGGCGGGCCTGCGGCGGCACCACCGCCGCCTCCGCCAGCTCGGTGACCGCGTCGATCCGATCGGCCCGGAACAGCCGGACCGCCTCGGCCCGCCGGCACCACGCCTCGACGTACGCCCGGCCGCCCACCATCAGCATCCGCAGCGGGTCGATGGTCCGCTCGCTGGTCTCGTCCCGGGCCGCGGTGTAGTAGGTGATCCGCAGGGCGCGGCCGCGCTCGACCGCGGCGCGCAGCTCCCGCACCCGGGCGGTGTCGCCGGGCAGCCGGACCTCCACCGGGGCGGCCACCAGGTCACCGGCCGCGTTCTCGATCTTGGCGAGGGCCCGCTCGACGGCCTCCCGGTTGGCCACGCCCGGGGTCTCCGCGAGCATCCGCAGCGCCACCACCAGGGCGAGGGCCTCGTCCGGGGTGAGCCGCAGCGGCCGGTCGATCCCCGCGTCGTAGGTGATGGTCACCCGGTCACCGTCGAACGCCATGTCGATCAGGTCACCCGGGCCGTAACCGGGCAACCCGCACACCCAGAGCAGCTCCAGGTCCTCCCGCAGCTGCCGCTCGGTCACCCCCAGGTCACCGGCCGCCTCGGCGATCTCGATGCCGGGCCGGGCCAGCAGGTAGGGCACCAGGTTCAGCAGCCGGGCCAGCCGGTCCGCCGAGGCGCGGCCGCCGCGGGCCGCGGGGCGGGTCACCGGGCACCCCCGGCCACCGCCAGCTCGTCGTGCCGGGCGGCGATCTCCTTCAGCCGCTGGATGACCGCCTCGCGGACCTCCGGCGGATCCAGCACCCGCACGTCGGGGCCGTACCCGACGAGCTGGCCGGCGAGGGAGTCCGGATCGGCGTACGGCAGGACCAGCCGGTCGCCGTCCGGCCCGGTGGTGCTCTCCACCGCCCAGCGGCGCAGCCCGGCGGCCCGGCCCGGCGCGACCAGCACGGTGGCCCGCCCGGTCCGCTCCACCGGCCCGGACCAGCGGGCGACGTGGCTGATCAGGTCCACCCCGGCGGGCGGATCGTACGCCCCGGGCTGGCCGGTCACCCGGACCGCGCCGACCACCCGGGACAGGCGGAAGCAGCGGGTGGCGTCCCGGTCCAGGTCGTGGCCGACCACGTACCACCGGCCGCGCCAGCAGACCACACCCCACGGCTGCAGCCGGCGGCGGCTCGACGCGTCCCGGTCCGGCACCCGGTAGTCGAAGTTGACCTCCCGCCGGTCCCTGGCCGCGGCGGTCAGCGGGGCGAACGCCGGGTCGACCGTGACCATCGGCTCCAGCCCCAGGGTGGCCTGCGGGTCCACGTCCACCCCGGCGGCGCGCAGCTTGGCGAGCCCGGAGGAGGCGGCCGCGGCCAGGCCGGCGTGCTGCCACAGCCGGGCGGCGATGCCCACGGCGGCGGCCTCGTCCGGCTCCAGGGGGATGTCGGGCAGCGCGTACTCGCGGTGCGCGATCCGGTAACCGGGCTCGGCGTCGAAGACGCTCGCCGTTCCGGTCTCCAGCGGCACCCCCAGCTCGCGCAGCTCCGCCTTGTCCCGTTCGAACTTGCGCTGGAACGCCTCGTGGTCCTTGGCGTCGTCCGGATCGTGCTCATAACCGGGCACGGTCGCGGCGATCTGCGCGGCGGTCAGGAACCGTCGCGTGGAGAGCAGGCAGATCACCAGGTTGACCAGGCGTTCAGTACGGCTCCGCGACACGTGTGAACGCTAGCAGCCCGCGCGCCGTGGGTGTGCACCCGCGGGCGCGGCGCGCGGAGCGTCGGGGCCGGGGCGAGCCACGCCACAGCCTGTGGACCGGTCTCCAGTCGTCGGGCGGCCGGCCGGAACCGGCCATAGGGTGAGCGCATGGCGGAAGCGGAAGCCAGGACCGAGAGCGTCCGCACGGTCGTCGTCGCCGGCGCGGCGAACCTCGCCATCGCCGTCGCCAAGCTGGTCGCCGGGCTGATCTCCGGGTCAGCCGCGATGCTCTCCGAGGCCGCCCACTCCGTCGCCGACACCACCACCGAGGTGCTGCTCTACCTGGCGCTACGCCGGGGCGCGCGGCCCGCCGATACCCGCCACCCCTTCGGGTACGGCAAGGAGAGCTACGTCTGGGCTTTCCTCGCCGCGCTGTTCACCTTCGTCGCCGGCGCCGGCTTCGCCATCACCCACGGCGTGACCACGATCATCATGCACGAGCACACCGGTGCCTACCTGGCGTCGTACCTCGTGCTGGCGGTCTCCTTCGTGATCGAGTCGGTCTCCCTGACCCGGGCGGTCCGGCAGGTCCGCCGGGAGTCCCGCCGCTGGCGGGCCAGCCCGCGCCGCTATCTCCGGCTGACCGCCGACACCACCGTCAAGGCGGTCTTCCTGGAGGACAGCGCCGCCCTGATCGGTCTGCTGATCGCCGGCGCCGGACTCGGGCTCTCCCACCTCACCGGGGACGAGCTCTACGACGGCATCGCCTCGATCCTCATCGGCGTGCTGCTGCTGACGGTCGCCACCATCCTGGCCCGGAGCAACGTCTCGCTGCTGGTCGGCCGCGCCGTCTCGGAACGCGTGCACCGGGAGATCGAGCGGGAGCTGGCCGGACTGCCGACGGTGGACCGGGTCGACACGCTGATGACCATGCTGCTCGGCCCGGAGGACATCCTGGTCGCCGCCAAGGTCGACTTCCACGACGACGCCACCGGCGCCGACATCGAGGCCGCCGCGGACGAGGCCGAGCGCCGGCTCACCGACCGGTACCCGGAGATCGGGTACGTCTTCCTCGACCCCACCCGGTCGATGCCCGGCGCCGGCGGCCGACGCGCCCGCCGCACCCAGGACGAGGGCGATCGTCCGGCGGATCAGGAGGCCGGCGCCGGCGGCCAGTCCTGACCCGGGGACGCCCGGCCCGGCGGACGCGGATAGCGTGCCGGGCATGGTGCGATGGCGGTCCGGAACGGTCACGGCGGTGCGGCGGCGGTGGGCCGGCGCGGCGGAACTCGACGTCGACCTGCCCGACGGCGCCCGGATGCGCGCCCTGGCCTACCCGGCGCTGGTCGGCGACCCCGAGCCCGGCGACCGGGTGCTGCTCAACGCCGGCGCCCTGCTGATGGGCCTCGGCACCGGCGGGTACGCCCTGGTCGTGGCCCTGCCCGACCGGCTGCCGCCGGACCCGCCGCGGGCCCTCGACACCCGCGACGCCGGCCACCTGGTGAAGGCCCGCTACACCCCGCTGCAACCCATCCTGCTCGGCGTGGACGAGGAGGCCTCCCCGCACCACGACCTGCTCGCCGCCGCGGAGAGCCTGGACGGGATGCCGGTGGTCACCGCCGACCTGCACTCCGCCCTGCCGGCGATCCTCGCCGGGATCCACGCCGACGCCCCGGACGCCCGGGTGGCGTACCTGCTCACCGACGGCGGGGCGCTGCCCGCCTGGTTCTCCCGCACCCTCGCCGGGCTCGCCGACCACCTCGCCGGCACGGTCAGCGTCGGCCAGGCCTTCGGCGGCGACCTGGAGGCCAGCACCCTGCACAGCGGGCTGCTCGCCGCCCGGCACGTGCTCCGCGCCGACGTCGCCATCGTCGCCCAGGGACCCGGCAACCTGGGCACCGGCACCCGCTGGGGCTTCTCCGGCGTCGCCGTCGGCGAGGCGGTCAACGCCGTCGCCACCCTCGGCGGCCGCCCGGTCGGCTCGCTGCGGATCTCCGGCGCCGACCCCCGCCCCCGGCACCGCGGCGTCTCCCACCACAGCCTCACCGCGTACGGCCGGGTCGCGCTCGCGGCGGCGGACCTCGTCGTGCCCGACGGCCTGGACCCGGCGCTCGCCGCGGCGGTCGACGCGGCGCTCGCCCCCCTCGCGGGGCGGCACCCGATCGTCCGGGTGCCCACCGACGGCCTCGACGCCGCGCTGCGCGCCGCCCCGGTTGCGCTGTCCACCATGGGTCGCGGCCTGGCCGCCGACCACGCCTACTTCCTGGCCGCGGCGGCGGCCGGCCGGCACGCGGCCCGCCTCAGCGGCTGACCGGCGGCGGGGTCAGCCCGCGTCGTAGCCGTGCGCCACAAGGTGCCGGGCCGCCATCTCGTACGCCCGCGGATCCTCCGGCGTGAACGCGGCCAGCCCGTCGACGTACCGGTTGTACATGCAGAACGCGGCGGCGATCAGCACCGTGTCGTGCAGCTCCAGGTCGGTGGCGCCCGCGGCCCGGGCGGCGTCGACCAGCTCGCCGGTCACCTCCCGGCCGCCGCGCTGGACGGCGGCGGCGATCCGCAGCAGGGCCCGCAGCTTCTCCCCGACCGGCGCGGCGTCCACGTCGGCGCGCACCTGCTCGACCAGGGACATCCCCGCCGGCAGTTGGGCCGCCGCCGTCGCCGAGTGGGAGGCGCGGCAGAAGCCGCAGTCGTTCAGGGCCGACACGTACGCGGCGATCAGCTCCCGCTCCCCCGGCGTCAGGGTCGGGTGCGGCGCCCGCAGCAGCGTCTCCGCCAGGGCGTTGAGCGGCCCGGCGGTCTCCGGGCGGAACCGGGTCAGCCCCCGGATGCCGGGGTGCTGCCGCTCGTCGAAGCCGAGATCGATGTGCGCGATGACGTCACGCTCCCTTCCGCTCCGCGACCGGCATGTCCCACCCGCGATCGAGCCCGGCGAAAGACATAGACGATCATGACCCGGCGGCACTGTCAAGGCCGTCCCGGCCGCGCCACCCTCAGCCGACCCGCACCTCGTCAGGCTGGGCGACCAGCCGGGAACGGGTCAGCCGGCGAAGAGGATCAGCGCCAGCCAGGCGCCCACGATCAGGACCAGCGCCGCCGCCAGCACCCAGGTCGGCACCGTGTACTCGCCGCGGCGGTTGCGGTCGATCTCGGCGCGGATCTTCTCGCGGCGGCGGTCGATCCAGTTCAGCTTCTCGGTGCCGCTGTCGCGGCCGGAGGGTTCGGAAGTGTTCATCGCGTCGCCAGCGTACCGGGACGGGCGGCGCCCCCCGGCACCCGCCGCCTTCGCCGTCACATGCTGGCGATCAGCCGCTCCACCCGCTCGTCGTACGCCCGGAACGGGTCCTTGCAGAGCACGGTCCGCTGCGCCTGGTCGTTCAGCTTCAGGTGCACCCAGTCGACGGTGAAGTCCCGCCGCTTCTCCTGCGCATGCCGGATGAACTCACCGCGCAGCCGCGCCCGGGTGGTCTGCGGCGGGGTCTCCTTCGCCTCGAAGATCTCCGGGTCGGTCGCCACCCGGTCCACCTCGCCGCGCCGCTCCAGCAGCCCGTACAGGCCGCGGCCGCGCCGCAGGTCGTGGTACGCCAGGTCCATCTGCGCCACCCGCGGATGCGACAGCGGCAGGTCGTGCTTGCGCTGGTACCGCTCGATCAGCTTCAGCTTGGTCACCCAGTCGATCTCCCGGGCCACCGGGTCCAGGTCGCCGGTCTCCACCGCCCGCAGCACCCGGCCCCAGAGCTCCACCACCCGCTTCGCGGTCTGGTCGCCGCCGCGCCGCTCCACGAACTCGGTCGCCTTGGCCAGGTACTCCTGCTGGATATCCAGCGCGCTGACCTCCTTGCCGGAGGCCAGCCGCACCTTGCGCCGGCCGGTGATGTCGTGCGACACCTCGCGGATCGCCCGGATCGGGTTCTCCAGCGACAGGTCCCGCATCACCACCCCGGCCTCGATCATCCGCAGCACGATGTCGGCGGTGCCCACCTTCAGCAGCGTGGTCACCTCGTTCATGTTCGAGTCGCCCACGATCACGTGCAGCCGCCGGTACCGCTCGGCGTCGGCGTGCGGCTCGTCCCGGGTGTTGATGATCGGTCGGCTCCGGGTGGTCGCCGAGGAGACGCCCTCCCAGATGTGCTCGGCCCGCTGCGACAGGCAGTAGACCGCCCCGCGCGGGGTCTGCAGCACCTTCCCCGCTCCGCAGATCAACTGCCGGGTGACCAGGAACGGGATCAGCACGTCGGCGAGCCGGCCGAACTCGCCGTGCCGGGAGACCAGGTAGTTCTCGTGGCAGCCGTACGAGTTGCCGGCCGAGTCGGTGTTGTTCTTGAACAGGTAGATCTCACCCGCGATGCCCTCGTCGTGCAGCCGCTTCTCCGCGTCGACGAGCAGCCCCTCCAGGATCCGCTCACCGGCCCGGTCGTGAGCGACCAGATCGGTGACCGAGTCGCACTCCGGTGTCGCGTACTCCGGGTGCGAGCCCACGTCCAGGTAGAGGCGGGCCCCGTTGCGCAGGAACACGTTGCTCGACCGGCCCCACGACACCACCCGCCGGAACAGGTACCGCGCGACCTCGTCGGGGGAAAGCCGGCGCTGCCCGCGATAGGTGCAGGTGACGCCGTACTCGGTCTCGAGGCCGAAGATTCGCCGCTCCATGATGTGACATTAGCCGCCCGAGGCCCCACATGGGCAGCGCTCAACCCAGCCGTCTCATCGGCGGCCGTCCCGCGCGCCCCGCGGCACCGGCGGTCCCGCCGCGCCCCGACCGGCGAGCCGGTACGTTCCCAGCCGTGAGGATCCTCGTCACCGGCGGCGCCGGCTTCATCGGATCGGCGTACGTGCGGCGGCTGCTCCGCGGCGCCGAGCCGGCCCTCGACGTCGACATCGACGCGGTCACCGTGCTCGACGCGTTCACCTACGCCGGCACCGAGGGCAGCCTCGACGCCGTCCGCACCGACCCCCGGCTGCGGGTGGTCCACGGCGACATCCGCGACGCGCCCCTGGTCGACGCCGTCGTCGGCGGCCACGACGTCGTCGTGCACTTCGCCGCCGAATCACACGTGGACCGGTCCATCACCGGCGCCGCGGCCTTCGTCACCACCAACGTGGTCGGCACCCAGACCCTGCTCGACGCCGCGCTGCGGCACGGCGTACGCCGCATGGTGCAGGTCTCCACCGACGAGGTGTACGGCTCCGTGGCCACCGGCTCGTGGACCGAGCGGGCGCCGCTGGACCCCAGCTCGCCGTACTCGGCCGCCAAGGCCGGCGCCGATCTGCTCGCCCTCGCCTACCACCGCACCCACGGCCTGGACGTCGTCGTCACCCGGGGCGCCAACACCTACGGCCCCTACCAGTACCCCGAGAAGATCGTGCCGCTCTTCGTCACCAACCTGCTCGACGGGCACGACGTGCCGCTCTACGGCGACGGCGGCAACGTCCGGGAGTGGCTGCACGTCGACGACCACTGCCACGGCGTCGCGCTGGCCCAGACCCGCGGGCGCGCCGGCGGCGTCTACCACCTCGGCGGCGGCGCCGAGCTGACCAACCGGGAGCTCACCGGGCGGCTGCTGGCCGCCTGCGGCGCCGGCTGGGACCGGGTCCGACCGGTCGCCGACCGCAAGGGCCACGACCGGCGCTACTCGCTGGACAGCACCACCAGCCACCGCGAGTTGGGCTGGTCCCCCACCGTCGACCTGGAGCAGGGCCTCGCCGCCACCGTCGACTGGTACCGCCGGAACCGGGCCTGGTGGGAGCCGCTCAAGCCGCACCGCTGACGGCTCGCCGGACCCCGACGCCGGTCGGGGTCCGCGACGCCGGTCGGCGGCGACCCGCCCGTTACGCCTCCGGCTGCTCGGTCTGCTGGCCCTCCAGGTCGGCCGAGCCCGCCGACGTGGTCGGCTTGTTCGCCTCCTCCGTCGGCACCGTCGGCGTCTTCGCCCGCCCGGCAGCGGGCGCACCGTCCGCGCCGGCCTCGCCGTCCAGCAGCCCCGTCAGCGCCGCCCCGGTGATCCGGCGGAACGTCCGCCCCACCCGGCGCCGGTCCAGGACCGCCACCTCGAGCTGGTTGGCGGCGATCGTCCGCGACGCCCCGCCCTCCCCGCCGACGCTGCTCAGCGCCTGCATGGCCACCCGGACCGCCTCGCTGAGCGACATGTCCGGCCGGTGCTGCGACTTGAGCACCCCGGAGATCGACTCGGCCTGGCCGCCCATCGCCATCCGGCCCGGCTCGTCGTTGACCGAGCCGTCGTAGGTCAGCCGGTAGAGCGCGTCGTCCTCCGGCGTCGCGCCCACCTCGGCCACGCAGATCTCCACCTCGAACGGCTTCGACTGCTCGGTGAAGATCGCACCCAGGGTCTGCGCGTACGCGTTCGCCAGGGCCAGGCCGTTGACGTCCCGCCGGTCGTAGCTCAGGCCGTTCAGGTCGGCCATCCGCACCCCGGCGCGGCGCAGGTTCTCGAACTCGTTGTACCGGCCCACCGCGGCGAAGCCGATCCGGTCGTAGATCTCGCTGACCTTGTGCAGGGTGCTGGAGAGGTTCTCCGCGACGAAGAGCACCCCACCCTCGTAACTCAGGACCACCGCGCTGCGACCCCGGGCGATGCCCTTGCGGGCCAGCTCGGAGCGGTCGCGCATGATCTGCTCGGGCGAGGCGTAGAACTGCATGGCCACGGCGGCGGTTCTCCTTCGGGCGCTGTGCTGCGGACTGCTGACTGGTCAGGTGGGAGCGGGGTCAGCCGCCCGGGTTCTCCATCCGGCCGGAGACGACGCTCTCCGCGATCGTCGCCGTCTCGGCGTCGGTGAGCCGGTGGGTGCCCTCCGCCGTCGCCGTCATCACCACCGGGTAGATCCGGCGGGTCAGATCCGGGCCACCGGTCGCCGTGTCGTCGTCGGCCGCGTCGTAGAGCGCCTCGACCGCGAGCCGCCTCGCGTCGTCGATCGACAGGCCGGCCCGGAAACGCTTCTTCAGCGCCGACTTGGCGAAGAGCGAGCCGGAGCCGATCGCGTCGTAGCCGGTCTCCTCGTACGGGCCGCCGGTGACGTCGAAGCTGAAGATCCGACCGGCCCTCGTCGGGTCGCTGGCGGCCAGGTCGAAGCCGGCGAAGAGCGGGATCACCGCGAGACCCTGCATCGCCGCGCCCAGGTTGCCGCGGATCATCGAGGCCAGCCGGTTGGCCTTGCCGTCGAGCGAGAGCATCGCGCCCTCGATCTTCTCGTAGTGCTCCAGCTCCACCTGGAACAGTCGCATCAGCTCGATGCCGATGCCCGCGGTGCCCGCGATGCCGACCAGCGAGTACGCGTCCGCCGGGTGCACCTTCTCGATGTCCCGCTGGGCGATCAGGTTGCCCATCGTGGCGCGCCGGTCGCCGGCCATCACCACGCCGCCGGCGGCCGCAATGGCCACGATGGTGGTCGCGTGCGGCGCCATGTCGGCGGCCATACCGGGCGGCAGCGGCCGTCGGCCGGGCAGCATCTCGGGGGCCACCTTGCTCAGGAACGCTGTGAAGGAGGACGTCCCCGCGTTGGTGAACACATCTGGAAGACGCCCGGATGGATCAAAACCCGCTGCCACGTGGTTCCTCTCAGGTACGTGATCGCCCTGGCCAGCCTCGCGGGACTGTCACGGAACTGGCCAAGACCACCGTTGCAGTTGAAGCAGAGTATCCCGCGCACCCACCCGGTGCGATGATCGTGGTCCACATGTTCCGGATCGGGGTGGCCGCACACCGCGCAGACGCCGCCCTGCTCGGCCAGAAGCTCCCGGAACTCCTGCTCTCCGATCCCGTACCGCCGCCGCAGGTGGTACTCGCGGTCGCCGCCGTGCAGCCGCTGCTTGGTCTCCCTGGTCCGGCTGTTGTGGCACGGCTTGCAGTACGAGTGTCGCCCTGGCGACTTTCTGGTGCGCGGAAAATCCTCGAGCGGCTTGACCTGGTCGCAGTCCGGGCACCATTTCAGACCGGCCGGTACCGGAGCCGCCGGCTTCCGCTGGGCGCCAATCCCGCGCTTACGGCGGCTCGCCTCGGAGCGGGCCGCCGCGCAGGTCTTGCAGTAGTAGGCCAGCCCGTCCGCTCGCCGCCGGTTGCGGTGGAACTCCGTGACGGACAGGCGGCGCTCACACTGCGGACAGATCTTGCCGATTCGCTGGACGAACCGGACACATGATATCATTCACCCCCTTTCTGAACGTAGCCCCTGACAAATTCCTCTGCGTTCTCTTCGAGGACGGAGTCGATCTCGTCGAGCAGGTCGTCGACGTCCTCCGTGATCTCGGCGTGGCGCTCGGCAACCTCCGGGTTGGCCTGCGCGGTGACGTCCTCGATCTCCTCGCCCTGGGTCGACTTGCCGGACTGGGTCTGGCCGCCTTCTTGCGTAGCCATCAGGTGCCTCCTCCACGATCGCCTGCGACGAACTTACCTCGCGGGAGCGACGAAAAGCCCGCCGCGCGCCGTCTTCCGGCGTACGACGGGCCTGCGTCCGGCGGCGGTCAGCCCCCGGTCAGGGTCTCCAGCAGATCCTTGGCACTGGCGCACCGGTCGAAGAGCGCGCCGACGTGCTTGCGGGTGCCCCGCTCCGGCTCCATCATCGGCACCCGGACCAGCGACTCCCGGCCCACGTCGAAGATCACCGAGTCCCAGCTCGCCGCGACCACCTCGGAGGCATACTGGGCCAGGCAGCGGCCACGGAAGTAGGCCCGGGTGTCCTCCGGGGGCTGGGTCATCGCGGTCCGGGTCTGCTCGTCGGTCAGCAGCGTCTTCATCGACCCCCGCGACACCAGCCGGTGGTAGAGCCCCTTCTCCGGCCGGACGTCGGAGTACTGCAGGTCGACCAGCTGGAGCTTGTGCGAGCCCCAGGCGAGCTTCTCCCGCTCCCGGTACCCCTCGAGCAGCCGCAGCTTGGCCACCCAGTCCAGCTCGTCGGCGCAGAGGAACGCATCCCGGCCGAGCCGGTCCAGCACGCTCTCCCAGCGGTTCAGCACATCGGCGGTCTGCTCGTCGACGTCGCTGCCGTACCGGTCGTCCACGAAGGACCGGACCCGCTCCAGGTACGCCCACTGCACGTCCAGGGCGGTCAGCTTGCGCCCGTCGCGCAGTCGCATCAGGTGCTTCAGCCCGGGGTCGTGGCTGACCGCGCGCAGCTCGCTGACCGGGTCGGCGATGCCCAGGTCCGGGCCGAGGGCCTTCTCCTCGATCATGCTGAGGATGAGCGCCGTGGTGCCGACCTTGAGGTAGGTGGAGATCTCCGACAGGTTGGCGTCGCCGATGATGACGTGCAGCCGGCGGTACTTGTCGGCGTCCGCGTGCGGCTCGTCGCGGGTGTTGATGATCGGCCGCTTGAGGGTGGTCTCCAGCCCGACCTCGACCTCGAAGAAGTCGGCGCGCTGGGAGATCTGGAAGCCGTTCTGGCCGCCGTCCTGGCCGATGCCGACCCGGCCGGCGCCGCAGACGATCTGCCGGGTGACGAAGAACGGCGTCAGGTACGCCACGATGTCGGCGAACGGGGTCTGCCGCCGCATCAGGTAGTTCTCGTGGGAGCCGTAGCTGGCGCCCTTGTTGTCGGTGTTGTTCTTGTAGAGGTGGATCGGCTGGGTGCCCGGGATGGTGGCGGCCCGCCGCGCCGCCTCGGCCATCACCCGCTCCCCCGCCTTGTCCCAGCGCACCACGTCAAGGGGGTTGGTCACCTCGGGGGTGGAGTACTCCGGGTGCGCGTGGTCGACATACAGCCGGGCGCCGTTGGTGAGTATGACGTTGGCCAGCCCGAGGTCCTCGTCGGCGAGCGCCTCGGCCGGGTCGTAGGCCGCGCCGGAGTAGGTGAAGCCGCGGGCGTCGCGCAGCGGCGACTCCTCCTCGTAGTCCCAGCGGGCCCGACCACCGCGGTTGAGTTCCGGGCGCGCCCCGTAGGCGTTCACCACCTGTGAGGAGGTGACCATCGGGTTGGCCCCGGCCTGGCCGGGCACGGAGATGCCGTACTCGACCTCGGTGCCCATGATCCGTCTTACGCTCATCGACTGCCCGCTCCCGCTCGCCCGTCCCGGTCCCCCCGTCAGGTCGAGCGTAGTCGCCGGCACGCGGGAAGGGGGCTCGGCGCGGTGCGGGCGTACGGTGTGGCGGGCCGGCGACGGACGCGCGGAGGCCCGCGGCGCGACGCGCCACGGGCCTCCGTCTGCTGGTCGGGCCTACAGGTACTGGCCGGTGTTGCTGGCGGTCTCTATCGACCGGCCGGCCTCCGCGCCCTTGCCGCCGGAGACGAGCGTGCGGATGTAGACGATCCGCTCGCCCTTCTTGCCGGAGATGCGGGCCCAGTCGTCGGGGTTGGTGGTGTTGGGCAGGTCCTCGTTCTCCCGGAACTCGTCGACGCAGGCGTCGAGCAGGTGCTGCAGCCGCAGCCCCTTGCGCCCGGAGGTGAGGAACTCCTTGATGGCCATCTTCTTGCCCCGGTCGACGATGTTCTGAATCATCGCGCCGGAGTTGAAGTCCTTGAAGTAGAGGACTTCCTTGTCGCCGTTGGCGTAGGTGACCTCGAGGAAGCGGTTCTCCTCGGTCTCCGAGTACATCCGCAGCACGACCGCGTCGATCATCGCCGCCACGGTGGCCTGCGGGTCGCCGCCGTGCTCGGCCAGGTCGTCCGGGTGCAGGGGCAGCCCGGAGAGGATGTACTTGGAGAAGATGTCCTTGGCCGCCTCGGCGTCCGGCCGCTCGATCTTGATCTTCACGTCGAGCCGGCCCGGGCGCAGGATCGCCGGGTCGATCATGTCTTCCCGGTTGGAGGCGCCGATGACGATGACGTTCTCCAGGCCCTCCACGCCGTCGATCTCGCTGAGCAGCTGCGGGACGATGGTGTTCTCCACGTCCGAGGAGACGCCGGACCCGCGGGTGCGGAAGACCGAGTCCATCTCGTCGAAGAACACGATCACCGGGGTGCCCTCGCCGGCCTTCTCCCGGGCCCGCTGGAAGATCAGCCGGATGTGCCGCTCGGTCTCGCCGACGTACTTGTTGAGCAGCTCGGGACCCTTGATATTGAGGAAGAAGCTGGTGTGCTTCTCCTCACCACGCCGCTCGGCGATCTTCTTGGCCAGCGAGTTGGCCACCGCCTTGGCGATCAGCGTCTTGCCGCAGCCGGGCGGGCCGTAGAGCAGGATGCCCTTCGGCGGCCGGAGCTGGTGCTCACGGAACAGGTCGGCGTGCAGGAAGGGCAGCTCCACCGCGTCGCGGATCTGCTCGATCTGCGACTGGAGGCCGCCGATGTCGGTGTAGCCGACGTCGGGCACCTCCTCCAGGACCAGCTCCTCGACCTCGCTCTTCGGGATCCGCTCGTACGCGTACGCCGAGCGGGGCTCGATCATGAGCGAGTCGCCGGCCCGGATCGGCGAGCCGATCAGGGTCTCGGCGAGGTGCACGATCCGCTCCTCGTCGGAGTGCGAGACCACCAGCGCCCGGTCGCCCGGGGCGCCGCCGGGACCCGCGAGGATCTCCTTGAGCATCACGACCTCGCCGACCCGCTCGTAGCCGAACGCGTCGACGATGTTGAGCGCGTCGTTGAGCAGGACCTCCTGGCCGCGCCGGAGCTCGTCGACCTCCAGCGAGGGCGAGACGGCGACCCGGAGCTTGCGCCCGCCGGTGAACACGTCCACCGTGCCGTCGTCGTGCTTCGCCAGGAAGACGCCGTAGCCACTGGGTGGCTGCGCGAGGCGGTCGATCTCCTCCTTGAGCGTCACGATCTGCGCGCGAGCCTCCTTGAGGGTGCTCACGAGCCGGTCGTTGTTCTCGGTCAGCCGCGCCAACTGTGCCTGGGTGGCCGCCAGCCGCTCTTCGAGCTGCCGGACGTGTCGGGGGCTTTCGGTCAACTTGCGCCGCACCAGAGCGAGTTCCTCTTGAAGGAACGCGACCTGCGTGGAGAGATCGTGGGCCTCCTTCTCCCACCGTGCGGCGCGCGAGTCCGCGTCGTCGCTGCGTGCCACGTCCCACCTCCCCGGGGGGCTTGAACGTTCTGACCTAACACTAGCCGCTATGAGCTCGATTCGGTCCCGCGCAACGCGCTCGTCACCGAAGCTTGATCGCCAAGGGCTGGTCGACGGGCGGGTACTGGCGTTCGGGTACCGTCGGACCGTGGGACGGGAGAACATGGGGGGTGCACGATGACGCAGGTCGCGACGGACCAGCTTCAGGTCTGGGTGGACCAGGACCTCTGCACGGGCGACGGGCTCTGCGTGCAGTACGCGCCGGAGGTCTTCGAGTTCGACGTCGACGGCCTGGCGTACGTCAAGGGCGCCGACGGTGAGCTGCGGCTGGCCCCGGGCAGCCGGGTGGGCGTGCCCGAGCACCTGCGCCTCGAGGTGATCGACTCGGCGAAGGAGTGCCCGGGCGAGTGCATCCACGTGGTGCGCGGCAGCGACGGCGTCGAGGTGGCCGGCCCGGACGCCGAGGAGGACTGAGCCGCCCGCCTGCCGGCCCGGTGGCCGGCGGGCGCCGGAGCCTGGCGGACCAGGGTGAGTCAGCCGGCGGGGCTCAGAGCACCGGGCGGCCGACCACCGAGGCGACCAGCCGGGCGAACTCCTCCAGCCGGGCGATCTGTCCCGCGCCGCCGTCGTCGAGGGTCTTGCCGAAGCGCAGCGCGTCGTGCCGCGGCCCGGCGACCATCTCGTCCCCGGCCGGCGCCTCGTCCAGCGAGGTCAGCAGCAGGTAGACGTCGATGCTGTCGACCCGGATCTCGCCGGTGTCGGCCCGGGTCAGCCGCCGCCGGCAGCCGACCTCGGTCACCGTGGAGACCGGCACCACCCGCAGCGACGAGGTCATCGAACCGGGCGGCCCCTCCCCCGGCGGGACGTCCTCGCCGTGCCAGAGCACGAGGCGGCTGCCGTCGCAGACGACGACCTCCTGCCACACCCCGTTGACCTCGTTCACGAAGCGTTCCAGGGTGAAGCCGAGCACGGAGGCGCCGCGCAGCACCCCGCCGAGCGCCTCCAGGGCCACGTCCGGGTCCCGCAGGTAGGCCCGCGCCGCCGACTCCAGGTCGGTGTACGGCGACCAGTCGGGGAAGACCGCGGGCAGGTCGCCGTTGCCGAAGCCGGGGCTGCTCATGCCGCCGCCCCCGCCCGCCGGGCGTCCGGCCGGACCCGCCGGCCGTCACCGTCGCCGAGGCCCGCGCGGGGCCGGATCCCGTCGCGTGCCCCGATCCGCTCGCTCATGCCACCGTCTCCGCCCGTTCGGTGTCGTCCCGGCGCCGGTCCGCGCCGGGACACATGATCGCCTGCCTCATGCCGGGTCGACCAGCCAGCCCGTCACGGCTGGTCCAGCTCCTCCGCCGGTACGGCCGCCGCACCCTCGCCGACCTGGTCGGCCGCCGCCTGCCGGGCCGCCTCGGCCTCGCGCAGCGCCTGCCGGCGCTGGACGTACGCCTCGGTGCCCTTGCTCGGCTTGCGGCGGCGCGGCGGCGCGGTGACCCCCGGGGCGAGCTTGCGCGCGGAGACCAGGAACGCGGTGTGCGCGATCATCCGGTGGTCCGGGCGGACGGCCAGGCCCTCGGCGTGCCAGTCGCGGACCAGCGACTCCCAGGCGCGCGGCTCGGTCCAGCCGCCGCGCTCGCGCAGCGCCTCGACCAGCTCGGAGAGCTGCGGGGTGGTGGCCACGTAGCCGATGAAGACGCCGCCGGGCACCAGCGCCCGCTCGACCATGTCGAGGGTCTCCCACGGGGTGAGCATGTCCAGGATGATCCGGTCGAAGCCGGTCTCCTGGCACTGCGCGACGTCGCCGACGTGCAGCCGCCAGGCGGGGTGCGGCCCGTTGAAGAACGCCTCGACGTTGCGCCGGGCGATCTGGGCGAAGTCGTCGCGCACCTCGAAGGAGTGCAGCTCGCCCTCGGTGCCGACGGCCCGCAGCAGTGAGCAGGAGAGCGCGCCGGAGCCGGCGCCGGCCTCGAGGACCTTCGCGCCGGGGAAGATGTCGCCCATCGCGACGATCTGCGCGGAGTCCTTCGGGTAGATCACCTGGGCGCCGCGCGGCATGGAGAGCACGTAGTCCGACAGCAGCGGGCGCAGGGCCAGGAAGGCGGTGCCGCCGCCGGTGGTGGTCACCACGCTGCCGTCGGGCAGGCCGATCAGGGTGTCGTGGCGGAGGATGCCGCGGTGGGTGTGGAACTCCTTGCCGGGCTCCAGCGTCACGGTGTGCATCCGCCCCTTCGGGTCGGTCAGCTGCACCCGGTCGCCGGGGCGGAACGGCCCCCGGTGCACGGGTGGCAGCGCCGGGACGGCGGGGTCGGCCGGGACGGTGGAGGGCTGTGCGGTCACGTGTTCATCTTCCGTTTGGGTTCCAGGAGCTGCGCCAGATCCGCGATGTGCAGAACGCCGACGACATCTTCGCCTGCCGTCACGACGTACTGTGCGCCCGGGTGGGTCTGCACGGTCTGCATCACCCGTTCGCCGTCCGTGCCGACCGGCAGCGTCGGGACCGTGTCCAGGCCGCGGGAGACCGCGTCCACCGCGAGCCACGGCCGGCGGTCCGGGGGTACGGCGTCGGCGCGGGCCGGGTCGACCAGGGCGACCGGCCGGCCGGCGGAGTCGACGACGGTGAGCGCGGCACGGGGGTCCGGGCCCTCCGCGCGGCGGCGCTGCGCCTCGGCCAGCGGGGTGCCGCTGGGCACCGGCAGCACCGGTCGGGCCAGCCGGGCGAGGTCGATCAGCGGGAGGCGGCGGCTGATCCGGGCCAGCCGGATCGACTGCCCGGCGCCCCGCCACAGGGTGAACGCCACCAGCAGCAGCAGCGGTAGCAGCAGCGGCGGCAGCGCCCGGCGCAGGGTGAGCGCGACGACCAGGGCCAGGGTGCCGAGGGCGACCGCGCGGCCCACCCAGCCGGCCACCTCGGTGCCCCGGTGCCGGTCCCGGGTGAGCGCCCAGACGGCCGCGCGCAGCGCGCGGCCGCCGTCGAGCGGCAGCCCGGGCAGGCTGTTGAAGATCGCCACCACGACGTTGCTCGCCGCGAACTGGAAGGCGAGCTGGTCGGCCAGGGTGCCGTCGGGCAGGGCGAGGGTGGCCGCGACGCCGACGGCGCCGAGCAGCGCGGAGACCGCCGGGCCGGCGAGCGAGACCAGCAGGTCGACCCGGGGGCTCGGCGCGTCCCGGTCCATCTCGGTGTACCCGCCGAGCAGCTCCAGGGTGATCCCGCGCACACCGATGCCGTACCGGCGGGCAGTCAGCGCGTGCCCCAGCTCGTGCAGCAGCACGGAGCCGAGCAGGGAGACGACGAAGCCGACGCCGACCAGGTAGCCGGCCACCGGGCCGAGGTCGAGCTGGCGGCGCGCGAGCACCGCGTACGCGACGGTCACCACCAGGGTGAGCAGGAGCATCGAGGCGTCCAGGTGCAGGGGCACCCCGAACACCCGGCCCACGGTCAGGCCGAGACGACGCCCGCGCCGGCGTGGTGGTCGGGACGGCTGCTGCACCGCACCGATGCTACGCGGCACGGATCATGTGCCGGTGCGGCGACGGCGGCCCTGTCACACCGGTGCCCTAACCTTCCGGACATGACGGCGGAACCGGTGATCGACGCACAGGACACCCTCGCCACGGCGGTGGTGCCACCCACGGTACGGGCGTCGCTGTCGCCGTCGCGCGCGGCGGACTTCAAGACCTGCCCCCTGCTCTACCGGTTCCGCAGCATCGACCGGCTGCCCGAGCGTCCCACCGTGGAGCAGGCCCGGGGCACGCTGGTGCACGCCGTGCTGGAGCGGCTGTTCGACCTGCCGGCGGCGGCCCGCACGCCGGAGTCCGCGGGCGACCTGGTGGCCCCGCAGTGGGACCGGCTGGTCACCGAGGAGCCGGAGCTGGCGGGCCTGTTCGCCGAGGGCGACGCCGCCGGGGTCGCCGAGTTCCTCCGCTCGGCCGCCACCCTGCTGGAGGGCTACTTCGCGGTGGAGGATCCGCGCCGGTTGGAGCCGGCCGAGCGGGAGGCGTTGATCTCCGCGGTGGTCGACGACGAGCTGCTGATCCGGGGCTACCTGGACCGGCTCGACGTCGCGCCGGACGGGGCGCTGCGGGTGGTCGACTACAAGACCGGCGGGGCGCCGCGGGAGGCGTTCGAGGCGCGGGCGCTGTTCCAGCTCAAGTTCTACGCCCTGGTGCTGTGGCGGACCCGGGGGGTGGTGCCGCGGGTGCTGCGGCTGCTCTACCTCAAGGACGCCGAGATCTGCGACTACACCCCGGACGCCGAGGAGCTGCTGCGCTTCGAGCGCACGGTGGTGGCGCTCTGGCAGGCCATCGAGCAGGCCACCGCGCGGCAGGATTTCCGACCCCGACCCAGCCGGCTCTGTGACTGGTGCAGCCACCAGGCGCACTGCCCGAGCTTCGGTGGCACCCCGCCGCCGTTCCCGACCCTCGCCACCACGGACCCGCTGCGCGACGCCCGCTCCGGGCCGGTAACCCCGGGCGCCGACGAGTGAACCTCCTCCCCAGGGAGGAGGGCGGGTTCGGCATCGGCGACGAGGGGTCCCGCCGGGCGGCGGTTAGCGTTCCGGTGTGACAGATCGGCTGAGGGCGTGGGCACGGCACCGACCGCTGGCTGTCGACGGCTGCTTCGCGGTCGCCCTGGTGCTGGTGGATCTGGTCTTCCTCCTGCTCACCCCGCGGGAGCTGCGCCCCGGGCAACTGTCGGCCGAGCTGGGCTGGAGCGTGCTCTGCGCCGCGCCGGTGGCGCTGCGCCGGGTCGCCCCGTGGCCGGCGGTCGGCGCGGCGGTGGCCACGCTGGGGGTGCCGGCGCTGCTCGGGCACGCCCCGACCACGCAGGGCGTGACCTTCGTCGTGCTCACGTACACGATGGCGGCGCACCGGCCGCTGCGGGCGGCCACGCTGGCCGCGGTGCTGCTGTGGGTGCCGGTGGCGCTGGTTGTCACGGTCGCGCCGCTGGACGGCGTGCTCGACGTGGGCCCCGCCTACCTGCTGCTCAACAACCTGCTCACCGCCTCGGTGGCGTACGCGGTGGGCCGGGCCGTGCAGGCCCGGCGGCAGTCGACGCAGGCGCTGCGCGAGCGGGCCCGGGTCGCCGAGGCGAACCAGCGCTCCCTGGCCGAGCGGGCGGTCGCCGACGAGCGTCGCCGGATCGCCCGTGAGCTGCACGACGTGGTCGCCCACCACGTCAGCGTGATGGGGGTGCTGGCCACCGGCGCCCGCCGGGTGCTGCGCCGGGACCCGGACACGGCGGACGAGGCGATCGCCACCATCGAGGAGACCAGCCGGGCCACCCTGCGGGAGATGCGCCGGCTGCTGGACGTGCTGCGCACCGACGCCGAGCCGGCCGCCGACCTCGCCCCGCAGCCCGGGCTGGCCGGCATCGAGGCGCTGGTCGAGCAGGTCCGGGAGGCGGGCCTGCCGGTGACCGTGCGGGTGGACGGCAGGCCCGGCCCGATGGAGGAGGGGGTGGCGCTGACCGTCTACCGGATCGTGCAGGAGGCGCTGACCAACGCGCTCAAGCACGCCGGCGCGGCGACCGCGCTGGTCCGGCTCACCTTCGCCGACGGTTCGCTGGCGGTGGAGGTCACCGACACCGGCCGCGGCCCGGGTCCGGCACCCGACCGGATCGGGCACGGACTGGTCGGCATGCGCGAGCGGGTCGCCCTCTACGGTGGGGTCCTGCGGACCGGTCCGCGGCCGGGCGGCGGCTTCCGGGTGTACGCGAGGATCCCGCTGGAGCCGGTCGGGGTGGTCCCCGCGTGACCGGCCGACGAAGTCGGGGGCCACGCCGGCCCGGGACGCGGAACCGGCCCGACGGGCCGGGGCGGCACGAGGAGCACGACGGGGAGATCCGATGACCGACCGCACGACGCCGGCACGGCCGGTGCGGATCCTGCTCGCCGACGACCAGCCGCTGCTGCGGACCGGATTCCGGATGGTGCTCGGCACCGAGGACGACCTGGACATCGTGGCCGAGGCCGGGGACGGCCTGGAGGCGGTGGAGCTGTCCCGGCGGCTGCTGCCGGACGTGGTGCTGATGGACATCCGGATGCCCCGGATGGACGGCGTCGCGGCGACCCGGGCCATCGTCGACGCCCGACTGCCGGTGCGGGTGCTGATCCTGACCACCTTCGACCTCGACGAGTACGTGGTCGGCGCGCTGCGGGCCGGGGCGAGCGGATTCCTGGCCAAGGACGTGCCGGCGGAGGACCTGGTCACCGCGATCCGCACGGTCGCCGCCGGGGAGGCGGTGGTGGCGCCGCGGATCCTCAAGCGGCTGCTGGACCGCTTCGCCGACGTGCTGCCCGACCCGGCGGCGAGCCCGCCGAAGGCGCTCAGCGCGCTGACCGAGCGGGAACGGGAGGTGCTGGTGCAGGTCGCCCGGGGCCTGTCCAACGCGGAGATCGCCCGGGCGCTGTCGGTCAGCGAGACCACCATCAAGACCCACGTCGGGCACGTGCTGACGAAGTTGGGGCTGCGCGACCGGGTGCAGGCGGTCGTGCTGGCGTACGAGACGGGGCTGGTGCGTCCCGGCGCGTGAGCGGCGGGCGGGCCGCCCGCCCACCGCGGAGTTGTCCTTGTCACCTACCGTGACCATCGGCGGCGCGGCGGGGTTGACCATGACGCGACGTCAGGTCCTAGCGTCGGCGTCGACGAGGACGTCCCGGCGGTGCGGGAATCCGGTCGACCACGGCCGGGTCAGGGGCAACCCTGAGTCGGCATCGGGGCCGACCCGCAGCAGGATCTCCGGCATCGGATACGTCCGGGGGTGGACGGATCCTCCAGCCGCCGGGCCGAGGATGGAAACTGCCGCACCGGCCAGCGGGGGCGGTGCGGAAACAGCAGGCAAACGGAAGAGGTAGATGACGTGACCGCGACGGTGGGTCCGCAGGTGCAGGCCGCGGCCCGGGCCAACGACGTGTGGAAGCTGTACGGCAGCGGCGAGGCGCAGGTCGCCGCGCTGCGGGGGGTGACCGCGGAGTTCGAGCGCGGCCGGTTCACCGCGATCATGGGCCCGTCCGGCTCCGGCAAGTCGACGCTGATGCACTGCCTGGCGGGCCTGGACTCGGTGACCCGGGGCACGGTGTCGATCGGCGAGACGACGGTGACCGGGCTCGGCGACTCCGGGCTGACCAAGCTGCGCCGGGACAAGGTCGGCTTCATCTTCCAGCAGTTCAACCTGCTGCCCACGCTCACCGCGCAGGAGAACATCCTGCTGCCGCTGTCGATCGCCGGCCGCAAGCCGGATCCGGCCTGGTACGACACGGTGATCGACACGGTCGGCCTGCGGGACCGGCTGAAGCACCGGCCGGCGCAGCTCTCCGGCGGCCAGCAGCAGCGGGTGGCCTGCGCGCGGGCTCTGGTCGCCCGCCCCGAGGTGATCTTCGCCGACGAGCCGACCGGCAACCTGGACTCCCGCTCCGGCGCCGAGGTGCTGAACTTCCTGCGCAACTCGGTCCGCGAGCACGGCCAGACCATCGTGATGGTCACCCACGACCCGACCGCCGCCGCATACGCCGATCGGGTGATCTTCCTCGCCGACGGGCAGATCGTCTCCGAGCTGGTCGAGCCGACCGCCGACACGGTGCTGGACACCATGAAGAAGCTGGACACCCCCGCCGAGGTGGCGCGCTGATGTTCCGCGCCACGTGGAAGAGCCTGCTGGCGCGCAAGGTGCGCCTCCTGCTGTCCGGCCTGGCCGTCGTGCTGGGCGTCATGTTCGTCTCCGGCGCGTTCGTGCTCACCGACACCCTGGGCCGGTCGTTCGACGCGGTCTTCGCCGACGGGTACTCGCACATCGACGTCATCGTCTCCGGCAAGCCGAAGGTCGAGCTCAGCGAGGCCGAGGGCGAGCAGGTGCCCACCCCGGTGCCGGCATCGGTGGTCGACCAGGTGAAGGCGAAGGTGCCGGGCGCGGCGGAGGTCACCGGCCTGGTCAACGCCGACGGCGCCCGGCTGATCGGCAGCAACGGCAAGGTGGTGACCTCGTTCGGGCCGCCGCAGCTGGGCGAGAACTGGGTCGGCGAGGACGACCTGCTCGAGCTCCGCGACGGCAGCCGGGAGCCGCGGGCCGACGACGAGATCGTCGTCAACCAGGCCCTCGCGGACGCGGCAAAGGTCAACGTCGGTGACCGCGTCGGCGTGCTGACCCTGGAGCCGAAGAAGGAGTTCACCATCGTCGGCGTCTTCGGCTACAGCGGTGGCCGGGACTCGATCGGCGGGGTGAACGAGGTCGTCTTCACCACCCCGGTGGCGCAGCGGCTGATGCTCGGCAAGCCGGACACCTTCACCAACGTCAGCGTGAAGGCCGCCGACGGCGTGTCGGCCGAGCGGCTGCGCGACGACGTGTCGGCCGCCCTGGGCGCCGGCTACGAGGTGAAGACCGGCGAGCAGGCCGCCGCCGACCAGGCGGCCAGCCTGAAGGAGGCGCTCTCCTTCTTCAACAAGGTCCTGCTCGGTTTCGCGGCGGTGGCGCTGCTGGTCGGCACGTTCCTGATCCTCAACACGTTCTCGATCATCGTCGCCCAGCGCACCCGGGAGCTGGCCCTGATGCGGGCGATCGGGGCGAGCGGGCGGCAGATCATCGGGTCGGTGGTGCTGGAGGCCATCGTGGTCGGCCTGATCGCCTCGGTGCTGGGGCTGGCCGCCGGCATCGGCGTCGGCGCGCTGCTGGCGTACCTGTTCGGGAAGCTGGCCGGCGGGCTGAGCCTGGCCGGGCTCGGCGTGCCGCCGGCGGCGGTGATCGGCGCCTTCGGCGTCGGCCTGGTGATCACCGTGGTGGCGGCGCTGCTGCCGGCGCTGCGGGCGTCCCGGATTCCGCCGATCGCCGCGATGCAGGACGTGGCCACGCCGGACCGCCCGCTGACCAAGGTCACCGTGGCCGGCGGGATCGTCACCGCGATCGGCGCCACGCTGCTCTTTCTCGGCCTGAACGGCCACGCCGGCGACAACACCCTGGCCACCATCCTCGGCGGCGTGCTCTTCGCCTTCATCGGGGTGGCGCTGCTGACCCCGCTGATCAGCCGGCCGGTGGTCGGCCTGCTCGGGGCGCTCTTCGCCTGGTCGGTGCCGGGCAAGCTGGGCCGGCTGAACTCCGGCCGCAACCCGCGCCGCACGGCGATCACCGCCGCCGCGCTGATGGTCGGCATCGCCCTGGTGACCGGCGTGACGGTGATCCTCGACTCGGCCAAGGGCAGCATCAGCAAGGTGGCCGCGGACACCATCAAGGCCGAGCTGGTGATCTCCGGGGCGCAGAGCGGGCCGCGCCCGCCGAGCTTCGACCCGGGGGTGCTGGAGAAGGCGGCGGCGATCCCGGGCGTGCAGCTGGTCGACGGCGAGTACGGCGACATGGCCACGGTCAACGGCACCCGCACCTGGGTGGGGGCGTCGAGCAACGTCGCCGCGCTGCAGCGGATCTTCGGCGCGAAGGCCACCGCCGGCGACATCAGCCGGCTCGGCCCGGACCAGATGCTGTTCAGCTCGGACACCGCCAAGTCGCGCAACGTGTCGGTCGGCTCGCAGGTGACGGTGCAGCTGTCCCGGGGCGAGGCGCGGACGTACACGGTCAGCGGCATCTACCAGAGCTCGCAGCTGACCAACCCGGTGGTGCTGCCGCCGCAGGCGGCCACCGACTTCGCCATCCCGCAACCGATCCAGGGCTTCGTGCAGCTCGCGCCCGGCGCCCGGGTCGCCGACGTGCAGCCGCGGGTGGAGACCCTGCTCGCTGACAGCCCGGAGGTGTCGGTGGCGGACCGGGACGCGTTCATCAAGCAGCAGACCAGCCAGCTGGACACCCCGCTGCGGATGATCCAGATCCTGCTGGCGCTGGCCATCGTGATCGCGGTGCTCGGCATCATCAACACCCTGGCCCTGTCGGTGCTGGAGCGGACCCGGGAGCTGGGGCTGCTGCGGGCGATCGGGCTGCGTCGGGCGCAGACCATGCGCATGATCACCGTCGAGGCGGTGGTGATCTCGATCTTCGGGGCGCTGCTCGGCGTGGCGGTCGGCACCGGGCTGGGCGCCGCGGTGGTCCGGGCGCTCAAGGACGAGGGGATCACCGACCTGGTCCTGCCGTGGGGCCAGATGGGGGTCTTCCTCGCCCTGGCCGCGATCATCGGCGTGATCGCCGCGGTGCTGCCCGCGGTGCGGGCCGCGCGGATCAACGTGCTGGGCGCCATCGCCCACGAGTGACCCGCACGCGACGAAGGGGCCCCGCCGGTCGGCGGGGCCCCTTCGCGTGTCGCGGTCAGGCGGGCGGTTCGCCGAGCAGCGCCGCCAGCAGCTCCAGGTCCGCCCCGGTCAGGCTCTCCAGCTGGTGTACGCCGTCGGTCGGCGGCAGCGGCACCTCCGCCGGTACGGCCAGCACGGCCGCCCCGGCCGCGAGGGCGCTGGCCACCCCGGTCGGCGAGTCCTCGATCGCCACGCAGCGCCCGATCGGCACGTCGAGCAGCCGGGCGGCGGTCAGGTACGGCTCCGGGTGCGGCTTGGCCGCGTCCACCTCGTCGCCGCAGACCACCGCGTCGAAGCTGTCCCGCCCCAGCGTGTCGAGGGCGACCTCGACCAGCGGTCGGCCGCTGGAGGTCACCAGGGCGGTGGGGATGCCCGCCGCGCGGACCGCCCGCAGCAGCGCCAGCGCGCCCGGTCGCCAGCGCAGGCCGGTGCGGAACAGGTCCAGGATGCGGGCGTTGATCCAGGCGGCGCTGGCCTCCGGGTCGCGCTCCGGCTGGCCGAGGTCGTCGTGCAGGATCCGCATGGAGTCGGCCATGCTGGTGCCGATGATCGCCTTGCGGGCCGCGTCGGACATGCTGCCCCCGTACACCGCCGCGAGCTCCTGCAACGCGACGTCCCACAGCTTCTCGCTGTCGACCAGGGTGCCGTCCATGTCGAAGAGCACGGCGGCGGGATGCTTGCTGCTCAGCGGAGCCTCCTGAACGGGTGCGGACCTACCGGCCGATCCTCTCAGCCGGGCCGCACCCGCCGCGCGCCGTACCGGCCCGGCGTGACCTGCGGCATCATCGCGGTCAGCTCAGGCCGCAGGCGCCCAGGGACTTCTCGTAGCCGCGGAAGAACGAGTCGGTGCGCTGCTCGGCGGTGCCGTGCGAGCCCTCGGCGAACCACGGCTGGTCCGGGTCGTCGCCGACCGCGAGCAGCCCCTCCCGGAACTCGTCCAGGTCGCCCTGGTCGAGGGTGAGCACCCGGGACCGGACGCTGTCGCCGATGTACGCCCCGGCCATGCAGTCGGCCTGCAACTCCTGCTGGATGGTGAAGTTGTAGCGGATGCCGAGGCGCACCTGCACGCCGTGGGCGTACTCGTGGCCGAGCAGGTAGAACAGGAACGCGTCGCCGACCTGCCGGAACGCCGCCACCGACCAGTTCACGTCGTAGGCGATGAAGTCCCCCGCCGAGCAGTAGACGGCGTTGTTGCGGGGCAGCCCCTCCCCGCCGCAGGACACCTCCCCCGCCCGGGTGTACGGCACCACCCGCCGGATCGGCTGGAACCGCTCGCCGGAGGCGCGGAACTGGTCGGTCCAGTAGCGCTGGGCGATGCCGACGGCGTCGTTGAAGTCCTTCTTGAACTCGGCGACGCTGGTGGTCCCGTCCTCCTGGGTGGTCGGCGCGCCCGGGGAGGCCGGCTGTCGGGACTGCTCCGGGCGGGGCTGCTGCGGCTCGCCCTCGCTCACCCCGCCGACCATGCAGCCGGCGGCCACCACCGCCGCCACGAGCAGACCGGGGAGCAGGCCCGGTCGCCGACGTCCAGCCCTGTCCCCCACGGTGTCCTCCCCGGCGCCTCGAAGCTCTGCCTGCGCAGTACCCCGACCGCTCGCGGATGATACCCACCCGTGATCACGCACCACCGCCGGTGATCGTTCACATGTCGGCAGTGGCGACCAGCAGCAGTGCCCGGTCCGGGTCCAGTTGGACCGTCGCCCGGCTGCTGTCGTCGTACTCGGGGCTGCGGAGCCACCGCACGCCGTCCGGCAGGTACGGCGCGAGGCCGGGCCACACCACCATCGGTGGCGGCTTGCCGAAGTCCGGCGTCGCCGCGGGCACCGGCTCCCAGCGGTACGCCTCGGCGAGCGCGCGGGCGTCCGCCGGAGCCAACCGCACCACGCCCTGGTACACCAGGTCGGTGGGCCCGGGCGCCCGAGAACAGGCGAGGCTCGGGAAGTCGACCTGCCAGTGGATTTCCGCGTAGTCCCCAATGCCCGACACGTCCTGCCCGGTCCACACCCGGTCGGTGCGGACCTCGGCCTCGTCCGCGGCCACCTGCGCCGCGCAGTCCCGCTGCTCCGCTTCACCCGCCCGCAGCATCCAGAGCCCGCCACCGCAGGACGCGAGCACACCGGCACCGGTCACACCGGCCAGGAGCACGAGCAGCCGTCGGGTCCGCCGGGTCATGCGGGCAGCGTAGTTCCCCCGCCACGGGTCAGCCGGTGAAGCCGTGGCCACCGCGGTTCCAGCCGTCGCTCTGCGCGTGCTGCCGCTCGGCCTCGCGACGGCGCCGCTCGGGCGGCCCGGACGACCTCCGGGTCGTCGTCGCAGCTCAGCCTCCGACGGTCACGCCAGCCGACGTACGGCCACCGCGACGAGCACGGCCACGACCGCGAGCACCACCAGACAAGGTCCGCATGCCCCAAACGGTAGGACGGTCACCCACTCCACGAGGGGCGACGGGCCGGGGACGGAAGGTTCCGTCGGTGGCGCGCGCCCGGGTCAGGATTGGCCGAACTGGTCGCGTTGCCGCACGTCGCCCTGCGTGCCGTGCCGCTCCGCCTCGTACCGCTGCTGCCGGGCGCGGGCGTCCCGGGCGGCAGCGGACTCCTCGCCGGAGGTATTGCGGGCCCGGTCACGCCAGGCCACGAAGCCGTACCCGGCCGCGAAGACCGCGGCCACCACCACGAGCACCACCAGAGTCGTCAGCATGCCCTGCACGGTAGGACCCGCGCACACGGCGAGGCGCGGCTACGCTGCCGTCCATGATCGTGACGGACTTCGACGCGCACGAACGGTCCCGCTGGGCGGGGCGGGCGGCGGCGTACGAGCGTAGTTTCGGCCGGCTCTGCGCGTACCCGGTGGAGGCGCTGCTGGACGCGGCGGGGGTGCGGGCCGGACGGCGGGTGATCGACGTCGGCACCGGACCGGGCACCGTCGCGGCGCGGGCGCTGCAGCGCGGCGCCGAGGTGGTGGCGGTCGACGCGGAACCGGACATGCTGGACGCGGCCCGGCGCAACGCTCCGGGCGCGGAGCTCCACGAAGCCGTCCTGCCCCACCTGCCATTCCCGGCCGGCGATTTCGACGCGGCGGTCGCCAACTTCGTGCTCAACCACGTAGCGGACCCGGCCGCCGCAGTGGCCGAGCTGCGCCGCCTGGTGCGACCCGGCGGACAGGTGGCGGTCACCATCTGGCCGACTCCGCAGCCACCGCTGCAACGGCTCTGGGGCGAGGCGGTCGCCGCCGCCGGCGTCCAAACGCCGGCGGACCTGCCCCGCCTGGCGCCGGAGCACGACTTCCCCCGTACCGAGGACGGCCTGACCGGCCTGTTGGCGGCGGCCGGCCTGACCGACGTGCGGTGCCTGACCATGTCCTGGGAGCACCGCGCCGACCCGGAGGCCTGGTGGGACGGCCCCGCGAACGGCATCGGGACCATCGGCCTGGCGCTGCAACGGCAGCCCACGGCGGTGCGCGAGCGGATCCGCCAGCAGTACGACCTGCTCAGCGCCCGCCACCGCGACACCGACGGGCAGCTCGCGCTGCCCACCGCCGCCCTGCTGGCCTGCGCTCGGGCGGCCTGATTCCCGCCTACGCTCGGATCCGGTGGCGGTGGATGTCCGGGACGGCTCCTCGGCCCCGACGTCTCAGTGCCGGCGCCCGACGGGGCGCCGGCCGAGAGGAGAGACCGTGAAGTACATGATCATGCTGTACGGGTCGCAGCAGGACTACGACGCGATGGCCGGCCGGCCCGGCGGGAAGCCGCCGATGTCGGCCGAGCAGGTCGCGGCCATGCACGCGCACATGGAGTCCGTCCACAAGGAGCTCGCCGAGTCCGGCGAACTCGTCGACGGCCGCGGCCTGACGGCTCCCGTGCACGCCCGGCGGGTGCAGTTGCGTCACGGAGCCCCGGTGGTGACCGACGGGCCGTATCCGGAGACCCAGGAGGTGCTGGCCGGGTTCACGGTCGTCGACTGTGCCAGTTTCGACCGGGCCACTCAGATCGCCGCCCGCTTCGTCAACCCGGACGCCGACGGCGAATACGTGGACGTGCGGCCGGTTGCCGAGGGCATCGAGGATCTCGACGGGTGAGTCGTCGTCGTGCCCGGTGACGCCGTCGAGGACCTGCTGCGCCGACTGGCGCCGCAGGTCCTCGGCGCCCTCGTGCGCCGGTATGGACACTTCGACACCGCCGAGGACGCCACCCAGGAGGCACTGCTCGCCGCCGCCACCCGCTGGCCGGTCGACGGCCGCCCCGACGACCCGAAGGCCTGGCTGATCACGGTCGCCTCCCGGAGGCTGACCGACCTGCTCCGCACCGAGCGGGCCCGCCGTCGCCGCGAGGACACCGTGGCCCGCCGGCTGCCGCCCGACCGGTGGCTCGCCCCGGCCGCGGACAGCGCGCCGCCCGACGCCGACGACACCCTGATCCTGCTCTTCCTCTGCTGCCACCCGTCGCTGCCGCCAGCGGGGCAGATCGCGCTCACCCTGCGCGCGGTCGGCGGCCTGAGCACGGCCGAGGTGGCCCGGGCGTTCCTGGTGCCGGAGGCGACCATGACCCGCCGGATCACCCGGGCCAAGCAGCGCATCCGGGGCAGCGGGCTGCCGTTCGCGCCGCCCGTCGGGGCGGACCGGGCCGCCCGCCTGGACGCCGTCCTGCACGTGCTGTACCTGATCTTCAACGAGGGATACGCCAGCACGTCGGGGCCGCAGCTGCACCGCGCCGACCTGTGCGGCGAGGCGATCCGGCTGGCCCGGATGCTGCACGAGCTGACCGACGACCCCGAGGCGGCCGGGCTGCTGGCGCTGATGCTGCTCACCGACGCCCGTACCCCCGCCCGGACCGGCCCGGGCGGCGAGCTGGTGCCGATGGCCGAACAGGACCGTGGGCGCTGGCGGGGTGAGCAGATCGCCGAGGGAGTCGCCCTGGTCAGCCGCGTGCTGCCGCACGGCGCGGTCGGCCCGTACCAGCTCCAGGCGGCCGTCGCCGCCCTGCATGACGAGGCGCCGAGCATGGACGCGACGGACTGGCCGCAGATCGTCGCCCTCTACGAGCTGCTGCTGGAGGTCGCCGACAACCCGGTGGTCCGGCTCAACCACGCCGTGGCGGTGGCCATGGCCCGCGGTCCCCACGCCGGGCTGGATCTGCTCGACGGGCTGGCCGCCGACCGGCGGATCGCCCAGGACGCGCGGCTGCCCGCGGCCCGGGCGCATCTGCTGGAGCTGGCCGGGGAGCCGGAGGCGGCGCGGCAGGCGTACCTGGCGGCGGCGGGGCGTTCGATGAATCTGCCGCAACAGCGCTATCTGCACTCGCGGGCCGCCCGGCTGCGCTGAACCACGGCCCCGGGCCGCCGCCGCCGGCGGCCGGCCTCCGGGCGGAACTCGGGCTTTCCCGCCACGGCGTGGTGGCGCCGCCGTAGCGTCGGATCCGTGCCTGGCTCGGCCTGAGCGGGGCAGGCCCGCCGGCGCCGGAGAGACCAGCCTCTCCGGCCGTACGATCTCGCGTGGACGCCGCCGGTGACGTAGGGCTTCTCCTCGTTCTCCACCATGTGCAGGCGCCACGCGCCACCCACCCTGAGGTCCACTGTGGTCGCCACCGTGGCTGCGTGAGGTATGGGCTACCTGGATGACGGTGGCTTGCCTGGGTGTACTGCCGGCCCTCCTCTACGCTCGGTTCCGCTCGCGGCGCTGAGCATCCAGTCAACCTCCGCACTGCCCTTTCGAGCGGCACACAGTTCAGGAATTGGTGGTGTCGCCGGGCGGGCAAGCATCCTGAACTGTCGCCGGCGCTGGTCATCGGCGTGAGGCCAGCGTGAGCCTTGACCGCCGTTGGCCCTCGCCCGACTGTGGGATCGGGCACGCATCGGGCACCAAGGCCGGCGATCGCTGGGACCGTCAGCCGGATGAACATCTGCTGGTGCGTCCAGGGGCCCATCTGCCGCGTCGACGGCATCCACCACTGCCGGCCGATTCCGGCCACCACTGAGGCTGCCACGGTGCCGATGCGGCTGTGGCTTGAGCAGACCTGGCGCCCGGCGGTCGGCGCGCCGATGCTCGTCCAAGAGGTGACCGAGTCCGGCGACGCGCGGTACCTGTACCTGCCGACGGAGCAGGGCCGGGTGCTCGCCTACCAGGTGCGCCGGCTGATCGACCTCTCGAAGGGCGGCCGGAGGTGACCCGGCCGGAGCGGTGGTGGCGGCCGTCGACCACCCGTCGCCCGTCGCAGCGTGCCAGGTCGCGCCGGATGCACTCCGACAAGGAGCTGGACACGACGTTCGACACCGGGTACGCCGACGGGCTGGAGCGTTGCCGGCAGCGCGACGAGCAGCTGCGCCGGCTGGCCGAGGCGTCCGAGGAAGGCCCGGACGCGGTCACCGCGCTGGCGCGTGAGGTGGGCGTCATGCCGGCGGACGAAGTTGACGGTGACCAGATGCTCGCCGACCTCGAGCGGTGGCTACGCGAGCAGGACTGACCGAGGCCGAAGGGGCGCCCGATGCTGACCCATCGGGCGCCCCTTCACTTTCGGCGTCGGCGGGTGGCCCACCAGAGCGCCGCCACCGCGATGGCGAACGGCACCACGAAGCAGAGGGCGACGGCGATCGACGGCAGCTTAGTTGACCCCATGGCTGGGGAGCCTACGAGCCGACGTCACCTCTCGGCCGCCGATCCGCCGGATCCGTGGGTGGCCGTGCCGGCACGTCCGAATGGCCGCGCGGCCCGCTCGGTCCGATCGGTCCCGGCGGTCCGCCCGGGCGCGGCTGGCCGGGGTGCCTCATGCGGGCACTGCACGGCAAACCTCAACCATGGTTGAAGTTCGTGTATGATCACCAGCAAGGCGGCACCTCGACCATGAGAGGCTGCCTTGTCTGATCTTCTGGCGCAGCTGCGGGACATGCGTGTACAGGCGCGCACCGCGGCCGACGCGATCCTCACCCGCGCGGCGACCGAAACCCGCGACCTCGCCCCCGACGAGCTGTCCGAGCACGCGCGGCTCGTCGCCGAGGAGCGCGAAGCGACCGACGAGCTGGACGCCCTGCGCGACCAGCAGATCGCCGAGCTGCGCGCCACAGTCGCCCGGCGACCCGGGGCCCTTGCCGGATCCACCCCCGGATCGCCGGTGCTCACCCGTGACCAGCCGATGAGCGACTGGTGCCAGACCCGCGGCCTGTGCCGGCCGGAGCAGGCGATCAGAGTGCGGACCGTACGCGGACTGCGGAGGGATCTTGACAATGAAACCGCAGGTCAGACAGTCTGCCAGGGCTCCCCCGCCTATTTGGCGTTGAAGTAGTTCGCCTCCGGGTGGTGCACCACGATCGCGTCCGTGGCCTGCTCCGGCACCAGCTGGAACTCCTCCGACAGCTGCACCCCGATCCGCTCCGCGCCCAGCAGCTCCACGATCTTCGCCCGCTCCTCCAGGTCCGGGCAGGCCGGGTAGCCAAAGGCGTACCGGCAGCCGCGGTAGTCGGTGCGCAGCAGGCCGGCCAGGTCCGCCGGGTCGTCGTCGGCGACCGTACGCCCGCCCGGCAGGGTCAGCTCGGCGCGGATCCGTCGGTGCCAGTACTCGGCCAGGGCCTCGGTGAGCTGCACCGACAGGCCGTGCACCTCCAGGTAGTCGCGGTACTCGTTGCCGGCGAACATCTTCGCGGTGTACTCGCTGATCGGCTGCCCGACGGTGACCAGCTGCAACGCCACCACGTCCAGCTCGTCGCCCTTTGGCCGGAAGAAGTCGGCCAGGCAGAGCCGCCGCTCCTGTCGCTGCCGGGGGAAGGAGAACCGGGCCCGCTCGGCGTGCCCGTTCTCGTCCAGCACCACCAGGTCGTTGCCCTCGGCATACGCGGGGAAGTAGCCGTAGACCACGGCCGCCTCGAGGACCTGGTCGGCGATCAGCCGGTCCAGCCAGTACCGCAGCCGCGGCCGGCCCTCGGTCTCCACCAGCTCCTCGTACGACGGTCCCTTGCCGCCGCGGGCGCCGCGCAGCCCCCACTGGCCGAGAAAGGTGGCCCGCTCGTCGAGCAGCGCCGCGTAGTCGGCCAACGGCACCCCCTTCACCACCCGGGTGCCGAAGAACGGCGGGGTGGGCACCGCCGCGTCGGTGGCCACGTCGGAGCGGACCGAAGCGTCGTCCAGCTCCGGCAGCGCCTCGCTGACCATCGCCCGCTGCCGCTCCCGCCGGGCCCGCCGCGCGGCCAGGGCCGCCTCCCGCTCCGGGTCCACCACCGGCGCGCCGCCGCGCTTGGCCACCATCACCCGGTCCATCAGAGAGAGTCCCTCGAACGCGTCGCGGGCGTAGTGCACCTGGCCCGGGAAGACCGACCGCAGGTCGTCCTCGACGTACGCCCGGGTGAGCGCCGCCCCACCGAGCAGGACCGGCCAGCGCTCCGCGACCCCGCGCGACGCCATCTCGGCCAGGTTCTCCCTCATGATGACCGTGCTCTTGACCAGCAGCCCGGACATGCCGATGGCGTCTGCCCGGTGCTGCTCGGCGGCGTCGAGGATCGCGTTGATCGGCTGCTTGATGCCGATGTTGACGACCTCGTAGCCGTTGTTGGACAGGATGATGTCGACCAGGTTCTTGCCGATGTCGTGCACGTCGCCCTTGACGGTGGCGAGCACGATCCGGCCCTTGCCGCCGTCGTCGGCCTTCTCCATGTGCGGCTCCAGGTAGGCCACCGCGGTCTTCATCACCTCGGCGGACTGGAGCACGAACGGCAGCTGCATCTGGCCGGAGCCGAACAGCTCGCCGACCACCTTCATGCCGTCGAGCAGCAGGTCGTTGATGATGGACAGCGGCGACCGGCCGCCGGCCATCGCCGCGTCCAGGTCGGCCTCCAGGCCGTTGCGCTCGCCGTCGATGATCCGCCGCTTGAGCCGCTCGTCCAGCGGCAGCGCGGCCAACTCCTCGGCCCGGGTGGCCCGCGCCGAGGCGGCGTCGACACCCTCGAAGACCTCGATGAACCGCTGCACCGGGTCGTACCCCTCGCGGCGGCGGTCGTAGATCAGGTCGAGGGCGATCTCGCGCTGCTCCTCGGGGATCTTCGACATCGGCAGGGTCTTGCTGGCGTGCACGATCGCCGAGGTCAGCCCGGCCTGCACGCACTCGTGCAGGAAGACCGAGTTGAGCACCTGCCGGGCCGCCGGGTTGAGTCCGAAGGAGACGTTGGAGATGCCCAGGGTGAAGTTGACCCCCGGGTAGCGGGCGGCGATCTCCCGGATCGCCTCGATGGTCTCGATGCCGTCCCGGCGGGTCTCCTCCTGCCCGGTGGCGATCGGGAAGGTCAGCGCGTCGATCAGGATGTCGGAGCGGCGCAGCCCCCACCGGGTGGTCAGGTCCTCGATCAGCCGGCCCGCGATCCGGACCTTCCAGTCCTTCGTGCGGGCCTGGCCCTCCTCGTCGATCAGGAGGGCGACCACGGCGGCGCCGTGCTCGGCGACCACCGGCATCACCCGGGCGTAGCGGGACTCCGGGCCGTCGCCGTCCTCGAAGTTCACCGAGTTGACCACGCAGCGCCCGCCGAGCATCTCCAGCCCGGCCTCGACCACCGCCGGCTCGGTCGAGTCCAGCATGATCGGCAGCGTGGAGGCGGTGGCGAACCGGCCGGCCAGCTCCCGCATGTCCTGCGTGCCGTCCCGGCCCACGTAGTCGACGCAGAGGTCCAGCAGGTGCGAGCCGTCCCGGGCCTGACTGCGGGCGATCTCCACGCAGGCCTGCCAGTCGGCGGCGAGCATCGCCTCGCGGAACGCCTTGGAGCCGTTGGCGTTGGTCCGCTCCCCCACCATCAGCACGCTGGCGTCCTGCGCGAACGGCACGTGGTGGTAGATCGAGGAGACGCCCGCGTCCTGCCGCGGCTCGCGGGGGCCGGGGCGGGCGCCGTGCAGCCGCTCCGCCACCACCCGGATGTGCTCCGGGGTGCTGCCGCAGCAGCCGCCGACCAGGGAGACGCCGTACTCGGCGACGAAGCGCTCCAGGGCGTCGGCCAGCTCCACCGGGGTCAGCGGGTAGACCGCACCGTCGGCGGTGAGCTGCGGCAGGCCGGCGTTGGGCATCACCGACAGCGGCACCCGGGCGTGCTGGGAGAGGTAGCGCAGGTGCTCGCTCATCTCCGCCGGGCCGGTCGCGCAGTTCAGGCCGATCAGGTCCACGCCGAGCGGCTCGATCGCGGTGAGCGCCGCGCCGATCTCGCTGCCGAGCAGCATGGTGCCGGTGGTCTCCACGGTGACGTGGCAGATCAGCGGGACCTTCCGGCCGGTCTCGGCCATCGCCCGGTGCGAGCCGACCACCGCGGCCTTCACCTGGAGCAGGTCCTGGCAGGTCTCCACGATCAGCGCGTCCGCGCCGCCCTCGATCAGGCCGGCGGCGTTCTCCTGGTACGCGTCGCGCAGCGTCGCGTACGCGGCGTGCCCCAGGGTGGGCAGCTTGGTGCCGGGGCCGATCGAGCCGAGCACGAAGCGGGGCCGCTCCGGCGTGCCGTACGCGTCGGCGGCCCCCCGGGCGATCCGCGCGCCCGCCTCCGACAGCTCCCGGATCCGGTGCTGGATGTCGTACTCGGCGAGGTTGGCGAGGTTGGCGCCGAAGGTGTTGGTCTCGACGCAGTCCGCCCCGGCCGCCAGGTAGGCGTCGTGCACCCCGCGTACGACGTCCGGCCGGGTGACGTTGAGGATCTCGTTGCAGCCCTCCAGCCCCTCGAAGTCGTCGAGGGTCAGGTCGGCAGCCTGGAGCATCGTCCCCATCGCCCCGTCGGCGATGAGGATCCGGTCCGCGAGCACATCCAGCAACGAAGTCCGCACAGAGCCAGGTTAGTGCGACGTCTCGCGCCCCGGTCGAGCCATGCTGGCGTTCCCACATACTGTCAGCGGGATCACCGGGTCCGTATGACCGTTTGGCGAGGCTGGTCCGATCCACCACCGGCGCGGCCGACGGGCCGCGTCCCGCGCCGGCACGTAGGCTGACGGACGTGAAGGACATCAGGGACGCCAGCGTGCCCGGCGGGCGGATGTCGCGGCAGCGGCCCGGCGCCGCTCCCGACGAGCAGGGCGAGGTGACGGCGTGACCGAGTTCGACGGGCTGCCGGTGCTGCGGTCCCCGGTCGCCATCGCGGCCTTCGAGGGCTGGAACGACGCCGCGGACGCCTCCACCGCCGCGGTGGAGCACCTGGAGCAGGTCTGGCAGGCCCGGCAGGTGACCGAGCTGGACCCGGAGGACTTCTACGACTTCCAGGTGAGCCGGCCGACCATCACCATGGCCGAGGGCGAGACCCGCCGGGTGGAGTGGCCCACTACGCGCTTCATGGTGGCCAGCCCGGAGGGCACCGAGCGGGACGTGGTCCTGATCCGTGGCATCGAGCCGAGCATGCGCTGGCGCACCTTCTGCGAGCAGGTGCTGGAGATCTGCCACAGCCTGGAGGTCGAACGGGTGGTGCTGCTCGGCGCGCTGCTGGCCGACGTGCCGTACACCCGGCCGCTGCCGATCAGCGGGAGCGCCTCCGACGCGGAGGCCGCCCAGCGCTACCAGCTCACCCCCACCCGCTACGACGGGCCGACCGGCATCGTCGGGGTGCTGCACGACGCCTGCGCCCGCGCCGAGGTCGACGCGGTGTCGTTCTGGGTGCACGTGCCGCACTACGCGAACAACCCGCCCTGCCCCAAGGCGACCCTCGCGCTGCTGCACCGGGTCGAGGAGGTGCTCGACCTGCCGGTGCCGATGGCCGACCTGGCCGAGGAGGCGGCCGAGTGGGAGCAGCGGGTGCGCAGCGCCGCCGAGCAGGACGCCGAGCTGGGCGAGTACGTCCGCGAGCTGGAGGAGCGGGTCGGCGACGCCGGCATCACGCCGCTGACCGGGGACGAGATCGCCCAGGAGTTCGAGAAATACCTGCGCCGCCGCGGCGGGTCGGCCGGCCCGACCGCCGGCTCCTGGTAGTCAGCCCTCCCCCCTGGTGCTCAGCGGGCCCCGGACGTCGCCGTCCGGGGCCCGCTTTTTCGCGTGTCACGAGTGACGGCGACACACCCGCTAGGGCATCCTAGGAACCTAGCTGTCATGAGGAGGCGGGCGTGCAGATCAACCCGGGGGCCGCCGAGTTCCCGCACCGGCAGATCGCCGCGCAGCTCAAGGGCCAGGTCCGCCGCGGCGACTGGGCGCCGGGCGAACGGCTGCCGTCCATCCCGGCCATCGCCGAGATGTTCGGCGTCGCCAAGCAGACCGTGCAGCGCGCCGTCGACCAGCTGCGGGTCGAGGGCATTCTGATCACCAAACCCGGCTCCGGTACGTACGTCCGCGGCACCCGACGCCGGCTCAACCGGCTCGCCCGGGGCCGGTACGGCGGCTTCCGTGGCTACCACACCGACCTGGCCGCCCGGTACAAGCAGCAGCTCGTCTCCGTCGGCCGTGCCCCCGCCCCGCCCGAGGTCGCCGACGCGTTCGGGGTCTCCGACGGCACCGAGATGCTCTGCCGGCGGCACCTGGTCCGCACTGACGAGTCACCGGTCGAGGTCGGGGCGTCCTGGTTCCTGCCGGCGGACACCGCCGGCACCTCCCTCGAACGGGCCGAGGCGTTCGGCCGCCCGCTCTATCAGGAGGCCGAGGAGGCCACCGGCCGCCAGTACGCGACCGCGACCGACACCATCAGCGCCCGTCAGCCCAGCCGCGAGGAGGCGGAGACCCTGCAGATCCGTCCGGACACCCCGGTGCTGCACCTGCTGCACGTCGCTTACGACGAGGGGCGCAAACCGATCGAGGTCGCCCAGGCCACCTGGCCCGGCCCGATGACCACCCTCACCGAGGAGTACCGGATCCCCGCCCCCGCACCGGCCCACGACCCCGACCCCGGCCTGGTCCTCGGCTGATTCCAGGGAACCACCACCGGATCGGCGACCCGAACGTGCCGGTCCTCCATGATCGCCGGTGCGCTCCTCGCCGGTGCTGCTTGCTTGATCAGGATCCTGCGCTCGAAAGGGCCGGATCCCATTCCGGGGACCCGGCCAGCTGGTGTCCTGAGTTGGCTCAGCTGGAGTAGCCGCGCTCGGCGATCCAGTCGGCGACCTTGTCGTCGCTCATCCAGTAGTTCTTCGTCGGGTCGTACGGGTCGGCGATCTTCATCGTGTCACCGCCGTCGCGGAAACCAATGATGGTGAGATAGTGCCCGCCCGGGTACGAGTACTGGTTGCCCTTGGTGTCGACCGCGGTGCCCGTGATGTTGGCTACCACGCCGCGCTGGGCGTCGACCGCCTCAACTACATCGGTGCGCAGCTTGTCCACCTGAGGCGGTTCGGCCTCGGCGGTCTTGATCTCGGTGGTCTCGTAGCCACCGCCGGTCATCTCATTGAGCACCCGGGTGGTGTCGTCGACCGAGTTGGTGCCGGCCTTGGTGGTGCCCAGCTTGTCGGCGACCTCGCGTTGGCTCACGACCTGGCCCTGGGTGGACAGGGCGATCCGAGTTGCGGCTGGCGCGCAGTAGTAAGAGTTCGGCTGTCGCTGGTAGTCGTAGTGGAGCACCCGCTTGCCCTCGTCCGCCGGAGGCGGCGGCGACGGGGGCGGCGCAGGGGGCGGCTGTGCCTGCTCAGCGAAGCCCGGCTTGCTCTGGACCTGCGGAGGCCGCGCGGCCGTCACCGGACCGGCAGACGCCTGGGCAGCGATCGCCGGACCAGCGACGGTCCCGCTGGCCACCAGGGCAACGGAGAGCACGCTCTTGCGGAAAATCGAGTTCATCGTGAAGCTCCCATCGGGTTGGCTTCCCGGCTGTCGCTTGGCGCTTACCCACGCCCCCGTCGGAGAAAACGCCACAACCTACCCGAGTAGAAGGGGGGCCGGGGTGGATTTACGCAAACACGCGCGGGGGCGACCCCATTTAGGGTAGGAGGGCACCCGCGATCAGGAAGATCGCCTATGACGCAAATGCGGCAATGCGTTGTGGCGCGAAGATTGCCTTGATAACGACCATGAGTGGTCGACTGGCCGGCACGCCGGTTTGATCGGGGAAAGACCTCCGGGCGCTATTGTTCGCCCCGGATCCATAGTCTCCCCTTAATGCCTGGCTTCCGCGCCATCCCGGTGACCGCGGAATGGTTGCGCGAGAGCGTGGCGGGAAAACGATGAAGACGCCGAAGTCAGTCGGTCTGGCCACGGGTTGGACTGCGCCAGGAGGAGTCCGCTTCATCCACCCGTCAGTCCAAGGTCAGCTTCAGCGCTGGCCGGGCGGTCAGCGAGTGGCTGTTCATGAAGGCCAGGTCGATCGCCGGATCGCTGATCGTGATCGGCGAGGTGGAGGGAATCCCGTCGGGGAACGGCAGGTCCGGCGTCAGCGTGATCGTGACGCCGAGCAGCCGTCCGACGAAACGGGTGGCGTAGACGGCCACCTCACCGGTCAGCGTCAGCCGGTCGGTGGCGAACCGCATGGTACGGCCAGCCGGGCCGGGCGCGCGGAGCAGAAAGTCGTCGGTGATCGCGCGGTCCATGCTGAACTTCAACGTCCTCAGGGTGCCGCCGGTGGTAGGCAGGTCGACGATCCCGCGGATGCGGAGTCCGGTCATGGTCACCGTCGAGGCGGTCACGGTGGACAGGGTCTCTGCCACCACCGGCTGCCCCGGATCGGCGGGAATTAGCGGCAACGGCTTGCCTGCCTCCACGGCGGTCGGGGTCGCGTTGGGGTTGGCGGAGTCGAGAGCAGGGAACTGCGGCCGGGGGCTGGCCAGCTCGGTCGCGGGCGGCCCAGGGCTGGGCGCCGCCGGAGACTCCGGCGGCGCCGTGGCCCCCTCGTCGTCATCCTGGCCCCCGTCGAACAGGTCACCGATCCCGCCGAGAATGAGGACGTTGCCCGGGTTCACCTTGGCGTACCCGCTTGCGCTGATCGAGGATGAGCGGGGTGTGCCGGCCGGCTCGGGCCGGTTCGCGTTCGGTAAGCCACTCAGTGCCGGCCAGGTGGGCCCGTCCAACGTCGGGGTGGGCACCACGGACGCCCGCGCCGGGCTGGTCCCGGCGAGCCCCACGGCGGCGGAGATCCCGAGCAGCACCGCGAAGAACCGCGGATCGCGGTGTCGGCGCCTGCGGCGCGCGGCCTCCGGCCCCTCCGCTTGCCGGAACGTCCCGGCCCCCGCGGTTTCCTCGTACCCGGCAGGCGCCGGCTGAGAGACGCGTGGCCCCATCCTGTCCCGCCCGGACATCAGCTCGTGGACGAGGGCCGGCTGCCCGCGCTCGGGGCCGCGTCTGGGGCCGGTAGGTCGGCTCCCGCACGGGCCGACGACCCGTCCCGCCCCGTCCCGTCGTCCGGTGTCCCGTCCCCCGCCGTCCCGTCGCCGCCCCCCTCGTCCCGCGCCGTTTCGTCGCCGGCCGCCTCGTCCCGCGCCGTCCCGTCGCCGGCTGACTCGCTCCCGCGGGTGGCGGTCGGGTGCGTGTCCGGCGCCCAGGCGAAGCCGAGGGCGCTGCCCAGCAGGCCGAGCAGCAGACCGACGAAGAAGCCGCCGAGGTTCACCCCGATCAGCGAAAAGAGCGTGGTCACGGCGGCGACCACGGCGTAGAGGATCCGATGTTGCAGCCTGAACCACATCAGCAGTCCGCAGGTCACCAGGATGGTGGGGACCAGCCAGGACAGGAAACCGGTCGGCCCCATCTGGAAGGCGAGACCAGCGAGCGACATCTGGGTGGTGCCGAAGATCTCCAGACCGGCCAGTGCGGTGAACAGGCCGCCCCAGAACGGCCGGGTCCGGCGCCAGTGGCGGAAGCCGCGCCACGGGGCGTCGCTCCGCTTCGGCGGGACGGGTTGTGGTTCGGCGCTTGTCACCTTTGCCTCCTGCGAGTGAGGGGTCGAGCGCAGCCACCACCTCACGGAGGGCGGGGCGGTGATCAGCTCAGAAGCACTCCTTGGCGGCCGCGCCGACGTTGACCTTCAGCTTCAGCCCGGTGAGATTGAACGTCCCGGCCTGGGTGGAGCGGGCCACCTGGCGAAGGTTCTTGATCGTCACCGCGTCGGCCTGCTGGCCGAAGGCCTTCCTGGGACCCTTCACGGGCCCGCGGTCAAGGGTCGATGCGTCCTGGTTGATGTTGATGTTCGTGAACTCGACGTCACCCTCGAGCGCCTCGGCGTCGATCAACAGGTCGCTCGCGGTGGCGGGCCTGCCGCCACCGCCGGCGTTGGTGCTGAGCACCACGGGAGCACCGGGCACCTTCACCGACTGACAGAGGTCAAACAGCTGCGCCCGCCGGATACCGGTGACCGCCACCGGATGCTTCGTGCCGTCGACCTCCTCGGCGACGCCGCCGAACTGGACGAATCCCTCACCGCGCAGCTCCGAGGCGGAAACCTTGAACGTCTGGCCGGAGACGGCGAACGAGGCGGCCACCGCACCCTGTGCCATGCCGAACACGATCGCGCCGGCGACCGCGGTCGCCGGTACTGCCAGCGCGGCGAACCGCCGCCACCGAGTACGGCCTGAGGTGTCGAAGTGCTCCTGCACGATTCCTCCTCGGGGTGGATGTCGCGCCGGGAGGCCGGGCGGGCTCGGACAAAGGTCCGCCACCACCTGACGAGCAGGGGGACGAAGACTCGAGAATCGGTCCGGCCGGCGGCGCACGTCACAAGACGCCGCTTACCCGACGCTAACACGATGTAGACATGCGGAAGCGGGTTCCTCACTGAGCGTTAGGTGCATCGGCGACCCTCGACGCACAATGGCTTCCAAGCGGACATCCCGGACAGCGGCGGTCGACATGACGACAATTGGTCCTCACGAACCGGGCACACACTGCTCGCGGGGTAACTCCGCTCGCCCGTTCGGCCGGGCTGGACCATCCCCGCTGCCACCTGGGACACCTTCGTCTCGGAAACCACGACTTCTCGCGATGCCCTGCGCCGTCACCCCACCGCGAACCATGATGCCCGTGTCGGCCTCGGTTCCGCGTCTGTGAGGCGACGTCAGGGCACTTCTGCAGCCGATGTGCCAGCCGCGACCGAGCAGTCGCTTTGACGCCGGCTGAAAAGGGAAAGGTCCTGATGCGACTCAGGATTCGTTCGTCCCGAGCCCCATGCCCTCAAGCGAAGCTGACAGGCCGGACACCGAACAGGCGGAGACTCCCGCCGCGGAACCTCATGGCGTTTCAGCGCAACGGCCCGTTCCCGCATCAATCGAAGAGGTTGTTGTATGTACGCACGAAAGCGGCGCTACCTCCTTCCCGCGCTGGTGCTGACGCTCATCCTGCCGGCCCTGTCGACAGAGGCCACCGGAGCGAGCACTGTGGCTCCACCGGCCGGATCCTGCGCGAATCCTACGAGTGGTCGGGGGGCAGATGCGGTCGGTACGAAGTTCATGGTGGCGGCCGCCAATCCGCTCGCCGTCGAGGCAGGTTGCAAGATCCTCGCCCAAGGTGGCAGGGCCGCGGACGCGGCGGTAGCCGTTCAGGCCGTGCTCGCTGTCGTGGAGCCACACGCCTCCGGGCTGGCCGGCGGCACACTCATCACCTACTGGGATCCCGACAAGGACAAGGTCCGGTTCTTCGACGGCTTGGCCAGAGCTCCGCAGAACGTGACCGAGAATGTCAGGACGCCCACCGAGCAGGAGCGCAAGGCACTCCGGACCGACCGCTTCCCGAATGCGGCCGGGGCAAGCGGACGGTCGTTCGGTGTTCCGGGCACGCTGCGAGTGCTCGCGACGGTGCACAGCGAGTACGGCACCCTCCCGTGGGATCAACTCTTCGACGACGCCATCCGGCTGGCCGCGAACGGTTTCCCCATGTCCCCGAGCCTGCATGGCGGTTTCAAACAGCGCTTCAACGGACGGAAGCGCTGCAACTACCCCGACCTGCGCCCCCGCTACTGCAACGGCGACGAACCGAAGCCGGAGGGAACGACGCTGTACAACCCCGAGCTCGCGGACGTGCTGCGGGAGGTTCGGGACAACGGCGCGGACGCCTTCTACGACCCGAACGGCAAGATCGCACCAGCAATCGCGCAACATGCGGCCAAGGGCCCCATCAAGCTGAAAGGGAACACAGCGGGCCCGGTAGTCATCCCCAGTCTCATGACGGCCCAGGACTTCGCCGACTACCAACCGGTGGAGCGCCCCGAGGTGTGCAGGAAGGCGTTCGACGTGTCGGTCTGCACCTCGGCGCCGCCAGCATTCGGCGGAGTGGCGACCCTGCAGATGCTCGGCTTGCTCGAACGCGGCCAGGTGCGGAAGACCAAGCCCGGCTCGGCGGACCGCATCCACCTCTCGGTCGAGGCCAGCCGCCTGGCGAACTTCGACCGCCGCGCATACGTGGGGGACCCGGACTTCCAGGCCGTGCCCATAGCCGGGCTGCTCGACGGCAAGTATCTCGACAATCGCTTCGCCCTCTACTCCCCGGACAAGGCAATCCACCCGGTTGAACCGGGCAACCCCCCGGGCGTGGCGCCACCCGGACCGTCTGTCAGCGATCAACCCGCCACGACGGACGTCGGTGATCCGACGAGCAACGCGAGCATCGTCGACGCCGCCGGCAACGCCGTGTCCATGACCACGACCAACAACACCCACTTCGGGTCCCACCTGGAGGCACGGGGAATGATGCTCAACAACGCGTTGAACAACTTCACGGACACGGAGTCCGTCTCACCCGGCAAGCCCGTGAACGTCCAGGAACCGAAGAAGCGACCCACCGCCTCGCAGGCACCGACGATCGTGCTTGACCGCGAGGGGAAGAAGTTGCGGCTCGTGGTCGGCGCTGCCGGCGGCTCGCACATTCCCGACTACGTCACGCAGACATTGGTAGGGGTAATCGTCGATGGCATGAGCCCGGCCGAGGCACTCAATCAGGGGCATTACAGCGGGCAGGACATCACGCGCAAGTGTGACGGGAAGAGGGACGCGCCCTCCGAGCTCGAAGCAGACAGGCGGATCGCAGTGAACCTGCCCGACCTCGTATTGCGCGAGCACCCGTGTCCCAGAGTCATGGCACTGGACAGTGGTCTCACCGCGATCGAGGTCCGAGGAAACCAACTGCTGGGCGCGGCGGACCAGCGCAGGGATGGCGCCGCGGCCGGGCGTTAGGTCGTCCGCCGCCAGGAAGGGAATATCTTCGATGCGTGCATTCGTCCGCGTCCTGCTCGTCACCGCGCTGGTCGTAACCCCGGCACGGGCGCAGGGCGACGACATCGTTCGCGAGCGCCGGTCACCGCAACCGGCGGCGACGACCGCGCAACGGGGGGCGGGCACGCCGCGCCAGGTCAGCATCCTGGGCTCCGGTGACATCCTGGTGCACCCGCCGACGTGGCGGCAGGCGCGGGCCGACGCCAAGGCGGCCGGCCACGCCGGGTACGAGTTCGACCCGATCTTCGCCTCGATTCGTCCCGCCGTCGAATCGGCGGACCTGGCCATCTGTCACATGGAGGCCCCGATGGGGCCCGGCGAACCCAGGGACTTCCGACGCTTCAAGGCACCCACCGACCTGGCCGCCGCGGTCAAGACTGCCGGCTACGACACCTGCTCCACCGCCAGCAACCACTCCCTGGATCAGGGCGAGCAGGGCGTGTACGACAACCTCGACGCGCTGGACGCGGCCGGTCTGCGCCACACCGGCACCTTCCGCAGCGCTGCCGAGCAGGCCACGCCAACGATTTACGAGGTCAACGGCGTCAAGATCGGTCACCTTTCCTGGGCGATGCACTTCAACGGCCTGGAACCGCCAGCCGGCAAGGCGTGGCTGGCCAACCGCATCGACGTCGCCGCGATCCGCACCGCCGCCGCCGCTACCCGCAAGGCCGGCGCGCAGATCATCGTGCTCTCCGCCCACTGGGGCACAGAGATGAGTCACACACCCGACGGCCAGCAACTGTCCTGGGCCAGACAGCTCATCGCCGACCCGAACATCGACCTGATCATCGGTCACCATGCCCACGTCGTGCAGCCCTTCGAGCGGGTCGGCGACGAATGGATCGCCTACGGCGTTGGAAACACCCTCGCCCGCCACGATTTCCCCAAGGACGCCAACCGGGAGGGGGTCCTGGCCAAGTTCACGTTCACCGAACAGCCCAACCGGCGGTGGGTCGTCACCCGGGCCGAGGCAATTCCCATCTGGCTCTCCCTCAGACCGACCATCCGCGTCCTCGACCTGGCCCGCACCCTCCAGCACATACCCGCCGGCGACCGCCGCCGAGCCCTCTACACCGCGGCCCAGGATCGAATCGCCGGCTATCTCGACGGTCGCGGCGCGATCTCCGCCGGGCTTCGTGTGGAGCGTTGACAAGGCTGCTGCCAAGCCGAGCCGCTGAGGGTCGTGCACGTCGGACGTCGAATTCATCTCCGCAGGGTGAGGTTCTCTCACCCCGCCACGTTCGACCATCGGGTCCTACCGCTCGATGCGTCGGCAAATCGGGCCCGGCGGAAGCTCCGCGTCGCCCTCGAGTTCATCCCGGCGGGGTGAAGTGTCCTCACCCTGGCGAGTTCGATGATCGAAATGGACCGCGCAACTTCGATGCCGCCGAGAGCGAAGGGTCGCCATGAAGAGAAAGAGCGGAGGCGAACAGCCGGCGCCTGACCGGAGTCGCAATCAGTCACGATTCCGGGGACGCGCACCGGTAGCATCCGTGCCCTCCGATCCGCCACAAGAGCAGGTGGTCCCCTGGCGGCGACGGGCGCTTGACCAGCAGCTGCCGACCGCCGGATTCCCCGCGGGCTCCGGCAAGCCGTCGTTGGTGTTTCTCTGGGCGACCATGTTCCTGGCCGCGGCGATCGCGCTCGGATTCGCGGTGAACAACCAACGCGGCGTCCCTCCGGCGGTGGTGGATTCTCAGCGGGACAACGTCTCGAAGGTCGCCGCCAGCATGCGACTGACCATCAATCACTACGTGGATGGCCTCGATCAGCGCATCGCGACCCGGTCCCCGTCGACGCCCGACCCTGAGTTCGTCAAGCAGGTGGTGGGAGACGGGACGGAGTGGAACGGGGCGGCGATCGTGGAGACCGCCTCTCGCCGCCAGCTGGCGACCGCTGGCACCGGTGTGCCCATGCAACTGCTGCCGCCGACGCTACCCGTCAGGGACACCTTTCCGATCACCACACCCGATGGGCCGGCGCTGGTCCGAAGCATCGCGCTGGACGGCCAACGCACTCTACTGGCGGCGCAACCGCTCGACATCGACGAGCTTCGGCTCAACCCCAGCGCCCGACAGGGCATCTTCCTGATCACACCGGACGGCAAGAGCACGCTGATGCAGGGGGTCAGTGCGGTACCCGACGTCCACCTACCGGTGGTCTTCAAAGGGCTGGCGCAGTCCCAGTCCACCGAGGGTCACCCGATCAGGGTGACGGAGTGGTTGAACAAGCAGCTGGTCGTCTCCTCGGCTCCGGTGGGGGACACCGGAGCGACGGTCGCCACCCTCCTCGTCGCCGACGAGACGGGCGGCACCTCCACGGTGCACGGCTTCCTGCTCGGCCTGACCCTGCTGGCGGTGACGGTGCCGAGCTTCCTGCTGATGCGGCTGGCGCTGGTCAGCCCGGTGCGGTCGCTGCTGAAGCGCGCCAAGGCCAATGCGTGCGGCGAGGTCCCCACCAAGCGCTACCCGCTGCGGGTGTCGGAGTCCCACCGGATCGCCCGGGCGCTGGCCCTCACGTCCGCCAACCCCTCGTCTGCCACCGCCCGCCGCAAGCGATGGCGCTGGCAGTGGCGGCCAACCGTGACTCAGGGCCTGGTCCTGGCCACCGTCGTCGCCCTGCTCTGGCCGGCCGCGGCCGTGGCGTACGCGCTCAATGCACCCGAGCCGCCGATACCCAGCCAGCTCGTCAAGGACGAGGAGAGCCGGGCCGAGGCGGCGAGCAACGTCATGGGTAAGGCGCTCAACAACGGCCTGCAGACGGTGACCCGCCTCTCCCAGGCGGCTGAGGCAGCGCCCGACCCGACGCAAGTGGGTCCACAGCTCAAGCAGGAGGTGGCCGACAAACATCGATTCCGCGCCCTGTACCAGATCGACCCGAACGGGGCGGTGGTCACCACCGCGGGACGTGAGCCGCTCCGGAAGGAACCGCTGCACGGTGAGACCGGCCTCGACCTGGACGGCGAAACCGCTCGGGTCCCGCTGGTATACGCCTTCCGGGTGGCCCCCAACGGCGTCGCTACCGTCGGTGAGTTCGACATCGACTACCTGCTGGGCATGCTGCGCGCGGTGGACGGGCAGGTGCGGATCGTCGACGACGATCTGCGCACGGTCTTCGACTCGAACGGCTTCCGCGCTTTCCAGCCGTTGGAGGGCACCGCCCGGGTCGCCGCCGCCGAGGCGCTGAAGGGCGGCACCGTGGGGATGGCGAAGACGCCCGACGGCAAACCCGCTTTGATCGCCGCCGCCGGCCTCACCAAGCCCAACCCGGTTGCCCCACTGAAGTGGTCGCTGGTGGTGGAGCAGGACCTGGCCGGGCTGCGGTTGCCGCAGAGCGACGGGCGGCGTTGGACTCTGCTCGTCGCCGGCGCTACCGCAGGCGTCGTGTTGCTCACCCAGGTGTGGCAGTACTTCGTCTTCGCGCGGCCGCTGCGTCGGCTTGCCACGGAGGCCGACAGGATCAGCGACGGAAAGGTCGAGGAGCCGATCTCGCCACAACGGCACGACGACATCGGCGCGCTGGCGATGTGTCTGGAGGTCTGCCGTCAGGTCCGGCATACCGGTTCCAGCCGTCTGGGCGGTGCGAGCCGGCTGCGCGGACCGGAGGACGACCGCACCGTCGTGCTCCCCGAGGTCCCGCAGCAAGCCGAAGTTGATCGGGCCACGCTGTGGTATGGCGATCATGCCCGCCCCGACGATCGAGACGAAAGGAGCTGACGTGGCATACCTCTACGTCGTTTTCGTCCTCTGCTGTGGGGCTCTGTTCGTCGCCGGGATCGTCGAGCAGCGCAACCACTATCGCAACCTGGACAGGATTCCGGACCGCGTGTTGGTCAACGGTATCCGGGGCAAGAGTTCGATCACTCGGCTTTGTGCCGGCGCGCTGCGGGGCGGTGGCCGCGTGGTGGTGGCCAAGACCACCGGCACGGCGGCCCGCTTCATCTTCCCCGACGCCAGCGAGGAGCCGGTGCACCGCAAGTTCGGCATCGCGAACGTGGTCGAGCAGATCGGCATCGTACGTCGGGCTGCCGTGTACCACCCGGACACTCTGGTCATGGAGTGCATGGCCGTGATGCCGGCGCTGCAGGAGGTCAACCAGAGCAAGCTGATCCGATCCAACATCGGGGTGCTGTGCAACGTGCGCGAGGACCATCTCGCCGAAATGGGGCCTACTTTGGACGACGTCGCCCGCTCCCTGAGCCGATCCATGCCGGTGGGAGGGGTCTGCGTCACCGCTGAGCGGGAACGGCTCCCGATCCTGCAGGAAGAAGCCGAACGGCGCGACTGCCGCCTCATCGCGGTTGATCCCGAGTCGGTGAGTGACCACGAGATGGACGGATTCGGCTGGATCACCTTCAAGGAGAACGTCGCCATCGCATTGGCCGTTGCCGGGGAGCTGGGAATCGACCGGCAGAGCGCGCTCAAGGGCATGTGGGAGGCGCCGCCCGACCCGGGCGTGCTGTCCGTGGCGCGGGTGATGCACGGCGACAAGCGGTTCCGGTTCGCCAACATCTTCGCCGCCAACGACCCTGAATCCACCTTCATGAACATCCAGCAACTGGAGGACCAACAGCTCATCACCCGTCCGCTGACGATGGTGATCAACTGCCGGCCGGACCGGATCGAACGCAACGGTCAGATGGGCGAGCTGAGCGGCCGGGTGCGACCGGAGAACATCATCTTGATCGGAGAGGTGACCAAGAGCGCCCGTACGACGGTCCCGGCGGACCTTCAGGACCGGGTTGTCGACCTCGGTGGCAAGCCCGACCCGGCCAGCCTGCTGGAGAGCGTGACGGCAGCAACCCCGGACGACTCCTCGATCATCGCCGTCGGGAACATCCACGGGCAGGGTGAGGTGCTGGTCCATCAGCTGGCGGGACTGCCGGGCTGGACCTGCGAGGACGGCTCACCATCCGCTTCCACCATGCCCCGTAAGCCGACCGAAGAAAGGATTCAGCGATGAACTTCGGCGGAGAACTCAGCGCCCAGATGGCCACCGCGAGCCTCGGCATCGGACTGGTGTTCGCGCTGCTGTGCTATCTGACCACCAACCTCTCGCCCGGCGGCATGATCACCCCGGGCTGGATCGCGTTGACGCTCATCGAGGACCAACTGCAGGCGGTGATCGTTGTGGCGGTGACCATTGTCACCTACCTCATCGCCCGGCTGATGCACCGCGTGATCATCCTCTACGGGAAGCGGCTGTTCGCGGCGATCGTGCTGGTCAGCGTCCTTCTCCAACTGACCATGTTCGTCATCGTCCAGCGTGACCTCCCGCTGCTGTTCGCCCACCAGACGCTGGGCTTCGTCATCCCGGGACTCATCGCGTACCAGCTCGTGCGTCAGCCGCCCAGGGCCACCATCCTGGCGACCATCGTCGTGACTGCGATCACGTTCGGTATCGCGTATAGCGGCGTCGTCGCGGGATTCGTGCCGGTGACCTGACCGCTCCCAGGAACCAGCCCCGAAAGGAGAAGCAGGAATGAGCTACCGCACGCACCTCCGCAGGCCGGCCGTGCTGAGCGTCGCCGGGCTCGTCCTGCTGATCGCGGCGAGCGCGCTCACCTACGTCGTGGCGCGGCCGTCGCCAGCGGACGAACCCGTGCTGACCCTGGGCGCGGCGAAGGCGGACGGTCAGGCGCGCGGCGCGTCGGGCTACACCTACCAGCGGTCGAAGGATCCGGACCGTACGGAGATCGTCGACTCCTCCGGGCAGCCCGTCGCGATCATGACCGACAACGCACGTACCGCGCACATCTACGGCCCGTCCCGGACGTTCGAGGAGCCGCGCTTCACGGATGCGAAGCTCGAGACCGACATGTGGGTTCGGCTCGCGCCGCAGGCATGGCATGCCGGCGCCGAACAGGAGCAATGGTTCATGGACTGGTTCGCCGCAGCCCGCCGGGATCGCTCGCCGGACGTGCTGGCGATTGCCTTCGAATACGTCGACGGCGCACCGGTGAAAAAGGACAACCAGGGGCAGCAGTACTCCGGTGACGCGTCGTTCGGGCCGCCGGACCCCTTGGACCCCGACGGTCGTGCGGAGCGCTCCGACTTCTACGACTACCTGGGTCAGGCGTGGTCGTTCCTCGACGGCAAGAGCGCAACGCCCGACCCGCAGCGCCAGTTGGCACTGGACTGCTCCGGCTTCCTGCGCATGGTCTACGGCCACCGGCTCGGCTATCCGCTGCGCGGAACGAACACCCCGGGCGAGGGTCTGCCGCGGCGGGCCCACGCGATGGCCGAGGTGGGCCCGGGCGTCCAACTGGTGCCCAACACCGGTCAGCGGCCCCGAGGAATCGACCGGCTGCTCCCCGGCGACCTGGTGTTCTTCAACGCGGAGGTGATCCCGACGGGCCAGATCGACCACTCCGGCATCTACCTCGGCATCGACGACGGCGGGCACCACCGGTTCATCTCCAGCCGGTCCCAGACGGACGGCCCCACCATGGGTGACCTCTCCGGTGCACCGCTGCTGGACGGCGTCGGCTACTGGCCCGACAGATGGCGCACCGCCCGCCGGCTCTGATCGGGCAGGTGCGGCCGGAGCCGACGGTGTCGTCCACTCGCGCCGCTGATCGGGCAGGTGCGGCCGGAGCCGATCGTGTCGTCCGGTCGCACCTGCCCGATCCGCGCTTGCGGAGACCGGGGCGGGTCGACCGCAGCAGGCGCTAGAGGCGGATGCCGAGGAGGGCGTCCACGGTGGCGGCGAAGAGGGCGGGGGCCTCGGCGTCGTCGGCGACACCGGCGAGGGCCTGCATTGCCCACTCGTCGGCGACCGCGAGGGCGCCCGGCGTGTCCAGGTCGTCGGCGAGACGGGCGCGTACCCCGGCAAGCAGCTCGGCCCCGGATGGCCCGGCGGGGACCGCGGCGGCTCGGCGCCAGCGCGCCACGCGCTCCTGCGCGGCGACCAGCAGGTCGTCGGTCCAGGAGCGGTCGGCGCGGTAGTGGCCGCTGATCAGGGCCAGCCGGACCGCCATCGGGTCGACCTTGTCGGCCCGCAGCCGGGACACGAAGACCAGGTTGCCCTTGGACTTGGACATCTTCTCGCCGTTCAGGCCGATCATGCCGGCGTGCACGTAGTGGTCGGCGAACGGCGCCTGGCCGGTGAGGCGTTCCGCGTGCGCGGCGGAGCACTCGTGGTGCGGGAAGAGCAGGTCGTTGCCGCCGCCCTGCACGTCGATCCGGTCGCCGAGCAGGTTCAGCGCGATCACCGCGCACTCGATGTGCCAGCCGGGGCGGCCGGCGCCCAGCTCGCCGCCGGGCCAGGACGGCTCGCCCTCCCGGGCGCCGCGCCACAGCAGCGGGTCCAGCGGGTCCCGCTTGCCGGCCCGGTCCGGGTCGCCACCGCGCTCCGGGAAGATCTCCAGCATCTGCTCCCGGGTCAGGTTCGACTCGTACCCGAACTGGGGGGCGGCGGAGATGTCGAAGTAGACGTCGCCGGTGCCGTCGTCGAGGCGGTACGCGGCGCCGTCCTTGAGCAGGACGAGGACCTTCTCGGCGATGTCCGGGATCGACTCGACCGCGCCGACGTAGTGCGCCGGCGGGATGATCCGCAGCGCCTCCATGTCCTCGCGGAACAGTGCGGTCTCCCGCATCGCCAGGACCTTCCAGTCCTCGCCGTCGCGCTCGGCCCGCTCCAGCAGCGGGTCGTCGATGTCGGTGACGTTCTGCACGTAGCGCACGGTGACGCCGGCGTCCCGCCACATCCGCTGCACCAGGTCGAAGGTGATCATGGTGGCGGCGTGCCCGAGGTGGGTGGCGTCGTACGGGGTGATACCGCAGACGTACATCGAGGCGGTGCCGTCGGGCTCGCTGGGCTGGAGACCCTGCCGCGCCGAGTCGTACAACCTCAGCGGCACGCCCTCACCCGGCAGCCGTGGCACCTCGTGTCCCGCCCAAGACTCCATGACCGTCAGCCTAACGAGCCGCCCACGCCCCCGTTGCCGCCCTGGGCGTGATCAACGCGACAACCGCTCACATGGGCGGCCAGGGCATCGCCGGCCAGTCCTCCGGCGGCTGGGGGAACCGCCCGGTCTCCCGCAGCCGGTCGACGCGGCCGGCCAGCGCGGCGACCTCGCCGATCGTCAGGTGCTCGGCCAGCTCCTCGCCGAGCGGTCCGGCGACCTGACCGGCCAGCGCGTCGACCATCTCCACCGCGTCGGGCGGCAACTGCCGGCCGGCCCAGCCCCAGAGCACCGTGCGCAGCTTCTCCTCGACGTGGAAGCAGACCCCGTGGTCCACGCCGTAGATCCGGTCGTCCGGCCCGATCAGCACGTGTCCGCCCTTGCGGTCGGCGTTGTTGAGCACCGCGTCGAGGACGGCGAGGCGGGCCAGCCGAGGGTCGTCGGCGTGCGCCAGCGCGTACGCGACGCCTTCGTCGTCGCGGGCCGCGGCGACCGGGAACCAGCGCGGCGGCACGGCGTCCGCCGGCACGAACCCGACCAGCGACTCGGCATCCTCCGGCTCGTCGATCCAGAGCTGGCACGAGCCCGGACCGAACGGGCCGTCCCGCAGCACCGTGGGCGGCACCAGGTCCCAGCCGGTGGCCCGGGAGACCAGGTAGGCGGCGACCTCGCGGCCGGCGAGCGTGCCGTCCGGAAAGTCCCAGAGCGGGCGCTCGCCGCGCACCGGCTTGTAGACGCAGCGGGCCGTCACCCCGTCCAGGGTGAGGATCCCGCGCAGGGTGGTGTTGGAGGCGTCGACCAGCCGCCCCTCGAGGTCGAACTCACCGTCGCTCAGCAGGCGGAGAGCGACGGCGCTGTCCTGTCGGGGCTGGAGTTCCGACGACGTCACCGGTGATAACCGTTGTGCCGGGGGCAGAGGTGGCCCGCCGGGTCCAGCGGCTGACCGCAGAGCGGGCAGGGCGGACGGCCAGCGTTGACCACCCGGCGGGCCCGCTCGATGAACGCGCGGGTCGCCGCGGGGGTCAGCCGGACCCGCAGCCGGTCGAGGTCCTCGTCCGGCTCCTCCGGCTCCTCGTCCTCGTCCTCGTCGTCCTCCACGTCGCCCAGCTCGACCTCGGCCTCCGCCTCACCGACGGCGATCGCCTCGATCACCACGGTGGCGGTGTCCACGTCGAAAGCCAGGCCCAGGGTGCCGACCCGGAACTCCTCGTCGACCGGGGTGTCCAGCGGGTCGTTGTCGCCGACGACCATCGGCGCCGCCTCCGGCAGCTCCACGCCGAACCGGCGTTGCGCCTCGGAGAGCAGCTCCTCCAGCTTCTCGGCGAGCAGGGACACCTGGACCTTCTCCAGCGCGACGCTGACCAGCCGGCCACCGCCGCGCGCCTGGAGGAAGAACGTACGCTCCCCCGGCGGGCCGACGGTCCCGGCGACGAACCGCTCCGGCGGCTCGAAGGCGTGCACCTGGTGGGTCATACCCACGACCCTATCCGGCGCGTGGAGGCGTCGCGCACCGCACCGACGGTGGTTCCGCCCAGGGCGAAACGCCGCCAGCCACCCGGCGCCGCCCCGGGCGTGGCGACGCGGCTCACCGGGCCGCCCCCGCGCCACCGCCCACCGCGGCGTCGGAGTCGACCGCCCGGGTGGCCCGCCGACGCCGCTTGCGCGGCGGCGGCACCAGCCCGGTCAGGTCCCCCCCGGTGTCGTTGAGCCGGACCAGGAAGGGCCGCAACGGGGTGTAGCGGATCGCCGTCACCGACGCCGGATCCGCCACGATCCGCTGGAACAGATCCAGATGTACGCCCAGCGCGTCGGCGACGATGGCCTTGATCACATCGCCGTGGCTGCACGCCAGCCAGACCGCCTCCGGCCCGTGCTCAGCGCTGATCCGGGCGTCCCAGGACCGCACCGCCGCCACCGCCCGCGCGGACATCGCGGCCATCGACTCCCCCTCCGGGAAGACGGCGGCGCTCGGATGCTGCTGCACCACCGGCCAGAGCGGCTCCTTCGCCAGGTTCTTCAGCGGCTGCCCCTCCCAGCTGCCGTACCCGCACTCGATCAGCCCCTCCTCCACCACCGGCTCCGCCTCCGGCAGGGCCAGGTCGAGGGTCTGCCGGCAGCGGATCAGCGGGCTGGTCACCACCGCCGCGAGGGGAACGCCGCGCAGCCGCTCCCCGACCGCGGTGGCCTGGGCTCGACCCGTCTCGTCCAGCTCGACCGGCTGCCGGCCGGCCAGGCCGCCGTCGGCGTTCGCGGTGGTCCGGCCGTGTCGCAGAAGGAGAAGGGTCGCCACGGTGACCACCCTAGGGCGTCGGGGGGTCGGGTGTGCTCGCGGTTGCCGGCGTGCTGCTGTCGCTTCGCTTGGCGGTTTCTCGGTGGTTGCGGCTTGTCGGCGGTGCGGCTGGTTGCGCCTGTTGCGGTCCGTTGTTGGGTGCGGTGGGGGGGTGTGGCCCGCCGTGCCCGGCTCCGGGCGGTCAGGCTTGATCCCTGCACCGGCCACGGCGGGCCACACCCCCGTTGTGCGCGGGCTCCGCGCTCCGGCGCCGGGTAGGGGTCGGTTCTTTTTCCGGGTACGCGGTGCCGCCCCCTGCTGGCGTCAGCCCCTGGTCGGGTCGTCGTCTGGTGCCCTGCCGGCTCGGGCCCGCGCCGTGCCGGTTGGGCGTGATCGACTCCGTGTCCCCGATGTGGCGATGTCCGACAGGCGCGGATTCCGCCACATGGGGGATCTGGTGCCGGGTGTCCGTTCCGGCCCGTCGGGCGGCGGGCGGTCTGGCTCGGGTGTCCGTTTCTGGGTGTGACCGGCGGCATCCTGACGGCGGAATCGTGGCGGGGGCGGGGTCGTTACATCTGGCGTACGACCGAGTACCTGGCCCGCTCGACCGGGCCGATGGTCGGGCCCCGGAATGATGGCGGCCTGCCGGTCGTTACATATGGTCCCGGCGCCGCGAAGAGGCCCCCGCCCCGCGGTCGGACCGGGCAGAGACTTTCCCCCTTGAACTTAGTGAGCGCCTGACGGTGCTTGCGTATGTCCCGGCCCCCACCGGGTGTGCGCCAACCCCCAAGGAGCTTTCCCATGACTTCGATGATTCGTAAGAGCGTGCTGGGTGTTGCTGGTCTGGCTTTTGCCGGTGGTGTGTTCGCCGGTCCGATCGCCGCTCACGCCGACACCGGTCCCGTCACCGGCAAGCCGGTCGCGGTGCAGGCTGACAAGCCGGACAGCGGCAAGCTGATCCCGCACGGTGTGCAGGGCAAGCAGTCGCACATCTCGCTGAACGATGAGCAGACCGGCAACGCGAAGGCGATCATCGCCGCGACGAAGAAGGCGGGTCTGCCGGAGCGGGCCGCGGTGATCTCGATCGCCACGAGCCTGCAGGAGTCGAAGCTGGAGAACCTGGGTCACCTGGGTGACCGCAACGACCACGACTCGCTGGGCCTGTTCCAGCAGCGCCCGTCCTCGGGTTGGGGTACGCCGGAGCAGATCACCGACCCCGAGTACTCCACCACCGCGTTCCTGAAGGGTCTCAAGCAGGTCGACGGGTGGCAGGACATGCCGCTGACCGAGGCCGCCCAGACGGTGCAGGTGTCGGCCTACCCGGACGCCTACGCCCAGTGGGAGAAGCAGGCCGCCCACATCGTCGCCCAGCACTGGAACAGCTGACCCATAAAGCAACACGCCGCTGGCCGGCACCCCAAGACACGGGGTGCCGGCCAGCGGCGTATCCACGTACAGGCGAAAGAACCGTGACCGCCGGACGGACGGTCGCCCCAGCCCCCACCGCAACCAACAAGATCAGGTAGCGCTGATCGTGCCGGTGAGGAGCAGGGAGAGAACCAGGGCGCCAAGAGCCACCCGGTAGAGCACGAAGACGTACAGCGTGTGGTGGGCGACGTAGCGCAGCAGCCAGGCGATGGCCGCGTAGCCGATGGCGAAGGCGATCACCGTCGCGACGATCATCTGCGCCCCGCTCGGCGCGGCGGTGCCCGGCGCGGACGGCTCGAAGACGTCGGGGATGCTGAACACCCCCGACATCACCACCGCCGGGATGGCCAGCAGGAACGAGTACCGCGCCGCCGCCTCCCGGGTCAGGTTGAGCAGCAGGCCGGCGGTGAGCGTGCCGCCGGAGCGGGACACGCCGGGGATCAGCGCCATGGCCTGGGCGAAGCCCATCACGACGCCGTCGCGCAGTCGGAAGTTCTCCAGGGTGCGGGTCTGCCGGCCCCAGTACTCGGCGAAGGCCAGCACGAACGCGAAGACGATCAGCGTGAACGAGACCACCCACAGGTTGCGGCCGGCGGTGCGGATCTGATCCTTGAACAGGAACCCGAAGAGCCCGATCGGGATCGAGCCGATGATGACATACCAGCCCATCCGGTAGTCGAGGCTGGCGCGGACCGAGCGATCCCGGATGCCCAGCAGCCAGGTCCGGACGATCCGCCAGATGTCCTTGGCGAAGTAGATGAGCACGGCCGCCTCGGTGCCCAGCTGGGTCACCGCGGTGAACGACGCACCCGCGTCCCGACCGAAGAAGATCGCCGAGGTGATGCGCAGGTGACCGGACGAGCTGACCGGGAGGAATTCCGTGAGCCCCTGGACGATGCCCAGGACGATGGCCTCGACCCAGGTCACTCGCCGACTCCGGAGAGTTCCAGGGCCTCGGCGACGGTACGCAGGGTCTGCACGCCGCTGTCCCGGTCGGCGACGAAGAGGGTCACCGACAGGGTGGTGACGCCGGCGGCTGCGTACTCCCGCATCCGCTCGGCGATGCGCTCCTTCGGGCCGAGCAGCGAGGTGCGGTCGATGAACTCCATCGGGATCGCGGCGGCCGCGTCCCGCTGCCGCTTGGCCAGGTAGAGGTCCTGCACCTCGCGGGCGGCGTCGCCGTAGCCCATCCGGGTGGCGAGCTGGTTGTAGAAGTTCTGCTGCCGGCTGCCCATGCCGCCGACGTAGAGGGCGGCGTACCAGCGGACCAGCTCGGCGCAGGAGGCGATGTCGTCGCCGACCACCACCGGCACGGAGGGCACCACGTCGAAGCCGGCGAGCTCCTTGCCGACCTTGGCCCGGCCGGCCCGGACGGAGGCGAGCTGCTCCTCGGCGAACTCGGGGGCGTAGAAGACGGCGAGCCAGCCGTCGGCGATCTCACCGGCGAGTTCGAGGTTCTTCGGGCCGACCGCGGCCAGGTAGATCGGGATGTGCTCGCGCGGCGGGTGGAAGCCCAGGCGCAGCGCCTTGCCGGGCCCGTCGGGCAGCGGCAGGGTGTAGTGCTCGCCGTCGTACGCGACCTCCTTGCGGGCGATCGCCAGCTTGACGATGTCCACGTACTCCCGCGTGCGGGCCAGGGGCTTGGCGAAGCGGACGCCGTGCCAGCCCTCGGAGACCTGCGGGCCGGAGACGCCCAGGCCGAGCCGGAACCGGCCGCCGGAGAGCGCGTCGATCGTGGCCGCCGTCATCGCGGTCATCGCCGGGGTCCGGGCGGGGATCTGCATCACCGCGGCGCCCACGTCGATCCGCTGGGTCTGACCGGCCATCCAGGCCAGCATGCTGGGCGAGTCGGAGCCGTAGGCCTCCGCCGCCCACACCACCGAGTAGCCGAGCCGGTCCGCCTCCTCGGCAAGCGCCAGGTGGTCGGCTGGCGTGCTCCACGCCGTCTGGTATCCGAGGCTGAGCCCGAGTCGCACTGGTCCTCCCACCATCCGCACCACAGGTCGCATCAGGTTACGCAATGCGGGCGGTGCTCCCGATCACCGGCTCACCTCGAACGCGTCACACCCGTTCGGCCGGTGGGGCAGGAACTTGACTTCGGGCGAGGATATCCGTGACGCCGGCTTCGAAATAAGGTTCACGCATGCAACAGCGACCGCTCGGCCGAAGCGGGCTGGCGGTTTCGCGGCTCGCGCTCGGCACCATGACCTGGGGACGGGACACCGACGCGGACGACGCGGCCGCCCAGCTGAAGAGCTACCTCGACGCGGGCGGCAACCTCGTCGACACCGCCGACGTGTACGCCGACGGCGACGCCGAATCGGTCATCGGCTCCCTGCTGGGCAGCCTGGTCCCCCGCGAGGACTTGCTCATCGCCACCAAGGCGGGGCTGCGCCCGGGCAGCGGCCGCCGCCGGGACGGCTCGCGCGGGCACCTGCTGCGCACCCTGGACGCGTCGCTGCGCCGGCTCGGCACCGACCACGTCGACCTCTGGCAGGTCCACGGGTACGACCCGGACACCCCGCTGGAGGAGACCCTCTCCGCCCTGGACCACGCCGTGTCCAGCGGGAAGGCCCGGTACGTCGGGGTGTCGAACTTCGCCGGCTGGCAGACCGCCCAGGCCGCCGCCTGGCAGGCCGCCTGGCCCGGCCGGGCCCCGGTGGTGGCCGCCCAGGTGGAGTACTCGCTGCTGGAGCGGGGCGTGGAGCGGGAGGTGCTGCCGGCCTGCGCGGCGATGGGGCTGGGCGTGCTGCCCTGGTCGCCGCTGGGCCGTGGGGTGCTCACCGGCAAGTACCGGCACGGCCGGCCGGCGGACTCCCGGGCCGCCTCGCCGCACTTCGAGCGGTTCGTCGCCACCTACCTGGAGCCGCGCTGCTCGAGCATCGTCGAGGCGGTGGCCACGGCCGCCGGCGGGCTGGGCGTCTCCCCGCTGGAGGTGGCGCTGGCCTGGATCCGGGACCGGCCGGGGGTGACCGCCCCGATCCTCGGCGCGCGTACCGTCGGCCAGCTCCTCGGCGCGCTCCAGGTGGAGCGGATGACCCTGCCCGAGGAGATCGTCACCGCCCTGGACGACGTCTCCGCGGTCCCGGTCGGCTACCCGGAGCGCGACGGCTGACCCGTGCGCCGGGGCGGCGCCGGTCCGGGGCACGCCGGCCGCCCGGGCGGGACGCGACGTGGATCACCGGCAGGGGGTGGCGAACCGCCGCCGGCCTGGGCAGCATGGAACGCATGGACTACGAATACGCGCCGCTGCGGTTGCCGCCGAACGTCGACCGGTTGACCGCCGCGGCGCAGCTGGCGATCCAGGCGGAGTTCTCCGGATGGGAGTTGGCCCGGGTGCGGCTGTTCCGGGACGGTACGCGGCAGGTGATGCTACGCCGTCGGCGGATCAACCAGCCGCAGCCGGGCCTGTCGTACTGAGCGACGGCGAACGCCGGCGCGGACGGACGGCCCCGGGCCCGGCCGGATGGTCGGGCCCGGGGCGCGTCACGGCCTAGTGGGCGTGGTCGTGCTCCTCGTCCAGCTCCAGGAACGGGTGCTCGTCGAGCCGGCCCACGAGGCGGTCGTCGGCGGCCGGCTGGAACGGGCCCACCGCGTCGTCGTCGTCGAAGGACTCCAGGTCGACCGGGGTGCCGACCTCGCTGACCATCACCACCCCGTCGAGCGGTTCGAGCTCCGGGACGTCCAGCGCGCTGAGCGAGCCGTCGCCGCTCTGCAGCAGCTCCAGCACCGCCTCGCCGACGCCCTCGACGGGGGCCGGCTCGTCCTCCTCCGGGGTGCCCTCCCGGCGGGCCGCCTCGGCCACCCGGAGCAGGGCGGAGACGCTCGGCACCCGGTAGTCGCGGCGCTGCCGCACCGAGATCACCCGCGGGTGCGGGTCGGTCGCCTCGACGCCCTCGACGCCGCCGAAGCGCTCGTCGGCCTCGTTCGGGTCGATCGACTCCACGTCCCAGGGGGTGACCTCGCCGAACGCGTCGAGCAGCTGCTCGTCGTAGGCGAACGAGGCGTTGTTCAACGCGACGTACGCCTGCCAGACGTCGTCGTCGTCGATCCGGCCCTCGGCGGCGCGGACGGCGGCCAGGTGGGCGCGGGCGGCGGCGATCACGCGCTCGAGAGCGGCGTCCAGCTCACCGTGCTGGTCGGTCATGTGAGGCAGTCCCTTCGCGATGGGGGAGGGTCCGCGCCGCCGGTGACGCCGCGGACACGGTTAGCAACTGCGGAGAAACCGGTCGAGAACCCGCACGCCGAACTGTAGCCCGTCCACCGGAACCCGCTCGTCGATGCCATGGAACAGGCCGGAGAAATTGAGGTCGGCGGGCAGCCGCAGGGGCGCGAACCCGAAGCAGCGGATGCCGAGCAGAGAGAAGGCCTTGGCGTCCGTGCCACCGGAGAGCATGTACGGCACGGGGCGGGCGCCCCGGTCCTCGGCGCGCAGCGCGGCGGACATCGCCTCGACCAGGTCGCCGTCGAAGGTGGTCTCCAGGGCGGGCTGCCGCTGGATGTACTCGATGGCGATGTCCGGCCCGACCAGCTCGCGCAGCTGCCGCTCCAGCAGCTCCGACTGGCCGGGCAGGCTGCGGCAGTCGATGGTGGCGGTGGCCCGGCCGGGGATGACGTTGTCCTTGTAACCGGCGGCCAGCCGGGTCGGGTTGGCGGTGTTGCGGATGGTCGCGCCGATGATGTTGGCGATCGGGCCGAGCTTGGCGATGGCGGTCTCCGGGTCCTCCGGGTCCAGCTCGACGCCGAGCAGGTCGGAGACCTCCTCCAGGAACGCCCGCACGGTGTCGGTGACCACCACCGGGAAGCGGTGCCGGCCGATCCGGGCGACCGCCTCGGCCAGCGCGGTGACCGCGTTGTCGTCGTGCACCATCGAGCCGTGGCCGGGGCGGCCCTTAACGTGCAGTCGAAGCCAGTCGATGCCCTTCTCGGCGGTCTCGATGAGGTAGAGCCGCTGGGACTCGTTGACCGAGTAGGAGAAGCCGCCGACCTCGCCGATCGCCTCCGTGCAGCCGTCGAAGAGGCCGCGGTGCCGCTGGGCGAGGAAGTGCGCGCCGTAGTCGCTGCCGGCCTCCTCGTCGGCGGTGAAGGCGAGCACGATGTCGCGCGACGGGCGGACCCCGGCGCGCTGCCAGCCGCGGACCACGGCGAGCACCATCGCGTCGAAGTCCTTCATGTCGATCGCGCCCCGGCCCCACAGGTAGCCGTCGCGGATCTCGCCGGAGAACGGGTGCACCGACCACTCGTCCGGGTCGGCGGGGACCACGTCGAGGTGGCCGTGCACCAGCAGCGCGTCGCGGCCCGGGTCGGTGCCGGGGATCCGGGCGACGAGGTTGGCCCGGCCGGGCGCCGACTCGTGGAGCTCCGCGTCGACGCCGACCTCGGCCAGCTTCTCCGCCACGTACTCGGCGGCGCGCCGTTCGCCGACGCTGGTGTCGTTGTCCCCGGTGTTGGTGGTGTCGATCCGCAGCAGGTCGCGGCAGAGGTCGACGACCTCGTCGGTGGGGTCGGGTCGGGCGGATGCGGCGTCGCTCGTCATGGGCACTTCATACCAGCCGGGCCGGTCCGGTGGCGCGCCCCGCCCGGCTCCCCCGGCGCGCGCCGCCGACCGGGACGGCGTACGGCCCGGTTTCGCGCGCGGGGCGTGCGGGTACCGCCGCAGTCGTCCCCGCACCGCCCACCGGGCCGCCGGCCTCCGCCGGCCACCAGTCGAGGAGGGCACCATGACCGTTCCCCTGCCGCCGCTGCCACCCGCCGCCGACGACGCGTACCGGCCCGGCGGCCGGAGCCTGGCCGAGCTCGTCGACCGGGAGCACCGGCAGCTGCTCGGCCTGGCCGACGAGGTCACCGACCCGGGGCTGGCCGCGGAGCGCCGTCGCGAGGTGGTGGACGTGCTCACCGCCACGGTGTCCCGGCACCTCTCCGCCGAGGAGCAGTACCTCTTCCCCGCCGTCCGGGCCGCCGTGCCGGAGAGCGCCGCGCTGGTCGACCGGGAGATCGAGGCGGACGCGGCGCTGCTCACCGCCCTGAAGGGACTGTCCGGGCCGGACGACCCGGCACTGGCCGAGGTGGCCGACCGGCTACGCCGGCACGTCGGCCGGGTCGCCGCGCTGGTGACGCCACTGCGCGAGGTGGCCACCGACGCCGACCTGATCCGGTTGGGCAACCGGTGGCAGATCGCCGAGGAGGCGGCGCCGACCCGGCCGCACCCCGGCACCCCGGCCACCCCGCCGTGGAACAAGATCGTGGAACCGGCGGTGGGCGTGGTGGACAAGCTCCGGGACGCGCTGACCGGCCGGCGTACCCAGCTGGCGGACCTGGAGCGGCAGCCGAAGGCCTGACCCGGCGCCCGTACGCATCGGACCGGGCCGATGCCGTTCCGGCCCCTTCCGTCCATCGATGAGTGGCCCTACGGTCACCGTATGAATCTGGAGCTGCGACACCTGCGGGTGGTCTGCGCGATCGCGGAGACGGGGAGCGTGACCAAGGCAGCCTCGACGCTCGGTCTGGCCCAGCCGGCCCTGACCGCCCAGCTCCAGCGCATCGAGCGGATCCTGGGCGGGCCGCTGTTCGAGCGGGACCGCCGGGGCGCCCGCCCCACCGCGCTGGGCGAGCTGGTGCTGGCCCGGGCCCGGGTGCTGCTGCCGGCGATGAAGGGCCTGCAGGACGAGGCGGCGCGGCTGGCCGGGGCGGGCGACCCGCTGGGCCGGTACCGGTTCGGCGGGGTGAACAGCCCGATCCTCGGCCGGCTGGTGCACCGGCTCGCCGCCGAGCAGCCGCAGATGCAGATCACCACGTACGCCTCCTGGTCGGTGGACGAGCTGGCCCAGCTCGTCGCCGGCGGGCGGCTGGACTTCGCCCTCATCGGGGTCTGCGGCGACGCGACCCCGTCGGCGGAGTTCGGGCTGAGCTGGCGGGAGGTCGCCGTCGACCCGATCTTCGTGCTGCTGCCGCAGACCCACCCGATGGCCGACCGGGACGAGGTGCGGCTGGGCGACCTGCGGCGGGAGCAGTGGGTCGCGGCGCCCGGCGAAGGCTGCTTCGGCGACTGCTTCGCCGCCGCCTGCGCCCGCGCCGGCTTCACCCCCCGGAAGGTGTACGAGACGGACGTCCGCGGCTGCGTGGACCTGGTCGACGCCGGCGAGGCGGTGGCGCTCTGCCAGGCCACCTTCCGTCCGGTCACCGGGCTGGTCACCCGCCGGCTGGCCGGGACGCCGCTGCGCTGGCGACTGCTGCTGGGCTGGCACCCGGACGCGCCGGCCGCCCGGGCCGCCGAGGCGGTGCTGGAGACGGCGGTGGCCGCGTACACCGATTCGCTCGCGCCGCACCCGGACTACCTGGCCTGGCTGCTGCGCCACCCCGACTTCGGCGCCCAGCCGACGGCGGCCGGGCCGCCGGGCGGGGTGCGAACCGCCTGACGGCGGGTATCAGGGCAGCATGACCGATCTGTACCCCGCGGCCGACCAGCGGGAGCTGCTGCGCCAGGCGGCCGCCGCGCACTCCGCCGCCTCCCGGGACGTCGAGACCTTCCTGCGCCGGCTGCCCGACGTGCCGGACCCGGCCGACATCACCGAGTACGCCAACCTGCTGACCCGCGAGGAACAGGCCCGCGTCGACCGGCAGGCCGCCGCCGACGCCGCCGGCCTGCAACTGCCCAGCATCGAATCCGAGTAACCGACCACGCGAACGGCACCCGGGGGCGTTCCCGGGCGCCGTTCCGGTCGTGGCTCAGCGTTCGACCAGGACGTCGTGGCCGAGGTCGAGCAGCGAGTGCCGCCACTCGTCGTCGGCGTTGCCCCGGCTCGGCTTCGCGTCCACCAGGGACTGGATGCGGTCGATGGCGTCCCGCATCACCTCGATGTCCTCCCGGGTCAGGTCCACCTTCCGCTTGCTGAGCACGTGGAGGATCTGCCGCCCCGGCTCGGGCAGGTTCAGGTCCGGGTTCGGGCCGAACGCCTCCTCGCCCGACCCCCGCGTGAGCAGCCACTGCCGCAACTGCTCGGAGGGGACGTTCACCTGGGCGTGGAAGTCGTCCCAGATCACCTCGACCTCGGGATCCAGCCGCTTCTCGCGTACCATCACGCCTCCTCTCCCGCCGGCGGCCCGGACGGCGCCGGCTCGCCCTCGTCGGTCCGCTGCTTCAGCCCTTCCGGCGGCACCTTCACCCGGGACGGGTTCGCCGTCGGGGGTGCCACGATCGGTTCGCTGCGCTCGGTGTCGTCCTCCCGGGACTCCTCCGGTTCGGTCATGTCCGCCCTCCGGTTCATCGCGGGTGGGACGTCGTCGCCGCCGTGTAGTCGCGGTCGCCGGCGATCACGTCGAAGGCGATCTGCCCGTCGCGGGCGTCGACCTTCACCTTCTGGCCGGGCGAGATCTGGTTCTCCAGCAGCATCCGGGAGAGCCGGTTGTCGACCTCCCGCTGGATCACCCGACGCAGCGGCCGGGCGCCGAACTCGGGCTGGTAGCCGTGCTCGGCGAGCCAGTCGATGCCGGCGGTGGTGAACTCCACCTGGATGTCCTGCGCGTGCAGGCGGCGGCGGGTCTCCTCCAGCATCAGCTCGGTGATCTGCCGCAGCTGCTCGGCCTCGAGCCGCTGGAAGATGATGATCTCGTCGATGCGGTTGAGGAACTCGGGCCGGAAGTTCTCCTGCAGCCGTCGCATCAGCCGCTCGCGCAGGTCACTGGCCTCCTGCGCGGCGCCCGCCTCCCCGGCGGTGGCGAAACCGATCGCCCGCTGGGTGCCGGTGATCAGCTCCGAACCCAGGTTGCTCGTCATGATCAGGACGGTGTTCTTGAAGTTCACCGTCCGGCCCTGGCTGTCGGTGAGCCGACCCTCGTCGAACACCTGGAGCAGGATGTTGAACACATCCGGGTGCGCCTTCTCGATCTCGTCGAGCAGCACCACCGCGTACGGTCGGCGGCGTACCGCCTCGGTGAGCTGGCCGGCCTCCTCGTAGCCGACGTACCCGGGCGGGGCGCCGACCAGCCGGCTGACCGTGTGCCGTTCCTGGAACTCGCTCATGTCCAGCCGGACCATCCGGTCCGACTCGCCGAAGAGCGCCTCGGCCAGCGCCCGGGCCAGCTCGGTCTTGCCGACACCGGTCGGGCCGAGGAAGAGGAAGCTGCCCATCGGCCGGTTCGGGTCGGCCAGTCCGGTACGGGAGCGGCGCACCGCCTCGGCGACCGCGGTGACCGCGTCGTCCTGGCCGACCACGCGCTCGTGCAGGTAGCCCTCCAGCCGGAGCAGCCGGTCGCGTTCCTCCTCGTTGAGCTGGTTGACCGGGATGCCGGTGGCCCGGGACACCACCTCGGCGATCTCCGTCGGCCCGACCGTAGGCACCTCGGGGCTTTCACCGTCGCCGCGTGCGCGGCGGACCTGCTCCTCCAGCTCGGAGACCCGGTCCCGCAGCTGGGAGGCACGCTCGTACTGCTCACCGGCGACCGCCTGCTCCTTGTTCCGGCGTACCTCGTCGAGCTGCTGCTCCAGCTCGCGCACGTCCTCGGCGGGCGTGCGGGTGCGCAACCGGACCCGGGCGCCGGCCTGGTCGATCAGGTCGATCGCCTTGTCCGGCAGGTAGCGGTCGGTGATGTACCGGTCGGAGAGCTCGGCGGCGGCCACCAGGGCCTCGTCGGTGAAGCGGACCTGGTGGTGCGCCTCATAGCGGTCCCGCAGGCCGCGCAGGATGGCGACGGTGTCCTCCACGCTCGGCTCGGGCACGAAGACCGGCTGGAAGCGGCGGGCCAGCGCGGCGTCCTTCTCGATGCTGCGCCGGTACTCGTCCAGCGTGGTCGCGCCGATCACCCGCAACTCACCCCGAGCCAGGGCGGGCTTGAGCATGTTGGACGCGTCCATGCCGCCCTCGCTGCCGGCTCCGCCCGCGCCGACCAGGGTGTGGATCTCGTCCAGGAAGACGATCAGCTCGTCCTTGTGCGCCCGGATCTCGTCGATCACCTTCTTCAGCCGTTCCTCGAAGTCGCCGCGGTAGCGGGTGCCGGCGACGAGCCCGGGCAGGTCGAGCTGCACCACCCGCTTGCCGATCAGGGTCTGCGGCACGTCGCCGTCGCAGATCTTCTCGGCCAGCCCCTCCACGATGGCGGTCTTGCCGACGCCGGCCTCGCCGATCAGCACCGGGTTGTTCTTGGTCCGGCGGGAGAGGATCTCCACCGCCTGCTCGATCTCGTCGGCCCGCCCGATCACCGGGTCGATCTGGTCGGCGCGGGCCAGGTCGGTGAGGTCCTGGCCGTACTTGTCGAGGGTGGGGGTGCCGCGGTCGGGCCGGGGGCCGCCCTGGCCGCGTTCCGCGCTGGCCGCCTGCAGCGACTCGGGCTGGATCCGGCCGGCGGCGAGCATCCGGCCGGCCGGCGATTCCGGGTTGAGCGGCAGCGCCATCAGGATGTGCTCGGGGCCGATGTAGTTCGCGCCCATCGCCCGGGAGAGCTGGTGGGCGTCGAGCAGCGCCCGCTTGGCCGCCGGGGTGAGCGACAGGTTCGGTGGCACCTCCCCGCGGGGGGCGCCTTCACCGCGCCCGCCGAGGGCGTTGACCAGGGCGTCCGGGTCGGCGCCGGCGCGGCGTACCAGGTCGCGCAGGGGTTCGCGTTGCAGCGCCGCCCAGAGCAGGTGGTCGGTGTCCAGGTCGTTGCTGTGCTTCTGGGCCGCCCGGCGGGCCGCGTCGGCCAGCATCTCCCGCGCGTCGGCGGTCATCAGCCGGGTGATGTCGACCCGGTGCGCCGGCCGGCGTCCCCCCTCGCTCCGGCCGAAGTAGCGGGCCAGGAATTCGTCCCACGGGTCGGAGCCGACGTCGCCGGGTCCCATCATCTCTGTCCTCCGGAGTCGGGCGCGGCCGGTCGCCGAAGGCAACCGGTGGGCGCGGCACGGTCGGCGGTGGCTACCCGGCGGTCGGCGCGACAAACACCCCCGGGTGGCACGCTGGGGGCATGGAGACCAGTCCGCTGCTCATCGTCGACGGCGCCAACGTGGTCGGTTCCCGGCCGAACGGCTGGTGGCGGGACCGGGCCGGTGCGGCGGCCCGGCTGCGCGACGCCCTCGTGCCGCTGGCCGAGCGGGGTGTGCCGCCGGAGCTGCTCCCGCCGGTGGAGGTGGTGCTGGTGGTGGAGGGGGCGGCGCGGGACGTCCCGGGCGTCCCGGGGGTCCGGGTGGTCTCCGCGCCCGGTTCGGGCGACGACACCATGGTCGACCTGGTCGCGTCCGCGCCGGACCGCCGTCGGGTGGTGGTGACGGCCGACCGTGAGCTGCGCGCGCGGGTGGGCGCGCTCGGGGCCGAGGTGTACGGCCCCCGCTGGCTCCGCCCCGACCCGACCGGCTGACCTGCCCGCCCGTGGTGGCCACCGCCGGGGCCTGGCGGGCTGGCGCCGGAGGGCCGGCTACCGCCCGATGGGACGGCGGGTGACTCGTGGACCGGACCGGGCGGCCCGTCGACGGGACCGCGACGGGCCGGGCCGGCGGGCCTTCCCCGCACGTCAGACACCGAATCGGACAGCCGGGCAGGAACACCGCGAGGGCGGATTTTCGCTCACCCAGCGGGATGGGTTGTAATGGAGATCTCCCCGCCCCCAGGAGGTCCCCGTGGCGAGCGTCGCCGAGCTGAAGGCAGCCATCGATGTCGCCGTCCAACAGATAGGTGACGGGCAGACAGCCGTGCAGGCGGCCGGCGAGAAGCTGGCCGAGGCGCAGCAGACGCTGGCCGGCGCGCTGGAGGGCAGCGGGCACGAGACGGTCGAGGCCGCGCACGCCTCGCTGACCCAGGCCAGCCAGGAGCTGGAGGAGTGCCTCGCCGCGACACTGGTGGCGGTCGAGCAGGCGCAGCTCTACGTGTCGACCCTCTAGGGCCGGCCGTGTCCATCATCGAGGACGTCGGCGCGCAGGTCCGCGCCGCTGCCGAGGAGATGCCGCTCGCCCAGCTGGCGCTGGCGCTGGAGAAGTTCGGCCAGGCCACCGAGCGGCTGCGCTGGGTCCGGCAGGAGTCGGCGAACCCGATGGGGGTGCCGGAGCTCTCCGCCGCCACCGAACACGCCGAGACCGCCGGGTACGCGCTGCGGGTCGCCCAGGAGCAGCTGGCCGGCTATCTGGCCGCGATCGGACTGGCCGCGGACGGCTCGACCGCGCCGCGCCCGGAGGACCGCCGGCCGAAGCACGACGCGCCCCGGGACGCGCCGCCACCGGCGCCGGCGGCTGCGGCGGAGCCGGGCGCCGACCCGACGATGCGGCGCTGGTGGTCGGTGCGGGTGGCGGAGCTGACCGGCGGCCGGGAGGGGCCGCCGGACGAGCCGGACGAGCGGGTCGGCGACGCCCGCGAGCTGCTGCGCCGGGTGGTCACCGGGGTCCGCGCCGGCGACCGGGACCGGCTGCACACCGAGCTGCGCCGGGCGCACGCCGACGTCGGGCTGGGGCTGGCCGCGGTCGCCCCGCCGCTGCTGCGCGACCTGGCCGGCGAACTGCTCGGCCACCCGCCCCGCGCGGACGACCTGGGCCGGCTGCGCCGGGAGTTGGACGGCCGGGTCCGGGACCTGCTGCCCGGGCTGCCACCGCCGGTGCTGGACACCCTGCTCACCCGGGTGTGCCGGATGCCCCCGCCCCGCCGCTCCGGCGACCAGGAGCAGCCGCACGCCGCCGACCCGGCGGTCACCGCCGGGGTGGTCACCGGGGTGCTGCTCGCCCGGCTCGGCCGGGACCTGCCGACCGACGCCGACCAGCGGCAGCCGGCCCGGGGCTCCGATGGCTGACGTCCGCGGTCAACTGGTCACCCGGGTCCGGGGGATGCTCTCCGAGGCGCTCGGCGCCACCCGTAACCGGCTGGCCGACGCCGACGCCGAGCTGGCCGCCGGCACGGAGCGGCTGGCCCGGGTGCGGCGCGCCGCGGCGGCCGTACCGGAACGGGTCGGCGCGGCCCGCGACCGCCGGCTGGCCGAGATCGACGCCCGGCACACCGCGCGGATCGCGGAGCTGGCCCGCCGGGCCGCGGCGGCCGCGCAGCGCGAGGCCCCCGGCGCGGCGTCGGCGCCGTGGTCGCGGTGGCAGGCGACGCCCCCCGGCCGGGCCGAGACGCCCGGCGCGGTGCGGATCGGCACGGTACGGATTCCCGACGCCGAGCCGGTGCCGGCGCTGGTGCCGCTGCTCGACGGGGGCCACGTGCACCTGGCCGGCGGCGACCGGGCGGGCATCGCCGCGGTGGTGCCGGCCCTGCTGCTGCGCTCCGTCGGCCGCGCCGACCCGGGCGGGGTCCGCCTCTTCGGGTACGACCCGGAGCACCTCGGCGGCGGACTGGCCGGGTTCGCCCCGCTGGGCACCGCCGGGCTGCTCACCTTCGTCGGCCCGGGCGGGCTCGGCCGGCTGCTGGACGACCTGGTGGAGCAGATCCGCCGGATCAACGAGACCGTGCTGGCCGGCGAGTACAGCTCGCTGCGCGAGCTGGCCGCGGCGACCGGACGGCGCCCGGAGCCATGGCGGGTGGCGGTGCTGCTCGGCGGCGACGAGCTGTCCCGGCACGAGCGCGGCCAGCTGGACCGGGTGGTCCGCACCGGCGCTGCGTGCGGGGTGCACCTGGTGGTCCGCGGGATCGAACTGCCCGACGACCCGACCGTCTCCCGGGTCGTGGTGGAGCCGGACGACGCCCGGATCGGCGGGCTGCCGGTCACCCTCGACGACCCGCCGCCGGCCACTCTGGTCACCGAGACCTGCCGGGAGGTGGCGTCGCGGGTCAACGCCGGCCCGCCGCCGGCGCCCTTCGCCGACCTGCTCCCACCGCCCGAGCGGATGTGGCAGGAGGACTCGGCGCACGGGCTGACCGCGCCGATCGGCGAGGGACCGCACGGCCGGCCGGTGCTGCTCACCCTCGGCGACTACCCGCCGCACGCCCTGATCGGCGGTCCGTCCGGCACCGGCAAGACGAACCTGATCTTCGCCTGGATCGGCGCGCTGGCCTCCCGCTACTCCCCCGCAGAGCTGGAGTTCTATCTGCTGGACTTCAAGGAGGGGGTGTCCTTCGCCCGGTTCGCTCAGGGTCGGCGGGACCCGAGCTGGCTGCCGCACATGCGGCTGGTCGGAATCAACGTCAACACCGACCGGGAGTTCGGGCTGGCGCTGCTGCGCTTCCTCGCCGAGGAGCTGCGCCGCCGGGCGGACGCCGCCAAGAAGCACGAGGTCACCAAGCTGGCCGAGCTGCGGGCGGTGGACCCGACCGGGCACTGGCCGCGGATCGTCGCGGTCGTCGACGAGTTCCAGGCGCTGCTGGCCGGGCGGGACGTGGTGGCCCGGGAGGCCGCCGACCTGCTGGAAGACCTGGCCCGGCGGGGCCGGTCGCAGGGCATCCACCTGGTGCTCGCCTCGCAGGACGTCCGCGGCATCGAGGCGCTGTGGGGGCGGCCCGCCCTGGTCGCCCAGTTCACCCTGCGCATCGCGCTGCCCAAGGCGCTGCGCATCCTGGCCGAACGCAACGACGCCGCCCAGTCGCTGCCCCGGCACCACGCCGTGGTCAACGCCGAGTCCGGGCTGGCCGAGGGGAACGAGGTGGCCCGGATCCCGTCGGCCAGCGACTGGGAGAGCTGGAGCGAGCTGCAGCACCGGCTGTGGCGGATGCGCCCGGCCGACGCCGCCCCGGCCCGGCTCTTCGACGGCGACGCGATCCCGCGGCTCGCGGACGCGCCGGACTTCCGGGCGCTGACCGCGCCGGAGGAGGGGGTGCCGCGCAGCCCGGTGGCCCTGCTCGGGGAGATCATCGACGTGCAGGCCCGCTCGGCGGCGCTGCGGCTGCCCCGGGCGCCCGGGCGGAACCTGGCGGTGCTCGGCACCCGGGTCGACGAGGCGTGCGCGGTGCTGGACGCCGCCGCCCGGTCCCTGGCCCGTCAGCACCGCCCCGGCACCGCCCGCTTCTCCATCGCCTGCCTCGACCAGGACGCTGACCCGGCCGCCCGGGCCCTCTACGAGGACCTGGCCGACGACGCGGCCTGGTACGACGAGGAGACGCTCCCCGAGCTGATGGCCGAGGTGGGCGACTCGCTCGGCGCGCCGGGCACCCGCAACACCCCGCACTACCTGCTGCTCTACGCGGTCGACGCGGCGTCCGGTCAGCTCGCCGGGCGGGCCGGGCGGCGTACCGGGCTGGAGCAGCTGCGCCGGATCCTGCACGACGGGCCGGAACGGCGTACCCACGTGCTGGCCTGGTGGCGCGGGGTGGCCCGGATGCGGGTGGACCTGGGCGGGCCGGCCGCCCGCACCGACCAGATCGGCGCATGGGTGGCGCTCGACGTGCAGGGCGCGGAGCTGGGCTCCTCGCTCTACCCGGGCACCGGCGGGCCGGACTGGTACCCCCGTTCGTGGCGGGGCCTCTACTTCGACCGGGCGGTGCACCGCACCGGACAGGTGATCATCCCTTATGGTCCGTCCCGTTGACATCCTCCCGGCCCTATAGGACCGGGATTCCCACGGTCGCCCGTCGAGTTTCCTGCTTCGTCACTGACCGCCTCGTCCGGGAGGGCTCCCGTTGAGGGCTTACACCAGCTCCACAGGCAGACACCGCCAGCCCGGCGGCCAGAATGTTCCGCGCCGCGTTCACGTCACGGTCGTGATTGATGCCGCAGTCGCACGTCCATGTGCGGACGTGCAGCGGCATGGTGTCCCGTACGGCTCTGCATGTCGAGCACAGTTTGGAGGAGGGGAACCAACGGTCGACCGCAATCAACTTACGGCCGTACCACTGGGCCTTGTACTCCAGCATGCTGCGGAACTCGCGCCACGCCGCGTCGCTGATGGCGCGGGCGAGTCTGTGGTTTTTCAGCAGGTTCCGAACGGTCAGGTCCTCGATGACGATCGTTTGGTTTTCACGAACGAGCCGAGTGGTGATCTTGTGCAGGTGGTCGCGTCGCCGGTCTGCGATGCGAGCGTGAACCTTGGCGACCTTGCGGCGCGCCTTGTCGCGGTTCGCCGAGCCCTTGGCCTTCCGCGACAACTCCCGATGGGCGCGGGCGAGCCGGGCACGGTCGCGCCGCTCATGCCGAGGGTTGGTGATCTTCTCCCCGGTCGACAAGGTCAGCAGGTTGTCAAGCCCGGCGTCTATCCCGATCGCCGCGGTGGTCGGGGGCAGCGGCTGAACGGTCGGGTCCTCGCACAGCAAGGACACGAACCAACGCCCAGCCGGGTCTTGAGACACCGTCACCGTCGATGGCTTCGCACCCTCGGGGAGAGGGCGGGACCACACGATGTGCAGCGGCTCCGCCATCTTCGCCAACGTCAGCCTGCCGTCCCGGAAGCGGAAAGCGCTGGTCGTGTACTCCGCCGACTTCCGGCACCTCTTCCGCGACTTGAAACGCGGGTACTTCGCGCGTTTGGCGAAGAAGCTGGCGAAGGCCGTCTGAAGATGACGCAGGGCCTGCTGGAGTGGGACCGAGGAAACGTCGTTGAGGTAGGCCAGTTCCTCTGTCTTCTTCCACGCGGTCAGCATCGCCGACGTGGCGTTGTAGGAGACGCGTTCCTGCCGGAGTGTCCACGCCTCGGTACGCGCCGCCAACGCAAGGTTGTAGACCTTCCGCACGCATCCGAACGTGCGCGACAGCTCAGCCGCCTGCGCGTCCGTGGGATAGAAGCGGTACTTGAATGCTCGCTTCACGCGCGTGGTCTTCATGGCTTTCGAACTATCGCATCAACCTGTGACAACCTGCGGGTTGTCGGGAGGGGGCTCGGGTCCACAGTGCCGGCGACCGGCCATCCCTGCCCTGCTCCTCAGGCGTGCGACTCCTTCCGGCGCTGATGCGGGGTTTCTCAAAGGAGTTCCGATGAACGAACCCGTCGCCAGTGAGACGTACGCCGCCCAGATCCGTCGGCTCGCCGAGCTGACCTCCCGGGTCGCCGCCCAGCGCGAGGAGGCGCACACCTGGTACGCGCAGCAGTGCGCCGCGGCCGACCGGGCGGTCGCCGAGGCCACCGCGCAGGTACGCCGCGCCGGGGCGGAGGCGGCCGAGGCGCGGGAGCTGGTGGAGCGGGTCGACGCCGAGGCCGCGCACCTGTGGCAGGAGCTGCGGACCCGGCTGGGGGCGAGCGCGCGGCGGCTGGGTGATCCGCCCGGCCCGGCCCGGGACGCGTCCGGTGACCCGGTGCCGCTGCTGCACGGGGTCCGGGAGCTGCTGGACCGCACCCGTCAGCCGGGTGAGCTGCCGGGCTCGCTCAACCCGCTGCTGGTGCTCTGCGGGGTCGGCGGAGCCGTCGTCGCGTACGTTCTGGGGGTGGGGGCACGGGCGGTCGGCGCCGGATCCGGCGGTGACCTGGCGGTCGGGATGCCGGTGCTGGGGCTGGTGGTGACGCTGCTCGGGCCGCTGGTGGGGTTGGCGCCGGCCCGGCTCCTGGCCGACCGCCGGCACGCCGTCCTGGGCCCCCGCCCGATCACCGTGGTGCTGACCGCCGGCCTGGTGATGACGGTCCTCCTGCTCGCCCTCGCCCCCCGCTGACCGTCCCTCCCCCACCTCGCGGCACCCGCCTGCGGTTGATCATGAAGTTATTGCCGTGACACGCCAGGCGGGTGACAACAACTTCATGATCAACGAGGCCCGGTGCGGGCTGCCGCGAGGTGAAGGTGGTCAGGCGGGGGTGAGGACGGCTTCCTTGAGGAGGCGGCGGGCGAGGACGATGCGGTCGGCGTCGTCATCGAGGCCCGGGAGGTCGCCGATCCGGCTGACCTCGCCGGCGAGGACGGCGCGCAGGGCCGGCTCGCAGGTGCCGGGCAGGGTGATGGTGCGGTCGAACAGGCGCAGCGCCACCGTCCCGTCCCCGGTCGGGGTGAGCTGCCAGCGCAGGCCGGCCCGCGGGGCGACCCGGGTCTCCGCGTCCAGCGTGGACAGCGCCGCCGCCTGGGCCAGCGGGCGGATCGGCGCCGGTCGGGCCGCCGGCCAGGCCCGGTTGCGCAGCCGGGCGGCGACCGCGGCGGGGTCGGCCCGCAGCAGCCAGTCGCGCAGCGCCTCGACCGTCTCGGTCAGCTCCGGCTCGATCGCGTCCGGGTCGGCGACGTCGGTGCCGAAGGGCAGCCCGGCACGCAGCCGGGCGTCCTCGGCGGCGAGCGCGAGCAGCTCCTCGACCAGGGCGTACCGGGTCAGCGCCCGGATGCCGACGGTCAGGTGCAGCGAGCTGGACTCCTGTGCCTGGGCGCTGTGCAGCCAGCCGCGGGGCAGGTAGAGCGCGTCGCCCGGTTCGAGCACCACGTCCAGCGCGGCGGCCCCCTCGGCGGTGGCGGCGACCTCGGCGGCCCGCCCGCCCCAGGGCTGCTTCTCCAGCGGGTCGGGCAGCACCGGCGGATGGATCCGCCAGTGCTTGCGGCCGTCCACCTGGAGCACGAAGACGTCGTGGGTGTCGTAGTGGGTGGCGAAGCCCTGGCTGCCGGCCGGGGTCAGGTAGGCGTTGACCTGCAACGGCTGCCGCAGCGCGGTGCCCAGGTCCCGGGCGAAGTCGACCAGCGCGGGCCAGATCCGGTGCAGGCCCTGCAGCACCAGGGTCGCGCCGGAGGCGTACAGCTCCAGGACCTTCTCGTCGAGGACCTGGTCGTCGATCTCGGCGCCCGCGCCGCCGCCGCCGGTGTAGCGCGCCGTCGGCACGAGCTCGCCGTTCCTGGCCACCCGCAGGAACGGGGTACGCAGACCCCGTCGGCTGAGCAGCTCGTCGGCGTCGGCGGGGCTGAGCAGGTCGGTGAAGCCGCGCGGGTTGGGCAGCTCGGCGGCGCGGGAGAGCAGCGGCGCGGCGCCCCAGTGGGCGGCGGCGAACTTCGCCGGTTCCACCGAGATGCACCGGGCGAGGGCGTCGGTGGCGGAAGACAGAACCGCCGGGCGGCCGAGGCCGCCCGGCGGGTCGATGTGCGTCACGACGATCCGTCAGCGGGCGCTGCCGTCGGCGCCGCCGTCGCGCTGGCCCGGGGTCGCGCCACCGTCGGCCGGACCCTCGGCGCCACCGTCGGCGCCACCGTCCTGCTGGCCCGGGGTCGCGCCACCGTCGGCCGGCCCCTCGGCGCCACGGTCGGCCCCCTGGTCGGCGCCACGCTCCGCGCCACGGTCCGCGCCACCGTCGGCGCCACCGTCCTGCTGGCCCGGGGTAGCCCCGCCGTCGGCCGGGCCCTCGAGGCCGCCGCCGCTGGTGGTCTGCATGTCGTCGTCGTTGAGTGCCATGGGTGCTCCCTCGGGTGTGCCGCCCCGTCGTCCGTCGGGGTCCGTCGTGCAGCGGGTGGTACCCCACGCGCGATCTTCTCTAACCACACGGTAGACGTCGGAACCCGGCGACACGGACGGTTCGCCGGGCCCCGAACCTGGACCATCCGTTGCGGCAGGCCACGCCTGCGGGCGCAGACCGCTGTGCGGTGTCAGGATGTACCGGGAATTGGCCGGCAGGAGGGTCGCATGGCGCAACCGGAGGTCGAGCCGCTGGAGCCGCTGCCCGAGGACTGGCAGCGCGGCCTGGCGGTGGTGGCGCACCCCGACGACCTGGAGTTCGGCGCCGCGGCGGCCGTCGCCCGCTGGACCGAGCAGGGCAAGGAGATCGTCTACTGTCTGGTCACCAGCGGCGAGGCGGGCATCGACGGCTTGCCGCCGGAACGGACCCGGGAGATCCGCGAGCGGGAACAGCGCGGGTCGGCCGCCCTGGTCGGGGTGCCGACCGTGGAGTTCCTCGGCCTCCCCGACGGCCTGCTGGAGTACGGCGTCGCGCTGCGCCGCGAGATCGCCGCGGTGGTCCGCCGGCACCGCCCCGACGTCGTCATCACCAACAACTTCCGGGACACCTGGGACGGGGCGTACGCGCTCAACCAGGCCGACCACATCGCCACCGGCCGCGCGGTGCTGGACGCGGTCCGCGACGCCGGCAACCGGTGGATCTTCCGGGAGCAACTGGTCGACGGCGTCGGGCCGTGGAACCGGGTACGGCAGGTCTGGGCGGCTGCCTCCCCGCAGTCCCGGCACGGGGTGGACGTCACGGCGACCTTCGACCGGGGCGTGGCGTCGCTGCGGGCGCACGAGGAGTACCTGCGCGGGCTCGGGAACGGCGGCCTCGACCCGGAGGAGTTCCTGGAGGGGATCAGCCGGCCCGCCGGCACCCGTCTCGGGGTCCGCTACGGCGCCGCCTTCGAGGTCTTCCACTTCGACCTCTTCTGAACGGTCGAGTCGCGCCTCCGGGTCACGGCGCCTTGCAGGCATGGCGGTGGAGCCGAGCTGCCAACTTCGGCGAGAGTCCGCGTGGGACCTGTGCGCTTCGGAAGGATCGGCCCCAGGGAACGTTCCGCACGCGAGCCGTCCGAGGTGCTGCCATGTCCCAGCCGGCGAGTCATCCACGGGCCCCGTCACGCACCTGGTACCGGCCGATGGTCGCCCGCCCCAGCGACGAGCCGTATCGGAGGGTGACTCCACTCGAGCTGCTCTTCGACCTGTGCTTCGTGGCCGCGGTGCGGCAGGCCGCCGACCGGCTGCACCACAACCTGGGCGAGGCCGACATCGGCCACGGGATCGGCCTCTACCCGGCGGTGTTCTTCGCGATCTGGTGGGCGTGGATGAACTTCACCACGTTCGCCTCCGCGTACGACCCGGAGGACGACGTCTACCGGCTCACCACCCTCGTCCAGATCGCCGGGGCGCTGGTGATCGCCGGTGGGGTGCCCCGCGCCTTCGACCACGGCGACTTCTCCGTCATCACGTACGGGTACGTGATCATGCGCCTGGCGATGGTCGGGCAGTGGTTGCGCGTCGCCCACAGCGACCCCGAGCGGCGAGCCACCGCCTTGCGCTATGCCGTGGGCATCATCGTGCTGCAGGCGGCCTGGATCGCCCGGCTGGCACTGCCCGACGGATGGCCCTGGCTGTTGCCCGGCTTCCTGGCGGTCGCCGTCGCCGAACTGCTGCTGCCGTTCTGGGCCCGGCGCCCCGCTCCGATCATCTGGCACCCGCGCCACATAACCGAGCGGTACGGCCTGTTCACCATCATCGTGCTCGGCGAGTCGGTACTCGCCGCCAGCCTCGCCGTGCAGACCGCCTTCGACAGGGGGACCAAGGCGAGCGCCCTGCTGTCGATCGCCGGTGCCGGTGTGGTGATCGTCTTCGCCATGTGGTGGCTCTATTTCGACCGTCCGGTCGAACACCTGGCAACCTCGCCGCGCGTGGCGCTGCTGTGGGGATACGGCCAGTACCTGATCTTCGCGTCGGCGGCCGCGCTCGGCGCGGGTCTGGCCGTCGACGTCGACTACCAGACCGGCGCGGCACACCTCGGGCGCGTCGCCGCCGGGTACGCGGTGGCCGCGCCGGTCGCCATCTACCTGATCGCGGTCTGGACGCTGCACATCCGCCCGTACGAGCAGCTGAAGATGACGGTGCCGTACTGGTCCACCGCGGCGCTCGTGCTGCTCACCCCCCTCACACCCGCGCCGTCCCGCCTGACCGCTCTGCTCCTCGCCGCCCTCGTCGCCACCACCGTCATCGCCACCCGACGCAGGATGGGCGCTGCGACCGGTCCCTAGGTCCCGCGGTGCCGGCTCGCGTGGCGGCGTCCCAGCGTGCCCATGCGTGCCCGATCGCCGGCCACCCGCCTGGACCTGGTCGTTTCCAGATGCACACCGCACGGCCGGACCTCGCGTGACACCCTCGGACAGGACAAACCTGACCGAGGAGTTGGAGGAGCATGAGCACCACGGCTGGATCGGTCGGCGCCTGATGGGCTTGGTGGCGATCCTGCTGGCCTCGCTGGGAGTGGCCCTACTGCTGGACCGGTTCACCGGCGTGCTCGTCCGGCGAGTCGCCCGCAGCCGCTACCAGTGGTGCCTGACGCCGTTGTATAGGGCCTGCCGACGTCCCGCGATCATGGTGCTGCTGCTCGGAGCGCTGTACTTCGCGATGCCGACAGGGCCGGACTGGTGGATTCGAGCAGTCCGCCACGGGGTCCAGCTGCTGCTGATCGGCGGTACCGCGTGGCTGATCGTCAAGGCCCTGTACGTCACCGAAAGCATCATCTTCAGCCGGCTGCCGGAGGCGGCGGTCTCGGACCGCCGCATCCGGCGCGCCCGCACCCAGATCCGGCCGGTGCGGCGCCTCACCGCGACCGTCGTCACCATCCTGGCGATCGGCCTGATCATGGTCACCTTCCGGCCGGTACGCCTGTTCGGTCTGTCGGTGTTGGGATCGGCCGGAGTGGTCGGCGCGGTGATCGGGCTCTCCGCGCGGACCGCCCTGGGCAACGCCTTCGCCGGAATCCAGGTGGCCTTCGCTGACTCACTGCACGTCGGCGACGTCCTGGTGATCGAGGGTGAGTGGGGCCGCGTCGAGGAGTTGAAGCTGACCAACGTCGTCATCCGACTCTGGGACGACCGGGTGCTCATCCTGCCCACGACCTACTTCACCGAACGCCCGTTCCAGAACTGGACCCGGAACGAAAGCCGGGTGGTCGGCCAGATCAAACTTCACGTGGACCACACCGCCGACCTGGATGACCTACGCACGGAGGCCCGGCGGCTGGTCGAGGCGTCGCCACTCTGGGACCGCGACCAATGGGTGCTGCAGATGGTCGACGCAACCGCACAGAGCGTGGTCATCCAGATCCAGGCCTCCGCCGCCGACGGCCCGAGCGCCTGGGACCTCCGCTGCGACCTCCGCGAGGGCCTGATCCGCTACCTTCGGGATGAACACCCGCAATGGCTCCCCCGCACCCGCAGCGAATACAAGCCCTGAACCTCCGGCAGCGGTACGCCGCAACGAACCTCCAAGGGCGCGATCACAATGATCCTGGTCGGCACCTCCGGCTGGCAGTACCGGGACTGGCGGGAGTGCTTCTACCCGGCGAAGCTGCCGCAGCGGCTCTGGCTGGAGCACTTCGCCGATCGGTTCGCCACGGTCGAGGTGAACAACGCCTTCTACCGGCTGCCCGAGCGGGACACCTTCGTCGCCTGGCGGGCACGCACCCCCGACGACTTCTGCGTGGCGGTGAAGATGAGCCGGTACCTCACCCACGTCAAGCGGTTGCGGGAGCCGGCCGAGCCGGTGGACCGGTTCCTCGGCCGGGCGAGCGGGCTCGGCGACCGGCTCGGGCCCGTGCTCGTGCAACTCCCGCCGAACCTGCGCGCCGACCCCGACGCGCTCGACGCGACGCTGCGGCTCTTCCCCGCCGACGTGCGGGTGGCGGTGGAGGCCCGGCACCCCTCCTGGTGGAGCGACGACACCCGGCGGGTCCTCGAACGGCGCCGGGCCGCGCTGGTCTGGGCCGACCGGCTGAGCCGGCCGGTGGCGCCGCTGTGGCGGACCACCGACTTCGGCTACCTGCGGCTGCACGAGGGGCGCGCCCGCCCGTGGCCACGCTACGGCCGGGCCGCGCTGGCGTCCTGGGTACGTCGGCTGGGCGAGACGTTCGGCGACGCCGAGCCGGCGTACGTCTACTTCAACAACGACCCCGGCGGCGCGGCGATCGTCGACGCGGTCGCCTTCGCCGCGCTGGCCCGGCGGGCCGGCCTCCCGGTCAGCCGGACGCCGAGGGCCCGCCCCACCGGAGTGGAGCGGGCCGGGACGGCGCCGGTCAGGGAATCATCCGGCCCAGGTCCCGCGGCATCTGCGACTTGACGTCCTGCCACTCGCCCTGGGTGACGTGCTGGCGCAGGGTGTCCAGCACCACCTGCACCACTCGCTCCGTGCCGCCCTCCACGTCGTACGGGAAGCCCTGCCGGACCTCGTAGAGGAAGTCTTCCCGGTTCAGCTTGATCGGCACGTTCTCCGGCTGCCAGCCTTCGAAGTAGATGCCGCGTACCAGCACCGGCAACTGCTGAGAAAACTCCACGCTCTGCTGCAGCGGCATCCGGTCGCGCAGCAGGTGCAGCACCGTGCGCAACGCCGCGTACGACTGGTTGCGCTGCTCCTTCGGCCAGCCGTATGCCTGCTCGATGTCCTTGAGGATCAGGTTCGTCTTGTCCAATGAGGACTCGACCGCGGAAATCAGCTGCTCAGCCATCTGCCCACCCCCGTGCGTCGGTTTCCCAGCGTCGGTCGTCGGTGCGGCGCGGCGGCCCGCTGGGCCCCCGCCAGGGCCGGGTCGGGCTGAACCGACCGGGCCGCTCGCCACGCCGGGGCACGTCGGACTTCCCGACCACGTGCAGCACCCCACCGCGGCGTGCATCCGCTACCACCCGCACCGTCATGGCCCACACCTCCTGTCGGCCTGCGGTCGCGTCGGTCGACGGACCGCACACACTGTCCATGCTCCGGGGAGAGCGGGTGAGCCGGCCTCACCCGCTCAGGGTGAATCAGTCCGCGCCGAGCAGGGCCTGCAACTGCTGGCCGTTGCGCTGGGCGTGGTCGCGGTAGCAGTTGTTCATCAGCACGTGCGTCTGCTCGGCCTCACCGGCCAGCTCGCGCAGCTTCGGCGCCCAGTCCCGCAGCTCCCGCTCGGAGTAGCGGTAGCCGAACTTCTCGTGGATGTCCTTGCTGGTCCACTTGTCGCTGTGCCCGTGGAACCGGACCACCGCCAGGTCCGCGGTCGCGGCCAGCACCGGCGGCACCGACGACCGGTGCCCCTGCGGCATGTCTACGCAGACGTACGCCAGGCGGTGCTGGCGCAGGAAGCCCAGCGTCTCGTCCCGGTTCGCCCCGTCGAACCAGGACGCGTGCCGGAACTCGAAGACCGGGCGCAGCGGGGCGCACCGCTTCGCCACCTCGAGCAGGTACTGCTTGTTGTCCCGCTTGATGGTGAACCAGGGCGGGAACTGGAACAGCAGCGCGCCGAGCCGGCCCGCCTCGACCAGCGGGTCCAGGGCGGACAGGAAACGCGTCCAGACCTCCTCGTACGCCTGCGGCGGCAGGTCGTCCGGGTAGACGTTCTTCTTGTCGGTCTCCGGGCGCAGGTCCTTGTAGAGCGCGGCGACCCGGGTCGGATGCCCGGTCAGCAGACTGAACGCCTTGATGTTGAAGGTGAACCCGGGCGGGGTGCGGGCCACCCAGAGCTGCGCCGTCCGCTCGGCGGGCGGCGAGTAGTAGGTGGCGTCCACCTCGACCAGCGGGAACTGCCGGGCGTAGTAGGCCAGCCGCTTCTCCGGGGTGTCCGCGGTCTGCGGGTACCAGCCGGAGTCGAGCAGGGTCCGGTCGGTCCACGAGGCGGTGCCCACCTTGATCTCACCCATGGGTGGAGTCCACCGCGCGTCGGACCGACCGGCAACTCGGGCGGCGCTCAGGCAGCCCGCCGCTCCCGGGTCTGCTTGCAGGCCACGCAGGAGGTGGCGGACGGGAAGATCTCCAGCCGCTCCACCGGGATCGGCGCGGAGCAACCCTCGCAGAACCCGTAGGTGCCCTCCTCGAGCCGGGTCAGCGCGTGCTCGAACTGGGCGCGACGGTCCAGGATGGTGCGCAGCAGGGACTGCGCGGTGTCCCGTTCGGCCGTCTTGGTGCCGCTGTCGGCCTGGTCGTCGCCGGCGGTGTCGCCGACCTCCACCAGGCGCAGCACCTGGCTCTGCAGGACGGCCTGGTCGTACTCCGCGGTCAGCTCGTCGTAGCGCGACCGCAGGGACTGCCGGATCTGGTCGATCTCCGCCTGGGACCGGCCCGTGGCTACCGTGTCGTGGACGAGCATCGCTGCCTGCCTTTCGTGGGGCCTCACATCGGTTCCGGGGCGGTGTAACGCCCCGGACCTGTCCGTCGATGCCCGGGTGAGATCACCCGTGCTCTGTGAGCGGGGCGATTACCCGCAGCCGGAAAGGATCAAACCGCCGATTTTTTCGCCCGTCGACGTCGCTGCCGTCCGGTTCGCCGGCCGGGCCGCTCAGCCGGCATCCCCGGGCTCGACCACGGCCGGGTGGCGGGGGTCGTCGACCCGGACCACCACGTCGGCGAAGGAGGCCGGAGCGACCTCGTCGGCGTACCGGGCGAAGGCGGGCAGCGTCCAGCGCAGCTCCGGGTCGGTACGCCGGGCCAGCGCGGCCGGGGAGAGCGCCAGGTGCACGGTGATGTCGAAGGGCAGCCCGCCGCCGAGCAGCAGCGCCCCGCTGACCAGCACTACGCCACCGGCGGGCAGCTCGACGTACCCGGCCCGGCTGGCCCGGTCGGTGGCGGCGTCCCAGAGCGACGGGAGCAGCCGGCCCGACCCGTCCGCGCCCGCCGGGTCGAGCACCTCCCGGCGCAGCCCGGTCTCGTCGACCCAGCCCTCGTAGTAGGCGTCGGGGTTGGTGCGGCCCTGTTCCAGCCGGAGCGAGGCGGGGCGGAGGAAGTCGGCGGCGAGCACGTGCAGCACCGGGCGCCCGGCGGCACGCAGCGGGTCGACCAGGGCCGCGGCCAGCGCGTCGGGGCCGGCCGCCGGCGGACCGTCGACGGCCACCCGGAGCCGGCCCGGCACGGCGGTGCCGGCGAGCCGGTCGGTCAGCTCGGCGACGAGTCTGTCGGGCGTGATCGGACGGGCGCGCATCCGACCATGGTGCCCGGCCGGGCCGGTGGCCGACCAAGGACCCGGCTGGCTCAGCCGGTGCGGTCGATGGTGACGCGGGCGTCGTCGGAGAGCCGGTAGCCGACGCCGTAGACGGTGGTGACCAGGGGGACGTCCACACCGACCTTGCCGCGCAGCCGTCGGACGTGCACGTCCACCGTGCGGACGCCGGCGTGCTCGTACCCCCAGACCGCGTTGAGCAGCTGCAGCCGGGTGAAGACCCGGCGCGGGTGGGCGACCAGGTGCAGCAGCAGGTCGAACTCCAGCCGGGTCAGCGGCAGCGGCTCACCGTCGCGCAGCACCGAGCGGGAGGCGGCCAGGATGTGCAGGGTCGGGATGGTCGGTGCGAGGGGGCGGGACGGGGACCGGCCGGCCGGCACCGGGTCGGCGCGCCGCTCCACCGGGCCGGCGCCGCTGGTGATGACCGCGTCACCGCGTTCCAGCATCTCCCGGGCGGCCTCCAGCAGCCGGCGCGCGGGTGGGGTCAGGGACTCCTCGCAGGCGAGCGGGATGGACAGGGTCACCGTGAGCACGGGTGCGGCCGTGTTCGCGGGGCGGCGCTGGCCCCCGGGGGGACGACCGGGAACCGCGGGTTGGGACGTATGCCATCCGGCGCGCGACGAGGCGGGGCTGACCGACATGGTCCTCCTTGGCTGGTCCGGGTATCTCCCCACGGCCCGGGACGCCGCTTCATCGATGCTTCCCGGCGCCTGTGCGAGGGTCAAGGGGCGGCTACGTTGCATGAATGTGACAATTGACGAACACATCGGAGCCACCCGCTCGCTCTCCGTGCGAGGCAGGATGATTACAGCAGAGTCGTCGAGTTGGCCCGTTAAGGGGGGTCCCCGGCCGGTTCACATTGGCCGGTGGGGTCGCGGGGCCGCTGCTCACGCGGCGAGGAGAACGCGCGGACGCCGGGCGCCCGGGGCGGCGGATCCGACCCCGGGCACCGGCGCGGCGAGGGGTCCGCCCGTCGGCTCAGCGCTCCCGGTCCACCTCGACGCGGGCCTCGTCGGCGAGCCGGTAGCCCACGCCGTACACCGTGGTCACCAGCGGGGTGTCGGCGCCGAGCTTGGCGCGCAGCCGGCGGACGTGCACGTCCACGGTGCGCGCCACCGCGTGCTCGTAGCCCCAGACGCCGGCGAGCAGCTGCCGGCGGGTGAAGACCCGACGCGGGTGCTCGGCGAGGAAGAGCAGCAGGTCGTACTCGATCCGGGTCAGCGGGATCTCCCGCGGACCCTGGCGGACGATCCGGGAGCCGGCCAGGATCCGTACCGGGTCCGGACCGGCCTGCGGGGCCGGCGGCCCGGCGACCAGGGCGGGGTGCGTCGGCGGGCCGATCGGGACAGCGGCGCGCGGCCGGCCGGCGAGGGCGGGGCCCGAGGTCTCGTGGTGGAGCACCCCCTCGCCCGTCTCGGCCAGCTCGCCGAGCAGATCGACCAGCCGGGCCAGGCCGGGCGTCAGCGCACCGGCGGCGATCTCGAGGGTGATGGTCAGGGTCGGCTCGGTGCGGGGCCGGGGCGGCGCGGCCCAGTCGGTACGGCCGGGCCGGTGTGGACGCGGGGAGATGGCGACGACGGACATGGGGCCTCCTGAGCTGGCGGTCGCGCCCGCCACGCCGAGGTACGGCGCGACGGTCAGCGGGGTGCCCGGCCGGCGGTGACCGGGGGCGCGGCGGACGTGGGGCGGTGCGGCGGGGTGGGACCGAGGGTGGGCAGCCCGGCGATGCGCCAGGCGGCGAACCCGCCGGCCACATCGGTGGCCCGGTACAGGCCGAGCTCCTGGAGGGCGGCGGCGGCCAGCGAGGAGGTGTAGCCCTCCTGGCAGAGGATCACCACCGGCACGTCGTAGTCGACGGCCTGGGGCAGCCGGGCCGGGCAGCGCGGGTCGAACCGCCACTCGAGCACGTTGCGCTCCACGGCGAGGGCACCGGGGACGGTGCCGTGCGCGGCGCGCTGGCCCGCCGGCCGGATGTCGACCAGCAACGCCCCCGACCGGTACGCGAGGTGGGCCTGCTCGGGGTCGAGCCGGCGCAGCCGGGCGCGGGCGGCGGCGAGGATCTCCTCGATCCCTCGGGAGCCGGACGGCGGGACCGGACAGCTCTCGGTACGGGTCCGGGTGTGCGGCATGGTCGGGTCCTTCCAGGCGGATGTCGGGTCTGCGGGCGGGAGGGGTCGCGCGCCGGGCGGGTTCACCACGCCACTCCGGCCTCGGCCACGTCGGCGATCAGGAGCTGCCCGTCGCGGAGCCGGTAGCGGGTCATCCGGCGCAGCGCGGGCCGGTAGACGTGCACGCTGACCGCCGGCTGGTCGCCCCGGTTGGTCACGACGTGCACGTGCCGGGCGCCGAAGCGCCGGCCGGCGCCGGCGGCCAGCCGGCGCGGACGCAGCCGGCCGCCGCTGACCGTCTCCTCGGTGAGGGTGCCGGCGACGACCAGGAAGGCACCGGACGAGCCGCCGTGGTCGTGCAGGTCGGTGCCCTGCCCGGGCAGCCAGCTCAGCGCCCAGACCTCGTGGTCGGGCCTGGCCGCGAGCCGCGCGTACCACCGCTGCGCCCGGTCGAAGCGCAGCGGGACCGGCCACCGCGGCGGGTCCGCGTACCGGGCGGCGAGGGCGAGCAGGTCGACGGGGTGTGCGCTGGTCATGGGCGGGTCGTCCTCCCGGGTGCGGAGCGGCGCGTGCCCCTCCACCATAGAAGGCTAACCCTATGGGTTTAGTAGGTAATACCGAATGCTGGGACGGCTGCGGCCGTCGCGTCGGCCGGTCAGCGGAGCAGCGGCGGGCCCACCCGGTAGCCGGGCACCGACGGCCAGCGCACCGTCAGCACCACCGACTCCCGCTCCGCGTACCAGGAATGGTCGACGCCCCGGCCCCACACCACGTAGTCGCCGGGCGTGCCGAGCACCACCGTGCGATCCGGCAGCTCCACCCGGAACCGGCCGCTGATCAGCACCAGCAGCGCGGTGCGGCGCTCGCCGGTGGCCCACTGTGCACGGGCCTCCCCCGCCGGGTGCACGCCCCACTTCACCTCGACCTCGGTGCTGTGCCGGACGTCCCCCGGCGGCCTGAAATGGCCGAGCAGCCAGCCGGTGTCGGTGGCCCCGTCCACGCCCGCGTTGCCGACGTACACCGAATCGTCCATCCGCCCCTCCCGCGCGCCGGGCTGGCAAGCTACCAGGCGCGGCCGGACCGGGTCCCACTAGCCTGGACGGATGACCGACGATCTCGACGCGGAGACGCTCGCCTTCGCGCACCGGATGTTCGACCTGGCGCGCGGCGGGGCGACCGAGGAGCTGGCCGGATACGTCGACGCCGGCCTGCCGGTCGACATGACCAACGAAAAGGGCGACACGCTGCTGATCCTCGCCGCGTACCACGCCCATCCGGCGACCGTGGCCGCGCTGCTGGCCCGGGGCGCCGACCACGCGCGGATCAACGACCGGGGTCAGACGGCGCTCGCCGCGGCGATCTTCCGGAAGAACACCGAGGCGATACGGGCGCTGCTCGACGCCGGCGCCGACCCGGACCACGGCAGCCCCTCCGCGGTGGAGACGGCCCGCTTCTTCGACCTGCCGGAGATGCTGGCGGCGCTCGGCCGGAGCTGACCCACCTGCCGGCGCGCCGACCGCCGGGACGGTATACAGGGTCGGTGGAGGATCCCGTACCCGAGCAGATGCGCACGGCGGCCAGCGCCCTGCTGGCGGCGCTCGACGAGTCGGGCCGGCGGCGCGCCGGCCACGCCTTCGACGACGAGCCGGCCCGGCGGTGGCTGGAGTACCGGCCCCGACCCCGACCCGGCGTGCCCCTCGCCGACCTGGCCGTGGCGGCCCGCAAGGCGGCGCACCGGCTGCTCGCCACCGCGCTGAGCCCGCCGGCGTACGCGCAGGCGATGGCGATCATCGCCCTGGAGGAGGTGCTCGACCGGGCGGAGGGCTGGCGGCGCGGCCGACACAGCGGCGACTACTGGGTGGCCCTCTTCGGCGACCCGGCCGCCGACGACCGGTGGGGCTGGCGGATCGAGGGGCACCACCTCTCGGTGAGCATGACCGTGGTCGACGACCAGGTCTCCCCCGCCCCGCTCTTCTTCGGCGCCAACCCGGCCACGGTCCGGCACGCCGGCCGGCCGGTCTCCCGGCCGCTCGGCGCCGAGGAGGACCTGGCCCGGGAGCTGCTCGACGCGCTCGGACCGGCGGGACGGGCCGCCGCGATCGTCGCGGACGAGGCGCCCACCGACATCATCAGCGCCACCCGGCCGACCGCGCCCGGCCGGCTCGACCCGCTCGGGGTGCCCCGGAACCGGCTCACGGCGACCGGCCGGGCGCTGCTCGATCAGCTCGTCGCCCTCTACCTCGACCGCCTCCCGCCGGAGCTGGCCGCCCGGGAGGCCGACCGGCTCGACGGCGGGGAGCTGCACTTCGCCTGGGCCGGCCCGACCCGGCCGGGGCAGCGACACTACTACCGGGTCCAGGGCGACGACCTGCTGATCGAGTACGACAACACCAGCGACGACGGCAACCACGCGCACACCGTCCTGCGCCGCCCGGCCAGCGACTTCGGCGCCGACGTCCTCGCCGCCCACCACGCCACCGCCCACTGACCCCCCCGGTGGGGGCTCCGGTCAGGGGTGGTCAACTGTTCGCCTCCGAGGTCGTGTGAGTGAGGGTAAGCATGATCGAGTGAGTGCTATTTTCTTCGTGTGAATCTGACGGAATGGGCGAGGGGCGTAGGGCGTGCATCCGCAGACCGCGTATCGCTGGTTCCGTGATGGGACGTTGCCGGTACCGGCTCAGCGGGTCGGACCGTGCATGATCTTGGTGAACGTCGAAGCCAACACCACACCCGAGGCGGTCGACGGCCTGGGCCTGTATGCGAGGGTCTCGTCCCACGATCAGAAAGATGGTCTTGAGGGGCAGGTCGCCCGACTGACCCGATGGGCCGCTTCCGCTGGGCATCGGGTGGTGCGGGTGGAGTCCGAGGTTGGCTCGGGCATGAACGGTGCCCGGTCGAAGGTGAAGCGGCTGCTGGCCGATGCGGGCGTGACCACGATCGTGGTGGAGCACAAAGACCGGCTCGGGCGAATGAACGTCGAGCTGGTTGAGGCTGCCCTGTCCGCCGCCGGGCGCCGTCTGGTGGTGCTGGATGACGGCGAGGTCGAAGGCGACCTGGTGCGCGACATGGTAGAGGTGCTGACATCGTTCTGCGCCGGTCTTTACGGGCGCCGTTCGGCCCGCAACCGTGCGCAGAAGGCCCTGGAGGCCGCCGAGCATGGCTGATTCCAAGCTACGGCCGATCGACCCGCCGTTCGTCGGCCTCGGCCCCTCGGGAGTGGCGATCCGGGACCGGCTCAAGGGCCTCACGCCTGCGGATGAGAAAGTTCTCCGCGCCGTAGGTGAGCATCTCGGTGTTCTGGCGGGGCGGGATCTCAAGGCGCGTTGCGCTGCCGGTCTGGATCACGACACCGACGCGTGGGCGGATCGGAAGCGTGCTCTGACCGAGGATTCTTCCTCGCGGTGGGCCGGGTCGATCTCGAAAGCTTCGCACGATCAGTGGGCGCTGTCTCGACGCGCCCAGCTCGCGCACATCCAGTTTCTTGAGGCCGGTATCGCGACGATCGGGCACCGCCTGTCGCTGCCGGTGGGCGAGAAGGGCAGCAAGCGGGCGCCGGGCGGCTACCGCACCCGGCAGGAGTGGTTCGCCAAGACGCGCCGCCTGCACCTGCTCCAGTGCCGGCTGGAGGCCGAGCGGGCCGACCGGGAACAGGGCCGCGTACGCGTGGTACGCGGCGGCAAGCGGCTGCTGAATGCCCGCAACAACCTGGAGGACGCCCAGCTCACTGAGCCACAGTGGCGCCGCAGGTGGGAAGCCGAGCGGCGGTTCCTCCAAGCCGACGGAGAGTCCGGGAAGCGGTTCGGAAACGAGACGATCCGCTCACCCCCGACGGCGAAGTCTCCCTCAAACTGCCCGCGCCGCTGGCACACCTGGCCAACGCACGGCACGGCCGATACGTGCTCGCCGTGAAGGTGTCTTTCCCGCATCGGGGCGAGCAGTGGCGCGACCGTGTCACCGCGAACCGGGCGGTGGCCTACCGCATCCACGAAGACGTCGCCAAGGGCCGCTGGTACCTGACCGCTTCGTGGACGATCCCGCCGGTCAAGACCGCGCCCCTGAACGCCGCCCGTGTCGGCGGCCTGATCGGCGTGGACACCAACGCCGACCACCTGGCCGCCTGGCGTCTGGATGAGCACGGCAACCCGCTCGGCGCCCCGCTCACCTACGGCTACGACCTGTCCGGCACCGCGCAGCACCGTGATGCCCAGGTCCGGCATGCGCTCATCCGGCTGCTGCACTTCGCCAAGCGGCACAACCTGTCGATCGCGGTCGAAGACCTCGACTTCGCAGCGGAGAAGACCCGCGAGAAGCACGGCCGCCGCAAGCGGTTCCGCAAGCTGATCTCCGGCATGCCCGTGAGCAACCTACGCGCCCGGCTCGTCAGTATGGCGACCGAACTCGGCATCACCATCGTCGTCGTGGACCCGGCCTACACGAGCAAGTGGGGCGCGCAGCACTGGCAGAAGCCCTTCACCAGCAAGAATCGCAAGACCACTCGCCATCACGCGGCAGCGGTGGCGATCGGACGGCGTGCCCTGGGGGGGCACCCGATCCGGCGACGGACGGCACCGCCTCCGCACGACCAGAGTGATCGTGCCGGGCATCGGACCGCCCAGGCCGGACCGGGCACCACACGGCGCGAGGAAACCCGCCCCCGCATTCCCGGACCACGGACACGATCGGTCGGCGCCGGATGCGGTGAGAACGCGGGGGACCAGAACGCCCAACACCGTTCGGGGCGTTCGGCCGAGCACGGGTTCTGGCAACAGAACTCACTCCCGCTCAGTCTTTAGGAACGGTGGCGGGCTTCGATGAGGAAGCGTTGGGCGTGGGCGACGAAGGGGCCCTCGGCGCGGATGCGGTCGTGCAGGCGGCGCAGCTCGTCGCGGTAGCGGTCGACGGTGAAGCCGGGCACGGTCCAGATCACCTTGCGCAGGAAGTACACCACGGCGGCGATGTCGTGGAAGACCGTCCGCAGGGTGGCCGTACGCAGTTCGACGACCTCCAGGCCGGCGGCCCGGGCGGCGGCGACCGCCTGCTCCGGATGCCGGCTGGCCGGCGGTGGGAGCGGGCCGAGGATCGCCTCGCTCAGCTCGCGGACCGTGCCCGCCCCGATCTGCTGGGACAGATAGCTCCCACCGGGGCGGAGCACCCGGGCGATCTCGTACCACCAGGTCTCCACCGGGTCGGCTGGTGACCAGGTCGAACGCGCCGTCCCGGAACGGCAGTGGGGGCGTCCCGGCCACCCGCACCACGGTGGCGCCGACCCGGCGCACTGTATGGCGGGCGACCTCGACGTTCGGCGGCCAGGCCTCGGTGGCGACCAGCAGCGGCGGCGGCGTGGGCGTCTCGGCGAGCACCTCTCCCCCGCCGGTGTCGATGTCGAGCGCGGCGGCGACGGTGGCCATCCGGGCGCCGACCAGCCGGGCGTAGCGCCACGGGGGGCGCTCCTCGGTGGCCCGCCCGGCCAGCCAGGAGAAGTCCCAGCCGTCGACCGGCACCCCGGCGCCCTCGGCGATCAGGTCATCGAAGTCACGGTCCGCGCGCATTCGGCGAGCCTGCCGCCGGCGGCCGGGCACGGCAACGGGTTTTCCCCGCCCGGGTCGACGGGCGCGGCGCGACGGGGTGCGGGGGTGTCAGGCCGGCGGTCGGACGATCTCTACGGTCGAGCCGCTGACCGTGCCCAGCGCCTCGAAGCCGCTCGGCTCGACGCGGCCCCGGTCGAACTGGCGCATCAGCCGGGCGCCCAGCCAGACCCCGACCGCGCCCACGGCCAGAGCGAGCAGCTCGGCGGCGAGCAGCGCGCCGGTGGCGCCCCGCTGCGGCGCCTGGGCCCGGATCAGACAGGCGAGCAGGAACAGCCCCGCCATCGCGGCGTTGACCAGGTTGAAGGTGACCGCGGTCCGGCGGGTCCGGCCGGCCCGGACGTCCCACAGGTCGACCATCCCGGCGACGGTGGCCAGGGCGGCCGCGACCAGCGCGGCGACCGCGCTCCAGTAGCCCACCTCGCCGAGGAAGGCGGGGCCACCGGCGACATCGGCCAGGTCGAACACCGCGGCGCTGACGAAGAGCCCGAACGGGAACGTCACCAGCATCGGTTGGATGGGGTGCCCCTGCACCCGCAGTCGGCTCTCCATCGCTTCCTCCCCAGGATTGGTGCAGCTCGCCAGTCCAGAGTGCTACCCGACCGCCATTGGGACGAAACGAACGGCGTTCAGCTCTCCCGGGGACGGGAGACGGTGATCACCAACCGCTCGGCCACCTCGCGCAGCGGTATGTCCAACGAGGCGGCGGCGCTGCGGAGCACGTCCAGCGCCTCCGGGGCCGGACAGCCGCGCTGCGTCATGATCACCCCGATGGCCTGCCCGACGACCCCCTCCGCCAGCAGGGCGGAGTCCAGCTGGCCGGCCTTCGCCGCCTGCCGGGCCCGGTCGCGGACCGCGGCCAGGAGCAGCCCGGCGTGCTCGGCGAGGAGCATCGCGGTGAGCTGGTGCCGGGTGGTCAGCCCCTCCGCCGACTCGGCGTACAGGTTGATCGCGCCGATGACCTGCTCGTCGACGTCGACCGGCGCGGAGATCACCCCGCGGACGCCCAGGCCGAGGGCCCGGCTGGTCCAGGCCGGCCAGCGCAACTCCTCCGCCAGGTCCGCCGCGATGATCATTTCGCGGCGGCGGATGGCGCTCATCGCCGGCGAGTCGGGGCCGTGCCGCAGGTCGTCCAGCTCGGCCAGCCGGGGGTCGGAGGCGGCCACGCCGGCCGGCTCGCCCGCCCGCAGCGCGGTGAACCCGCAGCAGTTCACCCCCGGTACGGCGTCCCGGGCGATCCGGACCAGCTGCTCCAGCGCCTCGTCGAAGTCGGTGACCGCGATCAGGCCGGCGGTCAGCTCCCTCAGCAGTGCCGCGGTCTCCAGCACGCCCAGCGCGTCGATGGGCGACTCCCGCATGTCCAGGTTCACCGGCTCGCGGTCCCCGCCCCCGGAGCGTACGACCACGCGACATCCCCGTCCGGCGCCATTGCCTGTCTCATCCCGCTGCCTCTCCCTGACTCGAAAGCCTCGGGCTACTACCCTCCCAAACCGGGATCGAAACCGTGCAAAGGGGTCCCTTCCGCGCGGCCGGCGCGCCGGAAGGGACCCCTGGCAGCGATCAGCGGGAACCGGAGATGAGCCGCCGCCCCACGGAGGCGATCAACCGGTCCAGCTCGGAGCCGAACGGGTTGTCGTGCACCAGGTACGTCCAGGTGGCGCTCGGCCGGACCAGCTTCGAGGCGTCCGGCTCCCAGCCCTCGTCGAACTCGGTCTCCTCGAAGGTGGCGATGGTCCGCGTCTCGATCTCCGGGATCAGCGCGTTGAACGCCGGCACGGCGCTGCGGTGGAACTCGTCGAGCGGGTCGAGCCGGCCCAGCGCGCGGAGGTGCACGCCCTCCCGGACCTCGGAGAGCTCGGCCAGGTGGTCGGCCCAGAGCCGGTCCAGGTGGTAGAGGGCGATCGACCGGGCCGCGTCGGCGAGCAGGTCCTCGTCCATCTCACCGGCCTTCTCCGGCACCCGCTCCAGCAGCATCAGCGCGGCGATGTCGCTGGTGAGCAGCCGCTCGCGCCGCTCCGCGAGGGCCTTGCGCTGCTGCTCGATCACCACGCTGTAGCGCCAGGTGTTGCGGTGGATCTCGTGGTTGACGCCCTCGGCGACCCGCTGGGCGTGCTCCACCGCGTAGTCCACCTGCGGATCGGTGACCAGGCCGTCGGCGTTCATCCGCGGCGAGGCCGGGACGGCGTCGCCGGCGTGCCGGGCCACCAGGTCGTCCTCCAGGCTGACGAAGAAGACCGAGCCGCCCGGGTCGCCCTGCCGGCCGGCCCGGCCGCGCAGCTGGTCGTCGACCCGGCGGCTGTCGTGCCGGCCGCTGCCCATCACGTACAGGCCGCCCAGCTCGGCGACCCGCTCCCGGTCGACCTGGTCGCTGCCGCCGAGCCGGATGTCGACGCCCCGGCCGGCCATCTGGGTGGAGACGGTCACCGCGCCGTACGCGCCGGCCTCGGCGATGATCGCCGCCTCCTCGTCGTCGTTCTTGGCGTTGAGCACCACGCAGGGCACCCCCGCGGCGTGCAGCCCGGCGGCCAGCCCCTCGGACTCCTTGACGTCCAGGGTGCCGACCAGCACCGGCCGGCCCTGCTCGTGGCAGCGCTTGATCTCGTCGATCAGCGCCTCCTCCTTCTCGGCCCGGGTGGCGTAGATCCGGTCCGACTCGTCCTCGCGGACGCACGGCGTGTTCGGCGGGATCACCGCCACCTCGAGGCCGAAGAACTCCCGCAGCTGGTCGCCGACGAGCACCGCGGTCGCGGTCATCCCGCAGACCTTCGGGTAGAGCGCGATGAACGCCTGCACGGCGATCGTGCCGAGCACCTCGCCCTCGGCGGTCGCGTCCAGGCCCTCCTTCGCCTCGACCGCGGCCTGGAGCCCGTCCGGCCAGCGGCGGCGCTGGGCCACCCGGCCGCGCATCTCGTCGATCAGCTCGACCGAGCCGTCCCGGACGATGTAGTCGACGTCACGGTGCAGCAGGGCCCGCGCGTGCAGCGCCACGTTCACCGCGGAGAGCTGCCCGACGTGCTCCTCGTCGTACAGGTCGATGCCGCCGAGCTTGGCCTCGACGGTGGCCAGGCCGGCGGCGGTGAAGGCGACGCTGCGGCCGTCCTCGGCGACGGTGTAGTGCCGGCCCTTGCGCAGCCCGCGCACCAGCGCGGCGGCGGCGTGCACCGGGTCCTGCTCGCCGGAGACCGCGCCGGCGAGGACCATCGGCACCCGGGCCTCGTCGATCAGGATCGAGTCGGCCTCGTCGACGATGGCGGTCCGCAGCGGCTGCTGGACCCGGTCGTCGATGTCGGTGACGAGCTGGTCGCGCAGGTAGTCGAAGCCGGCCTCGCTGACCGAGACGTAGGTGACGTCGCAGGCGTACGCGGCGCGCCGCTCCTCGGGGGTGGACGCCTCGTTGACCCAGCCGACGGTGAGCCCGAGCAGGGTGTAGACCGGGCCCATCCACTCGGCGTCGCGGCGGGCCAGGTAGTCGTTGACGGTGAGCACGTGGACCGGGCCGTTGCCCATCCGCACGTGCCCGTACGCGGCGATGGTGGCGGTGAGCGTCTTGCCCTCACCGGTGGCCATCTCGGCGACCTTGCCGGAGAGCAGCGCCATCGCGCCGAGCAGCTGCACGTCGTACGGCCGCTGGTCCAGGCCGCGGCGGGCGGCCTCCCGGCCGACCGCGCAGATCTCCTCGTACCCGCTGGCGGCGCCGGCGGCCTCGGTCAGCTCGGCGGCGTCGAGCGCCTGCAGCTCTTCCTCGCGCGCCTCGATGGCCGGCAGCAGCTTCGCCAGCGGGGCCAGCTCGACCGTCGTTCCCGGCCGCTGGAGGAACTGCCGGAACCTGCTCTTCAACCGTTGCGACACACCCATGAGCGGCAACGGTACGCGAACCGAACGCGATTGTGCGGCCCGGCGGTCGGCAGGTCGCGCCGGTGTCCGGAATTGGCGGCATCCGCCCAGCTCAGGGCCTTTGCCGCGGGGTCAGCTGACGAGGAGCTGGTGGGTGGCCAGCTCCCGGTAGAGGGGGCTGGTAACGGTCAGCTCGTCGTGGCTGCCGACGGCGACCACCCGGCCCCCGTCGAGGACCACGATCTGGTCCGCGTCCACGACGGTGGAGAGGCGGTGCGCCACGATCAACAGGGTACGCCGGACGGCCACCGCGTCGATGGCCCGGCGCAGCGCCGCCTCGTTGCGGGCGTCGAGGTTGCTGGTCGGCTCGTCGAGCAGGAGCACCGGCGGGCCGGCCAGCAGTGTCCGGGCGATGGCCAGCCGCTGCCGCTCACCCCCGGAGAGCAGCACGCCACCCTCACCGACCTGCACGCCCAGCCCCTCGGGCGCCCGCTCGGCCAGGTGGCCCAGGTTGACCTCGTCGAGGACGGCCAGGAGCCGGTCGTCCGGGGCGTCCGGCGCGGTGATCAGCAGGTTCTCCCGCAGCGTGCCGGCGAGGACCGGGGCCTCCTGCTCGACGTACCCGAGCCGGGCCCGCAGCGCGTCGCGGGGCAGGTTGCGCACGTCCACCCCGTCCAGGCACAGGGCGCCCTCGGTGACCTCGTAGAAGCGTTCGACCAGGGCGAGCAGCGTCGACTTGCCGGCGCCGGAGGGGCCAACCAGGGCGGTCCGGGTGCCGGCCGGCACGGTGAAGCTCACCCCGTGCAGCACCGGCGGCCCGCCCGGGTAGCCGAACCCGACCCGGTCGAACCGGATCGCCGCCGGCCCGCCGGCCGCCGGGGCCACCACCGGCCGGGCCCGCCGATCGCCGGCCCCCTCCTCCGGTACGGCGAGGATCTCCTCGATCCGGGCGAGGGCGCCCAGCCCGCTCTGCAACTGGGTGTACGCGTGCACCGCCTGCCCCAGCGGCAGCACCAGGAAGAACAGGAACATCACGAAGGCGACCAGGTCGCCGACGCTGATCGCCCCGGCGGCCACCCGGGCCCCGCCGACGGCCAGCACCAGCAGGAAGGCGCCCTGGATGGTGACCGTGCTGGCCGGGCCGACCAGCGCCTGCACCCGGGCCACCCGCAGCCCCGCCGCGTACGCCTCGGCGGCGCTGCCGGCGACGGTCTCCGCCTCCCGCGTCTCGGCCCGGCTGGCCCGGATGGTGCGGGCGGCCGAGATGGCCCGCTCGACGGCGGAGGTCATCTCACCGACGCGCTCCTGGGCCCGGCGGGCCAGCCCGCGTACCCGGCGGGCGACGGTGAGGGCGAACCCGATGCCGACCGGTGAGGGCGAACCCGATGCCGACCGCGACGGCGCCCAGCGTCACCCCGAACAGCGGCGGGTCGAGCAGCAGCATCGCGGTCCCGGCGCCGAGCACCATCACGGCCCCGGTGACGGTCTCGAAGAGCCCGGAGGTGACCACCGCCCGCAGCAGGGTGGTGTCCGAGCCGACCCGGGAGAGCAGGTCGCCGGTGCGTCGGCGGTCGTACTCGGCGATCGGCAGCCGCAGCAGGTGCCCGGCGAGCCGGCGGCGGGTGCCCAGCACCAGCCCCTCCGCGGTCCGTTGCAGCAGGTAGTCGCGGAGACCGCCGACCGCCGCGCCGGCCACCACCAGGGCCACCAGCGCGACGACGAGCCCGGCGATCGGCCGGGCGGCGGTCATCCGGTCCAGCACCACCCGGGTGAGCAGGGGCTGCCCGAGGGAGGCCCCGGCGCCGGCCAGCGACAGCGCGCCCACCACGGCGAGGGTGCCGCGGTGGGCGCGCAGGTACGGCAGCAGGGCGGCGAGCCCGGGCGGGCGGGCGGCGTCCGTGGTCATGGCAGAACGGTAGCCGGCCCGGTCATCCCGCCCGGGCGGTGGCCGACGGCCGCCGGCGAACCCGGTGAACGGCCGGCTCAGGGCGTGAGCACGACCTGGAGCTCCGACCGGCGCCGCTCGGCCAGGTCGGTCAGCAGCGCCGGCGCCTCCTCGAACGGCACCACCGCCGAGACCAGATGCTTGCGGATCACGTCGCCGTACTGCCGGAGCAGCTCGATGGTCTCCGCGGAGAGCCGCTCCCGGTCCCAGATGGGGGCGAGCCCGCGCGGCACCCGCCCGATCTGGGCGCAGCGCAGCGAGAGGCCGTTGTGGTGGAACTCCTCGCCTAACCGGACCTCGTCCGCGCCGGCCTGGTAGAAGGCCAGGTCGATGACCGTTCCCTGGGGGCGCAGCAGGCGCAGCGCGAGGTGCAGCGCCCAGGCCTGGCCCCGGCACTGGAACACCACGTCGGCGCCGCGGTCGCCGGCGGCGTGGTTCCACCGGGTCTTCAGCACCACCGCCGGGTCGTCGGCGTCCGGGTCGAGGGTCTCCAGGCCCAGCGCCTCGGCCACCTCCCGCCGCTGCGGGGTCGGGTCCAGCACCACCACCGAGGCGGCCCCGTGCCGCCGGGCGAGCAGCGCGGTGAGCAGCGCGACGACGCCGCTGCCGACGACCGCGACCCGGCGGCCGCGCACGCCGTCGCCGAGCGAGCGGACGTCGGTGCCGCACAGGTCGGCCGCGGCGTGCAGCAGGCCGTTGGCGCAGATCGGACCCATGTGCGCGACGTAGACGCCGAGCACCGGGTCGAGGTCCTCCGGCAGCGGCACGAAGCGTTCGGCGACCGGGTCGGCGACGTACCCGGTGCGGTGCCCGTAGGTCATCGCGCCGACGGTCCCGACCCGGATCGCCGGGGTACGGCTCTCCACCACCCGGCCGACCTGCATGTAGCCGAGCCGGTCCACCGGGTACGGGGCGGTCGCCTCCCCCGGCTGGAACAGGCCAAGGTCGGCGTTCCAGGTGACGTTGAGGTAGGGGTTGGTGCCCTTGACGTAGCTCAGTTCGGTGCCGGCGGAGACGCCGCTGTAGAGCGTCTCCACCCGGAACGTGCCGTCCCGCAGCTCGGCGGCGTCCTGCTCGACCAGCTCCACCCGCCCGGGGCCGCTGACCACCACGACCTTGTCACGCATCGACGGTCACCCCCGCCGGCGCGGCGTCCACCACGGCCGTCCGCGGCCGCGCGGCCGGCCCGGTGGGCAACGAGACGCTGCGCCCGGTCCGCGCGGACTCGGCCACCGCGAGGGCCAGCCGATGGGTGCGCAGGGCCTCCGCGTACGGGACACGGACGTCGTCGCCGATCCCCCGTACGGCGTCGACGAAGGCCCGGTCGACGGCCGTCCGGGCGCCCTCCGGGTCGGCGGGCAGGTGCCGCTCGCCGTCCGCGTCGCAGATGGTCAGGCCGTCCTCGGCCAGCGACAGCGCCAGCCCGTCGGCGAGGATCTCCAGGCCGGCCCGGTGCTTCCAGGTCATCACGCATGCCGCGGCGAGCGTGCCGACCGCGCCGCTCTCGAAGCGCAGCGTCGCCGCGGTGACCGAGTCGATGTCGGCGCCGTCGACCGGCGGCGGGGTGCCGTCGCCGTACGCGGTCACCTCGGTGGCCTCGCCGACCAGCGCGCGGATCAGGTCGAGCACGTGCGCGGCCTGCTCGACCACCGGGCCGCCGGAGCGGTCCCGCCGGGCCCACCAGGCCACCGGCGGCACCTTGTCCAGCCAGGCGCCGTTGACCATCCGCACCGGACGGTCGGCGAGCAGCTCCCTGGCCTGCTCGACCACGTGCAGGTAACGCCAGTGATGGCCGACCGCGGTCAGCAGCTGCCGCCGCTCCACCAGGGCGGCGACCCGCTCCGCGGTCTCCAGGTCCACCGCGACCGGCTTCTCCACGAACATCGGCACGCCGGCGGCGATCACCGCCTCCTCGACCGGCCCGTGCGCGAACGGCGGCACGCAGACGTACACGGCGTCCGGGCCGGCGGCGAGCAGCTCGTCCACATCGGCGAAGGCACGGGCGCCGTGCGTCCCGGCCAGCGCCTCCGCCGCGTCCCGGGCCACGTCGGTCACCCCGAGCAGCTCCACGTCCTCGAAGCCGGTCAACACCCGGGCGTGGCGTTGCGCCACCCCGCCGGCCCCTACCAGTCCCACCCGGCACGCGCGCATTCCACAGACCCTCTCGCCACGGTTCCACGACTACCCGGACAGCTCTCCCCCTGCCGGCACCCCACCAAACCCGACGGGCGGCGCAATCAGACGTTCATCCGCCGGGAACCGGCCGGTGCCCGGTCCGTGATCAAGCTGGTAGGCATGATCCGGTTAGCGCGGGGTCGGTACTGGGAAAACCTCTTCCCGCGTTTCCGCCACGACCTGGGGGTGTGCCTGTGCGGGATACAGAATCGATCGTCTCACCGGTGGTGGAGGCCTGGGCCACCTATCGGACCACGTCGGCCAACGACTGGCCGGCACGGCGTCTGCTGCGCGCCAAGGGTGACCGCCGGGTCAGCGTGGTGCTGCCCGCCCGTAACGAGGAGGTCACCGTCGGCGCGATCGTGTCGACGATCCGCGAGCACCTGATGGACCGGCTCCCCCTCGTCGACGAGCTGATCGTGGTCGACTCCCGGTCGACCGACCGGACCGCCCAGGTGGCCCGCGCCGCCGGGGCCGAGGTGGTCAGCCAGGACGCGATGACCCGGGGGCTGCCCCAGCTGAGCGGCAAGGGCGACGCGCTCTGGGCCGGCCTGGCCGCCGCCGAGGGTGACGTGGTCGCCTTCGTCGACGCCGACCTGCGCGAGTTCCGGCCGCACTTCGTCACCGGACTGATCGGCCCGCTGCTGACCGACCCGTCGGTCGACTTCGTCAAGGGCTTCTACCACCGGCCGCTGGTCGGCGCGACCAGCGTCGAGGCCGACGGCGGTGGCCGGGTGACCGAGCTGATGGCCCGGCCGCTGCTCAACCTCTTCTGGCCGGAGCTGGCCGGCTTCGTGCAACCCCTCGCCGGCGAGTACGCGGGCCGCCGGGAGGTGCTGGAGCAGGTGCCGTTCGTCTCCGGCTACGGCGTGGAGACGGCGATGCTGATCGACCTGCTGGAGCTGGTCGGCCTCGACGCGCTGGCCCAGGTGGACCTGGGTGAGCGCAAGCACCGTCACCAGGACACCGCGGCGCTGGGCCGGATGTCCGCCCAGATCATGCTGACCGCCTGGTCCCGCCTGCAGCGTCGGGGCTGGGCCAGCCCCAACACCACGCCGGCCGCCCTGCTCACCCAGTTCCGGCGGGGCGGCTCGGACGCGCTGCCCAACCTGGACCGCGAGATCGTGGTCAGCGACGTCTCGATCGAGGAGCGCCCGCCGCTGGCGCAGCTGCGGCACCGGGTGCCGCGGCGGCGGGTGGCGGCGTGAGGCCCCCGGGCGACGGTGGCGACGGCCGGTCCGGGCGACCGGCGCGCAGCGGTGACGGCCGGCCCGCGGGGCCGGTCGCTGGCACGCGGAGGGCCGACGGGGGCGCCGCCGAGGGAAGGAACCCGACACGATGAGTCTCACCGTCCTGATGAACGCCGGTCCCTGGTTGTCCGTGCCGCCCCCCGGCTACGGCGGGATCGAGAACGTGGTGGCGACCCTGGTGCCCGAGCTGCGCCGGCTCGGCGTCCGGATCGTGCTGGCCTCGGTGGAGACCAGCACCCTGCCGGTCGACGAGAAGATCTCGGTCTTCCCGGACGGCCAGTTCCACGCCCTGCAGCGGCCGTACAACCAGGTCTGCGGGGTCGCCCAGGCGCACCTGAGCGGGGTGGTGCGTGCGCTGCACACCCGCGACGACATCGACCTGGTGCACGACCACGTGGAGGCGGTCGGGCTGGCCACCATGGCCGCGATGGGCCCGGACGCCCCGCCGGCGCTGCACACCCTGCACTGGGACCTGGCCAAGCACCCGGAGCTCTACGGCAACCTCGACGGCGGCGACCGGGTCCGGGTCAACGGCGTCTCCGCCTCGCAGCTGGCCCGCGCCCCGCAGGCGCTGCGCGACCACTCGGTGGGGCACGTGTACCTGTCCACCCCGCTCGCCGTCGACGCGGACCGCCGCCCCCAGGCGGACAAGGGCGACTACCTGATCATTCTGGGCCGGATCAACCCGGGCAAGGGCCAGGACCTGGGCGCCCGGCTGGCCCAGCAGGTGGGCTTCCCGCTGGTGCTGGCCGGCCCGGTCGGGCCGTACCACCGGCCGGAGGACCTGGCCGCGGCCGGCGACGAGGCCCGGCAGAACCCGGACGTGCGGTTCTTCTACGACCACGTCGCCCCGCACGTCGACGGCGACCTGGTCCGCTGGGTGGGCACGGTCGCCGGCCAGGAGCGCGACGACCTGCTCGCCGGCGCCCGCGCCTCGCTCTTCCCGCTGCGCTGGGAGGAGCCCGGCGGCACCGCCGTGGTCGAGTCCCTCGCCCTGGGTACGCCGGTGGTCTCCACGGCGCGTGGCTGCCTGCCCGAGCTGATCGAGCACGGGCGCACCGGACTGCTCACCACCGACGAGGAGGAGCTGGGCGAGCTGGTGCTGGCCGCCGGTCTGCTGGACCCGGACGAGTGCCGGCGCGAGGCCGTCGCCCGGTTCACCCCGGCGGTGATGGCGCAGCGGTACGTCGAGCTGTACGAGCGGGTCCGCCAGCTGGCCGCCCGCCCCCTGCTGCCCGCCTGAGCGCCCTGAGCGCCCGCACCGGCCCGGCCGCCCCCACGGTGGCCGGGCCGGCGTTTGCCGCCCGCCGGAACGGGAACCCCGCCGTCCGTTCCAGGTGAGGAGACATCGTGGTCAACTCGATGGCCCACTCCCGGGGCCGACGCAACCCCGCCGACGGCCGCGCCCCCGTCCGGCGGGCCGCGGCCACGGTCGGCGTGATCTTCCTGATCATCGGCGTGCTCGGCTTCATACCGGGGATCACCAGCAACTTCGACGACCTGTACTTCGCCGGCCACGAGTCGGACGCGAAGCTGTTCGGCCTGTTCCAGGTCTCGGTGCTGCACAACATCGTGCACCTGCTCTTCGGCGTCGCCGGCCTGGCGCTGTCCCGGACGGTCTCCGGCGCCCGGACGTACCTGATCGGCGGCGGCGCCATCTATCTGGTGCTCTGGCTCTACGGCCTGGTGGTCGACCAGTCCAGCGGCGCGAACTTCATCCCGTTGAACGCGGCCGACAACTGGCTCCACCTCTTCCTCGGGGTCGGCATGATCGCCCTCGGCCTGCTCACCACGCGGGACGCGAATCGCCGCTGAACAGGACCGGCTGGGCGGCTGGTCCGGTTTGACCCGACTGGGTGACGGGTAGTTCGCAGGTTCGCGACGAGACGGAATCGAGGGCCTCATGCCGACCCGGATCAGCTGTGAGGTCCGCGACGAGTCGCCGGTCACCCTCGTACGGCTGGCGGGCGCGCTCGACCTGGCGACCATGCGGACGGTGCACACCGTGCTGGACCGCTGCCTCACCGCCCAGCCGGACGCCCTGGTCGTCGACCTGGCCGAGGTCGACGTGGTCGACCGGCTGGCGCTCTCCGTCTTCGCCGCCGCCGCCCGCCAGGCCGCCGACTGGCCCGCGGTGCCGGTGGTGCTCTGCGCCCCGCCGCCGGACGCGGCGGGCTGGCTCGCCGAGACGACCGCGTGCCGGGTGGTGCCGGTGCGGCCGGACTGCGCGGAGGCCACCGCGCTGGCCGGCGCGTCGGCGGCGCCGCGGCTGCGGGCCCGGCTGGAGCCGGTCGCCGGCGCCTGCCGACGGGCCCGGGAGCTGGTCACCGACGCCTGCGGGCGGTGGAACATCCCCGAGCTGATCGGGCCGGCCTCGCTGGTGCTGACCGAGCTGGTGGGGAACGTGGTCCGGCACGCGGGGACGCCGATGCAGGTGACGGTGACCCTGCGGCGGCCGTACCTCCAGGTGGCCGTGACGGACGGCAGCCGGGTCGCGGCCCGGGCCGTGACCGGGCAGGACCTGCGGGCCGAGGGGGGCCGGGGGCTGCTGCTGGTCCGCGAGCTGACCCAGCGCTGGGGCAGCGCGCCGACGGGTGACGGCAAGGTCGTCTGGGCGATGCTACCGGCGAACTGACCGAATTTTCCGCTCTCGCCTGGTTTTATGGGCAGAGGGCCGGGTAGGCGTGCCCGTCCTTTCTGTCGTCACGACGGGGTGAGAGATATGCCGAAGCGGGTAGTCACGGAGCCGGCACGAGACCGGGGGCCCGCGATCCTCGCGCCCGCCCGGTTCGGCGGCTATCCCGGCCCGGTCCGGACCGCCATCAGAGGCAATTCGCTGCTCAAGCTGCTGGGTACGACCGACGCCAAGCTGATCGGCCTGCTCTACATGGTGACGGGGTTCGGCTTCTTCCTGATCGGCGGGGTGCTGGCGCTGCTGCTGCGGGCCGAGCTGGCCCAACCGGGCATGCAGTTCCTCTCCCCCGAGCAGTACAACCAGGCGTTCACCATGCACGGCACGATCATGCTGCTGCTCTTCGCCACCCCGATGGTCTTCGCCTTCGGCAACTACATCGTCCCCTTGCAGATCGGCGCGCCGGACGTCTCGTTCCCCCGGCTGAACGCCCTCGCCTACTGGCTCTATCTGTTCGGCGGCGGGATCGTGATGGCGTCCTTCTTCACACCCGGTGGGGCGGCCGACTTCGGCTGGTTCGCGTACACCCCGTTGAGCCTGTCCCAGCACAGCCCGGGCGTCGGCGGAAACATGTGGATCGTCGGGCTGGCCCTCTCCGGCGTCGGCACGATCCTCGGCGCGGTCAACATGATCACCACGATCGTCACCCTGCGCGCCCCCGGGATGACCATGTTCCGGATGCCGGTCTTCACCTGGAACCTGCTGCTCACCAGCGTCCTGGTGATCCTGGTCTTCCCGCTGCTGGCCGCCGCGCTCTTCGCGCTCGGCTCGGACCGGATCCTGCACTCACACGTGTTCGACCCGACCACCGGCGGGCCGATGCTCTGGCAGCATCTGTTCTGGTTCTTCGGCCATCCCGAGGTGTACATCCTGGCGCTGCCGTTCTTCGGCATCATCACCGAGATCATCCCGGTCTTCGCCCGCAAGCCGATCTTCGGCTACACCGGTATAGTGCTCGCCACCATCGCGATCACCGTGCTGTCGATGAGCGTCTGGGCGCACCACATGTTCGGCACCGGCCAGGTGCTGCTGCCGTTCTTCAGCGTCCTGAGCTACCTCATCGCCGTGCCGACCGGGGTGAAGTTCTTCAACTGGATCGGCACCATGTGGAAGGGGCAGCTCACCTTCGAGACGCCGATGCTCTTCGCCATCGGCTTCCTGACCACCTTCCTGCTCGGCGGCCTGACCGGGGTGCTGCTGGCCAGCCCGCCGGCGGACTTCCACACCACCGACACCTACTTCGTGGTGGCGCACTTCCACTACGTGCTCTTCGGCACGATCGTCTTCGCCGCGTTCGGCGGGGTCTACTTCTGGTTCCCGAAGATGACCGGACGGATGCTCGACGAACCCCTGGGCAAGGCGCATTTCTGGACCATGTTCGTCGGCTTCCACGGGACCTTCCTGGTGCAGCACTGGCTGGGCAACGAGGGCATGCCCCGGCGGTACGCCGACTATCTGCCCACCGACGGCTTCACCACCCTGAACACGATCTCCAGCATCGGGTCGTTCATCCTGGGCGTGTCCACCCTGTTCTTCATCTACAACGTCTGGAAGTCCTGGCGGTACGGCACGATGGTCTCCGTCGACGACCCGTGGGGCTTCGGCAACTCCCTGGAGTGGGCCACCACCTGCCCGCCCCCGCTGCGCAACTTCGACCGGATGCCCCGGATCCGCTCCGAGCGTCCCGCCTTCGACCTCAAGTACGGCCAGCTCGTCGCCAACCTCGGCCGGGACCTGCCGCAGCGCACCACGAAGCCGCCGCAGCACTTCGCCGAGGAGCTGCATCTCGAGCCGCACGTCCCCGAGGCGCCGGCCGCCGAGGGGGCGCACGGCGCCCGCCAGGCCGTCGAGTACCAGCCCGCGCCGCAGTCCGGAGCGCGGCCGGTGGTGGTGCCGGAGCCGGAGGAGATCCGCCGGCCGAGCTTCGAGGAGTACGACGTGCCCGAGGAGGAGGTCGAGCCGGGCGCGGAGCCCCGCCCACCGGAGAGCGAGCGGTGGCGGCACCCGCACGGCCATGAGGACAACCCCGAGCGCTGAGCGGTCACGAAACGGAGGGGGCCGGCGCCACGAGCGCCGGCCCCCTTCCTCGTCCGTACCGGCCAGGTTCAGTCGCCGGCGGCCGGCAGGCCGGCGGCGGCGAGCGAACGGCGTACCGCGGGCTGCACCCGGGTCAGCCGCAGCGGCACCCCGGTCCGGGCCGCCGCGTCCCGGCCGGCCATCAGCGCGGCGATCCCGCCCGCGTCGACGCCGCCCGCGCCGACCAGGTCGACCACCACCTCGCGGGGCTGCCCGGTCACCGCCTCCAGCATCGCCCGGCGCAGCTGGTCCGCGCCGTCCCGGTCGACGTCGCCGCCGACCTCGACGACCACCCGGTCGCCGTTCTGCCGCACCGAGACCCGCGTCTTCGCCGGCTCCGACTCGGCGGCCCCGTTCTGCCACGGCGGTGGGGCGTCGGCGAGCATCGCCTGGCGCAGCCAGGTCAGCGCCCGGGAGAGCAGCCGGGAGACGTGCATCTGGGAGATGCCGAACCGGGCCGCGATCTCCGCCTGGGTCTGGTTGCCGTAGAAGCGCATGGCGAGGATCCGCCGCTCCCGCCAGGGCAGCCGGTGCAGCAGCCCGCTGACGGTCACCCGGTCGTCCACCGATTCCAACGCGTTGTCCGACTCGCCGACCAGGTCGCCGAACTCGGCGGAGCTCTCCCCGCCGACCGGGGCGTTGAGCGAGGCCGGGCTGTAGCCGGCGGCGGACTCCAGCGCCGCGAGGATCTCCTCCTCCGGCGTCTCCAGCCGTTGGGACAGCTCGGCGACCGTGGGCGCCCGGGACAGCTCGCTGGTCAGCGCCGCCGTCGCCTGCCCCACCTCCAGGATCAGGTCGCGCAGCCGGCGGGGCACGTGCACGCCCCAGGTGCGGTCCCGGAAGTGCCGTTTGATCTCACCGACGATGGTGATGGCCGCGTACGCGGTGAACGACCCGCGTTCGGGGTCGTACCGGTCGACGGCGTTGACCAGGCCGAGGCGGGCCACCTGCTCCAGGTCCTCCAGCGGTTCCCCGCGACCCCGGTAGCGGCGGGCCAATCGCCCGGCGAAGGGCAGCGCGAAGCGGACCAGGTCGTCCCGTGCCTCCTGCCGCCGCTCCGGCGGCAGGCCTTCGATCCGTGCCGCGTACGCCAGCGCCGCCGCGTCGAGGTCTTCCAGGCCCCGATCGGTGGGTGGTGGTGTGGTCGTGGTGGTCTGTCCGAACATCCGCGCCTCCCTCAGGAAGGTCCCCCGCCCGGATTGGGAAACCGGTCATGCGCGTGGTCGGGCCACGCACCGGGCCGGAAGTGGGTTACGTGACTGGCACGCCAGGAGCGACGACAGCCCGCCACACGGCGTCATCGTGCCGTCGCAGCGAGCGGTGTTCCCGCTCCGTAGGTACTCAATCACGGACCGCGAGTTCGCGAGGATGTTTCGCCGGGGTTGGTGCCGGCCGGCGTGGACCGGTCCGCCGGCCCCCGCTCAAATCCGGTCAGGAGACCAGTAACCCCTGGTGGGCGCCGGTGTCCCGGAGCACGTCCACCGCCTCGGCGACGCGCAGCGGCGGCGGGACGGGCAGGTCGTACGGCTGGTTGCGCAACACCTCTGTGGCACGCCGGGTCGGCACCGAGGAGACCGGGTAGCCCCGCGCGGAGCCCCGGTCCAGCGACCGCCGCCGCCGCCCGAACGCGGCCACCGCCAGCCACTGCGGCAGGCCGGCCAGCGCCGGCGACCGGACGCCCGGCGGCTCGGGCAGCACGTCCACCGAGCTGAACGGCTCGCTGCCGGCGAGCCACCACTCCACCCCCTCCACCCGGCGCCGGGTCGCGTTCTCGCACCAGTACGGCACCATCCCGGCCCGGACCACCTGCCACGGGTCGAGCAGCCGCCCGCACTCCACCACCAGCCGGTCGCCGGTCTTGCCGGACCGCCGCAGCCAGCGCCGGTACAGGTCGGCCGTGGCGGCGCTGAGCGCGTCCGGCTGCGGGAAGAGCACCTGGTGCAGCGGATGGCCGTGCCGACCGGTCCAGTCCCGGGCGCTGAGTTCGAAACCGGACTCCACGCCGTGCTCGGCGTGGCCCTGCGGGGCGGAGACCTCCGGCGGCTCCCAGTGCGCCCCGTCGCCGCCGGCGGAGCGGAGCACCTGGCGCAGCGCGTGCGCGTCCGGGTGGAAGTCCACCGGTTCGAGGCCGCTGGCCGGGGAGCCGACCTGGAAGCTGTGGCCCCGGCCCTCGTCGAGCACCGGCCAGGTCCGGGCGTCGCGCAGCAGCAGCACCGCCGCGCCGGGTTCGAGCCGATCGGCCAGGAACAGCGTGTACGCCGCCGGCAGGCGCCGCCAGCGCACCGCGAGGGCCACGGTGGCGCCGGCGAGGGCGCCCCGGCTGGCGGGGCAGTGGATCTGCCGGACGTGCACGTCGGAGTTGCCGGCGAGCAGGCGGGCGGCGAACGCGGCGCCGTGGTCGAGGGCGGCGCGCGGCCGGTCCACCGCGCCACGGGTCCAGTGGGCGGTCAGCTCGAAGGCGGCCGGCAGCCAGGGCACGCCCAGCGCCACCGCCAGGTGCGCGGCGGAGCCGTGCGCCGAGCCGAGCACCAGCCCGGGGTAGCGGCGCCGCGGGTACTGGTCGACGATCCAGCGCGCCACCCGCTCGGCGTCGACCTCGGCGGCCTGGGCGGGGGTGAGGGCGACCCGGCCGGCGGCCCGGTTCGCCGCGGCCCGGCGGACCGGCTCCGGGGCGCCGGTGAAGCGGGACAGCGGGGTGGGGTGGCCGAGGTCGCCGCAGTCGGTGCCGCTCAGTGCCCGGGCGGTCGCCGCGACCAGGACCCGGGCGGTGCTGCCCGCCGCCACGACCCGGTCGCCGGCCAGTCCGGCGCCCTCAGCCGTGAGCCCCACCGGCACCTTCGGCACCGGCCCCACCTTGCCTCGTTCGCTCACCACCCGGCCCGGCTTCCCGTCCCTATGCGGTCTAAACGGGGCATCCCTCCACGGGAAGGATCAATCCTCGGGTGCGCGGCGGAGGGGTGGTCCCGACGCACCGGACCCAGCCGCGACGTGTCGCCGGGTTCCGCGTCCGGGGGCGGAAACCCCTGCTGGGCGGGGTTTCGGCGACACCCGGGAGGGCACTTCTCCGGCCATGCGCGAGGACGAGGCGAGCGACGCGGCGGCGACCATCACCCCCTACCAGGACGGTCCGCTGCTGGTCCGCGGCGACTTCGCCCTCGTCACGCCCGACGGGCAGACGATCGAGTCGCGCCCCGGCACGGTCGCCCTCTGCCGCTGCGGCAAGTCCGCCCGCAAGCCCTTCTGCGACGGCACCCACAAGATGATCAACTTCCGCGCCCCCACCCACCGCGAACCCTGACCCCACCCCACCCCACCCCCGCGATCTTGCACTTGGTACTCGGGCGAAGCGGGCAAAGGCCGCGCGGAGCGGGCCCGAAGCGCAAGATTCGCGAGTCGGGCGGGGTCGGGCGGGGTGTCAGGCGACGGCGGGCAGGTCGGTGCGGGGGCGGTCGGCGGCGGGGCCGGGCGGGGCGGGGAGGGACGGGGACGGCGCGGCGGGGCGGAGGGAGGAGGCACTGGCGGCCCAGGCGTGCAGCAGGTGGGTGGCGAAGCGGCGGTCCAGGGCGAGCGCGGCGGCGGCGCCGAAGAGCACGTCGGCGGCGAGGGCCGGCTCGGCGGCGACCAGGCCGCCGCACAGGTCGTGCGCGGCGATCTGCTCGTGCACCGCGTCCGCCTCGACGTGCTCGTCGTAGAAGTGGGTGGCCACCTCGTCCAGGCCCAGCCGGCGCAGTCCGTTGCCGTACCGGCGGTTAGGCAGCGAGGAGGTCATCTCCAGCGCGGCCAGATGTCCGAGGAGGGCGCCGCGCAGCCGCCGGTGCAGACCGAACAGCGAGATCAGGTTGTTCGTCGCCAGGGTCACCGCCGGGACCCGGTCCAGGTGGGCGGCGTACCCGGAGTCGAGGCCGAGGCGGTCCATGGTGCGCCGGAACAGCTCGGCGTGCATCCGGTCCAGCCGGCCGTTGCCGTACTCGTCCATCTGGATCTCCACCAGCGCGGCCTTGGCCCGGCCGCCGAGCCGGGGCAGCCCCCAGCTGTGCGGATCGGCCTCCCGCAGGTGGTAGACCGACCGGTGGGCGACAAATTCACGGAACTGCGCCAGGCTCGCCCGGCGCTGGAGCGCGGCGGCGAGCGACGGACCGTCGGCGGCGGCCACCAGCTCCGCCAGGGCCTGCGGCACGCCGCCCGACAGCCCAGCCGGCAGCGGCCCGACCAGCCGACGCAGCGCCGCCTCGAAGGGCCGCTCCGCGCGGGCCCGCAGGGCCAGCAGCGAGGGCTGCCACTCCCACTCCTCGTCGACGTCCCGCCAGCCCCGGTAGTGCAGCTCGTAGCAGAGGAAGAGAGTCAGCTGCAGGTCCTCGTCGGCGATCGGGTCGCCCGCGACGCCGAGGTCGACGCCGAGGCCGGCCGGCAGGTCGTGCGGCGGCTGCCGCAGCGCCGCCAGCAACGCGGCGGAGACCGGCCCGCGCGACCCCGGCAGCGGGGCGGGACCGTAGCGGCGGTCGGGGACGATGGACATGCGGCCTCCCGGGCGGTGGAGATCGCCCGGAAGGTGCCCCGACCAGGACCCGCTAAACGAGGTCCTCGGCCTCCACGCTCACCTGGGCCTCGAGCATCCGCTCGCGGACCCGCCGGGCGGCGTCGCCGTCGGCGAATACCCCGCGCAGGTCGGCCAGCGCCGGCTCCGGCGGGTTCAGCGGCACGGCCGGGTCGACCACCGCCTCCAGCACGCTGGGCCGGTCCGCCGCGAGCACCTCGTCCCAGGCCGGGCCGACCAGCTCCGGCCGGTCGACCCGGACACCGTGCAGGCCGAGCAGCCGGGCCCAACCGGCGTACGGCACGTCCGGTCGCCGGTCACCCAGCTCGCCGGTCGGCCGCCGGCCGCCGCCCATCCCCGAGCGGTCCCGGTTGTTCAGCACCAGGATCACCAGCCGCGGGTCCCGCCACTCCCGCCAGTGGTGCGCCACGGTGATCAGCTCGGCCAGTCCGTTGAGCTGCATCGCGCCGTCGCCGAGCAGGGCGAGCACCGGCTCGTCCGGGCGGGCCAGCTTGGCGGCGACCGCGTACGGCAGGGCGCAGCCCATCGAGCCGAGCGTCCCGCAGAGCTGCGCGCGGACGCCCGGGGGCAGCTCCAGGTGCCGGGCGTACCAGTAGAGGACCGACCCGACGTCGACCGCGACCGAGCCGTCCCGGGGCACCCGGGCGGAGAGCTCGTGGAGCACCAGCTGCGGGTTGACCGGCTCGGCCGGGGCGGCGGCCCGGTCGGCCGCGGCCTGCCGCCAGCGGTCCACCGAGCTCTCGACGACACCCCGCCACTGCTGGTTGGGCCGGTCGGTGACCCGGCCCAGCAGCGCGGCCAGGGTGTCCGCGGCGTCGCCGACCAGCGGGACGTCCACCGGGTACCGGGTGCCGATCCGCCGTCCGTCGATGTCGATCTGGATGGTCCGCACCTGTCCCGGCATCGGGAAGTAGTCCGTCCACGGGTCGTTCGTGCCGACCAGCAGCAGGGTGTCGCAGCCCCCCATCAGCTGGGCGGCGGCCGTGGTGCCGACCTCGCCGAGCACCCCGGTGTGGAACGGCAGCCGCTCGTCCAGCACCGGCTTGCCGAGCAGCGAGGTGGCCACCCCGGCGCCGAGCCGGTTGGCCAGCGCCACGATCTGGTCGGCGGTGCCGTGCCCGCCCTGGCCGACCAGGATCGCCACCCGCTGGCCGCCGGCGAGCAGCGACGCGGCGGCGTCCAGGTCGGCGTCGTGCGGCAGCACCCGGGCCAGCGGCTCACCCGGGGTCGCGGTCAGCACCCCCGCGGTCTGCGGCAGCAGGTCCGGCACCACGGCTTCCTGCAACGCGCGCGGCAGCACCACGCACGTCGGGCTGCGGGTGGCGGCGGCGGTACGGAACGCCTGGTCGAGCAGGGCGGGCACCTGCTCGGCCACCCGCCCGTACCGGACGAACTGGTTGCAGACGTCGCCGAAGAGCCGGCTCAGCCCGATCTCCTCGTGCGCGCCGCCGAGCGGACCGGTGACGTCCTCGCCCACGATCGCCACCACCGGCTTGCTGTCCAGCTTGGCGTCGTAGAGGCCGTTGAGCAGGTGCACGGCGCTCGGCCCCTGGGTGGCCAGGCAGACCCCGATCTCGCCGGTGAACTTGGCGTGGCCGGTCGCCATGAAGGCGGCGGTCTCCTCGTGCCGGGCCGGAATGAACTGCGGGTCCCCGCCGGCGCGGTCCAGCGCGCCCACCAGGGGGGCGATCGCCTCCCCGGGGTAGCCGAAGGCCCGGGGCACCCGCCAGGCGCGCAGCCGCTCCACCACCAGGTCTGCGACCGTCCGATCAGCCATTGCCCCGCCCGGGGGTGCCGGCGTCGACGTAGCGCAGCACCGCGCCGACGCCCTCGGTGAGCTCGGGCGCCTCCTCCGGCGCCAGCACGGTCAGCTCGGCGTCGGTGCCGACCAGCGCCCGGAGCAGGGCGGCGTCGGCACGGACCCGCTGGGGGTCGGCCACCGACATGTTCATCAGCTGCCCGGGGTCGGTGGCGATCTCCGTCGGCTCCGGGCCGATCCAGAGCTTGCCGTTGGCGGAGGCGTCGTCGACGATCAGCATCGTGTCGACCTGGTTGCGTTGCAGCGCGGAGACGACCGCCTCCAGCCCCGCGCCGACGTCCTCCTGGACGCCGAACCGGTCCAGCGCGGTGGCGATCCGCTGGTCGGCGACCTCGGCGATGGTCTGCACGGTGAGGTCGTCCATGGCCATCGGGTCGGCGCCGTCGGTCCGCGAGCCGGCGTCGGTGCGGACCAGCACGTCCTGCCAGCGTTCCGGGAGCTGCGCGGCGATCATGCCGGTGGCCCGGATGTCGCCGGCGACCACCACCACGTCGGCGCCCACCTTCGCGGCCAGCTCGGCGGTGGCCGCGGCGGCGTCGCCGGCGTTGTGGTGCCAGGCCTCCATCGCCGCCCGCTGGTAGCGGGACTGGGACCAGCCGCCGGGATTGACCCGGCGCAGTTGGTAGCTCTCCCGACCCTTGACGTGCGCCTTTCGGGGCACCCCGCCGGCGCTGACCGCGATGGCGTCCGCGCCGCTGCGGTCCGCGAGCACCCGCACCCAGGCGACCTGCTCGCCGCGCTGGGCGACCAGCGGCATGGTGTGCGGGAGGATGGACCAGCTGGCCAGGTCCCGCAGCGGCGGCGCGGAGAGGTACTCGGAGAGCACCACCCGTCCGCCGGTGGCGAAGACGGCCAGACCGTAGTCCCCCACCATCGGGTCGTGCCCACGGACCACCCGCTCGACCGCGTCGATGTTCGCCGGGTCGGCGCCCTGCTCCAGCAGTCGGCCCTTGAGGGCCCGCCAGCGCAGGTCCAGCGCGGGACGGGAGTCGTGGGTGTCCCGGGAGGCGTCCAGATAGACCGAGCACCACGGCCCGGGACGGTCGTAGAGCGGACGCAGGAAGGACAGCTGCATGCTCGACCCCTTTCCAGCTCGGCCGCACGCATACCCGCGCCGTCCCGGATGTCACCTGGCGGCCATCGCGTGACCGGTGTTCATTCACGTCGTTCAACCCGAGGAGCCGATACCATCAGTGAACGAAACGGGACTCTCGGTGGTGATGATGGATACCGACCTCCATATCCGACGCGTGGTTCGGCCGACGGAGCGGATCGTCACCGGGCGGGTGGTCCGGTTGCTGGAGGGCTACCCCCGCGAGGTGCCGGTGCGCCAGCCCGTGCTGGTCGCGGTGCTCATCGCGGCGGGCGTGATGGGGCTGCTGATGCTGCTGGTGCGGTCGCTGCTGAGCAGCGGTGGCGGGGCCGCGCGGCGCAGCTTCAAGGAGTTGAAGAAGGGGCCGGAGTTCCTGGTGACCCCGCTGCGGCTGCGCGACGGCGCGGACCGGCTGCTGGAGGTGGAGCTGCACGGGCACCTGCCGCAGAGCGCGCTGCACCCCGCCGACCACGTGCAGCTCACCCTGCGCCCCCAACGCGACCCCGAGCTGCCGCCGCGGATCGAGCGGATCGTCAACCTGACCACCGGCCAGCTGCTCACCCCGCGTACCGCGACGGTCTGGTCCCACCTCGGTCCGCCGCTGCTGCTCCAGGCGATGCTCGGCGCGCTGCTGCTGGCCGGAATCGCCGCCTGGACGGCGCTCGGCTGAGGTTTCCGCCCGGCCGGTCGCGGGCACCGGTGCGGCCATGTTCGCCGGATTCACCCTCGAGGAGATCGACGTCGGCCCGGTGCGGCTGCGGGTCCGGCACGGCGGGTCGGGGCCGCCGGTGGTGCTGCTGCACGGGCATCCGCGCACCCATGCCACCTGGCACCGGGTAGCCCCGCTGCTGGCCGAGCGGCACACCGTGATCTGCCCGGACCTGCGGGGCTACGGCGGCTCGTCGAAGCCACCGAGCGACCCGGCGCACACCACGTACGCCAAGCGGGCGATGGCCGCGGACGTGGTGGGGCTGCTCGACGCGCTCGGCCACGACCGGGCGGCGGTCGTGGGCCACGACCGGGGCGCGTACGTGGCGATGCGGACCGCGCTGGACCACCCGGCCCGGGTGAGCCGGCTCGGGGTGCTCGACGGGGTGCCGATCGGCGAGGCGCTGGCCCGCTGCGACGCCCGGTTCGCGGCCCGCTGGTGGCACTGGTTCTTCCTCGGCCAGCTCGACAAGCCGGCCGAGCGGGTGATCAACGCCGATCCGGACGCCTGGTACGGCGGCTCGCCGGAGGCGATGGGCGAGGAGGCGTACGCCGACTACCGCAGCGCCATCCACGACCCGGCCACGGTGCACGCGATGTGCGAGGACTACCGGGCCGGCCTGGGCCCGGACCGGGCGGCGGACGACGCCGACCGGACGGCCGGCCGGCGGATCGGCTGCCCGGTGCTGTTCGTCTGGTCCGAGCGGGACGACATGGTCGACCTCTACGGCGACCCGGCGGCGATCTGGCGGGACTGGGCCGACGACGTCCGCGCCGCATCGGTGGGCTGCGGGCACCACCTGGCCGAGGAGGCGCCGGAGCGGCTCGCCGCGCTGCTCGCCGACTTCCTGGCCGGCTGAGCGGCCCGGCCGGTCGCCGGGGCGGGCGCGGGCCCGGCCCGTGGGTCGGACGTCGCGCGGCCGGCGGGTCAGCCGACGGGGGTGGGGATGGGCTGTGGGGTCGACGCGTCGTCGAGCAGGCCGCGCCGGCGGGCCCAGCGCTCGAAGAACAGGGTGGCGAACGGCGGCACCGCGCAGGCCAGCGCCAAGGCGGTGGTCAGCAGCCGCCACCGGCGCAGCCGGGCCACCACCAGGACGAGGATGCCGTAGACCACGAAGAGCGCGCCGTGGATCGGCCCGAAGACGTGCACGCCGGTCTCGTTGGCGGGCGGGCCGTACTTGACCGCCATGCCGGCCAGCAGGGCCAGCCAGGAGCACGCCTCGGCGATCGCCGCCGCCACGAACAGCCTGGTCGTCTTCTCGCGCATCGCCTCTCCCCACTGGTCGCCGGCCATGCTAGCCAAGCGCACCGGGCCGGACCGCGCGGCCGGACGCCGGACGCGACGGGGATCACGGGGCGGTGACTGGGTAGGTAAAGGTCCATCGGGTCTTCCCCGCCCGGCCGTGGCGTGCAAGGTTAGGGGAACCAGCGGTGACAGGGTGGTGACCATGGGCGAGGACGTCGGCGCGAGGACCTTCAGCCGGGAGGACCGGGCCCGCTACCGGGAGAAGGTACGCCGCTGTCTCGACGTCTTCGCCGAGATGCTGCGCGAGTCGCGCTTCGACGTGGAGCGGCCGATGACCGGCCTGGAGATCGAGCTGAACCTGGTCGACGACGACTCGGAGCCGGCGATGCGCAACGCCGACGTGCTGGCCGCCATCGCCGACCCGGCCTTCCAGACCGAGCTGGGCCAGTTCAACGTCGAGATCAACGTGGCGCCGCGCCGGCTGGTCGGCACCGGCACCGCGCAGTTCGAGGAGCACGTCCGGGCCAGCCTGAACGCCGCCGAGGAGAAGGCCCGCACGGTCGGCGCGCACATGGTGATGATCGGGATCCTGCCCACCCTGCGCCCCGAACACCTGACCGCCGAGACGCTCTCGGCGAATCCCCGCTACGCGCTGCTCAACGAGCAGATCTTCGCCGCCCGCGGTGAGGACCTGCGGATCTCGATCAGCGGCGTGGAGCGGCTGGCCACCACCGCGGACACCATCACCCCCGAGGCGGCCTGCACCAGCACTCAGGTCCACCTCCAGGTCAGCCCCGCCCAGTTCGCCGACTACTGGAACGCCGCCCAGGCGATCGCCGGCATCCAGGTCGCCCTCGGCGCGAACTCGCCGCTGCTCTTCGGCCGGGAGCTGTGGCGGGAGACCCGGGTGCCGCTCTTCCAGCAGGCCACCGACACCCGCCCCGAGGAGATCAAGGCCCAGGGGGTACGCCCCCGGGTCTGGTTCGGCGAACGCTGGATCACCACCGTCTTCGACCTGTTCGAGGAGAACGTCCGCTACTTCCCGGCGCTGCTGCCGGTCTGCGACCCGGAGGACCCGGCCGAGACCCTGACGGCCGGGGACGTGCCGAAACTCGCCGAGATGCGGCTGCACAACGGCACCATCTACCGCTGGAACCGGCCGGTCTACGACGTGCTGAAGGGGCGCCCACACCTGCGGGTGGAGAACCGGGTCCTGCCCGCCGGCCCGACCGTGCTGGACACCATCGCCAACAGCGCCTTCTACTTCGGGCTGGTCCGGGCCCTGGCGGAGTCGGACCGGCCGCTGTGGTCGCAGATGTCGTTCAGCGCCGCCGAGGAGAACTTCACCAGCTGCGCCCGGCACGGCATCGACGCCCAGGTGTTCTGGCCCGGGCTGGGCTACCTGCCGGTGACCGAGCTGGTGCTGCGCCGGCTGCTGCCGCTGGCGTACCACGGGCTGGACCGGTGGGGGCTCGACCCGGCCGAGCGGGACCGGCTGCTCGGCATCGTCGAGCAGCGCTGCCTGACCGGGCGCAACGGCGCGAGCTGGCAGGTGGAGACGCTGCACCGGTTCGAGTCCGCCGACCACCTGGACCGGCCGGCGGCGCTGCGCGAGGTGGTCCGGCACTACGTGGAGCTGATGCACAGCAACCGCCCGGTCCACGAGTGGCCGATCCCCTGACGGCTCAGCCCTGTTCACGGTCGCTTTCCGGCCCGACCGGGTGCCCGGCCCGGAGCCAACCCGCACGATCGGCCGGCGCCGCCGAGGCGTCACAGCGCGACGATCGCCGCCGTCTCGGCGGGCAGCTCGATCCCGTCGCGCATCACGGTGACCCCGGTGCCGGTGGCCAGCAGCACGCTGCGCACCACCCCGGGCAGGTTGATCCGCTGCGGCTTGCCGGCGAGGTTCGCCACCACCAGGCACTCGCCCCGGCGCATCAGCAGGAACTGGTCGCCGTGCCGGACGTCGACCGCGTGCAGCCGCGGGTCGGACAGGTCGGGGCGGCTCCTGCGCAGCGCGATCAGCCGCCGGTGGAAGTCGTACATCTCCCGGTGCTCGGGCTTGTCCAGCTCGGCCCAGTCCAGCCGGGAGCGGACGAAGGTCTGCGGGTCCTGCGGGTCGGGCACGTCCCCGGGCGGCCAGCCGTGCGCGGCGAACTCCTGTCGCCGCCCGGTCGCCACCGCGGTGGCCAGCTCCGGCTCGGGGTGGCTGGTGAAGAACTGCCAGGGGGTGCTGGCCGCCCACTCCTCCCCCATGAACAGCATCGGGGTGAACGGCCCGGTCATCAGCAGGGTGGCGCCGACCCGCAGCAGCGCCGGGGAGAGCGTCGCGGAGATCCGGTCGCCGGTGGCCCGGTTGCCGATCTGGTCGTGGTTCTGCAGGTACGCCACGAACCGGTGCCCCGGGGTGCGCTGCCGGTCGACGGGGCGGCCGTGGCTGCGGTTGCGGAAGCTGGACCAGGTGCCGGCGTGGAAGAACGCGCCGGTCAGCACGTCGGCGAGGCACTCCAGCGAGCCGAAGTCGCCGTAGTAGCCCTGCCGTTCGCCGGTGAGCAGGCCGTGCAGGGCGTGGTGGGCGTCGTCGTTCCACTGGGCGTGCAGGCCGTAGCCGCCGGCCTCGCGCGGATTGATCAGTTTCGGGTCGTTGAGGTCGGACTCGGCGATCAGCGACAGCGGCCGGCCCAGGTGGGTGGAGAGCGACTCCACCTCGACCGCCACCTCCTCCAGGAAGTGGGTGGCCCGGGAGTCCGGCATGGCGTGCACGGCGTCCAGCCGCAGCCCGTCGACGTGGTAGTCGCGCAGCCACATCAGCACGCTGTCGATGATGTAGCGGCGCACCCCGTCGGAGTGCGGGCCGTCCAGGTTGACCGTCCGGCCCCACGGGTTGCTCTGCTCGCTGAGGTACGGCGCGAACATCGGCGCGTAGGCCCCGGAGGGCCCGAAATGGTTGTAGACGACGTCGAGGATCACCCCCAGCCCCTTGGCGTGCGCGGCGTCGACCAGTCGCTTCAGCCCGTCCGGCCCGCCGTACGGCTGGTGCGGGGCGTACCAGCAGACCCCGTCGTAGCCCCAGTTGTGCTCGCCGTTGAAGGCGTTCACCGGCAGCAGCTCGATCATGTCCACACCGAGGTCGACCAAGTGGTCGAGGCGGCCGATGGCCGCGTCGAAGGTGCCCTCCGGGGTGAAGGTGCCGACGTGCAGCTCGTAGAGGACGCTGCCGGGCAGTTGCCGGCCGGTCCAGCCCTGGTCGGTCCAGCGGTAGGCGGCGTGGTCGTAGAGCCGGCTCGGGCCGTGCACCCCGGCCGGCTGCCAGGCCGAGCGCGGGTCGGGCAGGGGCCGTTCGTCGTCGTCGAGCAGGAACGCGTAGTCGGTGCCCGGCCCGGTGCCCGGCACCTCGACCCGCCACCAGCCGTCCGGGCCGGCGCGCATCTCGTGGTCGGCAGCGCCGGGCAGGCGCAGCCGGACCCGGGCGGCCTCGGGCGCCCACACCGTGAACTCGGTCATGCGGCAGCCTCCACGGAATCGGTGGGAGCCAGCAGGGCGACGGGATACGTGCTCAGCAGATCATGCATCAGCAGCTCAGAGCCACTGTAGACCCGACCGGTGAACATGTCAGTCACCGAATGAACGGGAAGTGACAGGGTGGTGTCCCGCCAGCCGCCGGCCCGGTGCAGGCGCAGCGGCAGCCGGGTCGCCACCGCGATCGCGCCGCCCCGGTCGAAGGCGAGCGCGTGCGCCCCGGCCGGGCCGTGCGCCGGCACCGGGCGGTAGCCGGCGAAGAGCTCGGGGCGGTCCCGGCGCAGCCGCAGCGTCCGGGAGACCGCCAGCAGCTTCGCCGCGCCGTCGGCGGCCACGTCGGGCCGCCAGCCGCCGTCGAGCCGGGCCAGCAGGTCCCGTCGTACGGCGAAGTCGACGGGCCGGCGGTTGTCCGGGTCGACCAGCGAGTTCTCCCAGAGTTCGGTGCCCTGGTAGGTGTCCGGCACGCCCGGCATGGCGAGCTGGACCAGCTTCTGGCCGAGCGAGTTGGACCACCCGGCCGGGGTGATCTCGGCGGCGAACGCGGTGATCTCGGCGTGCAGTTCCGGGTCGTCGTACATCCGGTCGACCAGGGCGTGCAGCTCCCGCTCGAAGGCCGGGTCGGGGTCGGCCCAGCCGGTGGAGACCGACGCCTCCCGGGCGGCCTTCTCCACGTACGCGTGCAGCCGGCCCCGCTCGATCGGCCAGGCCCCGACGGCGGTCTGCCAGAGCAGGTGGGCGAAGGCGGGGTCGGCCAGCGGCGCGCGGGACATCCAGTCCGACACCCGCCCGGCCCAGCGCCCGGGCAGCTCGGACAGGACGGCGAGCCGGGCCCGCACGTCCTCGCCGCGCTTGGTGTCGTGGGTGGAGAGGGTGGTCATGCTGGCCGGCCAGCGCACCTGCCGGGCGGCGGCGAACCGGTGGAACTCCGCCGGCGGCACGCCGAAGTGGGCGGGGCTGCCGCCGACCTCGTTGAGCGCGACGAACCGGCTCCACCGGTAGTAGGCGGTGTCCTCCACGCCCTTGGCCATCACCGCGCCGGTGAGCTGCGGGAAGCGGGCGGCCAGCTCGTGCCCGGGGTCACGCAGCCGGGCGGTGACCGCGTCCAGGGCGGCGGTCAGGTCGGGCCGCCGCCGGCCCGCCTCGGACCGGGCGGCGGCCAGGTGCCGGGCGCCCTCCGGCGGGTAGCCGCGGTAGACCGGGAAGCAGGCGGCCAGCTCGGCCAGCGCCGCCCGGGCCTCCTCCCGGTCGAGCTCCGGGACGAGCGCGGCGAGCCGGGTCAGCTCGGCGGCGAGCAGCCGGCTGGCGGCGGCCAGCTTGGTGTCGTGGGTCAGGTTCTCCCACGAGGTGGCGTGCCCGGTGAGCCGGGTGTCGAGGGCGGTGAAGTCGCCCTCGGCGTCCGGGTCGACGAAGAGCCCGCTGACTGCCGCCAGGGCGTCGTAGCCGGTGGTGCCGTCCACCGGCCAGGCCGGCAGCTCCTCGCCGTACTCGAGGATCTTCTCCACCAGCAGCCACGCGGCCGGCGCGGCCGCGCGCAGCCGGGCCAGGTAGCCGGCGGGGTCGCGCAGCCCGTCCGGGTGGTCGACCCGGATGCCGTCCAGCTCGCCGGCGTCGGCCCAGCGCAGGAGCTCCGCGTGGGTCGCGGCGAAGACCGCCGGGTCCTCCACCCGCAGGCCGGCCAGGTCGGAGACGGCGAAGAAGCGGCGGTACGTCAGCTCGGCGTCGCCGCGCCGCCAGGAGATCAGCTCGTAGTGCTGCCGATCGTGCACCTCGCGCGCGGTGCCCGCGCCGGTGCCGTCGGCGATCGGGAAGCGGTGCTCGTGGTAGCGCAGCTCCCCCTCCACGACCTTGAGGTCGTCGAGGGCGTCGGGGCTGTCGGCGAGCACCGGCAGCAGCAGCCGGCCGCGGTCCCAGTCGATGTCGAACCAATCGGCGTACGCCGAGTCCCGGCCCCGGCGCAGCACGTCCCACCAGGCCGGGTTGGCCGCCGGTTGGGCGACCCCGACGTGGTTCGGCACGATGTCCACGACCAGGCCCAGCCCGGCGGCGCGCAGCGCGCGGACCAGCCGCTGCCGTCCGGCCTCGCCGCCCAGCTCCGGGTTGACCGCCCGGTGGTCGACCACGTCGTAGCCGTGCGCCGAGCCGGGGCTGGCGGTGAGCAGCGGCGCGCTGTAGAGGTGGGTGACGCCGAGGTCGGCGAGGTAGTCGGCGAGCCCGGCGGTGGCGTCGAGGTCGAAGCCGGGGCGGATCTGGACGCGGTAGGTCGACCCGACCCGCGTCGTCGCTGCCGTCGTCACATCGGGTCGGGGGGTGTCGGACATGTCAGGCCGTCCTCTCCAGGACCAGCAGGGAGCGGTCGGGCACGCAGACCGTGCCGCCCGCCTCCACCACCGTGGTCTTCTCCGGATCCGGTTCCGCGGTGCTGATCACCAGCTCCCACCGCTGCCCGAACTCCTCCCCGGGCAGGGTGAAGTCCAGCGGCGCGTCGTGCGCGTTGAACAGCAGCAGGAACGAGTCGTCCCGGTGGCGCTGGCCGTACTGGCCGCGCTCCGGGATGCCGTCGCCATTGACGAAGAGGGCCACCGAGCGGCCGAAGTCGTTGCCCCAGTCCTCGCCGGTCATCTCCCGGCCGTCAGGGGTGTACCAGGCCAGGTCGGGCAGGCCCGATCCGGCGGCCCGGCCGCCCACCGGCAGCCCGGTGAAGAACCGGCGCCGGCGGAACACCTGGTGGTGGTTGCGGAAGTCGGTGAGCCGCCGGACGAAGCCGAGCAGCTCGTCGTCGGCCCGCTCCCAGTCGACCCAGGCGAGCTCGCTGTCCTGGCAGTACGCGTTGTTGTTGCCATGCTGGGTGCGGCCCAGCTCGTCGCCGTGGCCGATCATCGGCACGCCCTGGGAGAGCACCAGGGTGGCGAGGAAGTTGCGCCGCTGCCGGGCCCGCAGGGCCAGCGCCGCCGGGTCGTCGGTCTCCCCCTCGACGCCGCAGTTCCAGGACCGGTTGTGGCTCTCGCCGTCCCGGTTCTCCTCGCCGTTGGCCTCGTTGTGCTTGTCGTTGTACGACACCAGGTCGTTGAGGGTGAAGCCGTCGTGGCAGGTGACGAAGTTGATGCTGTGGAACGGGCGGCGGCCGTCGTCCTGGTAGAGGTCGGCGGAGCCGGAGATGCGGGAGGCGAACTCGGCGAGGATGGCCGGCTCGCCGCGCCAGAAGTCCCGGACCGTGTCCCGGTACTTGCCGTTCCACTCGGTCCACTGCGGCGGGAAGTTGCCGACCTGGTAGCCGCCGGGGCCGACGTCCCAGGGCTCGGCGATCAGCTTGACCTGGCTGACCACCGGATCCTGCTGCACCACCTCGAAGAAGGTGGAGAGGCGGTCGACCTCGTAGAACTCGCGGGCCAGGGTGGCGGCGAGGTCGAAGCGGAAGCCGTCGACGTGCATCTCGGTCACCCAGTAGCGCAGCGAGTCCATGATCAGCTGGAGCGAGTGCGGGCTGCGCACGTTGAGGCTGTTGCCGGTGCCGGTGTAGTCGACGAAGTAGCGCCGGTCCTCCTCGGAGAGCCGGTAGTAGCTGGCGGTGTCGACGCCCTTGAAGCTCAGCGTCGGGCCCAGGTGGTTGCCCTCCGCGGTGTGGTTGTAGACCACGTCGAGGATCACCTCGATGCCGGCGGCGTGCAGCGCCTTGACCATGCCGCGGAACTCCTGGACCTGCTGGCCGAGGCGACCCAGCGCGGAGTAGCCGTGGTGCGGGGCGAAGAAGCCGATGGTGTTGTAGCCCCAGTAGTTGCGCAGCCCCAGGTCGGTCAGGCGGTGGTCGTGCACGAACTCGTGCACCGGCATCAGCTCGACCGCGGTCACCCCGAGCCGCTTGAAGTAGTCGATCATGACGGGTGAGGCGATCGCCGCATACGTGCCGCGCAGCTCCTCCGGGATGTCCGGGTGCCGCATGGTCAGCCCGCGCACGTGCGCCTCGTAGATCACCGAGTGGTGGTACGGGGTGCGCGGCGGCTTGTCGTTGCCCCAGTCGAAGTACGGGTTGACCACCACCGACTTCGGCATGAACGGCGCCGAGTCGTCCTCCGACATCCGCTCCGGTTCGCCGAGCACGTAGTCGTAGACGGCCGGGCCCCAGGTGACCTCCCCGTCGACCGCCTTGGCGTACGGGTCGAGCAGCAGCTTGTGCGGGTTGCAGCGCACCCCGTTCGCCGGGTCGTACGGGCCGTGGACGCGGTAGCCGTAGCGCTGACCGGGCTCGATCCCCGGGATGTAGGCGTGCCAGACGTAGGCGTCGACCTCGCGCAGCTCGACCCGGCGCTCGGCGCCGGTGTCCCACTCGTCGAAGAGGCAGAGCTCGATCCTCCCGGCCACCTCGGAGAAGATCGCGAAGTTCGTCCCCATCCCGTCGTACGTGGCGCCCAGGGGATAGCGCTCGCCCGGCCAGACCTGCATGTCGCTCCTTCGGCACATGATCATGAACGCACCGGACGGGCGGACCGCCGGTGCGCACGCCGCTAATGCCCCGTCGCCGGAGCGGCCAATCCACCTGTTCGGACCACACCCGATATCCACCCACCTGAGCTGCGGCGGAGCTTTGGGTGTCCTCCGTCACGATATGCTTATTCGAGATGCGCGGGACCGCGTGATGCCCTTTCCTTGATGCGGACGCGCCCGCGCGGGCGGGTCCGCTCGGCCTCTCGGCCCCCTCCACCCTCTTTCCGCCGCCACCGTTGCCGGCGCGATCCTTCGTGCATGGACGGAGATTGATGTGACCACCCTGCGGGTCGGCGAGCAGTCCGCCACCGCCACGGACCGGTCCCACCGGCCCACCCTGACCTCCCGGCCCCAGCTCCCGCAGCAGAGCCCCGACTCCGGCGTGCCCCCGCGGACCCGCCGCATCCTGATGCTCTCCTGGGAGTACCCGCCGGTGCTGGTGGGCGGGCTCGGCCGGCACGTGCACGCGCTGTCGGTGGCCCTGGCCGCCGCCGGCCACGAGGTCACCGTGGTCACCCGGCACGCCGAGGGCGCCCCGCTGGAGGAGTACGCCGACGGCGTCCGCATCGTCCGCGCCGCCGCGGACCCGGTCACCTTCCCGCTCGCCACCGGTTCGCTGCTGGCCTGGACGATGGCGTTCAACCACACGCTCACCCGGGCGGCGCTGCGCGCCGCCGAGTCCGGCGCGTACGACGTGATCCACGCCCACGACTGGCTGGTCGCGCACACCGCCATGACCCTGCGCGAGCACCTGGACGTGCCGCTGGTCAGCACCATCCACGCCACCGAGGCCGGTCGGCACCAGGGCTGGCTGCCGGAGGAGATGAACCGCACCATCCACGGCGTCGAGCAGTGGCTGGCCGCTGAGTCCGGCCGGGTGATCGTCTGCTCCGGCTACATGCGCGACGAGGTGACCGCGCTCTTCGGCGTGCCCGCCGCGCGGGTAGACGTGGTGCCCAACGGGGTCGAGCCGCAGCGCTGGCGGGCGCCGGTCGAAGCGGTCGCCGCCGCCCGGGCCCGCTTCGCCGGGGACGGCCCGCTGGTCGCCTTCGCCGGCCGGCTGGTCTACGAGAAGGGCGTGCAGCACCTGCTCGCCGGGCTGCCCCGGCTGCGCGAGCGGCACCCCGGGCTGCGCGCGGTGATCGTCGGCGACGGGCCGTACCGGCCGGCCCTCGAAGCCGAGGTGCACCGGCTCGGCCTGGGCGGCGCGGTGAGCATGCCCGGCTTCCTCGGCGGGGCCGAGCTGCCCGCGGTGATGGCCGCCTCGGACTGCTTCGCGGTGCCGAGCATCTACGAGCCGTTCGGCATGGTGGCCCTGGAGGGCGCCGCGGCCGGCGCGCCGCTGGCGGTGGCGCGCACCGGCGGGCTGGCCGAGATCGTCGAGCCCGGCGTGACCGGGATGACCTTCGCCCCTCAGGACCCGGACGGCCTGACCGAGGCGGTGCACGCCCTGCTGTCGGACCGCGAGCGCGCCCGCGCGCTGGCCCGACGGGCCCGCACCATGGTCCACGAGCAGTACGGCTGGTCGGCCATCGCGGCCCGCACCGGCGCCGCCTACGCCGCCGCCATCGCCCGGGACCCCCAGTTCACCGCCGAACGCGCCGAGCACCACATGACCCTCGGCCGGGCCCTCCCCCCAACCCCCGAGGGCAACCTCCTGGCCGCCGCCGGCCTCCGCTGACCCACCCCGCACCCCCGGTCCGCGCCGATCTTGCACTTCAGGCCCCCGATCCGCCGGACATGTCGGACCTGACCGGGCGCCAAGTGCAAGATCGGCGTCACGGGACGACGAAGGCCGCCGAGCCCCGGGTGGGGTCGGCGGCCTTCGTGGTGCGGGTGGGGCGGGTCAGCGCTCCGCGGCCGGCGGGTAGTCGCGCTCGGGGTAGCCGGTGTAGATCTGCCGCGGGCGGCCGATCTTGGTCTCCGGGTCGTTGATCATCTCGCGCCACTGGGCGATCCAGCCGGGCAGCCGGCCCAGGGCGAAGAGCACCGTGAACATCTTCGTCGGGAAGCCCATGGCCTTGTAGATCAGGCCGGTGTAGAAGTCTACGTTCGGGTAGAGCCGCCGGGAGACGAAGAAGTCGTCGGCGAGAGCGATCTCCTCCAGCTCCATCGCGAGGTCCAGCAGCGGGTCCGGCTTGGCCATCCGGCCCAGCACGTCCTGCGCGGCCTTCTTGACGATGGCGGCGCGCGGGTCGTAGTTCTTGTAGACGCGGTGGCCGAAGCCCATCAGCTTCACGCCGGTCTGCTTGTCCTTCACCTTCTGCACGAAGGAGCGGACGTCGTCGCCGTCGGCGTGGATCTTCTGCAGCATCTCCAGCACGGCCTGGTTGGCGCCGCCGTGCAGCGGGCCGAAGAGCGCGTTCACGCCGGCCGAGACCGAGGCGAAGAGGTTGGCGTTGCTGGAGCCGACGAGGCGCACGGTCGAGGTGGAGCAGTTCTGCTCGTGGTCGGCGTGCAGGATGAAGAGCATGTCCAGCACCCGGGCCATCACCGGGTCGACCTCGTACGGCTCCGCCGGCACGCCGAAGGTCATCCGGAGGAAGTTCTCCACGTAGCCAAGCGAGTTGTCCGGGTACAGCAGCGGCTGGCCGATCGACTTCTTGTAGGCGTACGAGGCGATGGTGGGGACCTTCGCCATCAGCCGGACCGTCGACATCTCCACGTGATCGGAGTCGAACGGGTCCAGGCTGTCCTGGTAGAAGGTGGAGATGGCGCTGACCGCCGACGACAGCACGGCCATCGGGTGGGCGTCGCGCGGGAAGCCGTCGAAGAAGCGGCGCATCTCCTCGTGCAGCAGCGAGTGCCGCCGGATCCGCTCGCTGAACTCGGTCAGCTGCTGCTGGGTCGGCAACTCGCCGTAGATCAGCAGGTAGGAGACCTCCAGGAAGGAGGACTTCGCGGCCAGCTGCTCGATCGGGTACCCGCGGTACCGGAGAATGCCCGCGTCACCGTCGATGTAGGTGATCGCGGACGAGCAGGACGCGGTGTTGACGAAACCGGGGTCGTAGGTGGTCATCCCGGTTTCCTTGAGCAGATGGCTCACCCCGATGCCGGCGGGGCCCTCGACCGCGGACTGGACCGGCATCGACAGCTGCCCACCGGGGTGGTCGAGCTTGACTTCCGTCATGTGTTCCTCGCTTCGCCGGCAAGATCTTCGTTGAATTGCCTTCGCTTTTACCGTAATCGCGGTATCGGGGACACCGCCCGTCGTGGTTCCGCGGTGAGGTATGCGTCACCCGATTCCCGACTTGCCGGCGCGGAAACCCTGTGCAAGCTCGCGCCCGCCCAGCGTCGGGCGGCGGGCGGAAACGGGGCACGCGGGGCCGGGGCGGCGGCCCGGAGGGGCGGCCGGGGGCGGGGATCCGGCGTCAGGAGAGGGCGAGCCGGCGCAGCGCGCCGTCGGCGCCCACCCGGTAGAGGTCGAGGCGGTTGGCGCCGGCGGTGAAGAGCCGGTCGTCGGGCATCAACGCGGCGAACCGCCGGCCACCCCGGTCCGGCGGCACCACCGGGACGACCGCACCGACCGTGCCGTTGACCGCCACCGCCAGCATCGTCCCGTCCGGCACGGCGGCGGGCACGGTCCCCCAGACCAGGGCCGGCAGCTCGCCGTGGGCCGGGTCGACGGCGCGGAACGCGGCGAGGTTCGCCACCTTCGCCCTACCGCCCGCCGGCCGCTCCCCCACCCGGGTGCCGACCAGCGGGCTCGGGGCCGGCGTGGCCGGCGGCGACGGCACCCCGCCGGTGATCGGAACCGGCTGGCCGGGGCGGTCGTAGAAACGCTTCTCCGCGCCCGCGCGGGGGGCCTGCCGGGCGGACCGGCCGTCCATCCGCCACGGGATCCGCAGGTGGGTGTAATCGGCGATGGTGGGCAGCAGGTCGACGTGCTCCCAGTTGCGGTCGTCCACCCGGCCGGCGCGCTGGCCGGGCTCCTTGACGAACATCGGCACCCAGGCCACCTGGTCGGCGGCGTGGTTGATCGCGTCCATCCCCCGGCCCTGCCAGTCCCTGCGGAAGCTCACCCCGTGGTCGGCGGTGACCAGGACGAGGGCCTTGTCGTAGAGGCCGGTGGCGCGCAGCGTACGCAGCGTCTCGCCGATCAGCCGGTCGGTGTAGCCGAGCTGGGCGAGGTGCCGCTGGCGGGCCAGGTCCACCCAGCCGACGCCGTCGTTGGGCAGGTCCTCGGGCGCGGCGTAGTGCGCCCCGGAGGGCAGGTACGCCCACGGCGAGTGCGGCATCAGCAGGTGCAGGAAGTGCAGGGTGGGGCGGGACGACGGACGCAGCCCGGCCAGGAAGCTGGTGAACCGGACCGGCTGGTTGTCGTCGAGGGTGTCCCAGCGGAACTTCGGGTCGGCCGGCACCGGCTCGGCGGCGTCCAGGCCGGCCTCGGCGCGGGTCAGCTCGCGGTAGGAGTCCTCCGGGTCGATTCGGCTGTCCACCGGGGCGGTCACCTGGCGCAGCAGCCGGCCGCTCTCCCGGACCAGCACGCCGAACCCCTGCTCCGGACTGGCCGGCTGCTCGCAGCGGCTGGGTGGGCAGAGCCGGGTGATGCTCTCCTCGGCCTTGACGTCGTACAGCCCGCCGAGGGCGGTGAAGAGGTTGTCCGGGTACTGCGAGTAGTGCGGGGCGAACGGCTCGGCCGGATAGCGGCCGGTGAGCATGGCCGGCAGCGCGTACGGGGTCCAGCCGCTGACCCCGGTGGCGTTGCGGTACCAGGTGGAACCCTGCGCCAGCTCGGCGAAGTGCGGGTAACGGGTGGCGTCGATCTTCCCGTCCGGGCCGAGCAGCGAGACCAGCGGCAGCTCGTCCAGGACGATCATGACCACCGGCGGGTGGGCGCCCGGGCCGGCGACCCCGGCGGCGCCGGCGTGCGCCCGGGGCAGCACCACCGCCGAGGCCGGCGAGGCGAAGAGGAAGAGGCCGACGAAGACCGGCGGCCCGAGCGCCGCCACCCGCAGCACGCGGCCGGGCGCCCGCCAGCGCCGGTGCGCGGCCGCCCCGACCGCGCCGACCAGGACGGCGACCAGCAGCAGCGGTACGCCCCGCAGCGGCGTGCCGTGCCGCCCGACCTGGACGGCGAGGGCGGCCAGCAGCAGCCCGACGAGCAGCGTGTGCACCGCCGCCCGGGTGGCCCGCCCGGCGACCAGGCTGACCGCGCCGAGCAGCGCGAACGGCAGGGTCGGCGCGATCGCGATCAGCGCCACCAGGAGCAGGATGTCGCTCCGCGAGGCGCGGTGGAACAGGAAGAAGTCGGGGCTGCGGCCGAGCACGTCCAGCAGCGGCTGGGTGACCACCAGGCCGACCAGCGCGACCACCTCGAACAGCCGGCCCAGCTCCGCCCGCCAGGGTCGGCCCGGCCGTGGTGGGGCGGGCGGGGCCGGCCGGACGTCGGGCGGCGAGAGGGTGCCCTCAGCCACCCACCACCGCCTCGTAGAGCGTCCGGGTGCCGGAGGGCAGCTCCGCGCGCCGGGTGATCCGGCAGCGCGCCGCGAGCAGTCGCTCGAACGCGTCGCGCCGGTACTCGGGGAAGATCCCGTCGGGCTTGTTGGCCAGCAGCCGGCGGGCCATCGGGTCCTCCGGGTGGACGAACTCCACCACCAGCGTCGCGCCGGGCGCGCCCAGCCCGGCGAGCTGGTCGACCACCTCCGCCAGCGGCACGTTCCGCCCGATCGCCAGGTGGTGCACCACGGCCAGGGCGAGCACCACGTCGGCCCGGGTCCGGTCGGCGAAGCCGGCCCGCTCGACGCCGCGCCACCCGCCGCCGGGCGACGGGTCGGCCAGGTCCATCACCAGCGGCAGGATCCGCCGCTCCCCCTCGGCGCGCAGCGCCCGGTAGAGCTCGTCGACCACCGCCGGGTCCTGCTCGACGGCGACCACGTACCCCGCGTGCCGGGCGGCGATCCGGGCGTACCGGCCGTCGTTGGCGCCCAGGTCGAGGGCCAGCGCCGGGGTGCCCGTGCCGGCCACCGCCTCCGCGACGAACCGCTCCTTGGCCTGCCGGTCCTGTGCCGAGTAGCCGCAGGTGCGCTGGTAGTCCGACCAGTGGCTGCGCCCCGCCCGGTGATCCAGCCGGCGGACCAGCTTCTCGATGCCCCGGACCGTCGCCGAGGCCAGCTCCCGGGAGTAGCCGGCGGCCCGCAGCTGGGCCCGGACGTCGGTGGTGGTGGCGCGGGCGTTGCGCTGCTGCATGGCGCCGTGCAGGTGCACGTGGGTGAGCACGCCGGGCAGCAGCCGCCGGGCGCCGCCGAAGAGCCGGCGCAGCTGGTCCGGCTCGATGCCGTCCACCCGGGCGCGCAGCCACGGCTGGAAGTCGACGCCGAGGTGGGCCTGGAGCAGCAGCGGATAGAGCAGCGTCTGACAGAACTGGCGGTAGCCGGCCCAGGGTTCCCCCGGGGGCAGCGGCGTGAAGGAGCCCACGTCGATGAAGACCGGGGACGCGCCGCACCACTGGAGGTTGTACGCCGAGCCGTCCTTGGTGGTGAACCCGGCGCCGAGCGCCGCGCGCAGGATCTCCAGGTGCAGCAGGGCGGCGTCGCGCAGCATGCCGAACGACCACTCGTACGGGTGCGAGACGAACGGGATCCGCTCGTGCCGGAGCACCGCGGCCCAGGGCGGCGTGGCGGTGGCCTCCTCGGTGCCGCAGACCTTCCCGTCCGCGAGCAGGGTGCGGAAGAAGCCACTGGCCGCCAGGGCCCGCCAATCCTCGGCGGCCCTTTCGTCGAGCCCGCGCAGCACCTCGCCGTCGCGGTGGAAGACCCGGTTGCCCGGATCGCGGAAGGAGCCGGGTTCGACCCGGATGCCGGTGTCGGAGACCGCCATGGTCGGTGCCGGCCGGTCAGCGCTGGTCGGTGGGCTGGCGACGGAACCGGGCGACCAGCCGGCGCCAGTAGAGCTTGGCGGCCACCGCCGCTCCGGCCACGCCGCCGACCACCGCCTGCACGATCAGGCTGCCGGACCCCGCGTCCAGGTAGGCCAGATGCATCACCGGCCGCTCCCTTCCCTCGCCGTCATGGAGGCCGGCCACGATGAGGCATTTGGCCCTTTAAGCCGGACTTGTCTCCTTGACACCGTACGCCGCGCGGGCCGGTCGTGAAGGCCACACCGGTCACTGCGCCCACGTCCGTTCCGTTCAAGACGACCGGCCCCGCCCGCCCCTACCGTGGCCGGCATGACACCTCGCTTCGACCTGATCGGCATGACGGTCACCGACATGGCCCGCACCCTGGACTTCTACCGCCGGCTGGGGCTGGCGATCCCGCCCGGCGCGGAGCGCGAGTCGCACGTGGAGGTCACGCTGGACAACGGCGTCCGGCTGGCGTGGGACACGGTCGACATGATCCGCGGCTTCGACCCGCACTGGACGGCGCCCACCGGAAGCCCCCGGATGAACCTGGCGTTCCGCTGCGCCGACCCGGCCGAGGTCGACCGCTGGTACGCCGAGCTGACCGGGGCGGGACACCACGGCCACCTGGCGCCCTGGGACGCCTTCTGGGGCCAGCGGTACGCGGTCCTCCACGACCCGGACGGCAACGGCGTGGACCTGTTCGCGCCCCTGAAGCCGTGATCGCTGGCCGGGGTCGACGGATCAAACCTTCAACAGCAGGGTCGGTGCAACGCCGGCCAGCTCCCGGACGTCACGGGTGAGGTGGGCCTGGTCGGCGTAGCCGGAGCGGGCAGCCACCTCCGCGAGGGGCGTGCCGGTGCGGGCCAGGGCCAACGCCCGCTGCATGCGCAGGATGCGGGCGAGGGTCTTCGGGCCGTACCCGAAGAGGCTCAGGCTGCGTCGGTGCAGGAGGCGCGGGCCGAGACCGACCTCGGCGGCGGTCGCGGTGACGCTGGTCCCGGCGGCGAGCAGCGCGGCGACCCGTACGCCGAGCGGGTCCGGCCCCCCGGCGGCGGCCAGCCGGGCGGCGACGACGGCCTCCAGCCCGACCGCGGTCGGCCGCTCGCCCAGCCGCTCGGCGACGTCGGTCGCCGCTCGGCCCCAGACCGCGTCCAGCGGCACCCGGCGGTCGCGCAGCTCGTCGGCGGGGACGCCGAAGACGGCGGGACCGATGCCCGGTGGCAGCCGCAGCCCGAGCCACCGCTCCCCCGGCGTGGGGTCGGTGAGGTACGCGGTGCGGTCCGGGCCGGCGACGAGGAGCCCGGACCGGCTGGACCAGAGCAGGTCCAGGCAGCCGTCCGGCAACACCCGGGCGGGCGCGCCGTCGCTGACGCTGGTCCAGCGCACCGCGCCGGGCAGGGCGGCGGGGAACTCCCCGTACATGCCGCCCAGCCTGCCACGCCCGGGCTAGCCTGCGGCAGTGCGATGGACGGTGCTGGACGCGGCGCTGGACTCCTCGGGCCGGAGTCGGGGCGAGGAACGCGCGCCGGGCGCGCTGCGGGCGGCCGGCCTGCTGGCGCGGCTCGACGGGCGGGACGGCGGAGCGGTCGACGCGCGGATCGACGATCCGCGGCGGGACCCGGCCACCGGCCTGATCGGCGCCGCGCAGGTGCGCCGGGCGAGCAGAGCGATCGCCGCGGGGGTGGCGGAGGTGCGGGCCGCCGGAGAGCGTCCGCTGGTGCTCGGCGGGGACTGCACGATCCTGCTGGGCGTCTTCCTCGGCCTGCCCGCCGGTACGGGCCTGTGGTTCCTGGACGGTCACGCCGACTTCTTCGACGGCCGGACGTCGGAGACCGGCGAGGGGGCGGACATGGAGCTGTCCATCCTCACCGGTCACGGCCCCGACCTGTTCGGCCGGGCGCTGGTCGACCCCGCGCAGGTCCGGCTGGTCGGCCACCGCCCGCCCGACGACGATGCGAGCCGCCGGGAGGCCGACCGGGTCGACCCCCGGGTGCTCCAGCTCCCGGCGCCCGCGCTGCGGCGACGCGGCGCCGCGGAGGTCGGCCGGGAGCTGGCCGGGGACGGCGTCGCGCCGGCCTGGCTCCACCTCGACCTCGACGTGCTCGACCCGCGTGCGCTGCCCGCGGTGACCTACCCCGAGCCCGGCGGCCTCGACTGGGACGACCTGCTCGCGCTGGTCGGACCGCTCGTTCGGTCCGAGCGACTGCTCGGGATGAGCGTGGCCGACCTCAACGCCGACGAGGACCCCGACGGGCGCCACGCGCGGCGCCTCGTCGAGGTCCTCTCGACCGCTCTCGCCTGCTGACCGTCGGTGCCGGTGCCGCCCGGCAGGATCGCGCTGGGCAGCCTGGCCCGGGCGGTCAGGGGCGACGGTGGTGCATGCCGAGCCGGAGCAGGAGGAACCGCAGCGCGGTGGCGGCCAGGTTGGCCGCGACCAGGACCGCCAGCTCCACCGGGCGGGGCGGCTCGGCGGTCACGCCGTGCAGGGCGGCGAGGGAGCCGCTGGTCAGGGCGAGCCCCAGAGCGAAGGCGGCCAGCCCCTGCAGGTGGTGCCGGGCGGCGTGCCGGCGGCCGGTGATGCCGAAGGTGAGCCGGCGGTTGGCGGCGGTGTTGGCCACCGCGGTCACCAGCAGGGCCAGCAGGTTCGCCGCCTGCGCCCCCAACGCACCCCGGGTCGCCACGAAGAGCACCAGGTACGCCAGCGTGCTGGCCACCCCGACCGCGGCGAACCGGGCGAGCTGCCGGGGCAGCCCGACCGGCACCTGCGCCGGCGGCGCGGCCAGCGGCGCCCGACCGAGCTGCTCGCGTAGCTCCGCCAACGGCAGCGCCCCGGTGACCAGGGCACGGGCCAGCCGGCCGATGCCCCGCAGGTCGGCCAGGGCGGTGGCGGCGATGTCCACCCGGCTGTCCGGGTCGTCCACCCAGTCCACCGGCACCTCATGGATGCGCAGGCCGGCCCGCTGGGCGAGGACCAGCAGCTCGGTGTCGAAGAACCAGCCGGTGTCCTGCACCAGCGGCAGCAGCCCGGCCGCCACGTCGGCGCGGATCGCCTTGAACCCGCACTGCGCGTCGGAGAAGCGCACCGCCAGGGTGCCGCGCAGCAGCAGGTTGTAGCCGCGGGAGATCACCTCCCGCTTGGCGCCCCGGACCACCCGGCTGGTCCGCGCCAGCCGGGTGCCGATGGCCAGGTCGGAGTGGCCGGAGATGAGCGGCGCCACCAGCGGCAGCAGCGCCGCCAGGTCGGTGGAGAGGTCCACGTCCAGGTACGCCAGCACGGGCGCCGGGGAGGCGGACCAGGCGGCCCGCAGCGCCCGGCCCCGCCCCTTGGCGTCCAGGTGCAGCACCCCGACCTCGGGCAGCTCCGCGGCGAGCGCCTCGGCCACCGCGAGGGTGCCGTCCACGCTGGCGTTGTCCGCCACCGTGATCCGGAACGGGTACGGGAAGTGCGCGGTCAGGTGGGCGTGCAGCCGCCGGACGCAGGGGCCGAGGTCGGCCTCCTCGTTGTAGACCGGCACCACCACGTCCAGCACCGCGGTGGGCGTCGTCGGCCGGGCCTGCACCGCCGCCCGGGGGGCGCTCGGAAAGGTCATCGCTCAGCCCTCCGTTCCGCTGGTCAGGTCGTAGACGGTGACCCCGTCGACGGTCTTCGCGGTGAAGCTCTCCGCGACCCAGGAGGCGATCTCCTGGGAGGCGGAGCTGCCACCGTTGGCCCGGAACCCACCGCCGCCGATGAAGTAGTGGATCTTCCCGTCCGCGACGTACCGCTGGAACTGGGCGAGCGTCGGCGACGGGTCGCTGCCGTTGAAGCCGCCGATCGCCATCACCGGCCGCTGGGTGGCGAGCTGGTAGCCGGAGGCGTTGTTCGAACCGATCGTCGCCGCCACCCAGGTGTAGGCGTCGGCGTCGGCCGCCAGCAGGGACTTCAGCTCGGCGCTCGGCTCGCGGGCGTCGAGCAGCCCGCCCATGCCGCCGCCGCGCTGCGCGCGACCGTCGCCGCCGGGGAGCTGCCCCTGCGCGCCGCCGGGGAGGCTCGGGAGCTGCCCGTTCTGCCCACCGCCGGGGAACGCCGGAAGCTGGCCGTCCTGGCCGGTGGCGCCGTTCTGGCCGCCGCCCGGGAAACCCGGGAACTGGCCACCGCCGGGGAGTTCCATGCCGCCCGGCAGCCGGCCGCCCTGGAACCCACCGCGGCCGGGGCCGAAGGCGCCCTGCACGAACGGTCCCGCGGTCGGGATCGAGCCGGTGTGCGGCGTCGACGCGGTCTCCAGGGAGTACGCCACCGGCCCGGCCAGCGCGGCGGCCGCGCCGAGCGCGAGCACCACCGGAACGGCCCGGCGGGGCAGCCGGTCGGCCAGGACGATCAGCACGGCCGCGGCCAGCCCGACGACCAGCACGGCGGTGCGCAGCCACGGGTGCCAGTCGACGCTGCGGCCGAGCAGCCGCCACGACCACCACGCGGTGACCGCGAGGGTGACGGCGAGGGTGACGGTGGCGGCCAGGGCGCGCCACCGCACGCCGGTCCGGCCGGCGGTGCCCTCGTCGATCGGGTCCGCACCGGAGTCGGTCGACGCCTCGGCCGGGACTTCGCCGGACGCGGCCGGCGGCGCCACGGACGCGGCCGGCCCGCCGGGCGACGGGGCGACCAGGGTGCCGGCGAGCGGCGGGACCGGGCCGGTCGAGACGGCCGGGGCGTACCCGCCGGCCGGGGCGGCGACGGCGGCGGCCGGGGCGATGCGCTCCCGCCACAGCAGGACGGTCCCGATGCCGACCAGGGCGCCGACGGCCGGGGCGAGGGCCACGGTGTAGTAGGCGTGGAAGATCCCGGACATGAAGCTGAAGATCAGCCCGGTCACCAGCAGCCAGCCGCCCCAGAGCACCAACCCGGCCCGTCGCCGGTCGGTCCGCGCCGCCCGGCCCGCCAGCACCAGGCCGGCCACCAGCAGGATCAGCGCCGCCGGCAGCAGCCAGGAGATCTGGCCGCCGACCTCGGTGTCGAACATCCGCAGCCAGCCGGTCTGCCCGGAGAACGGACCACCGCCGCCGCCCGTCGCGCCGCCGCCGACGCTGCCCTCCTCGTCGCCGGTGATCCGGCCGAGGCCGTTGTAGCCGAGGGTCAGCTCCAGGATGCTGTTCCGCTGCGACCCGCCGATGTAGGGGCGGGCGCTCGCCGGGACCAGCTCGACGACCGCCACCCACCAGCCGGCGGCGACCACGACGGCCAGCCCGGACAGCAGCAGCTGCCACACCCGGCGCCCCAGCCCGGTCGGGGCGGCCAGCAGGTACACCCCGGCGAAGACCGGGATCACCACGAACGCCTGGAGCATCTTGGTGAGAAAGCCGAGCCCGACCAGCGCGCCGACCAGGGTGATCCAGCGGGTGCTCGCCGTCTCCACCGCGCGCACCGTGGCGTACGCGGCGGCGACCAGCAGGAACGCCAGCAGGGCGTCGGGGTTGTTGAACCGGGACATCAGGGTCGCCACCGGGGTGGCGGCGAGCACCGCGCCGGCGATCAGTCCGGCCACGGGTCCGTACCAGCGCCGGACGGCGGCGTACAGCACGCCGACCGAGGCGACGCCGAGCAGCGCCTGGGGTACCAGGATCGACCAGCTGCTCAGCCCGAAGATCCGCACGGAGAGGGCCATCAGCCAGAGCGAGGCCGGGGTCTTGTCGACGGTGATCGAGTTGGCCGCGTCGGACGAGCCGTAGAAGAACGCCTTCCAGCTCTCCGAGCCGGCCTGCACGGCGGCCGAGTAGAACGAGTTGGCCCAGCCGGAGGAGCCGAGGCTCCACAGGTAGAGCAGTCCGGTGGCGAGCAGGAGGGCCAGCAGGGCCGGCCGCGCCCAACGAGGGTCGGCCCGGGCGGGCTCGGGCGGCGGACGGTCGCCGTCGGCGCGGACGGGTTCGGGTTCGGCCGCGGTGGGCTTCGGCGCCGGAGCGGCGGCCGGCATGGAGGCCGAGGTGGCGGCCGGTGTGGGCTGCCCGGTCGTGGGCGCGGTCAACAGGCTCTCTGTTCTGTCCATGCCGGCAAGCCTCGGGCGGCCCGCTGACCCGGCCCCGTGAACGACCTATGCGTCGGCTGTGGAAGCCGGCAGCCACACCGTGAAGACCGTGCGGCCGGGGCGGCTGGCCACGTCGACCCGGCCGTGGTGGGCCTCCACCACGGCAGCCACGATGGCCAGGCCGAGCCCGGTGCTGCCGTGCGCCCGCGACCGGGAGCTGTCCCCGCGGGCGAACCGCTCGAAAACGTCTTCCTGCAGGTCGGCCGGGATGCCCGGCCCGTCGTCGGCGACACTGAGTTCGACCCCGCCGGGGACCGGGGCCAGCCGGGTGGTCACGGTCGTGCCGGGTGGGGTGTGCACCCGCGCGTTGGCGAGCAGGTTCGCCACCACCTGGTGCAGCCGGGCCCCGTCCCCGGTCACGGCCATCGGCTCGTCGGGCAGGTCGAGCTGCCAGCGGTGCTCCGGGCCGGCCACGTGCGCGTCGCTGACCGCGTCGACGACCAGCGCGGTCAGGTCGACCGGTTCGGCCGCCAGGGGCCGGCCGGAGTCGAGCCGGGCCAGCAGCAGGAGGTCGTCGACGAGGCTGGTCATCCGGGTGCTCTCCGACTCCACCCGGCGCAGCGCGTGGGCCACGTCCGGCGGCACCCGGTCCCGGCCGCGCCGGGCCACCTCGGCGTACCCGCGGATGGCCGCGAGGGGGGTCCGCAGCTCGTGGCTGGCGTCGGCGACGAACTGGCGTACCCGCGTCTCGCTGGCCTGCCGCGCGGCGAGCGCGGCGGCGACGTGCCCGAGCATCCGGTTGAGCGCGCCGCCGACCTGGCCCACCTCGGTACGCGGGTCGGTGTCGGCCTCCGGCACCCGCACCGACAGCGCCACCTCGCCCCGGTCCAGCGGCAGCTCGGTGACCCGGCTGGCGGTGGCGGCGACCCGGTTCAGCGGGCGCAGGGTGGCCCGGACGATGAGCGCGCCGAGGCTGCCGGCGATCAGCAGCCCGGCGGTGACCACGCCGGCCTGGGCGACGATCATCCACATGACCGTCTCCTCGACGCCGGAGAGGGGGATGGCGACGCCGAGTACGTCGCCGTCGGCCGTCCGATGGGCCACCGCGCGGTAGTCACCGCGGTCGTCGAGCTCAACGGTACGTGGCTGCCCGTCGGTCGGCAGCGCGGCAAGTGAGGTGATGTCGGTGGCCGGAACCGCGTCGACTCCCCCGGATTCGGCTCGGGCCGTCGCCGTCGTGACCCCGTCGGCGACCCGCATCGCGATCGAGCCGGGCGGGAAGCCGCGCGGCGGCTCCAGAGCGGCCGGCTGGGTGCCGGGACCCGGCCGCCGATCGCCGGGCTGCCGGAACCAGGGCGGCAGGTTGTCGGCGCGCCGGTCGCCCATGGTGAGCTGGTTGTCCACCTGGCCGATCAGGAAGTGTCGCAGGGCGACCGTGGTGAGGCCGCCGATGCCGATGCTGACCAGGGCGAGCAGCGCCACCACGGAGACCACCAGCCGGCGGCGCAGCGACCAGCCGGCCAGCCGGCGCCGCAGCCGCCCGGGTCGGTCACTCCGCGGGCTTGAGGACATACCCCGCGCCGCGCAGCGTGTGGATCATCGGCCCGCGGCCCGCGTCGATCTTCTTCCGCAGGTACGAGATGTAGAGCTCGACGACGTTGGCCTGGCCGCCGAAGTCGTAGTTCCAGACCCGGTCGAGGATCTGCGCCTTGCTCAGCACCCGGCGCGGGTTGCGCATCAGGTAGCGGAGCAGTTCGAACTCGGTCGCGGTGAGGGTGATCAGGTCGTCGCCCCGGCGGACCTCGTGGCTGTCCTCGTCCAGGCTGAGGTCGCCGACGGTGAGCACGGCGTCCTCCCGGGTGGCGACCGCGAAGCCGGAGCGGCGCAGCAGCGCGCGCAGCCGGGCGATCACCTCCTCCAGGCTGAACGGCTTGGTGACGTAGTCGTCGCCGCCGACGGTGAGCCCGGCGATCCGCTCCTCCACTGCGTCGCGCGCGGTGAGGAAGAGCACCGGCACGGTGGGGGTCTGCTCGCGCAGTCGGCGCAGCACCTGGAAGCCGTCCAGGTCGGGCAGCATCACGTCGAGCACCACCGCGTCGGGCTGGAACTGCCGGGCGGTGCTCAGCGCCGCCATCCCGTTGCCCGCGCTGCGCACCTGCCAGCCCTCGTAGCGCAGGGCCATCGAGAGCAGGTCGGTCAGCGTCGGCTCGTCGTCGACCACCAGCACCCGCACCGGTTCCCCGTCGGGGCGGCGCAGCTCGATCCGGCCCTGTGTGGCTTGCCCGTCCATGACCATGTCCCCCATCGTGGGTCGCTCCGCTGTGCCGGGCCTGTCCCGATCCTGTGTACCAGCTGTGCGGGCCCGCCGGGACGCTCTCGCGCGAGGCCCGCCGTCGGCCGGTCGTCGACCCTGGATCGGGGCCCCGACAGGTCTCCGCCCCGCCCCCGGTGCCGATCGTGCCCGCTCGTCTGTGACCCCGGCGCCACCCGGCGCGGCCGACGCACAGCGGGGCCACAGGCCCGACCCACGTCCCCTCCAGGCACGGCCCGCAGGCTGCCGAGATGAACCTGAACGGGACCTTCGAGGTCCGCTGGTGGTGGCGGGACCGGCCGGTGCGGGTGGCGGTGACCGAGCGGACGGCGCTGCCGGCGGCCCGGCGCGCGGTGGCGGGCCGGCTGGCCGCGCTGCGCACCGCCGAGTCGGAGCTGGCCCGGGCGCACCGCGCCGCCGGTCGCCCCGTGCCGGTCGGCCCGCTGCTGCGGGACCTGGTGGCGGTGGCGCTCGGCGCGGCCGACGCCAGCGGCGGCGCGGTGGACCCGACCGTCGGCGCGGCCCGGCTGCGCCGGGCGGCGGTCCGGGGGCCGCTGCCGGTCTGCGGCGCCGGGCCGGGGCCGGTGGGCCGGACGGCGGACTGGCGGGCGGTGACGCTGCGCGGGGAGCTGCTGTCGGTACCACCGCCGAGGTGGCTGGACCTGGGCGCCACCGCCACCGCGTACCTGGCGCAGCGCTGCGCCGAGCAGGTTGCGGTCCGGCACCGGACCGGCGTGCTGGTCGCCGTCGGCTCCCGGGTGGCCGCCGCCGGGCCGGCGCCGGACGGCGGCTGGCCGGTCGCGGTCGAGGGCGGGCCGGGCAGCCTGGCGAGCGGCGCCCTGGTCACCGCGGACGGGCATCGGGCGGACGGCGGCGGGGTACGCGACCCGCGTACCGGAGGGGCGCCGGCCTCGCCGTGGGCGGCGGTGACGGTCGCCGCGCCGGACGCGGCGCGGGCCGCGATGCTCGCGGTGGCGGCGCTGGCGCGCGGTCCGGACGGCCCGGAGTGGCTGGCCGGACACGGCGTGCGGGCCTGGCCGGTGGCGCGCCCGGCGGTCCTTCCGCAGCCGGCTACCCGGTGGCAACTTGCCGGGCATGCCCATGGGTGATCCTCGTCCCGGCCCGCTGACCGGCAAGGTCGTCCTGGTGACCGGGGCCGCCCGGGGCATCGGCGCGCACACCGCCCAGCTGGCCGCGGCCCGGGGCGCCCGGCTCGCCCTGGTCGGCCTCGACACCAGCCGCGCCGCCCCGGCCTGACCGCGGCGCCGTCACTCGGTCGCGCCGAGCGGGTCGGTCCGGACGAAACGCATCGTCCAGGTGCCGTACCCGTCCCGGTGGTCCCGCTCGTAGAGGTGGTCCGGTCCGCCGCCGGCCGGCGGCGCGGCGCGGCCGGGATGGCGCATGATCCACCACTGCGGCGGCGCGCCGTCGGGGTCGGCCGGCAGCTCCCGGACCAGGTCGTGGGCGGGTCCGCCGACGAACCGTACGCGCACCTCAGCCACCCGCACACCCTCCGTCCCCGGGCCGGGACCCGTGGTAACCACGCCCCTGGAGGGGAAGCTACCCCGCCGCGGCCGGCCCCGGCCGGCAAACCCGCGGCGGTTTGCCCAGCTCGGGCCCCGGGTACCGCGTCCCGAAGCACCGGGATCGGATCCCGGACGAGGACGAGGAGTGGTCGATGAGGACGCTGGGCGGGCGGTACGAGCTCGAACAGCGCGTCGGCATCGGTGGGATGTCGGAGGTCTGGCGGGCCCACGACCTCGTGCTGGACCGGACGGTCGCGGTGAAGCTGATCTCGCCCAGCCTCGACGAGGCGACGTCGGTGGAGCGGATCCGGGAGGAGGCCCGGTCGGCGGCCCGGCTGGTGCACCCGAACGTGGCCAGCGTGCACGACTTCGGCACCTCGACGACGATGCCCGGCCGCGAGGCGCCGTACATCGTGATGGAGCTGGCCGAGGGCGAGACGCTCGCCGCCCACCTTCGGGAGGGCCCGCTGGACTGGCGGATCGCCGTCCGGGTCTGCGCCGAGGTGAGCGCCGCCCTGGCCGCCGCGCACGCGCACGGCATCGTGCACCGCGACGTGAAGCCGGCGAACGTGATCCTCACCCCGTCGGGCGTGAAGGTCCTCGACTTCGGCATCGCCACCTCGGCGGGCGCGACGGACCACACCCCGGACGGCATCGTGGTGGGCACCCCCGCCTACCTTGCCCCGGAGCAGCTGGACCAGCAGCCCGCCACCCCCGCAGCGGACATGTACGCCCTCGGCGTGCTGCTCTACTACTGCCTGACCGGTCGCCTGCCGTACGCCGCCTGCAGCACCACCCAGCTGCTGGGTGAGCGGAAGCGGCAGGCGCCGGAGCCGCTGCCGGAGATCGAGGGGCTGCCGGCGGAGGTCGCCGACCTGTGCCGGCGCTGCCTGGCCGACGACCCGGACCAGCGCCCCAGCAGCCTGATGGCCGCGCTGCTGCTCGCCGAGGTGGTGGACGCCCGGGTCTACGTGCCGATGCTGACCGCGACGCCCCGGCAGCGGATCGCCCCGGTCTCCCCGTGGACCGACCGGGCGGCGACCGAGTCCACCGAGGCGATGGTCGTCGACCGGCAGCCCACGGAGTGGGCCAGCTGAGTCCTCCCCCGGGCCCCGGCCCGGTTTCAGCGGGTGGGAGCCGGGTAGCCGGGCGGGTGAGTGACGGGAGGAACGCGATGCCGGATCCGAGTTCCTGGCTGCACGAGGCCACCGCGACCGCTGCGGGCGGACACGTACGCACCGACGACGGTGGGCTCTCCACCGCCCTGGCGTCGCCGCTGGCGCCGCACTGCACCGGGCTGAAGCCCGAGCAGCTGCTCGCCGCCGCGTTCGCGTCCTGCCTGCACCACGCGGCGGTGGAGGCTGCCGCCGACATCACCAATGAGGCGCACACGGTCCAGGTGACCGCGGAGGCGAAACTGGGCCGCGACGACGACGGCCGGTACCGGGCCGACGTGCACGCCGAAATCTCCTCGGCCGGGCTGACCCGGGAGCAGTTGGCCGACCTGGTCGCGTACGCGGACCGGCTCTGGCCGTTCTCCAGCGGCGACAACAGCCGGCACCGGCTCACCGTCACCCCGGCGGAGAACGGCCGGCACTGAGCCGCCGGGCTCACCAGCGGAAGCCGGCGGTCACCGCCCGGTGGTCGCTGTCCGGGGTGCGCAGTACGCCGGCCGCCGTCGGTTTCAGCCCCCGGTAGAGCACGTGGTCGGGGCGGGTCACCGGCAGCTCGGCCGGCCAGGTGAAGCCGAAGCCCTGCCCGGCGTCCGCCTGGGCGTCGCGCAGCAGCCGGGTGAGCGGCACGAAGACCCGGTCGGTGGCGGCGGTGTTCAGGTCGCCGAGCACGACCAGTCGCGGGGCGTGGTCGGCACGGACGGTCTTGGCCAGTGTGGCCAGCGTGTCGTCCCGGGTGGCGGTGTGCCCCGCCCGGGCCGAGCCCAGGTGGACCACGTAGACCACCAGGTCGCCGCCCGGGGCGGCGACCACTGCGCGCAGCGCCCGGGTCCAGCCCAGTCCGGTGTCCACGCCGGTGGAGTCCCGGATCGGCCACCGGCTCCACAGGGCGACGGTCGACACGGCGGCCCGGTGCGGGTACCGCTGGCGCAGCGCGGCGTCGACCCGATCGTCGTCGTCGACCTCCTGCAGCGCGATCAGGTCGGCGCCGGAGCCGGCCAGCGGGTCGACGGTGGCGGCGGGGTCGGGATTGCCGGACCGCAGGTTCTGGCTGGCGACGCGGATCGCGGCCGGGCCGGGCCCGGCCGCCGGCGGTAGCCACGCGCCGCCGTAGAGCGCCGCCCAGACGACCGTCGGGAGCAGCACCGCCGCGAGCGCCCGCCGGGACCGGCGCAGCAGCGCGGCGAGCACGAGCAGCGGTACGCCGAGGCCGAGCAGCGGGGTGGCGCTGTCCAGCAGGCTGCCGAAGCCGTACACGTTGGGGACCGCGCGGTGGCCGGCGAGCAGCGCGGCGAGCAGGCCGGCGAGCAGGCCGACGATCAACCCCCGCCGGTCCCGGCGGCCGCGGGGGTCACCGGGCATCCGCTCGTCGATCACACGCTCCGTCACCGTCCGCATCGTATCGAGCGGCGAAGGCGAGGGCGGGCCGATGGCGGCAGCCGGGTCGACCGGGGTCCGGCGGGGCGGACCGGCACCTCCGGCGGAGCGCTCGCCAGCAGGTCGGTGGGGTGGCGCATGGGCCGAACGGGGGAGGTCGGCGCACCCCGTACCGAAGATGATCTTACGCGGGGTTCGCCCCGCTAGATCGGTAATAGCCGACAAAACCGAAACGACCAATGAGCCGGTTTCATGGTTCACCGAGGGTAATGCCCCGGCGGATCGTGGCAAATTGTGGCGCATGCCACCAACCGACCCGATGGCAACCGGCCGGATGCTTTCTAGCCTCGGCGGGTGCATCCCGACGACACCCCCGAGCAGAAGCAGACCGCGAAGAGGCCCGCCGACCGTCCCACCGATGCCGCCTCAGCCGAAAGGACGATCGGCCGGCACCGGGCCCCGGAGCCGCCGCGCCGCGGACCCCTCGCCTCGACCTCGGCCCGGGTCGCCGTCGCCACCGGCGTGACCTGCTGTCTCGGCCTGGTCGCCGTCATCGGTGCCCGGGACACCGGCCAGCGCCACGAGCCCGTACGCGAGGTGATGGCGGACCGGGCGGCGGCCGCCGCCGAGGCGGAGGAGCGCGCCTCCCGTGACTTCCAGCGGACCGCCCCGCCGGTCGCCGTGCCGGTCACCCCGATCCCGGCCGCCACCCCGAGCCCGACGCCGACGAGGAAGGCCGCACGGAAGCCGGTCCGGCCGAAGCGCCCCCGGCCGGTCGCCGGCCTGGACCAGCGCCAGATGGACAACGCCAAGGTGATCGTCGACGTCGGGCGGGACAGGAAGCTGCCGCGCCGGGCCCTGATCGTGGCCATCGCCACCGCGATGCAGGAGAGCAACCTCTACAACCTGGCCAGCGACGTGCTGCCGGAGTCGTACGACTACCCGCACCAGGGCAGCGGCTCCGACCACGACTCGGTCGGGCTGTTCCAGCAGCGGCCCAGCAGCGGCTGGGGCACCGTCGCCGAGCTGATGCGCCCGGCGTACGCGGCCCGGGCGTTCTACGCGGCGCTGGCCGAGGTGCCCGGCTGGGCGGACCTCAGCATCACCGAGGCCGCCCAGGCCGTGCAGGTCTCCGCCTTCCCCGACGCGTACGCCCAGCACGAGGAGCGGGCCACCACCGTGGTCGACGCGCTGATCTGAGCCGCGGTCAGGCCGCGCTCCGCTCGGACGGCGGCTCGACCGGGGCCTCGCCGGCGGCGGTCGCCAGCCGGGTCGCCGGTACCCCGCCGCCGGGCACCGCCGCGGCGGCGGTCGGGGTGTCGGCCGGCACCGGATCCACGGTCAGGCCGGCGAGAAAATGGTCGACCTGGGCCTCCCGCTGCCGGCGGGCCAGCAGCGCCGCCTCGAAGTCGCGGCGGGCCTGCACCGCCTCGGCGTACGCCCGCTCCCGGACCAGGCGTGCCTCGGCGCGGGCGGCGTCGAGTTCGCCACGGGCCCGGGCCAGCAGCGCCGCCTCCCGCTCCACCGCCGTCGCGCCGGCCCGCACGGCCGCCACGTCGCCCGCCTCGGCCGCGCCCCGCCGGTCGAGCAGGTCGCAGAGGTGGGTCGCCTCCTGCCGGATCTGGTCCCACTCACGACCGGCGCCGGCTGCGCTCTCCGCCCGCGCCGCGAGCCGGGTCAACCGGATCCCCAGCTCGTCCAGGCAGGAGTCCACCTGCCGCTGGTCGTAACCGGTCTCAACGACGGAGAACCTCATACTGTCGCCCCCCAGGCAGCTGATGTTTCTTCCCCACCTGCCGATCCTGGGTGCTGCCGGTGACCGCCGGGGCGGTTCAGGAAAAATGTTCAGCATCCGAGGGCGGTCGACGACCGGCGACCGCGCGTGGACAATCCCCGCCCCCGGCACCCCAGCCGGCGGCGATCCGGACGAACGACGCTCAGGAGCGCTTGGGCAGCACGACCACGCGGCCGAAGAACTCGTCGATGCGCCGCACCACGTCGTTGAAGTCGTCGAGGTCGATCGGCTTCGTCACGTACGCGTTGGCCTGCAGCGTGTAGCTGCCGACGATGTCGGTGTCCGCGTTCGACGTGGTGAGCACGACGATCGGGATGGTGCGCAGGTCCTCGTCCTGCTTCACCTCGCCGAGCACCTGCCGGCCGTCCATCCGGGGCATGTTCAGGTCCAGAAGGATCATGTCGGGGCGGCGGGCGTCGATGTGCCGACCCTCGCGCCGGAGGAACTCCATCGCCTCCTGGCCGTCGTTGACCACGTCGATGACCTTCTCGACGTCGGAGTCCTCGAGGGCCTCCTCGATCATCAGGACGTCGCCCGGATCGTCGTCCACCACCAGGATACGAACGGGGCTCGGGCTGCCTGGACCCATCGGTTTACCTGCTTCGTCTCGGTGGCGGAACGGGACCTCTCGGTCACCTGCTGGCGGGGAAATCTAGCCCATCAGGGGCGCGACGGCGAGGCCGGGTCGGGCGTGTCCGCGTCGTAGCGCAGGACCTCGGCGAGCCCGGTCACCTGCAGCACCCGCTCCACCCGCCCGCTGGCCCCGGTGACCCGCAGCCAGCCGCCGTCGGCCGAGGCCCGGTTGTCGCCGCGGACGAACGCCGCGATGCCGGTCGAGTCGCAGAAGGTCAGCTCGGTGAGATCGATCAGCAGGTACCGCTCACCGTCGGCGCGGAGCCGGTCGATCTCGGCGTTCAGCTCGGGGGCGGTGCTCATGTCGAGCTCACCGGCGAGCCGCAGGCACGCCCGACCGTCGGCCCGCTGGGCGTAGGTGACGGTGAACGGCAACGCGGTCCCTCTCGCTCCCACCGCAGGCGAATGCTTGCAGTGCAGCAAGTATAAGCAGGAGGCGTCCCGACGCCCGTACCTGACCGGTCAGCGCCGCGGCCGGCCTGCTGCGCTCACCAGCGCCCGGCCGCCGTCGAGGAACCGCGCCGCCCGGGGAAAGTCCCGCAGCGTCTGTCCATAATGCTCCAGGGTGAGCCCGACCGCACCCGCCGGCACCCCGCGGCTGGTCAGGATCGTCACCAGCCACCCGACGAAGTCGGTGAAGAGGGTGGCGTCGTCGACGTAGAGGGCGGCGGCCAGGAAGTCGATGATGTAGCCCAGGTCGCTGATGGTCGAGTCCAGCTGCGCCGGGGTGTAGTCGTGCACCGCGGGCACCCGCTCCCGCAGGTCCGCCAGCGCGCTGTCGATCAGCTCGCCGCGCCGCCTGACCAGGCTGGCGTACTCGTCGTCGGCGAGGTGGTCGAGCTGGGTCGGCGGTACCCGGCGCAGCGCCCGCTCGTCGGCGACCAGGTCGGCGGCGGTCGGCGCGTCCGGCGCCCACGCCACCCCCAGCCGTCGCGCCCAGCGCCCGTCGTCGCCGAACCCGCGCCCCCCGACCACCACCGGCACGTCGGAGCGGCGACACGCCTCGATCATGCGGTGCGCGTGCGGCAGCCGCATCGGCAGCGCGCAGGCCAGCAGGACCGCGTGCGCGTCGTACCGGTGCAGGTAGGACACCAGGTGCGCGGCGGGGACGCTGGCGCCGAGGAAGGTGACCTGCCAGCCCCGGAGGCGCAGCACCTCGGCCACCAGACGGGGCGGCAGCGCGTGCCACTCGCCGTCCAGGCAGGCGACCACGAGCCGGCCGCGGGTCGGCCGCGGGTTGGCGTACCCGGCGACGGCTGCCACCACCCGCTCGCTGATGTGCGTGGCCGCGTGCTCCTGGGCGACGCTCCACTCGTTGCGCGCCCAGCGCTCCCCCACCTCGGCCTGCGCCGGGGCGACCAGGTCGAGCAGCACCCGCTCCGCCGGCACCCCGGCCTCGAGCAGCCCCAGCGCCACCTCGACGGCGGCGTACTCGTCGGCCTCCTCCAGGGACTGGAGGTAGCCGGGGTAGGCGTGGGCCGGGTCGGTCTCGATGGTCGTGGCGGTCACGCGTAGGTCTCCCTCGAGTGGTCGGGGCGGGCCGGGGCCGGCACCGCGTGCAGGTGTCGGGGCGTCCGCGCCCCCGGACCGGTCGCCCGCAGGGCGAGCACCGCGATGTCGTCGTGGTCACCATGGGCCAGCCAGTCGCAGGTCACCTGCTCGATCCGCTCGGCCAGGGCCGGCGCCGGCATCCGGTGGCAGCCGGAGAGCGCGGTGAACAGCCGCTCGGCGCCGAACTGCTCGTCGCCGCGCCGGCCGCCACGGGCCTCGGTCACCCCGTCGCTGTACAGCAGGCAGGTCTCCCCCGGCTCCAACCGGACGGTGACCTCGCCGATCCGGGGATCCGGCACCACGCCGATCAGCATCCCGCTCAGCGGCACCACCTCGACCTCGCCGGAGGCGCGCAGCACCAGCGGCGGCAGGTGCCCGCCGCCGGCCATCATCAGGCTGAGGCTGCCGTCCCGGTGCGGGCGGACCACCCCGAGCACCATGGTGGCGAACCGCCCCTGTCCGTGCGCCTGGGTGGTCTCCAGCAGCGCGTCGTTGAGCAGCCGCAGCAGGCGTCCGGGGTGCGACTCCACCCGGTGCAGCGCCTGGAGGCACTGCCGGAGCTGGCCGGTGAAGACGGCCGCCTCCACCCCCTTGCCCGACACGTCCCCGAGGAAGAAGACCGAGCCACCGTCGGCCAACCGGTGTGAGCCGTAGAAGTCGCCGCCGATGCGCAACCCCGCCTGCGCCGGCCGGTACGCGGTGCCCCACTGCACTCCGGGCGCCGGGGCCGGCTCCACCGGCACCAGGCTGGCCTGGAGGGTGTCGGCGACCTCGGCCTGGTCGCGGTAGAGCACCGCGGTGGTCAGCGCGGCGCCGGCCCGCGCCGCGAAGGCCCGGACCAGGTGGACGTCGGCCTCGTCGTACCACCGGCTGGCGCGCCGGGCGACGAGCAGCACCCCGGCCGGCATGTCCCGGCCGGGCAGCGGCACGACGCGGGCGGTCGCCTCGGCGGCGGTCATCCCGGGCAGCCAGCCGGCCTCCACCGCCTGCTCGACCAGCCAGTCCAGCGTGTGCGGCTCGATGCCCGCCAGCCCCTCCTCGATCGCCGCGGGCAGGTCGGCGGCGGTCAGCACGCCGCTGTCCACCGCCGGCGCCTCGTCGTCGGACCGGGACGCCCGCCACCAGCGGGCCCGCCCTGAGCGGGGGGCCAGCACCAGCACGGCGACGTCGGAGAGGGTGGGCACCGCGAGCCGCACCACGGCGGCTGCGGCGCGGTCCGGGTGCAGCGGGTTGCCGAGCTTCTCCCCGACCGCGGCGAGGAACGCCGAGCGGGCCCGCTCGGCCAGCAGCGCGTCGGCGCGGCTTACGCTCTCGGTGACGTCCTCGACGTACCAGCAGCAGCGGGCGGCCGAGAGGGGCACCTGCCGCACCCGCAGCCGGTGACCATGGTGGGTGAACTCGGCGGGTCCGCCGCCCGTGAGCGAGGCGAGACCGGCGGCGGCGAGCAGCTCGCCCGGCACGACCTCCGGCAGGAGCCGCTCCGCGACCGGGCTGAGGTGTCGCACCACGCCATCGGCGTCGCAGACGATCAGTCCCTCGCGGAAGTGCTCCACCACCTCGGACCAGTCGGGGGTGGCCGCGCCGCGATCCGGGGCCAGCGGTGGCAGGGTGGACGCCGCCGGGACGCCGGCGGACCGCGCCGAAGCCCGTGCGGTACTCGGCGTGGAGATCCGTCCGTCGCCCGGGTCAGCATCCCTGACGTCGGCAGCAGTCACCAGCTAAGCCCCACTCCTTGTCGACACCCGCGGCGTCGCTACCCGCGGTCCACCCGAAACGGCGTATGTGGTCCAATCCCCTCGCCCCACCCTACGCCGGTATGCCGGGACCGGCACCGCACGGCAGGTCCGCCAGCCGCCGTCGGCGACGCCGAGCGGGGTGGTTCCGGGGTTGTTACGATCCGACCGCTCCGACCCGGGCGCTCCCGCGATCAGGGTCGCAGCACGGCACCGTGATCCGGCTACCCGAGACCCCCCGGTTCCTGGCGACGATCCTGGACATCACCGGGGTCACCGGCCTGCTCGCCCGGCCACCGCTCAGCGTCCGTCCCGGGTGGCCCACCGCCGGGGACGCCAGGGAGAGATCCGCCTCCGCCTGAGGCACACCCGGGGTTTCCCGATCACGTCGGCCTGGGAACATGAACCCATGCCCGCCCAGCTGTTGACCATCGAGGTGAGCCGGCTCGGCGCCGGACGAGCCCGGCTGCGGCTGACCGGCGAGCTGGACTTCGACACCGCGCCGGAACTCATCGCCACCGCCGCGGAGCTCCGTCTCGACGGCTACCAGGAGCTGCTGATCGACCTCGGCGGCGTAGGGCTCTGCGACTCCTCCGGGCTGAGCGCCTTCGTGGTGATCCACCGCGCCGGCACCGGGCCGATCCAGCTCACCGGGATGAACCCGCAGGTCCAGCAGCTGCTCGACCGCACCGGGCTGGGCGAGCTGCTGGCGGTGCCACGGCCCGCCGCGACCGACGACGCCCGCGAGGCGGGCTGATCGCGGGTCATCCCGCCCGTGGCAAGGGGATGGCCCCCGACCCTGGGACCAGGGGCCGGGGGCCGGGGAGGGTGGCTCAGGCGGCGGGGACCGGCTGCAACCGCGGGCCCGTCGACCGCAGCTCCTTCGCCGCGGACGGCTCCGCGTCATCCGGCGGGCCGGAATCGGGCGTCTGGAAGAGATAGCGGACGAACTCCCCACCCGCCTCGTTGTCGTCCGCTCCGGGCCACTGTCCGACAGAGTCGACGCCGACCACCTCACGGCCGGTTCCGTCGGTCTCCTCCAGCAGCGCCCACAGGGTCACCGGGTAGCAGCGGGTGGCCTCGGGGTCGACCTGCCACCGGGCGTACCAGCCGGGTCGGGCGGGGACGATCTCGACGATCCTCTTCATGACGACCTTCCCTTCCGCGTGCATCGGAAGTTTCCCGGTCCACCCCGATCGTGGGCCGCCGCCGGGTGAACGCCCCTCACCCCCAGCGAATGAAGCTGACACGCGCTCCCCGCGGCGCGCCGGCCGTGGCCGTTTCCTTCCCCGCGACGGCGGGAAGGCGACGCGCGGAAGGCCGAACCCGACGAGGAACGAGGTGTGACGATGCGCAAGCAGATGGAGGGCGACAACCAGCGCCGCCGGGCCCTGGCCCGGGAGGCCCGGGAGCGGGGTCGGCAGCCCAGCCAGGTCCGCGCGAGCCTGAGCGCGTCCAAGCAGATCACCTCCCTGGACCAGGGCCGGCGGCACGGTCCGCCGCCCGCCGGTCGGCGCAAGCCGAACATCCCCCGGGGCGGTCCCGCCCCGCCGGAGCGCTCTGTGCAGCAGCCCGGTCGGCCGCTCCCTGAGCCCGGCAAGGGCACTCCCGCGGTGACCGCTGTCGGGTATCGCGCCCTGGTCGACGACGTCGGCCGCCGGGCCGGGGTCGACTTCTCCACCGCCAAGGTGGGTGCCGAGGCGACCGTGCTGGCGTTGGCCTGGGCGTTGGACGAGGCGGCGCGGGAACGGCTGCTCGAGGCGGTGCCGATGAAGCTGCACGACGTGGTGCCGGTGGACGGCATCGAACGGCACCACGACCTGGCGGGCTTCCTCGCCGAGGTGGCCCGGATCAGCGGCCGCACCCCGGAGCAGGCGCGGTACCAGGCCGAGGCGACCCTCGCGGCGCTGGCCCACGCCGACGGCGACCTCGTCGAGTCGCTGCGCGTACCGGACGGGTTGCGGGACCTGCTCACGCCGCCGGAGCCCGGCGGTGGCCTGGTGGGTCCGAGGTCGGCCACGGCCCCACTGGCCGAGCAGGAGCTGCGGGACGCGCTCAGCGGCCTGCGGTACTGGTCGAGCGACCGGCGGTCGCTGGTGCGCACGATCGAGCTGCCGCCGGACAACCTGGACCGGGTGCTCGACCGGCTCGACCAACTCCGGACCGAGGTCGGCCGCGCCCCGCAGATCGGCCGGCCGGACCCGGACAGCGCCGTGCTGACCGTGCGGACCCAACGGGTCGACGGGGTGACCGTCCTCGACGTCGAACTGGCCCACCGGATCGAGGACGCGATCGAGGAGGTCGGCGCCGGGATGAACGCCGGCTGAGCGGGCCGGGCCGGCGGGCCGCGAGCCCGCCGGCCCGACCCGGCCGGCCGCCCGACCGGATCGGCTACCGTTGCCGGCCATGGAGAGCGCCGCCGACGACCTCGCGCTGGTCGTCGACCCGGCCCGACGGACCGGGCGTACGCTGCTCGCGGCCGGCGTCGCCCAGTCCTACGTGGACGTCGTCGACCCGCGCCATCTGCACTTCGAGTACGTCCGGCGGATGGCCGCGGTGATCGACCTGGCCGCCCCGCCGGGGCGGCCGCTGACCGCCCTGCACCTCGGCGGCGGCGCGCTCACCCTGCCGCGCTGGCTGGCCGCCACCCGCCCGGGATCGGCGCAGCTGGCGGTCGAGCGGGACCCGGCCGTGGTCGGCCTGGTCCGCCGGGAGCTGCCGCCGCTGCCGCCCGAGGTGACCGTGGCGGTCGCCGACGCCCGGGACGCGGTGACCGACGCCCCGACCGGCCGGTACGACCTGGTCCTCGCCGACGTCTACCGGGCGGCCCGGATGCCCGGGCACGTGGCCAGCGTCGAGTTCGCCGCCGAGGCGGCCCGGACGCTGCACCCCGACGGCGTCTACCTGGTCAACGTGACCGACCTCCCCCCGCTGGTCTTCTGCCGCGCCCAGGTCGCCACCCTGCGGGCGGTGTTCGCCGACGTCTGCCTGGTCGCCGACCGGCGGATGCTGCGCGGGCGCCGGTACGGCAACCTGGTGCTCGCCGCCGCGCACCGGCCCGACCGCCTGCCGGTACGCCGGCTCGCCGCCCGGGTGGCCGCCGACCCCGTCCCCGGCGGGGTGCTGCACGGCCCCACGTTGGACGCCTTCGTCTCCGGCGCCCGCCCGGCCACGGACGCCACCCTCGCCGCGGACTGACCCGACGGCCCGCCCAAGCCGGACCAGACCGGAGCGGGGCCGCGGACCGGGCGGCCGGCGGTGTGGGCCGTTCTGGGGGTTTTTCCGGAGCCCGGCCGGGTAGCCGCGCCGGATGAGCGACGCCCAGGACCGGTCCACCGCCCGGCGGGCGTTGATCGTCATCGGCCTGGTGCTGGCCACCGTGCTCGGGCTGGCCCTGGTCTGGGCCACCCGGCGGGTGCTGGTCTGGGCCCTGGTCGCGGCGTTTTTCGCGGTGGCCCTGAAACCGCTGGTCGACCGGCTGGAACGCCGCTGGGTGCGACGCCGCGCGCTGGCCACCCTGCTGGTCTTCGTGGCCGCGTTCGTCCTGCTCGGCGCGCTCGCCGCGATGATCGTCCTGCCACTGGTCGGCGAGGTGGCCCGGTTCGCCCACCAGGCCCCGGACCTGCTGCGGGAGGCCCGGGCGGGCCGCGGCCCGGTGGGTGAGGCGCTTACCCGGCTCCGGCTGCGGGAGTACGCCAATACCCACGCCGACCAGCTCCAGCGGTACGGCTCACGGCTCGGCCAGCCCGCCGTGGGGCTGGTCCGGGGCGTGCTGCAGACGGTCGCCGGGCTGCTCACGGTGATCGTCCTGGCATACCTGATGGTGCTGGAGGCCCCGAAGATCATTGCCGGGACGCTGGCCCTGGCGGGCGACGGCGGGGCGGAACGGCTGCGCCGCATCGGCCGCGACTCGTCCCGCACCATTACCGGCTACCTCAGCGGCAACCTGCTGATCAGCGTCATCTGCGGCGGGCTGACCTTCGCGGTGCTCTTCCTCACCGGCGTGCCGTTCGCCGGGGTGATCGCCCTGCTGGTCGCCATCGCCGACCTGATCCCGCTGGTCGGCGCGACGCTGGGCGCGGTCATCGCCGCCGGCGCCGGGTTCCTGCACTCCCCCACCGCCGGCATCATCGTGCTGGTCTTTTTCGTCGTCTACCAGCAGGCGGAGAACCACCTGCTGCAGCCGGTCATCATGTCCCGGGCGGTGCGGCTGAACCCGCTGACCGTGCTGGTCAGCGTGCTGCTCGCGGCGGAGCTGGCCGGTCTGGTCGGTGCCCTGCTTGCCATCCCGGCCGCCGGGATGGCGCAGATCCTGCTCCGCGAGCTCGCCCCGAAGGGGCTGCGCGCCGTGCCGCCCCCCGCCACCGGCACCGCCGACGCCACCGCGAACGCCCCGGAGTCGACGCGCGGCGGGCCCGGAAACCGGCGGCCCCCCGGAACCGGTGGGGCGCCGCCACCGGCCGACGGCTGACCGTCGCTCAGGCGCGGCGGACCATCTCGGGCGACTCGCTCTCCAGCGGCACCGCGTTGGCCGGGACGAGGCCGAGCTGCACGGCGGGTCGGGACATCGTCGCGTCGAGCACCCAGTCGGCGCCCACCCGGGCCCGGTTCCCGGGCATCGCCAGCAGGTGGTAGCCGCGCGTCACCGCCTTGGCCGGCAGGCCCGACAGGGGCACCTTCAGGGGGTTCGCCGCGGCGTCCTTGCCGCCCAGGTCCACCACCCAGCCGAGGTCGTAGTGCTTGTACGGCTTACGACTGCCCTGCCCGTACGAGGCGGCGATGTTCTGCGCGGCCAGCTTGCCCTGCCGCTGCGCGTGCTGGGCGGTCATCGTGCAGATCTGGCCGGGGCGGGTCACGTCGGGCACGGCGGCCGCGTCGCCGCAGGCGTACACCTCGGGGTAGCCGGGGACGTTGAGGAACTCGTCGACCACCAGGCGGCCCTTCTCGGTGCGCAGCCCGAGCTCCGCGACGAACGGGTCTGGGCGCACCCCCACGCACCAGACCAGGCTGCAGGTGGGCACGTACTCGCCGTCGGTCAGCATCACCCCGTCCGGGGTGGCCTCCGACACCGAGGTGCCCATCCGTACGTCGACTCCGCGCCGCCGCAGCACCCGGTCGGCGGTCCGCGACATCCGATCGCCCAGCTCGGGCAGCACCCGGGGCGCGACGTCGAGCAACATCCAGCGCGGGCGCACCTTCAGGTGCGGACGCTGGGCGATCAGCCGATCGGTGAAGAGCTGCCCGTGCGCGGCGACCTCGGTGCCGGTGTAGCCGGCGCCCACCACCACGAAGGTGGTCCGGGCCCGCTGCTCGGCCGGGTCCTCGGTCAGCTCGGCCAGCTCGATCTGCCGGACCACGTGGTCGTGCAGGTAGAGCGCCTCCGGCAGGCCGCGGAAGCCGTGCGCGTACGCGGTCACCCCGGGGATCGGCAGCAACTTGTTGACGCTGCCGACGGCGAGGACCAGCCGGTCGTACGCCAACTGGCCGCGGTCGCCCTCCTGCTGCCGGTACCCCACCCAACGGTTCTGCAGGTCGACCCGGTCCGCCTCGCCGATCACCACCCGGACGCCGTTCAGGGTGCCCGACAGCGGCACCGAGATCCGGGTCGGCTCGACCACCCCGGCGGCGACCTCGGGCAGCAACGGCAGGTAGAGGAAGTAGTCGGTCGAATTCAGCAGGACGATCTCGGCCCGCTTGCCGGCCAGCCGGCTCAACGTCTTCGCCGCGTGGTATCCGGCGAACCCGGCCCCCACGATCACCACACGAGGTTTCGTCATGCCCGCTGCCGTTCCCGCCGAAACGCGCGACAAACGTGCCACTCGGTCGGGCGCCCGGAGGACGTACCCGCCGCGGCCGACGGCCGCCAGGTCGTAGCGGTGGCCGAAGGCCCGGGACCCGCTGGGCGGTGATCCCGTCCCAGCTCGGCAGGGGCGTCCGGGTCCAGCGCCAGCCAGCCCGTCCACCGGTTCAGACCGAGCATCGCCCCGGACCAGGGCACCGCCGGGCGGTGTCCGCGCGCAGCCGCTGGGCCAGCGCCGGGTCCGCGAGCGGGCCAGCGGGTGGCATGCCCGACGTGGCCGTCGCCGGCCCGGTCGCCGTGGTCGTCGCTCCAGTGCAGCACGGCCAGGGCGTTGTCGCGCAGGAACCGCAGGGTCTCGTCGTCCCGGGTCCACCGCCAGTACTCCGACAGCAGGATCAGCCAGAGCTCGGCGCCGTCGGCGGTGCCGTCGCCGCGTACGGCGGCTCCGGGTGAAAGCCCGTGCGGCCGGCGACCGTTTCTGACTACCGCCGAGGAGGAGCGGGGCGGTCGTCCGTCCGGCCCCTACCGACCCCACCGAACCGACGTCTTGCGGACGACAATTCCGGCAGGACGGGTTCGGGGCACACAGGACGGACGCCGGCTGGCTACGCTTCCGCCGGTCCAGCCCACACACGGTGAGGATTCCGCATGGCCACCGAGGCCGCCGAAGCCACGGAACAGCCCGCCACGTCGACCGCGTCGCCTCCGCCGCCGCGCCGGCGGCTCCGCCGCCTGCCCTGGCGGCACCTGCCGCTGCTCGTCCTGCTCGGGGTCTATCTGTACGCCCGGATCCGCATCCTGACCGGTTACGCCCTCTTCACCGCCCCGGACACCGGCTCGTACGCGGACCGGCCGGGGACGCCGATCGAGACGCTGTCGTTCACCGGGCACGCGCCCCGGCCCTGGGGCGTCCCGCTGCTCTACGCCCTGGTCGACACCGACGCGGCGCGGGTCACGCTGCAATGGACGATCGGCACGCTGGCCTGGTCGCTGCTGATCTGCGCGTGCTGGGGGCGGCTGCGCCACCTGCCGGCGCGGCTGCTCAGCGCCGCGGCGCTGATCTGCCTGGCGCTGGCCCGCTCGGTCTACACGTGGGACCACGCCATCCTCTCCGAGTCGCTCTCCATCAGCCTCGGCGTGGCGGCGCTGGCGCTGCTGACGATCTGGGTCACCACCCGCTCCTGGACGGCCCTCGGGGCGCTGGTCCTGGTCACCACCTGGTGGGCCTTCACCCGGCAGGACGTGCTGCCGTACGTGGTGCTGCTCGTGGTCGTGCTGGCCGGGCACGCCGCGCGGCGGCGCTACCGGTGGGGCGGGCTGGTCGCCACGGTGCTGCTGCTCGGCACCGTCGGCTGGCAGCTGTCCATCGTGCCGACCATTGACCAGAGCTACCGCTCGTGGGGCACCGGGCTGAGCCTGTCCGACGCGACCTTCCTCTACCGTCTGCGGTTCCAGGTGCTCAACGACCCCGAGGTGAAGGCGGCGTACCAGCAGGAGTTCGGGATGCCCGGGTGCGAGCGGGCGGAACGGCTGGCGGAGACGCCCTTCTGGGCGATGGGCCCGTTCATCAAGGCGTACCGGGAGTGCCCGGAGCTGATGGCGTGGGTGCAGCGGGAGAAGGGGTCGGTCGGCTACCGGTACGCCCGCGCCCACCCCGACCACTACACCGAGCAGGTGCTCAAGGTGCTGCCGTCCTCGCTGGACGGCACCGCCGGCCGGTACGCACAGCCGGTGCCGGGCTTGCCCACCTTCCCGGAGAAGGTCTTCTTCCCCGACCGGCACAAGGTGCTGCCCCAGGCCGGCGTGCTCTTCCTGGTCGCGCTCGGCGTCGGCCTGCTGGCGCGGGCCTTCCGGCGGGCCCGCTGGCTGGCCGGGGCCGGGGCGCTGCTCGCGCTGGCCAGCACGGCCAGCGCGGTCGCCGGCATGATGTACTCCGCCGGGGAGTACAGCCGCTTCGGCATCCAGGAGGCGGTGCTGCTGCGGGTCGGGCTGATCGTGCTGGCCGCCGCCGCCCTCGAGGCGGTCACGGCGTGCCTGGCGGACGGCGTTACCGCCCTGCGCCGCCGCGCCCCCGCGCTCGCCGGCCCCGCGGCGGCGACGGCCAGCGACGCCGGGCCGCCGGACGAGGCCGCCCAGGCCCCGGAGCGGGAACTGCCCGAGGACGCGCCGGTGCCGGACGACGCAGCGGACGGGGAGCCGGCGGGCAAGCCGGACCTGAGCATCCCCCAGCCCCGGAAGACATAGACAAACCTCGTACGCCGGGGCGAGGATGCGCTGATGGGAACCCACGAAACCGCCGGGGGCCGGCCCACGAGGCCGACCCGGCGCAGGCTTCCTGACCGCTTCCGCCGCGGCCACCGCCGCCACCGTCGCCGCTCCGCTCGCCGCCGCGCCCGCCGCGGCGCACGAGGCCGGCCCGCCGCCCGGTCCGGGCCGGCCGGTCCGGCCGCAGCCGCCCGACCGGGAGCTGGCCGCGCTGCTGCGGGAGGTGGACCGCGACCGGATCGAGGCCACCGTCCGCCGGCTGGCCGCCTTCGGCACCCGGCACACCCTCTCCAGCCAGGACGACCCCGTCCGGGGCGTCGGCGCCGCCCGCGACTGGATCTTCGCGCAGTTCTCCGGGTACGCCGCCGCCTCCGGCGGGCGGATGACCGTGGAACTGCAGTCGTACGTCCAGGAGCCCGCCTCCCGGATCCCCACCGCGCCCCGGATCACCAACGTGGTGGCCACCCTGCGCGGCGACTCCGCCCCGAACCGGACCTACGTCATCACCGGCCACTACGACTCGCGGGCCACCGACGTCATGGACGCGGTCAGCGACGCCCCGGGCGCCGACGACGACGCCTCCGGCGTGGCGGTGCTGATCGAGCTGGCCCGGGTGATGGCCACCCGGCGCACCGAGGCGACCATCGTCTTCGCCGCCGTCGCCGGCGAGGAGCAGGGCCTGTACGGATCGGCGTACCTGGCGAAGCAGCTGAAGGCGGCCGGCGTGGACGTGCAGGGCATGTTCAGCGACGACATCGTCGGCAGCAGCACCGCCGACGACGGCACCCGCGACCCGCGTGCTGTCCGACTCTTCGCCGAGGGAGTGCCGACCGCCGAGACGCCGGCCGAGGCGAGCACCCGGCAGTCCGTGGGCGGCGAGAACGACTCCCCTTCGCGACAGCTCGCCCGGTTCGTCTGCGACGTGGCGGAGAACGGGGCGACCGGGATGCGGGTGCGGGTGATCTACCGCCGGGACCGCTACCTGCGCGGCAGCGACCACATCTCGTTCCTGCGGGAGGGCTGGCCGGCCGGCCGGTTCACCGAGCCGAACGAGGACTTCGCCCACCAGCACCAGGACGTCCGGGTGCTCGACGGCGTGCAGTACGGCGACCTGCCGGAGTTCTGCGACTTCGGGTACATCACCCGGGTCGCCCGGGTGAACGGCGCGGCGCTCTGGTCCCTCGCCCAGGCGCCGGGCACCCCGAAGGGTGCCACCATCGTCACCACCAACCTCACCAACGACACCACCCTGCCCTGGCAGCGCGGCGACGAGCCGGACCTGGCCGGCTACGAGGTGGTGTGGCGGGAGACCACGGCCGCCGAGTGGCAGCAGGTGATCCCGGTCGGCGACGTCACCGAGGTGACCGTGGACCTCTCCAAGGACAACGTCTTCTTCGGCGTCCGGGCGGTGGACCGGGACGGGCACCGCAGCCCGGTGGCCTTCCCGAAGCCGGGGAGCTGACCGCCGGCTCACCCGCACCGGGTGGGGTCGCCTCACCCGACGGCGGCGGAGGGTGGTGGGACCGCGAGAAAGGGAGGAAATGACATGGCGGTCCGGACCACGGTACGTCCCTCACCGGAGGATGTCGTCCCACTGCATCCGGCGCACGGCTACCGGCTGCGGCGACAGCGGCATCCGGTCGGCGTGCGCGGCGGGCCACGGCGCGCCCCGCGGGGTTACCGGTTGGACGACGCCGAGCGGCATCGGGTACGCGCCGGCTACGAGCTGCGGGAACGGCAGCTGGCCCGCGCCCTGACGGCGGCCGGCCGGCAGCCCGGCGACGCGGCGGAGAACCTGGTCGGGCAGCTCGAGCAGCGGATGGACGCGCTGGTGCACCGAGCGGGCTTCGCGCGCTCCATCGACGAGGCCCGGGGCCTGGTCGCGCACAACACGTTCACCGTCGACGGCGGCAAGGTGAACCGCTCCTCGTACCTGGTCCGCCCCGGGCAGACCATCCGGGTGCGGCCGGAGCGGCGGTGCCGGGCCCCGGTCGCGGTCGCGGTCGCCGGGTACGCCGAGGGCGACGCCCCGCCGTACCTGGAGGTGCGGCCGGAGCGGTTCACCGCGACGCTGACCCGGGAGCCGCAGCGGCAGGAGGTGCCGGTGCTGCGGGACCTTCCCCTCGCCGTCCATGAGGAACGGAGGACCGGATCATGAAGCTGCCGATCCCGAACGACCGGCGGGTGCCGACATACCTGCGGCAGAGTGGCCGCCCGGAGCTGACGCCCCGGCAGCGGCGGCGCGTCGAGCACAAACAGGCGCGGCTGGAGCGCCTGACCGGGCAGCGTCCGCAGGCACGCGGCCCCGGACGCTGAGCCGACATCCGGTGGCGGTCGCCGTACGGCGGCCGCCACCGCGCTGTCAGCCGGGTTCCGGCGCGGTGATCGCCCAGCGCTCGTGGTCCCGCCACGCCCCGTCGATGAAGAGGTAGTCCGGGGAGAAGCCCTCCAGCCGGAAGCCCAGCCGGCGGGCCAGGCGCTTGGACGGCTCGTTGCCGGGCTGGATGTTCGCCTCCAGCCGGTGCAGCCGGAGCCCGGTGAAGGCGTGGTCGAGCACCAGACCGATGCCGGCGGAGGCGTGCCCCGTCCCGGCGTACGGCAGGAAGGCGGCGTACCCGAGATAGCCGCCGCGCAGGGCGCCCATCACGATGCCGCTGATGGTCGCGTACCCGGCGATCTCCCCGGTGGCCTGGTCGCAGAACAGGTAGCCCGAGCTGTCCCGTCCCCGCACCTTGCGCAGGTACGCGGCGTACTTCTCCGGGTCGTCCGCGGCGGCGAGCCACGGGTGGTGCAGGTCCCGGCTGCGCCGGACGGCGGCGATGAACTCGCCCTCGTCGGCGGGGCGCGGGCGGCGGATCCCGACCCGCCCGTCGGTGCGCAGGTATCTCACGTGGCCACACTCTCGCTCACCGGCCCGGCCGACGTTTAACCGGGGTCGCGGACCGGGCCGCCGCCCACTAGCGTGACGCCTCGACGGCAGGAGGTCGATCATGGGTATGGCTCTTCTCGGCACGGTGCTGGCTCCCGCTTCGCCGCTGGGGACCGCGGTGTCCTGACCCGAGCCGTCCGGCGCCCCGGCGCCGCCCGGCCCACCGATCCCGCCCACCGCCGGCCCCGCCGCCGGGAGCGGGCTCGTCCCCTCGACACCACTCCTCGCCGCGAAGCGATCAGGTGACCCGCCCCCGCGCGGGTCCTCCGTCATGGCGTGACCACGCCAACCCACATCGCTTCCGAGGGAGTTCCTCGTGTTTCCGGACAACCCGTCCGGGCGCCTCGTCGCGCCCGGACGTCACACCCCTGCCCGGTGGTCGGCATGACCGCCACCGTCCCCACCGGCCGGCTCGGCCCCGACTTCCGCCGCCTCTGGACCGCCAGCGCCGTCACCAACCTCGGCGACGGCGTCACCATGGTCGCCGGACCGCTGCTGGTCGCCTCGCTCACCCGGGACCCGGCCGCCGTCGCCGCGGCGGTCCTCGCCCAGCAGTTGCCGTGGCTGCTCTTCGCCCTGGTCAGCGGGGCTCTCGTCGACCGGCTCGACCGACGCCGGCTGATCGTCGGCGTCAACGTCGGCCGGGGCCTGGTGCTGGCCGCGCTCGCCGTCGCGGTACTCGCCGGGTGGGCCACCGTGCCGCTGATCTGCCTAGCGTTCTTCCTCACCGGGGTCGGGGAGACCCTGGCCGACACGGCCGCCGGGGCGCTGCTGCCCTCGGTGGTCCCGCCGGAGCGGCTGGAGCAGGCCAACAGCCGGCTCTTCGCCACCTTCGTGGTCGGCAACCAGTTCGCGGCCAAGCCGCTCGGGGCGTACCTCTTCGTGCTCGCCGCGGCGGCGCCGTTCGCCTTCGACGCGGCCACCTTCGGGCTGGCCGCGCTGCTGCTGGCGCTGCTGCGCTGGCGTCCGGTACCCCCGGCGACGCCGGAGCCGACGGCCAGCGAGCGGCCCAGGTCGCTGCGGGCCGACATCGCCGCCGGGGTATGCGCGCTCTGGGGTGTGCCGGTACTCCGCACCCTCGTGGGCTGCATCGCGGTGATGAACGTGGCGTTCTGCGCGGCGTTCGCGGCGTTCGTGCTCTACGCCCGGCAGCGGCTCGGCCTCACCGAGATCGGGTACGGGGTGCTGCTGACCGCCGCCGCGCTCGGCGGGCTGGCCGGCACCGCGCTGGCGCCCCGGCTGCGGGCCCGGTTCGGCACCCCGGCGCTGCTGCGGGTCGGGCTGCTCGTCGAGGTCGGGCTCCAGGTCGTGCTCGCCACGACCCGGCAACCCTGGGTGGCCGGGGCGGCCCTGGCCGTCTGGGGCGTGCACACCATGGTCTGGGGCGTGCTGGTGGTGTCGCTGCGCCAGCGACTCGTGCCGGACCGGCTGCGCGGCCGGGTGAACGGCGCGTACGCCCTGGCCGACCTGGGCGGGGCGGCCGTCGGCACGGCGACCGGCGGCCTGATCGCCCAGGCGACGGGGAGCGTCGTCGCGCCGTTCTGGCTGGCGGGCGCGGCGATGGCGCTGCTCACCGCGCTGGTCTGGCGACGGCTCGCCGCCGCCGACGGCTGACCGGCGCCGCCGGCGGGGAGGCCGGTCCGACCTCCCCACCGGCGGTCCCTGTGCCCTGGGTCACAACTCAACCGCCGCCCGCCGGTCGCCTGGACGTCACGTCCACGTTGCCGCTGCGACGACTGGCTCCACCAGCGTGGGGTCGCGCCGGAGACGCCGGCCGACCAGCGGAGGACCAGCAGTGGGACAGGACGACACGACGGCCGGGCCGCGCCGCGGCCGGATCGTCATGCTCGTCGACAACAAGGTCGAGGGCGACTCCCGGGTGCAGAAGATCGCCCGCTCGGCCGCCGAGGCGGGCTGGGACGTCACGCTGCTGGGGCGGTCGCCGGACGCGGTGGAGCACAGCTGGCAGCTCGGCGCCGCCGAGGTCCGGCTGCTGCCGATGCCGAACCCACTGGACCGGCGCCGGCACGAGTTCCGCCGCTCCTGGCTGCGCTGGCCGCTGGCGTACCGGCTTGGCGGCATCGCCGAGCACCGGGCGCAGTGGGTGCGCGCCTGGCAGGCCGACCTGACCGTCCGCGCCGCGCTGCTCGAGCAGCGGGCCCGCGCCGGCGAGCTGGGCCCCGACCGGCTGCGCCGGGCCCGCCGGGGACTGCGCCGACGCGCCACGGCGGCCCGGCTGGTCGGCCGCTGGGTGTGGCTGCGCACGAAGATGATGAACCGGGTCCGCAGCGGGCGGAAGTTCCGCAACCCGTGGGACCGGGCGTACACCCTGTTCTGGCAGGTCGTGCAGGGCGACCGCGCCTGGCGGCGGCTGGAGCCCGGGCTCTGGGACTACGAGCTGGCCTACGGCCCGGAGGTCGACCGGCTCCGCCCGGACCTGATCCACGCCCACGACTTCCGGATGCTCGGGGTCGGCGCCCGCGCCAAGATCCGCGCCGCCGGGCAGGGCCGGCGGGTCGCGCTGGTCTGGGACGCGCACGAGTTCCTGCCCGGCATCAAGCCGTGGCGCGACCACGCCCGTTGGCTGCCGGCGCACCGGGCGCACGAGCGGGAGTACGCCCCGCACGCCGACGCGGTGCTCACCGTCTCGGCGGACCTCGCCGAGCTGCTGCGCCGGGAGCACCGGCTGCCCGCGCCGCCCGCCGTGCTGCTCAACGCCCCGGCGGCGGAGCACGGCCCGACCGACGACGCGCCGCCGCCGGACATCCGTGCCGAGTGCGGCCTCGACGCCGACGTGCCGCTGCTGGTCTACAGCGGCGCGGCCGCACCGCAACGCGGCCTGGACACCCTCGTCGACGCCCTGCCCCGGCTGCCCGGCGTGCACGTCGCGCTGGTGGTCAACCCCGCGCTGCGGCACGTCGAGCAGCTCGCTGCCCGGGCCGCCCGGGCCGGGGTGGCCGACCGGCTGCACGTCCTGCCGTACGTGCCGCACTGGCAGGTGGTGCCCTTCCTCTCCTGCGCCGACGTCGGGGTGATCCCGATCCACCGCTGGCCCAACCACGAGATCGCGCTGATCACCAAGTTCTTCGAGTACTCGCACGCCCGGCTGCCGCTCGTGGTCAGCGACGTGCGGACCATGGCCGCCACCGTGCGGGAGACCGGTCAGGGCGAGGTCTTCCGGGCCGCCGACGTCGACGACTTCGTCCGCGCGGTGGGTGCCGTGCTCGCCGACCCGGCCCGTCACCGCGCCGTGTACGACCGGCCGGGGCTGCTGGAGAGCTGGACCTGGCGGGCGCAGGCCGAGGTGCTGGACGGGGTCTACCAGCGGCTGCTGGCCGACGCCGGACCGCCCGCGGCGCCCGACCCCGCGACGCCCGGCGTGCCGCTGACCGATCCGCCAACCGCCCAAGGAGCGATCCGATGACCGCGCCCGACGTCAGCGTCGTCGTCCCCGTCTACAACACCATGCCGTACCTGCGGACCTGCCTCTCCTCGCTGCTCGACCAGACCATCGGCCACGAGCGGATGGAGATCGTGGCGGTGGACGACGGCTCCACCGACGGGGGCGGGCGGCTGCTGGACCGGCTCGCCGCCCGGCACCCCGGCACGGTCAAGGTGGTGCACCAGGCCAACTCCGGCGGCCCGGCCGCCCCCTGCAACCGGGGCCTGGAGCTGGCCACCGGCCGGTACGTGTTCTTCCTCGGCTCCGACGACCACCTCGGCCCGGAGGCGTTGGAACGCCTGGTCGCCGCAGCCGACCGGCACGGCTCGGACGTCGTGCTGGGCAAGGTGGTCGGGGTCAACGGCCGGCACGTCTTCTCCGACGTCTTCAACGCCGGGAACGCGGTCGACGTGGATCTGTTCGACTCGGCGCTGCCCTGGTCCCTGGCGAACACGAAGCTGTTCCGGCGGGAGCTGGTCGAGCGGCACGGGCTGCGCTTCCCGGAGGACATGCCGGTCCTCAGCGACCAGCCGTTCACCCTCGAGGCCTGCTACCGGGCCCGGCGGATCTCGGTGCTCGCCGACTACGACTACTACCACGCGGTACGCCGGCTGAACGCCCGCAACATCACCTACCACAGCCGGGTGGCGGCCCGCCTGGTCAGCGTCGAGCGGCTCTTCGCGTTCGTCGCCGCGCTGATCCCGGCCGGGCCCCGGCGCGACGCGGTGCTGCGCCGGCACGTCGGGCTTGAGCTGGCCAACCTCGTCGGCGACGACTTCCGCCGGCTGGACCGGGCCGACCAGGAACAGGTGCACGCGGTGGTCCGCCGGCTGGTCGACCGGTACGTCACCGACGACCTGCGGGACCGGCTCGACATCGAGGCCCGGCTGCGGCTCGGCGCGGTGACCGCGGGCGGGGTGGACGACCTGCTCGCCGTCATCGACCAGGACGCCGAGCGCGGCGTCCCGCCGACGGTGGTCGAGGACGGCCGGTGGCACGCCGGCTACCCGGGCGCCCGGACCGGCGGCTGGGCCGACGTCACCGACGTCCGGGCCGACTGGCTGGCCAAGCTCGACACCGTCGAGGTGACCTGGGAGGGCGGGCACACCCTCGCGGTGACCACCCGCAGCCCGTACCCCCGGTTCGCGGCGGAGGCCGGTCCGGTCCGGCTGGTCGCCGGGCAGCTCGCCGGCACCACCCTGCTGGACGCCACCGACCCCACCGGCCGGACCGTCCGCACCGACTTCCCGGTGGACCGGCTGCTGGCCGCCAGCGCGGCGACCGGCCAGCGGCACCCGGTCCGCGCCGAGCTGACCGGTACGCACGGCCGGGGCAGCGCCCCGGTCCGCGCGCCGCGGCTGGCCACCGGCCGTCCCCGGCTGCTCCGGCACGGCCTGCGCCTGTACGGCGTCGCCGCCACCGTCGACCCGCGCAGCGGGCAGCTCGTCCTCTCGGTGGTCCCGGTGACCGTCGGGCAGCTGGTCAGCCGGCTGGCCCGGCGGCTCCGCCGGGCGGTTCCGGCCGGCCCCGCCCGGGTGGCGCCCACGCCGGCGCCGGTGGTGCCCGCCCCGACCCGGGCCGCCCACGCCGCCGGCACCGCACCGACGCCGGCTCCGGTCGGCGGCCCGTCGGCGACCGTCGGCACCGGAAACCACGCCGAGCGCGGCCGCGGCGGCGACCTGCCGATCGGCCAGCTCACCCCCACCTCCTGACCGTCGATCGCCGACGGCCGGCCGGCCCACACACGTCACGGAGGCCGGGCTCGGGCCAGGGCCGGCCGTCGCGGGTCGGTGGGGAGGGCGGGAGCTACAGCGGCCGGGGATGCGGCTGGTCCAGCGGCATCGGCACCTGGAGGAAGGTCGTGCCGCGTAGGTCCAGCCAGGCCCGGTCGGGCGCCCGGACCAGCCGCAGCATCACCTCGCTGCAGGCCGGGCAGCGGCCCACCAGGCCCGGCGCGTGCGAGAAGACGTGCAGCCCGGCCACCGGGCCGAGCGTCCCGCACGAGTCACAGCGGCCGGTGGCGCTGCTCAGGTCCACGGCGAAGAGCTCGCGCAGCGGCCCGTCGAGCATGTTGCCGTCCAGGTAGGACATGTCGGTCATCAGGTCTCCTCGCCGCTCAACCGGTCGGGCCGAACCGTTCGGTCTTCACCCGCCGGGTCTGGTGCCCCAGCCCGACCAGCAGGTCCGCCACCGTCTCCACGAATCCAGTCGGGCCGCAGACGTAGCAGAGCGGCTCCAGGTCCGCCGGCCAGCCGTGGGTGTTCACGTCGGCCAGGCCGACCCGGTGCGGTTCGCCCCGCCACCCCTCGGGCGCCTCCCGGGTGTACACGTACGCCACGTCCAGGCCCTGGTCGTCGCGGGCCCGCCGGCGCAGCTCGTCGGCGTAGATCACGTCCGCGGGGGTGCGCACCGAGTAGATCAGCCGGAACGGCACCCGGCTGCCCGCGTCCCGGCGGGCCCGGATCATCGCCATCAGCGGCACCACGCCCGAGCCGCCGGCCACCAGCAGCACCGGGGCGGTCTCCTCGGTGCGCCAGACGAACCAGCCGCCGACCGGGCCGCGCACCTCCACCGGGTCGCCCGCGCCGTACACGTCGATCAGGTACGGCGAGACCTCCCCGTCGGGCACCTTCTGGACGGTCAGCGCGATCCGGTCCCCGTCGGGCGGGCCGGCGAGGGAGTACGAACGGGCGGCCTGGTAGCCGTCCGGGGCGGTGAGCCGGACGTCGACGTGCTGCCCGGCCACGTGCCCCGGCCAGCCGGGCACCTCCAGCACCAGGGTCTGCGCGGTCGGCGTCTCCGTCCGGCGCTCCACCAGCCGGGCCACCCGCCAGGTCAGCGGCCCCGCCACCCGGTCAGTCGTGGGTGCGGCCACCTCAGTCGCCCTGGTAGCGCTGCTCGCGCCACGGGTCGCCGTAGTCGTGGTAGCCGGCGGTCTCCCAGAAGCCCGGCTTGTCGTCGACCAGCAGCCGGATGCCGCGCACCCACTTGGCCGACTTCCAGAAGTAGAGGTGCGGAACGAGTAGCCGGGCCGGGCCGCCGTGCTCGGCCGGCAGCGGGCCGCCGTCGTAGGTGTGCGCAACCCAGGCCCGACCGCCGCGCAGGTCGTCCAGGGGCAGATTGGTGGTGTACCCGCCGTACGAGTGGACCAGCGCGTACCGGGCGCCGGTGTCGATCCCCTCCAGCAGGGTGTCCAGCGACACCCCCTGCCAGCTGGTGCCGAGCTTGGACCACCGGGTGACGCAGTGGATGTCCACCGTGGGCATGTCCTGCGGCAGGCTCATCAGCTCGTCCCAGGTCCACCGGAACTCGACGCCGCCCTCGGCGGTGACGACGAACTCCCAGGTGTCCAGCGGCACCCGCGGCGTCGGGCCGGCGGAGAGCACCGGAAAGTCCTCGGTCAGGTACTGGCCCGGCGGCAGGGCCGGTTCGGCCGAGCGGGGCCGACCCTGGAAGCCCGGCGACACAATTCCCACCCGACAGTCGTACCACCTCGGGGTGGGGTCGGACATCCCGATCGGCCGGACCCGCCGCAGTGGGCGACCCACCGCGGCGGCCGGCTCCCGAGGGTCAATGCCGGTCGGCGACAACCTGGGTGTCGCCGGCCGCGCGGTCGCGGGTGGCCCGCAGGCTGGTCAGGGTCACGACCACCAGGACCCCGATTATCACGCCGAGCGACGCGAGGGTCGGGATCTGCGGCACGCCGGCCCAGACACCGTGCGCCCAGTGCAGGCCCAGCTTGACCCCGATGAAGGCGAGGATGATGGCCAGGCCGTAGCTGAGGTGGACCAGCCGGCTGAGCGCGGCGTGCAGCACGAAGTAGAGCGCCCGCAGGCCGAGCAGGGCGAACGCATTGGTGGCGAAGACCAGGTACGGGTCCTCGGTGATGCCGTAGACGGCGGGCACCGAGTCGACGGCGAAGACGATGTCGGTGGCGAGCACCGCGACCACGACCAGGGCGAGCGGGGTGAGCGCGCGCCGGCCATTCTGCCGGACCGTCATCTTCGTGCCCTGGTACTCGTCGACCACCGGCATGACTCTGCGCAGCAGCCGGACCGACCGCATCTTGTTGATGTCGACCTCCTGCTGGTGCCCGGAGAGGGCGTCGCGCAGCAGCTTGACCGCGGTGGCGATCAGGATGAGGCCGAACAGCAGGAAGGCGAAGTCGAGGGTCTGCAGGGCGGCGGCACCGAGGGCGATGAAGATCGCGCGCAGCACCAGCGCGCCGGCGATGCCGTAGAGCAGCACCCGCTGGGCGAGCACGGCGGGCACCGCGAAGGCGGCCAGCAGCAGCATGAAGACGAAGAGGTTGTCGACCGACAGCGACTTCTCCACCAGGTAGCCGGTGAGGTACTGCACGCCCAGTTCGGAGCCGAAGCGGGACCAGATCCAGCCGCCGAAGGCCAGCGGCAGGGCGATGTAGAACGCCGACCAGCCGAGCGCTTCCTTGATCGACACCTCGTGCGGGCGGCGGGTGACCAGGAAGTCCAGCACCAGCAGGGCGAGCACCCCGGCGATGGTCACCCCCCACAGCGTGGGGGTGCCGACCGATGACAGCTCGCTGGCGGCGGACAGGTATGACAACTCGGTCATGGGGCCTCCTCGAACACCGTGACATGTTCGAGGTCTCCTTCACCCACGATTCGTCGTGGGCAACCACCCGGGGCGCGCCCGGGGCGCGCCGTACTGACCGGAATGGTTCGTGGGAAGTACTCCCCTCGTGGCGTCAAGGTTAGGGCCGCTCACCTCGTCCGCCAAGTCCGACGCACCACCCCAGGTCAGCTGGTTGCCCTGGTCAACCGCTGTGTGGGGGGGGTGCGCCGACGCCCAGGGGCGACCGGGGGCGACGGGACCGACGCCCGACGCCTATCGTGGCCCGATGACCGACGACGCGCCGCCCGCCCCGGTCGGCCCCCTCTCCGGCGTCCGGGTGATCGAGCTGGCCGGCATCGGGCCCGGCCCCTTCGCCGCGATGATGCTGGCCGACCTCGGCGCCGACGTGATGCGGGTGGACCGGACGGCGCCCGCCGCGTTCGGCAGCCCGCCCGGGGACCTGCTCAACCGCAACCGCCGCTCCCTGGCCGTCGACCTCAAGTCGGCCGCCGGCCGGGAGGTGGTGCTGGCCCTGGTCGGCCGGGCGGACGCGCTGCTGGAGGGCTTCCGCCCGGGGGTGACCGAACGCCTCGGGCTCGGCCCCGACGACTGCCTCGCGGTCAACCCACGGCTGGTCTACGGCCGGATGACCGGCTGGGGGCAGCAGGGCCCCCTCGCGGCGTCCGCCGGGCACGACATCGACTACCTGGCGTTGACCGGCGCGCTGCACGGCATCGGCCGGGCCGGCGAGCGCCCGGTGCCGCCGATGAACCTGCTCGGCGACTTCGGCGGCGGGGGGATGATGCTGGCCCTCGGCGTGGTGGCCGCCCTCTACGCCGTCCGCGCCGGCGCGCCCGGCCAGGTGGTCGACGCGGCCATCGTGGACGGTGTGTCGGTGCTCGCCACCCAAATCCACGCGCTGCGCCGGTTCGGCATGTGGCAGGACGAGCGGGGGGTGAACCTCCTCGACGGCGGGGCGCCCTTCTACGACACGTACGAGTGCGCCGACGGGCGGCACCTCGCCGTCGGCGCGCTGGAGCCGCGGTTCTACGACGAGCTGGTCCGGCTCACCGGCTTCCCGCTCGCCGGCGACGAGGCCCTCGACCGCACCGACCCGGCGAACTGGCCCGCGCTGCGCGCGGCGTGGGACCGGCTCTTCCGCACCCGGACCCGGGACGAGTGGGCGGAGCTGCTGGCCGGGTCGGACGCCTGCGTCGCGCCGGTGCTCGACTGGCGGGAGGCGCCGGAGCACCCCCACCTGGCCGCCCGGGGCGTCTTCGTCGAACACGACGGGGTGACCCAGCCGGCCCCGGCGCCGCGCTTCTCGGGCACCCCGACCGCGGTACGCCGACCGCCGCCGCAGCCCGGCGAGCACACCGACGAACTGCTGGCCGAGGCCGGCTTCGACGCCGACCGGATCGCCGCCCTGCGCGCCGACGGCGCGATCGGCTGACCGCGCCCGGAGCCGCCATGGCGCCCGGTCAGCGGCGCAGGGTCGCCCCGGGGGCCAGGACCGGCTCCACCATGTCCCGGTAGTCGCGCGGCAGCTGCACCACGATGTCGTCGAACTCCCCACCGGTAACCGCCTCGCGCAGCGTGGTGAAGACCGCCCGGACGGTGTCCCGGGCCGCGTTCTCGTCGATGCCGGCCCGCTGCCCGACCCGGGCGACGAACTCGGCCGCGCCGAACCGCTCAGCCGCCTCGGTGCCCGGGCTCGGTTTCAGCACCAGCTGCAGCGGCTTCGGCAGCTGGGCCGCCAGGTCGAGCAGTTCGCCGCCGGTCAACCGCTCGGCCAGCGTCTCCAACGTGGCCCGGGTCAACTCGACCGCCCGCTCCGAGGACGCCCGGGTCCGCTGCGCGACCTGGTCGACGAAGGTGTCGTAGTTCATCGGTGGTACCCCCTTCGGCTCTTCCGCCGTCGCCGCCTACCCGCCCGGCCGGGGCGGAAACGGGCCGCGAAATTCCGCGTACGACCACGCGTGACCCGCCGCCCGGCGGGTAACCGCCGCCGGTCGTGATTGCAACCGACGCGCGAGGAGCCCCACCCATGGCGAGTTACACCGACGTCCTTGATTACCTGTCCGCGCTGGACTACCCGGCCGGCAAGGACGACGTCGTCCGCGAGGCCGAGCGGGAGGGCGCGCCGCCGGAGGTGTTGCAAGCCCTGCGGGCCCTGCCGCCGGTCGACTACGCCAACGGCAACGAGGTCGCCCGGTCGGCCGGCATCGACGCCGCCCCGGAGGTCGGCTCCGCGCAGCGGGCGGCGCAGACCCGCGACAAACGGCACCAGCGGGTCTCGCAGCACCTGCGCGGCATCTGATCACCGCCGCCGGTGCGGCGCACGATCCGCGACCCGGACGGGCACACCCCGGCGGCGGTCCAGCTCACCGTGATGGGGCTGGTCGGGGTGGTCTGCGGTGGACTGTTCGCGGCCCTGGTCTCGCCGACGGTCGGCCCGCTGGTGGGCTGGGACGCCGCCGCGCTGAGCTGGCTGGCCCTGCTCTGGGGTCGGCTGTGGCGCCTGGACGCCGACCACACCGCCCAGCTCGCGGTGCACGAGGACCCGAACCGCCCGATGCGGGACGGGCTGCTGCTGGGGGCGTGCCTGGCCAGCCTGCTCGCGGTCGGGGTGGTGCTCACCACCGCGCACGAGGTGCCGCCCGGGCTGCCGCTGGACGCCTACGGCGGGCTGGGCGTGCTCAGCGTGGTGCTCTCCTGGTTCGTCGTGCACACCCTCTTCACCGCCCGGTACGCCCGGCTGTACTACGCCGGCGAACCGGGCGGCGTGAACTTCCATCAGGACGAGGCGCCCTGCTACGCCGACTTCGCGTACCTGGCGTTCACGGTGGGGGCGACGTTCCAGGTCTCCGACACCGACCTGTGCAGCGCCGAGATGCGCCGCACCGTGCTGCGGCACATGCTGGTGTCGTACGTGTTCGGAGCGGTCATCATCGCGGCCACGGTCAACCTGGTCGTCGGCCTCGCGAGGTAGCCCGGTGACAGGCGGGCGCCCCGGGTCACGAACCGCGACCTGGGGCGCCACGCAGCACCTGCTCCCGGCGGTCCGCGCCCGAACCGGATCGCGACCGCCAGGCGGTGGATGTTCGCCCGAACCGGGCGGGCATCGCTGCCACGATCATCATACGATGCGGGATCAGCCTTTCGGGTGAGTATCGCGAAACTGTGTCCCGCGGCACGTCCTGATCAGCCGGTCAGCTCCGCGTACCGCTTCTCCAGGTCCACCCGGGCCAGCGCCCCGACCAGCCAGGCCAACCGCTCCGACTCGCCGCTGCCGGCCAGGCTGGCCAGGTCGTCGGCGGAGCGGCCCAGGCCCAGGCGGCGCGCGGCCACGAGGGCCCGCCGGTCGGCCACCGGCGCCACCTCCCGCCACACGGCCTGCGCCTCCCGCAGGAACAACTCGGTCACCTCGTCGTCCACCCCGGGCAGGTCGGTGAGCAGCTTCCGCTCCCGGGCCGGATCCTGGTGCGCCTCCGTCCGCAACCGCCGCAGGTCGCCCCGGTAGCGGTCCACGACGGCGCGGGCGAGGTCGCCCAGCACCTCGGCGAGCCCGTCCACATCGCCGCGCTGGCCGTGCGCGCGCAGCACCCGCACCCGGTCGGCGTGCAACGAACGGGCCAACCGGGCCGCGCTGTCCCAACCCTCGTCGCGCAGCGCGGCCGCCGCCTCCACCGCCCGGCGGAAATCCCCCTTCCGGGACAGCAGGACGGACAGACCGAGCACCTGGAACAGGTTGGACGGGTTGTTCAGGACCCGGAAGCCGTACTGCTCGGCGAAACCGCGACCGTCACCGGCGAGCCGGCGTACCAGTCGCTTCTTGTCCTCGATGTTGGAGATCGCACTGGTCGGCATGCCCGGCGTCTACCCGGGACGGGGCCGCCCAATCAGCCGATGAGGCCGCCGCGACGGTCGCGGGCCTTGAGCCGGGTGGTGGGCAGCGCCGGGGCCGGCAGCGGCGGCGCCGGATCGTCGGCCACCGTCCCGAACCGCCGGCCGGCCATCCAGTCCTCCCGGGCGGCGGCGACCTCCTCGTGCGACCGGCCCACGAAGTTCCACCACATCACCAGGGGCTCGTCGAAGGGCGCGCCACCGAGCAGCAGCAGCCGGCTGCCGGGCGCCGCGCGCAGGGTCACCGTGTCCCGGCCGGCGCCCAGGTACAGCAGCGCACCCGGGGCGAGCGACACCCCGTCCGCCACCGCGGAGCCCGACATCGCCAGCAGCCCGTACTCGAAGTCGCGGCGCAGCGGCACCGTGGCCGGCGCCGGACCGCGCACCTCGAGCTGCGCGCCGACCAGCGGGGTGTGCACCACGGCCGGGGAGCGCTCGCCGCGGATCTCACCCACCAGCAGCGTGACGTCCAGGTCGCCGTCCCGCCAGCGGGGCAGCTCCGCGTGATGGGCGAAATCGGCGGCGCCGGCCCGCGCCGGATCGGGCAGCGCCACCCACAGCTGCACGCCGTGCATGACCGGCGGATGCTCGGCCGGTGACCGCTCGGAGTGGGCGATGCCGTGCCCGGAGGTCATCACGTTCAACTGTCCGGGCCGGATCGGCTGCACGCTGCCCAGGCTGTCCCGGTGCAGGATCTCCCCGTCGAGCAGCCAGGTCACCGTCTGCAGGCCGGTGTGCGGGTGCGGCGGCACCTCCATGCCGGGCCGCTCGGCGACGTCGTCCGGTCCGAAATGGTCGACGAAGCACCAGGCCCCGACCATCCGGCGCTGCCGCTGCGGCAGCAGCCGCCGCACCGTGGTGTAGCGCCCCAGCGGCACGTCGTGGCCGGGCAGCAGCACGCTGCCCGGGTCGCTGGAGGGCACGCCGGGTGGCAGGGTCTGCGCCGGCAACGATTCGGTACGGTCCACCGCCCGACTCTACGCTCAGCCCTCCTCGATGGTCACCGTGTTCGCCCCGGCCACCAGGTCGACGTAGAGCCGGTCGACCGCGCGGTCCCAGCTGGGCGAGCTGACCAGCTCGCCGGCAACCACCCCGTCCCGACGCTCCTGGTAGACGGCGACAGAGCCGGCGCCGGAGGCGGCTCGGACCCGGGCCGGCGACGCGTCGGGGACCCGGACGGTCAGCAGGCTCGTCCCACCGGTCATCCGCACGGTCAGCGTCCCGGCGAGCCGGGGCAGCCGGAGCTCCGTGCGGGACGAGCCGCCGATCAACTCGATCCCGGTCAGCCGGCCCCCGCTCAGGTCCAGCAGCTGGTCGCTGACCCCGCCCGCCAGCCGCAGCCGCCACTCGACCCGGGAGTTGAGCAGCACCTCGACCGCGGCGGGACCGCGTCGCCCGTTCTCCTCGACGCGCAGCCGCACCCGGTCGCCCCGCACCTTCGGGCGCGGCGTCACGCCCCCGTCGGTCGGCACCTCGATCCGGTACAGCTCGTCGCCGAGGTCGGCCGTGCGCAGGCCGAACGTGGTCAGGCCGTCCACCAGCTCGAAGCTGGCCCGGCGCCGGCCGGCGAGCGGCGCGGTCACGGCCTGCTCGGCGGCGGCCTCCGCCGCGCCGACCCCACCCGGCTCGGCGGAGGTCGTCACGGCCGGCGGTTCGCCGCCGGAGAAGGCAAAGCCCAGTCGGGCCGGGTGGGAGAGCGTCGCCACCACGGCGACGACGCCGAGGGCCACCACCAGCACGGCGGCGACGCTGAGCAGCCGCACCGGCCCGGGCCAGGACCAGCGCCGGGACGACACCGGATCCGGATCACCGGACACCTCGACCGCCGGCTCCCCCGCCACCTCGACCCGGCGATACCCGTCGTCCCCCGATGCGGCCATGCTGATCCCCTCTCCCCGGTCCCCGCAGGGAGTACGTACCCGGGGGTCGTCCGGATCACCTGCTCGTCGCTGGTTGCGGTGGGGGCGTGGATACGCCGCTGGCCGGCACCCCGTGTCTTGGGGTGCCGGCCAGCGGCGTTTTGCTTTATGGGTCAGCTGTTCCAGTGCTGGGCGACGATGTGGGCGGCCTGCTTCTCCCACTGGGCGTAGGCGTCCGGGTAGGCCGACACCTGCACCGTCTGGGCGGCCTCGGTCAGCGGCATGTCCTGCCACCCGTCGACCTGCTTGAGACCCTTCTCGAACGCCAGGGTCGCGTACTCGGGGTCGGTGATCTGCTCCGGCGTACCCCAACCCGAGGACGGGCGCTGCTGGAACAGGCCCAGCGAGTCGTGGTCGTTGCGGTCACCCAGGTGACCCAGGTTCTCCAGCTTCGACTCCTGCAGCGACGTGGCGATCGAGATCACCGCGGCCCGCTCCGGCAGACCCGCCTTCTTCGTCGCGGCGATGATCGCCTTGGCGTTGGCGGTCTGCTCGTCGTTCAGGGAGATCTTCGACTGCGCGCCCTGCACACCGTGCGGGATCAGCTTGCCGCTGTCCGGCTTGTCGGCCTGCACGGCGACGGGCTTGCCAGCCACCGCGGTGTCGGCGTGAGCGGCGATCGGACCGGCGAACACACCACCGGCAAACGCCAGACCAGCAACACCCAGCACGCTCTTACGAATGATCGAAGTCATGATGAAGCTCCTCGGGGGTTGGCGCACACCCGGTGGGGGCCGGGACATGCGCAAGCACCGTCAGGCGCTCACAAGCACAAGGGGAAAAGTCTCTGCCCGGTCCGACCGCGGGGCGGGGGCCTCTTCGCGGCGCCGGGACCATGTGTAACGACCGCCGGCCCGCCATCATTCCGGGGCCCGACCATCGGCCCGGTCGAGCGGGCCAGGTACTCGGTCGTACGCCAGATGTAACGACCCCCGCCTGGCCATGATTCCGCCGCCAGGATGCCACCGGTCACACCCGGAACGGACATCCGACCCAGACCACCCGCCATCCTGCGGGCGGACCGGACAGCCGGCACCAGATCCCCGATGTGGCGGATATCCGCGCCTTGCGGACACCGCCACATCGGCGACATGCAGGCAAACTACGAAGGAACGCTCAGGTCGAAGCGCGATCCCGCACCTTCGCCGCACACGCCGCCACCACGGACCGCGCGTCCAACCCCAGGCTCTCGATGGCGACGAGCGCCGTGAAGACGACGTCCGCCAGCTCGGCGGCGACGTCCTCGCGGCGATGCGTCACGCCCTTGCGGGGATTCTGACCGAGCACCCCGATCCAGGCGCCCGCCGCCTCTCCCGCCTCCTCGGTGAGCTTCAGGATCCGACAGGTCAGCTCGGCGTCGTCCGTGCCGTTGGCGGCGTCCAGCCAGCCGCGGGAGGCCCGGACCGCGTCCCAGATCGACTCATCCACCCGACCAGTGAACCGGACAGCGGTGACGATCCGTATCCGGGGACGTCGGCGGGATGCCGATCCGGGGGTGGCGACGCGGCCGCCGCCGGGACTGAAGGGACGTGTCGGTGATGCCGGAGGTCGTCGAGACGGTGTTCGCCAGTGTGGTCAACCGGAACCCGGGTGAGCCCGAGTTCCACCAGGCGGTACGGGAGGTGCTGGAGAGCATCGGGCCGGCCCTGGCCCGTCACCCCGAGTACGCGCACGCGCGGATCATCGAGCGGATCTGCGAGCCGGAGCGGCAGATCATCTTCCGGGTGCCGTGGGAGGACGACCACGGCCGGGTCCGGGTGAACCGGGGTTTCCGGGTGGAGTTCAACAGCGCGCTCGGCCCGTTCAAGGGCGGGCTGCGCTTCCACCCGTCGGTCTACCTGGGCATCGTCAAGTTCCTCGGCTTCGAGCAGATCTTCAAGAACGCGCTGACCGGGCTGCCGATCGGCGGCGGCAAGGGCGGCGCGGACTTCGACCCGAAGGGCCGCTCGGACCGGGAGGTGATGCGCTTCTGCCAGAGCTTCATGACCGAGCTGTACCGGCACATCGGTGCGCAGACCGACGTGCCGGCCGGTGACATCGGGGTCGGCGGCCGGGAGATCGGCTACCTGTTCGGGCAGTACAAGCGGATCACCAACCGGTACGAGTCGGGGGTGCTGACCGGCAAGGGCCTGTCGTACGGGGGCGCGCAGGTGCGCCGGGAGGCCACCGGGTACGGGACGGTCTTCTTCGCCGACGAGATGCTGCGGCAGACCGGGGACAGCCTGGAGGGCAAGCGGGCGGTGGTCTCCGGTTCGGGCAACGTGGCGATCTACGCGATCGAGAAGGTGCACCAGCTCGGCGGGACGGTGGTGGCCTGCTCGGACTCCGACGGCTACGTGCTGGATGAGAAGGGCATCGACCTGGAGCTGCTGCGGGAGTTGAAGGAGGAGCGGCGGGCCCGGCTCGACGACTACGTACGGCACGTGCCGCACGCGGTGGCGGTCTCCGGTCGTAGCGTCTGGGAGGTGCCCTGCGACCTGGCGCTGCCGTGCGCCACGCAGAACGAGATCGGCGGCGCGGAGGCCGCGGCGCTGGTGGCCGGCGGCTGCCTCGCGGTGGTGGAGGGCGCCAACATGCCGACCACGCCGGAGGCGGTGCGCATCCTCGGGCGGGCGGGGGTGCGGTTCGCCCCCGGCAAGGCGGCCAACGCCGGTGGGGTCGCGGTGAGCGCCCTGGAGATGCAGCAGAACGCCAGCCGCGACTCGTGGACGTTCGCCCAGTCGGAGCAGCGGCTCCGGGAGACGATGCGGGACATCCACGCCCGGTGCTGGGCCACCGCCGAGGAGTACGGCCTGCCCGGCGACTACGTGGCCGGGGCGAACATCAACGGGTTCCGCCGGGTGGCGGAGGCGATGCTGGCCCACGGGCTGGTCTGACCGAACACTGTGGGCGGACCGGACGGAGCTGGCTGACCGTTCGGTCAGGAGGTGATTGACAGCGATCGACGGGCGGGCCTAGTTTCAGGGCGCTACCGGCCGGTAGGCACCGTCCCGCCTGGTCGCCCCCGGTGGGCGGCACCGTCCCCGGGGAGCAACGATGCTGACCTCAACCACCCGCCTGGTCCGCCGGCTGCTCGCCGCCGGCGCGGCCCTGACCCTCACGGTCGGGCTCGCCGGCGCGACACCGGCCGCCGCCGCCGACAGCGACGACGGCAGCCAGCCGCTGCCCGGCTACACCATCAGCAACCCGCCACTGGACCCGCTGGTCGTGCGCGGCGTGGCCACCACCGTCCGTCAGGGCGTGCACGAACACGCCGGCTACATCATCGAGGTACCCGCCGACTGGAACGGCGACCTGGTGATGTGGACGCACGGCTACCGCGGCCAGACCACCGTGCTCTCCCCGGAGGCCCCGGCGTTCGGCCTGCGTCAGCGGATGCTGGAGCAGGGGTACGCCTGGGCGTCGTCGTCGTACTACAGCAACGGCTTCGACATCCGCTCCGGCGTGCTGAGCACCCGCGACCTCGCCGACCTGTTCGGCCGTACCGTCGAACGGCCGAAGCGGGTGCTGATGGCCGGGGTGTCGATGGGCGGCTACATCATCGGTCGGTCGCTGGAGCAGTATCCCGGCTTCTACGACGGCGCGCTGCCGATGTGCGGGGTGCTCGGCGACCACCAGCTGCTCGACTTCTTCCTGGACTACAACCTCGTCGCGCAGGCGCTCGCCGGGGTGCGGGCGTACCCGACGCCGACGGACTACCTCACCAACGCGGTGCCGCGCATCCAGGTGACTCTCGGCCTCGCCGGGCTCAAGCCGGGCGGGCCGGACACCACCAACGAGCTGGGCAAGCAGCTCCGGAACATCACCATCGACCGCTCCGGCGGGGACCGGCCCGGCGCCGAGGCCTCCTTCGCGGTCTGGAAGGACTTCCTCTTCGCGATCAGCACCACCAACGGCGGGGAGTCCCCCGCGCAGCGGCCCGGCCAGCTCGCCACCAACCTGCTCACCCGGTACACCCCGAACAGTCCGGTGGACGTCAACGCCACCGTGCAGCGGGTCGCCCCGGACAACCTGTGGCAGCGCCTCTCCCCCACGCTTACCGAGGTGCCCCGGATCAGCGGCCGGCCGACCGCGCCGGTGGTCAGCCTGCACGACCTCGGCGACCTCTTCGTGCCCTTCGCCATGGAGCAGGCGTACGCCCGGGACGTGGCGTGGCACGGACGCAGCCGGCTGGTGGTGCAGCGGGCGATCCGGGCCTCCCAGCACTGCGAGTTCAGCCCGGCCGAGGCCGGCAACGCCTGGGACGACCTCACCTCTTGGGTACGCACCGGCGACCGTCCCGACGGCGACGCGGTGACCGATCCTCAGGCGGTGGCGGCGCCGGACTTCGGCTGCCGGTTCAGCGACCGGGCCGCGTACGCCGCGGCCGCCGGCACCCGGCGTCTGTACGCGCCCTGCCCCTGAGTAATTGGTTGCTGTTGGGGGCTGGGGGCGACCGTCCCCGGCTCCGGGCGATCAGGCTTGGGATGTGGATATGCCGCTGGCCGGCACCCCGTGTCTTGGGGTGCCGGCCAGCGGCGTATTGCTCTACAGGTCAGCTGTTCCAGTGCTGGGCGACGATGTGGGCGGCCTGCTTCTCCCACTGGGCGTAGGCGTCCGGGTAGGCCGACACCTGCACCGTCTGGGCGGCCTCGGTCAGCGGCATGTCCTGCCACCCGTCGACCTGCTTCAGACCCTTCTCGAACGCCAGGGTCGCGTACTCGGGGTCGGTGATCTGCTCCGGCGTACCCCAACCACTCGACGGGCGCTGCTGGAACAGGCCCAGCGAGTCGTGGTCGTTGCGGTCACCCAGGTGGCCCAGGTTCTCCAGCTTCGACTCCTGCAGCGACGTGGCGATCGAGATGACCGCGGCCCGCTCCGGCAGGCCGGCCTTCTTCGTCGCGGCGATGATCGCCTTCGCGTTGGCGGTCTGCTCGTCGTTCAGGGTGATCTTCGACTGCGCGCCCTGCACACCGTGCGGGATCAGCTTGCCGCTGTCCGGCTTGTCGGCCTGCACGGCGGCCGGGGTCATCGCGCTGGTCGGGGTGGCGTCGTGGTGGTTCAGCGGACCGGCGGCCAGACCACCGGCGAACGCCAGACCAGCAATACCGAGCACGCTCTTACGCAGCATCGTGTTCATGACGAAAGCTCCTTGGGGGGTTGGCGCACACCCGGTGGGGGCCGGGAGAGCGCAAGCACCGTCAGGCGCTCAAAAGCAAAAAGGGGAAAGTCTCTGCCCGGTCCGACCGCGGGGCGGGGGCCTCTTCGCGGCGCCGGGACCATGTGCAACGACCGCCGGCCCGCCATCATTCCGGGGCCTCGGCCCGGTCGAGCGGGCCAGGTACTCGGTCGTACGCCAGATGTAACGACCCCCGCCTGGCCATCATTCCGGCCCGAGGATGCCAGCGGTCACCCCAGAAACGGACATCCGATCCCAGATCACCCGCTGCCCGGTCGGGGCGAAACGGACAACCGGCACCACATCCCCGATGTGGCGGTATCCGCGCCTGCCGGACACCGCCGCATCGGAGGCATGGAGTCGATCACGCCCCAGCCAGCACGCAGCGGGCGCGAGCCGGCAGGGCACCAAACGCCGGCGACCCGCCCCAAACCCGGCCAGGGGTCAACGCCAGCAGGGGGTGCCCCGTACCCCCAGGAAAGAACCGGCGCCGACGCGCGGACCGCGCCCACGACGGGGGTGTGGCCCGGCCGAGACCGGGTCGCTGGCGCTGGCCGGCGGCCCGGGGCACGGCGCCGGTGGCCGGCCACACATCGCGATGCTCGCCGTAGGCGGGGCCGGGGCGCGGGTGGTCCTGCACCGGCAAGCCTGCTTCCTCCCAGCTAGTCACCCGCCAACGCGCCGCCTTGCCTCTTGCTAGGCAAACGTGGGTCAGCCAGCGGTACGACACGGTCAGCTTCGACATCAAAGCCGAGCACCGGATGGTGGTAGTCGCCCTCGGGAGCCATCAAGACCGGCTTGCGGAGCCTGCGCCCGATCGCTGCAAAGAACCCGCACACTATGTCCAGCCGCTCCTGACCTTGCAGCTCCCGCAGGTCGATGTCAAAGTCGATCTCAGCGGCCGAGTATGGCCAGAAGTTCACCAGGACGCCAGGGACCGGCCATACCCGCACGATCGGCAGCTCAGCGTCAGCCGGTCTCGCCAACACGTCGGCTGCTGGAGGAAGCGGTACGACGGCGTCGCCCACTGAATACTCCCACCTCCAGCCCTTCGTCTCGACCAGGTCGAACACCGCCTGCCAATCCTCCAGCGAAGCATCTTCGACACGAACGTCCGGCAATGAACCCATCAGGTCCGGGTCGAAGAAATTCTTGACTTCTTCCCATACAAGGTCAGGCACCCCGTCATGCTCGCCGAACAGCGGAGATGACGACAGCCCGTTATCTTTCCCGGCACGCTGCCTCTCGCGGCTGCACCCCGACGACCCCTCGCTTGTAAGTTCTGGGCGGCTTGTCGGCAGAGTCCACCTCCGACTGCCCTCGCTCGGTCCGGCTCTCCGGAAGCACGTGATCGTGCGCCTTCGTCCATCGTCGTTGCTACAGCCGCTGCTACACCCGGCATCCATCTTCCGAGTGGTTGCTCTCGGCCTTGATATCGACAGCGGTGCTCGCGTCAGATCGTTTCGTCGGTCACCTCGATGTCATTCTTCTCGGCCCAGGCCACGATCGGGCCACGCAAGCCGTGGCTTGCCCAGTAGGGCCTGCGTATCCGGCCGTCGCGCGACAGCTGGCCCATCTCCGGCACGCCGAACGCCTGCCCGAGCTCGTCGAGCAGCAGCGCCGCGGCTTCGATGAGCTGGGGACCCGGCTGCGCCAGGTCGTCAGCCCGCGTCCGGTACTGCTCTCCTGTGCGGGAGTCAGGGAGGCCGTGACTGCGGGTGTGCCCGATGGTGGTCGGTCGCTCGGGCGACACCGGGTAGAGCTGCGCCCGGACTAGCGCCGCACCTCCGGTTCGTCCGTCATGGTGGTCGGCTACGCGCTGGAGGCCGACACCAGCGCATGCCTCTGGGACTCCGGCGCCCCGTACTTCCGCGAGAACACGAACGGCACCCAGACGCTGGTCTCAGTCGAATCCGACGGGCCGCCGTGCCCGCACTCCCAGCAGGAGACGACGGCGCGGGTGGACCGGATCGCGGACTGGATCCAGCAGACCAGCGGTGCCACGATCATTGAAGCAGGGCGGCCCGGCAAGACTCGATGATCCGGCGCTGACCGCGATGATGTACCGGCGCTTGTGCTTCGCCAGCACCCTCGCCACACCCATACCAGCAACACCAACGCCAACGCCCTGCTCCTCGCCCTGACACGACCGTGCCCACCGCACCCTTCGGCATCCGCGAAAACGTCACCATCACCGGCACCAGCTACGCCATCGCGCTGGCCCTGCAGATCCTCGGCTACGCTCTCGCGCTGGCCGTAGTCCCCGCCATCAGCCGCACCCTCAGCCGCACCGACCGATAACCCCACCGCTCTGAAGCACCTACGCCCCAATGCCTGCAGAATCGCCCGCAACTGGCTGGCCCGCTCCTGCTCATCGTCGGCGATCCTGCAGGGTTGACGTCCAGCGCCCGCAACAGCCGCTTCAACGCCTCACCAACCGGCGTCGGAACCGGATCCGTACCCCGAAGGTCCAGGTAGAACTGCCCGTCGGGAAACACCTCCCGCAACTGCTCGGCCGCGCTGACCGCGAACGCCGTCTTCCCCAAACCCGGCTGGCCGTGCACCACCGCCACCAGCGTCGGTCCACCGACAGACGCCGCCAGTGCGTGGCGGCGGAGCAACTCCAACTCCCGCGCCCGACCAACAAAGTCACTGATCCCCCGCGGCAGCTCACCCACCCGAGGCCGCCCGACCCGACTCTCCGACCGGCCCGAACGCGCCAACTCGACCAGACCAGCACGATCGCCATCACTGAGCTTCAGCGCGTCGGCCAACGCCGCCAACGTCCGCTCCTGCGGCGCGCGACTGTGCCCCCGCTCCATGTCACTGATCGCCCGGCCACTCACCCCGGACGCCTCGGACAGATCCTCAATAGTCATCCCCGCCGACTGCCGGAACTCCCGCAACCGCAGACCCAACGAAGAACCGGCCACCACACCTCCCAAGCGTTTTCGGATCATCCCGGCAAGATCTCCCTCGCCGCCCACGGTGACCAGCGCACCGTCATCACCGACAACAGCGCCGGCCTGTTCGCCGCCCCCTCGGGCGACGCCGTCATCGATGCCAACCGCGTAGTTTGGCCGGGTTGAGCACCGTCCAGAGCACGGTGACCTTTGTGCCGGCCGTCTGGACGGCGACTACCGCGATGGCCTGGCCGCCGCGGCGCAGCACCAGCCCAGCACGGCCATTGACGGCCTCGATGGTCACTTCGGTGCCCGGTTGCCCGCCCAGCAGGGCCGCGACCAGCTGGGCAACGTCCTGCGCGCCCTGAATGGAACCCACCCCGGTGGGCACCAGCCCGCCGCTGTCGCACACGGCGATGGCATCACCGTCCAGAGCGGCCCGGAGCGCGGCGATGTCTCCAAGCTGGCAGGCCTCGGCGAACCTGCGCACGACATCGTCGTGCCGGTAGAGCAGGCACGAACCGGACAGGTAGCTGCGCGGGTGGCCCCACCGATCCGGCCAGCACCTCGGGAAGAAATGGCTGATACGTCGCACGCATGCGGTCCTCTGCTCTCTCGCAGTCGCCAGCTATGACCGGATAGCACGCTGTTCTGTGACGTCGCCGCGTCAGGCCAGGGCGGACACCGCCGTGTTCTTCTCGGGGTTCATCATCCACAGCACCTGATCGATCCCCTCGGTCGAGGCGCTGACCGCGAGCACGTACACCTTGCCGTCGTCGCGCCGCAGCACGGCGGAAATCTGGCCGTTCATGTTCGCCCACTGCACGTCGAGGCCGTCCCAGGCGGCGGAGAAAGCGCTCAGGAACTTCGCCACGCGTGCCACCCCCACCACCGGCCGCCGGGCGGCGCCCTTTGCGCCGTTGCTGTCGGACAGGCTGGTCACGTCCCTCGCGAAGAGCCGCTCCAACGCGGTCATGTCGCCGGAGCGGGCGGCCGCGATGAAGGTGGTCAGCAGCTGCCGCTGCGCGGCCGCGCTCGCCGGCGTGCGCCTCTCCTTCGTCATGTGTTTGCGCGCCCGGCTGATCAGCTGGCGCACCGCGGGTTCGGTGGACTGCAGGATGTCGGCGATCTGCGCATACGGGTAGTCGAAGGCCTCCCGCAGGACATATGCGGCGCGTTCGTTCGGCGTGAGCTTCTCCATCAGGAGCAGGGCCGCGAACTCCAGGGCCTCACCGCGCTCGGCGCCCAGGTACGGGTCCGCGCTCGTGTCGACGGGTTCGGGCAGCCACGGTCCGATGTACGTCTCGCGCCGCACCCGCGCCGACTGGAGTGCGTTGATGGCCAGCCGGGTCGTCGTCGTCGCCAGGAACGCGGCCGGGTTGACCACCGCGCCGCGGTCACACGTCTGCCACCGCAGCCACACCTCCTGCACCAGATCCTCGGCCTCGGTGGCGCTGCTGAGCATGCGATACGCGATCCCGAACAGGCGTGGCCGCAGGCTCGTGAAGTCCGCCGCGGCCTCCTCGAGATCATCCGCGCCAACCGGCTCGTGGTTCCCACCGCAATCCACCATCGCTCGCCCCCGTCTGATCACGTCGCGGCTGCTACCAGGCCAATCGTTGGCCGACCACGCCGCAATCGCCAACGGACCCTGGAAGTGACGTTGGCGACCACGCGTCCCTGTCACAGAGTCCGCGGCCGCGCTGTCTCGGCTGGTGGAGACACCGAAATTAGTACGGCGCTCATGGGGGCGCTCGAGGCGAGATTCAGGGTATCGGAGGGAGAAGGGTGGCGCGGTGAGGTCAAATCGACTGGAGGCATTCAGTGATGGGGTGCTTGCCATCATCATCACGGTCATGGTGCTGGAGCTGAGAGCGCCCGAAGGTCACGATCTCTCCGACCTCGTCCACACGACCGGCGTCGGGCTGCTGACCTATCTCCTCAGCTTTGTCTATATCGGCATCTACTGGAACGGCCACCACCACATGTTCCACCTGGTTCGACGGGTCAGTGGCGGTGTGCTGTGGGCGAACCTGGCGCTGCTGTTCTGCCTGTCGCTGGTCCCGTTCACGACAGCCTGGGTGTCCGAATCGAGGTTCGCGCAGACCCCGGTCGTCATCTACGGTCTGAACCTACTCGGCGCGGCCGTCGCTTACCTCGTGCTCCAGTGGGTGATCATCCGGCAGCAGGGACCGGAGTCGCCGCTGCGCCAGGCCGTCGGCACTGACCGCAAGGGCAAGATCTCCGTAGTGTTCGACCTCGTCGGGGTCCTCAGCGCCCTGACGATCGACCGGAGCGGTCACGTCGGAGTTTGGATTGCCATGGCGTGCTTCGTCGGCATCGTGATCATGTGGGTCGTTCCCGACCGCCGCATCGCCCGGCTGGTCCACCAGTACGCGACTCCGGACTGAGGGCGCGAGGTCGACCTCGCCGCTCGTTGCATCCTCTCGCGGCCGACGGACCCCGCACCACGAGTGCGGCATGCTGGTGCCGGTACGGCTAAGACCTGATCAAGACGTTGCTCCCTCAGCTGTCCTCGCTGCTCATTGACGAGGTGGTTGATCAGGGACCGGTCGTGCCGGTCCGTGCCCGGACGCTTGCGGCGGCCGTTGCGTGCTCGCAGTGCGGGCAGCCGGCCCAACGCGTGCACGCCCGTCACCACGGTGCGGCTCGTCGATCACACGGGCGCTCATCCGAGGCCGGATCCGCCATCCGGTACTTGCTGGCGGCAAGGTAGTGCTCCTGTCGCTCCATGCTCCTGCAGCTGAAAAGGCAGGACAGCGCTCCCGCCGGTGACACCTGGGCGCCGGGGGGGCCAGCGACTTCGGGGGCATTTCAGCGGAGGTGTCACAGGCCGGGGAGGTTCCCGGTCTTAACTGGTGACCGGATGGCAACCGATGCCCCGGCCAACAGGAAGGCTTGTCATGAAGATCGTGGTAATCGGCGGCACTGGCCTGATTGGGTCGAAGGTCGTGGCGCAGCTCGGCGAGCTCGGCCACGAGGCGGTGCCGGCGTCACCGAATACCGGCGTCAACACCCTCACCGGCGAGGGCCTGGCCGAGGCATTCGCCGGCGCGTCCGTGGTGATCGACGTGTCGAACTCCCCCTCGTGGGAGGACACCGCGGTGATGGAGTTCTTCCAGACGTCCACCCGCAATCAGCTTGCGGCGGAGGGGACGGCCGGTGTGGGCCACCATGTGGCGCTGTCGATCGTGGGGACCGAGCGGCTGACCGAAAACGGCTACTTCCGGGCGAAGCTCGCGCAGGAGAAGCTGATCGAGGACTCGTCGATCCCGTTCTCGATCGTGCACGCGACGCAGTTCTTCGAGTTCGTCCCGGCCATCGCCGACAGCACCGCGGACGGTGGCACGGTCCGGATGCCACCGGTGCTGTTCCAGCCCATCGCCGGCGACGACGTGGCCCAGGCAGTGGTCCGGGCTGCGGTGGGGTCGCCGTTGAACGGGCGGGTCGAGGTCGCCGGGCCCGAGCGGCTCCGGATGGACGAGTTCTTCCGGAACGCCCTGGCTGCGCTGGGTGACGCGCGTGAGGTGGTCACCGACCCGCACACGCGCTACTACGGATCCGAGTTGGCGGAGCAGAGTCTGGTGCCGGTCGGTGAAGCGGTGCTCGGAGAGATCAAGTACGCCGACTGGCTGGGCCGCACCAGGTCCGGCAAGTAGCGCACCAGTCCCCGCCCCACACCCATCAGCAACGGATGTACGTCCCATGCCCGGCAACGATCCGACCAGCACCGAGCCGAAGCGCAGATCGACCGCGTGGCAGATGGCGCTCACCATGCTGCAGGAGGCCGAGCCGCCCTTCATCCCGACGGGAGCGCATGCGATGACCGTCGTCATCGAGTACCCGCCCGGCGACCCCGGAACGCCGCCGCACCGCCACTCCGGCCCCGCGTTCGGTTGCTGGAAGGCGAGATGCTGCTGGAGGTCGAAGGCCAGCCAGAGAGGGTCGTGCGCGCCGGCGAGGCGTTCTGGGAGCCGGGTGGCGATGTCATCCACTACCAGGACGGCAACAACCGCGACCACATCCCGCTGCGATTCACTGTCACGATGCTGTGCGAACCCGGCAAGCCGATGCTCACGCTGGTGGGCGACGAAGAGCTCGCCCAGCGCAAGGACCGCCGTGCCCCTCGCCCGTCCTGACCACGCCGACCGCACTCCAGCCGACAACGGGCGAGCCGACAACGGGCATGCCAGGCCGACATCCATCGAAATCACGCAGGAGGAACGATGAGCGCTCCGACTGGAGACAACGACTCATTGCACGAGCTCGAGGCCGAGGTCAAGGCGGAACTGGCCATGGCCGAGTCGAGCCACCCCGAAGAGGCCATCAAGCTACCGGTCACCGAGTGGCTGTTCGATCCGGCCGACGCCCAGCGCGACGACGTCGGCCTCCGCAGCCTTCTTGGCGCGGTCGAGACGCTGGCGACCCCGATTCGGGCACCCCACGGACGGACGTGCCTGAGACCCCGAACGACGCCGACTCGGCGAATCCACCTCTCCAACAGTCGAAACGAGAGCCTGTGAATCACCCACAACAGCAAGGGACCGCCGCTGCTCCCGCGACGTCGGCACGGATCACAACGCTCGACGGTCTTCGCGAGCACCTTCAGTGGGCGATCGAGTTGGAACACGCGACCTTGCCGCCGTACCTGTGCGCACTGTATTCGCTCGACCCGGAGCGGAATCCGGAAGCTGTTGAGGTGGTGGGCAGTGTCTTCGCGGAGGAGATGCTTCACATGGCGTTGGTCGCGAATCTGCTCAACGCGGTCGGGGGGCGGCCGCGGCTGGATACGCCGGGGATGCTGCCGCCGCATCCTCGGCGGCTGCCCCACGGCGACCGCTCGCTGGAACTGTCGCTGCTCCCGTTCGGCGCGGAAGCACTCGACATGTTCCTGCGGATCGAACAACCGGCACCGCCCGGCGCCCCAGCGGAAGGCGATGACTACGAGACGATCGGGCAGTTCTACGCCGCGATCGAGGAAGGCCTTCGCCAGCTGTGCGACCGGCTCGGCGAGCGGGAGGTCTTCTCCGGCGATCCCGCTCGCCAGCTGACCGCGGTCCACTTCCGGCACACCGGCGGGCGACTGATCGCGGTCGACGATCTGGCCTCGGCACTGGCCGCGCTGGAGGAAATCGTCGAGCAGGGCGAGGGCACGGCTCGCGGCGAAGTCTGGGACGGCGACCAGGACATCTTCCATCCCGATCGGGAGGAGGTCGCGCACTTCTACCGGTTCCAGGAGCTCAAGGTCGGCCGACGATACCGGCGCGGTGACACCCCGCAGTCCGGGCCCACCGGCGAGGCGATCTCCGTGGACCTCGCCGGCGTCCAGCCGATGAGGCGTAACCCGCGCCTCGCCGATCACGCGCCAGGAAGCGCGATTCGCACGGCTCAGGAAGAGTTCAACCACACCTACTGCGCCATGCTGAATTTGCTCGATCAGGCGTTCAACGGCAGCCCGAGGCTGCTCGCGGTCGCCATCGGCACCATGTACACGCTCAAGGCACAAGCCCAGGCCCTGATGCAGATGCCCGACGAAGAAGGCACCACCGCCGGCCCCACCTTCGAATACGTGCCACCCGAACTGCGCCGGTGGCACATCGATGACCGGCAGCGGATCGTCGTACTCCCCGACGGCCCGTACGTCGTGTCCGGCGGCGTCCCGCTCAGACGCAAACGCAAGATCGTCTCGGCGGAGAACAACGCGCTGACCTGGAAAACCGGTGACACCCTGACGACCGAGGACACCTACGCGTTGTGTCGCTGCGGCCACTCGAGCGCCAAGCCGTTCTGCGACGGGACTCACGCTCGGATCGGATTCGACGGTACGGAAACCGCCGACGTCCGACCTTACGAGGAACTACAGCATGTCCACGACGGCGTGGGCATCTCGGCCCAACGGGTCGGCGAATTGTGCATCCACGCCGCCTTCTGCATCGGACGCACCAGGCCGATCGCCGCAATGCTCGCCGACACCGACGACAGCGACGTCCGCTCCAACATCATGGGCCGAATCGACCACTGCCCCTCCGGGTCGTACAGCTATGCCCTCCAACGCGGCGGCGATTCCATCGAGCCCGACCTTCCGCAGGCCGTCTCGGTCCTTGAGGAGGAGAACGGACTGGCCAGCGCGCTGTGGGTCACCGGCGCAGTGCCGGTCCTCCGCGCAGACGGCCAGCCACTGCAGACCCGCAACAGGATGACGCTCTGCCGCTGCGGCCACTCCTCGAACAAGCCACTGTGCGACGGAACCCACCGAAAGATCGGCTTCCATGAGGAAATGCCGGCCGACGGCGGAGACCGACCACCGAATAACGACGAAGGACAGAAGACAGCATGATGAGGCACGTCCTGGAGCCGGCGGCACAGGAGATCGCGGACGCGACCTCCAAGCCCCCTTCCTGTACGACGTAGGGCCCGACGACACCCGGAAGGTGTCCCCCCAGCCGCTGCGTTTCACCTTCTATGGGCGAGTCTCGATCGAGGATCAGCAGGGCCCGGACGCCTGCCGTGGAAGCGTCGCCAGAGGCCTCCCGGCTGCTCGCCGCGCTACGCGACCCACACGCCGCGGCTTCGACGCCAGGCGCTCAGGAATGGGCAGATCGGCGCCACCGTCCGGCCCTTGGCCTGGGCGTCGTCCATCACTCCGCCGGCCTGGTGATGGCCTGGCCCTGGTCCTCGTCGACCTGCCCGGGGCCGGCACCCCGCCCGCTCTGACCCGCGGTTGTGAGCTCACCCGGACGCGGACCATGTTCTGCCTATCTTCTTCATGGTTCTCGCCCGCCACCGCTGGTTGCATATGGGTACAAGCTGATTCCGCCCTAAGAAACGGGAGGGACAGGAAGGTAACGGACAGTGGAGGCGGTGTCATGGCCAGGTTGACCATTGGTACACGCGGCGGTCGTTAAGCAGTCCAGCGACGGGTGCGGCAGCGTCGACGCAGACGGCTTACCAGGTGATTCACACCGGTAAAGTCCAAGATCGAACCGCCAAATCGCCCGAGTCAAGGGTTCTAGCAGCGGCTTGCACGCCACGACATCGAGCTACAGCAATCAAAGAAGACTTCCCGCAAGCCTGAGACCTGCGGAAACTTCCACACTGTCGGGACGGCCGGATTTGAACCGACGACCCCTTGACCCCCAGAGATCGGCAATGCGGTCTCGTTCGGCTCGCACCACTGGTCGATGGTCTGATGGTGCTCACCGTGGTTCCGCTTGGTGCCGTCGGTTGCTGTACTTCGCTGCTGTACTGCTTGGCCCTGCCTGCTGGAAGCGCATAGGTCAACTCAGGCGGGCGGCGGCGGCCGGTGTGCGATCCGGCGGGCGAAGGGCGCCGCGTACAGGCCAGCACTGGTGATCGCGTAGAACACGGGCAGCACCACGAAGAACCCCATGCCGACGAGCGGTGCGATCAGATAGCCGGCAACTCCGGCCACGGCGTACAGGATGACACCAACCATTGCCCGCAGCCGCTCGGCGGGATAGAACCGCTCGTCAACCTCGTCCTTGACCAGGTCGGGGCGCCGGGCCAGGTACTGGAACAACGCCAGCCAGCTCAGACACATCAACGCGCCGATCACCGCGTAGAAGGCGATGGCCACACGCTGGTCCGGCAAGGTGAGCATCAGGAACGCGTGCGAGACGACCGCGGTCGGGAACGGCATCAGCGCCGTGGTGAACAGGACGAACAGGTTTGCCCAGTGCAGGTCTCGATCGGTCTTGCGGATACGGTGAAACGTCGCCTTGTGGTTGAGCCAGACGACGGCCACGTACGAGAACGACGCGAAATACGCCGCGTACCTCGGCCACTGGTCCAGCAGCGCGGGCAGCAGATGGCCGGGCCCGACCTCCGGAACCCGCAGTACGGGGTCCAGCACCAGCAGAGTCATGATGATGGCCAGAACTGCGTCGCTGAAAGCGACGGTGCGGCTGAGGTCCGACCGAGTGTCGGGGTCCTCGGATGGCCTGGTCACCGCCCGGAGTTACCCCCGGACACCCGCCCTAACCGCCGGCTTCCGAATCGGTTCAAGAGTGCAGATGATCAGACATCGGCTCATACCACTCAATCACTCGGTGAAGCCCACCAGATGCCGGTCACGTTGCCGTGGGGCACCCCTGACGGTGAGCCCCGAACCGTGGCGGTTTACCTGACTACCGCCCAGGGCGACCCGGTCAGCCGTCCCGAAGGAGTCATCCCGGCCGCCTGGGCTCTGCCATGCCGGCACGGTGCCGGGGTGTCAAGCACGCCCCACCGCTTGACACCCCGGGGCCGGGCCGGCATCCCATTGGGCAGGCGGGTGGGATGGCTCCGCCCCGCAACCACCACGCTCCCCGAGGATCGGTCGGGTTGTCGATCATCCTGGTTGTCTGCCCGTCCGGCGAGGACACACGTTCTTGCGGCCAAACTCGGAAGCCCCGGTCTACCTGAGATGTCAGGCGGCCCGGGGCTTCGTCGTATGTCGCGCCGCCGGCGGGCTGCAACCGACGCGCTGGCGGCCGAAGGCCAGAGGCGCGGCGGCGGGCCATCGGCCCGGCCCAGGTTCGGCGGCGCGAGCGGCCCGCGACGCGGGCCGCGCTTGAAGACGTACAGAAACTTTGAACAACTTCGCCGGCAGCCGGGTGTCCGACTCCGGATGATGCGTGACACCGTGGCTTCACTTGATGGGTGACACTCCGCCGAGTGTTGGTGGAGTTGAGCGTGACTGAGCAGCGTTACCGCGCAGTACTGGAAGTCGAAGCCAGCCTGCCAGTGACCGAGGTCGCCGAACGGTTCGGCGTCTCGCGTCAGGCGGTGCACCGCTGGTTGGGCTGGTATCGCGACCAAGGCTTGGAGGGCCTGGCGGAGCGGTCGCACCGACCGCATGGGCATCCCGCCCAGACCCCGGCGGAGGTGGAGGCGGTGATCTGCGAACTGCGCCGCAACCATCCCCGGTGGGGGCAACGGCGACTGCACTACGAGCTGGGCCGCCGCGGTTGCCCCGGACCGGTCCCGTCGCTGAGCACCATCTACCGGGTGCTGGTCCGACACGGCCTGATTGATCCCACACCTCGCCGACGCCGGAGGGAGGACTACCGGCGCTGGCAGCGTGAGCGGCCGATGGAGCTGTGGCAGATGGACATCGTCGGCGGCATCCAGCTCGCCGATGGCGGTGAGGCGAAGGTCGTCACCGGCGTCGACGACCACTCCCGGTTCTGCGTCATCGTCGCTGTCGTCCGCCGGGCCACCGGCCGGGCGGTGTGTCTCGCTTTCGCCGAGGCATTGCAGCGGTTCGGGGTGCCCGAGGAGGTGCTGACCGACAACGGCAAGCAGTTCACCGCCCGGTTCGGCCGCGGTGGTGGTGAGGTGATGTTCGACCGGATCTGCCGGGAGAACGGCATCACCCACCGGCTGACCAAGCCCCGCTCACCAACCACCACTGGCAAGGTCGAGCGGTTCCACCAGACCCTGCAACGGGAACTCCTCGACGAGGTCGAGGTCTGGGCCAACCCGGAAGAGGCCCAGGCCGCCATCGACGGGTTCCGGCACGAATACAACACCAGCCGGCCGCATCAGTCTCTGGACATGGCGTTCCCGGTGGACCGGTTCACTGCCCGGCCGCCCGATGAGCAGCTGCCGCTGCGACTGCCCCCGTCGCTCACCGGCACCATCCCCGCGCCCCGTCAGCCACGACCGGAAAGACTGCCGGACCGGCCGGTGGCTGTTTCAGCGCCGCCGGCGGTTCCTGACGTCGGCGGCGAACCGCTCGAGCTGGCCGTCGAGGTCACCCGCGTGGTTCCCGTCTCCGGCAACCTCGCCGTCTGCGGGCAGCAGTTCTGGCTCGGCCCCGCCCATGCCGGGCGCACCATCACCCTCTGGGCCGATAACACCATCATCCACCTGCTGCTGGACGGCGCCCGTCTCAAGACCGTCCCGTCCCGGCTCACCCTCGACCACCTGCGGCAGCTTCTGGCTGACGGCGGCAAGCTTGCCGGACCGTCGCCCATCGCCGCCGGCCCGGCCAAGCCCGGCGGGGCGATCGAGGTCGACCGGCTCGTCACCGCCAACGGCCTCATCGCCCTCGCCGGGCGGCAGCACCCGGTCGGCTACCACCTCGCCGGCCGCCGGATCATCGCCCGCCTCGACCACGGCGTCCTGCACATCCTCGACGCCGACCGGACGCTGCTGCGCAGCCTGCCCAACCCACTCACCCGCACCGATCTGGCCCGCCTCCGCGACGCCCGCCCCGCCGGACCACCACCGGCCCCGACCCGCGACACCCAACGCGTCGACCGGCGGGTCAGCAGCCGCGGCAGCATCGTCATCGCCGGTCAACGCATCCACCCCGGTATCGCCCACGCCGGCCGCACCGTCACCGTCGAAGCCGCCGACACCACCTTCCGCGTCTACGACGGCGACCAGCTCCTCACCGAGGTCGCCCGCACCACCACCAAGCCCATCGCCCGCTTCAAAGCCCGCAAACCTCAGCACCCCCGGCCCCAGAACGGGCAGGCACAATGACCGGATGCCTGCCGACGACGCCCAGCTCTGGCAGCTGCTGCGCTCCCTCGACGACCCCGACCACCTCGAGTTCCCCGCGAACTACAACCACCGCCGAGCCAGGGCACGGTTCAACCAACTGGCCGAACGACTCGACCGCGACTTCGGCGGCCAATGTCTCGTCGACCGAGAGGTGCAAGACGCCAGCTTTCACGGCCGCATCGACATCCCCGCCGCAGCCACAGCCACCGGTGAGCAGCTCGTGATCGTCATCAGCAACTTCGGCGACCTGGCCGTCCTGGCCCTCGAAAACCCCGGCGTCTGGGACGACGAGGAAGCCGCACAGGTGCTGCACCCCAACGACACCACCCGAATCCGCACGGCCCTCGACGACCTCGGCTACACCCTCATCCCCGAAGGCCCCCTCTGGAAGCGCTACGACGGCCCCGGCGGCACCTTGGCCCCCGACGACCCATGGTGGACCCGCTACTTCGACTACCTTTGATCCAAACCGAGAAGACCCTTCCTGAAGATCGTCTAGCCGGACGTGTCACCCAACATCTGACACCGATCCGTCACGCATCAACTGGAGCCCGACATCGCCGGCAGCCGGGTGTCCGGTCTCGGGACCTGCGTGACACATCGGTATCAGGACCTGAGTGACACTCCGCCACCGTGGCACTGGCCGGACGCCTGGCCGAGGTCGATGAGCTGATCAGAACCGGCAGCGACGGCTGGAAGGACCTGATCCCCCGCTACCGTCGCCCGCCCCGGGCGAGGCCGTTCAACCTCAGGCCGCAGCAGCACATCCAACATCCACCAGCGCTGCGGGGTGGTACGACTGTTTCAGAGGCTGACAGAAGCGGCGGAAACGGGGCGAATATATGACGAGTGGCGCCGCCCGGCTGGTGCGGGGACCGGGGGGGCACCGGGCGACGTTCTTGGACCTGTTCCTCGACCTGGTGTTCGTCTTCGCGCTCTTCCGGCTCTCGCAAGGGCTGCTGGAGCATCTGAACTGGAGCGGGGCCTTCCAGACGCTGCTGCTGCTGCTCGCCATGTGGCGGGTCTGGACCGCGACGGCGGTGATAAGCGACAGGTTCGACTCGCGGCGGCCGGCGATACCGGTGCTGGTCATCGGATGCATGTTCGGCAGTATGGTGCTGGCGGCCGCGACGCCCAAGGCGTTCGGCGAACATGGCCTGCTCTTCGCCGGCGCGTACGTCGCCGTCCAGATCGGTCGCAGCCTCTTCCTCGTGATCGTGACGCGGGGCGACAAGCGGCAGCGTCTCGAGATACGGGAGCTGTTCTGGTACGGCGTGTCGGCGGTGCCGTGGCTCGCGGGCGGCGTCGTGCAGGGTTGGCCGCGTGGGGTGCTATGGGCACTCGCCGTGGCTGTGGACTATGCGGCGATCAGATTCCGCTGGCCCACGCCGAGGCTGGGCCGCGCCAGTGCGGTCGACTTATCGGTCTCTGGCGAGTACCTGGCCGAGCGGTATCGGCAGTTCTTCATCATCGCGCTCGGCGAGCTGATCCTGACGACGGGGCTGGCGTTCACCAGCGACGGCTTCGAGGCGGACCGCAGCGCGGCGGCCGCGGTGGCATTCACGACCACGGTGCTGCTGTGGCGGATCTACATCCACCGTGCCGGAGAGGTGCTGGACGAGGCCGTCGCCGCAGCCCCTGATCCGTCCCGCGTTGCCGTGTCAGCGTTCTACGCCCACCCGGTCATGATCGCCGGCATCGTCGCGATCTCCGTCGGCGACGAGCTCATCATCGACCACCCGCTCGAACACACACCCCCAGCATGGGCCGCCGTCATCCTCGGCGGACCCGCACTGTTCCTCGCCGGACGCGCCATCCTCGAGTACGAGGTGTTCGGCCGAGTGTCCCGAAACCGCGTAGCCGGGATCCTCGTACTCGCCGCCATCTCCCCGGCAACGATCCTCCTGCCGCCCGTGCTGGTCGCCGCCGCCGCTGCCCTCGTCCTAGCCGCAGTCGCCGTATCCGACGCAGCCCGTGCCAGAGGACGCCCACCCGAGCCTCCCTCACCACCTGGTTAGCCGGAAGTGTCACCCACGTCCCGAGACTGTTCTGTCACGGACGTCCTGAGACTCGACATCGCCGGCAGCCGGGCGGTGTCCCGTCACGGGAGATGCTTGACACCGGCGTCCCACCAGATGCTTGACATGATCAATGTGCGGCTTCTTCATCGCGTGATGGTTGCGGACATCGCGGGCTGGGGAGGCCGGGATTGGCACTGGTGGAGTTGTCGATCGTGGAGCAGCGGTATCAGGCGGTCCTTGCCGTGCATCCCGTACGCCACCCGCACCTCGGCCAGGCGCACGCCGCCGATGTAGCGCAGCTGCGCGCCGACCCGCCGCGCGGTGGCGACCTCGAACACCACCGTCGCCGACGGCTGGGCGCCGGGCAGCCCGGTCACGCCATCCAGCCTGCCGGCTCGCGGGGGTGCTCGCGGGGGCCGCCGCCGTGTTCAGGTAGAAGAGCGCTGAGCCATTCGCCCTGCCCGATCTGCGCCCGCGGCGCCATGCCGGTCCGGCACGATCGCGGCAGGGGGCCGGATGAGCGTGGTGCGCTGCGTGGGTGGCTCGGCCCGGCCGGGGTGAGCCTCGGCCGGGCCGCGCCGGTGCTGCGTCGGACCACGAGCGTGGTTCGCACATGCCCCACCAGCGCGTTGTCGCGCATCCACAGTACGGAAGGGATGGTTCGCATGTCGTACCCCAAGCAGGTGTACACGGGAGATACCGGCGAGATCAACGCGAATTTCCGGCCGGTGGACACTCCCCCGAATGTCGGCACAGCCGGTAAGGACGCCGTTCACTACCTGGCGACCACAACCACCACGCGAGGCGAATACGGACTCTTCCGAGTCGAGATGAGCGCGAAGGCGGGTGGCCCCAAGACTCATTTCCACAAGACCATCTCGGAGTCTTTCTTCATCCTCAACGGTACTGTTCGTCTTTTCAACGGCGAACAGTGGATCGACGCGCAGCAGGGCGACTTCCTCCATGTGCCGCAGGGCGGACTGCATGCCTTCCGCAACGACTCCGACGCGCCGGCTGACATGCTTCTGCTCTTCACTCCCGGAGCACCGCGTGAAGGGTATTTTGAGGGGCTTTCGCAGCTGGCCGATGCCACGGACGAAGAGCGCGCCAGGTTCTTCGACAAGCACGACTCGTACTTCGTGGAGTAACCGGCAGCTACTTCCCTGAGGTTACGCGTCACCGGCGAGACCGGCCGCGCCGGCGGCGGCGGCGACGGCGGCGACGGCGTGCCGCAGCCGCGTCACCGCGACCTCGTTGATCGACTCCGACAGTAGAGTCCCGGCGCCCCGGGCATCGTCCGGATCCCCCCCCCCCCCCCCCCCCCCCCCCCCCCCCCCGGCCCCGATGTGGCCACGCCAGCAAGCCGGAGAACCCGTGCCGCAACCTCAAAGCCAGCCAACCCGCAAGGTCGCCCTCAATGTCTAGGCCAAACGACAAGCATCAGCTGGGACGGATCCGATGCTCCTATGGATCGTCAAGTGGTCATGAGGGCTTGGTTGATGCTCGGAAGTCGGCGGATGATGTAGTGGACCTGCCGGGCGATGAGGCGTTTGAGGCATCGCATGATCTCTTTGGTGGACAGGCCCTGGTGTCGGCGCCGGGCGGCGTAGGCGCGGGTCGGTTCGTGCCAGCGCAGGCGGGATAGGGCGATGGTGTGTAGCGCGCAGTTGGCCCACCGGTCGCCGCCGCGGTTGAGTCGGTGCCGATCGGTGCGTCCGGAGCTCGCCGGGATCGGTGCGGCGCCGCACAGGTGAGCAAACGCCGCCTCGGAGCGCAGCCGTTCGGGGTTGTCGCCGGCGGTGGTCAGCAGTTGCCCGGCGGTTTCGACGCCGACTCCCGGCAGATCGAGCAGGTCGGGCGCGGCGGCGGTGACCAGGGCGGCGAGGTCGGCGTCGAGTTCGGCGATCTCGGCGGACAGCTGTTGGTGCCGGCGAGCCAGGCGACGCAGGGCGGCCTTGAGGGCCTGCCGCGGGTCGGCGAGGTCGACGGTGGGCCGCAACCGGGCGCACGCACCCACCAACGCGGCCGTGGCGAGGCCGCGGAGCTGTTCGCGCAACTCGGCGGGGCCGGTCAGCAGCAGGGCGCGGAGCTGGTTGATCTCCTGGGTGCGGGCCTTGACCGCGCCGCGCCGGGTCACCCGCAGGGTGCGGATCGCCTCGATGCGACCGGTGCGGCTCTTGGGCGTGCCGGCCGCCCGACCCGACAGCGCAGCCCATGCGGCGGCGTAGGCGTCGACCGGGTCGGACTTGCCCTTCGACCGGCGAACCTTGCGATCGGGCCGGTCGACCTCCACCACCGTGACGCCCGCCTGCGCAAGCATCCGCGCCAACGCCGCGCCGTAGGCGCCGGTGCCCTCGACCCCGACGCGGTCGAGGCGGCCGAAGCTGCGCAGCCACGCCAACAGCCGGCGGTAGCCGGCCGGAGTCGTCGGAAACTCGTGGTCCGCCAAGTGCCGGCCGACCTCATCCACGACGGCCGCGTGGTGGGTGTCGCCGTGGGTGTCCACGCCACCGACCACCGTAGGGTGCTGTGCCCTGCCCTCTCGTTCGGTCATGCTTGTTGTGCCGTCCTTCCGCTCGCACCGGGGGCGGCACGCGCCGGTCGGGCGGGCGGACAAGACAGTGACGGGGCCTCTCGCACAGGCTCCTGACTTGTCTACTGGGGGCAGGCGCTTGGGTCTGCAGCCCGTAGCGTCAGGGCGCCGGTCGGCGCAGGTTCGCAGGCTCCTTGCCACCTAATTGGGTTGGCTCACTGATAGCGTGCCGAGCCGGCCGGCGCCCGGCCGTGGCGTGGCTCGACAGAGGCATGCGATCGATCTTCAAGTCAGGGTGCCCACCACGGCGATCCTCCATCACCCCATTGCCGTGGAGAGCAGCCCTCGTGATCACGATCGGAATCGATCCGCACAAGTCCTCACTGACCGCCGTCGCCGTCGACGCCACCGGCCAACAGTTGGCCGCCCGACGCTTCACCGTCAACGCCGGCACCTTCGGCCAGCTGACCCGATGGGCGGACCGGTGGCCGCAGCGCCGCTACGCCGTCGAAGGCGCCAACGGCCTCGGCCGTGGCATCGCCCAACAACTGGCCGCCGCCGGCGAGACCGTTCTCGACGTGCCCGCCACCCTCGCCGCCCGAGCCCGTCTGCTGGACACCGGCGGCAGCCGCAAGACCGACACCGCCGACGCGTCCAGCGTCGCCCACGTCGCCCTGCGCCACCGCAGTCTGCGCCAGGTCACGGCCGAAGACCAGAGCACCATCCTGCGACTGCTAGCCGAACGCCGCGACGACCTGGCCCACGAACGCACTCGAATCCTCAACCGCCTCCACGGCATGCTGCGCGACCTCATCCCCGGCGGCGCCCCCACCGGGCTGTCCGCGGACAAGGCCGCCGCCCTGCTCCGGGCAACCCGGCCGACCACCGCCACCGCCGCGTGCCGCCGCGACATCGCCCGCGACCTCCTGGCTGACCTCCGCCGCCTCGACCGCCAGCTCAGAGCCAACGAGGTGTCGCAGCAAGATGCGGTCGCTGCGACCGGCAGCACACTGTCCGAGGTCCACGGCATCGCGGTCGTGTTGTCCGCGAAGATCCTCGGCCACGTCGGTGACGTCAGCCGCTTCCCGACCGCCGATCACTTCGCCAGCTACACCGGCACGTCACCGCTGGACGCCTCCAGCGGCAACCGCAACCGGCACCGTCTCAACACCGGAGGCAACCGCCAACTCAACTCCGCGCTGCACACCATCGCGGTCTGCCAAGCCCGCGACCCCGGCCCCGGACGCGCCTACTACCTGCGCAAAATCAGCGAGGGCAAGACCCCTGCCGAAGCCCGCCGCGCCCTGAAACGACGCCTGGCGAACGTCATCTACCGCCACATCCTGAGAGATCAAAAACGTCGGCCGGCCATGACGACTTGACACACAGAGGCGCTATAAGGTCACGACGCCCGATCGGCCGCGTGCACAGACAACGACACCAAGCAGGCCGACAGATCGGATCCAGGACAGCCGAAGCGTCGGTCAAGCATCGAGTCAGGCCCCACTCGGTGCCGCCGAAAATATCCTCACTGTCAAGCGTCAGGTGGGACTAGACACGCCGGCAGCCGGGCGGTTCGTACGTACGTTCGATTAGGCTGCGGCTGGTGGAGGTACGTGGTCGCTGGTGGAACGGGTCGTGGGGCCGCATGGCCCGGCGCGACATCTGGTTGCTGACGGACGGCGGACTCTGGCGCGTCCGTGGCCGTCTAGGTGGCGACGGAGGGCAGGAAGTCTTGCACGACTTCTCGGACGAAGCATCGGCCCGTTCGGTGGTCGACCGGATGATGAAGACCTCGGCCGGCACCTGGCGGGATCTCACGGAGGCGGTCCGGCAGGAGGCGAATCGCCGGCAGGCTCACTAGTCGATGGCCGAGCTACTGCGCGGGCGGCTCGCCGTACCGCCTGATGTGTTCGGCCCAGTCACGGGCGACCGCTTTTGCCTGGGCACGACGCATCGGTGGAGTGCGGTGCATTTGAATGTTGCCCTCAGGGTCGTCGGGCACATAAGCGATCACTGGCCACCTGTTCGTTATGGCGCGCCACGGCCACACCACCAGTGTCGCGAGCAGCGCGCTCACCACGTTCAGCATGTCGAAGAGCTCACGGTCTCGTGGGCCGAGCGGCTCGTAGTGGTACCAGGGCGCCCGCCACGGCGCGCGCGGGACTGGCCGCCATGCGAGGCGCTGCCGGCCTACCCGCCACGGGATCCATTCGCCCGTCGGTGATCGCGTGAACACCAACACGCGGTCATGGTGACACCGACGTACAACCTCGTGAAGCTGATGGCGACCGATTCGGCTACACGACCTGCGGCACACCATGGTGACGCTGCTCTTGGACCTGGGAGTGCCGCCGCACCTGGTGCAGGCTATTGCTCGGCACGCCCACGTGGATGTCACCTTGAAGATCTACGCCCATACGAACCTCGACGCGATGCGGGCGGCGGTGAAGCGTCTTGATGATCAGTTGGGTTGAGGTTTCCCCACTGCTACATGCGCTGCTACAACTAGCCAGGGGAATTGATCATGTGATCGGCTCCCCTGCTGGTCAGGGGTGGTGGGCGCGGCAGGTTTCGAACCTGCGACCCCTCGCTTGTAAGAACTGCGCGCCTCGGCTGCCTGCGTCCTAGCCCATCGCCTGGCTCGGCCAACCGTCCGGGTAACGCCGGCGCCCTCCCCCGCGTCCCGGACGCCCTGCGCGCCCCGGCCCGGCTGAACCGGGTGGTACCGCTGGCCGGGCTGGCGGCGCAGCCGTGCGTCGGGGCGTACGCGCAGGTGCTGCGGCCCGGCCCGGTCCGGCGCGACGACCCGGTACGGCTCGGCTGAGCCGGCTCAGCCCTCGTCGCCGCGGCCACCCCGCAGCTGCGCGTACGCGGTCAGCAACTCCTGCAGCCGGGCGGCGGTGTCGGTGCCGATCCGCTCGTCGTCGGCCGCCTCGGCGACGCGTTCGCGCAGCTCGGCGACCCGCTTGGCGCGGTCCTTGGGCCTGCCCCGGTCCAGCTCGGCGGCCTTCTCCCGCAGGTCGTCGGCGGTCTTCGGGTCGATGTCGCCCCGGGCCTCCGCGTCGGCGAGCACGGCGGCGAACGTGGTCGCGAGCTGACGCAGAGTGACCGGCGCCGGCGCGGTGGTGGTGGCCGGCTCGGAGGTCGCCGGCTCAGCCGGGCCGGACGACTCCGCCAGCTCCTCGACCGGCGCCCCGGTGGTCCGGTCGGCGACCGGCGGGGTCCCCGACCCATCGGTGAACACGAGCATGCCGACCAGCCCGAGCAGCAGCGCGACACCGGCGGCGACCAGCACGCCGAGCAGCCGGTTCGACCGGGCCGGCGGCCGTTGCGGCACCGCCGGTGGCACCGGGCGGACGGCGGCCGGCGTCCGCTCGATCAGGGTCGGCGGGTGCTCCGGCCGGGTCACCGTGGGCAGGATCGCGGTCGGCGGGTCGGTCGGCTGGCCGGCGCCGAGCCGGGTGGCGAGCTGGGCGGCGGTGGGCCGGCGGCCCGGGTCCGGGGAGAGGCAGGCCAGGGTGAGTTCGGCGATGTCGGCGGGCAGCCCGGGGACGCGCAGCGGCGGCACCGGGGGGCGCCGGGCCTGCACGTCGAGCACGTCCTCCCAGGTCTGCACGGGCAGCGGAGCCCGCCCGGTGAGGGTGCGGTAGAGCAGCGCGCCGAGGGCGTAGACGTCGCTGGCCGGGTTGGCCGGGCCCGGCGTCATCCGCTCGGGGGCGAAGTAGGCCGGGGTGCCCATCATCAGCTCGCCGGTCTGGCCGGCGAGCGGGTGGCGCGGGCCGGCCAGCGTTGCGATGCCGAAGTCGAGCACCTTGGCGCCGGTCTCGGTGAGCATCACGTTGCCGGGCTTGACATCCCGGTGCACCACGCCGATCCGGTGCGCGGCCGCGAGGGCGGCGGCGACCTGACCGGCCACCCGGACGGCCTCCGGCCAGGCCAGCGGGCCACCGGTCAGCCGGTCGGCCAGGTTGTGCCCCTCCACCAGCTCCATCACCAGGTACGGCACAACCGACCCGTCGGGCAGGGTCGCCTCGCCGTAGTCGTACACCTGGGTGACGTTCGGGTGGGTGAGCCGGGCCGCGGCCCGGGCCTCGCGCTGGATGGTGGCGCGCAGCTGCGGGTCGGCGGCGAGCTGCGTCGCGAGGGCCTTGACCGCGACGGAGCGGTGCAGCACCTCGTCATCGGCGCGCCACACCTCGGACATCCCGCCGAGGCCGATGCGCTCGCGCAGGACGTACCGATCGTGCAGCCGCAGCGTGGGCGTGAACGGCGACATGGTGCCCCAGTCTGCCTGCCGATCGCCGCCGCCCCCAACCCGGTGCCCGGTTCGGCACCGGCTGGCCCCCGATGGGGTGATCCGGCTGGCGCCCGGGTGGCCCCGGCCACCCGGGCGGGTCGGCCGCGACGGGACTCAGGAGCAGGTGTGCGGCACGGGCGCCGGCCGGGGTTCCATCAGGTCGGCGAGCCTGCGCAGCGCACCGGCGGCGGCCAGCCGGGTGAGCGTCAGCCGGGCCGGGCGGGGGCGGTCGGGGCGGACCGGCGCGTCGGGCCGGGCCGAGTTGACGTGTCGGGTCACGGCGTCGACGGCGAGGACGTAACCGGTGGGCTGTTCCATGGTGGGCTCCTTCAGACAGGACCGGTGGAGGTGCGGACGACGAGATCGGTGCGGAGCAGGACGTGGCCGGCGGCGGGGTCGGCCGGCGGCTCCAGGAGGAGTTCGGCGGCGATCCGCCCCTTCTCCTCGGCCGGCTGCCGGACGGTGGTGAGGCCGGCCGCGGCGGCCTCGGCGATGTCGTCGAAGCCGGTGACGGAGACGGGGTGCGGAAGTCGTCGACCGGCCTCGGCGAGCGCGTCGAGGACCCCGAGGGCGAGCACGTCGGAGCAGGCCAGCACGGCGGTGGGCGGGGCGTCGCCGGCGAGCGTGGCGGCCACCGCGGCGGCGCCGGCGGCGCGGCTGTTGCCGGTGGCGTTGAGCACGGTGAGCGCGGACCAGCCGACGCCGAGCGCGGCGAACGCGTCGGCGAAGCCGGCGAGCCGGCCCCGGGTGGTGGGGTGCGGGACGTCCGCCGGGCCGGCCAGCCGCAGCGGTCCGGGTGGGGCGTCGGGCAGCACGGTGTCGCCGAGGAGGGCCACCCGCCGGTGGCCGAGGGCGGCGACGTGCTCGGCGACGGTGCGGGCGGCGGCGCGCTCGTCGATGCCGACGTAGCGGTGCGCCGGGTCGGCCCCCTCGGCGGCGGCGGTGGTGACGTAGGGCAGGGCCCGGCCACGGATGGCGTCGAGCGCCCACTCCTCGTCGCCGACGCAGTAGACGCAGAAGCCGTCGACGGCGGCGTTCTCGACGGCGGCGCGGGCGAGCGCCAAATCGGTGGGGAGCGGGACCAGCAGCAGGGCGGCGCCGTGCCGCTCGGCCGCCGCGCTGAGCCCGGCCAGGAAGCGCACCGCGAAGGGGTCGGTGAAGGCGTATGACAGCTGGGAGGTGAAGAGCACGCCGATCGCGCCGACGAAGCCGCGGCGCAGCGACCGGGCGGTCGGGTCGGGCCCGGGGTAGCCGAGCTGCCGCGCGGCGTCGAGGATCCGGCGCCGGAGGGCGGCGGAGAGCTGGTCGGGGCGGCTGTAGGCGTTGGAGACGGTGCTGCGGGAGACACCCACGGCCTTCGCCACGTCCTGCAGGGTCGGTTTCACCGCGACGCCCTTCTGGATCGATTCAGTCTGGATCGATCCAGAGACTACTCGCACGCGTCGGGGACGGTCAATGGCCAAGCCCGCGCCAGCGCGCGGTCGGTGAGCCGGGAACGGTCAGCGCGGGTACAGCTCGTCGGCGATCTGGCCGAGCAGCTCGGGGGTCCGCTCCGGCGGCGCGGCTTCCACGCAGAGCCGCTCCATGGCCAGCGCGTAGTAGTCGAGGTCCTCGCGCTTGTCCAGGTAGATCGCGCTGGTCAACTGCTCGATGTAGACGATGTCCGGGAGGTCCTGGTCGCCGAAGCGCAGGATGGTGAAGGCGCCCCCGGCGGCGGCGTGCCCGCCCGCTTCGAAGGGCACGATCTGAAGCCGGACGTGCGGCGAGGCCGTCGCCTCGATCAGCGCGTCCAACTGCCCGCGCATCACCTCCGGCCCGCCGATCGGCCGGCGCAGCGCGGCCTCGTCGACCACCGCCCAGAGCTGGGGCGGACGGGTCCGGCGCAGCAGCTCCTGGCGCTCCACCCGCAGGTTCACCCGCCGGTCGATCTCCTCTGGCGTGGCGCCGCGGTGGCCGAGCAGGATGACCGCGCGGGCGTACTCGGGGGTCTGCAGCAGGCCGGGGACGAACTGGACCTCGTACGTCCGGATCAGCGCGGCGGCGGCCTCCAGCCCCAGGTAGGACTGGAACCAGGTGGGCAGCACGTCGCCGTACCGGTGCCACCAGCCGGGGCTGTTCGCGTCCCGGGCCAGCTTGAGCAGCGCCGTACGCTCGGCGGTCGCCGAGACACCGTAGAGGGTGAGCAGGTCGGCGACGTCCCGCTCCTTGAAGCCGACCCGGCCGAGCTCCATCCGGCTGATCTTCGACTCGGAGGACCGGATCTCCCAGCCGGCGCCCTCGCGGGTGACCCCGGCGCCCTCGCGGAGCCGCCGCAGTTGCGCCCCGAGCAGCATGCGCAGCACGGTCGGCCCGGTGGCCGGGCCGTCCTCGCCGGGAACCATCGTCACGTGGTCGTCCTTCGCATGCCGACTGTGGCCGACCGGACGCCCCAGTCCGGCCGACGTGTAAGCATGCCATGGACCGTCAGTGAGATGAACTCGTCCGGACGGCCGATCGGTCCCGCGGGCGGGACACGGGTCAGGCGATCAGGTCGTCGAAGTCCCCGTCCCGGGCGCCGAGCACGAAGGCCGTGATCTCGTCCACTGTGTAGATCAGCGCCGGGCCCTCCGGGTGCCGGGAGTTGCGCATCGCGATGCCGGCGCCGTCCGGGAGCTCGGCCAGCTCGACGCAGTTTCCGCTGGGGTTGCTGCGACGGCTCTTCTGCCACCGCAGCGGCGGCAGCTGACTGGTGGGTACGCCATTCTGGGGCTGCTGCATAAGGCGTCTTTCTGTGCCAGAGCCAGCCGATGCCGCGGGAGGAGCGGTGGCGGCGACGAGGGTGGTGTGTCGACAGAGGACGATGATGCACGTGCATCTGCTATTGCATCTGCATTGGACAGCGAGCATGATAACGCACGTGCGGTGTACCCATCCGTTCACTTTGGGTTACCCCGCTCTCCGGGCGACCAGTGGAAACACGGGCCCGGGCCGGGCGGTCGAGGCACCGCCCACGGGAGATCGACGGCTGTGGCGAGGGAGGGTTCGTGCCGGATCCGATGACCGTCGCGTCCGGGATCTCCGCCGCCGGCGCCCTGGTCTCCGTCTGGCAACTGCGCCGCCGGGCGCTGCGCGCAGAGGAGGAGATCGAGCTCCTGCAGGCCGAACTGGCGGCCGAACGGCACGCCGCCAGCCACGATCCGCTGACCGGGCTGCCCAACCGACGGGCCTTCTACCGGCTGGCCGGGACCCTGCTCACCGGCGCCGCCGGCAGCCCGCTGATCGCCGTGGTGCTCGACCTCGACGACTTCAAGCTGGTCAACGACCGGTACGGCCACGCCGCCGGTGACCAGGTGCTGATCAGCGTGGCCCAGCGGCTCGCCGCCTTCGCCGGGGACAACCTGGTCGCCCGGCTCGGCGGCGACGAGTTCGCCGGGCTGCTGGCCAGCCCGACGGTGGACCGGCGGTGGATCGAGCACGCCACCCGGCGGCTCTGCGAGGCCCTCGCCGCGCCGATCCCGCTCGGCAGCCGCACCGTGCAGGTGACCGCGTCCGTCGGGCTCGCCCCGGTGCACGGGCCGACCCAGCTCGCCGAGGCGCTCTGCCGCGCGGACGCGGCGATGTACCAGGCGAAGAGCGTGGCCGCGGCCCGGCCGGCCCGCCAGCTGGTGGAGACCCCGCACCTCGCCGAGTGCTGACCGACTGATCAGTCCCAGCGGCCGAGGTCGCGCAGCGCGTCGCGGGCGAGGCTGACCAGGCCCACCGGGGACAACAGCCCGTCCACGATCTCCAGCGCGCGGACCCGCTCGGCCTCCGGCCGGTCCGCGTCGGCCACGTCCCGGGCCCAGCTACAGATGTCGTCCAGCGCCCGCACGCCGAGGTGGTAGGCGAGCCGGACCGGATCGGGGTCCACCGGGCCGTAGCCGGCGAAGAAGGCCGCCTGCTGGGCCGGGGTCACCGGCGCGAACGCCAGCACGCCGCCGAGCACGAACATCAGGTCGCGTTCCCGGGGCGCGAGCACCGCGTCGTCCCAGTCGATCAGCCAGACCCGCCCGTCCGGGTCGAGCAACAGGTTGCCCAGGTGCGGATCGCCGTGACATACCACCAGGTCCGCGGGCCGGTCCCGCAACTCCGCGCCGAGCCGGTCCACGCGGTCCAGCAGCGTCGACACGTCGGCCGCGGCCGCCCGCCAGCGGGCCGCCACCTCCCGGGTCCACCGGTCGGCCGAGCCGTCCACGGCCCGCAACCGGCGGTCCGTCTCCCGGGTGGCCGCGCCGATCGCCGCGTGGGTGTGGTCCTCCCGGGACAGCAGCGCCGTCAGCTCGTCGGTGGTCGCGACGCCGTGGGTCGCGGCCAGCACCTCGCCGTACGCGCGCCAGTGCGCGGCGCTCATCCCGCCGGCGAGCGCCCGGTCGGCGGAGAGCCACGGCACCACGGAGAGCCGCCGTCCCTCGTGGACCCCGCAGAGCCGACCATCCCCGGTGGTCAGCGGCGCGGCGATGCCCGGCACGCCCTGCCCGGCGAGGTGGGCCGTGACGAGCAGCCCCGCCGGGGTGCCGCCGCCGCTCAGCTTGACCGCCCACTGGGCGCCGTCGGCGGTGGTGGCCCGCCAGAGCCGCGCCGCGTCGTCCGCGCCGTACGGCACCGGCTCGGCGGCCACCAGGACGAGACCGAAGTCCGCCCGCAGCCAGCCGGCCAGCCGGTCGTCCACAGTGGTCATCGGGTCACCCTGCCAATCCCCCGTCCGGCGGTCGTCTGCCGGGTCAGCGCCAGCCGTAGCCGGCACGCAGGGCCTGGCCCACCCGGTCGAAGCGGGTCCGGTCCAGCACCGCGCCCTCGCGCCGGATGCTGTCCTCCCGCATGGTGAGGACCCGGTCGAGACGTACCCAGCTCGGGCGGTTGTCCCGGTCCCAGGCGCCCGGCCCGAGCGCCAGCCAGTGCCGCTGGCCGTCCCGCTCGTCCTGGCTGGAGAGCATCAGCCCGAACAGCGTCCGGCTGTGCCGGCCCACCACCAGCACCGGGCGGTCCTTGCCCTGGCGGGGGTCGTCCTCGTACGGGACCCAGGTCCAGACGATCTCCCCCGGGTCGGCCTGCCCGTCCAGCTCCGGGGCGTACGCGAGCTGGCGACGCTGCAGCGCGGCCACCTGGCGGCGCCGCGCGACCTGGGCCGGGATCGGGCCCGGCTTTTGCGCCGGCGTCGCCGTGCCCCCGGTCATCCGGCCGAACCGCGACGCCACGTTCCTCAACAGACCTGCCACGGCGGGCAGCCTATCCCCCGGTCCCGGGGACCGCGCGGGGCCGCCGGCCGAAATGCGGTGGAGGTACGGCGGAGGCGTCGCCGACGATCATGTGACGCCGGTGCGGACTGAGCCGGTCAACCGGGCGGCGGGCCAGGACCAGCGTGGTGCGCAGGTCCAGCACGACCGTCCCGCCGAACCCGTCGACCGCCGCGCCGACCGCCGCCAGCACCCGCTCCCGCAGCTCGGGCGGCCGCCTAAGCTGCGGGGAGAACGTGCTGACCAGCGCCTGGTACGCCGCCATGGTCAGCGGCACCGCGCGGCGGAAGGGCACCGACCGGACGTCGGCGAAGCGGCCGCGGCCGGCGATGTCGGCGTGGAACCAGTCCTCGGCCGGGTCCTCGTGGCGCGCCGGGTCCGCCGACTCGAACGCCGTCCGTAGCGCGGCGGCCTGCGCCGGGTCGACGTACGCGTAGCGGTGCGCGAAGACGGCCAGGGTGCCGCCCGGGCTCAGCGCGTCGTACGCCCGGCGGTTGCGGGTCTCCGGGTCCAGCCAGTGCCAGGCCATCGCGCAGGCCAGCGCCGGCACCCCGCCCGGCGGTGGCGTCCACTCCTCGAACGGCGCCACCACCACCTCGACCCCGGGGAACCGGGCCGCCAGCAGCTCGGCCATCCGCGCGTCCGGCTCCACGCAGGTCATCGGCGCGCCCAACCCGAGCAGCATCCCGGTGGCCCGGCCCGTCCCGGCGCCCACCTCGACCAGCCGGGCGGGCACCCCGCCGTGGTACCCGCGGATCGCCTCGACGATCTCCGGCGGGTAGCCCGGACGCGCCTCGTCGTAGCTGCCGGCCACCTCACCGAAAAGCTGGGACATGACGCCATCGTGGCAGGGTGGACGCGGACACGTGACCCCTGGGGAGGGAACCTCATGACCGACGAACTGCCCCGGGACCTGCCGGTCCTGGAACGCCGCGCGGTCCGGGTGGTGGTGCTCGACGCCGAGGAGCGGGTGCTGCTCTTCCACACCCGCGACCCGGACCACCCCCGGCTCGGCACCTGGTGGGAGCTGCCGGGCGGCGGCCTCGACCCCGGCGAGACGTACCTCGACGCGGCAGTGCGGGAGCTGCGCGAGGAGACCGGAATTCGGGTGGGGCCGGACCAGATCGGGGCGCCTCGCTGGCGGCGGCGGGCCAGCTTCGTCCACCGCCAGCTGCGGCACCTGCAGGACGAGGTGGTCGTGCCGGTGCGGGTGCCGGGCCGCGGCCCGGCGGTCGACGAGTCGGACCGGCTCGACTACGAGGTGGAGGACTACTTCGGCTTCCGCTGGTGGGCGGTCGGCGAGATCGTGGCCAGCCGGGAACGCTTCTACCCGGGGCGGCTGCCGGCGCTGCTCACCCCGTTCCTGGCCGGCGAGGAGATCGACGAGCCGTTCGAACTCTGGTCCTGACGGGCCCGGTGAGCGTGCCGAACCGGCCGGCGGTCGGCAGAGTGGAGCCATGACGAGCCTCCAGGAGCCCCTCGCCCGGTACGCCGAGCGCCTGCACGCCGCCGTCGACCCCGGCCACCACGTCGCCTCCCCGCTCGGCGCGTGGCTGCTGCTGGCGCTCTGCGGACCGGCGGCGACCGGCGCCGAGCGGGACGACCTGGCGGACGTGCTCGGCATGGACCCGTCGGACGCCGCCGCGACGGCGGCCGCGCTGCTGGCCGAGCCGCACCCGCTGGTGCCCGCCGCGACCGCCGTCTGGCACCGCGCCGGGTACGAACCCGCCGGCCTCGCCGACTGGTACGCCGGCCTGCCGCCGCGCACCGCGACCGGGCCGCTGCCATCGCAGGACGCGCTGGACGGCTGGGCCCGGGAGCACACCCTCGGGCTGATCGACCGGTTCCCGCTGCGGATCTCGCCGCAGGTGGTGCTGGCCCTGGCCAGCGCGCTGGCCACCCGGATCTCCTGGGCGGAGCCGTTCGACCTGGCCCCCGCCGCGGCCCTCGGGCCGGCCGGCGGCTGGGCCGCTTCGCTCACCCGGGCGCTGCGCTCCCCCGAGCGCGGCCACCGGTGCTGGATCGCCGCCACCGACCGGGCCGGCGAGGTGATCGTGCACGTGGCGACGGCCCAGCCGGCGGCCACGGAGGGTGGCCGGGCGGGGCTGACGGTGCTGTCGGTGGCCGCCGCGCCCGAGGTGCCGCCGGGTGACGTGCTGGCCGTCGCGTACCGGTTCGGCGCGGCGGCGGTGGGCGGCGGCGAGCCGGGCCGGCGGTCGCTGTTCGACCTGCCGCTGGGCGAGACGGCACTGTGGAGCGTGCGCGAGGAGCGAGTGCGTACCCGGGCCCGGGACGGCCGGGAGGAGCGCCACTCGGCGGTGCTGCCCTGCTGGTCGGCGCGGAGCGAGCACGACCTCACCGCCTCCCGACTGGGCTTCCCGGCGGCGGTCAGGGCCGTGGCCGGCCCCGACGCGAAGGCCGAGGCCCGGCAGGCGGCGATGGCCCGGTTCGGCCGGTACGGCTTCGAGGCGGCCGCGGTGACCGGCGCGTTCGCCCTGGTCAGCCTGCCGCCGGAGGGGGTGGCCCGGACCGCCGAGCTGCGCTTCGGCCACCCGTACGCGGTGGTGGCGGTGGCCACCGACGAGCGGCCGGACGGGGTGGGCCCGTGGCACGGGGTACCGGTCTTCTCCGCCTGGGTGGCCGAACCGGAGGAGCCGTCCGCCGCCGACCTCGCCGGCCCGTCCTGACGGTCGGCGAGCCTCGTCAGCCGCCGTACGGCGGTCGCGGGATCGGGTCGACCATCGCGTCGAAGCCCTTCGGCAGCTGGGCCATGAGGTCCTGGAACTCGCCGACGGTGACCGCCTCGCGCAGGGTGGTCAGGACCGCCCGCACCCCCACCTCGGCGACCGCCGGGTCGACCCCGGCCCGGTCGGCCACCCGGTACAGGAACGCCACCGTGCCCGCGGTCGGGCCACCGTCGCCGGCCGGGGCGGTGAGGTACGCGCTCAGCTCGTCCGGCAGCTGGGCGGCGAGTTCGTCCGCCTCGCCCCCGGTCACCCGCTCGGCGAGGGTCTGCAGGGTGGCGCGGGAGATCATGGCGGCCTGCCCTGGGGGCAGCTCGGACCGGCGGGACACCGCCTCGACGAATCGGGGAAACTGCACGCCGCCCTCCTGTCGTCGCCGGCCACGCAGCGCCGGAGCCGGCACGCGGTTACCCCCGGCCGGCGCCGCCAAACGGTCCCTCACCGCCCGGCGGGCACGGCCCCGGCCGGGACCGGCGCCCGGTCCGGGGCGGGGATCTCGACGGTCCGCCAGACGGGCGACCAGCGGACGAGCAGCGCCGCCGCGGCCATGCCCACCGCGGCCGACGCGAGGTACGCCGGCGCGCCCAGCAGCGCGGTCAGCGCCCCGCCGAGGGCGGCACCGAGGGGCATCGTCCCCCAGATGAAGAACCGGCTGGTGGCGGTCATCCGGGACAGCATCCCGGCGGGCGTGGCCGCCTGCCGCAGGCTGACCGCGTTGACGTTGTAGAGCCCGCTGGCGAAGGCGCTCACCGCCAGCCCCGCGCCGATCCAGAGCGGGTGCGGCAGCAGCACCAGCGCCGCGCCGGCCTGGAGCACCGCCGCGCCGGCGATGGCCCGCCCGACGCCGAGGCGGGACCGGGCCCGGCCGGCGACCGCCGCGCCGAGCAGGTACCCGACGTTCGCGGCGGCGATCAGCAGCCCCACCGTGGCGGCGGGCAGGCGCAGCTCGCGGACCGCGTACACCAGCAGCATGGCGAGGAAACCGGCGTGCCAGAGGTTGGTCAGGCCGGAGCAGAGGGTCAGCGCCCGGACCACCGGGTCACCGAGCACGAAGCGCACCCCGCCGGCGGCGTCCCGCCACACGTCGCCCGCGCCGGTGGCCCGACTCGGGGCCAGCCGGGGCGTACCGGCGAGGAAGAGCGCCGAGGCGACGAAGCTAACCACGTCGACGAGGAGGGCGACCGGCGCGCCGAGCGCGCCGACCAGGAGACCGGCGAGTCCGGGGCCGGCGGTCTGCCCGACCGCCCGGGTCGCCTCGAGGCGGGCGTTGGCGTCGGCCAGCCGGCCGCGGGGCGCCACCGCGGGCACCGCCGCGAAGTAGGCCACGTCGAAGAGCACCGTGGCGCAGCCGGCCAGCAGCGCCACCGCCACCAGGTGGGCGAGGGTGAGCAGCCCGGCCGCCCAGGCCAGCGGCACGCTGGCCAGCAGCAGGGCCCGGGCCAGGTCGGCGCCGACCAGCACGGCGCGGCGCGGCAACCGGTCGACGATCGCGCCGGCCGGGATGCCGAGCAGCAGGTACGGCAGGGTGGTGGCGGCGGTCAGCGCGGCGACCCCGGTCGGTCCGGCGCCGAGCGCGGTCAGCGCGGCCAGGGGCAGCGCCACCGTGGTGACGTGGGTGCCGAGGGTGCTCACCGCGTCGGAGAGCCAGAGCCGGCGGAAGGTGGCGTGCCGCCACAGGGCGGCGGAGATGACGGTCATGGGGGCAGCGTCGACGACGTACCCGGGCAGGCCGGCGGCCACGATTGTCACGGTGACAATCCGACGGCCGCCGGGCCGCGCGGCGGCTAGATTGTCACAGTGACAATCTGGGAGCCCGCGGGGCTGTCCGGGACCGGTCCCCGCTATCTGGCGCTCGCCGACGCGATCGGCGCCGACATCGCCGCCGGCCGCCTCACCGCCGGTGACCGGCTGCCGGCGCAGCGGGAGCTGGCCCGGCGGCTCGGCGTCACGATCGCCACCGTCGGCCGCGCCTACCAGGTCGCCGCGCGGCGCGGGCTGCTCACCGGCGAGGTCGGCCGGGGCACCTTCGTCGCCCCGGCCCCCGCCGCCACCGCACCCGCCACCGCGCCGGTGCTCGACGTCGCCGCCGTCCATCCGCCCGGGCACGGGCCGGTGCACCGGGCGGTCGCGCCGATCCTGCACCGGATCGCCGCCGATCCCCTGGCCGTCGGCGCGGAGGACGCCGATGCGGTCCGGCACCGCATCGCCGGCGCTCGGTGGATGGCCCAGGCCGGCTGGCGTCCCGAGCCCGACCAGGTCGAGGTGACCGCCGGCGGGCAGCACGGACTCGCCGCCGCGCTGGCCGCGCTGGCCCAGCCCCGGCAGGTGGTGGTCACCACCGAGCTGACCAACCCGGGCCTGCTCGCCGCCGCGCGGCTGCTCCGGATCGAGCTGGCGACCGTGCCGAGCGACGCGGCCGGGCCCCGCCCGGACGCCATCGACCGGCTCTGCGCCCGACGCCGGGTGGCCGCGCTGCACCTGCACCCCACCCTGCACAACCCGACCGGACTCACCATGCCGGCCGAACGCCGCCGGGAGATCGCCGCCGTCGCCGCCGGCCACGACCTGACCGTGATCGAGGAGGATCCGTTCGGCGCGCTGCTGCCCGACCGGCCGCCGCCGGTCGCCGCGTGGCATCCCCGCACGGTCCACCTCACCGGCATCACCAAGACCCTCGCCCCGGGCCTGCGGATCGGCTACCGGCACGCCCCGCCGGCGCTCGCCGAGCCGCTGCGCGCCGCCGCCCGGGCGCTCGCCTGGGCGCCCGCGCCGCTGGTCGCCGAGGTGGCCACCCAGCTCGTACTGGGCGGGGCGGCGCACCAGCTCGCCGCCGCCCGCTCCGCCGAGCTGGCCGGGCGCGCCGCGCTCGCCCGCGAGCTGCTCGGCGACCGGGTGGCCGCCACCGGGCCGGCGCCCTTCGCCTGGCTGCGCCTGGGCCACGGCGCCGACGCAGTGACCACGCTCGCCCGCCGCCGGGGCGTCGCGGTCGCCGGCACCGACGAGTTCGCCGTCCGGCGCGGGGCCGCGGCCGGCCTGCGGGTCAGCCTCAGCGCCGACGACGCGACGGTACGCGGGGCGCTGCGCGCCCTGGCCCGGCTGCTGCCGCGCTGACCGTCAGCGGAGCGTGCCCTCGGCCCGGAACCGGTCGAAGATGAGCTGGTCCACCGGGGAGACCCGGTGCCGGTCGGCGTATCCGAGCCAGGCCAGCTCCGCGATCTCGCTCGCCGGGTGCAGCTCGCCCCGGTAGTCGGCGGTGTAGCAGGTCATCCGGACCAGCGTGCCGGCCGCGTGCCCGTGCGCCTGCGCCGAGAAGGTGCCGACGTGGACGGCCGACTCCCGTAGCACCGCGACGCCCAACTCCTCGGCGATCTCCCGGCCCAGGGTGTCCAGGTCGGTCTCGCCGGCCTCCCGCTTGCCGCCGGGCAGGTACCAGACGTCCCTGCCCCGCGAGCGGGTGCTGAGGATGCGGCCGTCCTCGATCCGGATCCAGGCCACCTTGTCGATCTCGGGCACGGCAACTCCTCGGCTGGGGACGGCGGTCAACTGTAGAGCGGGCACAACGCCGGGCGGCCGGGCGGCCGGGCGGCCGGTAGCATCGGTCCATGTCCCGCGCCACCCATCCCGGCGCCTGCCCACTGGACTGCCCGGACACCTGCACCTGGCAGCTCACCGTCGAGGACGGTCGGGCGGTCGCGCTGCGCGGCGACCGCGACCATCCGTTCACCCGGGGCGCGCTCTGCGGCAAGGTCAACCGCTACCTGGACGCGGTCAACGGGCCCGACCGGCTGACCCACCCGCTGATGCGGACCGGGCCGAAGGGCGTGGGGCCGGTCTCCTACCGGCCGGCCAGCTGGGACGAGGCGATCGGCCGGGTGGCGGCCGGGCTGCGGGCCAGCATCGACCGGGACGGCCCGGAGGCGGTCCTGCCCTACTACTTCGCCGGCACGATGGGCCTGGTCCAGGGCTGGACGATGGGTCCACGCCTCTTCGCGCACCTCGGCGCGTCCCGGCTGGACACCACGATCTGCACCGCCGCCGCGCGGGCCGCGCTGGGCTCCCTGCTCGGCGGCTCGGTCGGCTTCGAGCCGGAGTCCATCGTGGACGCCAAGCTGATCGTGCTCTGGGGCGCCAACCTGCTCTCCACCAACCTGCACCAGTGGCCCTTCGTTCAACAGGCGCGGCAGCGGAGCGCGTACGTCGTCACCATCGACCCGCTGCGCACGGACACCGCAGCCCGCAGCGACGAGCACGTCGCGCCGCTGCCCGGCACGGACGCCGCCCTGGCCCTGGGGCTGATGCGGCTCGTCCGCGACGCTGGCGCCGCCGACCGGGACTGGCTGGCCGCGCACACGGTCGGCTGGCCGGAGCTGTCGGCACGGCTCGACGAGTGGCCGGCCGAGCGGGCCGCCGCCGAGTGCGGGCTCGACGTCGAGGTCGTCCGGCGGCTGGGCGAGCGGATCGCCACCACCCGGCCCACCGCGATCCGGGTCGGGCTCGGGCCGCAGCGCCACCACGGGGCCGGCCAGGCGATCCGGGCGATCTGCGCGCTGTCGCTGGTCACCGGCGACTTCCGGTACCCGGGCGGGGGTGCGCTCTGCACGACCAGCGGCCACCACCGGGTGCCCCTCGACCCGGTGGTCCGCCCGCGCGACATGCCGGCGCCGCCGGCCAGGTCGATCAACATGAGCCGGCTGGCGGCCGTGCTCACCGGCGAGGCCGATCCGCCGGTGACGTCGCTGGTCGTCTTCAACTCCAACCCGGCGGCCACCGCGCCCGACCAGCGCCGGCTGCACGCGGGCCTGCGCCGCGCCGACCTGTTCACCGTGGTGCTGGAGCAGCGCTGGACGGACACCTGCGACTTCGCCGACATCGTGCTGCCGGCCACCATGCAGCCCGAACACCTCGACCTGCAGACCTCCTACGGCCACCACTACACGACGCTCAACCTGCCGGCGACCCGGGCGCCCGGCGAGGCGCTGCCGAACACCGAGATCTTCCGGCGGATCGCGGCCGCGCTCGGCCTCGACCACCCCCGCCTGCGGGACAGCGACGAGGACCTGGCCCGGCAGTTGCTCCGCGACGCGCCGGTCAGCTTCGAGGAGCTGCGCGAGCGGACGTACGCCCGGGCCACCGGAGTCGCCGTCGGGTCGGCGCCGTACGCCGAGGGTGGCTTCCCCACCCCGGACGGGCGGGCCCGGCTGCTCGACCCGCGGCTCGCCGGGCACGGGGTGGACCCGCTGGTGGGCTACACCCCGCCGGCGGAGGCCGCCGACCCGGAGCTGGCCCGGCGCTTCCCGCTGGTGCTGATCTCCCCGGCCGGCCGGTTCCTCATGAACTCCACCTTCGCCTCGCTCCCCTGGCACGCCGGCCGGACCGGGCCGCCCAGGGTGCACCTGCACCCCGACGACGCGGCGGCCCGGGGCCTGGCCGACGGCGACGCGGTGCGGGTGCACAACGACCGCGGGGCGTTCCTGGCGGCGGTCGCGGTGGACGACGCGACCCGGCCGGGGCTGGCGTTCACCTACAAGGCGTACTGGGCGCGGCTGAGCCCCGGCGGGACCACGGTCAACGCGGTCACCGCGGTCCGCGACACCGACCTGGGCGGCGGCCCGACCTTTCACGACACCCGAGTCGAGGTCGAGCCGGCGCCGGTGGAGCTGCCGGCGGTGGAGACGGCGCCGGGGCCCGTCCGGGAAACCGCCGGTCCGCGCGGATGAGCATGCCGACGGCGGCGACCGCACAACAGCCGGCGACCATGCCGAGCAGGAGCCGGTAGCCGCCGGCCGAGTGCGGTACGGCGGCCGCGCCGAGGGGCGCGGTGGCCTTGGCGATCGTGACGGACGCCGCCATCCGGCCGGCGATGCTCGCGTACGCGGTGCTGCCGTAGCGGTCGGCGAGCAGGGTCGGCTTGGCGAGGCTGGCGACGCCGAAGCCCAGTCCGAAGCCGACGATCCCGATGACGGCCCCGGTGCGGGTGCCGGCGAGCCAGGGCAGCGCGAGGGCGGCGGCGGCCTGGACGGCGAAGATGACCGCCACGACGGTGCTGACCCGCAGTCGGCGTCGGACACCGGTGAGGACGAGCCGGCCGGTGACCGACAGGATGCCGAGCAGGCCGGCGGTGGTCGCGGCGAACGTGGCGGGGTGACCACGGCTGACCAGAAAGCCGACGAGGTGCACGGTCATGATGCTGGTGGCCGCCCCGTGCGCGACGAAGGTTCCGGCCAGGATCCAGAACCGGGCGTCCCGCATCGCGGCCCTGCCGACCGCGCGCCGCTGGGCGTGGTCAGGCGGTGTCGGGCCGGCGGGCGCCGTCGTCGCTGCCGACCGGGGCCGGCGGATGGTGAGCGCGTGCAGGGGCACGGTTACCAGGCCATGGATGACGGCGAGGACGAGTAGCGCGCCGCGCCAGCCGAGGTGTTCGGTCAGGAGGCCGGTCAGCGGCATGAAGATGGTGCTGGCGAACCCGGCCACGATCGTCACCACCAGCAGGGCCGTGGCGCGTCGGTCCGGAGTGAACCACGAGACGATGACGGCGAAGGCGGGCTCGTAGAGGACCATCGCGCCGGTGATCCCGATGCCGATCATGACGGCGTAGAGCTGGCCGATGGTGTGGACCTGGGACCAGGCCACGAGCAGGGCGGTGGCGGTGATCGAACCGACGGTCATCAGCGCACGACCGCCGTGGTGGTCGAGCCACCGGCCAACCGGGATGGCCATGAGGGCGCCGGCGAGGACGGAGGCGGTGAGGGCGCCGGTGACCGCGGTGGTGGACGCGCCGACGCTGGCGGCCATCGAGTTCAGCAGGACCGCGTAGGCGTAGTAGAGGGTGCCGTAGCCGACGGTGGAGGTGACGGCGAGGGCGGCGACGGTCCGCCAGCCATGGGCGTGGTGCCCGCCGACCGTGGGGCCGGCGGGCACCGTCCTGGTGGCGGGCATCAGCTGCCGCAGCAGCCGCCGGTCTGGCCGCCGGTGGGGGCGGCGTCGAGGGTGATGAGGCTCAGCGGCGCGGACAGCAGGCCACCGGAGATGCCGGTGGCGAGCCCGCGCGCTGCCGGCTCGGCGGTCGGGGCCGGCCCGCAGCAGCTGTCGCCGGTTGCGGAGTCGGCGGGGTTGCTTTTGCAGACCCCGGTCTCGGGCAGGTCGAGCTGGACGTCGCGGGCGGCCGCCCAGTCGCCGGCGAGGGCGGCGACGACTGAGCGGACCTGCTCGTAGCCGGTGGCCATGAGGAATGTCGGCGCCCGGCCGTAGCTCTTCATGCCGACCGCGTAGTAGCCGACCTCCGGGTGGGCGAGCTCGTCCACGCCGTGCGGGGGCACGGTGCCGCAGGAGTGCTCGTTCGGGTCGATCAGCGGCGCGAGGGCGCGGGTGGCGCCCATGACCGGGTCCAGGTCCAGGCGCAGCTCGGCGGCGATGGAGTGGTCGGGGCGGAAACCGGTGGCGGCGACGATGCGGTCCACGTCGACGGACTCGTCGCTGCCGTCGGCGTGCCGCACGACCATCGCGACGCGACCGTCGGTGGGGCTGAGAGCGTGCACGGAGAAGCCGGTGAGCAGCCGGATCCGGCCGGCGTCGACGTGCTCGCGCAGCCGGGAGCCGAGCGCGCCGCGCGCCGGGAGGGCGTCAGCGTCGCCGCCTCCGTAGGTGCGCGCCGGTGAGGTGGTCCGGATCGCCCAGGTCACCTCGGTGCCCGGCTCGTCGGCTGCCAGTTCCGCCAGGGAGAGCAGAGTGTTCGCCGCCGAGTGGCCGGCTCCGACGACCAGGGTGTGCCGGCCGGCGAACCGATCCCGGTCCGCGCCGAGGACGTCCGGCAGCGCGTGCTCCAGGTACACCGCCACGTCGCCCTCGCCCGGAGCGGGCAGGCCGGACGCGCCGAGGACGTTCGGGGTGCCCCAGGTGCCGGAGGCGTCGATGACGGCCCGGGCGAGCACCTCGTCGCCGTCGGCGAGTCGGACCAGGAACGGCGTGGTGTCGCGGCCGGCGGTACGCAGCCGGTCCAGGCCCAGGCGGCTGATCGCCTCGACCCGGGCGCCGTAGCGCAGGTGGGGCTTGAGCTGCGGCAGTTCGGCCAGGGGCTGGAGGTAGCCGGCGACGAGCTCGGCGCCGGTGGGGAGGGCGTCGAGGTCGGGGGCGACCCAGCCGGCCTCGTCGAGCAGCCGCCGGGCGGCGGCGTCGATGTCGTACCGCCAGGGGGAGAAGATCCGCACGTGACCCCACTGCCGTACGGCCGCGCCGGCGCTGTCGCCGGCCTCCACGACGGTGAAGGGCAGGCCGCGCTCGCGCAGATGCGCGGCGGCGGCGAGGCCGACCGGGCCCGCGCCGATCACCACGACGGGCAGTTCGTCCAGGACGCTCATCAGACAACTCCTCTGTCTAGAGACTTGTCGAATCAAAAGGACGGAGGCCGGTCCCGACCACCGGGACCGGCAGGGTCAGGTGACGACGGGGCTGCGGCGCTCCAGCAGGACGACGTCGCGCCAACGGCCGTGGTGCCGGCCGACCCGTTCGCGGGTGCCGATGACCCGGAAGCCGGCCCGCCGGTGCAGGGTGAGGCTCGCGGCGTTCTCAGGGAAGACGCCGGACTGGATGGTCCAGATGCCGGCCGCCTCGGTGGAGGCGATCAGCGCGGCCAGGAGCAGCCGGGCCACGCCCCGGCCCTGGGCGGCCGGGTCGACGTAGACGGAGTGCTCCACCACCCCGGCGTAGACCGCGCGGGTCGACGTAGGGGAGACGGCGATCCAGCCGAGCACGGTGTCGTCGGTGTCGACGGCGACGAAGCGGTGGTCGACCAGCTTCGCGGTGTCGAAGGCGGCCCAGCCGGGCGCGGCTGTCTCGAAGCTGGCGTCGCCCGCGTCGAGGCCCGCCTGGTAGATCGCCAGGACCCGCTCGGCGTCGGCGGACGACATCGGGCGGACGGTGGGGTCGGCCATCAGCAGGCTCCCTTCGGGCTGGGGGCAGGGCGACCCATGACGACGTCGGCGGCGGAGGGGAAGCAGCCGACGCAGGCGTCGTTGATCCGGTAGTGCCGCGCGGTGCCGACCGGCTCGACCAGCACGAACCGCACCTCGGTGAGGATCTTCAGGTGCTGGGAGACGGTGGACTGCGCCAGGCCGACGGCGGCGACGATCTCCCCCACGCTCATCGGCCGTGCGTGACGGGCGAGGTAGGCCACGATCTGCACCCGGGTCGGGTCGGCCAGGGCCCGGAACCACGACGCGTACGTCTGCGCCGTCGCCCGATCCAACAACTCGTCCACCATCTCGCCCTTAATCGTTTATCGCCGATAGACGATCGAAGCCTAACGCACGGAGCCGGACGTGACGCCCCTCCCGCTCGGACGCCTGTCTCGACGCCCGTCGAAACAGACAGTTGCACGTTATTTAGAGATCTGTCAACCTAGAGCCATGTCAAAGCAAGCGGCGTCGCTGCCCGCTGTGGACCTCACCGCCGAGACGCCGTGCTGCCCCCCGCTGGCGCAGCGCCGGGTGCCGGCCGAGACCGCCGCGGTGCTCGCCCCCGCGTTCAAGGCACTCGGCGACCCGGTCCGGTTGCAGCTGATGTCGATGATCGCCTCCGCCGAGGACGGTGAGGCGTGCGTCTGCGACCTGACCCCGGCGTTCGACCTGACCGGGCCGACCATCTCGCACCATCTGAAGACGCTGCGCGAAGCCGGCCTCGTCGACGCCGAACGCCGCGGCACCTGGGTGTACTACCGGGCCCGCCCGGCCATCCTGCGCCAACTCGCCGCGCTGCTCGCGGTCGCGCCGGCCCCCGCCCCGTAGGCACGCGCCCCAACCTGGGGCGCAGCGCGTCCGACGAGAGCGACCCACACCCGTCGACGTCCCGTTTGACAGCCGCGCGATCGCTCAGCAATAGTTGAGTCAATGACTGCTGAGCTTGCGTCCCTCCGAGAGCGCGCCCGGATCCACGCCGCGCTCGGCGACCCGGTGCGCCTGGCGATCGTGGACGCGCTCACCCTGGGCGACGCCTCCCCCGGTGAGATCGCCTCCGACCTCGGAATGCCGACCAACCTCGTCGCCCACCACGTCAAGGTCCTCACCGAGGCCGGCCTGGTCGTCCGCGGCCGGTCCGAGGGCGACCGCCGCCGCACCTACCTGCGGCTGCGACCCGAGGCCCTGGCCACCCTCACCCCGCCGCCGCCGGCCGGGGTGGGCCGGGTGGTCTTCGTCTGCACCCGCAACTCCGCCCGGTCGCAGCTCGCCGCCGCCCTCTGGGCCCACCGCACCCGCACCTCAGCGGCCTCGGCGGGCACAAATCCCGCGCCGCGGGTCCACCCCCGGGCCGTCGCGGTGGCCCACCGGCACGGCCTGGACCTCGACCCGACCGGCACCTCGCACGTCGCGGACATCGTGCGCGACGACGACCTGCTGATCGCGGTCTGCGACAACGCCCACGAGGAACTCACCGGGCCGGTCCGCCCCCGCCTGCACTGGTCAGTGCCCGACCCGGTCCGGGTCGGCACCGACGCCGCCTTCGAAGCCGCGTTCGCCGACCTCGCCGCCCGGGTCGATCGCGTCGCCCCCGTCCTCACCCCCGCCATGAACTCGGGAGACCACCGTGACTGACCCCGTGGACCAGCGGCTCGGCCCGCCGTGAGCCGCGGTGACACCTGCCCGCTCCGCCCCGCCACCCGCTGATCCGCACGCCCGAGCCGAAACGCGGCCCGGGACGTCACCGCAAGGGAAGAGAACAGACTGATGACCATCGCACCCTGGCGGCGCCTGCTGGCCGAGTTCACCGGCACCGCCCTGCTGGTCACCGCCGTGGTCGGCTCGGGCATCATGGCCGCCACCCTCTCCCCCGGCGACGTCGGCCTCCAACTGCTGGAGAACTCGATCGCCACCGCGCTCGCCCTGGGCGCGCTGGTCCTGATCTTCGGCCCGGTCTCCGGGGCGCACTTCAACCCGGTGGTCTCCGCCGCGGACTGGTTCCTCGGTCGCCGCGCCGGCACCGGCCTGACCGGCCGTGGCCTCGGCGGCTACGTCATCGCCCAGATCGCCGGCGCGATCGGCGGGTCGATCCTGGCCAACCTGATGTTCGACCTCGCCGCCGTCGACTTCTCCGGCAAGGACCGCGCCGCCGGGCACCTCTGGCTCGGCGAGGTCGTCGCCACCACCGGCCTGATCCTGCTGATCTTCGCCCTCGCCCGCTCCGGCCGCGCCCCCGTCGCGCCGGCCGCGGTCGGCGCCTACATCGGCGCCGCCTACTGGTTCACCTCGTCGACCTCCTTCGCCAACCCGGCCGTGACGATCGGCCGCGCCTTCACCGACACCTTCGCCGGCATCGCCCCCGCCTCCGTCCCCGGCTTCGTCATCGCCCAGCTCGTCGGCCTCGCCGTGGGCATCGGTCTCCTGGCCGCGCTCTACCCCGACGCCGGGCAGGCCGCCGACCAGGTCGTCGTGCCCACCGACGAGCGCGACCCGGCGCTCGACCACCACGCATGAGCCCCGGCCCGGAGCACGGTGGCGCGGACAGGTCGTACACCCTGCTCAATCCGCCGCGTCCCGACGGCCGCTACCGGCTGCTCGACCGCAACAGCGACCCCCGCTGGCCCCTGCCCACCGCCCAGTCCGAGGCGCCGGTGAACCGGCCCTGCGACCCGCACTGCGAGAAGGGCTCCTGATGTCCGACAAGCCCAGCGTCCTGTTCGTCTGCGTGCACAACGCCGGCCGCTCCCAGATGGCCGCCGGCTGGCTGCGCCACCTGGCCGGCGACGCCGTCGAGGTCCGCTCCGCCGGCTCGGCGCCCGCCGAGACGGTCAACCCGGCCGCCGTCGAGGCCATGGCCGAGGTCGGCATCGACATCACCGACCAGACCCCCAAGCTGCTGGAGTACGCGACGGCGGAGTCCTCCGACGTCATCGTCACCATGGGCTGCGGGGATGCCTGCCCGGTGTTCCGCGGCAAGCGGTACGAGGACTGGAAGCTGGAAGACCCGGCCGGCAAGGGCGTCGAAGCGGTCCGTCCGATCCGGGACGAGATCCGGGACCGGGTGGCGCGCCTGCTGGCCGAGCTGCGGGACTGACCTCTCGGGACTTCCGACCCGGACGGCCGGTCCCTGCGCCCCTGCTCCGTCCCACCGCCCGCACCTAGCGTCGACGGCGGGAACGAGGAGGTCGCCATGCGTACGTGGCAGGTACAGGACGTGATGACAGCCGACGTCGCGACGGTACGGGAGGACACGGCGTACCGCGAGATCGTCGACGTGCTGACCGGCCGGCACGTCACCGCGGTGCCGGTGGTGGACGGCGCCCGTCGGGTGCTCGGGGTGGTCTCCGAGGCGGACCTGCTGCACAAGGTCGAGTTGCAGGGGCAGCCGCACGAGCGGCGGTTCTTCGTCAGCCGGCACCACCGGCAGGCCCGGGTGAAGGCCGGGGCCACCCTGGCCGCCGACCTGATGACCAGTCCCCCGGTCACCGTGGCGCCCGACGCCTCGCTGGTGGAGGCGGCCCGGATCATGGGCGAGCGGAAGGTGAAGCGGCTGCCGGTCGTCGACGACCTGGACCGGCTGGTCGGCATCGTCACCCGCGGCGACCTGCTCAAGGTGCATCTGCGCCCGGACGCCGACATCCGCCGCGACGTGGTCGACGAGGTGCTGCACCGGGTGCTGGGTGTCCCCGACGGCGTGGTGGACGTGACCGTCCACGACGGCGTGGTCACCCTGACCGGCCAGCTCGACCGCTGGTCGACCGTGCACCTGGCGCTGCTGCTCGCCGGCCACGTCAGCGGCGTGGTCGAGGTGGTCGACGCGCTCGGGTACGCGATCGACGACGCGCCGATGGCCGCCCTGCGCGCCGGCGCCGGCACCCCGGCCGGGATCGCCTGACCCGCCGCCCGTCGGCGTCGCACCGGGGTGACGCCGGCGGCTCACCCCTCGGCGAGGGCGTCGAGCGCCAGGGAGGCGGTCCAGCTGAACGCCGGGGAGCCGAGCCCGGCGCCGGTGTCCGGGTGGAAGTACTCGTGGCAGCCGCTGCGGGCGACCAGGCCGAGCATCGACTCCCGCAGCCCGGCGGCCAGCTCGGGACGGCGGTGGGCGAGCAGCCCCCGCCAGAGCAGCCAGCTCGTGTTCAGCCAGCTCGGTCCGCGCCAGTAGCGCAGCGGCTCGAAGTCCGGCGCGGTGCGGTCGTGGGTGGGCAGCGGACGGTCCATCCGGGACGCCAGGCCGAACCGGGGCGAGCACGCCTCCGTCAGTACCGCCCGGACCTGCCGGGCCGGCAGGTCCGGCAGGATCAGCGGCATCAGCCCGAGCACCGTCCGGGCCGGGATCAGCCGGTCGGTGCGCAGGTCGCGCGGGTGGAAGGTGCCGGTGGTGGGGTCGTACAGCCGGTCGACCAGGGTCGCGGTGATCCGCGCCGCCCGGTCCCGGTGCGGCCCCGGGTCGGCGCCGACCACCGCCGCGATCCGGGCCAGCGCGTGCTCGGCCACCCCGAGGGCCGCGTTGAGTAGCGGACACTCCACCAGGAAGGGATGCCGGCCGGCGAGCCCGTCGTCGCCGTAGCGGCCCTCCCGGTAGGACGCGACGATCGCGACGTACTGCGCGTAGTCCAGGTCCGTGGGGCGGTGCGCGGCGTCGGCGTGCGCCGTGTCGTGCCGCCGGTACGCCCGCATGACGGCCGCGTCGGCCGGGACCGCCGCCATCGGGGCGTCCCAGGCGGGGCTGTTGTCCAGCCCCGACTCCCACGGGTGCACCAGGCAGGCCAGCCCGGCGCCGCCGACGTCCCGCCGGCCGGTCAGGTACCGCTGCTGGGCGACCAGCCGCGGGTAGAGCCAGCGCAGGGCCCGCACCGAGGCCTCCGACGGGGCCCGGCGGTGGGTCAGCCACGCCGCCGGGGCGTGCACCGGCGGTTGGACGATCCCGGAGGTGGCGCCGGCCGGGGCACCGTCGGCGCGGGCCGAGTCCCAGAACTCCGGCCCCGGGAAGTACGAGCCGACCCGCAGCGCCGGGTTGAACACGATGTGCGGCACCCGCCCGTCGGCCCACTGGGCGGCGAAGAGCGTCCGCAGCTCCCGCCACGCCCGGTCGGGTCGGACGTGGGCCAGCCCGACGGCGATGAACGCCGAGTCCCAGCTCCACTGGTGCGGGTAGAGGGTGCGCGACGGCACGGTGTGGTCGTGCTCCCAGTTGCCGTCGAGGGTGTCGACGGCCAACCGGCGCAGCCCGGCCGCCCGCTCGGCGCCGGCCCGCCGAAGTTGCGGATCGCCCTCCGGACCACCCGTCGTGGCGTCCAGCCCGGAGGCGGCGCCGGGCCGGCCGGCGGAGCTGGCGCTCATGCCGCCGCCTGCCACGGCTTGGCGTGCGTGAGCACCGTCGCGGCCTGCCGGAGGGCGGCGAGGGGTTCGCCGCGCAGCCGGCACTCCAGTGCCAACCATCCCCGGTAGTCGATCTCGTGCAGGGTCCTCAGCAGCGCCGGCCAGTCCAGGTGCCCGGCCCCGGGCTGGTACCGGTTGGAGTCGCTGACCTGCACGTGCCCCAGGTACGGCGCGGCGGCGCGCAGCGCAGCGTGCACGTCGTCCTCCTCGATGTTCATGTGGAAGGTGTCGGCGACCACCCGGACCGAGGGCAGGCCGACGGCCGCGCAGAGGGCGACCGCCTCGTCGAGCCGGTTGACCATGTGGTCCTCGTACCGGTTGAGGGGTTCCAGGAAGAGGCTGACGCCCTCGGCGCGGGCGTGCTCGCCCAGCTCGCCGAGGGCGTCAACGAGGACCTGCCGATCGCCGTCGGGCGAGCGGGGCGGCTCGAAGGGCGGCAGCCGCCGGGAGAACATCCCCCAGGCGGCGGGGGTCATCGCGCCGATCCCGCCGAGTTCGGCGATCACCGAGAGCTGGGAGCGGAGGTTGCGCACCGCGTCCCGGGAGCGGTCCGGGTCGAAGTCGCCGATGAAGTGGTCCATGTCGACGCAGACGGTGGGCATGGGCACGCCGTCGGCGCGGGCCCGGCGCAGCTCCGGCAGCCGCCGGGCGAACGCGAGGTCACCGCGGCCGCGCAGCTCGATGGCCTGGTAGCCGAGGGTGGTGGCGAGGGCGAACTTGTCGGACAGGCTGGCGCCCGGGAGCAGCTGCTCCTGGCAGGCGAGTGGAATGGCCATTCAGAACCTCAGCACGACTTGGAGGACGTCACCGTCACCGCGGTCGAGCAACGCGAGCGCGTCGGCCACCGCGCCCGCGTCGACGACGTGGCTCACCAGCGGCAGCGGGTCGACGCTGCCCTCGGCCACCAGGTCCATGAAGGTGTGGGCGATCCGGGGCCCGGTCCACCGGCCGGCCGTGCCGGGTGCCGGGGTGGGCCCGGAGATCTGGGCCGCCACCAGCTGGATCCGGTTGTGGTGGAACTCCTCGCCGAGTCCCAGCCCGAGGGCGTACCCCTGGTAGAAGCCGGCGGCCACGACGCGGCCGGCGTGGGTGGTGGCGCGGATCGCCTCGTGCAGCGCCGGGTACGACCCGGACAGCTCCAGGCAGACGTCCGCGCCGCGACCGTCGGTGGCTCCGTGGAGCACGGCGGCGGCGGAGTCGACGGCGGCGTCGACGACCCGCCGGGCGCCGAAGCGGGTGGCGAAGTCCAGCCGGGCGGGCACCCGGTCGACCGCGACCACCCGGGCGCCGGAGAGGGCGGCCAGCCGGGTGGCGAGCAGGCCGATCACCCCCTGACCGAAGACCCCCACCCAGTCGCCGAGGTGCAGGTCGCCGGCGAGCACCGCAGTGAGGGCGATCGCGCCGGGACGGGCGAAGACGGCGGTGAGCGGGTCGAGCCCGCGGGCCAGCGGCTGGACCGCGCCGGCCGGCACGACGGCCTCGGCCCGGTGCCCCCAGATGCCCCAGACGACCTGCCCGGGATGCCGGTCGGCGACGTCGGCGGCGACCTCGACGATCTCGCCGACCTCCTCGTAGCCGAAGCCGATGACGGGGTAGGCGGCGGGTGCCTGGCGCGGCACGAACATCCGGGTGGCGTCGTCCCAGTCCTTGCTGAGTCGCGGATTGCTGCCCCGGTAGAGGGTCAGTTCGGTGCCGGCCGAGATGCCGGAGTAGCAGGTGCGGACGCGAACCTGGCCCGGGCCGAGCGGATCAGCGGGGCAGGGCTCCAGGCTGACGCATCGGGGCCCGGCCAGCGAGACCACCCAGTTGACCATGGCGTCGCTCCGAGAAAAGTGCCGGAGGCAATCTTACCAAATAAATCGGCATATGTAGTTGGATTGATCAATCGAAGGGTATTGAATCCACGTTGTACCCTTCGAGAGGAGTGCCACCGATGTCATTACCTCCGACGCGGTTGCTGGCCACCACCCTGATCATGGCATTTGCCGGGGTGGGAATGGTGGCCTGCAGCGGCGATGAGCAGAAAAGCGACAGTTCACAGATCACGGTGTGGAGCCTGGAGGACGTGGCCGACCGGGTCACGGCGACCAAGGCGATCATCAGCGACTTCACCGCCAAGACCGGCGTCAAGGTCAACCTGGTCACCGTCAACGAGGACCAGTTCCCCTCCCTCATCGCCTCCAGCGCCGCCGCCGGCGAGCTCCCCGACGTGGTCGGCTCCGTCTCCCTCGCCGGCATCCAGACCCTCGCCGGCAACGAGCTGCTGCACGAGTCGGCCAACGCCGAGATCGTCGACAAGCTCGGCCGGGACACCTTCTCCCCCCGGGCGCTGGAGCTGACCTCCGACGGCGGAAAGCAGCTCTCCGTCCCCAGTGACGGGTGGGGCCAGCTCCTCGTCTACCGCAAGGACCTCTTCGACGCCGCCGGCCTGCCCGCCCCCGACACGTACGAGAAGATCGCCGCCGCCGCGGCGAAGCTCAACACCGGCGGCGTCGCCGGCATCACCGCGGCCACCTCCCCCGGCGACGTCTTCACCCAGCAGACCTTCGAGCACCTCGCCCTGGCCAACAACTGTCAGCTCACCGACGACTCCGGCGCGGTCAAGCTCGACTCCCCCGAGTGCGTCGAGGCGTTCCGCTTCTACGGCGACCTGATGCGCAACCACTCGGTCAAGGGCGCGCAGGACGTGGACACCACCCGGGCCACCTACTTCGCCGGCAAGGCGGCGATGCTGATCTGGTCGCCGTTCATCCTCGACGAGCTGGCCGGGCTGCGCGCCGACGCCAAACCGACCTGCCCGCAGTGCCAGCAGGACCCGACGTTCCTCGCCAAGAACAGCGCCTTCGTCACCGCCATCAAGGGCCCCAACGGGACCGAACCGGCCCAGTACGGCGAGATCAGCTCGTGGGCGGTCCTCGACGGCGCCGCGGCCGACCCGGCCAAGTCGTTCGTGGAGTACCTGCTCTCCGACGGCTACCCGCGCTGGTTCGGCATGTCCCCCGAGGGTCGGTTCCCGGTCCGCAAGGGCACCGCGGACGACAAGGAGAAGTTCCTCACCGCCTGGAACACCAGCCAGGCCGGCGTGGACACCAAGAAGCCGCTCTCCGCGGTGTACGGCGACGACGTGCTCGCCACCCTGCGCAAGAGCCCGGACACCTTCCAGCGCTGGGGCCTGCCCCAGGGCCAGGGCAAGCTGGTCGGCGCCATCCTCGGCGAGCTACCCGTACCGAAGGCGCTCGCCGACGTGATCGGCGGCAAGTCCGACGCCGCCGCGGCGGCGGCCCGGGCGAAGAAGGACGTCGAGGCGGTCAAGAAGGGCGTCAATTGACCACCACCGCGCCGGAGGCCGGCCGCTCCCCCGCCCGGGAGCGGCCCGGCCCCCGGCGCCGACCACTGACCCTGCGCCGCCGCGAGTCCCGCGCCGGGCTCGCGCTGGTCGCCCCGACCCTGCTCGTGGTGCTCGCGGTGATCGGCATCCCGATCGTCTGGACCGTGGTGCTGGCCTTCCAACGGGTACGCCTGGCGACCCTGCGCAGGACCGGGCTCGTCGGCGAGTTCACCCTGGCCAACTTCGACCGGGTGCTGCACACCCCCGGGTTCGCCGACACGCTCTGGACCACCCTGCTCTACAGCCTCGGCGGGACCTTCGGTTCGATCGTGATCGGCCTGGTCGCCGCGCTGGTCGTTCGCCGGCCGTTCCGGGGACGCACGATGGTCCGGGCGTCGATGCTGCTGCCGTACGTGGCGCCGGTGGTCGCGGTGGCCTTCGTCTGGCAGGTGATGCTCGACCCGCAGCTCGGCGTCGTCAACGCCTGGGGGCAGCGGTTCCTCGGCTGGGACGCGCCGATCCCGTTCCTCTCCCAGGACTCGACCGCGCTGTGGACGGTGATCGCGTTCGAGGCGTGGCGGTACTTCCCGTTCGCGTTCCTGTTCCTGCTCGCCCGGTTGCAGGCGGTCCCCGGGGACCTGGAGGAGGCGGCGCGGGTCGACGGGGCCACCCCGACCCAGCGCTTCCGGCACATCCTGCTGCCCCAGCTGATGCCGGTGATCGCGCTGCTGGCGGTGCTCCGGTTCATCATGACCTTCAACAAGTTCGACGACGTCTACCTGCTCACCGGCGGTTCAGCCGGCACCGAGGTGGTCAGCGTCCGGGTCTACCAGTTCCTCACGGCGCGTACCGACGTCGGCGCGGCGGCCGCCCAGGCGGTCGTGCTGGCCGTGGTGCTGATCGCGTTCGTCGCGATCTACCTGCGCTTCTTCACCGCACGTAGGGAGGCGTGATGGACCGGGACCGGTTCGAGACGGTCAGCCTGCGCTGGCTGCGCCGGCTGGTGATCGCCGCCTTCCTGATCGTCACCGTGCTGCCCTTCTGGTACATGCTGGTGCTCTCGGTGCGCCCCATCGAACGCCTGCTGCTCGACCCCGGCTCGCTGTGGGTGCCGGTCAGCGAGTTCACCGTCGCCACGTACGCCGAGGTGCTCAAGGCCGCCGAGGACGGCGGCCAGGGGTTCCTCACCTTCATCCGCAACAGCGGCTTGGTGGCGCTGGCCGCCACGCTGCTGACCCTGGTGGTCGCCATCCCCGGCGCGTACGCGGTGTCCCGGCTGCGGTTCTTCGGCCGGCGACAGGTCAACGCCCTCTTCCTCGCCGTCTACCTCTTCCCGTCCATCGTCATCGCCATCCCGCTCTTCGTGGTCTTCACCCGCGTCGGGCTGCGCGGCTCGCTGTTCGGGCTGGTGCTGGTCTACATCTCGCAGACCCTGCCGGTCTCGGTCTACATGCTGAAGAACTACTTCGAGACGATTCCGGTCAGCCTGGAGGAGTCCGCAGCCATCGACGGCGCCGGTCGGCTCGGCATCATCCGGCGGGTCAGCCTCCCCCTCGCGGCGCCGTCGATCATGGCGGTCGCCCTCTACGACTTCATGATCGCCTGGAACGAGTTCCTCTTCGCGCTGCTCTTCCTGGTGGACAAGCCGAACCGGTGGACGGTGTCGCTGGGGCTGTCGCTGCTCTCCGACGGCGTCGAGGTGCCGAAGACCGTGCTGATGGCGGGATCGGTGATCCTCACCCTGCCCATCGTGATCCTCTTCTTCGCCAGCGAGCGGCTGCTCACCGAGGGGCTGACCATCGGGGCGGAGAAGGGCTGAACTTGACCTTGAGCGCGGGATCACACCAGGATGGCCCGGTGCGCGCGACCACGGTGGACGGGGACCGGTCGGCCAGCCGACGGCTGGCCCGCCTGCTCACCGAGGTGCTCGCGCCGGGCGTCCTGGCCACCGCCCTGCCGCTGGTGGCGGCCGCCCGGGTCAGCGACGGCCCGGGCGACCTCCTGGTGTGGGGCGGCACCGCGCTGCTCTTCTGCGCGGTCATCCCGGTCGGCGTGATCGTCCACGGGGTGCGCCGCGGCAGACTGACCGACCGGCACATCGGCGACCGCACCCAGCGGGCCCGACCGCTGCTGACCGGCCTGGCCTCGGTGGCGGTCGGGATCGCGCTGCTGGCCGCGCTGCACGCCCCGGCGGAGCTGTTCGCCGTCATCGTCGTGATCTTCGTGGTCGGCGCGGCGGTCACCGTGGTCAACCACTGGTGGAAGCTGAGCGTGCACGCGGCGGTGATCGCCGCCTCCGCCACCGTGCTGGTGCTGCTCTTCGGTCCGGCCCTGCACACGGCCTGGCTGCTGGTGGCCGCGGTCGCCTGGTCCCGGGTACGGCTGCGCGACCACACCTGGCCGCAGGTGCTGGCAGGGGCCGCCGCCGGGGTTCCACTCGCCGCCGGCACGTTCCTCGCGCTGACCTAACCCCCCGCGCGGGCTCGACCCGGCGCATCATGCCTGGTCACGCGCGGCGGCGCCCGGCCACCCCAGCCGGCTCCCGGCGACGAAGATCCGGTTACCGTGGCCCCATGAGCAAGCCGACCCGTTGGGTGACCGAGACGAAGCCCGGGCACTCGCAGTGGTACATCGACCGGTTCCGCCGCCTCGCCGCCGAGGGGGCGGACCTGGCCGGTGAGGCGCGCCTGCTGGACGCGCTGGTGCCGCCGGGCGCCCGCATCCTGGACGCGGGCAGCGGCACCGGGCGGGTGGGCGCCGCGCTGGCCGCCCGGGGACACGCCGTGGTCGGGGTCGACGCCGACCCGGCGCTGGTGGAGGCCGCCCGCGCCGACCACCCCGGGCCGCGCTGGCTGGTCGGCGACCTGGCCGTGCTGGACCTCGCCGCTCAGGACGAGGCGGAGCCCTTCGACGCGGCGGTGATCGCCGGCAACGTGATGGCGTTCGTCGCACCCGGCACCGAACGGGCGGTGCTGACCCGGGTCGCCGCCCACGTCCGCCCGGACGGCATCGTGGTGGTCGGCTTCGGTACCGACCGGGGCTATCCGCTGACCGACTTCGACGCCGACGCGGTCGCCGCCGGGCTGCGGCTGGAGCACCGCTTCGCCACCTGGGACCTGCGCCCGTGGCGGGACGATGCCGGCTTCGCGATCAGCGTCCTGCGCCGCCCGGCCGGCTGAGCCCGGCGCACCGGGCTGGCCGGCCCCGGGCGGGTGGGCCCGGGCGCCCGATGTCTGGCGGATGGGCCCGAGGTCAGGCCGGGGCGGCGACCGCGCGGGCGGAGGCGGGGTCGAGCGGGCTGCCCGCCGGGACCAGGCTGACCAGGCTCGCCGGCAGCCGCACCGGGCGGACGCCGGAGTAGCCGAGCATGCCGAGCACCGCGCCGTCGGCGAGCACGTACCGCCGGCCCAGGTCGGTGACCACGGAGACCGCGCCGCCGGACGCGCCCGGCGCCGCCGCCGCCTCCACCACCGCGCCGCGCCCGGGCTCGACCACCACCTGGTCGGCGAGGACACCGCCCCGGCCGGCCGGGGTCCGCGCGGCGGCGGCGAGGTCCGGCGGGGTGCCGCCCACCCGCACGTCGCGTACGCCGGTGTCGTCGCCGACCCGGACGCAGACCGCGCCGCCGTCGACGGTCGCCAGCCGGGGCGGGGCGGGGGGCGGCGCGGTCGGCCCGCTGGGGACCCGGTCGGGCAGCTTGGGCAGGGCGGCGAACCGGCCCAGGGTGATCGGCTTCGGCTCGCCCTGGCCGGTGCGGGCGAGCAGCAGCCCGGCCTGGAGTTCGGTGATGCCGGCCAGGCCGTCCCGCTCGGCCACCGCGTACTGCCGGCCGCCGCCGGAGTTGCGCACCAGGTAGACGTCGCCGACGGTGGCGCCGGTGACCCCGGCGGAGCGGTCGCCGAGGCCGCGTACCGTCGGCGGGGCCAGGTCGGCGCCGGCCGGCACGGTGTTGAGCAGAGCGGGCGCCACCGGCACCGCCCGCTCCCGGGTCGCGGCCAGCGCCGCCAGCACCCGGTCGGTGTCGCGGAGCAGGTAGCGCCGGTCGTGCCAGAGCAGGTGCAGGCTGCCGTCCGGGTGCCGCAGCAGCAGACCCTGCTCGCCGAGGGCGCGACCGCCGGTGGCGTCCCGGCCGATCAGCAGCGCGGAGCGCGGCTCGGTCCGCCCGGCCTCGGTCGAGCTGACCGAGCAGACCGTCCACGGCGCGGTGGAGAGCCGACCGGGCGCGGGGAGCGAGTCCGGCGCGTCGGCGATGCCCAGCGGCAGCCCGCGCGGCACGCCCTCGATCGAGCGCCGGGAGACCAGCACGGTCTTCGGCCGGTCGGCGCCGATGATGAGCAGGGCGGAGGCGTAGTTGAGCACCGGGTGCAGCCGCTGCTCACGGTAGACGAACCGGGCGCCGGACTCCTTCTCCACGATCACCGCGCCGGAGTCTCGCCAGGAGCTGCCGCCACCGGCGAAGAGGCCGTAGAGGGCGAAGCCGCCGAGGCCGATCACCGCGACCAGCACGCTGGCCAGGCCCGCGCCGGCCAGCCGCCGGAACGGCGACTGGACGGGGTCGGTCTCCCGCATCACCAGCGCGGCGACCGCCCGCTGCACGGTGAACTGGTACGAGTGGAGCTGGTCCTGCCGCGACGGCATGCGGTCCCTTCCCTGAATCGGTCGGGGCACAGGATAAGCGCTCCGTCGATGTGTCGAGGACCCTGCGTCGCCATTCGGCGCCCAATGGGCGTTTCAGGCGGCCGGGCCGAATACCCTCAGGGGTATGTGGCGGGACGGCTACCCCCGGGGGTATGTTGAAGCGCAGGAGGTGGCGCGGTGAAGCTACGACCGGAGATGACCGGCGAGGCGTTGACCCGGCTCAAGCGGGCCCGGGGGCAACTCAACGCGGTGATCGAGATGATGGAGAGCGGGCAGGACTGCCGGGAGGCGCTGACCCAGCTCGCCGCCGTGTCCAAGGCGATCGACCGGGCCGGCTTCAAGATCATCGCGTCGGGGATGCGGCACTGCAACGCCGCGCGGGAGCGTGGCGAGACCCCGGAGATGACCGAGGAGGAGCTCGAGAAGCTCTTCCTCTCCCTCGCCTGACCGACGACCGTACGACCTGACGCCCGCGCCGTGTGAACCCGGCGCGGGCGGGTAGGCGCACCCCGCGACCCGGGCGGACGTCTACCTGCCCTATACCCCCCGGGGTATCAGACAGCGAAGGAGAACCGAACATGACCGCCGAGGTGTCCGTGATCACCACGTCCTCGTTGGGCGACCGGAGCTACCTGGCCAGCGACGGCACGATCGCGCTGGTGGTCGACCCGCAGCGCGACATCGACCGGGTGCTGCGCCTGGCGGGCGAGCAGGGCGTCCGGATCACTCACGTGCTGGAGACCCACGTACACAACGACTACGTCTCCGGCGGGCTGCACCTCGCCCGGGTGACCGGCGCGCAGTACCTGGTCGCCGCCGCCGACGACGTCCGGTTCGACCGGGTGGGGGTCGCCGACGGCGACACCGTCGCCGTGGGGGACTCGCTGCGCCTGCGGGTGGTCGGCACGCCCGGCCACACCTTCCACCACCTGTCGTACGTACTCGACGAGGCGACCGACGCCGGCTGGTGGCCGGTCGGCGTCTTCACCGGCGGCTCGCTGCTCTTCGGCACCACCGGCCGCACCGACCTGCTCGGCGAGCAGCACGCCCACGAGCTGGCCCACCACCAGCACGCCTCGGCACGCCGGCTCGCCGACCTGCTGCCCGACGGGGCGCAGGTATGGCCGACGCACGGCTTCGGCAGCTTCTGCTCGGCAGCCCAGGCCGACGCCCCCGAGTCGACCATCGGCCGGGAGAAGCAGGCCAACCCGGTGCTCCGCCTCGCCGCCGACGAGTTCGTCACCGAGACCCTCGCCGGACTGGACGCCTACCCGGCGTACTACGCGCACATGGGGGTGGCGAACGCCGCCGGTCCGGCGCCCGTCGACCTGACCCCGGTGACCCGGGCCGACGCCGGGCAGCTGCGGGACCGGATCGCCGCCGGCGAGTGGGTGGTCGACCTGCGCACCCGCAAGGCGTACGCCGCCTCGCACCTGGCCGGCACGGTCAGCCTCGGCCTCGACGGGCCGATGTCCACCTGGCTCGGCTGGCTGATCGACTGGGGCACCCCGGTCACCCTGCTGGCCGAGACGCCCGAGCAGGTCGCCGACGCCCAGCGCGAGCTGGTCCGGATCGGAATCGACCGGCCCGCCGCCCAGGCCACCGGCGAGCCCGCGCAGTGGGCGGTCGAGCCCGCCCAGCTGCGCGAGCTGCGGATGGCCGACTTCCCGGCGCTGGCCGCCGCACGCGCGGGCAACCTGTCCGCCGGCCTGCCCGCCCCCGACGTGGTGCTGGACGTGCGGATGACCTACGAGTGGCGGGCCGGCCACGTCGACGGGGCCGTGCACGTCCCACTACCCGACCTCCCGCGCCGGCTGGCCGACGTCCCGCCGGGCGTGGTCTGGGTGCACTGCGGCTCCGGCTACCGGGCCACGGCAGCGGCGTCCCTGCTCGCCAACGCCGGCCGCGAGGTCGTCGTCATCGACGACAAGTTCGGCAACGCCGAGGCGGCGGGCGTCGCCATGGCCGAGAAGCCCTGACCCGGCTGCGACACCGGCCGGCGCGGCTCCGCGCCGGCCGGTCCCACCCTGCCCGCCGACAACGGTGTTGCGCCACGAACGAGGAGACATGAGCACTTCCGAGACCACCCGCCCCGCCACGCTCGACGCCGGCGCCCTGCGCGAGCTGATCGACTCGGGCCAGGGGCCCCGACTGCTCGACGTGCGCACCCCCGCCGAGTTCGAGACGTCCCACATCCCCGGCGCCTACAACGTCCCGCTGGACCTGCTCCGGGAGCACCGCGAGGAGCTGCGCAACCACCTGGCCGAGGACGTGGTGCTGATCTGCCGCTCCGGCGCCCGCGCCACCCAGGCCGGACAGGCCCTCGCCGGGGCCGGACTGCCGAACCTCAAGATCCTCGACGGCGGCATGCTGGCCTGGCAGGCCGCCAGCGCGCCGGTCAAGCAGGGCGCACCCCGCTGGGACCTGGAACGGCAGGTCCGCCTCGTCGCCGGCTCGATCGTCCTGGTCAGCATCCTGGCCTCGGTCTTCGTGCCCGGTCTCAAGTGGATCGCCGGGTTCATCGGCGCCGGCCTCACCTTCGCCGCGGTGACCAACACCTGCGCGATGGGCATGCTGCTCGGCAAGCTGCCGTACAACCGGGGCACCAGCTGCGACCTGGACACGATCGTCGGTCAGTTGCGCGACGGCACGGCCGCCGGGCGGCGGGCATGACCGCGAGCATCCTGCTGACCGTCGGGCTGGCCGTGCTGATCGGGATCAGCCTGGGCCTGCTCGGCGGCGGCGGGTCCATCCTCGCCGTGCCGCTGCTGGTCTACGTCGCCGACCTGCCGGCCAAGGAGGCGATCGCCACCTCGCTGCTCGTCGTCGGCGCCACCAGCGCGGTGGGTGTCCTGCCGCACGTCCGGGCGGGACGGGTCCGCTGGCGCACCGGCCTGATCTTCGGCTTCGCCGGCATGACCGGCGCCTACGCGGGCGGTCGCCTGGCCGAGTTCGTCCCGGCCGGGTTCCTGCTCACCGGGTTCGCGGTGATGATGCTGGCCACCGCGGTCGCGATGATCCGGGGCCGGCGCGCCGCCGAGGGCCGACCGGTGCCGCACGAGCTTCCCGTGCTGCGGGTGATCCTCGACGGGGTGGTGGTCGGGCTGGTCACCGGCCTGGTCGGCGCCGGCGGCGGCTTCCTGGTGGTGCCCGCGCTCGCCCTGCTCGGCGGCCTGCCGATGCCGGTCGCGGTCGGCACCTCCCTGGTCGTCATCGCGATGAAGTCCTTCGCCGGCCTGGCCGGCTACCTCTCCAGCATGAGCATCAACTGGGGCCTGGCCGCCGCGGTGACCGTCGCCGCCATCGCCGGCAGCTTCGCCGGTGGGCGGCTCGCCGGGCGCATCCCTGCCGACCTCCTGCGCAGGTCGTTCGGCTGGCTCGTCGTGGTGATGGGCGTCTTCGTCCTCGCCCAGCAGCTCCCCGCCGAGCTGGGTCTGGGGCTGGCGGTGACGGCGGCGCTCGCGCTGACCGGTACGGTCGCGGTGGTGGTGCGGCGCCGCCGGAGGGAGATGCACAGTGGACAGCAGCGCCTGGGACACCCGGTACGCCAACACGCCGGGTCTGGTGTGGAGCGCTGAACCCAACCGCTTCGTCGTCGAGTCGGTCGCCGGGCTGGACCCCGGCAGCGCGCTCGACCTGGCGGCCGGCGAGGGCCGCAACGCGGTCTGGCTGGCCGGCCAGGGCTGGCGGGTCACCGCCGTGGACTTCTCCCCGGTGGCCGTCGAGCGGGGCCGCGAGCTGGCCAGCCGGCGGGGCGTACCAGTCGAGTGGCGGGTCGCGGACGTGACCGCCTACCGGCCGGTCCCGGGCAGCTACGACCTGGTCCTGATCAGCTACCTGCACCTGCCCGCCGAGGAGTTGGCCGGGGTGCTCGCCGCCGCCCGCAACGCGCTGCGGCCGGGCGGCACGATCGTCGTCGTCGGTCACGACCGGGCAAACCTCGACCGCGGGACGGGCGGACCGCAGGACCCGGCGATCCTGCTCACCCCCGAGTCGGTCGTGGACGGGCTCGCCGGGTTGCGGATCCAGCGGGCCGAGACCGCCCGCCGGCCGGTGCCCACCGACGACGGCGGCAGCGTGGACGCCCTCGACACGGTGGTCGTGGCGGCCCGCCCCGTCGGCTGATCACGCACCGGCCCGTGGCGCGCGTCCGGCCGACCGGTCACGGGCGCAGGATGAGCCGGATCGGGTCGCCCTCCTTGTCGTGGACCCGCCGCACCGCCTCCGCGGCGTCGGTCAGGGGCAGCACGTCGCTGACCGAGGCGGTCAGGTCGAGCCGTCCCCGAGCGGCGAGCGACACCAGTTGCGCGACGTGTTCCGCCTCCGAGCCGTAGTGGCCGAGCACGGCCTGCCCCAGGTAGTTGAACCGGCTGTCCGACGGGATGGTCACCTGCTGGCTGGCGATGCCGGTGAGCACCAGCCGCCCGCGCGGCCCGAGCACCGTCAGGGCTTGCTCGCGGACCGGGGTGACGCCGGCGAAGTCGAACGCGACGTCCAGACCGCGCGCGTTGGTCAACTCCAGCACGGCGTCCCGGAAGCCGACGTCCTTGGGGTTCAGGGCCACGTCGGCGCCGAGCATCAGCGCCCGGTCCCGGGCCGCCGGCAGCGGATCCACGGCGACGACCGGGGCAGCGCCCACCAGCAGGAGCAACTGCACCGCGTGCGCGCCGAGGCCCCCGACGCCCCAGACCCCGACCGCCTCCGCCGGACGGACACGGGCGGTGTCGGTCACCGCCGCCCACGGGGTGGAGACCGCGTCAGGGATGATGCAGGCGTGCTCGAACGGCAGCGCGTCGGGAATCAGCACAACGGTGTCCTCGCGGGCCAGCGCGTACTCGGCCCAGCCGCCGTCGTAGTCGACGCCCCGGGTCAGCGCGGTACCGCGCCGGTCCCGCTCCCCCGCCTGGAGCAACACCCGCTGACCCGGCTGCCAGCCTTCGACGCCCTCGCCCAGGGCGTCGATCACGCCGGCCACCTCGTGGCCCAGCGTGACCACGTCGCCGGGCAGGTGGAGCGGGGTGAGGGTGCCGTCGATCAGGTGCACGTCCGACAGGCACACCCCGGCGGCGGCAACCCTGATCCGGACCTGCCCGCGGCCCGGCTCGGGCACCGGCACCGACTCCATCCGCAACGCCCGCCCGGTCACATGCAACCGTCCCGCCAGCATCTCCGCCACCGCGCTCCCCTTCCGCCGACACCATCGACCGGGTGGCTTACCCGGGTCGGGCCGGGGGATGCCGGCGGCGGCGGAATTGCCCGACGCGGCCGGGATCGTCCGGCGGCGGGCCGACGGGCCGGTAGCATCCGGTGACGGAACCGGCGGAGAGGACCACCCGTGGGCGCGCGATTCGAAGAACTGGCCTGGCGGGAGACCCCGATCGGCGAGATCAGCCTGCGCCGGCGTCGCGACCCTTCGCTCGACGTCGACGTGTACGAGGTGAAGCTCGACGACGAGTTCCTGATGTCCAGCCTCTTCCCGGTCGCGGAGATCGAACTCGCCCGGCTCGGGCTGGCCACGCTCGAGGGCGACGCCCTGGACGTGGTGGTCGGCGGGCTGGGCCTCGGCTACACCGCGCGGACCGCGTTGGAGGACCCGCGGGTCCGCTCGCTGGTGGTGGTGGAGGCCATCGAGGACGTGATCGACTGGCACCGTCGGGACCTGCTCCCCTTCACCGCCGGGCTGGCCACCGATCCGCGTACCCGGTTCGTCCGGGCCGACTTCTTCGCCGCCGTCGCCGACGGGGCCGGGTTCGACCCCGACGCGCCGGGACGCCGCTTCCACGCCGTGCTGCTCGACGTCGACCACTCGCCGCGCCAGGTGCTGCACCCCAGCCACGCCGACTTCTACACCGTCGCTGGGCTGCGCCGGCTCGCCGACCTCCTGCACCGCGACGGGGTCTTCGCGCTCTGGTCGAACGACCCGCCCGACCCGGCGTTCCAGCGGGTGCTCACCGAGGTGTTCCCGACCTCGGTGGCGCACGTCGTCCGGTTCCCCAACCCGTTGCAGGGGCGGGAGTCCGCGAACACCGTCTACGTCGCCCGGCACTGACCCCTGGCCCCGGACCTTCCGTTAACCTACGGGACCGTAGGTTACTGGCCCGTAAGTTAGGCTGGGCGTGGCGCCACCCCCACCCAAGCGAGGAGAGACGGCGATGGACGCGACCGCGGAACGGCCCTGGACGCGCAGCTACGCCCCGGGCGTGCCGGCCACCATCGCCACCTCGGCGGAATCGCTGGTGGACCTGCTGACCGACGCCGGCCGGCGGTTCGGCTCCCGGGTGGCGCTGGACTTCTTCGGCGCCACCACCACGTACGCCGAGCTGGCCGCCCAGGTCGCCCGGGCCGCCGAGGCGCTGCGCCGGCTCGGCGTGACGCGCGGCGACCGGGTGGCGCTGGTCCTGCCGAACTGCCCCCAGCACGTCGTCGCCTTCTACGCGGTGCTGCGCCTCGGCGCGGTGGTGGTCGAGCACAACCCGCTCTACACGGCGCAGGAGCTGGAGCACCAGCTCACCGACCACGGCGCCCGGGTCGCCGTGGTCTGGGACAAGGTCGCCCCGCTGGTCGTCGGCCGCGGGTCGGTGGAGACGGTCGTCGCGGTCGACCTGACCGGCGCGCTGCCCCCGCTCAAGCGCTGGGCGCTGCGGCTGCCGCTGCGCAAGGCCCGCGCCGCCCGGGCCGCGATGACCGCGCCGGCGCCCGGCACGATCTCCTGGGCGGAGCTGGTCGCCGCCGCCGGCCCCCTCCCGGCCGACCATCCGGCGCCCGGCGCGGACGACACCGCGCTGCTCCAGTACACCGGCGGCACCACCGGCACCCCGAAGGGCGCCATCCTCACCCACCGCAACCTGCGGGCCAACGCGGCGCAGGGCCGCGCCTGGGTGCCGGGCCTGCGCGACGGCGAGGAGACGGTGTACGCCGTCCTGCCGCTCTTCCACGCGTACGGGCTGACGCTGTGCCTCACCTTCTCGGTGGGGATCGGCGCCACCCTGGTGCTCTTCCCCCGGTTCGACCTCGAGCAGGTCCTCGACGCGGTACGCCGCCGCCCGCCGACCTTCCTGCCCGCCGTGCCGCCGATCTACGAGCGGCTCGCCATCGCCGCCCGAGAGCGCGACATCGACCTCAGCTCCGTTCGGTACGCCATCTCCGGGGCGATGGCGCTGCCGCCGGCCACCGTGGAGCTCTGGGAGTCGGTCACCGGCGGCCTGCTCGTCGAGGGGTACGGCATGACCGAGAGCTCCCCGATCACCCTGGGCAACCCGGTCTCCCCGGCCCGCCGGCCCGGCACCGTCGGCGTGCCCTTCCCGTCCACCGAGATCCGCATCGTCGATCCGGAGGACCCGACCCGGGACCGACCCCCGGGCGAGGCCGGTGAGCTGCTGGTCCGCGGCCCGCAGGTCTTCGCCGGCTACTGGGGACGCCCCGAGGAGACGGCGGCGGTGCTGCTGCCGGGCGGTTGGCTGCGTACCGGCGACGTGGTGACGATGGACCCGGACGGCTTCGTCACCGTGGTGGACCGGATCAAGGAGCTGATCATCACCGGCGGCTTCAACGTCTACCCGTCCGAGGTCGAGGAGGCGCTGCGCCGGGTGCCGGGGGTGCGCGACGCGGCGGCGGTCGGCCTGCCCGGCGAGCGCGGCGGCGAGGAGGTCGTGGCCGTGGTCGTGCTGGACCCGGCGGCCGTCACCGCCCCCGAAGACGTCCGTTCCGGCTGCCGGCAGCACCTCGCCGGCTACAAGGTGCCCCGCCGGGTCGTCGTGGTGGAGGACCTGCCCCGGTCCCAGATCGGCAAGGTGCTCCGCCGCGAGGTCCGCGACCGGCTGCTCGCCGGGGACTGACCGGGCCGGGCCGGCGTGCTGGGCTGGCGCGCGGCGCGCGGCGTGGCGGCGCGCGGCTCCCCGCCGCCCGGTGGACGATGCCGGCGGACGCCCCGGCGGTCCGTCCCGGGCCGCCGGGCACGCCCCGGCGGTCGGTCAGAACCAGCTTTCCCGGGTGTCCAGGGTCGTCCGGTCGAGGCTCTCCAGCAGGTCGAACTGCGGTCCGGTGCGGGGCAGCTCGTGGCGAAAGAAGTACCGGGCCGCCTGGCGCTTGCCGGCGAGGAAGTCGGCGTCCGGCCCGTCCGGGGCACCGGCTGCCTCGACGACGAGCAGCTGCTCCAGCCACATCCAGGCGATCACGACGTGGCCGACCGCCTCCAGGTAGACGCTGGCGTTCGCCAGCGCCAGCTCCGGGTCGCCGGTGGCCCAGAGCCGGCGGGTCACCACGCCGACCCGGTCCACCGCCACGCCGAGCTGGGCGGCCAGCTCGGCCGCCTCCCCCTCGGCCTTCCAGGCCCGGCTGACCGTCGCGCCGATCGTCTCCAGCAGCAGCGCCAGCCCGGCGCCACCCTGCATGGTGGCCTTCCGGCCGAGCAGGTCCAGCGCCTGGATGCCGTGAGTGCCCTCGTGGATCGGGTTCAGCCGGTTGTCCCGCCAGTGCTGCTCGACGTCGTAGTCGCGGGTGTAGCCGGACCCGCCGTGCACCTGGATGGCCAGGTCGTTGGCGGCCAGGCACCACTGCGACGGCCAGCTCTTGGCGACCGGGGTGAGCATGTCCAGCAGCAGGTGGGCGCGATTGCGGTCGCCCTCGACGGGGGCGGTCTTCTCCTCGTCGAGCAGTCGGCCACAGTAGAGGATCAAGGCGAGCGCGCCCTCTACGTAGCTCTTCTGGGCCAGCAGCATCCGGCGGACGTCCGGGTGGGCGACGATCGGCACCTGCGGGGCGGTGGGATCCTTGTCGACGAGCGGCCGGCCCTGCGGGCGCTGGCGGGCGTACGCGACGGACTTGAGGTAGCCGGTGTAGCCGAGCGCGGTCGCGCCGGCGCCGACGCCGATCCGCGCCTCGTTCATCATGTGGAACATCTGCGCCAGACCCTGGTGCGGCTGCCCGACCAGGTAACCGACCGCGCCGGCCCGCCCGTACGGCCGGTGCACCCCCTCCCCGAAGTTGAGCAGGGTGTTGGTGGTGCCCCGGTAGCCCATCTTGTGGTTGAGGCCGACCAGCACCACGTCGTTGCGCGGCCCGAGGGCGCCGTCGGCGTCCAGGAGCACCTTGGGCACGATGAACAGCGAGATGCCCTTGACCCCGGGCGGGCCGCCGGGGATCCGGGCCAGCACCAGGTGGACGATGTTCTCGGCCAGCTCGTGGTCGCCCCCGGAGATCCACATCTTGGTGCCGACCAGCCGGTACGTCCCGTCGGGCTGCGGCTCGGCCCGGGTGGTGATGTCGGCGAGCGAGCTGCCGGCCTGCGGCTCGGACAGGCACATGGTGCCGAAGAAGCGCCCCTCCACCATCGGGCGTACCCAGGTGTCGATCTGCTCGGCGCTGCCATGGGTGAGCAGCAGGTTGGCGTTGCCCAGGGTGAGGAACGGGTAGGCGGCGGTGCCGACGTTGGCCGCCTGGAGCCACGCGAAGCAGGCGGCGGAGACGACGTGCGGCAGCTGCATCCCGCCGATCGACTCGTCCAGGCTGGCGGCCAGCAGCCCGGTCTGGGCGAAGACGTCGAGGGCCGCCTTGACCTGCGGGATGGTGTGCACCCGGCGCCCGTCGAAGGTCGGTTCGGCGGTGTCGGCGGCCCGGTTGTGGGGGGCGAAGTGCTCGGCGGCCACCCGGGCGGCGAGGTCCAGCACGTCGTCGAAGGTCTCCCGGGAGTGCTCGGCGTAGCGGGGCCGCTCGGTCAGCCGGGTCACGTCGAGCCAGTCGTGCAGCAGGAACGCCAGGTCGCGACGGGACAGCAGGGTGGACGACACGGGGGTCTCCTTCCGTCGGGCCGGCTCAGCCGCGGCGCAGCCCCGCGACGGCCTCTCGCAGGTCATCCTGGCTGATCGGGCCGGCCGGCGCACCCTCGGTCGCCTCCCGCATCGCCTTGGCCAGCTGCACCCGGCGCAGCACCTCGCGGATGTCGGCGCCGGTCAGGCCGGGGGTGAGCGCGGCCAGCTCGGCCGGGTCGACGTCGGCGGCGAACATCCGGAAGCCGGGCCCCTCGTGCCGCGCGATGAGTTCCCGGATCATCTTGGTGATGATCTCGGCGCGACCGGACTCGTCCGGGGCGGGGATGGCGAGCTTGATGTCGAAGCGTCCGGAGCGGATCAGCGAGGCGTCCACCCGCTGCGGAAAGTTGGTGGTGGCGACCACGATGACGTCGGGGTTCTCCTCGAACAGGGTGTTCATCTCCTGCTTGAAGATGCCGGCGACCGCGTTGACCGCCTGGCTGGCGGCGTCCCCGCCCGCCCCGGCGTAGTTGATGATGCTGTCGAACTCGTCGAAGAGCATCACGGTGGGCCGCCGGTAGCGGCGGGCCTCCCGGAAGATCTGCTTGATGTTGCGCTCCGAGCCGCCCAGGTACTTGTCGAGGATCTCCGGGGTGCGGATCTCGGTGAAGTCGGCGCCGATCTCGTTGGCCAGGGCCCGGGCCAGCATGGTCTTGCCGGTGCCGGGCGGGCCGTACATGAGGATGCCCTGCGGGCGGCGGGCGCCCCAGCGGGCCATCACCTGCGGGTGGCGGAAGGACACCGCGATCTCCCGGAACCGGGCGACCACCTCGGCCAGGCCGCCCACCTGGTCCAGGGTGACCGCCTCGGAGCGCGGCACGACCGACGCCGCCGCCGGGGCGGGTCGCCGGCCCACCGTGTAGGACCGGTCGCGCAGCGCGTCCTCCCCGACCAGCTCGCGCACCACGTGCAGCACCAGGCCCACCATCGCCCGCAGCTGAGCCGGGCCGGCCTCGGCGCTGGGCACGGCCGCGCGCAGGGTCACCGTCCGTCCGCCGTCGGCACCCTCGTCGTACGTCAGCTCGGGGTGCAGGCCGTGCGCGGCGGCCTCGCGCAGCGCCGCGGCCCCGGCCAGGTCCGCCCCGGTGCCGGCGCCGGCGGGCCGGAGCCCGAGCCGGCGCGACGCCTCGGCGAGGACCCCGCCGGACGTCGGGTCGGTGCTGGCCAGCCGGCGCGCGAGCAGCACCCCGGCCGGGCCGGCGACGCCCAGGGCCAGCAGCCCGACCGCGCGGCCGGCGGAGGTGCGGACCTCGGCGTCGAAGCGGTACGTGCCGTCGGCGGCCCGCACGGTGAGCCGGACGGCGCGCACCGGGGCGGGGAAGTCGGCGTCGGCGAGCAGCTCGACCGGGCCGGCCCCGGCCGCGGCGAGCAGCCCGGCGGCGTCGACGAGGGTGACCCGGGCCCCGAACAGGGGGTAGCTGTCGGCGCCCGGCCGGAGGTCGTGCCCGTTCTCCGTCATGGACCCACGTCCCTCCGCCGGCGGTGACCTTCCGAAAGTCTGCCAGCCACCCCCGACGGTCGCCACCGCTCGCCGCCGCCCGGGCAACGGGCGCGACCTCTCATCGATGTATTGACATCCGAAGGCAACCCGTCGGTAACATTCGCCCACCTCGGACGACGTGGGTCCCCCCGAACCCATGTCGTACCCCCCTCCGAGGTGCCGAACAGGCACGTGGACGGCTCGTGGGCGGCCCGTCGGCCGGCGGCGCCTCGCCCGTCTCCCCCGGAAGGACCCCACCCCCGTGACATCGCTCCTGACCAGATGGCTGCTCGCCCTCATGGTCGCCACCGCGACCCTGGTCGGCCTCCCCTCCCCCGCGCTGGCCGCCTCGTACACGCCGCCGAGCAACCCGATCCTGTTCGTGCACGGCTGGAACAGCAGCGCCTCCACCTGGAACACGATGATCAGCCGCTTCCGGGCCGACGGGTGGCCGTCGAGCCACCTGCGCGCGTTCTCCTACAACACCAGCCAGTCCAACGCCACCACGGCGCAGACGGTCAGTCAGGAGGTCGACAAGCTGCTGGCCGCCACCGGTGCGACCAGGGTGGACATCGTCACCCACTCGATGGGCGGGCTGTCGTCCCGCTACTACCTGAAGAACCTCGCCGGCAGCGGCAAGGTCGACCGCTGGGTCTCCCTCGGCGGCCCGAACCACGGCACCAGCTCGGCGAACACCTGCGTCAGCACCGCCTGCCTGGAGATGCGGGTCGGCTCGACCTTCCTCGCCACCCTCAACTCCGGCGACGAGACGCCCGGCGCCTTCGTCTACGGCACCTGGCGCTCCCGCTGCGACGGGGTCATCAACCCGGTGGACAGCACGATCCTCTCCGGCGCCAGCAACACCCAGACGGCCTGTGTCTTCCACACCAGCCTCCAGAACGACGCCACCATCTACGGCCAGGTGCGGGACTTCGTCAACCCGTGACGGCCGCCGCCCGGCGGTAGCGGACCACGCGCACCGGCCGGAACGACGCCGGCCCGGCCGGCCCGGACACCGAGAGATCGGCGTCGGGTCGGCCGGGCCGGCGGTGCGAGCGGTCCCGGGTCGGGCGACGGGTCAGGCCGCCCCGGAGGAGGCCAGCGCCGGGGCCACCGGCTGCCGCCGGTCGGTCCGGCGGTTCGGCAGCGAGAGCCGGATGACCTTCCACCAGGCGGAGGCGACCTGCTTGGGCAGCGGGCCGGTGGTGTACTTCAGCCCGTACCGGTCGAAGAGCGCGCGGACCTGCGGGGCGATCTCCTGGTAGCGGTTGCTCGGCAGGTCGGGGAAGAGGTGGTGCTCGATCTGGAACGACAGGTTGCCGGTCATGATGTGCATCAGCTTGCTGCCGCTGATGTTGGCCGAGCCGAGCATCTGCCGCAGGTACCACTCGCCCCGGGTCTCGCCCTCGATGGAGGTCTTCTCGAAGGTCTCCACCCCGTTCGGGAAGTGCCCGCACATGATCACCGAGTGGCTCCACACGTTGCGGATCAGGTTCGCGGTGAAGGTGGCCGCCAGGGTGCTGAGGAAGGACGGGCCGGACAGCAGCGGGTGCACGATGTAGTCCTTGAGCACCTGGCGACGGATCTTGCGACCGACCGCGCGGGCCCGGGCCCGGAACTCCGGGGCCTTGTGCCGGCCCTCGCGCAGGTTGTGGCCCAGTTCCAGGTCGTACGCGGCGATGCCGTACTGGAAGAAGCAGGCGTTGATCAGATTCCACAGCGGCTGGCCAAGGTGGACCGGGTGCCAGGGCTGGTCCTCGTCGACGCGCATGATGCCGTACCCGAGGTCGTTGTCCTTGCCGACCACGTTGGTGTACCGGTGGTGCAGCTGGTTGTGCGAGTGTTGCCACTGGTCGGGCGGGGAGACGTGGTCCCAGTCCCAGGTAGTGGAGTGGATCTTCGGGTCGCGCATCCAGTCCCACTGCCCGTGCAGGACGTTGTGACCGATCTCCATGTTGTCCAGGATCTTCGCCACCGCGAGGCCGGCGGTGCCCACGATCCAGGCCGGCGGGAAGAAGGAGAAGAGCAGCACCGCGCGGCTGCTCAGCTCCAGCGTCCGATGGGTCTTGATCACCTTGCGGATGTAGTGGGCGTCCCGCTCCCCCCGGTCGGCGATCACCCGGTCCCGGATGGCGTCCAGCTCCTTGCCGATGATCTCGATGTCCTCGGCGCTGAGGTGGGCGATCGGGTTGACGGCCTTCTTCTGGATGACGGTCACGTCGGCCTCCTGTCAGAGTTCGATGTCGCAGGTACCGGCCGCCGCCGACACGCAGGTCTGGATGAGCACGCCGTCGCCGGGAACGGCGGTGGTGAGGTCGCCGTTGCGCAGGTCGCGGACGGCGCCCTGGCGAAGCGGGAGGACGCAGCCGAAGCAGATGCCCATCCGGCAGCCCGAAGGCATCAGCACACCCGCGTTCTCGCCGGCCTCAAGGATCGGCGTCGCGCCGTCGGCCTCGACCGTCACCGCGGATCCGGTGAAAGTCACCGTGCCACCCTCCCCGGGGGAGATCACCGTGGGCCGGAACCGCTCGGTGTGCAGCCGGTCGGCGAGACCCCTGGACGCCCAGTACCCCTCGACCGCGTCGAGCATGCCGACCGGCCCGCAGGCCCAGGTCTCCCGGTCGAGGTGGTCGGGCACCAGGTCGTCGAGCTCGTGCACGCCGAGCAGCCCGTCGGTGTCGGTGTGCCGCTCGACCAGCCGCAGCGCGCCCCGCTCGGCGAGCGCCCGCAGCTCCGCGCCGAAGATCACGTCGTCCGGGGTGGGCGCGGAGTGCACCAGGACCACGTCGGCCCGGGTGTGCAGGCCGGCGCGGAGCATCGCCATGACCGGGGTGATGCCGCTGCCCGCGGTGAGCAGGAGCACCCGCTCGGGGGTCGCCTCGGGCAGCACGAAGTCGCCCTGGGCCTGGTCGAGCTGGACGATCGTCCCGGCCCGCGCGCGGCGGACCAGGTGGTTGCTGACCTTGCCGTCCGGGATCGCCTTGACGGTGATCGCGAGGCGGCCGTCCCGACCGCCCGGCACCGAGGTGACCGAATACGCCCGCCACTGGCGGACCCCGTCGACGTCCACGCCGAGGCGCACGTACTGTCCGGGGACGTGGCCGCGCCAGCCCCGGCCGGGCTGGATGACCACGGTCGCCGCGTCCGGGGTCTCCGGCCGCACGGCGACGATCCGGCCGCGCAGGGCGGCGCCGGCGCGCAGCGGCGCGACCAGGTCGAGGTAGTCCTCCGGCAGCAGCGGGGTGGTGACCGTTTCGGCCAGCCGCCGCAGCCTGTCCCGGAAGGAGACCTTCGCGGGGGATCGCGGGACAGTTGTGGTCATATGACCAGGGTGGCCGCGCAATCGCATAACATCTTGACCGGCAAAGGTGAATCAGCCGCAGCTTTTTGTTCGGGGAGAACAACATGTCGGACCAGTCCGGGACGAGCCGACGCGCCGCCCGCCTCGAACTGGACGAGCGGGTGGCCGCCCGGCTCCGCGACCGCCTCCCCGTGATGGCGGAGCGGACGGTCAGCGCGATCACCGGCGAGGTGCCGGGCTACTCCGGCGCCCTCACCGGCACCATGCGGGAGAAGATCGAGAACGCGGTACGCATCGCGCTCGGCACCTTCTTCCAGCTCGTCGAGAAGGCCCAGTCCGCCGACCCGAGCACCCCGCTGACCCCGGCCCTGGAGGCCGCGTACGCGCTCGGCAGCGGGGAGGCACGCTCCGGCCGCAGCATGGACGCGCTGCTGGCCGCGTACCGGGTGGGGGCGCGGGTGGCGTGGCGGGAGGTCTCCACCACCACCGTACGCAGCGGGTTGGCCGCCGAGACGGTCGCCGAGTTCGCGGAGCTGATGTTCGCCTACATCGACGAGCTCTCCGCCGCCAGCGTGGCCGGGCACGCCGACGAGCTGGCCAGCGCCGGCCGGGTCCAGCGCCGCTACCTGGAACGGCTGACCCAGCAGCTGCTCGCCGGCGAGCCCGAGGAGACCCTGCGCCGCAGCGCCGAGCGGGCGGACTGGCCGCCGCCGCAGACGCTCACCGTCGTACTGCTGCCGCGCCGCAACCTGCGCGCGGTGCTCGCGCTGCTCAGCCCGCACACCCTGGAGAGCGGGGAGGACCTGCCCGGGGTGGACCTCGCCGAGGAGCTGGCCGTGCTGCTGGTGCCGGACGCGCACGGCGCCGGCCGCCGGCAGCTCGCCCGGGTGCTGCGGGGGCACCGGGCGGTGCTCGGCCCGGCGCGCCCGTGGAGCCGGGTGGCCGCCTCCTACCAGCGGGCGACGCGGGCGCTGGCGCTCGGCCTCGGCCGGCCCGACACCGGGCCGGTGGACACCGAGGAGCACCTCGCCGAGCTGGTGCTCAGCATGGACCCGGAGGGGCTGGCCGACCTGCGGGCCCAGGCGCTGAAGCCGCTGGAGTCGCTGCCGCCGGCGACCGCGCACCGGCTCGCCGAGACGCTGCGGTCGTGGCTGCTGCACCAGGGCCGGCGCGACGACGTGGCGGCCGACCTCTTCGTGCACCCGCAGACGGTGCGCTACCGGATGGGCCAGCTGCGCGAGCTGTACGGCGACCGCCTCCACGACCCGGCCACCGTGCTCGACCTGACCCTCGCGCTGGCGATGCCCCCGGCCGCCCCCGAGCCGGAGTGAGCCGGGGCGGCGCACTCCAGGACGGGGAACCGGCAATGGTCGGCGTCGGGCGGGCTCTGCGGCGACGTCACCTTCCGGTGGTAGCCGGCGGACGGCGCGAGGAACGCGAGGACCACGAAGATCGCGTACGCCGACCACCGGAACGCGCCGTACCCGGCGCCGACGTCGGCGGCGAGGACGATGCCGACCAGCGCCGTGTACGCGGCCAGCGTCTCGGACGGGATCGCCGCCACCAGCACCTCCGTGGCCGATCCGGTCCGTTCGCCGACCGGACGCACGTCCCCATACCGGTCAGCGTGCCCCAGAGTGGTCGGCGACGCCAGGGGCGAAGGCCCGTCCCGGCCTCCTGTCGGGGCTAGTCCGCGTCGGGTGCGCCCGTCTCGCGCAGCCCGCCCTCGTCGAGCCGCAGCCAGCGCTCCACCTTGATCTCCGTCAGGAACCGCGCGTCGTGGCTGACCACCACGAACGCCCCCTGGTACGCGCCGAGCGCGCTCTCCAACTGACCGACGCTCACCAGGTCCAGGTTGTTGGTCGGCTCGTCGAGCAGCAGCAGCTGCGGCGCCGGTTCGGCGCAGAGCACGCAGGCCAGGGTGGCGCGCAGCCGCTCCCCTCCGGACAGCGCCTCGACCGGGAGCTGGGCGCGGGAGCCCCGGAACAGGAACCGGGCGAGCAGGTTCATCCGCTGCGCGTCGGGCATCGCGGGCGCGAACGCGGCCAGGTTCTCCGCCACCGTACGGTCGAGGTCCAGCAGGTCCAGCCGTTGGGACAGGTACGCGACCCGGCCGTCGGCCCGCTGGACCCGGCCGCCCTCCGGCGTCAGGTCACCGTGGATCAGCCGCAGCAGGGTCGACTTGCCGGCGCCGTTCGGCCCGGTCAGCGCGATCCGCTCCGGCCCCCGGATCACCAGGTCGACGCCGTCGCCGGCGAAGAGCGCCCGTTCGCCGTGGTGCACCTGCATCCGTTCGCCGAGGAAGACCGTCCGTCCCGCCGGGACGTTGGTGTCCGGCAGCTCCAGCGTGATCTTCTGCTCTTCGCGCAGGGCACGGCCCGCCGCGTCGAGCCGGGCCCGCGCCTCGCTGACCCGCGCCGCGTGCGTCTCGCTCGACCTCCCCGCCGACTCCTGGGCGCCCCGCTTCATCGTCCCGGCGAAGATCTTCGGCAGACCGGCGTTCTTGAGGTTGCGCGAGGCGTTGCTGGCCCGGCGCTCGGCCCGCTCCCGCGCCTGCTGCATCTCCCGCTTCTCCCGTTTGACCTCCTGCGCGGCGTTGCGGACGTTGCGCTCCGCGACGTCCTGCGCGGCGCGGACGGCTTCCTCGTACGCGGTGAAGTTCCCGCCGTAGGAACGGACCCCGCCCCGGTCGATTTCGAGGATCCGGTCCATCCGGTCGAGCAGCGCCCGGTCGTGGCTGACCAGCAGCAGGCAGCCGGCCCACTCCTCGAGCACCGCGTACAGCTTGCGGCGGGCGTCCAGGTCGAGGTTGTTGGTCGGCTCGTCGAGCAGCAGGACGTCGGGGCGCTTCAGCAGCTGCGCGGCCAGCCCGAGGGCGACGACCTGGCCGCCGCTGAGGGTGTGCAGCCGCCGGTCGAGCGGCACGTCACCGAGGCCGAGCCGGTCCAGTTCGGCGTGGCTGCGCTCCTCGACGTCCCAGTCGTCGCCGAGGGTGGCGAAGTGCTCCTCGCTCGCGTCCCCGGACTCGATGGCGTGCAGGGCCGTGAGCCGGTCGGCGATCCCCAGCACCTCGGCGACGCTCCGGCCCCCGTCCAGCGGCAGGTCCTGCGGCAGGTAGCCGAGGACGCCCTCGACGGAGACGCTGCCCCCGGTGGGCCGGTACTCGCCCGCGATCAGCTTGAGCAGGGTGGTCTTGCCGGCGCCGTTGGGCGCGACGAGGCCGTTGCGGCCCGCGCCGACGCTGAAGGAGAGGTCCGTGAAGACCGGGGTGTCGTCCGGCCAGGAGAAGGAGAGGTTCGAGCAGATGATGAATGCGTCGGACATGTGGCGTCCTCGTGGTGATACGGGCGCGCCTCAGGGCGGCCCGGCGGGGAACAGGGCTCGTGGAACGGCGGCATGGCGCGACGGCGGCTGCGCCGAGGCGCGCCTGCCGTGGGCCGGTCCGGTGTCACCCGGAGATGTCGTCGTCGCCCGCCATGTCTGGTCTCCCTGTTCCGATCACTCGCGATCAACCGTAGCAGCGTCCGCCCGCTGGCGAGGAGCCCACGCCGCGGTCGTCCGCCCGGCCCCGCCGGGCGGACGACCGCAGTGGTCATGGTTTCAGGCGGTCATGTCGAGTACGACGCGGAACCGGGCCTGGCCGGTGAGCATGTGGGCGTACGCCTCGGGCGCCTCGGCGAACGGGCGGACCTCGTTCATCGACCGCACCCCCCGTCGCACGCTGAACTGAAGGTTGTCCTCGTTCTCGATGGAGCTGCCGGTCAGGCTGCCGTCGATCGCCCGGGTGCCGAAGATCAGGTCTGCGGGCTGCACCGAGATCGGGTCGAAGCCGGCGCCCACCACGACCAGCCGGCCGCGCGGGGCCAGCCCCGGGACCAGGGCGGACATGGACGCTCCGCTCGCCGCGGTGGCGACGATCGCGGCCGCGCCGCCGAGCTTCTGCAGCACCGCGCCGACGTCCTCGGTGGTGCTGTCGAGGTAGACCTCGGCGCCCAACTCCGTTGCGACCTGCGCCTTCTCCACGCCGCGGGCGATGGCGGCGACGCGGAAGCCCAGCTCGCGGGCGTACTGCACGCCGAGGTGGCCGAGGCCACCGATGCCCTGGACGGCCACCAGCGCACCGGGACGGGCGTCGAGCCGCAGGAGCGCCTTGTACACGGTCAGTCCGGCGCAGAGCAGCGGCGCGGCGTCCGTCGCACCGAGGCCCTCGGGAATACGCACGAGTCCGCTCGCCCGGGCGTAGGCGACCTCGGCGTACCCACCGTCCACGGTAGTGCCGGTCAGCGGCTGGGCGGCGCAGTTCACGAAGTCGCCGCGGCGGCAGGAGTCGCACTCGCCGCAGTGGCCGTTGAGGAAGCCGACACCGACCCGGTCGCCGGGGCGCCAGGCGGTCACGCCGGCGCCGACCGCGTCGATCACGCCCACGATCTCGTGGCCGGGCACGATCGGCGTCGACGGGTCGGCACGCAGGATGCCGTTCGCCGCCAGGGCGTCGCTGTGGCACACCCCGCAGGCCTGCACGCGCAGGCGCACCTGGCCGGCCAGCGGATCGGTCACCTCCCGATCGACCAGGGCGAAGTTCTGGGTTCCGGTGACCTGAAAGGCACGGTACGTGGACATGCGGGTCCTCATGGTTGACGGGGCCGCCGGACAGGAAAGTATGACCGGTCGTCTCGGAATGGGTACGGGGCGGTGCCGGACACCGGCGGGGTCGGCGCCGGTCGGCGAACGGAAAGCTCAGGTGAGGATTCGCGTCGTGGTGAGGGCGAGGAACTCCCGGAGGGGCTCGCGACTGCCGGCGGCCTTGGCCCGCGCGACCGCGCCCTCGTAGCTGTTGACGATGAACCCGGCGAGCGCCGCCGCCGGCTCGTCCCCGTGCAGCTCCCCCGCTGCCCGCGCCTGCTCGATGGCCCCGGCGAGGGCGTCGACCCAGCGGGCGAACCCGGCGTCGACGGCGGCCGCGACGGCGCCGCTGTGCGCCGGGATCTCGGTGGCGAAGTTGCCGAGCAGGCAGCCGCGGTCCGCGAGGGAGTCGGAGATCGCGACGAGGCGCCGGAGATGGGCGATGATTCGCTCCAGCGGACTGCCGCCCTGCTTCTCGTCGAGCAGCTCCAGCGGCACGGCGGACGCGTACCGGGCCACCGAGTCGAGGGCCAGCGCTTCCTTGCTGGCGAAGTGGTTGTAGAAGGTGCCCTTGGGAGCGCCGGCCGCGGAGACGATGTCCTGGACGCTGGTGCCGTTGTAGCCCCGCGCGTGGAACAGGTCCAGCGCCGCCTCGGCGAGCCGCTGCCGGGTTCCGGCGGAGGCCGGCGACTTGGGTCGTCCCATCGGTGAACCACTCCTCCCCGCCGGTCGGCGGGCCGGCCGGCCCGCGCTCACGCCGTAACACTATGACCGGTCGTCTCGGAATGCCAGCACTGTGACCACGGTCGCGCGACCCACCCCGGCGACCGCGGTTCCGGACCGCTCGGGACGCGGTTGGCGGGCCGCCGGACGGGTAGTCAGCCCGGCCAGCCGGGTGGCGGCAGAGCTCGTCGTCGGTCCGCGACCCGTCACGAGCTGCTGGCCGCGCAGCGGGGGTCGCGGGCCGATGTCGGAGGAGTCACCGCCGCCCGGACGCCAGGACGTCCCGGGCGAGGTCGTGGAGCTGCGGGTGCACGGCGTCTCGGGCGCCGGGGCCGGGCAGGTGCTCGACCGGCCGCACGTCCATCAGGTGGCCGGGGACCGCAGCGGTGGCTTCTTCCGGCCCCGGCCGGACTACCCGGACAGCGCCGGACCGGGCGGCGTGGTGCTAGAGGCGTACCGGTGGAGCGACCTGCCGTCGGGCACGGCCGCGCGGACGCTGTCCCTGGTCTTCCTGCTGCCGTTCATGCTCAGCAACGTGGCGATCTGGATGCGCCCGGCGGACCGGGGCTCCGGTGCGGGGGTCAAGGTGCTCTGCCGGCTGATCGCGCTCAACCTCACCCTGGTGTACGTGCTCTCCGCGGCCGGCGTCGCCCTCGACCTCATCGCCTGGAAGTGCATGGGCTCGTCCCGCTGCCTGGAGGGGCGGGTCTGGCTGTCCTGGCTGGGCGGCCGCTCGGTCGGACTCCGCCTGGTGGTGCTCACCGTGCTGCCGGTCGCCGCCCTCGGGCTGCTGTGGATGCTCAGCGTCCGGCCCGGCCGCCCGTACGAGGCCTTCCGGGCGCCCGGCGGCGGCCCCGAGGGTGAGGGGCTCAGCGCCGTCGGCCACTGGGACGCGATGCCCATGGTGGGCCGGTTGCGGGCGATCCACGTCGCCGCGGCGTTCGCGGTGCTGAACCTCACCCTCCTCGCCGCGCGGGGCGCCGGCGGACCGTCGCCCGTGGTGATCGCGCTGGCCGCGGTCGCCGGCGCGGTGCTCGCGGCCTGCATGGCGCTGCTCTGTGCCCCCGCGTCGCTGGAACGGGCATCGTCCAGCCCGACGGACCCGCCGGCCGCCACTGCGCGCGTCGTCGCGTGCGCCCTGACCGTGCCGACCCTCGGGGTCGTCGCGCTGGACGGAACCCCCTGGCCGCCCTCCACCGGACTGCCCGGGTACATGCGGATCATCGCCTGGGCGTTCGTCGCGCAGATGACGTTGCTCTTCGCGCTGGCCGTGCTGGCGCTCTGGCGGCGCCGCGGCCGGGACCCCCGGTCCGTGCTGCTACGCGGCCTCGGCGCGCCCGTCATCGCGGCCGTCGCGGTGGGCCTGGCCAGTGCGCTCTCCGCCGAGTTGGTCTACCGGACGGCGTACTTCCTCAACCGGCGGGCGATCACCCGGAGCGCCGGCGACCTGGTGCCCCCGCCCCTGGCGTACAAGTGGGCGATCTTCACGTTCTTCCTGGCGTCGATCGCCGCGGTGGCGGCGGGCGGCGCGATCACCCTGCTCACCCGGCCGGGCCGGCGACGGGCCGCCGCGGCGATCGTCGCCCGGGACTTCCCGGACGCTCCGCCGGAGGCGGCCGACCGCCTGGACCGGGTGGCGAGGACCATCGCCCGCGCCCGGTTCACCGAGCGGCTCGGGCCGCTGGCCATGGTGTACGCCGGCCTGGCCGCACTCGGTCTGGCCGCGAGCGTGCTGGCCCTGTTCGAACACCAGCCCGGCCCGTTGGCGGAGCGGTTCCTCGGCGTGCCGGCGGAATTCGTGAACTTCGGGCTCACCTTCGGCAGCTACCTCATCGCCGGGATCATCGCCGGACTGGTGGTGGGCGGCCTGTTCGCCTACCGGACGGCCGAGTTCCGCCGGTACGTGGGCGTGGTGTGGGACCTCGGCACCTTCTGGCCCCGGGCGGCCCACCCGTTCGCGCCGCCCTGCTACGCGGAGCGCGCCGTGCCCGAGCTGGCGAAGCGGATCTGCTACCTGGCCAGCCAGCACGACGGCGTCCTGCTCACCGGCCACAGCCACGGCTCGGTCCTGCTCGCCGCGGCCGTGCTGCAACTGCCGGCCCCGGTGCGCCGCCGGGTCGCGCTGCTCACCTACGGGTCCCCGCTGGACCGCCTGTACACCCGGCTCTTCCCGGCGTACCTGGGCCGGGACGTGCTGCACCAGGTGGGCGCCCGGATCGACTGGCGATGGCTGAACCTGTGGCGGGACACCGACCAGATCGGCGGCTGGGTGTTCGCCGCCCATCGGCCCGGCGACCCCTCGCCGGGGGCCGACCCGAGCGAGCGGGTGGACCGCCGACTCCGGGACCCGGAGGACGTGGTGGTGCCCCCGAGCGACAGCGTCCCGCCGCCCATCCACGGCCACTGGCCGTGCGAATCCGACGAACGGTTCGCCGCGGCGGTCCGCGATCTCGCCGGCCGGCTCCGCGAGGCCGACCGGAGCTGAGGCCACGACCGCGGTCGGGAAGTCGCGTTTCCGTCCCGTACGCCGAGGCCCCGACCTAGGGTGGCGTCAGACGGTCCCGCCGCTCCCGCGGTGCGCGCCGGTCCCGCCCCCGGCGGACGCCGGACGGCAACGGGTGGCTGCTGCAGGAGGTCCGGACCCGGGCTCCGGGACGATGAGCCGCAGCGAGGAGGGAGCAGCGATGGATCCGACCACCGAGGTCATCCTGGACGCGCTCAAGCGCGCCTCGGAGGCGCACGGGGTGCACGAGAAGGAGTTGGGCCGGACCGACCCCGACTGGCCGCAGTGGTACGCGCAACATATGACCCGGACCCTCAGCGAGGACGGCTACCGGCTCAGCGGGCCCAGGATCCCGTAGCCCTCGCCCGCGCGGTACGGGACCGGTGAACGGCAGCCCTCAGCAGGCCGCAGCGTCACCCGGCGGACTCTCCAACGCATCGACGCAGTTGACGGCGGTGCCGGTGGCGGCCCGCTGGAGCAGTTGGTAGAGCGTCTCGCGCTGGCCCGGGTCGAGGGCGCCGAGCACCTCCCCCTCCACCGTGGCGAGGGCGCATTCCGCCTCGCTGAGCCGTCGGGCGCCGGCCTCGGTGAGCTCGACGACGTGGCGCCGGCGGTCCTCCGGTGAGCGTCGCCGCTCGACCAGCCGCTCCGTCTCCAACTCGTTGAGCAGCCCGACGATGTTCGTGCCGTCCATGGCGAGGGTGCCGGCGAGCGCCTGCTGGCTGCTGCCCCCCTGCGCGCGCAGCACGGTCAGCGCGACGAGGTGACGCGGCCGCAGACCCAGCGGCGCCAGCACCGATTCGGCCCGCAGCCGCATCCGGCGCGCGAGGTGGTCGAGCAGCGGACCCAGGCGGTGCTCTGACTGGTCGACCGGTGCGGCGGGCATGTGACCAAGTCTACCGACCTCCCCAGGAGTCTGCGTGGTACAAATGGTTTGCCTGTCACAAATGATTAACGGAAAGGCAAGCCAATGCCGCACCTCTTGCACATCGACTCGAGCATCCAGGGCGAGCGCTCGACGAGCCGCCGGCTCACCGCCCGGGCGGCCGACGCCTGGCAGGCCGCCCACCCCGGCGGCACGGTCACCTACCGGGATCTGGGCCGCGAGTCGCTGCCGCACCTCGACGAGGCCAGCGGCCTGGCCCGCATGGTGCCGGCGCAGCACCACACGCCGGCGCAGCGGGCATCCTGGGCGTTGACCGAGCAACTGGTCAACGAGGTGAAGCAGGCCGACACCGTCCTGCTCGGCCTCCCCCTCTACAACTTCGCCGCGCCCAGCAGCGTCAAGGCGTGGGTCGACCACCTCATCGCGCCCGGACTGTCGTACCACCCGGAGACCCAGGCCGGCCTGCTCGACGGACGCGAGTTCATCGTGCTGGCCACCCGGGGCGGCGGTTACGGCGCGGGCACCCCGCGTGCGGGCTGGGACCACGCCGAGCCCTGGCTCCCGCACGGCCTGGCGATGACCGGCATGCAGCCCCGCTTCATCACGGCCGAGCTGACCCTCGCCCAGGTGAACCCCGCCATGGCCGGGCTGATCCCGCTGGCCGAGGAGAGCCTCGCGGCGGCCGAGCGCGCCATCGACGACCTCTGGGTGCCGGCCGCCGCCGCCGCGTAGCGGTAGCCGTTCGGCTGGTTCGTGACCGGCGTTGACGGCCGCGCCGGTCACGAACCAGACGTCACGATTTGTCCGCTAATTCCGCTTCATCGGGAGCGACGAGACGAGACGAAGCCGTACGCGCGGTGGTGTTGGAGGAGTTCGGCGGTCCGCTGACCCTGCGCGAGGTGGCCCAGCCGGTGGCGGGCGTGGGGCAGGTGCTGGTGCGGGTCCGGGCCAGCGGCGTCAACCCGCTGGACACCAAGATCCGGGCGGCCGGGCCGGGCACGCCCGCAGCCGGCTGCCGGCCGTCCTCGGCCTGGACCTCGCCGGGGTCATCGAAGAGGTCGGCCCGCAGGTCACCGGCTTCACGCCGGGTGACCAGGTGTACGGGCTGACCGGCGGGGTCGGCGACCTCCAGGGCTCGCTCGCGGAGTACGCGGCCGTGGACGCCCGGCTGCTGGCCCGCGCGCCGGTGTCGTTGAGCGCGCGGGAGGTGGCGGCGCTGCCGCTGGTGCTCATCACCGCCTGGAGGGACTGGTGGACCGGGCGCGGGTGCACGCCGGGCAGCGGGTGCTCGTCCTCGACGGCGCTGGCGGCGTCGGGCAGGTGCCCGTCGAGCTCGCCCGCCGACCAGGTCCTAAGCTCGCGGGTGATGAGCGCGCCACCCCGTCGCGCCCCGGGCGACCTGCTGGTCCACCTGCGCCGGGCCCGCGACCACATCGACCGTCACTACGCCGAACCGTTGGACCTGGCGGCGGTCGCCGCGGTGGCCGGCGTCAGCAAGTACCACTTCCAGCGGCTCTTCACCGCCACCTACGGCCTCTCCCCCGCCGCGCACCTGTCGCGCCGCCGGGTCGAACGCGCACAGGACCTGCTGCGCGCCACCAATCTCACCGTCACCGAGGTCTGCCACGCCGTCGGCTTCGCCAGCCTCGGCTCGTTCAGCAGCCGGTTCCGGGAACTGGTCGGCGAGACGCCGAGCGAGTTCCAGCGGCGCTGGGCCGCGACCGGCGCGCCCCGCGTACCGGGATGCTTCGTGCTCATGTGGGGCCTGGCCGAACGGCGCGGGTCCGCAAGCCAGGAGAAGCCGGACGCGGGCGCCGGCACCTAGCCTGGTCACATGATTACCAACATCTCGATCACCAGCGTGCTGGTGCAGGACATCGACGCGGCCAAGGCGTTCTACCTCGACGTGCTCGGGTTCGCCGAGCACACCGACATCACCGTCGGGGACGGCTCCTACCGCTGGTGCACCGTCATGCACCCGAGCCAGCCGGAGCTGGAGGTCCACCTGACCCTGCCCGGTCCGCCGTACTCGCCGGAGATGGCGGAGACGCTGCGCCGCGCCCAGGCCGAGGGCGGCATGTTCGGCCTCGGCCTGGCCGTGGACGACTGCCGCAAGACCCACGAGGAGCTGAGCGCCAAGGGCGTGGAGTTCATCCAGGAACCGTCCGAGCGGCCGTACGGGGTGGAGGCGGTCGCCCGCGACAACTCCGGGAACTGGCTCGTCCTGGTGGAGCGGCGCGAGTTCGACCCGGCCGCCCTGGGCTGAGACGACCGGCGGGCCGGGCGGCGCCTCAGCCGGACCGGGTGAGTTGCTCGCGGTAGGCGCGCGGCGAGAGGCCGGTGGTGCGTTTGAAGGCGACGCTGAGCGCGCCCTCGGCGGCGAGCTCGATCCGCCATTCGGTGAGGTACTCCAGCGGCCCCTTGCCCACCACGTCCTTGAACCGGGCCGCCAGCGTGGACCGGGAGACGGCGGCGGTCCGGGCCAGCTCGGCCACGGTCCACGAATGGCCCGGACGGGCGTGCATCTCCCGCAGCGCGTCCGCGACGGTGGGGTCGGCCAGCCCGGCCAGCCAGCCCGACGACCGGCCGGGCTCGTGGGCGAGGTGCAGGCGCAGGATCCGGATCAGCATGACCACGGCGAGGTGCTCCGCAACGAGCGTGGCACCCCATCGGCTTGCGCCGCAGCTCGGCGTCGATCTCCCCGACCGTCCACCGCACGGTGGCGGCCTCCGGCGTCCCGGCCGGCACGTGGATGACCGGCGGCAGGCTGTCGAGCAGCAGCTCTCGCGCGCCCGGTGAAGGAGAACGCGCCGCCGATGAGCAGCACGTCGTCGCCGGCGCCGGCGCGCGCCAGACCGTCGACGGCCGCCGCGAAGATGGGGCGCGCCGGCTCGGCCGGCAGCTCCAGGTCGCTGGCGAGGGTGAACGCCAGGGGCCGGGTCAGCAGGAAGCAGTCGCCCGCGTCGAGGCGGACGGGGTCCGGCACCTCGTCCACCCGCAGCCAGCAGCGGCCCCGCCGGACCGCGTTGAACTTCACCCCGGCCGGCGGCAGAAACCGGATCGCCCAGGGCCCTCCGGCGGACAGACCGGTCGACACGTGACCCGTCGCGTCGAGCAGCGACAGCACGTCCTCCAACGGGTCCATCGAGCAGACCCTGGTACGGCTCGGCGACGTGCAGACCGACGCGGGCGACCGAGATGCCGGGACACCTGGGGTGCGGCGTTCGCGCTGCTGACCGACATGCGGCACCCGTACGCCGACTCGGTGCGTGACCTGCTCCCTACGGTGACCTGACAGCCCGTCCCACCCCGACGGCTTGAGTACAGCAAAGGCTCATCCACCGTTCACAGAAGTGGATCTAGACCATTACTTCTAGCTCTGTCTATATGTGTGCAGGCATCAGCTTTCCTCATCGGACGGAGCACCATGACCCGCACCCTGCGCGCAACGGCCATCAGCCTCGCCGCGACCCTGGCCGCCACCCTCGGCCTCACCCAGCCCGCCTGGGCCGCCAGCTACTCCGCCTCCCTCACCACCGCCGTCGCCAGCCTCCCCGTCGCCACCGAGGTCCGCACCGGCTACAGCCGCGACCTGTTCCCCCACTGGATCGACGCCGACGGCGACGGCTGCAGCACCCGCAACGAGGTCCTCATCGCCGAAGCCACCACCAAGCCCACCATCGGCTCCAGCTGCTCCCTGTCCGGCGGCCGCTGGTACTCCTACTACGACAACGCCTACTGGACGCTCACCGGCGACCTCGACATCGACCACATGGCCCTCTCGCCGAGGCCTGGGACTCCGGCGCCCGCAACTGGACCACCAGCCGCCGCCAGGCCTACGCCAACGACCTCGGCGACAGCCGCCCCCTCGCCGCCGTCACCGACAACGTGAACCAGGCCAAGGGTGACCAGGACCCCGCCACCTGGATGCCGCCCTACGCGTCGGCCCGCTGCCGCTACATCAACGAATGGGTCGCCGTGAAGATCCGCTGGCGGCTCACCGTCGACAGCGCCGAGAAGAGCGCCCTGACCAACTGGGCGAACAACTGCCCCGCCGCCACCATCTCCGTCACCTACGCCTACTGACCGGACAGGCACTGCGGCCGGCCCGCCGTCACGACGGGCCGGCCAACGGTTGCGGAGCGACGTGGCTCCCGCCGCCCGCGCGAGGACAGCCTGCGACTGCCGGGGACCGCTTCTACTCTGTTGAGCATGTTCGTCACAGCGCTGGTCAATCTCTACACTCGCGACATCGAGGCTGGCTTCGCTTCTACCGCGATCTCCTCGGGTTCGTGGAGACCTTTCGGACTCCGAGCGACGGAATCCCCGAGCACGTTGAACTCCGGCTGAACGGGTTCACCATCGGTCTCGGCACGGTCGAGGCGGCCAGGGACGCACACGGGGTTGAGGCTGCACCGGGGAGCCCGGCGATGGTCTTGGTCGTGTGGACCGACGACGTCGATGAGGCCTACCGGAAGCTGGTGGCCGCCGGGGTTCCCACGGTCCAGCCGCCACACGACACCGGCAACAACAACCGCAACGCCCTCCTGCGCGATCCCGATGGAAACCTGGTGGACATCGTCGCCAAGAGTTCGTGAGGCATGGCCACCCGACCACCGATCGCTCACCGCGGACGACGTGTCCCGCCTGCGGGGTGTCCGCCCAGCCCACGCTCAGGCAGGAAGACAGGGCTCCAACGTCCGCTACTCGCTGTCGTCGTCCTGCTCTTCGGCGAGCTCGGTCAACACGTCGGCCGCATCACGGTTGCCGCTGTCGGCGAGGCGGCGCAGCTCATCCATGTCACCCCGCTCGCCCGCGAGCTCGACGAGCTGGTCGACGGCGTCCTGGTCACCGGCGGCGGCCCGCGACCGGAGGTCCACCAAATCATGATCAGTCATGCTGGGTACCTTTCCACTTTCGGCGCCAACCAGCTGCCGGGACGGATTCATCAAGCATCAGGTGGGATCAGACCCGCCGGCAGCCGGTATCCGGCTCCGCTTGATCCGTTAGGGGTTGGCTTCAGTCTGCTCGTACCAATTGAGGACACGCAGCGCCCGTAGCGTGTTCCACCGGCTGGGCCGACCGTCGCCGTCCTCGAGCGTGAAGTGGACCTCGCCGGGATGAGTGTTCTCCAGCAGCCACGTGCCGTCGGGCTGCTGTTTGGATCGGAGCAACTGGATCGCCTCGTCCACCCGCTGGTCCGGCAGATCCCCGGCGGCCCGGAAGTACTCCAGGGCACGGAGCACGTCGTAGTGCCAGCGGGTCGGGAACGAGAACTGCAGCCAGACCCGGTCGACCACTTCGCCGGTGCGCTTACGCCGGAACAGTTTCCGTTCGAGGAGGTACTCCTCGCCGCGGCGTCGAGCCGCGACCGATTCCGCCGAGCCACCGGTTGCGCGCTCGTGTGCCAACAGCCCTTCCAGCACGTTGATCGTGGTCGCGAACGAAGAGCGAACCGAACCGTACTCCGCCCAGCAGTTCCAGCCGCCGTCCTCGAGCTGCTCACCGAGCAGCCGGGCGACCACGCCATCGACGTCCTGGTCATAGTAGGCGCCGAGCGCGACGGTCATGCCGTTGATGCACGGCTCGACCTCACCCGTGAAGAAGGGCTGCCCGCCCTCCTCCCAACGGCAGTGGTCGCTGACCAGCGCCACGGCCCGGCGCACCTGGTCACTACGCGGGTCGACCCCGAAGTCACGCAGCAGCAGGAGGCTGTACGCCGTGGCGGTCCAGGGCTGGCTCTCGTCGTCGTCGGGCTGGGCGCCGGCATCGGAGTCACCGGTCGGTGCGGGGAAGTACGCGCCGCCCGCCCACTGGCCGTCTTCGCCCTGCAAGGCCAGCAGCCTGGCGCCCCACCCCTCGGTGGCCACCCGCGTCCGCTCCGCCGCCACGACCTCAGCCGGCGCATCGGCAAGATCACGCAGTGCCTGCCACCGGATGGAGGGGTCGGAATCGAGCATCCAGTCCAGCACGCCCATGGAATGAGACTAAAGGACGTCTCGTGACCCGGCGGCTGTCTCCTTAGGACGGCCACGGAAGATATGTTGGTGCAGGTGAGCGCCTCAGCCCGGCCGGAGTGGATCTTCCCGTTCACCGGTCTGCAGCCCGCCCAGTTCCTCCGGCTGGCCCGTCTGGTTGCCGAGCGTGGCGGGGACGCCGTCGCTGACGGCCGGCCGGGCGGCAGTGGGCCCTCGACCTACCGACCGGGTCCAGCTGGTCGCCGCGTACTGGCGCACCAACCTGACATGCGGCAGACCAGCCACTCGGCGTTGCTTGGGTCGACGGCGTACGAGGCAGCACGCTGAGCCGGCCTGGCACACCTGCCACAACGACCAACCTGAGACAGCTATCGTCCAACCTGAGCCAGCAGGCGTCAGGCCATCAGCCCTCCGGAGAACCGGGGGACCTCAAGGGCCACCCAGGGCTACGACACTTCGTGGTCGCCGTCGCGAAGGCAAGGCGTTCGCATCCCTTCGACTGCTGTCGTCGCAGAGCCGTGTGGCAAACGTTTGGGGGAGGATGTGGCTGGGGCAGATAGTCGTGACTGACCACGCCAACCAGGGAGGCCACGACTCATGGCGAAGAGCGACATCGAGACGTACTACGAGGATGGGCAGTGGAAGAATCGCCCGGAGGGCAACCAGCGCGCGAGCACGGTGCACGACACCAAGGCAGAAGCGGAAGCCGCGGGCCGACAGACGGCGACTGACCGCGACGTCGAGCATGTGATCAAAAAGAAAGACGGCACCATTGGCGAGAAGAACACCTACCCCCGTAGCCGCGACCCTCGCGAGATCAAAGGCTGAGCAGTCTGTCCGTGCCAGCACGGCTGGCGTCCAACTGAGCAGCCACCGAACAGTCCACAAAGGCCGGCGAGAAGCCCCCTGCTGACAATCTGATCGTGCTGACCTGCAACAAGAAGCGCCAACCGATGGCGCGGTGACGTCCGGATGCTGGACGCCACCGCGCCAGCCGGAACATGGGGCATCGGCTCGGCCCGCGGCTGATCGAGCGGGGAACCGAGCAGCTACCGACGACCGTCGACCTGCGGCACCACTACGCCTCTGTCCTACTGATGCAGGGCGAGTCGGTCGTCGTGGTCGCCGAGCGCCCGATGCACCCCCGGACCGGTGGCGCAACCGCGTGACCTACGAGGAGGGCCGTCTTTCAGACGTTGAGGCGGAACTTAGAGCCGCTGTCCGTCAACCAGCGGGAACGCACCTCGGCCCCGGCTCACACGACGCCTGCGCCTGCCACGGCTGCTCACTGGTTGACGACGTTTGACGGTGTCTTGTGCCCCCTGTGTGCCCCAAACTGCCAGGAGCGGGCAGCGCTGGGTCACCCCCGCCCGGTGCTGCTCAACCGGTCCGCCACGGTGCGGGCACGTCCGGGGTTCACGACCTTGGCTACTCGCGTGGCTACCTGTCCCGCAAGGAATTGTCGGCGTCGCGGATGACGCTGCTGTCTACCCTGCGGTTGGCGCGGGGTCAAACGCGTAACGGCCAAGTCAGCCTTGACCGGCGTTGACCCTCGCAGGCCGCCGGATCCACGTTCTCCCAGGTCGCCCCGCCAGCATACTGAGCCGAGCAAAGGAGTCCATTGCCCCCACCCCCTCGGCCAGGACCATCCCGCCGCCGTGGGGGTTTGTGTCGGTGGGGCGACACGAACCAAAACCCCACATGCGGATCCGAACGAGTAGCGATGGGGCGCATAGCTTGATCTTTAACCTGTGCGCCGCGGGCCGCAGCCATGCTGCCGTCATCCGTATCACCGACCACCACACCTGAACCATGACTCAACCACGAGCGTTGACAGTCGTCTGCGGAAGTGGACGAGACGGCAGTTGATCGACGGAATCCGGTGGCGGACCACGGTAGGTTTGCCGTGCCGGGACGTGCCCGCCCTGTATGGGCCGTGGCAGAGATGCCGCCGGCCTTACGCGGCGCCGCCCGGTCGACCTGGGCCGGTGCCGGAGCGCCGGTGACCGCGTGCACCCCTTATCACCGGGGAGTTGCCAGACGCCGGGCGGAAATCCCGCGCCGCGCCCGCCACCATCTCGTCGGGATCACGCCCGAGGGCCCGCCGGATGTGCGGCGGGATGACCTCGGATGTTGCCATCGCCAGTCGGACCTGCACCGAACGGTCGTGAACCAGGCGTTCCAGATCCGCCTCGTCCAGCTCGACCGCGCGGACCAGCGCGGCACGGACGTCGATCACGGGGTCCTGGGCAAGCGCCCTGCGCTGCTCGGCGGTGGTCCGCGGGTTGCGGGCGACCCCCTTGCGAACGCGTACGGTGCGATCGGCCATCAGGGCGGTGATCACGTCGGGGTCGTGGGTGTGGGTGGCGAGTCGTTCCCGTACCTCGGGTGAGACGTCGTCGATCAGCCTGGCGGCCAGATCGGGCTCCAACTCCCGCATCTCCGCGAGGAGACCACGAAGCTCCTTGTCGGGTGCCTCTGACATCACCCGGCGAACCGACTCGTCGCAAGCCGGGTTGCCGGCGACCGCCCAGCGGACCCACCGGTCGGCGTCTCTGACGAGACGCAAGAGATTGGCGACCGAGGTCGAAGGGTTTCTCGCCACAGCCTCCCGGACCTGACGATCATGGTCCCGGGTCAGCGGTCGCAGTGCCTGCGCGGGTGCGTCGGCCCGGGCCGCGACCGCCTTACGGACCACGGCCGACGGGTCGGACGCCAAGTCGAAGAGGGTCATCTGTGGCGTTGCGGGGTCCTGCGCGAGGGCGAGCCGCGCGTCGGCGCTGCCACCGATCGCACGGTGGGCGGTGGTACCTGACCGGCTGTGACGGTCGGGCCCGCCGACGTCCTGCTGCTTCCCCATGGGCGCAATCATGTCACGGGTTGACTGGGGCAGCGCGAGCCTGACCAGCGCGTTGACGCCGGTCGAAGCGCTACCTCGCGGATGCGCCCTTTCGTATGCCAACAGTGGTACGTGCAGAGGTGGGACGACATGCGAGGAAGGCATACATGCTGCAGCTGGCGGAGTTGTCACGCAAGTCCCGTCGTCGGCGTACCGAGAGCACGGAGCCCTGACACTACCCAGGTCCGCGCCGATCGAACACGAGGCTGTCACGGTCGGCCGACTCGGTTCTCGGGTCGGCCGGCCGCATTGCCGACCTCTACACCCTCTCCCCGATGCCCCAGTTGCACCTGGATCTCCTGGGCGCGTTCGGCTGCCGCGTTGGCACCGTAGTGCCGGGGCATGTCACCCGTCGAGTCAAGGGGTCGATTAGCGGCGTGCTCGACCTCGACGAACCACCCTGAACACGAAAAAGAGGTCTCCACAGGCTCTGACCTGCGGAAACCCTCGCTGTCGGGACGGCCGGATTCGAACCGACGACCCCTTGGCCCCCAGCTCATGGCAGAGCGGCTGCTTCGGGTCGCGTGCGAAGTCAGCTGGCACGGATGAGTCTCACATAGCCTGCTGCGCTCCCAGCGCTCCCATGCCCCCATCATTCGACGGTCCTGAAGCTCTCGCAGGTCGGAGGGCATCGAAGTCCGTGGAGCCCCGGTTTGGAAGAGCGTGCTCAAGCGGCGTGATGCCCGAAACGCCTGTGGGCGGCGATGGGCCCGGTGGCGTCTCGTGCCCGCTCGTGCCCGCTCCGCGTCACGGTTACTGGCCCACGGATGGCCCATGCCGGCCTTCGAGTTGGAAGAAGATTACGAACGGCTGGTCGTCTGGTGATCGCATGGTTCACTATCGCGCATGACGTGGCGAAGGACCGGGCTGGTGTTGGCGGTCATCCTGGCGGTGATGGCCTTCGTTGGCTGGCGCTGGTGGCACAACCACCCGCCGTACGGCCCGGAAGCGCTGGCCATCAAGTCCTCACTTCAGATCGTCGGCCACGAGGAGGCTCAGGCCGCGCTCGGCGACAAGGTAAACGCCCCGGTGTCCGACGGACGCGACCAGCTGGTGCTCGGGCAGGTTTCATGGCAGACCCCGCCCAAGCCACTCGATGGCGGATACTTCGCGATCTTTCTCATTGACAAGCGCACCAACCTCAAGCCGGGAAGCTTCAGCGCGTCGTCGCCACTGCAGGAGGCCGTCGGCCTGGGGAGCGCCGGAGTCGATAACAAGATCGCCAAGCGCTATTCCTGGCTACAGGGCGCAGGCGATGTCAGAGAGGGAAACATCTGGACGAGCTACGGCTCCAGACTGGCCGTGTCCGACGGGGACGCTTCGCCGCTAACGTTCGTTGCGGCCTTTCCGTATGTGGACGGGCCGCTACGGGCGGTGGTCCACGTGCCCACTGCCCCGGTTGCGATTTCGGACCTGCTGTTGGCCCTGGTCTATATGGGGCCGGACGGGCAGGTGTACTGGGCGCAACGGCTCCAAGGGTAGATAGCGGATTCCGGCGGCATCTCTGAGGAGGGCCGGGGTTCGGGGCACACCTTCAGCACCTCCCGGCTGTTCGCCGCGACCTACCCCGAAGCCGTCAAGATCGCCGCGCTCGTCGGCTCGCTGCACTGGCGCCGACTCGCCGCCGGCGACCCCGACGGGCAACGCCGCTTCGCCGCCGAAATCGGCCGCCGCCTTGGCCAACCCGATTACCAGCCCAAAGTCACCCAAGACCCGATCGCCCACTGGATCGACGACGACTGCTGGCGCCCACCCAGCCTGCCGCCAACCACCTACCGCACCCTGCCCGGCTTCGGCAACCCAACCATCACCAAGCCCAACCAGCACAGCCTCGACCGGCACCACCGCAGCGCACACTGGTTCGCTCGCAACCGCCGCGGCGGTCGCGTCATCCTCTACCACCGTCACGTCGGCTCCGTCCTCGCCCGCGACTGGTCACGCAAGATGGAACAGTTCGTCGGCACCGTCGAAGCCAGCGCCGAAACCAGCACGGTCTCCGACGTCTACAGCCGGGATGCCAATGCTCCCGACACGACCCCGGGAACCTTCCACCGACTACATCAGACCGACAGCGGTGAAGTCCGACTACCTCGACAACGCCGCCAATCCAGCAGCATGGCCCCGCTCGAAGGCAACCTCCAGTGAGGCGCCACCGGAGGTTGCCTTGAACCAATGACCTTCACCCGCCGCGAGCGTCAACAGGGTCGAAACGCCGGTGCGTCGGGCGACAGGATGAGATCGTGAACGCACGACTCCAAGAGCTGCGCAGCAAGGCGATCAGCGAGCATCCTGGCACGCGGGGGCACGCAAGGTGGGCCCGACTACGGCGCACGCATGAAGTCCCCGCCGGTAACCTGCGGGAACTCGACAAGCTAATCGAGGGCCCCGAGCAGGACTGGCATCTTGCCCTGAACTTGGTGTCCAACACCGGGTCGCACGATGCCGAACAGGAGGCCTACTTCAACGAATTTGACCGTCTACTTCACAACGTGGTCGCGGCGATCGGAACGCTGATCGACCACACCCGGGTCGTCGCCCGGCGCTACGAGGGCACCCCGTGCTACGACGAATACACCAGACGAGTCCAGCAAGTTGGAGCGCTTCCAGCGGCCAGGTTCGTCAAGGACCTGCGCAACTACATGCTCCACCAGAGCCTTCCCGCCCCATACAACCAAGTGAACCTCACGCAACAGAAGGTCACTTACCAACTGCAGATCAGCGTCCCAGCGCTACTTTAGTCCTCATCGTGGTCCGGAGCGAGCCGCAACTACCTGGCACAGCACGGTGATGCCCTGCCGATCCGGGAACCCTTCGACGAGTACACCGCTGCGATCGAGGGCCTCTACAAGTGGATGTTCACGCAGTCCACCGGCCTCGACTCTGCCGAAATCGAAGCGGCAAACACCTTGATCGATGAGTACAACGACGTCCTCACCGGGCGTCGACCCTGATGCGGTGACGAGGCGACCCCCGGCCGACCTGTTCGACCTGACTCGGCTCAGGCTAGTGCGCACCTCGTCAGTTGATCCCTGACTCGGCTCACGATTCGGGGCCCGTTCCTGGCCATTCCACCTGGCGAATCGTCCCCCCCATGGGCGCCGAGCGGCCCGGTGCCACCGGATCCTCCCGGCTCCTTCCTGGCCATCCAGCAGGTGGGCTGGGCATCCCGGCAGGAGAACCGTCTGCGTGCCAACCGCGTGGGTGTTCCTTCGCGTCCGCCGTCCGCCGTGTGTCGTCCGCCGTGCGCCTACCGCTCCCGGACGGCGTAGGTCAGGTGCGTCACCCTCGGGGAGGGCTCCGCGCGGACCGGCTCCAGGGCCACGCGGCCCGCGTCCACGCCCTCGAACAGGCGGATTCCGGAGCCGAACAGCACGGGCGACAGCGCGATCGAGAACTCGTCGATCAGGCCGGCGTTCACGTACTCCAGGATCGTCGCGCCGCCGCCCGCGATGCGGACGTCGCGGTCGCCGGCGGCCTCGCGGGCCTGGTCGAGCGCGGACTCGATGCCGTCGTTGACGAAGTGGAAGGTGGTCCCACCCGGCCGCTCCCAGGGGTCACGCTTCTCGTGCGTCACGACGAACACCGGCGTGTGGAACGGCGCCTCCTCCGGCCACGCCTGCTCGCCGGCGTCGAACATGCGCTTGCCCATCACGCTCGCGCCGGTGCGCTCGAACGTCTCCCGCACGATGTCGTTGTCGCGCCCTTCCTCACCGCCCTCGCCAAGCTTCAGGTTCTCCCGCAAGAACCGCTGCGGGAAGATCCACGCCTGCAGTTCCATCCATTGCTGCCCCATCAAGTCCCCGAGGGACGCGGGCGCGATGAACCCGTCCAGCGACATCGACACGCTGAAGAACACCTTCCCGGCCATCAGCCCTCAGCTCCCTTCCGAACGATCTCGGTGACGTAGGCAGCCAGGTTGCTCAGGGTCTGCTGGCCGCCCTCGATCGCGTGGTACTTCTCGACCGCCTCGTCGCGCAGCTCCTTGGTGGGGAACACCGTGCGCATCTCGATCCGGGTCGCCGCCCCGTCGGGCGCGAACGTGAGGACCGACTCGAAGGCGTTCGGGTCGCCGCGGGACTCACCGTGCAGCAGCGCGATCCCCTCCGGCGGGACGATCTCGGTCCAGGAGATCCACTCCTGGAAGTCCGTCCCGTCCGGCCCGTGCATCACGAAGTCCCACTCCCCGCCGACGCGGAACTCGAACGACCGCGTGGTGGTGGTGAACCCCTCCGGCCCCCACCACCGCGACAGGTGCCGCACCTCGGTGAACGCCTCGAACACCAGCTCCCGTGGGGCGTCGATGACCCGGGAGATCACGATCTGGCGGTCAGCCGTCGCGGACTGCGCTGGCGCTTCTCGTCCCATCTCACTCATCAGCTACTCCTCCTGCCTTGCCTGCTTCAGGTCCTGCACGTACGCGTCCAACCGGTCGAAGCTCTCGTTCCAGAACCGCTCGAACCCGCCGGTCCACTCGTGGACCGGTCGCAGCCCGCGGGCGTCGAGGCCGTACAGGCGCTGCTTGCCTGCCTTGCGGTCTCGCACCAGCCCGACCTCCCGGAGCACCCGCAGGTGTTTGGACGCCCCCGGCTGGGTCATCCCCAGCTCCTGGGCCAACTCGGTCACCGGCCGCTCACCCGCCCGCAGCAGCACCAGGATCTCCCGGCGCTGCGGCTCGGCGATCGCGTTGAAGACGTCCGACGTCGTCGCTGCTCGTGCCATGGCAACCATCATATACCCATAACGGCATGCGTCAAGCCGAGAGGAATCAAGCGGGTCTTGTCAGATGACGATCGTGACCCTTGTCACTGACTCGGCTCAGGCTAGTGCGCACCTCGTCAGTTGATCTGGGCCAGCGCCTCGCGTAGGTCAGACGGGAGTGGGTCTTCGGCGGTCAGGGTGTGGGGGCCGAGCCTGATCTGTACCGTGCGGTAACGCCGCGCGGTGCGCACGAAACGCTTGATGGACCAGCCGGTCGCGTTCTCGACGAACCTGGTGACCGCGAGCGCGGCGAACACGATGGTCAGATAGGCCTCGATGGACTCGCGCTTGTGGTGGTAGATCGGCCGGGCGCGCAGGTCGTGCTTGGACATGCGGAAGGTCTTCTCGATGCGCCAGAGCTGGTGGTAGGCACCGATCACGAACTCGGGCGTGGGGTTGTCGATGATGGTGATGTACGTCCGACGCGGAGGGAAACCAGCAGACACCGACGAGCCCGGAAACCGCAAGGTAAATCCGGGCACTCTCACCCGGCGCCGTCCGGACCTACCCTGCGAGTCGCTGGTCGGCGCCTTGATCATCCGCAACCTTGAACCGGACGCGACAGTTGGGCATTCTCAAATCAGCGCCGAGCGGCGCCACCCTGCGTGGGCGATTGGTAGCGGTTTTGAGCTGCGGGTCCGCGGGGTCGCCGCGCAGCCCCGCGAGCGGTTCGGCGTCAACTGGTGGTCCGCAACGTCGCCGCATTCGTCACCATCCCCAGGGCAGCCGCGAAGGCCGCCGCGGAGGCGCGGGCGGAGCGCAAACCCTGGACCCAGGAGGAGGTGAAGGCATTCCTGACGGGAATCACGGGCGAGCGCCTCTACGCCCCCTGCCTGCTGTCGCTGATGGGCCTGCGGCCGGCCGAGGTGTGTGGATTGCGCTGGTCCGATGTCGACTTCGAGGCCGGCACGATCAAGGCCGGGGAAACACCCGGACGCTCGTCGACGGCGAGATCGAGGAAAAGGAGGCCAAGTCGGCGGCCGGCAAACGCGGCCTGCCGATGCCGGCGACGGTCGCGAAGGCGCTGAAGGCGTTCCACACCCTGCAGAAGAAGGAGCGCCTGAAGGCGGGTGACGTCTACGTCGATAGCGGCTACGTCCTGGTCAATGAACTCGGCCAGCCGCAACGTACCGATTGGCTCCGTCGTCGGGTGTACGAGCTGATGGCCAAGGTCGCGGTACGCAAGGTCCAGCCGCACGACGCCCGGCACGCCTGCCTGACCTACCTCGCCGGCGCCGGAGTGCCCGACGTCGTGCTGGCGGCCTGGGCCGGTCACGCGGACGGTGGCACCCTCGCCAAGCGGGTCTACGTCCACCCGACAGCAGCCATCTGAAGGTGGCAGCCGAGCACCTTGAGTCGGGGCTGTTCGGGCAACTCCAGCGCCCGAATTTCAGCAGTACACGCGTACGTGATGAATTGTGAGACGGAACAGCAAGAAGGCCTCGATCCACCGAAGTGAATCAAGGCCCTGACCTGCTGTTTTACTGTCGGGACGGCCGGATTCGAACCGACGACCCCTTGACCCCCAGGCAACCAACACGGTCCCCTGAGCTGCTGTACTGCAGCCCTTGACCTGCCGAAATGGTCCGTGAGCGTCCAGGCTCGTCCGCTGGCGTCCGCGCCGATCGTCACTCACTTTGTCACCCAAAGGCCATGGCCCGCTGTCGCGGTTCCCGCGGCTTCCCGGCACTACGGGCGCATAGGTGGCACGCGCCAACGCAGGCAGCTCTGAATGCCGGACTCTTGGATCACGGACCAACGCGACCACCATGGTCTGCGAGGATGGCCAGATGCCTTTGCGCGGCTATCTCGATGGCTTTCAACCGCCGGTTGACGCATCCGTGCTCGTAGACGCTACGCCGTGGCTTGATGACCCCACGTTCTGGCCAGCATTCCTGCTCTCGGTAGGCGGCTCCTTTACGGCCGCAGTGGCCTTCGACATCGATCCAGCGGATGTGGAGGTCTACGCGGAGGAGATGCACCAGCCCGACAGGTGGCCCATCATCACCCTGGACCTCGCCCGAGGCCACTGCCTGCACATCCTCTTCCGCAACTTCGACGGCGACTCGGGATGGGACTACCTGCTTCAGCCGGCGGGATCTGATGCCGTGATCACCGCTGCGGCACTGGAGGGAGGCTTCCACGGGCCGGCGCTCTCGTGGTCGGAGCTGGTCACGACGGCGAGTCAACCGGACTCGAAGCGCAGCCAGGCCGAACGCCTCCTCCTACTCCTTCCTGCCGTGGGTGACTCGGGTATCCCACGCGGGGCCAATAACGTCGTGGCATCGGCTCTCTCCGCTACCGGAGCCCAACAGCGACAAAATGAAGTCGCCGGGGAGCTACTGAACGCAAGCCATCGCTTCTGGGGCGACAGCGACTGGACCGAGCGCAGGGGCTTGCCTGTCTGCCTCGGCCGGCACAGCCCTCGTCACCCGGAAGCGCCGATCGACCGCCTTGCCATGATGGCCGAGGCTTTCGGCGGCTAGGACCAGAGCCCATCTCCCGGCCGGCTCATCCACTGCCAGCCTACGAGGGCCGTCCCTGACCCCTCGCTTGTAATGCGCTTCCGGCAAGAGTCGCAGCGTCCGCTGACGTCCACTGGGCCCGGACCGGAGGCGAGATCCGTACGAGCATGTGCGGCCATGGCCGCCACCGTTGATGTCAGCGACTGATCTCAGGCCGCCTCTGCTGCCGGCGGCGTTGCCGGCTGCGCATGATCCCCGGCGTCGTCACCCAGCCTGGGCTCCTGGGCACCTGAAGGGCAGTCCCCTCGGGATAGCCTCCGAGCATGCGATACCTCACCCGGTCGTTCGCCCTCGGCGCGCTCGGTCGTCGGAAGGAGGTTGAGCAGTTCATCGGACCTATCACCGTGGCAGGAATCCCGGGTGTCCGCTGGGTCTCCGTCTGGCCCTGGCAACAGGGCTACAACGTGCCGGTCCATGACGTGCAGGAGCTGGACGACGAGCACTACCGGGACCTCGACACGTTCCCGCCGCTCGATCCAGAAGGCGAAGACGACACGAGCTCCGGCCGTCTCATCGGTCACGTTGAAGATGCGGCCGAGGCGTTAGAGCTGGCGGAGAGGGCCACTGGAGCCTCCCCACATCGCTGGGCAAATCACGGAGTCGCTGGGGAAGACTACGCAGACTTCGTGCTCACGAGACGTGGCCAGCAGCAGCCCTGACCCTCAGTTTGGAAGGTGCCTAGCCTCAGCTTGGGAATCGGATTGATCTACAGGCTGAGTGACCGCGCCAACAGCCAAAGCGCGTTCGGGTCGAGACTATCGATGTGCCGCTGTTGACCCCTGGTGGCCGCTGTATCGGGCACGGATCGGGCACAGCCGCTCCACGCTGGCTATCGAAATCCCTAGACGGCCGAACGACGCGGACTACAGTTGGATCTATCCCCTCAAGGGTGCCGCCGGAGCACCCGAGGCGTAAGCCGAACCGGTGGGAGTAAGAGTTCCTAACAGAAGTGATCTATGCCTCTTCCGTCCTTTGTGGATAGTGGTCTACGATGTCTGGCTGTGAGGCGTGGTGAGCAGCCGCCGTGGATCGTGCCGGACGGGTTGTGGCAGCGCATTGAGCCGTTGCTGCCCAAGCCTGTGCTCCGCGATCCCCGGCGTCCGGGACGGAAACGGATCCCGGATCGGCAGGTGTTGTCCGGGATCCTGTTCGTGCTGCACACCGGCATCCAGTGGGAGTTCCTGCCCCAGGAGCTCGGGTTCGGGTCCGGGATGACCTGCTGGCGGCGGCTCGAGGAGTGGAACCGGGCCGGGGTGTGGCAGCAGCTGCACGAACTGCTGCTCGCCGAGCTGCAAGCCGCGGGAAAGCTGGACTGGTCCCGGGCGGTCATCGACTCCTCCCACGTCCGTGCCGCCAGACGCGGCCCAAAAGCGGACCGAGCCCGGTCGACCGCGCCCGAGCGGGCTCGAAGCACCACGTCCTGACCGAGGGCGCCGGCATCCCCCTGTGCGCGTCGCTGACCGGCGGCAACCGCAACGACATCACCCAACTGCTGCCGCTGATCGACAAGGTCCCACCGGTCCGCGGCCGGCGAGGCCGGCCCCGCCGGCGCCCCGACGAACTGTTCGCCGACCGAGCCTACGACCACGACAAGTACCGCAAAGCCGTACGGGCCAAGGGCATCCGCCCGCAGATCGCCCGCCGCGGCACACCACACGGCTCCGGGCTGGGCGTCTACCGGTGGGTGATCGAGCGAACGATCGCCTGGTACCACGGCATGAAACGGCTCCGCATCCGGTGGGAACGCCGCGACGACATCCACGAAGCCTTCCTCAGCCTCGCGACCTGCATCATCACCTACCGACACGTCGTACGACTTTGTTAGGACCTCTAAGAGGCGGCACGGGGAGACCCGCACGCGTGGCGCACGATCGGCGTCCTGAGTAGACCCCACCGGAATCCGGCAATAAGGTTGTGCCCTGTCGCGGCAACCCTTCGCTCCGAAAGAACCAGCACGGCTCACTGGCCTGCACTTACAGCAAGCGTGGCCTGCGGGAACAGTGCAGGTACGTCCTCGCTCGTCCTGCCACAGTCCGCACCCGTCGTCACTCATCTGGTCACCCAGGCGAGGACTCGTCACCACCTGCGGGGATTGCCGATATCCCGAGTTGCCTGCCGGATGAGAGCTCTGACCTTCCGGGTGTCGACGTTGCCTCTCGCTGCGCCGGAATAGCGAGAAGTATCCCGCACCAGGAGAACCGCACCAATCCAGCCCACTATTATCCCCAGCGCCATGGCGACAAAGAGCAGCATCACGAGCGGCACAAGAACGCTCTCTGCGACTCCGAGGCGGACCAGCAGCATCAACAAGGCCGTCACCGGGAAGAGCAAAGCAAGCCGCATCCCCCTGACGAAAAGGCGATATCTGTAGGACTCCGCTATCGCGGACATATCGGGACTATCCAACTGGCCCTCCACTCCGACCTCAGGCGCTCGCCACACAATCGCACCCTGAGTCAACATCTGCGCCATCCCGTATGCCGCCGACCCGCCCTCCTGGGGTGCGGGCCGCCGCCCGGCTCGCCACGTCAAGCGGACCTTGACGCAGGTTCGGACGCTGGCGGGTCGGGCGGTGGTCTGCTCGGCTTGCCCGGGTTGGTGGCAGGCGGGATGGCTCCCTCCGCAACCACCCACGGACCGCGACTGGCCGGCGGTGCCCCGGCCATCCTGGAGCCGTTGCGCCCCCGCCGGCGGCTCCTCGGGCAGACCAAAGGACGACTCAGCCCCGGCCGCCCACTCGAGTCCATCGTCTGCGACCGCGGTGTGCAGCGGCGTCACCAGCAAGTGCCAACTCACAGCACGCATCGTGCCATCCGGCGGCCGGAAACCCGAGACGCGAACAGCCTCCTCCCGGACGGCCTCGCCCTACCATCGACCCAGGCACCAGACCTATTCGATCACGACCTGGGCGTCAAACGTCCTGCGACGCCGTTCCGTCAACCATCATGCGAGACCAGGCATCGCCGGCAGCAGGCATGGCCGGCGGCCGGCTGTCCGGTCTCGGGACCTGCGTGTCACGGCATCAGGATCTGGGTGGAACTCCGCCGAGTGCTGATGAGGTTGAGCGTGGCGGAGCAGTGGCACCGAGCCGTGTTGGAGTCCTCGACGCCTACTGTCATGCTGGCGCGCATGCAGTCGAGAGCGTGGCTCAACAAGGATCATCACTTCGCACCAGGCAAGGAGCTGTTCCGGTCTGAACGCCCCTTCTCCGTCTGGGCCTACTCTCTGAGCCACAGCCAACTGCTGCTCCGCACACGAACGGTCGCGGTTCCCGGGCGCCGCCAGTCGCGAATCGATCTTCTGTTCAAGCCGGTCGACGCGATGAAGACGCGGATGGATTACCACGGCTTGGTGCTGCGGTGTGCCACCACTGAGGAGCACGAGCGCATCCTGCGGGAGATTGGCCGCACGGCCGACTACAACAGGGTCTTCATCATCGGGTCGGGCGATTCGCTGGACTACGTAGTCTCAGCGGCCGTCGGCTGGCAGGAGGACGATCAGGAAGACCGCGATCCCAGCGCCCTCGCCTTCTTCGTAGGGGCAACCGATCCCACCCGGCTCTTGCCCTCCGACTTGCCCGTCTCTTGGAGCGCCACCCAAGCAGCGCAGTTGCGTGAGTAAGGCCGCCGTCGCCTCAAGTGGTCGGCAGCCCGACCAAGCGCCATACCAATCAGGAGACGTTGGTATCTCGCTCGGGACAGTCGGCGTGCAGCCAGGTAGCGGTCAGGTCGAAGCTTGTCACGACCAGCGTTCCGGAGAGGCAAATGATCTCGTGTCGGCACCCGCGTTCGTGCGGCAGCACTTCGTCCAGCATCACGTCCTGGAGCTGGGCCACGTTCAGCCCTTGGTCAGCGGGCTCGATCGTCAGGCTCTGCACGCCGCTGTAGCGGATCGTCAGGTCTTCTTCGTGCTTCCAGCAGTTGTGCCGTAGGTGCAGTTCAATCCAGCGGCTCCCGCCCGTCTCACCGGACGTCAGTCGCTCGGGCTTGAGGTCCTTGACGCACCGTTGACACAAGAAGTCGTAGTGGCCGGGGTCTGTGGCGAAGCTGCGCGCCCCCTCGGGCAACGAGTCGGCAAACGACGGCAACTGCCGCAGGTATGCCTCGGGGTCCAGAGCCATGCCGCCCCTTGTGCGCTCCACGCTGACGTACCTCACTCCCGCGCCCCTTCCACCCGGCCACTGCAGCCCGGCCAAGCGGAAGACATCCTCGCACCTACGGCAGCGGCAAGCGCTAGGAAGATCGTCTAGCCGGACGTGTAACCCACGTCCCGAGCCTGACCTGTCATGCAGGTCCTGAGACCCGACAGCGGCAGCACCTCCATGTCGTACCCCGCTTGATCCGTGACGGGTTGGCGTCACATGATGCGTGACACTCCGCCGAGTGCTGGTGGAGGCGACCGCGGTTTCCTGCTGGAAGCGGAGAAGCGACATGGATTTCGCACTACCGGACAATCGGGTTCTGGGTTGGGCGGATTACGGCGATCCGGCCGGGGTGCCCGTGGTGTACCTGCATGGCACGCCAGGTTCTCGGCTCAGCCGCCCGGACGACGCGGCGTTGGTGGGCGTTCGCCTGATGACCGTGGACCGGCCTGGATACGGTCGGTCGACACCTGTCCGGCGGCCAACGCTGCTCGGCGTCGCCGATGCGGTCGGTGCGCTGATGGCATCTCTGGGAATCGAGCGTTTCGGAGTGGTCGGGTTCTCAGGTGGCGCACCGTACGCTGTGGCCTGTGGTGCCCGGTTCCCGCAACGCCTTACCGGCGTCGTCGCCGCCGGTTTCACCGGCCCATACCGGGAGCTGCGGACGGTACGCGGCTGGCAGCGGCTTCAAGCGTGGACGGTTTGCAACATCCCGGGACTCGGCCGCCGCCACGTGACTCGCGCTGCCGCCTGGTACGCGGAAGACGGGACTGCCCCGGGTTCGGTTGACTCGCGGGGTTGAGTGGTTCAGGCCGCGTGTGCGGGCCTGTTGATTGTCTCAAACTCGATCGGGGTAAGCCGGCCCAGGCGTCTTTGCCGTCGGCGCCGGTGGTAGGTGCGTTCGATCCAGGTCACGATCGCCAGGCGTAGCTCGTGGCGGGTGTGCCAGCGTTGCCGGTCGAGGACGTTGCGTTGCAGTAGGGCGAAGAACGATTCCATCGCCGCGTTGTCACCGCAGGCGCCGACGCGCCCCATCGAGCCGACCAATCCGTTGCGGTGCAACGCTTTCACGAACTTTCTGGACCGGAACTGACTGCCCCTGTCGGAGTGCACGATCGTGCCGGCCGGGCTGCGCAGGCGAGCCGCGTTCGACAGCGCCGCGACGGCCAGGGACGCCTTCATCCGTGAGTCGATGGAGTAGCCGACGATCCGGCCGGAGTACACGTCCTTGATCGCACACAGGTAGAGCTTGCCCTCGCCGGTGGGGTGTTCGGTGATATCGGTCAGCCACACCCGGTTCGGCGCGTCGGCGGCGAAACGGCGTTGCACCAGGTCGTCGTGCACCGGCGGCCCGGCCCTTCTCGTGAGGCCTCTGCGTTTGGCGAACACCGACCAGATCCGCTGCTGTGAGCAGAGCCTGGCCACCCGGTTGACGCCGGCGGTGATGCCGTGGGCAGGTAGTTCATCCGCGATGAACCGGTACCCGAACGCCGGGTCGTCGGCGTGGATGTCGAGAGCGGCGTTGATCAGATAGGCGTCTTCCAGGTCCCGGCGGGCGACCGGGCTGTTCTTCCACGCGTAGTAGGCCTGCTTGCTGAAGCCCAGCACCCGGCAGGTCACCGCGACGGGGATCCCGTCCGCGGCCAGGTCACCGACCAGCGGGTACGTCATTTTGGGGCGATCTCCTTGGCGAAAAACGCCGCCGCCCTGCGCAGGATCTCGTTCTCCTGCTCCAGCAGCTTGTTGCGTCGTCGCAGCTCCCGCAGCTCCGCCGACTCAGAGCTGGTGGTGCCGGGGCGGATCCCGTCGTCGGCGTCGGCGATCTTCAACCAGCGGTGCAGGCACGACTCGGAAATCCCGAAGTCCTTCGCGATCTGGGCGATGGGCGCCTCGCCCTTGCGGGCAACCGCGACCACGTCACGGCGAAACTCCGGCGGGAACGCTTTCGGCATGGCAGACATCCTTCCAGCGAGGAACGCATCCTCACAGGTCAGGAGTCAACCGAACTGGGGGCAGTCCCGACCCCCTCAAAAAGCACCGAGAACTGCTTGCGACTGGCCAGGACACCTGGATGCAGCCAAATGAGGAGTCCAACCTCGAAGGCGCCCGCCAAGGCGCCGCCGGCCTGGTCAGCGACTGGCTGGCCACAGACATTCGTCCGTGGGGATTCCATCTTCGAGACGTGCCCTGCCGCGTCCTCATCTGGGCTGGTCGACACGACCCCGGCAGAGCTGTTGCCGACGCGCCACTGATCGCCACACGGATGCCCGACGCCGAGGTCCGCATCAGCGAGAACGCCGCTCACACACCGTCTCCTGCCCACTGGCGGGAAGTGCTGACGTGGGTCAAGGGTGGCTAGGACCCGGCAGGCATACCGCGTGCGTCTACCGGCACCAACTCCGACCGGTGCTACTGGCTGGTGCTGTCGCCATGGATCGGATCTTTGACGTTGAGGCGTAGACACTCAGTTAGACACTCAGGCATGAAGAGAGGGCACATCCATCGATCGGATGTGCCCTCTGAGCTGCGTCGGGACGGCCGGATTCGAACCGACGACCCCTTGACCCCCAGGACGTTGCGTTAGAGGTTTGCGCACGTCAAGCACGATCGGCAGCTCGGATAGACGTGTCGGCGGACGTGACATGTTCGGCACCGCTCATGAGGTGTGGTCCCCATGTGGTCCCCGCATCGTGGCCCTGGTCCTCGTCCACGGGGGCGTCGAGCAACTGAACCAAGCTCGGCTCTGCGACGACGGTCAGCATGTTCGCGCACACCTACAACGGCTACGAGCTGCACGGCGGCTTGGATGCCCCCGCCGCCATGGTCCAGTCTGTGCAGGACCACTGGCACCGGACTGGAGAACTCGGCGAAGATGTCGACGTGCTGCGGGCTTGCTCGCGACTGCTAACCCGCCGCTCGACTGCAGAAGCTGCCGCGCCGGCGTGGGTAGCTCCACCCGAGCGAGGCGTGTTCGACGCCGAATTGGCCAAACGGCAAGATAGCGGGAAGGGGACGGTCAAACCGGCGACGGGAGACCTTCCCCCGGCGTGCGGTCGTTGATGCGGCTGGTCAGCTCATCGACGATCTCTGAGGCGGAGGCCGGCATGGCCTCCATCACGAAGTCGGCGATCGTCGCCGGTTGAAGCCCCGCGAGCACCGCCTTTGCGATCTCCTTCTCGTCAACCATGTTCTTGCCGGTCAGCGCGGCGATCTGCGCGACGATCGGGCTGATCGAGCGCCGGATCAGCGTGTCGAAGTCGTCGCCGTACTGGCGGCCCGTCGGTGTTGATCTTTTCGCGGCCTCGTCGAGGATCTGGTGTAGGCCGGTCCGAACGTCTGCGACGCTCATGTCGTCTCCTGGCGGTGTAACGGATTCGGTGAGGATTCCGAAGATGTCGCTGTGGTCGTCGTCGGCGTTCTCGGTCCAGAAGCCAATGTGCAGGTGGTTGAGATGGCTACTGTCCGAGGAGTCGGGGCCGCCTTTAGACCAGCCGCTGACCTCGTTGCCGTTGAAGGTGCCGAACCACTCGGCCACCTGGGGCAGAAGCCCTGCGCGCACCGCGTTGTCCAGCCGGTGGCACAGCGGATGGAACTCCGCCTTGGCCTTCGCGATCTGATCCTGGTTGTTTCTGTTGACGATCCAGGTCAGGTCGACGGCCCTGATGTGCCGGTGATTGCCGCGGGTGTCGCGACGGTCCTGCGTCCCGTACTTGCGGTCAGTGCAGAATGCCGAGTTGAGCGACCACTCGATCGATCGGTGCCGCCCCTCGAGGTGCTTGAAGTTGCCCACCGTGCCGGCGCGCCCGTGCGGCAACCCGAAGTGGTCGGCCAGCGCGAAGACAAACTCGGTGAGGTTGGGTGGGACGGTCTCGTTGCGCCAGAACGGCTCGCTTCTGAGCTGGCTAAGTGTCACTGCCATCGAGCACCTCGAGTACTTAGGGTGGTGCCAGAGTGCGCCCAGTCCCGTACACAGGCCAGCACTGCGTCGGGAACCGGACTTGACAGCCGACTCAGGTAAACGAGGTACCCGACGCGGGGATCCTGATCAGCGGGGGTTCCGGGACGGCCGGATGGGCGGTAGGGCTCGCCGTCGCCGTGGGTCCACAGTCATCGGCGCACTTCGTATCGACACGACTACGGAGACCGCCCAGGACGACGACTGACTTACTCCGCTGGGCATAGATAGATTCTGTCTGGGGTAGAGAGGCCGCTCGAACCGCGGCCACCCGCAGCATGTCTGCACTCGACGAGACGCTGAGGCACGAGTCGTGGTGCTCGTCGTCACTGCTCTCGGCTACGAACATCTGCGTCGTCACGATCTGCGCCACACCGGGCTCACGTGGATGGCTGACGCAGGTGTGCCGGTCCACGTCCTGCGGAAGATCGCCGGACACGGATCGCTCACGACGGCGCAGCGGTACTTGCACCCCGATCGCCAGTCGATCAGCGACGCGGGAACCGCGCTGAGTGCTCACGTGAAGGCTCGCCGGTCCCCAGATGGTCCCAGCTTCGCGCTGTCTAGCTCGCCGACCACGTCGATTGTGGGAACTAACAGAGGCCGCTGACCAGGGCAAATGCTCCGGTTAACGGCCTCTCTACGTGCTGTCGGGACGGCCGGATTCGAACCGACGACCCCTTGTTGCCAACAGCAGCCGCCCCGAGCTTGTCATTGCTTGCCGCAAGTGGTCCTTGACCTGCACAGACACGGCCGGGCATTGGTCTTTTCTTGTCACTGGTTGTGGACGTCAGGACAGGGTTTCCGGGGGGTAAACGGGGGCCACCGTCAGAACCCCGCCCACGCCTAAACAGCACACCCGCCACTACGGAGTCTCCCGCGCACCGAAGGACGGACCGGCTCTTCGCATCACTGGCGATCGAGCCGTGGGGGTTCGTGTCGGAGGGGCAACACGAACCGTTGCCCCACCGCCGATGGCGATCGGCAAGACTTTGAAGCTTTCGCGGGTCTAGCCTTCGGTGACCTCTTCGGGCTCGCCGAAGAGGTCACCGAGCAGAAAGCCCTGGTCAGAGGGTTGCCGGTGGGATTCGAGTCTCAGCTCCCGGGATCCATACCATCCCGCATCGTCGCAGGTCGGACGGCTTGCTCCGTCCGGTCGCGGTGAGCACTTCGGACACGGTAACCACTGGTTCTCGGGGTGAAGGTCGCCCCCTCCACCGTCTGGGAGATCCTCAAGCAGGCCGGGATCGACCCAAGCGGGCGGCGCCGTGGCCGCATTCCCGCGCTCCCAGGCCGACGCGCTGCTGGCGTGCGACTTCTTCGAAACCGCAACTTTGTCCGGCGCCCGCCATGTACCTCCCCCGCCCTATTTGACACCATCCTGTCCGACGCTGGCATCGAGGTCATCCTCACCGGTGTTCGATGCCCCGCATGAACGACCTGGACGTCCGCCGACACGACCGCCTCGGCGGCATCATGCACGAGTACGAACACGCCGCTTGACCTGCGCGGATGTATTTTCGGCAGGCACAACGTCGAGGTCGGTGTCGTCGGCGACGTCCTCGCACGGCACGCCGCGTACCTTGGCCGAGTGCGCCGCGAGGTAGGCCCGCGCGCCGACGTCGCCCGTCGCGAGCGCTGCGACCCCGGCCCAGTGGTCGCGTCCGATGATCACCGGATGGCCGCGCCTGCCGCCGTACGTCGCCGTGAGCAACGCGCCGGGGCCGTCGACTGCAACGACAAGACGGCGCACCGCTTCCGGACCGATGTCGGGCGTGTCGACCAGGAGCACCGCTACGCCGTCGACGTCAGCGTCGGCCAGTGCCGCCAGTCCGGCCCGCAGTGAGGAACCCATTCCGCTCTTCCAATCGGCGTTGTCGACCAACGACACGTCAGCCAGTCGTGCTTCGCCGCGCACCCAATCGGACTTGGCGCCGAGCACGACGACGATCGGTGCGCAGCCGCCCGTGCGAAGCGTCGCCGCCGCGTGCTCTACCAGCAGGTGGCCGTCGTCAGCGCGGACCAGGGCCTTTGGCCCGCCATACCGTGTGCCGGCGCCTGCGGCAAGAACTAGGCCAGCTACCTTGCTCAGGGAACACTCCTTCATGATTCTTCGACCTGGGTCCGCCACTGCACCAGGCTCTTGCCGGACATTGCAGCCGGACCTGAAGCAGGCCAGGTTGGCCAGGTCAGTGCGCGGCCGAGCGTGCCCGGGGTCTTATGCTGCACGCTCATCGGTGGTGGTGGATCGCGCCCCGCGTCCGGCTGAGCCGTTCGCCCTGGCCGCCCCAACGTAGCGCGATGATCTCGGCGGCGATGCTGATGGCGGTCTCTTCAGCCGTGCGCGCCCCCAAGTCCAGGCCGATGGGTGAGGACAGCCGCGCCAGGTGGGCGTCGGGAACTCCCGCGGCACGCAGGCGGTCCAGCCGGTCCTGGTGGGTGCGGCGGGAGCCCATCGCCCCGATGTAGCCGACCTCGGGCAACCGCAGGGCGACCTCGAGCACGGGTACATCGAACTTGGGGTCATGCGTGAGCACGGCGAGGACCGTACGGCCGTCGATCCGCGTCGACCTCGGCTCGTAAGTAGCGATGTGGCCAGTCGACGACCACCTCATCTGCGTCAGGGAAACGGGACCGGGTGGCGAAGAGGGGACGGGCGTCGCAGACGGTCACGCGGTAGTCGAGGAAGGTACCGGTACGCGCGAGCGCGGCCGCGAAGTCGATGGCGCCGAATACGATCATCCGAGGCTGCGGGGCATGAGACGCGACGAACACCCGAGCGCCCTCGCCTCGGCGCTCGCCGTCCGGGCCGTAGGTGAGGATTCCGTTACGGCCGCTGGCCAGTAGTCCGGGGGCGTCGTCGGCAACGGCCGCGTCGAAGCGCGGCGAGCCGAGCGAACCCACCACGGTCGTCCTGGACGCGCTCTGCGGCCGCACCACCAAGTGCGCGCCGACCCGGCTCGCGTCCGGGTGCTCGACGAGCGTGCACACCGCCACCGCTCGCCCGTCCGCGATGTCGGCGGTAACCTCCTCCAGCTGCGGGAGGGTCGTGCGGTCGACACGCTCGACGAAGACGTCGAGGATTCCGCCGCAGGTGAGCCCCACTCCGAACGCGTCGTCGTCGCTGATGCCGTAGCGCTGCAGCGTCGGCCGGCGGTCCGCGACGACCTTCTTGGCCAGCTCGTACACCGCACTTTCGACGCACCCGCCGGACACGCTGCCGATCGCCTCGCCGCCTGGCCCGACCAACATCGCGGCGCCGACGGGGCGCGGCGCCGATCGCCAGGTCGCGACGACCGTCCCCATGCCGACCGGGTCGCCACGCCGCCACCACTCGAGCAGCTCCGGCAGTACCTCACGCACGTCCGATCACCTCCAACCGTTGCCTTTCAGTGCGCTCTGGCGAGCGTGTGATCGGTAGTCCCGCCTTGCGGTGGGATGGTCCCCGTCTGACCAGCGGTGGCTGTGCCGGGTTGACGCTTCACAGCCACCTGCCCGCCGAGGCGGGTCTCACGGTCGGCTCCACGTCCTGCCGCCGGGCCACTCCCGGCGGTATCGACCTGCGCCGCGAGTGTCGCGAGATTGCGTGCGGCGTTGAAGTCGCGTCCAGGGCCAGGCCGCAAACTTCGCACTGGTATTCGCGCTCGGGCGGACCTGGGTGTCGATCAGGGCGGCCTCGCCCCGCTCCCTGTTGATCCGCGCCTTGGCGAATACGAGGACTTCTACAACGCCCACCGCCCCCATCAGGGGATCGCCAACACCCGGCCGCTGGCGCCGCCGCCCGAGCCGATCAGCAACCAAGACGAATTCACCCAGCTTCGCATCCACCACCGCGACCGCCTCAGCGGACCCCTACACGGTTACGAACGTGCCGCTTGACCAGCCCGGACGCAATTCTCGGCACGTACAGGGTGAGGTCCTGGTAGGTGGATCGACACGAACCGTGGGGTGGTGGCTCCCTCACCGTGGACGCGGTCGCGGCTCGTCGACTACCCACTCGTCTTCGCCCTCCCGCCGTGAAAGCTCCCCCCGCCACGCAAGATAGCGGCACGCAAAGTCGCTCAACAACCAACCGCCTAACCAAGCGGCCGCGGCGACGAAGATGAGGTCAAAAATGGCGACGGATGTAAGGTGACCAGCCCCCCAGGCGAGAGCGGCGACTACGCCAGCTGGCCAAGTGATCCATCGGGTTGGAACCTCGTTTGACCCCATCAAACACCTCCGAATCCGCACGGCCTCGACAGAGGCTTCTGAGCGTGGACCGACGCTATTTAATTGGATTGGTAACACGGAACGTCTGTCTCGTGGCGTTTCGTCCGTCGACCCACGGACCGAGTTTTTCCACGGAGGCTACCCCTCGCGTCTGGCTTGGTAAACCGTGATCGGGCGTCACCTCTGAACCGCCCCGGGTCTGGTACGCCACTGCCGTGCGTTCGCCTTGCGGGTCAGACTTACGCCAAGTCGTCCTGCGCGCCAGTTGGGTGGGAGCAATAGCAGCCGTAGGACGTCGTGCGCCTCAAGGAATGCATGGGCCACGATCGATAAGTCTGGCACGAGCCCATACGGCGGTGCGACAGATTGGAGCGCGCCCGGTACCAGTACTTCCACGCACTACTACCGTCGCTTTTGACTCGCATCCAGCCAGCCGGGCTGTGACAGCGGTCAGCCGGCACGGTGGCTGCGGTAACTCTCCCCCGACTCGACTCAGGGCGCCATGTGGTGCTGGCTCGCGGCGCCTCCAAAGTACATCTGCGCGATGTCGGGGTCGGAAAGGATCGCGGCGGCCGGTCGCTGTGTCACGACCCGACCGCTCTCCATCACGATGCCGTCCGTGGCCATACGCATGCCGAAGCGGACGTTCTGCTCCACGATGAGGATCGTCTTGCCGCTGTCCCGCAGCACCACGACGGACTCGTACAACGTCTGCAGTGCCTTCGGGTCGAGGCCGAGTGACGGCTCGTCGAGCAGCAGCAGCATCGGATCGAGCATCAAGGACCGAGCGAACTCCACCATGCGCCGCTGGCCGCCCGACAGGTTGCCCGCCTTGTCGTTGCATCGGTCCGCCACGATCGGGAAGAGCTCCGACACCTGGTCGTACCGCTTGCGGACACGGGATCGGTCCCGCCGGATGAGGTACGCGCCGAGAAGGACGTTCTCCTTCACGGTGAGGTTGGGGAAGAGGGCGTTCGCCTGCGGCACCTGGGAGATCCCCCGCTGGAGGATCTCCGACGGAGAGCAGTGATGGATCCGCTCTCCGTGGAGGGTGATCTCCCCCAGGCGGGGGGTCAGCAGTCCGCTGACGGTCCGAAGCACGGTGGACTTCCCGGCACCGTTCGGCCCGACGATGCAGGCGATGGCGCCCTTCGGCACCTCGATGTCGACACCTTGCAGCACGTCGCCGCCGCCGTAGCCGGCGACCACACCCTTCAGCTGAAGCATCAGTTCGCCACCTCGTGTGCCAGCTTGAAGTCGTCGCCCAGGTAGGCGTCGATCACGGCTGGGTCGGTCTGGATCTGGGCGGGCGTTCCACTGGCCATGGTCGCACCACGGCTCACCACATGGATCGGGTCGCACAGGGCGAGGACGAACGGCATGTTGTGCTCCACGATCAGGAAGGTCTTCCCGTAAGAGTTCAGCTCGCGGATCATCTCGGCCATCCGCTCGATCAGCACCGGGTTGATGCCGCCGGCCGGCTCGTCGAGCAGGATGAGCTTCGGGTCGAGCATGAGCACCTGAGCGAGCTCGACGAGCTTCTGCTGCCCGTAGGAGAGGGCGTGCGCCTTCTGGTCACGGAACGCGCGCATCCCGACGAACTCCAGCAGCTCCTCGGCCGCCTTGGCCTCCTTGCCGCTCACCGCGATGCGGCCCAGCTGCGAGAGCGAGAAGGTTCGCTGCGCGGCCACCACATTTTCGAGCACCGTCATCTCGCCGAACAGCCGGGTGATCTGGAACGTGCGCCCCAGCCCTCGGTGCGCGCGCTCCCAGGAGGGCAGCTTCTCGATGTGCTCGCCGGCGAAGATGATCTCGCCGCCGTCAGCCGTGATCGTGTTGTCGATCAGGTTGAAGACGGTGGTCTTGCCGGACCCGTTGGGCCCGATCAGGCCCGTGATCGTGCCCTCCGGCACCGCGAACGAGCAGCCGTCCACGGCCTTGAGACCGCCGAAGTGCTTCCGGAGCCCGCGTACCTCGAGGAGCGGCCGAGGCTCCGCCTCGGTCCGGTCCACGACCTGCACCCGGTCGGTGAGCGAGGCGAAACTTCCGCCGGTGCCGATCCGTGCTCCCACCAGTCCGGCCTTGCCGGCGGTACGACGACGCTGGAGCAGCGATTCGATGGCCGGCAGGATGCCCTTGGGCAGGAAGATCACGACGAGCACGAGCAGACCGCCGAAGAGGTACAGCCTCGCGTTGCCGCCACCGAAGTTGTTGTTGGCGATCTCGTTCAGGGGCTCGATCAGGAACGCGCCGAGCACCGGCCCCCACAGCGTTGCCTTCCCGCCGACCAGCAGGGACAGGACGAGCTGCACGCTGATCAGGATGCTGAACATGCCGCGCGGATCGATGAAGGTCAGGTAGTAGCCGTAGACGGCACCGGCCATGCCGACGAAGACGGTGCTCGCCACGAAGGCGATCATCTTCTCGACCGGCAGGTTGATCCCGATCGTCGCCGCCTTGGTCTCGTCTTCCCGGATCGCGATGAGCCCCATGCCGAGCTTGGTCCGGCGGATCCACCACGTCATCAGCAGTTGCAGCGCCAGGATGGCGATGAGGGCGTAGTAGAACGGCCAGTTGATGATGTCCCGGTCCCAGGACGGGAGCGGCAGGGTCAGACCGGCCGTCCCGTTGGTCAGGCTCACCCAGTTGATCGCGATGACCTGGACCAGGAACAGGAACGCGACCGTGATGATGACGAACGATGGTCCGCGCGAGCGCAGGGAGACCAGACCGAGCACGACGGCGACGGCGGCGGCGACGAGGCCCGCCGCCGGCACCCACAGCCAGGGGGAGACCGACTCGAACCGGGCTGCGAGCACGCCGATGGTGTAGCCGCCCAGGCCGATGAAGGCCCCTTGGCCGAGAGAGACGTAGCCGGCGAAGCCCGTGATGATGTTCAGTCCGCTCGCGCCGATCGCGAACACCAGGGACAGGATCACCATGTTCTGGTGGTAGGAGTCATCGGTGAGCAGCGGGAACGCCAGCAGCAGGACGGTGGCGACTGCCACCAGCAGGCGCCCGATCCAGAGGGGCTGGGTCAGAAGGCTGAGTGACTTGTTCACGCCGGCACCGCATCCTCACGCATCCGGGTTCCGAGCAGTCCTTGCGGACGGATCAGCAGGACGGCGAAGACGATCACGTAGGGCACGGCCGTCGCCCACGAGGGCGAGACGTACGCCGCGGTCAGTGTCTCCGCCACACCGAACATCACCGCTGCCAAGATCGCTCCGTTCAGACTTCCCATGCCACCGAGCACGACGATCGCCAGCAGCCGCGCGATCCACTGGTAGTGAGCGCCGGCGACGAACGGGTAGAGCACTCCGACGATCGCTCCGCCCGCTCCCGCCGCGGCGATCCCGAGGGCGAAGACGAGGGCCGCCACCGCGGCCACCTTGATCCCGACCAGCTCGGCGCCGGCTGGGTTGATGGCCGCGGCGCGGATCGCCCGTCCGAGCCAGGTCTTCGTCAGCACGAGACCCAACGTCACCAGAACCAGCACCGCCACGAGTCCGCCGTACACCTGAGCCTTGGGCAGGAACAGCCCTGCCACGGTGAACGACTCGTCCGCGTAGCCGGGACGAATCGAGGTGGAGTTGTTCCCCCAGATGGTGCCCAGCGCCGCTTCGATGACCAGGGCCAGGCCGAAGGTGAGGAGCACCGTCGACGCCATCGGCGCCGTCCGGATGGGCGCCACCATGAGCTTGTAGGTGACCCACCCGATGGCGCCGACAACCGGCGTGGTGACGAGGCTGGCAAGCAGCGGGTCGATACCGAGCCCGTTCCACAACGTGTAGGTCAGGAAGGCTGCGAGGATCAGGAACGCGCCGTGGGCGATGTTGATCACTCGCATTACCCCGAAGATCAGGGTCAGGCCTCCCGCCACGAGGGCGTAAACCCCGCCCAGGAGCAGGCCCAGGATCAGGTTCTGGATGAACTGGATCATCAGCCAGCGCCTCCCGGCTTCCAGCCCATGATGATGTTGTCGGTGGTCGCGCTCTCCTTGGGAAGGATGAACTCGACCTTGCCCTTCTGCCACTGACCGATCAGGAACTGACCGATCGGGCTGCCGTCGGCGTTCCACTTGAGCGTGCCGAGGATCGTCTCGACGCTGTTCTTACGAAGCCAGTCCGCCATGGCGGCCTGGTCCTTGACGTTGCCGACCGCCTCGACGGCTGCCTTGAGCACCTGGCCCGCGGCGAAGGCGTCGGCCGCGTCCTCCGGCGGGAGACCGCCGAACATCTCCTTGTACTTCGCCACGAACTCCTTGTTACCGGGGGTGTTCGCCTGGGGAGCATGGCTCACGGCATACATGACACCCTCGGTGTTCTGGATACCCACAGCGTTGGCGTACTGGTCACCGTTCGAGGGGGTGCTCGTCTGGTACAGCCAGTGGGGTGTGAAGTCGGCCTTGCGCATCGCGCGGGTCATGCCGACCCCGTCCTCGAAGACCGCGCCGTGCACCACCAGGTCCGGTGCCTTCGCCTTCATCGCGTTCACGATGGTGTCGAAGTTCTTGGTGTCGATCGCGTACGTCTGCTCGTACACGGTCTGGACCCCGGCCTTCTCGAGGATCGCCTTGATGCCCTCGACCGTAGGCACGGCGAACGGGTCGTCGATGGTCGGGTATGCCGCCGTCTTCGGGCGCTGGTCCTCGGGCAGGCCGGCGATCCAGTTAGCGAACACCTCGCCCTGCTTGTCGGCGGTCGCCTGCTGACTGAAGAAGACGTACTTGAAACCGCGGCTGAAGATCTTCGGAGAGGCACCGGCCGGCTCGACGTAGAGCATCTGGTTGCGCTCGGCGACGGCCGACGCGGGGAGGTTCAGCAGCGAGGAGAACGTCCCCAGCAGAAGGTCGACCTTGTCCTGGCTGATCAGGGCGTTGTAGTCCGCGACGATGGTGTTCTGGTTGGACGCGTCGTCCTTGATGACCAACTCCACCTTGCGGCCGTGCAGACCGCCGCTCTCGTTGATCATCTTCTGCCAGACCTCGTAGCCCTCCTTGGCGGCCTTGCCTGGCTGGGAGAACTCACCGGTCAGCGGGAGCGACGCACCTATCTTGATCGGCTTGTCGGTGTTGCTGCTGGCCTCACTTCCACCGCCACAGGCAGCTAGTCCGAGCACCAGGAGACTGCTGAGCGTTACCACGGCCGTCACCCGACGGCGGTTGGTCGCCGGAATCGCCATTCTTCCTCCTCGGTCCGCAATCGATTGCGGTTTCGGTGAGAGTCTTGTGAAGAGCACCACACGCTGTCAAGCACCTTCACGGACCCATTTCGTTGCAAACGCTTGCACGTCTCGGCAACGTTCCCGCAACGTTCGAGGCGCTGTGGTAGGAGGTCGGCATGGTGGTGGGCCGCAGCGGAGCGGGGGCTTGGCGCCGGAGGCCGCCGAGGTCGTCGTCATCGGCGCAGGGCGCAACGGGCTCGCGTGCGCGGCCTACCTCGCGCGCGCCGGCCTCGACGTCGCCGTCCTCCAAGCAGCCGCCCAGCTCGGCGGGAGGCTCGCACCGGACGACATCCTGGCGCTCCGCGCGGAGTCGCCCGTCGACGTTGCGCGGCACAATCGCCACAACGTCGGCGGGTCCTGTCACGGCGGGGAGTTCGTCACCCCCGACGGAGGCGTCATCACAGGCTGGCCGACGTACAGCACGTCGGTGCCCGGGGCTCTTCCTCACCGGCGCCACGACTCATCCCGGCGGCTGGGTCTCCGGACGGCCCGGGCGCAAATGCGGCTCGGGCCGTCCTGTCCGAGCTCGGCATCGACCCGTCCACGGTGATGGGGCCGACGTAGCCGGCTCAGGCCAGGATCCGCAGGGGCCTTTCGAGCAGTCCCACCAACGCCTCCATCCACCTGGCCGCCACGACGCCATCCACCGGCCGGTGGTCGACGGACAGAGTCACGCGCATGACTGGTCGCACCCGCAGCTTCCCCTGACGTGCGACCGGCTCCTCGCGTACCGCGCCGACCGCGAGAATCGCCGCCTGCGGCGGGTTGATGATCGCCGCGAACTCCTCCGTACCGAACATCCCGAGGTTCGTCACGCTGATCGTTCCGCCCTCCAGCTCCTCCTGGCGGAGCCGGCCGTCCCGGGCCCGCTCGGCGAGCTCGCGGGTCGCGCGGGACACCTCCGTCACCGTCATGGAGTCCACGCCTCGCACGACCGGGGTCAGCAGCCCGCGCTCGGTGGCGACCGCGACCGAGACATCCGCGGCGGAGTACTGACGGACCGCGTCCGGCGACCAGGTCACGTTCATCTCCGGCACGAGGGCGTGGGCCCGGCCGACCGCCGTGACCACGAGATCGTTGAGCGACACCTTCACGTCGGCACCGTCGTTGAGCTCGGCGCGGAGCTTCAGCAGCCGGCGTACGTCGATGGTCGCGCGGACGTAGAAGTGCGGAGTGCTCTGCTTGCTCTCGGTGAGCCGAGTCGCGATGGCGCGCCGCATCCTCGAGTGCGGGATCTCCGTGACGCCGCCAGCAACCGCCACCGCAGGCTGTGTCGACGGCTGCTCCGCTGGCGCTCGGAGCGGTTCGCCGGAGCGGGCACCCATCCGTTCGGCAAGGGCCGCTTCCACGTCCCGTCGGAGGATGCGGCCCCCGGGGCCGGTCCCGTGGATCGTCTCGGTGGCCAGGCCCGCCTCCCGGGCGAGCCGCCGGGCGAGCGGGCTGGCGAAGATCCGGGCTCGGTGCTCGCCGTTGGTCGTCGTCACCTGGTAGGCCAGCGCGGGTTCGGGCAGGGCGCCGGCGCCGGTGTTCGCCGTGCCGCCCTCCGGGTCGAGGCGAGCCGCCGTCCCAGCAACCGGCCCGGCTGCATCCCCGGAGCCGACCCCGAGCTCCGTCAGGAGCGCCTCGAGGTCGCCGACCTGCTCGCCCGGGTCGCCCAGCACGGCGATGGGAGCCCCGACGTCGACCTTCGACCCGGGCGGGACCAGCCGCCTGAGGACCATCCCGTCGGCATCGGCCTCGATGTCGACCACCGCCTTGTCGGTCTCCACGGTGAGGATGGTGTCCTGCGCCGAGAACGCGATGTTCTCCTCCACCGTCCAGTCCTGCAGGATCGCCTCGGTGGCGTTCGCCGCGACCTCGGGCATGCGCAACAGTCTGGCCATGTTCAGTACCTCGCCATCTCGGTCAGCTTCGCCACGACCTCATCGGTCCGGGCGATCGCGGCCCGCTCCAGCACCTTGCTGATGCTCGGTGAGGCCTCCCCGCCCGTGACCCGTTGCACCGGCTGGTCGAGCCAGTCGAAGAACCGCCGGTGGATCTCGTCGGCGAGCCAGCCGCCGTACGACGCACCGACCGCTCCCTGTTCGGCGATCAGCACGTTGTTGGTCTTCTTGATGCTCTCGCCCAGGGTGTCCCAGTCGAGGCTCGCCCGGTCGAGCCAGCGAAGGTCCACCACCTCGGCGTCGATGTCGACCTGCTCGACCGCTTCGAGCACGTAGCGCACCATCGCGAGGTAGGAGATGACCGTGACGTCGGAGCCACTGCGCCGGACGGCTGCCTTGCCGACCGGCAGGCAGTAATCCAGGTCGTCGACCGGGCCGAGGTCGGTGGAGCCGTAAAGGTCGACGTGCTCGAGGACGACGACGGGGTCTTTGCATCGCAGGGCACTGTTCATCAGGCCCACGTAGTCGAACGGCGTCGTGGGCGCCACGATCCGCCAGCCGGGCGCGGTGACGAAGATGCCGGCGGGGTCCATCGAGTGCTGGGAGCCGTAGCCGGTGCCCATGGCGACCTTGCTGCGGAGCACGAACGGCATGTCGCCGGTGCCGCCGAACATGTGCCGGGCCTTGCCGATCTGGTTGAACAGCTGGTCGGCCGCCACCCACATGAAGTCGGCGTACATGAACTCCACCACCGGCTTGTAGCGGCCGTCGAGGGCGATGCCACCGCCCAGTCCCGCGAACGCGTTCTCGCTGATCGGGGTACCGAGCACCCGGTCGGGGAACCGCTCCTTGAGCCCCCGGGTGGCGCCGTTGGTGCCGCCGTTGAGCCGGTGCACGTCCTCGCCCATCACCACGACGGACGCGTCGGTCTCCATCCGGCGGACCATGACGCCGGCCACGGCGTCAATGAACTTCTGTTCGCCGAGCGCCCCGGTGAACGAATCCACGTCGGCCAGCGGGGCCTCGTCGAACTCGCTCAGGTCGCCCCGCACGCCGACGTCGACGAACGCCGGGTCGGGCCACTCGCTGTCCTTGATCCGGCGCTGGCCCGGCTTCCCCCCGGGCACGGGCTCGAGCAGGACATCGGTGGTGTCGGCCATCGCCTTCCTGGCACGGGCCACGACGCCGTCGATCTCGGCTCGCGTCATGATGCCGCTCCGAAGCAGCTGGGCGGACAGCTGCTTGATCGGGTCGCGGTCGCGCCAGCGCTTCTCCTCCGCCTTGCTGCGGTAGCCGAAGGCGCTGCCCGGAAACCCGCCGTTCTGGTGGAAGTACCGGTAGGTGTCGGCCTCGATGATCGTGGGCCCCTTACCGGCCCGCATGTGTGCGACCGCTTCCTGCATCGCCAGGTAGACGGCCAGCGGGTCCATCCCGTCGACCTTCCAGCTGGGGATGTTGAACCCCGGCCCACGGCCGGAGAGCCGGGGCTCACCGGTGGCCTCGAACACGCTGGTGGAGACGGCGTACTGGTTGTTCTCGATGAAGAAGCAGACCGGCAGCTTCCAGGCGGCCGCCAGGTTGAAGGTCTCCAGCGTCGAACCGATGTTGACGGCTCCGTCACCGAAGTAGGTGACCGAGACCGCGTCCGTGCCGGCCTGCCGGTGAGCCCAGGCGAACCCGGCCGCCTGCGGCACGCCGCCGCCCACGATGGCGTTCGTGCCCATCGCGCCGGCTTCCTTCCACTGCAGGTGCATGGAGCCGCCGCGGCCGTGGCTGAAGCCGCGGTCCAGCCCGCAGATCTCGGCCAGCGTGCGCAGCAGCACCTCGCGGATCTCGTCGGTCAGCTCCTTGGCGGGGTCGAGCCCCTTGGGCGCGACGTGGTGCAGCGCCTTCGCGAGGAACTGGTGGTGACCACGATGGGACCCGTTCACCGCGTCCTGGCTGGTGAGAGGCAGCGCGGAGCCGACCGCTCCGGCCTCCTGACCGATGCTCGAGTGCGCCGGCCCATGGATCAGACCTGCCCCCGCCAGCTCAAGCACCGTCTCCTCGAACGTCCGGATCAGCACCAGCTGGCTGAGCATCGTGGTGAGCAACGCGGGCTCGGCGGCGTCCCAGTCATCCGTCGTCACCACGAGCTCGACCCACGGCGCCGCGGGCTCCAGCTTCCTGTGGTCGGTCATCTACCCCTCCTCCGGTGTCTGGCGACAGACTGGCACAGCTTTGGATCCAAATCCAGATCCTGCTGAACGCTGGACATGGGGCTTTGCACGTGATCCAGTATCGGAGACACAGGAGGTGTGGAAGGAAGGGATCCAAAATGGGGTTGCCCGGGCTGCGTCGACTGGACCACGTCGGCTTCACCGTGCCGGACCTCGAGGAGGCGACGCACTTCCTCGTCGAGGTACTCGGCTGTGAGTACCTCTACTCGCTCGGCCCCTTCCGGAGCGCCGACGACGACTGGATGACCGAGCACCTGAACGTGCACGCGCGGGCAGAGGTGGTGGAGAACCGGTTCTTCCGCTGCGGAGACCAGGCGGTGTTCGAGGTCTTCTCCTACACCTCGCCGGACCAGCGGCATGCGATTCCCCGCAACAGCGACATCGGCGGCCACCACGTCGCCTTGTACGTCGACGACCTCGACGAAGCCATCGCGCACCTCGAGCGGCACGGGGTCGGGGTGCTGGGCGGACCGACGGCGAGCAAAGGCCCCGCGGAGGGCAACCGCTGGGTCTACTTCCTGTCGCCCTGGGGGATGCAGTTCGAGCTGGTCTGCTACCCGAACGGCAAGGCGTTCGACCGGGAACGTGCCGAGCAGGAGGCGACTGCATGACCGAGGGCATCATCCTGCCGACCCCTCCCCCTGAGCCGACCGCCACCGGGGCGGCGAGCGCCCGGGTCGCCGACTTCCTGCGCGCGGCGATCCTGAACGGAGACATCGCCCCAGGAGAGCGGATTCGCCAGGAGGAGGTGGCCGAGCGTCTCGGTGCGAGCCGGCTGCCGGTCCGCGAGGCCCTCCGGATCCTGGAGGCCGAGGGGCTCACCGAGCACGAGCCGCACAAGGGCGCACGCGTGCCCAAGCTCTCCATGCACGAGGTGGACGTGATCTACCAGATGCGCGAGCGGCTGGAGCCGCTGGCGCTGAGCGAGAGCATCCCCCACCTTGGGGCCGCGGCGCTGGAGCGGCTCGAGGAGATCCAGAGCCGGATCGAGGCCGATACCGACATGGGGTCGTTCCTCGCGCTGGACCGCGAGTTCCACCTGCTCAGCTACACCGGTTGCGGCATCGAGCAGCTGACCGGCATGGTGACCAGGCTGTGGAACTCCACCCAGCACTACCGCCGTGCCTTCATGGCGCTCAGCGGACCGGGCCGAATGTGGGTGGTCAACGGCGAGCACCGGCTCCTGCTCGACGCGATCGAGCGCCGCGACACCGTGGACGCGGAGCGCTACCTGGGTGGGCACATCCGACGTACCCGGATCGAGCTGCAGCGGCACCCCGAGGTGTTCGACGGAGAGCGGCGATGACCAGCACCTTCCGCTTCACTGTCAACGGCGAGCCGGTCACGGTCGAGGCCGACCCGGACACGGCGCTGCTGTCGCTACTGCGCAACCACCTGGGCCTCAAGGGCAGCCGGTTTGGCTGCGGCTTGGGACTGTGCGGCGCCTGCTTCGTCCGCGTCGACGGCAACGTCGTACCGTCCTGCGACACCCCCCTGTGGTCCATGGACGGCCGATCGGTCGTCACCGTCGAGGGGCTCGGGTCGGCCGGGCAGCTGCACCCCGTGCAGCAGGCGCTGCTCGACGAGCAGGCCGCACAGTGCGGCTTCTGCATCTCCGGCATCGCGGTGAGTGCGGCAGCGCTGCTGGAGGAGAACCCGCACCCATCGGCTGAGCAGGTGGCGCAGGCCCTGGACCTGAACCTCTGCCGCTGCGGGGTCCAGCGCCGGATCGTCGACGCGGTGGTGAAGGCGGGTGAAGCCGGGTCATGACGCTGACCGACCAGACCACGACCGGGCTGCCCCGGGACCTCGCCGCCAACCCGCGACTGTCCCGGTGGCTCGCCGTCACGGCGGACGGCCGCATCGCGCTGCGGGTCGGGAAGGTCGAGCTCGGCCAGGGGATCCTGACCGCCCTCGCGCAGGTGGCCGCCGAGGAGCTCACCGTACCGCTCACCCGCATCGACCCGCTTCCCGCGCACACCGGACTCGGCCCGGACGAGGGACTCACGGCGGGAAGCACCTCGATCTTCGACGCCGCCCCGGCGGTCCGGCTCGTTGCGGCGCACGTACGGGCGCTCTTCGTCGCCGAGGCGGCCCGGCGCTGGGGGATCGATCCGGCGGACGTGGTCGTCGAGGGCGGAATGTTCAGCTGCCTGACCGACGAGCGGCGAACGTCGTACGCCGAGCTGACCGGCTCGGTGGACCTGAACCGCGACGTGGATGCCGGTGTCGCGGTGACGAGCACCGTCGACATGCGGCTGGTCGGAACCAGCGCGGCGCGGATGGACCTGCCCGACAAGGTGGCCGGCCGGCCCCGCTACATCAGTGACCTCAGGCTGCCCGGCATGCTGTTCGGCCGCGTGGTGCGGCCACCGTCGCCGGGGGCGCGGCTCACCGCCGTGGGTGACGTGCTTTCCGGGCGCGCTGAGCTGCAGCTGGTCCGGGACGGGTCCTTCCTCGGTGTGGTGGGCCCGGACGAGTTCCAGGTCGCGCGCGCCGCAGAGCAACTCCGCGACGCGACCGAGTGGGACGAGCGGGACACGCTGCCGGACGAGTCCGACGTGACCGCCTTCCTGCTGCGCGGCCCGCACGACGACATCCCGGTTCTAGCGGAGGACATCGGCGTCACCGCACCCACCCGTCGGGTGGCGGCACGGTACAGCCGGCCCTTCCTGGCGCACGCGTCCATCGGCACGAGCTGTGGCGTCGCCCGGTGGGACCGCGGCGGAAGGCTCCTCGTGTGGAG